>NZ_VFMS01000001.1:2400000-3600000 GCF_006715165.1 Arthrobacter sp. SLBN-122 | reverse complement strand
GACCACCATGGTGCTGCCGGCGAACCGCTGGATCCAGGGAAGGGCCTCGATCAGGGTTGCCGCCTTGTCCTGCGCAGCGGACATGCTGGTGGTTTCACGCGTCTGGGTGTTCATGTTGTCACTTTCCACAGCGGTTCATGCCTTGGGCGGGCAAATGGCTGGCGGAGCCCCTAGCTGGAGTAGGCGCTGTTCTCGTGCACGTAGTCGTGGGTGAGGTCGTTGGTCCAGATGGTGGCTTCGGCGTCGCCTGCCTGCAGGTCGATCTCCACCAGCACCTCGCGCGGCTCCAGGTCCACCAGGCTCCGGTCGTCCCCGATGCTGCCGTTGCGGCAGATCTGGACGCCGTTCATGGCCACGTTGAGCTTGTCCGGTTCGAAGGCGGCATCCGTGGTGCCGACGGCGGAAAGCACGCGGCCCCAGTTGGGGTCCTTGCCGAAGATGGCGGCCTTGAACAGGTTGGAGCGGGCCACCGAGCGGCTGACCGTTTCGGCGTCGGCTTCGCTGGCGGCGTTGAAGGTGCGGATGGCGATGTCGTGGCTGGCTCCCTCGGCATCGGCGATCAGCTTCCGGGCCAGCTCGGCGCACACCTGGGTCAGGCCCTCGCTGAATGCTTCGGCGGAGGGAACGGCACCGGCGGCGCCGGAAGCCAGGAGGACCACAGTGTCGTTGGTGGACATGCAGCCGTCGGAGTCGGCGCGGTCGAAGGTGACGCGCGTGGCATCGCGGAGGACGACGTCGAGAAGTTCCGGCTGCACCATGGCATCCGTGGTGAGCACCACCAGCATGGTGGCCAGGCCGGGTGCCAGCATGCCGGCGCCCTTGGCGATCCCGCCGATGCTGAACTCCTGGCCGTCGGCGTCGGTGCCGATGAAGAGGGCCGACTTTGGCACGCTGTCGGTGGTCATGATGGCGGTGCCCGCAGCCGGGCCGCCGTCGGTGCTGAGTTCTGCAGCGGCGGCCTCAACGCCCGGCAGGATCTTGTCCATGGGCAGCTGTTCGCCGATCAGCCCGGTGGAGCAGACAAAGACGTCGGTGGCCGAAATGCCCAGGACCTCGGCCACTTTCTCGGCCGTGCTGTGGGTGTTCTGGAAACCGGTGGGGCCGGTGCAGGCGTTGGCTCCGCCGGAGTTGAGGATGACGGCATCCACGCGGCCATCGGAGACCACCTGGCGGGACCAGTGCACGGGGGCTGCTGCCACGCGGTTGCTGGTGAAGACGGCGGCGGCCGCCTTGGAGGGGCCGTCATTGACGACCAGGGCGAGGTCCGGGTTGCCGGAGGCCTTGAGTCCGGCAGTGACGCCGGCTGCCCGGAATCCCTGGGGTGCGGTGATGGTCACGGGGCTACTCCCTGGAGGTTGAGGCCGGCGGTTTCGGGCAGGCCGAGTGCGATGTTCATGGACTGCACGGCGCCGCCGGCGGTGCCCTTGGTGAGATTGTCGATCACGCAGGTGACGATGACCCGTCCCGTGTGCGCGTCGAAGGCCAGCTGCATGGCGGCGTGGTTGGAGCCCTGGACGGACTTGGTCGCGGGCCACTGGCCCTCGGACAGCACGTGGACGAACGGCTCGTCGTCGTACGCTTCGGTCCATGCCTGGCGAAGCTGCGCTGCGGTGGTGCCGGCTTTGACCTTGGCGGTGGCGGTGGTCAGGATGCCGCGGCTCATGGGAGCAAGGGTGGGGGTGAAGGAAACATTGACCTTCTCCCCGGCCGCGTTGGAAAGGCCCTGCTCGATCTCGGGGGTATGCCGGTGTCCGCCACCCACGCCGTAGGGACTCATCGAACCCATGACTTCGGAGCCGATCAGGTTGACCTTCGCGGCCTTGCCCGCGCCCGAGGTGCCGGAGGCGGAAACGATCACAACGTCGTCCGGCTCCAGCAGGTTCGCCGCGAAGCCGGGGGTCAGGGCAAGGAGGGCCGAGGTTGGGTAGCAGCCGGGAACGGCAATGCGCTTGGCGCCCTTGAGGGCCTCACGCTGCCCGGGCAGCTCCGGAAGCCCGTAGGGCCAGGTGCCGGCGTGGGGCGAGCCGTAGAATTTCTCCCAGGCAGCGGGGTCCTCGAGGCGGTGGTCCGCGCCGGCATCGATGACGACTGTCCCTTCGGCAAGCTGGGCGGCGATCTCGGCTGAGGCACCGTGCGGCAGCGCCAGGAAGACGACATCATGGCCGGAGAGGTTCTCCACGGTGGTGTCTTCGAGGATGCGGCTGGCCAGCCCATGCAGGTGCGGCTGGAGTTCACCGAGGCGGGAACCGGCATTGCTGTGGGCTGTGATTGCACCGATGGTCACACCGGGGTGTCCGGCGAGAAGGCGAAGGACCTCTCCCCCGGCGTAGCCGCTGGCTCCCGAAACCGCAACAGAAATAGTCATGCTCCGACTATACAGCAATAGTTATGCACTGGTATCGATATTTATGCATGCGAGTCGCCGCAAGGAATAGTTTCGGGACTTGCCGTCCCTGTCAGCAGTATCCATAGGATGGATTCGGCAGCCGGGGCCGGAAACGCCGGAACCGGCGAAAGGAGAGCCATGACGCACGCAATCGTCGCACGGCAGGCAGGCGGACCGGAAGTCCTTGAGTACGCAGAGGTTCAGACCCCTGCCCCGGGACCGGGCCAGGTGCTCTTTAAAGTCGGGGCGGCGGGCGTCAATTTCATCGACACTTACAAGCGCAGCGGGGCCTACAAAGTTCAGTACCCGTTCACCCCCGGCACGGAAGCCGCGGGCGCCGTGGAGGCAGTGGGCGAGGGCGTTACCGGTTTCTCAGTCGGTGACCTGATAGCCACGGCCGAGGGCATCAACTGCTACGCGGACCAAGCCCTGGTGGATGAGGATGCCGCGCTTCCGGTGCCCAAAGGCCTGGACGTCTTTACCGCCGCAGCCCTCCCCCTCCAGGGCATCACCACCCACTACCTGATGAACTCAACTTTCAAGGTGGAGCAGGGCCACAAGGTCCTGCTGCATGCCGGAGCGGGCGGGGTTGGGCTGCTGCTGATCCAGCTGCTCAAGTCCCGGGGCGCGGAGGTTCTCACTACTGTCTCTACAGACGAAAAGGAGCAGCTGGCGCTTGAGGCCGGGGCAGACCACGTGCTGCGGTACGACGGCTTCGCGGAGCGGGTCCGGGACATCACGGGCGGCACGGGCGTGGACGTGGTCTACGACGGCGTGGGGAAGGATACTTTCGACGGCTCGCTGGCCGCCCTGCGGGTCCGGGGAATGCTGGTGCTGTTCGGCGCCGCGTCCGGCCCTGTTCCGCCGTTCGACCCGCAGCGCCTGAACGCCGGCGGCTCCCTGTTCCTCACCCGGCCCACCATGGGCCACTACCTGCGCGACGCCGCGGAACGGCGCTGGCGCTCCAACGAGGTCTTTGCCGCCGCCGCCGACGGGAGCCTGAAGGTCCGGATCGGCGCGCGCTACCCGTTGAGCCAGGCAGCCCAGGCGCACCGCGACCTGGAGGGCCGGAAGACCACGGGCAAGGTCCTCCTGGTGCCCTGACACCTGGTCCTTGTGGACCGTGAACCAGCCACGACGGCGGCTCGCAGCCTGAGCGCGGCGGTTGTACATGGGGCGCCCACACCCTGGCCCTGGGATGGCTGAACAGGGCTTTCGGCCCACCCCAAAGGCAGCCCCAGGGTGGGACACTCGGCCAATGACGGATCAACGAAACCTGCGCCGACTTCCTGCCGCCGGAGCACTTATCTGTATTCCGGCCTGCTGGTTTGCGTTCCGGCGCCTTCAACTGCGCTGGGGTGCAACCCCCGAGGAGGCGGGCGGGCCACTGCCCGGTGATGACCTGATCGCTGTCGCCGGCCTGCAGGCAACGCGGTCTGTCACCGTCCATGCCCCGGCAGAACGGGTGTGGCCCTGGCTGGTGCAGATGGGCCAGCGCCGAGGGGGACTCTACAGCTACGATTTCCTGGAGAACCTCGCCGGCCTGGACATCCACAGCGCGGACCGCATCCATCCTGAGTGGCAGGACATCAAAGTGGGGGACCCTGTCCATCTGGCACCCACGGACTCCTCGAATCTGGAGGTGGCGCTCCTTGAACCGGAAAGGGCGCTCGTCCTGCGCATCCCCCCAAGTCCAGCGCCCGGCCCCTTCGACTTCACCTGGGCCTTCATCCTCCAGCCCAAGCCAAACGACACCACCCGACTCGTTGTCCGTGAGCGGTACGCCTATCGGCAATGGTGGGCACGGTTCCTGGTCGAGGCCGTGGAAGTCGCCAGCTTCGTCATGTCCCTGCGCATGCTCCACGGGATCAGGAGCCGGGCCGAGGGACTCACTTAAAGGAACAGGCTGCAGACCGCAGCCATCCCGGGGCAAGAACATTCACATCGCCAGGGATACCAGTCACAGGATGGAGAGTCCTCAATCATGGACAGTCCCAGGCAGCCGGCTCAATTGCCCCCGAAAATCCTGCGCATTCCCGGGGCAATCCTCGCCGCGGAAGCTGTCTATCACCGGTTCCTCCGCCCGCTCCACCTCCACTGGGGAGCGAACAAGGACGAAGAAGAACGCCCAATGCCAGGCGATGAGTTCGTAAACGATCCGTACGTGACGACAACCAGGGCCGTATCCATCAAGACCCTCCCCGGCAGCATCTGGCCGTGGCTGGTGCAAATGGGCGACAGGCGCGGTGGCCTATACAGCTACGACATCCTGGACCGGGCCTTCGGTATCCTGAGCGGCCCAAGCGCCGGCAGGATACTTCCCGAGTTCCAAGGGCTTGCGGCAGGTGACGTGATTCCCCTGGGCAAGGGCCCGGACTGGCCGGTAAGGATCCTTGACGCCGAACGGGCCATGGTACTGGAACCGGTCTCCGGCCGCGTCAGTTGGTGTTTCGCGCTGTACCCGGAGGGAGACCACACACGGTTGGTGAGCCGGGTACGCATCCGGATCTACACAAAGGTCGTCCTCTGGATTCTGGCCCCGCTGGTCGATGCATGCTGGTTCGTTATGGAGCGAAGGATGCTCAAGGGAATCCGTCAACGTGCCGAGAAACCTAGGAAGTAAGAAAGTTCTGCGCCTTCAGCATGTTCGAACAGTTGGCGCCGTAACGAAGAAGTCCCCGCACCCAATTCGAGGGGTGCGGGGACTTCTATCTGGGGGGGTGTCCTGCTTACCGCTGGACCGCTCCGAAGCGTTCCGCGGCCAAGGCAACTGCCTGCTCACGCGCAGCAGAGGCTTCGTCTGCGGTGAGGGTGCGGTCAGCTGCCCGGAACCGAAGGCCGAAGGCCAGCGACTTCCTGCCTTCCTCGATGCCCTTGCCTGCGTAGACGTCGAACAGCGCAACGTCCTCCAGCAGCGCGCCGGCGCCTTCCCGCAGCGCCTCGAGGACCTCGTCCGCGGGCACGTCGGCAGGAACAACGAGTGCAACGTCCTGGGTGGCTACCGGGTACGTGGAGATATGGCGGGCCACGATCACGTCCGGTGCCGCCTCAAACAGCGCGTCCGCGTCGAGTTCAAGTGCCACCGAACGGGCGGGCATGTCCGACGCCGCCAGCAGCTTGGGATGCAGTTCGCCCGCGTAGCCCACGGTCTCCCCTGTCCGCAGCGCCAGGCGGGCGGTGCGGCCGGGATGGAACGCCTGGTGGCTGCCCTGGCTGACCACCAGGTCGACGCCGAGGACGTCGCCGGCGAGGCGGGCAACATCCAGTGCGTCAGCCCAGTCCCACTGCCGGGGGGTGTGCCCCGCGGCAGCCGGGGAATCATGGCCGGTGAGCACGGCAGCCACATGGAACGGCTGGTCCGGGACGCCGTCGTACAGTGCATCGAGCACCTCGGCGTCAGGCTTGGCGCCCAGCGGCGGGATCGAAGCTGTGCCCACGGTCCCGGCCGGCAGGAACACCAGGCCGGACTCGAACAGGGCAAGATCGCGGAAGCCCCGCGAGTGGTTCCGCTTGGCCACCTCGATCAGCCCAGGGAGGATGGAGGTCCGCAGGAAGCCCTGCTCCTCGCTGATGGGATTGGCCAGCTTGACCGCACTCCGCTCCGCGCCCTGTTCGGCCACGCCGAAGGTGTCGTTGGCTGCCTTGGACACGAAGGGGTAGGCCAGGACTTCGGTGAGGCCGGCGTCGGCGAGCGCCTGGATCAGGCGGCGGCGCTGCTGCTGCACACGGGTGAGGCCGCGGCCCGGCGGCGCCACGGGCAGGGTGGCGGGAATTTTGTCGTAGCCCACCAGCCGGGCGATTTCCTCGGTCAGGTCTTCCTTGGTCTCCAGGTCGCTGCGCCAAGTAGGCGGCGTGACGCTCCAGCCGCCGTCGTTCTTTTCCACGACAGCGCCCAGGTCTTTAAGGGAGGTGACAATCTGCTCTTCGGTGAAGTCAATGCCGATGCGGGCCGCGGCGAAGCCGGCGGGCAGACCAATGGTGATGGTCTCCGGTGCCGTGCCCACGTCGGTGCCCGTTTCGTCGGCCGTGCCGCCGGCCAGTTCCACCAGGAGGTCAACCACGCGCTGGGCGGCAATGCCCGCCACCTGCCAGTCAACCCCGCGCTCGAAACGCTTGGACGCCTCGGACGGCAGCTTGTGCCGGCGCCGCGAGCGCCCAATGGACACCTCGTCGAAGTGTGCAGCTTCCACCAGGATGTTCGACGTCGAGTCGCTCACCTCGGTGGCCGCACCGCCCATGACGCCCGCAATACCGATGGCACCGGAGTCGTCGGTGATGAGCAAGTCCTCGGCGTCAAGGGTGCGTTCCTTGCCGTCCAGGGTGGTGATCTTCTCGCCTGCCGCCGCGCGCCGCACCACGATGTCACCGGTGAGCTTGTCCTGGTCGTAGCAGTGCGTGGGCTGGCCCAGCTCCAGCATGACGTAGTTGGAGATGTCCACGGGCAGCGAAATGGAGCGGATGCCTGCCAGCCGGAGCCGTGACATCATCCATGGCGGAGTGGGCCTGGTCGCATCGACGCCGCGGACAGTCCGGGCCACGAAGCGGTCGCAGCCGGGCTTGCCGTAGATGGGCGCGTCGTCGTTGAGCTTGACGCCGTAGCCGCCCGACTGCCCTGCAGGGGCGCTGACTTTGGCTGCCGGGTCCGTGAAGGCGGTTCCGGTGGCATGCGCATACTCGCGGGCCACGCCGCGGATAGAGAATGCGTAGCCCCGGTCCGGCGTGACGTTGATTTCCGCTGCCTGGTCATAGAGGCCCAGCAGCTCCATAGCGTCTGTGCCCACCTCCGGGTCCAGCCCGATGCGGGACAGCACCAGGATGCCGTCGTGGTCCTCGCCGATGCCCAGCTCGCGGACGGAGGCGATCATGCCGGCGGAGAGGTGGCCGTAGGTCTTGCGGGCCGCGATGTGGAAGTCGCCCGGCAGGACGGCACCGGGGAGGGTGACCACCACCTTGTCGCCCTCAACAAAGTTGTGGGCTCCGCAAACAATGCCCTGCACGCCGGAGGGGTCGATGCCCTTGCCGGTGAGCGTCTGCTCCTGCCCTTCCGGGACAACGCGGACCTGGCACCAGTTGATGGTCTTGCCGTTGCTCTGCGGTTCCTTGACCAGGCTCAGGACCTGGCCTACCACCACGGGGCCCTGGAGGGTGTCCGTGGGACGGTGGACCGCTTCCTCCTCGAAGCCAACCTTGACCAGCTCGGCCATGACATCTTCGGCCGTTGCTCCGGCCGGTACTGCCGCGAATTCACGCAGCCAGGAAAGTGGGATACGCACTGTTAGATCTCCATCCCGAAGTGCTCGCTGAACCGTACATCGCCTTCGATCATGTCGCGCATGTCCCCCACCTCGTTGCGGAACATGAGGGTGCGCTCGATGCCCATGCCGAAGGCAAAACCTGAATAGACCTCGGGGTCGATGCCTGCGGCGCGCAGGACGTTGGGGTTGACCATGCCGCAGCCGCCCCACTCAATCCAGGCCGGGCCGCCCTTGGCGCCAGGGTGGAAGATGTCCAGCTCCGCGGAGGGCTCGGTGAACGGGAAGTAGTTGGGGCGGAGCCGGATCTGGGCCTCGTCGCCGAACATCTGCCGGGCGAAGTGTTCCAAGGTGCCGCGCAGGTCCGCCATGGACAGGTTCCTGTCAATGGCCAGGCCTTCGAACTGGTGGAACACCGGGGTGTGGGTGGCGTCCAGCTCATCGGTGCGGAACACCTTGCCGGGGCACAGCACGTAGATGGGCACCTCGCGCTCCAGCATGGAACGGACCTGTACCGGGGAGGTGTGGGTGCGCATCAGCAGGTGGGCTTCGGGGGGTTCCACGAAGAAGGTGTCCTGCATTTCGCGCGCCGGGTGGTCCGGCTTGAAGTTCAGGGCGTCGAAGTTGAACCACTCGGATTCGACTTCGGGGCCTTCGGCGATTTCCCAGCCCATGCCCACGAAGATGTCTGCCACGCGGTCCTGCAGCGTGGAAAGCGGGTGGCGGGCGCCGGCGCGGCGGCGGCGTGGGGCTGCGGTGACGTCAACGGTTTCCTCCACCAGGATCCGGGCGTCGTTCTCGGCTTCGAGCACCGCGGTGCGCTCGGCGAGCGCCTTGTTGACCCGGCCGCGGGAGGCACCCATCAGCTTTCCGGCGAGCGCCTTCTGGTCCTTGGGTAGGCGGCCAATCTCGCGGTTGGCAAGGCTGAGCGGGGACTTCTCGCCGCTGTGGGCAAGCCGCACCGCCTTCAGCTCGTCAAGGGTGGCCGCACCGTCAATGGCGGTGATGGCCTGGTCTACAGCGGCGTTGATGGCGGCCTCATCCGTGGGATTCGGAATGGCGGCGCCCGGCAAAGTTTCAGTCATCTACTGTTCTTAGCTACGAGTCGTGGCTGCCGGCGGCCGGGGCAGCCGTTGGCGGTTTCCCGCCCGGCGCGTCCGTCGCCGGCAGGTCATGGATGAATGCGCTGAACGTCAGGTGCATTCAATGACCAGGTCAGGGCTCGCCGGCAGGACCGGCGGCCACTGCCCTCCAGTCTAGTTGAACCCTCCGGTTACCATGGCCTCATGACTTTGCGGCAGCGCGCAGGTGCCTTTCACGACCCGACGACGGCCCAGCGGCTGAGGCGGGCAGCGAACCTCCTGAACGGGAGCACCCTGGCCGGGCTCGCCGTCGCCCTCGCCGCCCGGACCCGGATCAGCCGGGGGCCGCGCGGACTGATCGTCGCCGCGGGCTACCGCTGGCGGCTGCCGTTCGCGCAGGCCTACACCCTGGGCAACGTAGTGTTCTGCCGCAGCACAGCCCGGGAACTGCTGTCCCGGCCGGCACTCCTGGGGCACGAGGAAAGGCACTGCACGCAGTACGCGTGGTGCCTGGGGTTGCCCTTCATCCCGCTGTACCTCGCAGCCGCGGGCTGGTCCGTTCTGCGAACCGGAAATCCGGGAACGGGGAACATCTTTGAACGCCGGGCAGGGCTGGCAGCCGGCGGCTACCCGCTCACGGCGGGGAGGCGAGATTGATGGGACAGGAACCCGGCGGAAACGGGGAGGCGCGGACGGTCACCGTTACAGGCACGGGATGGGCGGAAGCGCCGCCTGACCTGATGCTGGTTTCGGTGGGAGTGGAGTGCCGCGCCGAATCGGTGGAGGGCGCCTACGCCTCGGTCGAGGAGGGACTGGCTGCGGTGGGCTCCGTTCTCCGCAGCCACGGCATTGCCCCGGACGATATCCGCTCGGCGGGTTTAGCCGTCCGCGCCGACCTCGCCTGGCGGGACGGCGAAGGCCAGAAACTCGTGGGGTACGTAGCGTCCAGCAGCCTCACCGTCAGGCTGCGGGACCTCGTCAGTGCGTCCTCCGTCATTTCCGGCGCAGTTGGTGCCGCCGGGGACAATGTGCGGCTGAACAACCTGCAGTTGGTCCTCTCTGACGACGCCGCGGTCCGCGCAGAGGCCAGGGAAGCTGCCTGGCATGACGCGTTGCGCACCGCCATGCAGTATGCAGCCCTGGCCTCCGCCACCCTGGGCCGGGTGCTTTCCGTGACGGACCGGCCGCCTCAGGCAGGACCGGTTCCGCTTGCAGGCATGCAGCGGACGTCCGCGTCGGAGGGCGTGGCAGTCGAACCGGGTACCAATCGAATTGAGGCCATCGTGACTGCCACCTGGGCGCTGGAACAATAGCCTCTTCCGCCGGCACGGTCTGCTGCGCGGCGCCTTGACTTCCATTCGAACATGTTTTCGAATGGAGTCATGAGATGGGAAGCGCAGGCACTGGTGCCCAATCCACCGGACACCGCAGCAGGGGCAGCTCCGGCGCTCCTTCCACTGGCGGGACTGGTCCGCTCCATCACCACTCCGGAGTTCGCCGGTATTACGTTCCATGAGGTCACGGCAAAGTCGGCGCTCAACAGGGTCCCGGCGGGGTCAAAGATGCCGTTCGAATGGACAGTGAATCCCTACCGCGGCTGCAGCCACGCCTGCGTTTACTGCTTTGCGCGGAAGACGCACACCTACCTGGATTTCGACGCCGGCATGGACTTTGACAGCCAGGTGGTGGTCAAGGTGAACGTCGCGGAGGTCCTCCGCAAGGAACTGAACAAGCCTTCCTGGGGACGCCATCAGGTGGCGCTGGGCACCAATACCGATCCCTACCAGCGGGCCGAGGGCCGGTACCGGCTCATGCCCGGCATTATTGCCGCACTGGCGGAGTCCGGCACTCCCCTGTCCATCCTCACCAAGGGAACCCTGCTGGCCAGGGACATTCCGCTGCTCAAGAGGGCTGCCACGCAGGTACCCGTGGGGCTGGGCATCTCCCTGGCCATGACGGACGAAGCCTTGTCGGAGGCCATCGAGCCCGGCACGCCCGGACCCAGGGCACGGCTCAAACTAGTCTCCCGCCTGCGTGAGGCTGGACTTCCCTGCGGTGTCATGGCCATGCCCATCCTGCCGTGGTTGTCAGACAGTGATGAGGCCCTGGATGCGCTGTTCGGTTCGCTGGCTGCAGCCGGGGCAACCGGAGTCAGTGCTGGCGCGCTGTACTTGAAACCGGGCACCAGGGAATGGTTCATGAAATGGATCGCCACCCACCACCCCGAACTCGCCGGCCGGTACCGGCGGCTGTACGGGACAGGTTCCTACGCCTCCAAGGAGTACCGCACCTGGCTGGCCGGCAAGGTCAGGTATTTCAAGGCCCGGCACGGCTTTTCACATTCCGCCGGTTTCAGCCACCGGAACTTGGAGGACCCCAGGGTGGAGGAAGCGGAATATCCGGCCGGGATCATTCCCACTGCGGTTCCCGGCGCCCCGGCTGATCATCCTCCGGCGCCAGTTTCGGCTGCATCCCGGGATGCTGTGCAGGAATCGCTTTTCTAACCGGCCCACCACACCAGTCTGTCCTGATGTGTCAGGCCTTGGTCCTGCCCGGAGCTTCCGCAAGCAGCGCGTCAGAATCCATGGGATCAGAACCTTGGGCAACAGAATCCAGCAGTGCGTGGACGATCGGATAATCGGCCGGGATCCACGGCAGGGCCAGGACCGCCTCCCGGTCCCCCAGGTCAACCCAGCGCAGTTCATCGTGGTCCTCCAGGGGCATCGGTTCCCCGCGCGTCACCTCCGCGAACCAGACCCTCATGCTGGCCCTTTCATTCAGCGGCCAGCCACCCGGGGTGTCCGCCGGCAGCTCCGGTCCCAGGTGCACGCCGATCCCTAGTTCCTCAGCCAGCTCCCGTACCAGCGCCGCCTCGGGTTCCTCACCGGGTTCCACCTTGCCGCCCGGGAACTCCCATAGTCCCGCCAGGTGCTCCGGCGCGCTTCGCCGGGCCACCAGCAGCACCGCCGGATTGGCCAGCCGGTCCACTACAGCTCCGCCCACAACCTGAATCAGTCCAGTCACCGGCTCATTCTATGGGCCACAATTGAGTGTCCGGGAACAGCAGTCCCGCCGGGGAATCTGATCCCGCGGGAATAGGTCCTGCCCAGCATGGGTTTGCCACACTGTCCGGACCGTCCTGCCCCACCGCCGTGGCATCCGCCCCTTTATACGATCCACGTTTCGAGAAGCAGGCATATGAGCAGCGTTCTTTCCCAGTCCACGGCTACCCGCACCAACATCGGAATGGCCATCTTTGCCCTGGCCATGGGCGGCGTGGGCATCGGGGTCACCGAGTTCACCATGATGGGCCTGCTGAAGGAAGTGGAAGAGGGCCTGGGGATCAGCACTCCTGAAGCCGGGCACCTCATCTCCGCCTATGCGCTGGGCGTGGTGGTGGGTGCTCCCCTGCTGGCCGCCGTCGGCGCCAAACTCCCCCGCAAGAATCTCGCGCTGGGGCTGTTGCTGTTCTTTACAGTGGCCAATCTTTCGTCATTCATTGCGCCCGACTACGGTTCAATGCTGGTGTCCCGCTTTGCCGCCGGCCTGCCGCACGGCGCCTTTTTCGGGGTGGCAGCCGTCATTGCCGCATCCCTTGTTCCGGCGACCAAACGGGGATGGGCCATCTCGATGGTCATGGCCGGACTCAGCGTCTCCAACGTCGTGGGGGTACCGGCCGCCACGTGGTTGGGCCAGACTTTCGGGTGGCGCCTGCTGTTTGTCCTGGTCGGTGCCATCGGACTGCTGGCACTGGCCTTGGTGTGGAAATTCGTCCCCTTCCAGCACGCGCACCCGGACGCGAGCATCCGGCGCGAACTCGGGGCCCTCAAACGGCTCCAGGTGTGGCTGGCTCTCCTGGTGGGCATTGTGGGTTTCGGCGGCTTTTTCGCCACCTACACCTATATCGCCCACACCATGACGGCCGTGGCGGGCATCCCGTCCGCCCTGATCCCCCTGGTAGTGGCGCTCTACGGGCTGGGCATGGTGGCCGGGAACATCGCTGGCGGGCGGCTGGCCGACAAGTCCGTCATGGGCACCCTGTACCGGGTCCTCCCGGCCGTTGCCGTGGCCCTGGCGGTCTACGCGGTCGCTGCGCACTGGCCCTGGAGCGCCATGGTCATGGTCTTTGTGGTGGGAGCTTCCGGCTCGATGCTCATTCCTGCCCTGCAGACCCGGCTGCTGGACGCCTCACCCGATGCCCCGTCGCTGGCCTCCTCCCTCAATCATGCCGCGCTGAACGTGGCCAACGCCCTGGGCGCCTTCCTCGGCGGCGTTGTCATCGCCCTCGGCTGGGGCTTCGTTGCCCCGGCCCTGGTGGGCGCCGTGCTCGCCATCCTTGGTTTCGGCGTCGCCCTCCTCAGCGGCCTGCTCGAGCGCAAAAGGCCGCTGGCCGCCTGACCCCTTCCCGGCTCGCCGCAATTCGGATGAACTGGGCAGTCCGCCGGGTCCTAACGATGCCGCAACGCCGCCCCTGGAGCTACTGACTTTGCGGGGGGCATATGTTAGCTTGAGCCTCATCGGGACTATTAATCCCGGTCACAATAAGGAGGAGACATGGGTTTTCTTGCTTGGATTATTTTGGGCCTCATAGTCGGGGCCATCGTTAAGGCCGTTATGCCCGGACGGGTCGGCGGCGGCTGGGTCACCAGCCTCATCCTCGGTGTTGTTGGCGCCATTGTTGGCGGCTGGATTGGCAGCCTGCTGTTCAACAAGGGCGATCTTGCCTTCTTCGACCTCGGCACCTGGATTCTCGCTATCGTCGGTGGCCTGGTTGTCGCCGGCATTTACGGAGCAGTCACCGGACGCGGACGGACCAGCCGCGCACCATAACCGCTCTGTCTACAATTACCCGATGGGCCCCGGATTTCCGGGGCCTTTTCTTTGTGCCCGGTCTATGGGCCCCGGTCTTTGGGCCCCGGTCTTTGGCGCCGGATTCCCTGCCCGGAAGCGTCCGTGAGGGGCGGGGCTGCTGACGAAGGCTCCGCCCGCCGTCGTGCCTGCTTATGTTGCTGGCTCCATCGGAGCCTGTACCCGGCGCTGGGAGCGGGCGCTGGCGTAGAGGCATACCGTGGCCGCGGTCCCCAGATTGAGGCTTTCGGCGGCACCGTACACCGGAACAGCCACCCGGTGGTCCGCCAGTTCCAGCTCCTCAGCGGACAATCCCTGCGCCTCGTTGCCGAAAAACCAGGCGGTAGGCGCGGCGAGATCGTAGACGGAGTCCGGGCCGGTACCGCTGAGCCTGCGCCGGGCGTTCTCGTCCTGCAGGACATCAAGGTCCAGCTGCCCGTAACCGTCAGCCGCGAGGATGCCGATGCCGCGCGCCTTGCAGGCCTGGGCCAGTTCAGCGGGATCGGCAGCAAGTACGACGGGAAGGTGGAAGAGCGACCCTGCAGTGGAGCGGACAGCCTTGGGGTTGTAGATGTCCACGCTGGAGGTGGTGAAAACCACTGCATCGGCACCGGCGGAATCAGCCGCGCGCAGGACAGTTCCTGCGTTCCCCGGGTCCCTCACCTGGCACAGCACGGCAATCAGGCGGGGCCCGGCGTCGAGCACCTCTCCAAGGGGCACGTCCACAAACCTGCAGACGGCAACGATCCCCTGGGGGTTGACGGTGTCCGCCATGGCTGCCAGGACTTCTTCCGTGGCCAGCCGGGCATTGGTGCCGTTGGCAAGCTCCTCGAATTCCGGAAAACGGTCAAGGCAGCTTTCGCTGGCGAAGACCTCGGTAACTATTCCGGGTGCTCCCGCCGCGATCCGCTGCTGGTGGAGTTTGAGTGCTTCGCGCACGGCCTGGGGCCCCTCAGCCAGGAACTGGCCACGCTTTAACCGGGCCGGGCGCCCTGCAAGCTTTGCCACGTCCTTCACCCGATCGGCTCGGGGGTTGGACAGTGGAAAATCTTGCGGGCGCCCGGTTTCGTTCATATAAGAACTGTAGTAGCTGCTGCCACCTGTTCCTGAACGGGCCCCTCAGGCGAGGAGCGGTAGCGGCTTGCCTAGGCTGCTGCCTTCTTGGCGGAAGTGTCTGCCGGCAGGGAGTCCTTGGCCACCTGGACCAGTGCGGCGAAAGCGTTGGCGTCAGAGACGGCAAGCTCGGCCAGCATACGGCGGTCAACCTCGACCTCGGCGGCCTTCAGGCCCTGGATGAGCCGGTTGTAGGTGAGGCCATTGGCGCGGGAAGCAGCGTTGATACGCTGGATCCACAGGCGGCGGAAGTCGCCCTTCTTCTTCTTGCGGTCACCGTAGCTGTACACAAACGAGTGCAGCAGCTGCTCTTTGGCCTTGCGGTACAGGCGCGAACGCTGTCCGCGGTAACCCTTTGCGCGTTCAAGAACAACCCGGCGCTTCTTGTGGGCGTTGACCGCCCTCTTCACACGTGCCACGTGCGTACTCCTTCGAAAATCTGATCCCAAGCATCTACTGCCGGAATTCCGGCGGCCTGAGAATGCTGTTTGGCAGGTGACGGGCCACCAGGTGGCAGCCCCTCATAGAACTTGGAAATTAGATGCCGAGCATCTTCCGGATGACCTTGGCGTCGCCCTTGAAGACGATCTTGTCGCCGGCAAGGCGGCGGGTCAGGCGGGAGGACTTGTGCTCCAGGTAGTGGCGGCGGTTGGCCTGCTGGCGGCGCAGCTTGCCGCTGCCGGTCAGCTTGAAGCGCTTCTTAGCACCACTGTGGGTCTTCATCTTCGGCATGGGAACCGATCTCCTTACGTTTCTGCGGGCCCGGGGGCCGCAGTTCTATCGCGCAGCCGCCCCTGCGGGCAGCATGCTGGTTGCTGACTGCCGGGTGCATACCCCGGCAGCTGTGAACTAGTTGGTCTTCTTGCCGGCCGGCTTCGGCGCTGCCTTGGGGGCAGGGCGTGCAGCAGGCTTCGGCGCAGCAGGCCTGGCCACCGGCTTAGGCGGTGCAGGCACAGCGGCCGGCTTGGGCGCCGCAGGCGCGGCGGCTTCCGGCTTGGCGGCAGCTGCAGGCCGGGGCGCCGGAGCAGCCTTAGGTGCAGCAGCCTTGGGTGCAGCAGCCTTAGGTGCAGCAGCCTTGGGGGCCTCCTGCTTCGGGGCTTCCTGCTTCGGTGCAGCAGCCTTGGGGGCTTCCTGCTTCGGAGCTTCCTGCTTCGGTGCAGCAGCCTTGGGGGCTTCCTGCTTCGGAGCTTCCTGCTTCGGTGCAGCAGCCTTGGGGGCTTCCTGCTTCGGAGCTTCCTGCTCAGGAGCCGCGGGCGCCTCGGCGGGAGCATTGTCCTCAACGACTGCATCCGGTTCGGTGGAGACGGTGAAACCCTCCGGCAGCAGGTCAGCCAGTGACTGCGTCAAGGGGGCCTGGTCCTCGCCGGACGTATCGACACGTCCCGAAGCCTTGGCTTCATTCTGCGCCTTCGCTTCAGCACGCTGCGTTGCACGGCGCGCCTCGGCCTTGGCCTCAGCCTTGTTCTTCAGCGGACCCACCACCATGACCATGTTGCGGCCATCAATGCGGGGGCTGGACTCCACTACGCCAACTTCGGCGACGTCGTCGGCAAAGCGCTGGAGCAGGCGGATGCCCATCTCCGGACGCTGCTGCTCACGGCCGCGGAACTGGATCATGGCCTTGACCTTGTCCCCGGCACCGAGGAAGCGCAGGGCATGGCCGCGCTTGGTCTCGTAGTCGTGGGTGTCGATCTTCAAGCGGAAGCGGATTTCCTTCAGAACAGTGTTCGTCTGGTTCTTCCGGGCTTCACGTGCCTTGACCGCGGCCTCGTACTTGTACTTGCCGAAGTCCATCAGCTTGCACACCGGAGGCTTCGCCTGAGGTGCAACTTCAACGAGATCAAGGTCGGACTCGGCAGCCAGTCGCAGGGCATCCTCAATACGGACGATTCCTACCTGTTCACCTGCAGGGCCGACCAGCCGCACCTCGGGGACGCGGATACGCTCATTGATTCTTGGCTCGCTAATGTTAAAGCTCCTGTGTTTGTTGTTGAGTCCCGGCAAATAGAGAAGGCCCCCAATTGCCGGAGCAATCGAAGGCCTCAAATAGGTTGGCTCAGCAACCCTGAAAGGGCTGCACGTGCACAGTCCCGGCGAATGCCGGTCCGTGCCCAACCAGGTACCCGGCAACCTTGCGCCCCCTGCAGGTTCCGAAGGGAACGCCTGGGACAGCGGCTGACGCGGGTGGGAGAGAACTCCGCTTGCAAACTGGAAGCCATTCTACAGAAAAAATTCCCGTCAACGCCGCAAAGCGCTGTTGGGAACCTGATCGTTTGGGACAATCTCTGAAATAACGACATCCAGTCGGTCTGTGTCAAGCTTACCAGTATGAGCACCCCAGACAGTAATTCGTACGTCTTCGAGCCCGGAGACGCAGGCGCAGACGTTTCACAACAGATCCGCGACATCTCCGAAGTCCCCGCCATCGAGGTCATCACCACGGCCGCGGTGCACCTGATGAGCGCCGCCGCCGTCAAGCTTGGCCTGGCCGCAGAGGAGAACGCCGCCGAGCTGAAGGACCTTGACGAGGCCCGGAAACTGATCACCGCACTGGCCGGCCTGGTCACCGCCGCCGCCCCCGAAATCGGCTCACAGCACGCCGGTCCCTTGCGCGACGGACTGCGGTCCCTTCAGCTGGCCTTCCGCGAGGAGTCGCTGATTCCGGACGCCCCGGGCAAGGGCCCGGGCGAAAAGTACACCGGGGCAGTGAACTAAGGAAGAACCCACCCAAGCAGCGTCCGACGGCGGGACGGCCTTTCAAGGTCGTCCCGCCGTCGCGCTTTAACTCCATCGATTGCTCCGTACCTGTCGTTTAGCGGAGCCAGAACGACAACTGCGGAGCAATCGATGAGGGGACGGGTATCAGGCGGCGGCTTTCCGGCGGCGCTGCTGGAGGACCAGGCCTACCAGGCACAGCACGACGCCGGCGGTGCCGACGGAAACGAAGCCCCCGGACGGCCCCATGACGTCGATGAAGATACCGGCCAGCGGTGAACCGAGGGCAACGCCGGCGGTGAGGGCCGAGCCGTACCAGCCCATGGCCTCCCCCCGCCGCTCCTCGGACACCAGGTCCGCGACTTTTTCGGAGGCCGCGGAGAGTACGGGAGCGCAGAGCAGGCCCGGCAGGACGGAGACGAACGCCAGGGTCCAGGTATCGTGGGCAAAAGCCATGGGCAGGGTCAGCGCCGCCATGCCCAGCAGCAGGATGACAGGCGGGATGGGCCGGTGCATGGCGCCGTAGATGAGGCCGCCCACCACTGACGCGGCGCACCAGAAGACGAAGACGATGCCGATTTCGCTCTGGTGTCCGCCGGTTTGCAGCGCCGCGACAATGCCGACGTCGGTGCCGCTCAACACCATTCCGGCGCCGGCAGCAACGGCAAAGAGTGCCGCGACCGTTGCGGTGAACCAGGCGAAGCCGCCTGCCAGTCTTCCGCGCAGTCCCTGTGCAGCACTGGTGGCCGCTCCGGCCGGCGCCAGTTCCGCGGCCGCTTCCTGGACGTGGGCCGGCGCGGTGGCGACGACGGCAACTTCCGCTGCGTGCTGCTCATCCTCGGCGCATTCCATGGTTTGTCCCGGGCTGCGGGTGGGCGGGTTGAACCACATGAGGAACAGCCCGGCGAGGGACGTGGCCACGCCCACCACAGTCAACCCGGCAATGGTGAATCCGCTGGTGGCCACCACAGCGCCGGCGGCAGGGCCGATCATGAAGACCATTTCCGTGGTGATGGCGTCCAGGGCGAAGGCGGTGCGCCGCTGGTCGCCTTCCGCCAGGACACCGAGGGACTGCCGGACCACACTGAAGATGGGGAGGGTGAGCAGGCCGCCCACGAAGACCAGCGGGAGGAGCCACTGGTAGGACACGTGCGGCACGACGCACCAGATCACCGTCTCCGAGATCACGGACGGGATGAGTGCGGTCCGGAGTCCCACGGTGTCAACGCGCCTGCCACGCCATGGAGCGCCCAGGGCAATGCCGATGGTCATGACGGCTGCGGCGGCACCCGCGGCGGCGTAGCCCTGGCCGAGGGTGAGGACGATATGCAGGGTCAGGAGCACCCCGGCAGCCGAGTGCGGGATGCGGGCAATCATGCCCACCAGCAGCAGCCGGCGGATCGGCCGGATGGCGAGCAACTCCCGGTAGAGAGCGAAATTCACGAAGCGGTCCTTCAGGTATGCCGCAGCGCTGGCGGGGATCACCCATCCGGCTGCCGGCTAGTCGGGAGCGCGCCTCAGTTTGATTTCCAGGGAGTCGACGCGCTCCCCAAACAATACATTCCGCGACCACTCCGACTGCAGACCGGCCACCAGTTCCTGGACACCGGCGGCGTCCAGGCCGTCCTCGAGGTACAGCACCACCTGGAGTTCCGGCCCGGCGCCGCCGCCCGGGAGCACGGCGCCGTCTGCTGCACGGGACGCTACTCCCCTGCCCGGCAACAGCCCGATGCTGCGGATGGCGGCGAAACCGGAGGCGGCGCGGGCCATCTCATCGGCCAGTTCGGGGTCGTCGTACGAAGGGATCCAGTCGTGCTGCTGTGCCAGTGCCCAGACGCCGGGGCGCCGCACCACGAACGTCACGTCTGCTCCCGGGTCCAGGACCAGGAGCTCGGCGCCTTCCGCGACTGCCGAGAGGGCCGCCCGCGCGGCGTACACGGCAACGGGCCGGGCCCCGGGATGCCAGGCGGCCAGCGCCGCCGCCGAGGTGAATGCGGGGAGGGCGGTCCTGCCATCGGCCGCCTTCAGCGTCACCAGCGCCATGTCTGCCTGCTTGTCCGCGTGCAGCCCGTGGGCTGATTCAGCTTCTTCGGCCAGTTGCGCCACAATCGGAATGAAAACCCGTGCCGTTGCCAGGGCGGCGACGACGCCCGCTTCATCTCCTGTCCCCTGCCGGAGCGCTGCCACTGCGGCGAGGTAACCGGCGTCGGCCGTGCCGTCGTCGTCCTCGAAGTTGTGGATCTTCGCGTCGTCACCGGCAAGGCTGCGTCCTGCCCACTGCTGGCCGGCGGAATCCGTGGCGCCGCCGGCGCCGGCCAACGCTGCCGCGATGTGGCCAGGCAGGGGGCGGGGGGCCGGGCGCCCCGGCTCTTCGAGGTTAGGCATGGGTGGAGAGGCCGCCGGGCTTAGCGACGGCCGGCGACGTCGAGGGCTTCGGGCAGGGTGAAGGCGCCGGCATACAGGGCCTTGCCCACGATGGCGCCTTCGACGCCCAGGGGGACCAGGGACCGGAGGACCTTCAAGTCATCCAGGCTGGAGATGCCGCCGGAGGCCACCACGGGCTTGCCGGTCTTTTCCACCATCTGGCGCAGGAGCTCGACGTTGGGTCCCTGCAGCGTGCCGTCCTTGGTCACGTCGGTCACGACGTACCGGGCACAGCCGGCCTCCTCGAGACGGCCCAGCACGTCCCAGAGATCCCCGCCTTCCTTGGTCCAGCCCCGGCCGGCCAGAGTTGTTCCGCGGACATCAAGGCCGACGGCGATCTTGTCGCCAAACCGCTCGATGGCCCGCCGGGTCCACTCCGGATTCTCCAGCGCAGCCGTCCCCAGGTTGACCCGGGCCACGCCCAGGTCAAGGGCGGCTTCCAGGGTCTGGTCATCCCGGAGGCCGCCGGAGAGCTCCACCTTGATGTCCAGCCGGCCCACAACCTCACGGAGCAGGTCAGCGTTGGAGCCGCGGCCGAAAGCGGCATCCAGGTCCACCAGGTGCACCCACTCGGCGCCCTGCTGCTGCCAGTTCAGTGCAGCTTCAAGGGGCGTTCCGTAGCTGGTTTCGCTGCCGGCCTCGCCCTGGACCAGCCGGACGGCCTGGCCGTTGACGACGTCGACGGCTGGCAGAAGTTCAAGTACCGGCAGGTCATGTGCGGTGGTCATACTCATCCTCGGTGTTGGTTCTTCGGTTCGGGCAAAGCAGGGCGCCGGGACTGCGACGCTGGTGGGGCAGGGCGTGCAGGCCGCCATCGCGCCGCCGACCGGCTGGTGGTCAGCCGGCCGGCAGCGTCAGCAGATAGGCGGCGAGCAGTGACATGCCCGCCAGGACGTAGAACGCAACCTGGGTCCAGAGCGCCTTGTGCTGCTGCCGGAATGAGATGCCGCCACCGATGAGGATGCCGGCGAGGCCCATCAGGAGTACGGACCACATCTAGGCGTCGCTGCCAGCGTCTGCCGGCGCTGCAGCGGGTTGGCCGCCGACAGGCTTGCGCAGGCCTTCCACCCAGTTGCGCAGGAGCCGCGCGCCGGCGTCGCCGGACTTCTCCGGGTGGAACTGGGTGGCGCAGAGGGGGCCATTCTCGACCGCCGCGATGAACGGGCCGCCGTGCTCAGACCAGGTCACCAGGGGCGGCGCCATCCGGGGCTGGATGACGTCGAAGTTCCATTCCTGCACGCCATATGAATGCACGAAGTAGAACCGTTCGTTTTCGACGCCAGCGAAGAGTTTGGAGCCATCCGGGACCTTAACGGTGTTCCAGCCCATGTGCGGTACCACCTCGGCCGGGAGGGCCTCGACCTTGCCGGGCCACTCGCCGATGCCCTCGGCTTCGGTGCCGTGTTCCACTCCGGCTTCGAAGAGGACCTGGAGGCCCACGCAGATGCCGAGCACGGGACGGCCGCCTGCCACCCGCCTGCCGATGAGCCGGATACCGTCAACGGCCTTGAGTTCGCGCATGACGGTTTCGAACGCACCCACACCCGGGACCACCAGGCCGTCAGCGTTCAGTACATCTTCAGGCTTGGCGCTGAGGATCACTTCCGCTCCGGCACGTTCCAGTGCGCGCACGGCGGACCGGACGTTCCCGGAGCCGTAGTCGAGCACGGTGACGGTGGGCTTGCCCTCCGGTGAAGGCAGTTTGCGCGAAGCTGACGGGTCGGTGATGGCGCCGTCCTTCAGGACCTGGCCGCTCACAGCGCCCCCTTGGTGGAGGGAATGCCCTCGACCCGGGGATCGGGTTCGACGGCGGCGCGGAGGGCGCGTGCGAAGGCCTTGAACTGTGCCTCGACGATGTGGTGCGGGTCGCGGCCGGCGAGCACGTTCATGTGCAGGCAGATGCCGGCGTGCAGCGTGATGGCCTCGAAAACGTGGCGGGTCAGGGAACCGGTGAAGTGGCCGCCAATCAGGTGGTACTCCTGGCCGGCCGGCTCGCCGCCGTGCACCAGGTATGGGCGGCCGGAGACGTCCACCACAGCGTTGGCAAGCGCTTCGTCCAGCGGCACGGTGGCTTCGCCGAACCGGCGGATCCCGGCCTTGTTGCCCAGGGCGGTCCGCAGCACCTCACCGAAGGTAATGGCCACGTCCTCCACTGTGTGGTGGACGTCGATGTGGGTGTCGCCCGTGGCCTTGACCGTCATGTCGATCAGGGAGTGCTTGCACAGGGCCGTGAGCATGTGGTCGTAGAACGGCACGGAAGTATCGATGTCCGATACGCCGGTGCCGTCGAGGTTGATCTCCACGAGTACGGAGGACTCGCTGGTGGCACGCTCCATGCGGGCGGTCCGGGCCGCAGCCGTATTCGATCCGGTGGGACTCATGGTGAGGATCCTTTGTGCGAGAGGAAGAGGTTCAAGGCGTCCAGCGCCGCTGTATCAAGTCTAGGCGGGAAGCGCGGCCTGGCCCGCAAGGATGCGCTCCAGGGACGTAAGGAAGGCTGTGGTTTCCGCCTCAGTGCCTGCCGTGACCCGAAGGTGGCCGGGGATTCCCACGTCGCGGATGAGGACGCCCGCATCCAAGAGCTCCTGCCAGACCTGGTGCGGGTTTTCCAGGCCCCCGAAAAACACGTAGTTGGAGTCCGACGCGGCCGGGGCGAGGCCCATCCGGGTCAGTTCCGTCACGATCCGGTCGCGCTGCTCCTTGATATCCTGGACATCAGCCATCAGCGCTTCACGGTGTTGGAGGGCGGCCAGGGCCGTTGCCTGGGTGATCGCGGACAGGTGGTACGGCAGGCGCACCAGCCGCAGCGCGTCGGTGACCTCCGGGGCGGCCGCCATGTAGCCAAGCCGGGCGCCGGCCAGTGCGAAGGCCTTGCTCATGGTCCGGGAAACGATGAGCCGCTCCCGTCCGGGCAACAGGGTCAGGGCGCTGGGAGTCCCGTCGTGGGCGAACTCGTGGTAGGCCTCATCCACGATCACAATGGCCTGGCTTGCCTCGCCAGCCTCGTAGACAGCCTCCACGACGTCCAGTCCCAAGCCGGTTCCGGTGGGATTGTTGGGCGAGCAGAGGAAGACGATGTTCGGCTGCAGTTCCTTGACCTGCCGGGCGGCGGACTCTGCGCTAAGGTCATAGCCTTCCGCACGTTGACCCGTGATGTACTCGGTGTCCGTTCCGCTGGCCAGCAGAGGGTACATGGAGTACGTGGGCGGGAAGCCGAGGGCGGTGCGTCCCGGCCCGCCAAAAGCCTGCAGGATCTGCTGCAGCACCTCGTTGGAGCCATTGGCTGCCCAAAGGTTGGTTTCGTCAAGCCCGTGCCCCAGGTATTCCGCCAATGCTTTCCGCAGTTCGGTGAACTCGCGGTCAGGATAGCGGTTGAGCCCTGCAGCAGCCTCCGTGACGGCGGCGCTGATGGCGGCACGCACGTCCGCCGGAACACCATGAGTGTTCTCATTGACATTCAGCAGGATGGGGACGTCCAGTTGGGGTGCCCCGTAAGGGGTCAGCCCACGAAGATTGCTGCGGAGGGGAAGCCGGTTCAGACGTTCTAGCTGGTCGTTCACCTGAACAGTTTAGTTGCCGGGACAACCACCGGAAAATGTGACGGGTGCTGTTCGCCAAGGGCGTGGCGGGCAATTGCCCGGGTTTCTACCAGGACTGACGCCCGCATCCCCTTAGCGCGTAGGGACGAACAGTTGCTGACCAGGCAGGACGGCGCCGGCGGAAAGGTTGTTGAGCTGGACGATATCTGCCACCACGTCCCGGGCATCCCGGTCTGGAGCAACGGCCCCGGCAATGGACCACAGCGACTGCCCGCCCTGCACCGTTACCGTAACCGTGGGCGTCACGGCCAGGTCCGCAGCGGAATCGGAAGCCTTGGCCGGCGAGTTGAAGAGTCCGGCCAGGGACATCAGGAGGACGGCGAGTAGCACAAGCGGAACTCCGATCAGGACGACCTGCCCCCGTCGTGTGAGCCGCAAAGGTGCTGCTGAGGGGCGGGCGCTGCTTGACGAAATCGAGCGCTTTGAAGTCTTCCGCCCCTGCAGGGAAACCGCCTGCGGGAGTGAAACCTGGTGAAGAGATATAGCTGACATGAACTGAGCCCTCCTGGACCTGCCGTGCTGCCCGGGTGTCCGCCCAGCCAACCGCCCCTCGATTCATTCCGCGCCACTTAACTTCTTCCGGCTACGTCTTCGAATAGGGCATGCACTGGTTAGAACACATGTTCGAACTTTGCTTGTTTAGTTTTAGCACCTATCAACGAATAATGTCGAGACTCGCTAGAACAAATGTTTGAAAAACCCATGTGGCTGGCCTAGCTTTGAAATCACAGAACAACCACCACTGAAGTTGAACAGCAGGGTCTGACAATGACAGTGGCAGTCCTTCAGGGGGTGCTGGGCAACAGTGCTCCTGGAAGATCCGGCGGCAAGCGAAAGGCATTGGCGAATATGGCAGCAGCAGCCGCCGGGGGCAGGACCGCCCCGCAATCGAAGAAGACGGCAAAGGGTTTGACGCCGCGGCAGAAGAAGATCCTCGAAACAATCCAGCGCTCAGTCAATGAAAACGGGTACCCGCCCTCCATGCGCGAAATCGGCGACACCGTGGGCCTCGCGAGCCTCTCCAGCGTGACCCACCAGCTCTCGCAACTGGAAAAGCTGGGTTACCTGCGGCGCGACCCCAAGCGGCCGCGCGCCATGGAAGTCCTGATGCCCCTCACGCTGGACGGCGGCGGCGGCAAGGCAGCAGGCACATCTCCTGCACCTCAGGCCCAGGGCAGCGGAGCCACGGTGACGGAACTGCCCACCGCTCTTGATACGGCCATGGTTCCGCTGGTTGGCCGGATTGCTGCCGGCGGCCCCATCCTTGCCGAGCAACTCGTCGAGGACGTCATGCCGCTCCCCCGCCAGCTCGTTGGCCAGGGTGAACTGTTCATGCTCAGGGTGGCGGGCGATTCCATGGTGGACGCGGCCATCTGTGACGGTGACTGGGTGGTGGTGAGGCGCCAGGCGGACGCTGCCAACGGGGACATCGTTGCGGCCCTGCTCGATGACGAGGCAACCGTCAAGACGTTCCGCCAGCGCGACGGCCACACCTGGCTGCTCCCCCAGAACACCCAGTACGAACCCATCCTGGGAGACCACGCCACCATCATGGGCAAAGTGGTCTCGGTCCTGCGTTCCCTTTAGCCGTTTCCTTTAGCCAAGGATCCACCGGCCACCTTCATCTTTGGCCAGCGGTCCGGACGTTTACTGGGGAGTTGTCCCTGGGCGTCAACTATCTGGCCGCGTCCGCTCCAAGCCTGGTCAACGCGGCCAGCGCCTTGCTGCGGTCCGTGGTGGCCCAGAACGGCGGGAGCGCTCCCCGCAGGAAGCCGGCATAGCGTTCAGTGGCCAGCCGGGAATCCAGAACGGCCACCACACCTTTGTCTCCGGTGGACCGGATCAGCCGGCCGGCGCCCTGGGCCAGCCGGATGGCGGCGTGCGTGGCCGACACCGACATGAAGCCGTTCCCGCCGGCCTGCGCCACGGCACGTGAACGCGCCGTCATCAGCGGATCGTCCGGCCTCGGGAACGGTATGCGGTCGATCACTACAAGGCGGCAGGAGCCTCCCGGAACATCAACCCCCTGCCACAGGGACATCGTCCCGAAAAGGCAGGTGTCCGGTTCGTCGGCGAACTGCTTGACCAGGGCAGTCATGGTGGATTCGCCCTGGCAGAGGACAGTCACGTCGAGCTTGGGCCGGAGGGCGTCGGCGGCCTCTTCGGCCGCCCGGCGCGATGAAAACAGGCACAGAGCACCGCCGCCCGACGCTTTGATAAGCGCCTCCAGTTCCTCCAGCGCCTCGGGGGAAACGCCGCGGGCGGGTTTTGGCAGGTGGCCGGCCACATAGAGGATGCCCTGCTTGGGGTAATCGAAGGGAGAGCCCACGTCCACGCCCGTCCAGCTGGGTGCGCCCTCCCCGATGAGGCCCAGTCCACCGGCAGCTGGCTCGAAAGCGGAACCAATCGCCAGCGTCGCGGACGTCAAGACGACGGTGTGCCCGGCGAAGAGCCCTTCCCGCAACCTTCCAGCAACGGAAAGCGGTGCGATGTTGATCAGCACCGGCGCGTTGTCGTCAGGCTGCGTGTATCCCTGGCCTGGGTCGAAGGTGCCGGCACGGGAAAACCAGACGACTTCCCGGTTTTCCCTGGCAGCGATCAGACGCTCGCACAGTTCCAGGATGAGCATGAGCCGGGACCGCGCCAGCTGCCGGCCGCCATCGGCAGTGGTGTTGCTGTCCCCTTTGGAATCCGACAATGCGGCGCGGCACGCCTCCCGAAGCTGGTCGATGCAGTCCAGCTGTTCATCATTCAGGCCGTTGGGGAGCAGGCCGTTCGGCGCGCCGGCAAGGGCCAGCTCAAGATTGTCGGCTGCGGCGTTCAAGGCATCGACGGTAATGGCGGTATGTTTGCGGGCGCCGGACGCGGCAGCGTGGACCATGGCCACAGACAGCTGCCCGGACACGGCTCCGGTAACCCGGTCCTGGAGTTCGTGGGCTTCGTCCACCACCACGACGTCATACTCGGGCAGGACTGCAAGCCCTTCGAAGGCGCTGACGGCAAGCATGGCATGGTTGGTCACCACCACGTCTGCCTCGGCTGCGTCCTGCCGCGCCAGCTCGCTGAAGCACTCGGCGGCCATGGGGCATCTTTGGGCGCCCAGGCATTCCATGGAGGTGACGGACACCTGTCGCCAGGCACGGTCTGTCACGCCGGGGAGAAGTTCGTCCCGGTCACCGGTGGCCGTTTTCTCCGCCCATTCGCGGAGCCGAACCACTTCCTTCCCAAGCTGGGAGGAGGGGCCGCCCACGGACGCGGCGAAGTGCGGGACGCTGGTGTCTTCGCCCAGGGAAAAGAGCTGCCCTTCGGCAGGCTCCTCTGAGGGGAACCCGCCTTCGAGTTTGTGGCGGCAGACGTAGTTGGACCGCCCCTTCACCAGGGCAACTTTGACCGGTCTTTCCAGGGCCGGAGTGATGTTCTTCAGCAGCCGCGGCAGGTCCCTTCCGACAATCTGGGTTTGCAGTGCCAGCGTTGCCGTGGACACCAACGCCGGCTTGTTACTCTCCAGGGCGTGCGCGATCAGCGGCACCAGGTAGGCCAGCGACTTGCCGGTGCCAGTGCCGGCCTGGACCAGCAGGTGGTTGCCGGTTTCGATGGCCCGGGCCACCTGCCTGGCCATTTCGTGTTGTCCGGTGCGGCTTTGTCCGCCCATGCCGGCGACGGCACGGTCGAGCAGTTCGATAACGAACTGCTCGCCGTCCGTCTGCGCGGCGTCGCCGGCCGCGGGATCACTCATTGACGACGAATGGTTCCAGTTCGGACGCCAGGCCCTCGCGGACCTTCACCTCAGCCCTGGTCCCTGCCTCAACGTGGTCCACGTTGAGGATTTCGGCGTCGGACTCGTGGAGCTTGCTGATCAGGTCTCCGCGGTCATAAGGGATGAGCACGTCCATCTTGACCGAAGGCCGGGGAATCGATTCGCTGATGGCCTTCAGCAGTTCCGGAATGCCCTCTCCGGTGCGGGCGGAGACCACTACATGGCGTGGCTCGCGCTGCTTCAAACGCTCCACCACGAAGGGGTCGGCCGCATCGGCCTTGTTCAGCACGATGATCTCCGGCACCTTGCGGGCATCAACTTCGCTGAAGACCTTCCGGACGGCAGCGATCTGTCCTTCCGGGTCGGGATGCGAAACGTCCACCACGTGCAGGATCAGGTCCGAGTCCGCCACCTCCTCGAGGGTGGAGCGGAAGGCCTCCACCAGCTGGGTGGGCAGCGAACGGACGAATCCGACCGTGTCGGCCAGGGTGTACCCCAGGCCGTCAGCGGTTTCCGCCTTGCGGACGGTGGGATCCAGGGTGGCGAACAGCGCGTTCTCCACCAGGACTCCGGCGTCCGTAAGCCGGTTAAGGAGGGAGGACTTGCCGGCGTTGGTGTACCCCGCAATTGCCACGGAGGGCACTTCATTACGACGGCGGTTGGCCCGTTTGGTCTCGCGCGCCGGCTTCATTGCGGCGATTTCACGCCGCAGCTTCGCCATGCGGGTACGGATCCGGCGCCGGTCCAGTTCGATCTTGGTCTCACCGGGGCCACGTGAGCCCATGCCGGCGGCCGCGCCGCCCACCTGGCCACCGGCCTGTCGGGACATCGACTCGCCCCAGCCACGCAGGCGGGGAAGCAGGTACTCCAGCTGCGCCAGCTCCACCTGGGCCTTGCCTTCGCGGCTCTTGGCGTGCTGGGCGAAGATGTCAAGGATCAGGGCCGTACGGTCGATGACCTTGACCTTGACGATGTCCTCAAGGCCACGGCGCTGCGAAGGCGCCAGTTCAGCGTCCACCACCACGGTGTCCGCACCCGTGGACATGACAATGTCCTTGAGTTCGAGTGCCTTGCCTGAACCCAGGAACGTTCCGGGGTCCGGCTTGTCGCGGCGCTGCACCAGCCCGTCCAGGACCTCCGAACCGGCGGTCTCGGCGAGGGCCGCCAGCTCACGCAGTGAGTTTTCGGCGTCCGCAAGGGTCCCCTCGGACCAAAGCCCGGCCAGGACCACCCGCTCCAGGCGGAGCTGGCGGTACTCGACTTCGGTGACGTCTTCGAGTTCGGTGGACAGGCCTGCCCTGCGGCGCAGGGCGCGCCGTTCCTCGAGGTCCTGCTGGTCGCCGTCGTAGGTTGAGTGCTCTTCGTCAAGGCGGGAAATAGCCTGTGCCTTGCCGAGCACCGCTTTTCCATTGCCGCTGCCCTCACCGGCGGGCGTGCTGACATTCTTGGCCGGGACGTCCTTGGCGAGGATCCGGTCGATAACAGCCTGGATCTCCTGCGGACTCATGTCCTGGGCGGCTGGATCGGAACCGGTGTTGGGCTGGCTGGTCATGGTCTCCTTTGAAGATTCGGCAATTCCAGAATAGTGCTGATTGGTTGGAAGTTGGAACGTATTCGCGCTGGGCTGACGGCCTGCGGTCATGCAATTCTCCTGTTTTTGTGGCGGCCGGCTGCGATGCCGGGGCCGGGGATGCCGCGTCAGGACGGCGGCAAGGCAAAAAGGGCCGGAAAATAGCGGGAAGTGCAGCGGGAGGCTGACTTCGAGTATCGTCCGGCGGCCGGGACAGACAGTTGGGTCTGGCCGGTGCACAAGCGGAAGGCTGGGGGCCTGCATCGCTGCGGGACGGGCTGTCGCTGGAGGACAGGCTGCGGGACGGGCGTGGCCCGTGCCGGCTACTCGAAGATCAGGAACATGCCATCCAGCCTAGCAGAGCGGATTTTGCACGGTTTCCCATTACGCTGCAAGGGGAACTACTCTGGCCAGTTATGGAGTCTGCACACTATTTCAGCACGTCCCCCGCCGGCCCCTTCACCCGGAAGCCCCTTAGGGTGGAGTTGGCCGGTGAAACGCGGAGACTCCAGACTTCCACGGGCATCTTCAGCCCGGACGGGATCGACAAGGGTACAGCGGTGCTCCTGGCCGAAGTTCCGGCGCCGCACCCCCAGGGCAACCTGCTGGATATCGGATGCGGCTGGGGTCCCATCGCGCTCACCATGGCCTTGCTGGCGCCAGGGTCAAAGGTCTACGCAGTGGACGTCAACGAACGCTGCGTCACCCTGACCAACGAAAACGCGGCTGCACTGGGACTGTCCAACGTCGAGGCCAGCACTCCCCAGGAGGTAGACCCCGGCCTCCGGTTCGACACCATATGGTCCAACCCGCCGATTCGGATCGGCAAGGACGAACTGCACGCGCTGCTCAAGCTGTGGCTTCCACGCCTGGCGGACGGCGGGACGGCCTGGCTGGTGGTGCAGAAGAACCTGGGCTCGGATTCCCTTCAGCGCTGGCTGGCCGCCGAACTCGATGCTTCCTTCAGCGTGAGCCGTGAGTCAACGTCAAAGTCCTTCCGGATCCTGAAGGTTACGAAAGCGTCCCGCTCGCCACAATAACGGCAGGGCCGCTGAGCTCCACGTGCTCGTGGCCGGCGGGGCCGGCAAAGAACTTCACGCCCACCACTCCGCCCGGAACGTGGACCCGCCAGGCGTCGGGCGCTTCGGGGCCGGCCCAGTGCCGGATGGCCACGGCGGCGGCACAGGCGCCGGTTCCGCAGGACTGGGTCTCCCCCACACCCCGTTCGTGCACCCGCATGGTTACAGAGCCCACCCCGTCGTGGACCAGCGGCTCCGCGGGGACCACGAACTCCACGTTGGTCCCGTTTGGCGGTACCGGATCGACCTTGGGTGCGGTGAAGAGCCGGGTACCTTGGAGTTCGTCCAGTTCTGCGAGGGCCACCACCGTGTGCGGGTTGCCCATGCTCACGGAGAGGGCCGGCCGGGGAACTTCCAGCCCGTCGGCGGTGACCAGGGAATCCATGGCCTTGGCGCTTGCCTCCCCGGGGAAGATGAACTCCCAGGGGCCCATGTCCACGGCGTAACCGTTCCCTGTCCGGACCACGGTCTTCACCCCGCCGCGGGTGCCGATGGTGAGCGATCCGCCGTCGGGCAGATCGATCAGGCCCTCGGACCGGAGGAAGTGGACGAACACCCTGACCCCGTTGCCGCACATTTCGGACAGCGAACCGTCGGCGTTGCGGTAATCCATGAACCATTCCGCGTCCGGTGTTTCGGTGAGCAGTTCCCGGCCTTCGGGCAGGAAACGGGAAGGGACGGCACGGATCAGGCCGTCGGCGCCGATCCCCCGGTGCCGGTCGCAGAGCGCGGCGGCCTGGTCCGCACCGATGGCGTGGACGCCCTCGGGGTCGGCCACCAGGACGAAATCGTTGCCGGTCCCGTGCCCCTTGGAAAAGCGGAGCCCGCTCAGCGTGTGCAGGACAGGCCCGGTGGTTTCGGCGGGGGTTGCATTCATGGTCCCAAGCGTAGCGGCGCATGCCGCCGGCGCTGAAACTGCAGCTACCGGCACAACTCCGCCGCCGTGCCAACGAGTCCCGGATCCTGCCAGTCCAGCCAGGTGATGCGGGGATCGGCGCGGAACCAGGTCAGCTGACGGCGGGCGAACTGCCGGGTGGCCACGATGGTTTCCTCCGCGGCGTCTGCAACGGTGGACGTGCCGTCGACCACCCGCAGGAACTGTGAATAGCCAAGTGCACGGGAGGCGGTTTTGCCCCGCCGCAGGCCCCGGCCATCGAGCAGGCGGACTTCCTCCGGCAGGCCGGCCACCACCATCCGGTGCACCCGTTCCGCCAGGCGCTCCCGCAGGACTTCCCGGTCCACGCGCAGGCCCACCTGGACCGCCGGCTGGTAGTACTCCCGCCGGGGCATGAAAGAGCTGAAGGGCCGTCCGGTGAGTTCGTGGACTTCCAGGGCGCGGATAATCCGCCGGGCGTCCGAGACCCTGTCAGCGGAATCAGGATCCACGGCCCTCAACCTGTCCAGGAGCGCCTGAGTGCCCAGTTGCGCGTGGTCCCGCTCCAGCCGGGCACGCAGTGTTGGGTCCGTCCCCGGGAATTCAAGGACATCCAGGGCAGCCCGCGCGTACAGCCCGGAGCCGCCGGCGAGTATTGCCCGTTTGCCGCGGGCATGGATGTCCTCGATGACTTCCCGGGCCTGCTGCTGGAAGTCGGAGACGCTGGCCTCCTCTGTCACGTCCAGGATGTCCAGGAGGTGGTGCGGCACGCCCCTGCGCTCAGCCATCGTGATCTTGGCGGTGCCGATGTCCATGCCGCGGTAGAACTGCATGGCATCAGCGTTGATGACCTCGCCGCCCAGTTCCAGGGCGAGGTTGACGGCGAGGTCGGATTTACCGGAGCCGGTGGGACCGACGACGGCGATGACGGGCGGGGCGGCCACCTTCAGCGGGTGCGCAGCGGCAGCGAGGGCATGCCCAGGGAGACAGCCTTGGGTTCAGTGCCGGCGGCGCCCGGGGCAGGCGCACCACAGGAATCGGCCTGGGACCTGTCCCAGGCGTCCCCTGCCCGCGAGCGGCGCAGGTTGTAGTCCTCCAGGGTGGGATCGGCCACCAGGTGGAAGGCCGCGGCCTCGGTGATGGTGACGGTAACCAGGTCCCCGGGCCTGGGGGCCGGAGCGCCGTCCGGAACCGAGAAGTGCACCAGCCGCTGGTCCTGCGAGCGGCCGGACAACCGATGGGTTTCCCCGGATTTCCGTCCGGACTGTGCGGTGACCATGACCTCAAGCCTGCGGCCGAGCTGCTTCCGGTTTTCCTCGGCAGCGATCCGGTCCTGGAGGGCGGTGAGGCGTTCGAACCGCTCCTGGACAACAGCCTTTGGCAGCTGGTCAGGCAGATCGGCGGCGGGCGTGCCGGGGCGCTTTGAATATTGGAAGGTGAAAGCGGTGGCAAAGCGGGACTTTTCCACCACGTCCAGCGTGGCCTGGAAGTCCTCTTCGGTTTCGCCGGGGAACCCCACGATGATGTCGGTGGAGATGGCGGCGTGCGGAATCCTGTCGCGGACCTTGTCCAGGATGCCCAGGAACTTGGTGGACCGGTAGGAACGCTTCATGGCCTTGAGGATGCGGTCCGAACCGGATTGCAGCGGCATGTGAAGCTGTGGCATCACGTTTGGCGTCTCGGCCATCGCGTCGATGACGTCGTCGGTAAAGGCGGCGGGGTGCGGGCTGGTGAAGCGGACGCGTTCAAGGCCCTGGATGTCGCCGCATGCGCGAAGGAGCTTGGAGAAGGCCTGCCGGTCCCCGAATTCGACCCCGTAGGAGTTGACGTTCTGGCCAAGGAGGGTCACTTCGATGGCGCCGTCGTCCACGAGCGCCTGGATCTCGGCGAGGATGTCGCCGGGCCGGCGGTCTTTCTCCTTGCCGCGGAGGGCGGGCACAATGCAGAACGTGCAGGTGTTGTTGCAACCGACCGAGATGGACACCCAGCCGGAGTAGACGGAGTCGCGTTTTGTAGGCAGCGTGGACGGGAAGACGTCCAGGGACTCCAGGATTTCCAGCTGGGCCTCATTGTTGTGCCGTGCCCGGTCCAGGAGCGCGGGCAGGGCACCGACGTTGTGGGTACCGAAGACTGCGTCCACCCACGGTGCCTTCTTGAGGATGGTTTCGCGGTCCTTCTGGGCCAGGCAACCGCCCACGGCGATCTGCATGCCCGGGTTGGCTGCCTTGACGGGGGCCAGGATGCCGAGGTTGCCGTAGAGCTTGTTGTCGGCGTTTTCCCGGACAGCGCACGTATTGAACACCACGACGTCAGCATGTTCGCCGTCTGCCGGAACATAGCCCGCGTCCTCGAGCATGCCGGCCATCCGCTCCGAGTCGTGCACGTTCATCTGGCAACCGAAAGTGCGGACCTGGTAAGTACGCGGCTGCGCTCCGCCGGCTGGAACCGAACCGGACAGCGGGACAGCATCGGGCTCAACGGAGGGGGCTGCGCCGGAATGGGGGGAAGGAATGGTCAAACTCACCAGTTAAGGGTAACGGCTTTAGAGCATGCCGCCGTCGGGATCGTGCCGGGAATCCAGGACGTCATTGACGATCCTGAACGCCTGGGAGGGCTGATACCCCTTCCTTGCCAGCATGGAGGCCAGCCGTCGGACAGCCTTGTCACGTTCCCCCCGGTCGGATAAGTCCGTCCCGGGCCGGAGTTTACGCTCCACCAGCGTGCGTGCAGCGGATTCCTCGTCGGCGTCGGTCAGCTGCTCCAGGGCAGCAGCCGCTGTTTCCGGCTCAATGCCTTTCTCGGCGAGTTCACGCCGGAGGGCGCCCTTGGCAAGCTTGCGGGACTGGGACCGGCTCCTGACCCACATGTCCGCGAACTCGGCGTCGTTGATCAGGCGGACCTCCTGGAACTTGTCCAGCACCGCCTCGGCGACGTGTTCCGGGATATTCCGCTCGGCCAGCTTCCGGGCAAGCTGGAGCCTGCTCTTGGGGGCTGCGGTGAGTTGCCGGTACACAATGGCCTGCGCCACCGTGAAGGGGTCTGGTTCGTCGTCAACAGCCTGCGGATCCTCTGGAACGTTAAAGCCGTCCGGCGGCCCTGAAGAAGGGCCGCCGGTACGGTCGCGTCGTGAACGTGGTCCTGTCAAGGGTTAGAACCCGTCGACGGCTTTCAGCTTTGGCGCGTCCTTGGATTCGTCCTCGGCGGGCTTTACGCCGACACCGAGCTTCTCCTTGATCAGTCGCTCCAGCTCCGCCGCAAGCTCGGGGTTGTCGCGCAGGAAGCGGCGCGAGTTCTCCATGCCCTGGCCCAACTGGTCGCCGTCGTACGTGAACCAGGAGCCGGACTTCTTGATGATGCCGTGCTCCACGCCCATGTCGATGATGCCGCCTTCGCGGGAGATGCCCTGGCCATAGATGATGTCGAACTCAGCGACCTTGAAGGGCGGAGCCATCTTGTTCTTGACGATCTTGGCCTTGGTCCGGTTGCCGACCGAATCCGCGCCCTCCTTCAGGGTCTGGATCCGCCGGACGTCGATGCGGACCGACGCATAGAACTTCAGGGCCTTACCACCGGTGGTGGTTTCAGGGGAACCGAAGAAGACGCCGATCTTCTCGCGGAGCTGGTTGATGAAGATCGCGGTGGTCTTGGTCTGGCTCAGGCGGCCGGTGATCTTACGAAGCGCCTGACTCATGAGCCGTGCCTGGAGGCCCACGTGGCTGTCGCCCATGTCGCCTTCGATTTCCGCGCGCGGCACCAAGGCGGCGACGGAGTCGATGACGACGATGTCCAGCGAACCGGAGCCCACCAGCATGTCCATGATCTCGAGCGCCTGCTCACCGGTATCCGGCTGCGAAACCAGGAGGGCGTCGGTGTCAACACCCAGCTTGGCGGCGTAATCCGGGTCCAGGGCGTGCTCGGCGTCGATGAACGCTGCGATCCCGCCCGCGCGCTGGGCACTTGCCACGGCGTGCAGGGCAACGGTGGTCTTACCGGAGGATTCCGGACCATAGATTTCGATGACACGGCCGCGCGGGAGCCCGCCAATGCCCAGGGCGACGTCCAAAGCGATGGAGCCGGTGGGGATGACTTCGATCGGGGCGCGGACTTCGTCGCCCAGGCGCATGACCGAGCCCTTGCCGAACTGCTTGTCAATCTGGGCAAGCGCTGCTTCCAGCGCTTTTGCACGATCCGGGGCTGCCGCCATGGTTGACACCTCTAATGCTTTCTCGATGGTGGCCTTCGCGGCCGTTGTATTGGTCATCTCTGACGCTAATCGGACCCACTGACATTCCGGCCTGAGGACAACGGCTATGTGGATAAGCCCAATGGAAAAAGCATAGCGTTATCCGAACAGGTATTCGAAGAGTGCCGGCTCTGCGGCGTGTCAGGCGCCCTAATCGCGGCGCGGAGCGATGTCCCGGCCCAGCCGCCGTTCAGCCGGCACGTCCTGGACGTCGCAGACTGCCAGCCACACCTTGCGGGGGTCGACGCCTGAAGCCAGGGCCTGGTCGGCGGTGCGGCTGCCCACACTGGCAAGGACCAGGGTACTGCTCAGCACGCGGGAGTATCCCGCGCCGAACTCGTCATCCATCAGACGCCAGTACTCGCTGATTCGCATCGGTAAATCCTCTCATGATTGCGGACCCTAGAATTGTTGCCATGAGCAACTCCCCTGACCTCCCGCCGCAGCAGGACGCCGGCGATGATGCCGCCGATACCGCGCTGCAGAACGTCGAACACCAGATCAGCCTCTTTTGGCGGCGGGCCAGGGCCATCTCCAACCAGCTCTCGCGCCAAGTCCACCCCGACATGGAGCCTGCGGCCTACGGGCTGTTGACGGTGATCCGGAGGGAAGGCCCCATCCGCCTGACCGAGCTCGCCATGAACATCGGGGTGGGCAAACCGTCGGTCAGCCGGCAGATTGCCTTCCTGGAAAGCCTGGGGCTGGTGTCCAAGGAAGCGGATCCCCAGGACCGCCGTGCACAGTCCATCCGGTTGACGCCAAAGGGCGAAGAGAAGATGCACCAGGTCCAGGACGCGCGGCGCCAGGTTTTCCAGGAGCGGCTGCGTGAGTGGCCGGTGGAGGACCTGCAGGAACTGGCCCGCTACATGGCCAAGTTGAACTCCACCTATGAGCGTGACGGGTTTCCCAGGGAAGGTACGGGCGGATCCACGGCAGAGGAGGAATAGCCGGCAGGTGCGGCAACGGGCAAATCGACCTCAGGTGACATGCAGGAAGCCCCCGGCGTGGCCGGGGGCTTCTGCATTCCAGGGCCCACCTGCGGTGGGGGCTGCCTTTACCGGGCGCCGGAGAGAAGGCCTGTGGAGAGTTCGTCGTTCAGTTCAGTGTTGAGGTCGCGTTCCAGGTCACGGCCGTAACGCTGGGAGAATTCCTGCGGAACGGTGTCCGGAACTGCGACGCCTTCGGCTACTGCCACACGGTCGCTGACCTCACGGAGCATGCTTGACAACGGAACATCCAGTGCCGAGCAGATCGAGGACAGGAGCTCTGACGATGCTTCCTTCTGGCCGCGCTCCACTTCGCTGAGGTATCCCAGGGAGACGCGGGCGCTGTGCGAAACTTCACGGAGCGTGCGTCCCTGACGCTGGCGGACATCGCGCAGCACATCACCGATTTCGTGACGAAGTACTACCATCTTGCGCTCCTTCTGTTCGCTCTTAGCCTGTTCGGCGAGGCCCACATCCTTCCAGCGGACAACGCCGTTTACGGATACGGGCTGCTTTACCATCTGTATCGCCTTGCTCCCTCATAGGTCAGGTCCGCCGTGGGCGAACCGTCGTGGTCATTTCATCCTAGGCGCCTCCGCTATCCGGAAGCGACACAATGTAATAACTAATCGGTACCGGCTTTTGTTCCCGCCAACTTTACGCCCGGTAACTTGGCGTCGGCCAAGTGTCAGCCGGACAGTGCTTCAAGGAGCCGTTCCAGGGCGGCGGCGCAGGCCGCGCCCCTGATGTCGGGCCTGCTGCCGGTAAAGGAGTATTCGAAAGCTGCGGTTCCGGCCGCCGTGGCAACCCCAACGTACACCCGCCCCACGGGCTTGCCGTCGTGGGCGTCCGGACCTGCCACCCCGGTTGTGGAAATTCCGACGTCGGCGGCCAGCACTGCACGCGCCCCGGCTGCCATGGCACAGGCAACGTCCGGGTCCACTGAGCCGGCACTGGCCAGGAGGTCGGCCGGGACGCGCAATACCGATTCCTTCACGGAGTTCTGGTAGGCAATGACCCCGCCCTGCAGCATGCCGGAGGCGCCAGGCGTGTCAGCAAGGACAGCGGACACCATCCCGGCCGTCAACGATTCTGCTGTGGCGACCGTCCGCCCGGACTCGAGCGCCTGCCGGACAGCCTGCCCGGCCAAAAGGTGGAGGTTACTCATGCCTGGTCCTGCCCCGTCGCTGTTTCCTGCCCGGGGGCGGTCCCTGTCTGCCGCTTGCCCTTCGCCCGAAGGCGCAGTGCTTCGACAACATATTCGACGCCGGTCCACAGCGTGATGGCCACGGCGGCCATCATGACGGCGAACGCCACCCAGGACATCCACGGCGCAAAGGCCCCGAACGGCAGGAGGTAGAGGAAGATCGCCGCCGTCTGCACGACGGTCTTGAGCTTGCCGCCGCGGGAGGCGGGAATGACCCCATAGCGGATCACGAAGAAGCGCAGTGCGGTGATGCCCCACTCCCGGACCAGGATCACCAGGGTTGCCCACCAGGGCAGCTCGCCCAGCAGGGAGAGCATCACCAGCGCGGAACCGGTCAGGAGCTTGTCCGCGATGGGGTCGGCGATCTTCCCGAAGTCAGTGACAAGGTTCCGGCTCCTGGCGATGTCGCCGTCGAGCTTGTCCGTGTAGATGGCCACGGCGAACGCCGCCACTGCTGCCCAGCGCCACGGTCCGGAGGTACTGTGCAGCCCGGGCGCGTCCGCCACGAGGAACCAGACGAAAAACGGGACCAGCGCGATGCGGATCATGGTCAGGATGTTGGGAAGGTTCCAGACCCCGGCACGGCCCTGGCCGGCGGCGGTCGCATCGGTGCTAGTCACGTTCCTAGGCTACCGGCCTAGCGCCCGGTGAGGGACCAGGCGTCCTCGGATCCGTCGTCATCATCGCCGTACCCGCCCGGAGCGGAATCTGCGCCGTCGTAATATTCGACGTTCTGGTTCCTCTTGTCCAGGTCCGCGGCCACGAGGTCTTCGGCGTAGCCGCCCTGGGCGATGTTGGCGTTGGCGTTGTCGCTGAGCGCTGCGGTTTGGGAGTCTGCGGCCGCGGGCGCTTCCTGGCCCTTCATGGCGGCCAGGACGGTGGCGAGGTCGTCCGGCTTCACCAGCACATCGCGCGCCTTGGAGCCCTCGGAGGGGCCCACTACGCCGCGGGATTCGAGCAGGTCCATGAGCCGCCCGGCCTTGGCGAAGCCCACGCGCAGCTTGCGCTGCAGCATGGACGTGGAGCCGAACTGCGTGGTGACCACCAGTTCGGTAGCCTGCAGCAGCACCTCGAGGTCGTCCCCGATGTCGTCATCGATCTGCTTCTTCGGCGCCTCGGCGGCCACGTCGTCGCGGTAGCTTGCCTGGAGCTGCCCCTTGACGTGCTCCACCACTTTATGGATTTCCGACTCAGTAACCCAGGCGCCCTGGACGCGCATGGCCTTGGAGGCACCCATGGGCAGGAAGAGCGCGTCACCCTGGCCAATCAGCTTTTCCGCGCCCGGCTGGTCCAGGACCACGCGGGAGTCGGTGACGGAGGACGTGGCGAACGCCATGCGCGAGGGCACGTTGGCCTTGATCAGGCCGGTGACGACGTCCACTGACGGACGCTGGGTAGCCAGCACCAGGTGGATGCCGGCGGCACGCGCGAGCTGGGTGATGCGGACGATCGAGTCTTCGACGTCGCGCGGCGCCACCATCATCAGGTCGGCAAGCTCGTCGACGATCACCAGCAGGTAGGGGTAGGGGCGGATAACGCGCTTGGAGTCCACGGGCGGCTGGACCTTGCCGGCCCGCACCGCCTTGTTGAAGTCGTCGATGTGCTTGAACCCGTAGTTGGCGAGGTCGTCATAGCGCGCATCCATTTCACGCACTACCCACTGCAGGGCTTCCGCGGCCTTTTTGGGGTTGGTGATGATGGGCGTGATGAGGTGCGGGACGCCTTCGTAGGCAGTCAGTTCCACCCGCTTGGGGTCCACCATCACCATGCGCACCTCATCGGGCGTGGCGCGCATCAGGATGGAGGTGATCATCGAGTTTACGAAGGAGGACTTACCGGCACCGGTGGCACCGGCCACCAGCAAGTGGGGCATCTTGGCCAGGTTGGCCACCACGTAGCCGCCCTCAACGTCCTTGCCCACGCCCATGACCATCGGGTGGTCCGTGCGCCGGGCGTTCTGGCTCCGCAGGACATCGCCCAGGGAGACCGTCTCGCGGTCCGTGTTGGGGATTTCGATACCGATGGCGGACTTGCCCGGGATCGGGCTGAGGATACGCACATCGCTGGACGCGACGGCGTAGGAGATGTTCTTGGACAGCGCGGTGACCCGCTCCACTTTGGTTCCCGGGGCCAGTTCGATCTCGTACCGGGTCACGGTAGGGCCGCGGCTGAAGCCAGTGACGGTGGCATCGACATTGAACTGCTGCAGGGTGTCCGTGAGGGCAGCGACGACGGCGTCATTGGCTTCCGTGCGTTCCTTCGGGATGGAGCCCGGGGTGAGGTAGTCCGAGGCTGGGAGCGTGTAGGTGACGTCTCCGGCCAGGGACAGTTGTTCGGTGCGCTGCGGAATGGGAACGGGCGGCGGGGCGGGGGCCACGGGATTCGACGGCACGGTGGGCGCAGCGGGCGCGGCGCCTGCCTTGCCCGAAGCCGCGGCACCGGGGATGACCAGCGGGATAGCCTCGGTGGCGTTTTCCGCCGGGGGCGCCTGGGCGGCGGTACCCAGCCCCTGTGCCGCCTTTATCTTTTCGACGGCGATCTCCGCCTGGGTGGGGCGCCGCACCCCGGGCGCCGGCCGGGCGGGTTCGCGCTCGTCGTCGTCAATGACGGCGTGCTCGAAGGCCTCATCGCCCACGTAGCCCTCAAGGCCGGCGTCGGACTCCTGGCCCTTGCCGAACAGCTTGCGCTTCTTCTTCTTGGGCGCGGCGGGCGCCGACCGTTCCAGGTAGCTGCGGTCGTGGGCGTCCCCGGGATGTTCCTGGTCCATCAGGTCGATGCCCATGAGGTGTTCGTAGGCTCCGCGGATCCGGCGCGGGATGGCCGTGAACGGGGTGGCGGTGATGATCAGCAATGACACAAAGGCCAGCAGGGCGTAGAGGACCACGGGCACGGCGGGGTGGATGGCGGCCAGCGGCGTAGCAGCCAGGAAGCCGAGCATGCCGCCGGCTTTGCGGAGGCCGTCGAAGCCGTCGGCAACCGTGGGCTGGCCGCCAAGGATGTGCGCCAGCCCGCACCCGGCGAACGTCATGATCAGGAAGCCGATGCCCACCCGGTTGTTGCCCCGGCCGTCTGAGGGCTGGCGGAACAGCCGGAAGGCGCACACGAAAAGCATGAGCGGGAGCAGGAGGGAGATCCAGCCGAAGGTGCCGTTGACCACGGCGTAGACGGCGTCAGGGAACCAGCCCGTCAGGCCCCACCAGGCGAAGGTGGCGATGAAGACGCCCAGCGCCAGGTTGAACAGGGCAGCACCGTCGCGGCGTTCCTCCGCGGGGATGTCGCTGACGTCGTGGCCGATGCGGCGCACTCCCCCGCCCACCAGGTGGCCCACTCCCAGCCACGCTCCGCCGACGACGCGCAACAGCCAGGGCTCGTGGTGTTCGACGGCGGGAAGCTGGCGGGTGCGTGCGGTGCTGGTTGAGCCGCCGCGCCCCGTCTTGCTGGCGGTGGAGCCGGTTCCGCGGCCTGTGGAGCTGCCGGCTTTGCTGGCGGAGCTCCCCCTGCCGGTACCTTTGGGCGCGGAAGTAGTACGTGTGGCCATACTGCCACGGTACCGGAAGCAGGCTGTGATTCCGGGGATATCGGGGCCGCCGGCCTACCCGCCGCACGGCGGGGAGGGACCCCGGACGGACGCTCCGAAGGACCATCCTGATGCGCGGAAGGGCCCGGTTTATGAAGAACCGGGCCCTTCCGGGGATCCTCTGACGCGGTGCCGCCTGGTATCAGGCCTCGAGCACCACGGGAATGATCATGGGCTTGCGGCGCAGCTTGCGGTTGACCCAGGTGCCCACGACGCGGCGCACTACCTGCTGGAGCTGGTGGCTGGTGTGGTCGGCGTGGTTCTGGACCGCTTCCTCCAGTGCAGCGTTGATCTTGGGGATGATGTCATCGAACACCGAATCGTCCTCGGCAACGCCGCGGGCGTGGATCTCCGGGCCGGACACCACCTTGCCGGTGGCGCGGTGGACGACCGTGATGATGGAGATGAAGCCCTCATCTCCCAGGATGCGGCGGTCCTTGAGGTCGGCGTCGGTGATCTCACCGACGCTGGAGCCGTCCACGTAGACGAAGCCAACCTCCACCTGGCCAACAATGTCTGCCTGGTGGTCGCGAAGGTCAATGACGGTGCCGTTGTCCGCAAGGATGACGCTGGCATCCGGGACGCCGGACTCAATGGCGATCTTGCCGTTGGCAATCAGGTGCCGGGTTTCGCCGTGCACCGGCATGGCATTGAGCGGCTCAAGGATGTTGTAGCAGTACAGCAGTTCTCCGGCGGCGGCGTGGCCGGAGACGTGGACCTTGGCGTTGCCCTTGTGGATCACGTCGGCGCCAAGCTTCAGGAGGCCGTTGATGATCCGGAACACGGCGTTTTCGTTGCCCGGGATGAGGCTGGAGGCCAGGATGACGGTGTCGCCGTCGCCCACCACCACCCGGTGGTCGCCATTGGCCATCCGGGACAGGGCGGCCATGGGCTCGCCCTGCGATCCGGTGGACATGAGTACCACGCGGTTGTCCGGGAGGTTGTCGATGTTCTTGATGTCCACGATCAGCCCGGCGGGGACGTCCAGGTATCCCAGCTTCTCGGCAATGGCCATGTTGCGGACCATGGAGCGGCCCACGAAGGCCACCTTGCGGTTGTGCTTGGCCGCGGCGTCCAGGACCTGCTGCACGCGGTGGACGTGGGAGGAGAAGGAGGCCACGATGATGCGTTTGGTGGCCTGGCCGAACAACCGCTCCAGCGTGGGGCCGATTTCCTTCTCCGCGGTGGTGAAACCGGGGACGTCGGCGTTGGTGGAGTCGGACATGAAGAGGTCCACGCCTTCTTCGCCCAGCTTGGCGAAGTGCCGGAGGTCGGTGATGCGTCCGTCCAGCGGCAACTGGTCCATCTTGAAGTCGCCGGTGTGCAGGACCGTGCCGCCCGCGGTGCGGATGAACACGGCCAGGGCGTCCGGGATGGAGTGGTTCACGGCCACGAACTCGCATTCGAAGGGCCCGAACTTCTCCACCTGGCCCTCTTCCACGGTAAGCGTGTAGGGCCGGATGCGGTGCTCCTGCAGCTTCGCCTCGATCAGGGCGAGGGTCAGCTGGGATCCCACCAGGGGGATGTCGTTGCGCAGGCGCAGCAGATACGGCACGGCGCCGATGTGGTCCTCGTGGCCGTGCGTGAGGATGACGGCCACGACGTCGTCCAGCCGGTCCTCGATGTACGAGAAGTCGGGCAGGATCAGGTCAACACCGGGCTGGGTTTCCTCTGGGAAGAGGACGCCGCAGTCCACGATCAGCAGCTTGCCGTCGATTTCGAACACGGCCATGTTCCGGCCGATCTCACCCAGCCCGCCAAGCGGAACGATCCGGAGCGTGCCCTGGGGCAGGCGCGGAGGGGTGACAAGGCCGGTAAGGGCAGATTGGGTCATAGTGCACTACTTTCCAGGCGGAAGGGTGCCGGTCTTAGCCTCAGGAGAAGACCAGCCCCGCTTCCGCCAAATCCCCGCGGATGGTTTCGATCTCGGTTTCGTCCGGCTCCACGAGGGGCAAACGGACAATCGAGTTGGGCAGGACTCCCTGCCATTTAAGAATCTGTTTGGCCGCCACGGCACCCTGGACCCGGGTCATGGTGGCGCGGACCACCGGCTGCAGCTCGAAGTTGATCTTGCGCGCGGTACCCAGGTCATTGGCGTTGACGGCGTCGATGAGTTCGCGGAAGCGGCGGGTGGCCACGTGGGTGGTAACACCCACCAGGCCGACGGCGCCCAGCGCCATCCAGGGCAGGGTCAGCCCGTCGTCGCCCGAGTAGAACAGGAGGTCCGTTTCCGCCATGACACGGGTGGCTGCCATGAAGTCGGCCTTGGCGTCTTTGACGGCCACGATGTTGGGGTGCTGCGCCAGCCGGATCATGGTGTCGGGTTCGATCGCGATGGAGGACCGGCCGGGGATGTCGTACAGCATGACAGGTACGTCCACGGCAGAGGCGATGGTCTCGAAGTGGGCGCGGACACCGGCTTGGCTGGGCTTGTTGTAGTAAGGGGTCACCAGGAGGAGGCCGTCGACGCCGAGGGCGGCAGCCTGCTGGGAAAGGTGGACTGAGTGCGCGGTGTCGTTGGTACCGGTACCGGCAATGATGGCCGCACGGCCGCCCACTGCGTCCTTCACGGCGCGGAACATGCCGAGGTTCTCGTCGTCCGTCAGCGTGGAGGTTTCCCCGGTGGTGCCGGTGACCACCAGGCCGTCACAGCCGTCGTCGACCAGCTTGCTGGCCAGCGCTGCCGCCTGGTCGTAATCCACTGCGCCGTCCTTGGTGAACGGCGTGACCATGGCGGTCAGGAGGGTACCGAGGGCAGGGATGTGCGCGGAAGAGTCAGCCATGGAAAAAACGTTACCTTGTCCCTGGCTGGTTAGGACAATGCCACGGGCGTGACAAGCGTCAAATACGGTTCCGGCCGGACTGCCGCGCGTCCGTTGCGGCATGGCAATAGCGGCCGACGGCGGCCTGCCGGAGGTCCTCCGCCCAGGAGGCGAGCCGCTGCGCCGCCCGTACGTAGTGGAACAGCTCGGTGGGCGTCAGGGCGTCAATGTCCGTTTCCGCCAGCCGGCGCGCAAGCTCCGCCCCTTCCGGCTGGGCGGCCAGACTGACGCCTTCCCGTTCCCACTGGACGTCCTCGGCAGGGCGCCCGGAGACAAGCTGGCGGAACAGGTAGTCCACCACGCCCGGGCTCATGGCTTTCAACAGCCCGCCTCCGGCGTTCCCGTCGGCGGACACCGGTGGAAGGGTGAATCCCTGTGGGGCAACGGCTTCTGATGGTGGCATCTCCATGGACCCATGGTATTCGAACATATATTCGAATACAAGGGTGCGCTGGAGTGCGCCCTCGCTGTGACAGCAATGCTCCGGGCGCATGTGAGACGATCTGGTCATGACGTCCCGCACCCCGGCCACCCGGCCCCGGAAGACCGCAAGCCGTCACCAACCGGGCCGCCTCCGGGGCGTCGATGCGGCCCGCGGCCTGGCGTTGTTGGGGATGATGGCCACCCACCTGCTGCCGACATTCGAATCGAATGCGGATCTCACGCCCACCTGGATCGGCCTCACGTTTTCCGGACGCGCCGCCGCCCTGTTCGCCGTGCTGGCGGGCGTGGGACTTGCCCTGTCCACGGGGAAGGACAAGCCGTTGCAGGGCCCCGAACTCTCGGCGGCCCGCCGCGGCGTGGCACTGCGCTCCCTGGTGATTGCCGCCGTCGGGCTGACCTTGGGGGGCCTGGAAGTGAATGTGGCCATCATCCTGGTCCACTACGCCGTGCTGTTCCTGTGCGTCCTTCCCTTCCTGGGACTGGGCGTGAAGCGCCTGTGCGCGTGGGCTGCCGGGTGGATCCTGGTGTCACCGGTGCTGGCCTACCTGCTGCGGCCCTGGCTCCTTGCCCCGGAGCCGCCCCTGAGGCTGGGCCACAACCCCCGCTGGGAGGACCTCGGAACACCGTCCGGGCTGCTCGCCGACCTGTTCCTCACCGGCTACTACCCCGTCCTGCAGTGGCTGGCCTACCTGCTGGTGGGGCTCGCCATCGGCCGCCTGGCCCTGGCCAAGGCAGTGGTGCCCGTGCTGCTGCTGGTGAGCGGAACAGTGGTGGCTGTGGTGTCCAAGACCCTGGGAGTGACGGCGATGGAGGATTGGGGCGGCCGGGAAGCGCTGGAGAAGGTCCTCAACTCACCGGGATACCCGCTGGGCAGCATACTGCAGGTGAACCTTGCCGGACTCCCCCAGGAGGGATCGTGGTGGTGGCTGGCATCGGCCGCGCCGCATTCCGGCACCCCGCTTGACCTGCTGCATACCTCGGCCGTGGCGGCGGCCGTCATCGGTGCGTGCCTGCTCCTGGAGCGCCTTGCCGAATGGGTGGACCTGGACCTGCTGCTGCCGCTGCGGGGGCCCGGTGCCATGACGCTGACCCTGTACACCGTCCATGTCTGGGTGGTCTCCGGCTTCTACCTCAAGCCCCTGCCGGCAGGCTGGACCGAGGACGGGATGTACTTTGCCCACGCTGCCATTGCCATCGGTGTGGGCATCGTTTTCGCGCGCCTGAGGTGGCGGGGCCCGCTGGAATGGGTGGGCCACGGCGCAAGCCTGGTAGGGCGTGGCGGCTTCAAGGCCCTGGCCTGAACCTGCCGCACCGGCTGCCGGCGGCCGACCGTCCGCCGCGGCAGCAACGCGGGGTCAGGACAACTAGGACGCCGCGGTAAAGAGCTTCACGGCGTCTCGCATGGAGGAACGTGCGCGCTTGCGGTCCCCTGCCGCGTCATAGGCACAGCTCAGCCGGAACCAGGAGCGCCAGTCGTCAGGAGCAGCCTCGGCTTCCACCCTGTACTTTTCGAACTCAGCGTCGGCAGCGGCGCGGACGATCCTGCCGCCGGGTGTGCGGGGAAGATCATCCACGGGCAGCCCGCCCTCGGCTTCCAGGACCTTGGCCATCTGCTCCGTGCGGGCGCCGAACATCAGCTCGCGGATCAGGGCCCACGCGCCGACGATAGGCAGCACCAGGTAGGCGGCGCCGATGGCCTTGGCCGTCAGGTTGCTGTCCGCCAGGAGCAGGAGGGAGCGCTGGAAGGAGACCACCAGGTAGAAGACCAGCAGCAGGGTCACCGCTCCCACCCAGATCTTGGTGCGGTTCTTGCGGAAGCCTGCGGCGAAAGCGTTCACGGCCTAGAGCCCCAGGTCAAGGTAACCGTCCAGGCCTACGGTCAGGCCGGGGTGTGCGGCGACGTTGCGCACGCCCAGGAGCACGCCCGGCATGAACGATGCGCGGTCGAAGGAGTCATGGCGGAGGGTCAGCTGCTCGCCGGGACCACCCAGCAGGACTTCCTGGTGGGCCACCAGGCCGCGGAGCCGGACACTGTGGACGCGGACGCCGTCCACCTCGCAGCCGCGCGCGCCGGCACGTTCGGTGGTGGTGGCATCGGGGCTGGGCGGCACCTGCGCAGCCTTGCGTTCAGCGGCAATGAGTTCTGCGGTGCGGACGGCGGTGCCGGAGGGGGCATCCACCTTGTCCGGATGGTGGAGTTCGATGATTTCCACGGATTCGAAATACTTGGACGCCTTCGCGGCGAAGGCGGAGGCCAGCACCGAGCCCAGGGCAAAGTTCGGCGCAATGAGTACGCCTGTTTCCGGATGTCCGGCCAGGAGGGATTCCAGCGCGGACAGGCGGCCGGCGTCCCAGCCGGTGGTGCCCACCACCGCGTGGATTCCATGCTCGACGGCGAAGCGGACGTTCGCTTCGGTGCTTTCGGGGACTGTCAGGTCCACCAGGTACTGGGCACCGGAGGCGGTCAGCTGCTCCAGTGAGTCACCGCGTCCCAGGGCTGCGACGAGCTTCATGTCGGGCGCAGCATCAATGGCCTTGACGGCCTCGGCGCCCATGCGTCCGTTGGCGCCAAGGACGGCCACCAGCTTGGAAACGGGGTGTTGTTCGGTCATGGCGTTAACCCTACCGGCGGGACAGGTTGGTGCAGGAACCGGGCAGCGTGCGTTACCTCGCAGTTGAGGCATCCAGCAGGCGCACGAATTGAGCGGCGCCTGGCCCAGGGAGGCATCAGCCGCCGGCGCCGACCCATTCCACGGTGCCGTCCGCGAAGAACTGTTCCTTCCAGATGGGCACCTGTTCCTTGATGCGGTCCACCAGTTCGGAGCAGACCGCAAAGGCCTGCCCCCGGTGCGCAGCGGATACCGCACACACCAGCGCCGGGTCCCCGATCTCCAGCGTCCCGATCCGGTGTGCGGCCCAGATCCGGACCGGCTGGCCGGCCTTGCCCCCGGAAGTCTCCCCGGCAGCCTCCTCCCCCATGGCGTTTTGCTCGGCAACCAGCCGGGCGACGACGTCGGCCATTACCTGGTGGGCCGTGGGATGCGCACTGTAGCTGAGGCGCTCAACGGCCTTGCCGCCGTCGTGGTTGCGCACAACCCCGCTGAAGCTGACCACTGCGCCCGCAGTGTCGCTTTCCACCGCGGCAATCGCCTGGTTCACGGAAATAGGATCCGCGCTCAGGACCGCCCGCACTACTTCGAATGCTGCTTCAGTGCCCATGTCCGCCTTCCAGCTGGTCGCAAAGGTGCCCGATCACCGGGTCCAGGACGCTGAGCCCGTCCATGACGCCCTTCGGTGACCCGGGCAGGTTCACAATGAAGGTCCGGCCCGCGGCGCCGGCGTAGCCCCTGCTCAGGGCGGCCAGCGGGGTCTTGGCAGCACCGGCCCGCCTGATCGCTTCCATGATTCCGGGGATCTCCCGGTCCAGCAGGGGCAGGGTGACGTCAGGCGTGCGGTCGTCCGGGCTGAGGCCGGTGCCGCCGCTGGTGATGACGACGGCGGGTCGCTGGGTGAGGAGCGCCCTGATGGCAGCGCCCGCGGGCTCACCGTCGGGGACCACCATGGCCGGGAAGACGTCGAAGCCGTGTTCGGTGAGCCAGTCGGTGATTACGGGGCCCGTTTCGTCGTCGTAGATGCCGGCCGCGGCGCGCGTGGACGCGATCACGACGCCGGCCTTGCGCCCCTGCACGTCGCCGTGACGGTGGGGTTCGGAGACGTCCATGATGTTGGGGTTGGTCACAGTGCCCAGTCTCCGCTCTTGCCGCCGCTCTTGGCCAGCACCTTGATATCCGTCAGGACGGCATGCTTGTCCACCGCCTTGATCATGTCGTAGACACTAAGGGCTGCCACCGACACCGCGGTCAGGGCCTCCATTTCCACTCCGGTGACGCCCCTGGTCTTCACGGTGGAGCTGATCGTCACGGCGTCAGTGCCGAGGGCGAAGTCAACGGTGACTTTTGAAAGGGGCAATGGATGGCAGAGCGGAATCAGGTCCGGCGTCTTCTTGGCTGCCATGATGCCTGCCACGCGGGCCACGGCCAGGGCGTCACCCTTGGGGAGCCCGCCGGTGCCCAGGAGCTGCATCACCTCGGCGGTGGTCCTGACAGTGGCGGTGGCCGTAGCCTCCCGGGTGGTCTCTGCTTTGGCGGAGACATCCACCATCTGGGCGCTGCCGTCCTGGCGCAGGTGCGTCAGTGCGGGGGTATGTTCTGCGTTCACAGCATCCATACTTCCACCTCGTCGCCGTCGGCGAGTTCCGTTACACCGGCAGGGACGTGGACCAGGACATTCGATCCGGCAAGGGCGTGCATCAGGTGCGAGCTCTCGCCGCCCTCCAGCTTTACGGTTCCGTCCGGCTGCAGGTTGCCGCGCCGGACCTGGTGCTTGTGCCCGGGCGAGGTGAGGTTCCCGCCCGCCTCGCCAAGGTCAAGGCGGGCGCGCAGCGGCAGCCTTCGGGCCGGGGCTCCCAGCAACTCCGACAGTGCAGGGCGGAGGAACATCTCGAAGGACACCAGGCAGCTGACCGGATTGCCGGGAAACCCGAGGAAGGGGACGCCGTCGAACGTTCCCAGTCCTTGGGGCCCGCCCGGCTGCATGGCCACGTGCAGGAAGTCCACCGGCTGGTCCGCCATTGCCTGCCGGACCACCTCGTAGGCCCCCTTGCTGACCCCGCCGGTGGTGACGATCAGGTCAGCCCCCTGGCTTTCGGTTCTGAGCATCGCCTGGAGCGCTGCCGGGTTGTCGGTGGAAATTCCGGTGCGGCGGACTGCCAGGCCCGCCTGATTCATGGCGGCTTCCAGGAGGGTTCCGTTGGAGTCGAAGATTTTGCCCGGCGGGAGTGGCCGTCCCGGTTCCACCACCTCGTCCCCGGTGGTGACCAGCAGGACGGTCACGGCCTCGTACACGGCCACCTCCGGCAGGCCCAGGGCAGCGAGCAGCCCCAGCTGGGCCGGCCCCAGGCAGGTCCCGGCGGCCAGTGCACGCTCCCCCGCACCGATGTCGCTGCCCGTCGAGCGCACGAACGTTCCCGGTGCGGTGGCCGGCAGCGTTACTGTCTGCCCGTCACCGGATGCCAGGAAGTGGTCCGGCACCGCCTTTTCTATCGGTACGACGGCGTCCGCCCCCGCCGGGATCATGGCACCGGTCATGATCGGCGCCGCAGTTCCCGGCTCCAAGGCCTGTGGGCTTGACCCGGCGGGAACAGGGGGCATGATGCGCAGGCCGCCGCCGCCGTCGGAAAGGTCACTGGAGCGGACGGCGTATCCGTCCATCTGGGAATTGGCGAAAGGAGGAAGGCTGAGCGGCGCGGCGACGTCACCCACCAGGCCGCGGCCCAGCGCCTGGCTGAGTGGCAGGGTTTGGATGCGTTCCGTTGACTGGAGCGGCCGGAGGATTTCCACGACGGCGGCGGCGTGTTCAGCGACAGACCGGGCGTGCTCCGCTGCGTGGTGGGCGGGGCCGTGCTGGGTGTGGCTGGTCATGGGTACGCCTTTGGTCTGGGCCGTCAGGGGGACTGGGCCGTCAGGATTTCACGTCCACTCTAACGGTGTGGAATCCCGTGGCTCCGTCGGGCGCAGGGGGGCGCGCGGTTTCGTCCTGGGGTTGGCCAGCCAGGTTGGTGGCGCGTACCTGGACCTCGTATTGCCCCGGGGTGAGGTCCACGGCCAGCTTCCACTGGTACCAGGTGTCGGCGGAGATCCCCGTGGCGAGATCCGCTTCCCGCCACGGTCCGCGGTTGATCCGCAGTTCCACCTTCCGGATGCCGGTGTGCTGGGCCCACGCGACGCCGGCGAAAACGACCGTTCCCGCATTGACCGGGCGGCCTCTGCGGGGGACGTCGATGCGGGACGACGTCTTGATGGGGCCGCGCTCCGACCAGCCACGCGGGGTCCAGTATCCGGCGTCGTCGGCGAACCGGGTGACTTTGAGTTCGGTGACCCATTTGGTGGCCGAGACATAACCGTACAGTCCCGGAACCACCAGGCGGACCGGGAAGCCGTGCTCCAGCGGCAGCGGTTCGCCGTTCATACCCACGGCCAGCAGGGCGTCCCGGTTATCGGTGAGGACCTCCAGCGGCGTCCCGGCGGTCCAGCCGTCGGCGCTGCGGGAGAGGACCATGTCGGCGTCCGGCCGGGGACCGGCCAGGGCCAGCAGTTCCCGGACCGGCCAGCCCAGCCAGCGGGCATTCCCGATCAGGTCACCGCCCACGCCGTTGGAGACGCAGGCGATGGTGATGTGCCGTTCGGTCAGCGGCTTTGCCATGAGGTCGGCGTAGGAGAGTTGGACTTCCCGGGCCACCATTCCGGTTACTTTGAGGACCCAGGTATCCGGGTTGACTGCCGGGACGGACAGCGCGGTGTCGATCCGGTAGAAGTCCCGGTTTGGGGTCACCAGCGGCATCATCCCTGCAACACCCGACTCCGCAGCAGCCGGCACGGGCTTGGCCGGGAATGCCGCTCCGGGAAGGGTGACGCGTGCCCGGGCTTCGGTGACCGCCATGGTAGCCCCGCGCCAGATTCCAGCCAGCACTCCTCCCACCGCGGAAGCAGCTGCAGTGACACCCAGGAACTGGAAGAAGCTGCGGCGGGATTGGGCGGCCACGGGGCTGGCCGTGGTTCCGGCAGCGGCAGCAGGCTGGCTCGCACTTGGGTGGACGGGCACTGACACGTCCCACGCGCGCAGCCTTTGCACCAAGACGCGCAACAGCACGACGGCGGCGCCCGCGGCCAGGAGCGGGGGGATGAGTGACGTTGGGGTCATCTGGGAACGGGTCAGGACGGCGACCGCTCCGGCGAGTCCGAAAATTCCCATTACGGCAGCACCGGTGAACCGCCGCCGGTACTCGAGGACTCCGGCCAGCGCGGCCAGGGCAGCGATGACCAACGCCATGCCCACCAGGAGCGCTGCCTTGTCGGCCGTGCCGAAGACGGAAATCGCCCAGTCTTTAACGCCCGGAGGGACGGCGTCGATGACGGCGCCGCCAACGGCTGTAAACGGTGACAGGGATGGGCTGACAACCCCCGCGGCCAACTCCCCCGCTGCCACACCGGCGCCTGCCGCGGCTATCCCGGCAGCGGCAGCCCAACCGCCCCTGGCGCGTGGGACTGCCTGCAGCGGGACGGGACTCTCCATACGCTCCCCAAGGCCGGCGCCGTCGTCGTCCGCCGTGTGCCTGTGCTGGGAACTCTTCACAACTTCCAGCATAGGTTTGCGAAGGGTCGCCGGCGGCGGTGCGCCCATATATCTTGCCCAGCTGAGTCTGGTCACAGGTGTGATGGGCGGCTCAACGTGGCGTAGCCTGATTTCATGAGTGTCCAGCTAGGCATGCCCCAGCCGCGGGAGGAAGCAGCGTCGGCGCTGCCCGGCGTTCCTGCGCGCCGCCCGGCCGATGCACCGACCGGGCTGGTGGATCGGTATGGCCGCCGCGCCACCGACATGAGGCTGTCCCTGACGGACAAATGCAACCTCCGCTGCACCTACTGCATGCCGGCGGAGGGCCTGGAATGGCTCGCCAAGCAGGCTGTCATGTCTGCCGAGGAGATCGTGCGGATTGTCAAGGTTGGCGTGGAGCAGCTGGGTGTCCGCGAACTGCGGCTGACCGGCGGCGAACCGCTTGTTCGGCACGACCTGGTGCAGATCATCGCGGCGCTGCGTGCCAACCACCCGGACCTGCCGATATCCATGACCACCAATGGTGTTGGCCTGGCCAAGAAGGCCGCTGCCCTCAAGGAAGCCGGCCTGACCCGCATCAATGTGTCACTGGATTCCCTGCATGAAGAAACGTTCACCAAGCTGACCCGGCGTCCGTTCCTGGGCCAGGTCCTGGCCGGTGTGGACGCCGCCTGGGCTGCCGGCCTGGGCCCTGTCAAACTGAACGCTGTCCTGATGCGCGGCATTAACGACGCCGAATCGCCGCAGCTGCTCGACTGGGCATTGGGGCGCGGCTACGAACTGCGGTTCATCGAACAGATGCCGTTGGATGCCGATCACGGCTGGACCCGGCGCAACATGATCACCGCCGCCGAGATCCGCGATCTGCTGTCCCGCGACTTTGTCCTTAGCCGCGATCCCCGCGCGCGTGACGGAGCCCCTGCGGAGCGGTTTGAAGTACGACGACGGGCGGCAGGTTCGGCAAATCCGGCTGGTCCGGTGCTGGGAACCGTCGGAATTATCGCTTCCGTCACCGAGCCGTTCTGCTCGGACTGCCGGCGCACCAGGATCACTGCCGAGGGCAAGATCATGAGCTGCCTGTTCTCGCGCGAGGAGTTCGACCTGCTGGGTCTGTTGCGGGCAGGCGCCACCGACCAGGAACTGGCGCAGCGGTGGCAGGACGCCATGTGGATCAAACCAAAGGCCCACGGCATGGACCATGTGGGACTGGATGCTCCGGACTTCGTCCAGCCGGACCGCAGCATGAGCGCTATCGGGGGCTGACTGGAATGCTGGTACGTTATTTTGCTGCCGCACGCGCTGCCGCAGGCTTCGAGGAAGAAAAGTTCGAACTTCCGGCTGGTGCTACCGTGGCGGACCTACTGGAGGCGGTGCTGGCCGTGGAGCGTGCCGTACCCCCTGCCGGGACGCCGCCGCTTCCGCGCATCCTGTCCCGCAGCAGCTTCCTGCTCAATGAGGTGGCGGTGCGGGACCGCTCGACCGTTCTCGGTCCGGACGACGTGGTGGACGTGCTGCCTCCGTTCGCCGGCGGGTAAGTAACCGGGTTGTAGCCGGAACAGCTTCTCGAGGCTGCCGCGGGCTTCTGATCGCCTGAGGCCACTTGGATTGTCAGACCCCTGTTGGATGATGTTTCCATGAGAATCAGCAGCGGTGTTGGTGTGGCTTTGGAGGGTGTTCATACCTCTGTCGCTGCGCTTGATGCGCTTGCTGCTGAGGACTCTTTCCTGGCTGCCGGGGTGGGTGTTGGTCCTGATGTTAATGTGCTGCAGCGGCGGTACGAGCTCCGGCTGGCCCGGCTGGAAGTCTCGTCCCGTTTGAGGGCTCAGCTGGCCGCCGTGGAAGCCCGCGATGCGGTGGAGTGCGTCGGGTTCCAGCACGCAATGCTTGCTCCGGACGCGCCGGTGCATGAACGCAAGTATGCGGAGATGTCAGCGGTAGAGGAAATCGCGGGGATCCTGACCATCAGCTCCGGGGCCGCCGGGGCCTTCGTGGAACAGTCCCGGCGGGTCTGCTCCCTGCCACCGGTCCTTGAGGCTTTGTCCGCCGGGGCACTGTCCTGGCAGCACGCCAAAATCATTGCCGACGAAACCGAAGGGCTCACCCCGGCCGGTGCCGCCGCGCTGGTGGCGCACTTCTTCGACTCTCACGCACCCAACCTGGCCCGCGGCGCCGCACCCGGGGAGCTCGTCCCGTCCCGGTTCCGCGCCAGGGTGCGCGCCTGGCGCGAACGCCACCACCCCGAAAGCCTGCAGAAACGCCACGCGAAGGGTGTGGCGGACCGGCGGATGGAATACACCCCGGACCGCGACGGCATGGCCTGGATCTCGCTCCGCCTCCCCGGGCACACCGCTTCGGCGATCTGGAACCGCACCACCGCCACCGCCCGCGGCCTCCAAGGCCCCGACGAACCCCGCACCATCACCCAACTCCGCCCCGACATCGCAGCATCACTGCTCCTCGGCGCAAGCCTGCTTGCTAACAGAGACACCACCAATGCCGCTGACGCCGCCGCGGGCTCCGAGACCAGCAGCGCTACGGGCGCCGGGAACACCACGAGTCCCCAAATCGCTTTGGGTGCAGGCAGCCCGGCCGGCGCGGCGGGCCTCATGGAGATAGGCAAGGTCCCCGCCCCGCGGGCCGACGTGCTGGTCATGGTCCCGGTGTTCTCCCTCTTCGGCATCACGGACGAACCCGCAGAGCTGGACGGCCACGGCCCCATCCCGGCCTCCATGGCACGCAAACTCGTCGCGGACGGGGCGGACTCGTTCTACCGGGTCCTGATCGACCCCCGCGACGGCGCGCCCTTGGAGATTGGCCGCACGCGCTACCGCTCACGGAGACCATCAAACAGTGGATCCGGATGCGGGACGGCAAATGCAGCTTCCCTGGCTGCAGCAACCGCACCCCTGACAACGAGAGCGACCACCTCACCGCCTGGGAAAACGGCGGCACCACCGGCACCAGCAACCTGGCACAACTCTGCCCAAAACATCACCGGCTCAAGCACGCCCGGCCATGGATCCCCGACCGCGCAACCCACAACGGACCGCCCGGCTGGACCTCACCCACAGGCCGCCACTACAAACCCGAACACCCAGACCCCAACCCGACCCACTGGCCACCAGGAATCCTGGAATCACTAGCCGAGATCCCGGACTGGCTGGACTTACCAGAGGTGCCATGTGGAGAGCCACCCGATGACCGCTTCATTGACCCGGACGAACTCTCACTGGCCGATCCGCTGTGGGACGACTTCTACGCCATGCCATTCCGCCTGCCGCCGGATCCAGAAACGAACTGGCAGATGCTGCTGACATGAATATTCCTGCTGAACCCTGCGCTGGCAACACTGGTGGTCCACTGTCCACCGTCCGTCGTTCCAAGCAGCCATTGTTACCCCCGTGAGCCGGTTCCGAGCGCCATGGCCATTAATGCCGCCCGGCTGTGGACTCCGCAGTTCAGGAAAATCTGCTTGAACTGGTCCTGGACCGTGTATGGCGTCACTCCCTGGGCCTCCGCCATGGTTACTGTGTCCGCACCGGCGGCAGCCAACCACAACAGCTGCCTCTGCCGCGGCGTAAGGCTGAATGCACGTGCAAAGACTTCCACCCGGTCGGAAGGCATACAGCCCTGAATGGTAACGGCGAGCGGCGGTGTCGAACCCTCTGCGGCAGGAGCAATCCTGTTGGCTCGGAGCAGGACCCATTCGCCAGTACCAATATGTACCCTGCTCTCCGCATCATGGCGGTCCACTCCGGCTTCCCTCGCGAGCAACTGCGCAGCAACATTCAGCACCTCGGCCGGAACGTGGTGATGCGGAATGGGACCGGGCTGCAACAGATGGAGCCACTCGTTGACCGATTCAGTCCGGCCAACGACGGCGAGATCTTCGTTCAGGGTCAGGACACCCTGCTCAGGCAATTCCTGCCTCCCGGTATACGGCCCAGGGACCAGGTCCTGTCCAGAAGGTGCACCGGGCAGCGCCGAGTCACCTTTCTGGGAAGCCAGTTCCAGCCCAACCATAACCTCCGGCATGGTTCCTGCATGGAACTGCCAGGCCACGGAACGACGCAATCCCGGTGTCAGTGCCGCTGCCAGCTCAGCCAGGTAAGTGGTTTCTTCTTCCGTGAAGTCGCCTGTCTCTCCCGTCCGCCAGAGATCAAGCCAGGCCCAGCACCCGTGCTGGTCGGCGAAGACGACTGACAGCACGTCCCGAACGTCGTAGCGATTCAGCACTCCCCTCCACAACAGGCTGCGGGCAGGATCACCCTGGGTTGCGCGCTGGAGGCTCAGTGCGGGGACTGAAGAAGCCATCAACCCGGTCCAGCGCGCCGGAGGGGAAAGGTACTTGAGGCGGATGAGTGCTGGCAGTTCCTCCGGGCAGGGAATCCTGGCCCGAGGTGCCATGCCTACCGTCGTACGGGGGTCGCAAAGAGGCCAGACAAATGCGTCGAAGGGCACCATGGTGCCCACTTCCGTGAGCACGGTTTTTCGGAGAGCCTGGTGGTCCCGGATGGATCCAGCAAGAACCCGGATGCGTTCAAGGCTTCGGGCCATCGCCCAGGCCCTCTTCATTCCCCCAGTATGCTCCCGCCGGCACCACTGGACCCGACGCGCCCGCCGCCAGATTTCTGGGATACCGGCCAGGGACCGTGCCGTCTATGTTGGCGACGTGGGCAGCGCCCACGTCGCCGGACGAGTGAGGAGACTCCGATGTACACCCTGCAGATCGAACACACCATCACGGACTTCCAAACCTGGAAGACCGCTTTTGACCGCGACCCGGTCAACAGGGCGGCTTCGGGGGTGCTCTCCCATCGGATTGGCCAACCAGTCGGGGACCCGCACTACATTGTGGTTGAGCTGGACTTCGCGGATTTGGACAAGGCGGAGCGATTGCTCTCGAACCTGCGCGAACACGTGTGGCATTCCCCTGCCAACGCCCCTGCGCTGGCCGGTGCGCCCAGGACTCGCATCATCAAGTCCGCGGCTTGACCTGGACGCTGACATAAGCCGCAGCTTCGGTCAGACCCGGTGGAACTCTGAGCGCATGAACGGCTTGTAGGGCGAAGCCTTGCCGTTGGTAGCAGCGTCAGGGGCGTCGCCGCCGTCGTCCTTGCCTACCACATGCAACTCGGTGACGTGGGTCAGGACGTTTCCCTCGATTTTGATGGAATGGCGTGTCCACCCGGCGTCGCTGCGGCGTTCAACCCGCAGGACGCCGTTGCGCCACGTGCAGCGGGCGGCGCTGCCTGGCGGCGCACCGGTGCTGTCGACGTAATACCAGAGCACATCGTTGCGGACCGGATCAACCGTGAAAATGCCGTGGCCTTCGAAGTGGCTCCCGTCCGGCTCAACGTGCCGGTAGCTCTGCACTACACCGAGGCCTCCCGCCACCTGGTGGTAGGTCACCTCCGCGTCCACGCTGTGCTCCGGTCCCCAGGGACCGGAAGCCACGTGCGTGCGGCCCCGCCAGTGACCCGGCAGGTCAGATAAGGCTGGATGTGTGCGCTCCACAGTTGGCCCGTTCACCGTTCCGCCACCTCCTGCCGAAGATCATTCTTCCCTCAGGATGGGCTCTGCAGGGCCGTGACGCCAGTGGCCCGTGGGAGCAGTGCCCACCGCAGCGCTGTCCACGGCAGCCGCATCCTGCGTCGCCGGACGCTAAAGCCCGAAGGTCTCCGTCTCGTCGAACGGACCTACGACAGTGATGGTCCGCGGCGCGGCAGCGAGTTCGGCTGCAAGTTCCTGGACCTGTTCGGTGGTGACGGCTTTGATCAGCCGCAGGGTTTCATCGATGTCCTGGTATTCACCGGACACCAGTTCGGCGCGGCCCAGCCGGGACATCCGGGAGCCGGTGTCCTCCAGTGCCAGGACAATTCCGCCGCCGAGTTGCCCCACGGCCTTGCGGAGTTCGTCGTCGGAAATTCCGTGTTCGGCGAGCTTGTCGAGCTCGATACCAAGCAGGTCCACCACCTGCCGGACCTTCGACGGGGTGCAGCCGGCGTACATTCCAAAATAGCCGGCGTCGGCGTAGGACGACGCAAAGGAGTAGGTGGAGTACACCAGTCCACGCTTCTCGCGGACCTCCTGGAACAGCCGGGAGGACATGCCGCCACCGAGGACCGCGTTCAGGACACTCATGACGTAGCGCCGTTCGTCGGTGGCAACGATCGTGGGGCATCCCATAATGATGTTTGCCTGCTCCACGGCGCGCTTGACCACGTGCAGGCCGGCAGTTCCCGTGATCAGGGCACGCTCGGTGGAACGCCGCTGCACCGGCGCGGCGTCGGCCTCCAGGGACCACCCGGCGGTCTGCAGGGCATCCACCACCAGTCCGCACACCAAATCGTGGTCCAGGCCGCCAGCAGCGGTGATCACCAGTTCTTCAGGCTTGTAGTACCGGCGGTAGTGCTCCCACACTGAATCGCGGGCCACGGCCTTGATGGCGGCCGGGGTGCCGCCAATCGGCCGCCCAAGGGGGTGGCTGCCGAGGACCGCGGCGACGAAGTGCTCATGCGCCACATCCGTGGGGTCATCGCTGTCCATCGCGATTTCCTCAAGGATGACGTCCCGTTCCTGCTCCATCTCGTCAGGATCCAGCACGGCCCCGGTGATCATGTCCGCAATGACGTCGATGGCCATGGGGAGGTCGGAGTCCAGGACGCGGGCAAAGTAGCAGGTGCTTTCCTTGGCTGTTGCCGCGTTTGATTCGCCCCCCACCTCATCAAAGGCAGAGGCGATTTCCAGGGCCGTCCGGCGCCTGGTGCCCTTGAACAGCAGGTGCTCCAGGAAGTGGGTGGAGCCGTGCTGGCCGGGCGCCTCGTCCCGGGACCCCACGCCCACCCAGAACCCGATAGTTGCCGACCGCTGGCCGGGCATCGCCTCCGTGAGTACCCGCACTCCCCCTGGCAGCACTGAACGCCGGACCTCGGACCCGCCGTCGGAGCCATGGACCAGGGTGTCGCCGGCGTGGTTCTGCTCAAGCGGCAGGGGTACAACAGTCATTGATGCCTTTCAGGACGGGCAGCCGGATCTGGCTGCCATCGTAACAGCGGCGGGACCGGTGGATCATCCACCGGTCCCGCCGATTCGTGCTTATGCCGGGAAGCCCGGGCTGTTAGACCTCAGCGCCTTCAGCGGGCTCCGTGGTGTGGGCGCGTTCGGTGTCGGCCTCCGCGCCTTCTTCCTCGGCAACCACCGGAGCGAGCGAGAGCTTTCCACGGTCATCGATCTTGGTGATTTCCACCTGGACCTTCTGGCCCACCGAAACAACGTCGTCGACGTTGTCCACGCGCTTGCCATTGGCCAGCTTGCGGAGCTCGGAGATGTGCAGGAGGCCGTCCTTGCCCGGGGTCAGCGACACGAAGGCACCGAATGTGGTGGTCTTGACGACCGTACCCAGGTAACGCTCGCCGATTTCGGGGACCTGCGGGTTGGCGATGGCGTTGATGGCGGAGCGTGCTGCGTCTGCAGACGGACCGTTCGTGGCGCCAATGTAGACCGTGCCGTCGTCCTCGATGGAGATGTCCGCGCCGGTGTCCTCCTGGATCTGGTTGATCATCTTGCCCTTGGGGCCGATGACCTCGCCGATCTTGTCCACGGGGATCTTGACGGCGATGACGCGCGGTGCGAACTCGGAGAGCTCGTCCGGGGTGTCGATGGCCGAGTTGAGGACCTCGAGGATGTGCAGGCGGGCCTCGCGGGCCTGCTTCAGCGCTGCTGCCAGCACTGAAGCGGGGATGCCGTCGAGCTTGGTGTCCAGCTGGATGGCCGTGACGAACTCAGCGGTACCGGCAACCTTGAAGTCCATGTCACCGAAGGCGTCTTCGGCGCCGAGGATGTCGGTCAGTGCCGCGTAGCGGGTCTGACCGTCAACCTGGTCGGAAACCAGGCCCATGGCGATGCCGGCGACGGCGGCCTTCAGGGGCACACCGGCGTTCAGCAGGGACAGGGTGGAGGCGCAAACGGAACCCATCGACGTCGAACCGTTGGAGCTGAGAGCCTCAGACACCTGGCGGATGGCGTACGGGAATTCCTCGCGGGACGGCAGTACGGGCACCAGGGCGCGCTCTGCCAGGGCACCGTGGCCGATTTCGCGGCGCTTGGGCGAGCCCACGCGGCCGGTCTCACCGGTGGAGTACGGCGGGAAGTTGTAATTGTGCATGTAGCGCTTGCGGGTGACGGGCGACAGCGAGTCGATCTGCTGTTCCATCTTGAGCATGTTCAGCGTGGTGACACCCATGATCTGGGTCTCGCCGCGCTCGAAGATGGCCGAACCGTGAACGCGGGGCAGGACCTCAACCTCTGCGGTGAGCTGGCGGATGTCCGTCAGGCCACGGCCGTCGATACGGATCTGGTCCTTGAGGATGCGCTGGCGCACCACGTGCTTGGTAACCGAGCGGAAGGCTGCGGACAGTTCCTTCTCGCGGCCTTCGAACTGGCCGGCCAGGTTGGCGAGGACCTCGTCCTTGAGCGCGTCGGAAGCGTTGTCGCGTTCCTGCTTGTCGGCGATTTGGAAGACAGCGGCAAGCTTTTCGGCGGCGGCGGATTCGACGGCGGCGTAAGCGTCGTCCTCGTAGTCCAGGAAGACCGGGAACTCGACAGTGGGCTTTGCAGCGCGTGCGGCCAGATCGGCCTGGGCGTCGCAGAGTGCCTTGATGAACGGCTTGGCAGCCTCGAGGCCCTCGGCCACAACCTCTTCGGTGGGGGCGGTGGCGCCCTGTTCCTTGATGAGGTTCCAGGAGTTGTCGGTTGCTTCGGCCTCAACCATCATGATGGCGACGTCGTCACCTGCAACGCGGCCGGCAACAACCATGTTGAACACGGAGTTTTCCAGCTGCGAGTGCTTGGGGAAGGCAACCCACTGCGATCCGTTTTCGTCATTGACCAGGGCAACGCGGACGCCGCCGATGGGGCCGGAGAACGGAAGGCCGGACAGCTGGGTGGACATCGAGGAGGCGTTGATTGCCACCACGTCGTACAGCTCGTCGGGGTTGATGGCCAGGACGGTGACCACGATCTGGACCTCGTTGCGCAGGCCCTTGATGAAGGCGGGACGCAGCGGGCGGTCCATCAGGCGGCAGGCCAGGATGGCTTCGGTGGACGGGCGGCCTTCACGGCGGAAGAACGAGCCCGGGATGCGGCCGGCAGCGTACATGCGCTCTTCGACGTCGACCGTCAGCGGGAAGAAGTCAAAGCCTTCACGCGGGTGCTTGCCGGCAGTGGTGGCGGACAGCAGTGCGGTGTCATCGTCGATGTACACCATGGCTGCGCCGGCTGCCTGCTTGGCAAGGCGGCCGGTTTCGAAGCGGATTACGCGCTTGCCGAAACGGCCATTGTCAATGACTGCTTCCGAGAACTGGATTTCGGGACCCTCCAAGAGAGTCACCTCCGTTTCTGTTTGACGGAAGTCCAGCCGCATCAACCCGGCCAGCATCTGTCTACTGGCCCTGCACCCGGTCATCGATCGAGACCCACGGGCCGCCGGCTTCAGTCAACGAAGCCGCTCCCGGGGATCACTACCGAGGACCGCGAATGCGTGATGCGGTTGATCCTCCTGTTTAGTTTTTATTTGAAGAAGGCGGCCCGTTCCGGAAGGAAAGGGCCGCCCGAAGCCAGACTAGCGGCGCAGGCCGAGGCGCTCGATGAGCGAACGGTAGCGGGCGATGTCAGTCTTCTTGAGGTAGCTCAGCATACGCTTGCGACGACCAACCATGGCCAGCAGACCGCGCTGGGTGTGGTAGTCGTGCTTGTGCTCCTTCATGTGCTCAGTCAGATCCTTGATCCGCTGGGTCAGGACAGCAACCTGGACCTCCGGTGAACCGGTGTCGCCTTCGGCGGTTGCGTATTCCTTGATGATGGACTGCTTTACAGCGGCGTCAAGTGCCACAATAACTCCTAGAAAATGTGCCGTGAGGGCCCAGGTCAGAAAATCACTGCCGGGTCTGCCGGGTACGCCTTGATCCGGCGAACCGGAGCAGGTGGACTGCAACAGGAACCAGCCGCCACGGACTGCAGCCGGATCCATCGTCCAGTTTACCGGCCCCGGCCTAACCTTGTCGAAACAGCGCGCTCCTCAGCCCTGGAGCCCGTCCCTGATGGCCGCCATGCCTTGGAGGACTTCCGTGAAACTGGTGCTTAAGGGCGACAATCCCACCCGTATGCCGTGCGGAGAGCGGAAGTCCGGGATTACGTCCCCTTCCCAGAGTGCTTCCACGGTGGCCTTGGTGAAATCGGGATGATCCACCGTGATGTGGCCTCCGCGCTCCCCCGGGTCCCGCGGGGACGCCAGTTCTGCACCCAGCGGGGCCAGCCAGGCGTCGAAGACGTCCACCGCGAACGCGGTCAGCGCCAGGGACTTCTCCCGGATGGCAGCCATGGTGGCTTCTTCGATGAGGTCCAGGGTGCCCTGCATGGCGATCATGCCGAATATGGCGGGGGTGCCGCTGAGGAAGCCGCGGATGCCGGCGGCCGGTTCATAACCGGCGGCCATTTCGAAGGCGTCCTTGCGCCCCATCCATCCCCAGATGGGCTGGTTCAGCGAGGGCAGGTGCCGGGCATTGACGTAGGCGAAGGCAGGCGATCCGGGGCCGCCGTTGAGGTACTTGTAGGTGCAGCCGGCAGCGAAGTCCACCTCCGCGCCGTCCAGGTCGATCTCCACCGACCCCGCCGAATGGCAAAGATCCCACACCACCAGGGCACCGGCGTCGTGCACTGCCGCGGTGATCGCGGGCAGGTCGGCCAGGTGGCCGGAGCGGTACGCGATCTGGCTGAGAAGGACGACGGCGGTCCGCGGCCCGGTTTCCTGGCGCACCTGCTCAAGGGTCACCCCGGCCGCCGGGTCGGGCTCGATCCAGCGGAGGGTCAGGCCTTCCTCGAGGGCAATCCCCTCCACCAGGTAGCGGTCGGTGGGGAAGTTTTCGGTGTCCAGCACCAGCTCGTTGCGGTCGGGGTCCTGCACCGCGGCAAGGGCTGCGCGGATCAGCTTGTAGAGGACCACTGTGGTGGAATCGGCAATGATGGTCTGCCCCGGCGCTGCCCCGAGGACGGCGCGGCCCAGCTGGTCCCCGATGGCCTGCGGCATGCTGAGCCACTTTTCGTCCCAGCCGCGGATCAGGCGGCCGCCCCATTCGTCGCGGATGAACGAGGCGACGTCGTCGGCCGTGCGCTTCAGCGGCCTGCCCAGGGAGTTGCCGTCAAGGTAGGACAGGGGCGTGTCCGCGCCGATGAACTGGTCCCGGCAGCGGGCCAGGGGGTCCCGGCGGTCCAGCTCTTCGGCCCGCGCGCGGAGTTCGTCGGCGGTCACCCTGGTGGGGTTTTCCTGGTGGATGCTCATTGTCCGATCTCCGTCCTGACAGCGAATAGTTCCGGGAAGAACGTCAGTTCCAGTGCCTTCTGCAGGAAGGTGACGCCGCTGGATCCCCCGGTGCCTGTCTTCATCCCGATGGTCCGCTGGACGGTGCGCAGGTGCCGGAACCGCCAGAGCTGGAAGTTGTCCTCCAGGTCCACCAGTTCCTCGCACGCCTCGTAGGCCGCCCAGTTGTCCGCCGCGTTCTCATAGATGTGCTTGAAGAGCGGGACCAGTTCCGGGGCGAACTCGTGCGCCCGGGTTACATCCCGGTCCAGGACCGAACGGGGCACGTCGAAACCCTTGCGGGCGAGGTAGGCCAGGAATTCGTCGTAGATGCTGGGTGCGGCAAGCAGTTCCTCCAGCATGGCGTGCGCTTCGGGGTCGGATTCGAAGACCGGAAGCATCTTGCGGTTCTTGTTGCCCAAAACGAATTCGACGGCTCGGTACTGGGCGGACTGGAACCCCGACGAGTTGCCGAGGAACCCGCGGAACTGCGAATACTCGGTGGGGGTAAGGGTAGCCAGGACGGACCACTGCTCAGTGAGGGTCTTCTGGATGTGCTTCACCCGGGCAATGCCCTTGAGCGCCGAACCGAGATCGTCCTCCCGGAGCCAGGCGGCCGCGCTCCGCAGCTCGTGCAGGACCAGTTTGAGCCACAGCTCCGTGGTCTGGTGCTGGATGATGAACAGGAGCTCATCGTGGTGTTCGGGCTGGCTGACCGGCTGCTGGGCGCTGAGCAGCGTGGGAAGCTGCAGGTAGGAGGCGTAGCTCATCCGCGAGCTGAAGTCGCGGACGATCCCCTTATCCAGCTTGCGGGTGTTCTTTTCGACGGACACGTGCTGCCTTTCGTTGTGCTCACCCGGTTGCTGAAGCTCCGGCGGATGCTGGAATCAGCGGCCGCCGAGGAGTTGGTGGGCCTGGGCCACATCCAGCCGCATTTGTTCCACCAGGGCCTCAGGGCCACGATAGGCCACCATGCCGCGAAGCCGCGCCACGAATTCAACAATCACTGTCTGGCCATACAGATCGAAGTCCTCCACGGCCTCCTTGGGCCTGTCGATCACGTGCGCTTCAACCTGGCGGCTCACGCCGTCGAACGTGGGATTGGACCCTACTGAGATCGCTGCCGGCCACCGCGTTCCGGCCTGGTCCACCAGCCAGCCGGCGTAGATGCCGTCTGTGGGAATCAGCCCTGAGGCGTTCGAAGAGAGGTTGGCCGTGGGGAAGCCGAGAGCCCGGCCGCGGGCAGCCCCGTGGACCACCTCGCCGCGCATCCTGTGCGGGCGGCCCAGGACGGAGGCGGCGGTGGCGACGTCGCCCTCCTGCAGGGCTTCGCGCACCCAGGTGGAGGAACAGCGCCGGTCCGTGCCGTCGTCGTCATGCAGGGGGTAGCCCTCGGCACCGAACTCGCTGATGACCTGGACGTCGAAGCCGAACTTGTCGCCCAGCGCCTTCATGGTGTCCAGGTCGCCGGAGTTGCCCCGTCCAAAGCGGGCGTCGTGGCCGATGACCACGTGGCTGGCGTGCAGGCAGTCCACCAGGTACTGCTCCACGAATTCCTCTGCGGTGAGGCTGGCGAGGTCCAGCGAGTACTTGACCACCAGGATGGCGTCCAGTCCCAGTTCGCCCAGCGCCTCCAGCTTGTCGTCCAGGCCCATGATCAGCTCCGGGGCGGCCTCGGGCCGGTGGATAAGCGCGGGGTGGGGGTCGAACGTCACGGCAACAGCCTTGGCGCGGGAGAGGCGGGCCGAACGGATCAGCTGGGACAGAACCTGCTGGTGGCCGCGGTGGACACCGTCAAAGTTGCCGAAAGTGACAACCGATGGGCCGAAATCCGCCGGGACATCGGACGGATCGTTCCAGATGTAAACCATCACCCTCGCCTTAAGCTGCCTGCATCGACGTTCCGGAACCATGCCGGCCGCGGAACTCTTCAAGATTACCCGGATTCATTGTGCTGCCCTTGACACTCGGACGCCCCGGCGCCACCGCGGTTGCTTTGGCTTCACCGGGAAGCCTGTGCGCGCGGTCCAGCCGCCGAAGGCCGGCGCCGGTAGAGCCACACCAGGCCAAGGATGGGCAGCAGCAGCGGGATGAAACCGTAGCCGCGGCCAAACAGGGACCACACCGTCTCGTGCGGGAACTGCACGGAATCCAGGATGCTCAGGGTCCCCACCACCAGGACCCCCAACAGTTCAACCAGCACTGCGGCAAGGGAGACCTTGAACCAGGTGCTGCCGGCCTTGGCCAGTGACACTGTGGCCACCACGTAGACCAGGGCGGCGAAGGCGGAGAGCAGGTAGGCCAGTGGAGCCTCGGAGAACTTAGTGAGGATCTGGTAGCCGGCACGGGCGGTGGCCGAGATGGCGAAGACCCCGTACACGGCGATCAGGAGGCGGCCGGGGCCGGTGTTGCGGGTATTGCGGACGGCTGCCTCACCGGTGGCCGCCTGGGCCTGCTTGTCTTTCATTCCTGCTGCTTCTTCCACTTCAGTACCAGATCTGGTTCATTCGGGCAGCCATGACGAGTGCCGTGACGCCGACTGCGGCGAGGACAAAATTGCTCCACCGTGTGCGCTCCAGGATGGACCAGTAGATCGCTGCCGGCGGCAGGAGCATGGCGGTGGCCATATATCCCCAGAACTCCCATGCCTCGCCGGCAATGGGTTCGCCGGCAATAACCCTGACGATGGAACCCACCAGGTACACCACCAAGGCCACTTCCACTGCAACGACGGAGAGGATGGTGGCATCGTTGGGCGCCTTCTTCAGGACCCCCGCACCCAGGCATAGCAGCGTGGACACCAGGCCGACGACGAGGATGATCCAAAAATACGCGTCCACGCTTTAGGCCTCCGCTGCGGTTGCGGCAGCGCCGGAGGCGGGGGCGAAGACGAGCACCGGCTTGGCGTAGCTGCCGGCGTCGGCAAGAAGGGCCACCAGGCTTCCGTCGGGGGCGAAGGCAGCGGCGGGATGTTCGGCGGTGGCAGCACCGGGAGCGCCGGCGGCGGCCCCGGCAGCAATGCGCCGCCCGAAGGAGATCTCAGTGGCTTCCTCGGCGCTGAGTTCGCGGTTGGGCATCAGCGCGCGCGCAGCCTGCGACATTTCAAGGACGTTGAACTCTTCGGCCAGCTGTTCAAGAGTGCGCGCCTGATCGAGGGAATAGGGGCCCACGTGGGTCCTGCGGAGGACGGTGAGGTGGCCTCCCACGCCGAGGGCATTGCCAAGGTCCCTGGCCAGGGCGCGGATGTACGTACCGGAGGAGCATTCGACCGTGACGTCGAGGTCAACCACATCCGCCTCGGGGTTTCGCGAAATGGCGTGCACCTCGAACCGGTGGATGGTGACGGGGCGTGAGGCCAGCTTCACATCCTCACCCGACCGCACGCGCGCATAGGCGCGTTCGCCGTTCACTTTGATGGCGCTGACGCTGCTGGGCACCTGCTGGATGTCGCCCGTGAGGGCCGCGACGCCGTCGAAAATTGCCTGCTCGCTGACGCCGGACGTGCCGGTGGTGGCAGTGACCTCCCCTTCCGCGTCATCGGTGACGGTGGACTGGCCCAGCCGGATTGTGGCGGTGTAGGTCTTTGAGGTGCCCACGATGTAGGTGAGCAAGCGCGTTGCCTTGTTGATGCCGATCACCAGGACGCCGGTGGCCATCGGGTCCAGGGTTCCTGCGTGCCCCACTTTCCGGGTCCCTGCGAGGCGCCGCATCCGGCCAACCACATCATGGCTGGTCCATCCCTGCGGCTTGTCCACTATCACCAGTCCAGAAAGCACGCCTCCCAGTATATCGGCGCTGGTAGGCCCGCCTGCCCACCCACTGCGGCCCGTCACGGCACGCTCGGCGGCAGTCCCGCAGGGACGGCTAGGATGGCTGGCATGCCTGAGCTTGCCGCCCATGTCCGCGACGTGCCCGTCAACCAGATCCGCGAGATCACCGAGGCTGCGTGGCGTACCCCCGGCGCCATCATATTGAGCATCGGGGAGCCCGGCTTTCCGCTCCCCCGCCACGTCCTGGATGCAGGCATCGCCTGCCTGGACCGCGACGAAACCAACTACACGCCCAACGCCGGGATTCCCGCCCTCCGTGAGGCGTTCGCTGCCAGGTTCCGGGAAGAACAGGGAGTCGACGTCGGCGCCGACCGCGTCTATGTGGTGTCCGGCGCGCAACAGGGCCTGCACTTCGCCATGAGCCTACTGCTGTCCCCCGGCGACGAAATCCTGATCCCCAACCCGGGCTATCCCACCTTTGCCATGACCAGCCGGCTGCTCAATGCCGTCCCCGTGGGCTATCCGCTGCACCCCGAATACGGCTTCCAGCCGCGGGTAGCCGATGTGGAGGCGCTGATCACCAGCCGCACCCGGGTGCTGGTCCTCAACTCCCCCTCCAACCCGCTCGGCGCCGTGCTTGGTGAAGAAGTGGTCCGGGAACTGATGGATTTGGCCCGTCGGCACGACATCTGGGTGGTCTCGGACGAGTGCTACGAGGCGTTCACCTACGATGTGCCCCACGTCAGCCCGGCAAGGTTCGACGGCGGCACCGCGGCGGATGCGCGCGTGTTCACGTCGCTGACACTGTCCAAGACCTACGGCCTGACCGGGCTGCGCATCGGCGCCCTGGTCTGCCCGCCAGGGCTCAAACAGAAGATGGACAACGTCATGGAATCGATCGTCTCGTGCGTGGCCTCTGCGCCGCAGTATGCGGCGCTGGCGGCGCTGACCGGGCCCCAGGACTACGTCCGGCACGCCCACCAGCACTACCGGGAGAACCGGGACGCCGCCTCTGCGGTGCTGGCAGCGAAGGGGATCCGGTACCTTCCGGCGCAGGGCGCGTTCTACCTGTGGGCTGATATGTCCCATGTGAGCGGCGGGGATGTGCGGGCCTGGGTTCGGCGTTTTCTCGCAGACTCCGGCGTGGCGCTGGCTCCGGGGACCGCTTTCGGCTCCATTGGCGAGGGGTGGGTCCGGATCGCGCTGTGCGGCCGGAAACAGGATCTGCTGGATGGGCTGTCCCGGCTTCCGGACGCCCGGCCGTAGACGGCTGGTGCCGGGTTTCGAGCGCTCCGTTTCCAGCTAGCTGCGGGCGCCGGCGAGGGCCTTGTCCAGCCAGGAACGGAGGACCTCCGCCGGTGCGGCGCCGGCCTGGCGCGCTGCCACCTTTCCGTCAACAAGCACCATCAAGGTGGGAATGGCCTGCACATCGAACCGCTGCGACAGGCCGGGAGACGTATCCACATCCACCTTCACCAGCTTGATCTTCCCGGGCCGTTCCCTGGCCAGCTTGTCCAGGACCGGGCTGACCATCCGGCAGGGTCCGCACCACGCCGCCCAGAAGTCGACCAACACCGGAACCGGGGATTGCTCCGCCACGGCCGCGAAGTCGCTGTCGCCTGCGGATACGATCCAGGGCAGGTCCGCCTTGCAGTTGCCGCAGCGCGGGTGGCCCGAAGCCCTGGCCGGAACCCGGTTGGTCTTGCCGCAGGCCGGGCAGCTCAAGAGTGTGGGTTCCATGACTAATATTCCTTCCTGCTGTCAAAGGCGCGCCACGCCTGGAAGGGGACGTCCGACGTCGGGATGTCACCCTTGGTGACCGGCATCAGCTCCGGCGCCGCGCCACTGAAGTAGTCATAGAAGAGCGCGTCATCGAAGCCTGCCGCCGCGGCCCCGTGCCGGTCTGCTGCGTAGTAGACGCGGCCGATCCTGGCCCACAAGGCGGACGCCAGGCACATGGGGCACGGCTCGCAGCTTGCGTAGAGGACCGAACCGGCCAGGTCGAAATCGGATGTAGCCGCGGCCGCCGCCCGGATGGCCACCACTTCCGCATGGGCGGTGGGATCGTTATCCCTGGTCACCCTGTTGACTCCGGTATGGACGCGTCCGTCAGGCGTCACCACCACCGCACCGAATGGCCCGCCGCCCTCAGCGACGTTGTGCGTGGCCAGTTCCACGGCCTGTTCAAGGTATTGAGCCTGTCCGGGATGGTGGGCAGATTCGGGGTGCTGAGCAGATTCGGGGTGCTGCAAGCCCCTGTTGCCGTGGTCTGCGGACGTCATAGCACGATCCTAGCCACAGGTGCCCCGTTGGGGGACGAAATTGGGGCCAGAAAGGGGGGATGCCCCCAACGACTACCCGCTGGTAGGGGCCTACGCTTGCGCCCGGGGGATAACATCCGCCTCTTCGGAGGCTTCATATCCAGCCCGCAAGGGCATCTCGCACCCCGGAGAATCCAATGAAACGAAAAATAACCTTTATCGGCTGCTTGGCCGCTGCCATGGTGGTCCAGACGGGCCCGGCGTTTGCTTCCAGCCACGACCCTGATTACGAAGTCATGGCCACAGGCCTCGTCTCGCCCCTCCACCTCGCCGTAGGGGACGGCGAAACCGTTCGCGTCAGCCAGGATTTCGCTGGAATCCTCACGCGCGTCGAGCACGACGGGGACCGCAAGGACGTCTACACCGCGGAGAAGGGCTGGGAGGTCGCCGGAGCTGAAACACGCGGCGACACCACGTACTTCCTGGAGAGCATCGGTGCCGGACAAGGTGATCCTGCCGCACTCCACAGCCACCTGAAGTCCATCGACTCCAACGGCGATGTGGACAAAATCGCCAGCCTCGCCGACTACGAGCGGAGTGTCAATCCCGACCGCAAGCAGCACTATGGCTTCGGGGATGATGTCAGCCAGCAATGCCTGACCGAAGCCGGAGCACCGAAGGACGCCCCGCCGGCTCAGTACACAGGGGACATCGACTCCCACCCCTACGCCTTGGCCCTCTGGAAAGATACGGCCTACGTCGCTGACGCAGGCGCAAACGCCGTCCTCAAGGTCGATCTTGACTCCGGCCGCATTTCTACAGTGGCAGTCCTTCCGCCCCGACCGGCGAAGCTGACAGAGGATGTTGCGGATCATTTTGGTGCACCTGCGTGTGCCGGATTCACGTATGCCTTCGAGCCTGTTCCCACCGACGTGGAGATAGGTCCGGACGGCTGGCTGTACGTGTCATCGCTCCCTGGCGGAGAACCGGGCTCGCTCGGTGCCCGCGGTGCCATCTTCAAGATCAATCCCTGGACCGGCGAGACGAAACTGTGGCAGGACCACATCCTCACGCCTACGGGGCTGGCCGTGACCGACAAGGGTGATGTGTATGTCGCATCCCTGTTCGGCGGGGAAATCCTGAAGTTCAACTCCGAGGGCGATCGATCGCATTTCCTGACAGTGAACATGCCTGCCGATGTTGAGTTCAGGGGCGGGGACGTCTTCGCAACGGTGGATGCCCTGGTAGGCGTGTCGGATCCTGAGGGGCCCTCCGCTCCCATGGCGGAGCCCGGTGGACGCCTGATCGAGGTGGACCTCCACTAAGGCCACAACAACAAAACGGCAGGACCCACATTGGGTCCTGCCGTTTTCATGCCGCTGGGCTGTTGCTGATGACTACTTGTTGCCGTCCTCGTCGAGGTCCTCATCATCGGAGAGGTCCAGGTCCTCTTCGTCGAAGTCGTCCTCGTCAATGTCCACTTCCGCCACGGCGTCGGACTTGTACGGGTCCGCATCGCCGGCGTGCCGGGCGTTGGCAGCCAGGGCAGCAACCTCGGCATCCCGCTTCTTGGCCTCGCGCAGCAGTTCCTCCAGGTTGGAGGCATTGACCGGAATCTGGTCGGCCACGAACTCAAGGGTGGGGGTCAGGCGCACAGTAATGTTGCGTCCAACTTCCTGCCGGAGCACACCCTTGGCCTTCTCAAGCCCCTTGGCAGCATCAGCCTGGACAGCCTGGTCGCCGAAGACAGTGTAATAAACGGTGGCATGCTGCAGATCATTGGTCACGCGGGCATCAGTAACAGTAATGCCCTCCAGCCGGGGATCCTTGACCTTCCGGCCCAGAGCCTCAGCAACAACAACCTTAATCCGCTGCGCCAACTTGGCAGCACGTGCCGGATCAGCCATGAACAACTCCTATAAAAAGAAAAATTTGGGACGTACGACGGCGGCACAGGAGCTGCCTCGAACGTTTCAGTTATGTGCCACGGACCAAGGCGAGCCAACGACGGACCCGGCGGGATTTTCTCCGGCGGCCCGGGAGTGGCATCGGGCCTGCCGGAGCTGGGCGGCGCGGGATCGAAGATCCCAAGCCGCCCAGCGAAGGGGCGGGGCCGCCGGAAAAATTCCGACGGCCCCACAACAGACAGACTAGACGCGCGGCTTCTCGCGCATCTCGAAGGTCTCGATGATGTCGCCTTCGGTGATGTCGTTGTACGACCCAAGACCGATACCACATTCGAAGTCCGTGCGGACCTCGGTGGCGTCGTCCTTGAAGCGCTTAAGCGTCTCAACGGTGAGGTTGTCACCGATGATCTTGCCGTCGCGGCTGATCCGTGCCTTGGTGTTACGGCGGATGATGCCCGAGCGGACGATCGAGCCGGCGATGTTTCCGAACTTGGAGGAGCGGAAGACTTCGCGGACCTCGGCGGTGCCGAGCTGGACTTCTTCGTATTCCGGCTTGAGCATGCCCTTGAGCGCTGCCTCGATGTCATCGATTGCTGCGTAGATGACGGAGTAGAAGCGCATGTCCACGCCTTCGCGGTCTGCCAGTTCGGCAACCCGCTCGGCGGGCTTGACGTTGAAGCCGATGATGACGGCGGAGTCCACCGTTGCCAGGTTGACATCGTTCTGGGTGATGGCACCCACACCGCGGTGGATGACGCGCAGCTGCACGCCTTCCCCGACATCGATCTTGAGCAGCGCGTCTTCGAGGGCTTCCACGGCACCGGACACGTCACCCTTGAGGATGAGGTTGAGGGTGTCGATCTTGCCTTCGGCGACGGCCTGGTCGAAGTCTTCCAGGCTGATGCGCTTGCGGCGCTTGGCCAGGGCGGCGTTGCGGTCGGCGGCTTCGCGCTTCTCGGCGATCTGGCGGGCGGTGCGCTCGTCAGCGGTCACGAAGAAGGTGTCACCGGCGCGCGGCACGTTGGACAGACCCAGCACCTGGACGGGGCGGGACGGGCCGGCCTCGGTCAGGGCGCTGCCGTCGTCGTCGAACATCGCACGGACACGGCCGTGGGCCGTGCCTGCAACGATGGTGTCGCCGACGCGCAGCGTACCGGACTGCACCAGGACGGTGGCAACGGCACCGCGACCCTTGTCCAGGTTGGCTTCGATCGCAATACCGCGGGCGTCCTTGTTCGGGTTGGCGCGCATGTCCAGGGCGGCGTCCGCGGTGAGCAGGACGGCCTCGAGCAGCTCGTCGATGTTGAGGTTCTGGCGGGCAGAGACCTCCACGAACATGGTGTCGCCACCGTATTCCTCGGGAACCAGGCCGTATTCGGTCAGCTGGCCGCGGACCTTCTCCGGGTTGGCGCCTTCCTTGTCGATCTTGTTCACTGCCACGACGATCGGCACGTTGGCCGCCTGGGCGTGGTTGAGCGCTTCAACGGTCTGCGGCATGACGCCGTCGTCCGCTGCGACCACCAGGATGGCGATGTCGGTGACCTTCGCACCACGGGCACGCATGGCGGTGAACGCCTCGTGACCCGGGGTATCGATGAAGGTGATCTTGCGGTCGTCGCCTTCGTGGTTGTGCGTGACCTGGTAGGCACCGATGTGCTGCGTGATGCCGCCGTGTTCGCCGGCCATGACGTCGGACTTGCGGATGGCATCGAGCAGGCGGGTCTTACCGTGGTCGACGTGGCCCATGACGGTGACAACCGGAGGACGTGCCTCGAGTTGCTCGTCGCCTTCGGCTTCCAGCTCGGCATCGAAGTCGATGTCGAACCCGGAGAGCAGCTCGCGCTCCTCGTCTTCCGGCGACACGACCTGGAGCTTGTAGCCCAGCTCCTCGCCCAGCAGCGCGAAGGTCTCCTCGTCCAGCGACTGCGTTGCCGTGGCCATTTCACCAAGGTGGAACAGCACGGTCACCAGTGCGGCCGGGTTTGCCTCGATCTTGTCGGCGAAGTCCGTGATGGACGAACCACGGCGGAGCCGGATGACGGTGTTGCCGTCGCCGCGGGGTACGCTCACGCCACCCAGCGACGGGGCACTCATCTGCTCAAGTTCCTGGCGCTTGGCGCGCTTGGACTTGCGCTGCTTGCCACGGCCTGCGCCGCCCTTGCCGAAGGCACCCTGGGTGCCGCCGCGGCCGCGGCCGCCCTTGCCGAAGCCACCACCGGCGGGAGCACCGCCGCCGGCACCGGGACCTCCGGTGCCGGGTGCGCCGCCGGGGCGTCCGGGACCGCGGCCGCCGCCACCGGGACGGCCTGCACCTGCGGGTGCGGGACGCTCAGTGCGGTTGGGCATCATGCCGGGAGTAGGACGGGGACCTCCGGGGCGGGGTGCACCCGGACGGGGTCCGCCTGCACCGGCTGCGGGACGGGGTCCACCGGCACCGGCTGCGGGACGCGGCCCGCCGGGACGGGGCCCGCCTGCACCGGCTGCGGGACGGGGGCCGCCGGGCCGGTCGCCGTCGTTACGGCTGCCACCGGGACGGGGCATGCCCTGCGAGGTGGCGAAGGGGTTGTTGCCCGGACGGGGGGCGCGTTCACCGTCTCCGCCGCGGCCGCGGGGCATGCCCTGCGAGGTGGCGAAGGGGTTGTTACCCGGGCGGGGACCGCCGGGACGGGGGCCGGACGCACCCGGTGCGGATCCACCCGGACGGGTGGACGGAGCCGGGGTGTCGGCCTTGGGCGCCGGGCGTGCACCGGGCTTGGCACCGGTGGACGGAGCACCCGAGGTGGGCGCAGCCGAGGACGGAGCCGCAGGGGCGGCAGGCGCGGCGGCCGGCGTGGCCGGTGCCTCTGCCTGTGCGGGCGCGGAGGGGGCAGCGGGAGCCTGTGCCTGTGCCTTGGGGGCCGGAGCCTTGGGCGCAGCAGGGCCGGGAGCCGGTGCTGAAGGACGTGATTCTGCTGCGGGAGCAGGTGCCTTGGGCGCAGCGGCAGGCGCTGCGGCCGGTGCCGCTGACTTGGCAGCGGCGTCGGGGAAGGCGTTGCGCAGTTTACGCACAACGGGGGCCTCAATGGTGGAAGAGGCAGAGCGAACGAATTCGCCCAGTTCCTGCAGTTTTGTCACTGCATCTTTGGAAGTAATACCGAGCTCTTTGGCGAGCTCGTGTACGCGGACCTTGGCCACATTTCTCCTGTCTCGGTCCGCACCGAGCCAGGCACGAACCGTCTACTTCTTACTGCGGACCCCAGCCGCGACTACAGCGGAAGGGCCCATTGCAGAGCGCAACAAAGTTGTCATCGTTACGCACTCATCGCTGGGAACTCATCGGGTTTCCATCAGATTTCTGACCCGCTTTCAGGTTGGACGGTTGGTGTTGCAGCCACCGGGGCGGCGTCAACGTTCGGGCCTCGCGTGATCCAGTGTTCGACGGCGGCTGTTTCGGTTGCGCCGGGAAGGGCGCGTCCGAATGCTCGCCGCTTGACCGCAAGAGCCAGGCACGATTCGCTGGGGTGCAGCCATGCACCCCGGCCAGACATCCGGCGTCGTTCATCCACCAGGACAGCGGTTGACCCGCTGCCTTCGGCGACGAGCCGGAGCAACTGCGACCGCGGGCCCTTTTTCCGGCATCCGATGCAGGTACGTTCAGGCTGACTTCCGGTGGAAAGCACTTCTGCCACGGTCATCGTCCTGACGTTCATTCTGCTGGCCGCAGGTTTACCGCCTCCGCAGTCACGGAAACGAGCACGCCCAAGGCACACGGCTACCGGCCGTTAGGCGCGGTCCTGTCTATTCTAGCCCCTTTGGGCCGTTCTGCCCGAAACCGGGTGGCTGCCGCGTTGCGGAAGCCATCCCTCCGGGGACCTTACTTGTCGCGGGCCACCGCGGCGTCGGAGACGATGTCGATCCGCCAGCCGGTCAGCTTCGCCGCCAGCCGGGCGTTCTGGCCCTCCTTGCCGATGGCCAGGGACAGCTGGTAGTCAGGGACCACCACCCGGGCCGAACGCGTGGCTTCGTCCGTGATGGTGACGGAATTCACGCGCGACGGCGAGAGTGCGCTGGCGATGAAGGTGGCCGGGTTTTCGCTGAAGTCGACAATGTCGATCTTTTCGTCGTTCAACTCGGTCATGACTGCGCGGACGCGTGAGCCCATCTCACCGATGCAGGCACCCTTGGCGTTGATCCCCGGGGTGTTCGCCTTGACGGCAATCTTGGTGCGGTGGCCGGCTTCGCGGGCCAGGGCAACGATTTCCACCGAGTGGTCGGCGATCTCGGGTACTTCGAGTTCGAAGAGCTTGCGGACCAGGCCGGGGTGGGACCGGGAGAGCGTGACGGACGGACCCTTGGTGCCGCGGTGCACGTCGATGACCAGGGCGCGCAGCCGGTTGCCGTGGATGTACTTCTCACCGGGAACCTGCTCGGGCGGCGGCAGGAGGGCCTCGAGCGAGCCGAGGTTGACCTGGATCATGTGCGGGTTGTTGCCCTGCTGGATGGTGCCGGACACCAACTCGCCCTCGCGGCCCTTGAATTCGCCCAGGACGTTGTCGTCCTCAACATCGCGCAGGCGCTGCAGGATGATCTGGCGTGCGGTGCTGGCGGCGATCCGGCCAAACCCTTCCGGGGTGTGCTCGAATTCACCGATGGGGGCGCCGTCGTCGTCAATCTCCACAGCCCAAATGGTGACGTGCCCGCTCTTGCGGTCCAGCTCGGCGCGCGCTTTCTCGAAGGCGCCGGGTGACTTGTGGTATGCCACCAGGAGCGCCTGCTCGATGGTGGGGATCAGGAGGTCCAGCGGGATTTCACGCTCACGCTCCAAAAGTCTCAGTGCGCTCATGTCAATATCCATCAGGCCTCCTCAGAAGGTCCATTGTGTTCAGGTTCCAGACCATCCTCGGGGAGGTGGCTGAATTCGATCTCGACTTTTCCGTTGCGGATCCTGTCGAAAGGAAGTTTTAAGGGTTCGCCCTGGCGGGGCTTCATGCCCTTCTTGACGGCGACCTCGGGGACCAGGGTGACTCCCCCATCGTCCACGGACTGGATGCGTCCGGTGATGTTCTCGCCCTGGATGACGTTCACCTTGGCCATCCGGCCCCGGGCGCGGTACCAGTGCCGGGGCTCCGTTAAGGGGCGTCCGACGCCGGGTGAGGACACTTCGAGGTCATAGGGACGGCCGTCGTCGTTGGGATCGTTGTCCAGCACATCCGAGAGCACCCTGGAGATGTCCGCAATGACGTCCAGGCTGACCCCTCCGCTTTCCTCCTGGGGGAGGTCCACCACTACGTGGACCACGCGGTGCGAGCCGGGGATGATGGCCACGTCCTCCAGGTACAGGCGGTTGGCCTGGACGGCGGGTTCCAGGAGGGCCCGCAGCCGGGCAGCTTCGGGGTTGTGGGCCGGCGCGGATCCGCTTCCCGTACCGGTATGGTCTGGTGAAGCCGTGGCTTCTGCATTGCTCACGATGCCGGCCGCCTCCCTATAGATGATGTGGTGTTTACTAGCGTAGCTATTTTACCGGCCCAGCGGTGCACCCGGGTGCCTCGTCACCGTGACACCATGGTCTGTTGTGAAAGACCGCCGCCAGGACAGCAGCCCGCGCATGCGCCCGTTCCGTTTTGCCGTCTTTGGCCTTGCCGTGCTGGTTGTCCTGAGCCTCGGTTTAGCCCTGAATCCCGCGGAAAAGCCGGCACCTGCCCCGCCTTCGTTCTCCGAGCGCGCCCGGGCGGCGGCGTTCAGCGAGGCGATGGACCTGCGCGCTGCCGGGGTTGAGCTGGCCTCCGCCGGCGCGGCCGAATCCACCGCACTGGAACCGGTTGTGACCTTGCTGACCATCCAGGCCAGGGCACTGTCCGTCCCTGCTTCGGACTCCGGCCCGGCGTCGGCGTCGCCATCGCCATCGCCATCCGCCGTAGCGGGCCGTCCCGGTGCAGGTCTTTCGGGTGCGGGCCTTCAAACCCCCGCCGCGCTGGTCCAGGCGCTGGCCAACAGTGGCGCCGCCCGCGTCGAGGACGCGGAGACGGCCGACGGCGGCATGGCGCGCCTCCTCGCGGGCACCGGCACCGCACAGCTCCTCGCCGCCGGTCGCCTTGCCTCTGCAACGGGGGTACCGGCACCGAAGGGACCGGCAGGAACCCAGGAAGAGGCTTCCGCGGCTGAAGCAACTGCTGCCGCTTGCCCGTCGCCTTCAGATCCGGCTGCCGCCCCGAAGACCACCGGGCCGGATGCTGCCGCAAGCGTGGGCCAGGCACTGGCCGCAGTCATCACCGCGGAGCAACAGGCCGCCTACGGCTACCAGGCGGCACTCCCCCGCCTGGCGCCCGCGGAGGCGGGCCCGGCGTCGGAATTCCTGCTCCGGCACAAGGAACAGGCCGCAGCCGCCGCGGAACACCTCCGGTCCGCCTGCGGGGCGCCCCTGCCGCAACAGCCGGGGTATGTACTTGAGCCAGGCTTCCTGGCTGCACCGGCGTCCGGTTTGGGCAAGCTCGAGGCGGCCACACTGGCGGCCTACGGGGACGTGGTGGCGGTGTCCCAGGGTCAGGACCGGAGGTGGGCGCTGTCAGCGCTGCAGTCCGCCGCGGGCCGGGCCCAGCGGTGGGGTGCAGATCCCGGACCCGTTCCAGGGCTGCGCCTGGATGTTGACCAGCTGCCGTCCCTTCCTGCCGGCGCTGCCCTGCCTGCTCGAGACGGCGCACCACAGTCACCTGCTGCGCCCTGAACCCTGGTGGTCAGCGGCTCTCCCCCGAACCCCAGCCCGCCAAGTAAAGCCACCTCGAGGCTGGCACTGGGCGGGCGGGGATGGTTTGCTGAGGGGATGAACGCGGACGATCCGGCCGATGCACCGGGAGCCAGTGCAGCCAATCAGGGATTGAACGGCCATCTCGAGACCGAACCACACGGCAACGACATCGCGCACCGGCTGAACTGGCTGCGTGCCGGCGTCCTGGGTGCCAATGACGGCATCGTTTCCGTCGCCGCGATTGTGGTGGGCGTGGCCGGGGCCACTGCCGAGACCGGCCCTATCCTTGCGGCGGGTGCTGCCGGGCTCGTGGGCGGTGCGGTGTCCATGGCCTTGGGCGAATATGTATCGGTCAGCAGCCAAAGCGACAGCCAGCGGGCCCTGATCGAGAAGGAAAGGCGCGAACTCCAGGAAGAACCGGAAGCGGAACTGGCAGAACTGACGGCGATCTACCAGGACAAGGGCCTCAGCCCCGAAACAGCCGCCAAAGTTGCCGAGGAACTGACCGCCCACGATGTGCTGGCGGCGCACCTGTCCGCCGAACTCAATATCGATGAGGCGGACATCGTCAGCCCCTGGCACGCGGCTTTTGCCTCCGCCATCGCCTTCACCATTGGGGCCATCCTGCCCATGCTGGCCATCCTGCTTCCGCCACCGGAGATCCGCGTTCCGCTGACCTTCGTTTCAGTCCTGGTGGCCCTGGCACTGACGGGTGCCCTCGGTGCGTGGATCGGCGGTGGTTCGAAAGCCCGGGCGGCCGTGCGCGTGGTGGTTGGCGGTGCCCTGGCGCTCGCTGCAACCTTCCTGATCGGCAACCTGCTCGGCGCCTCCGGCGTTGTCTGATCCGATGATTCCTGACTCGACAGTTCCGGACCGGCAGTGCCCGGCACCGGCGTGGGTGGCAGCCTCATGAGTGGGCCTGTGGTGTCCGTGTCCATCCCGCCGGACCTTGCGGCACGCTACGCGCGCAGCACCGAAGGAAGGGCGTGGCTCAGCAAGCTCCCGGGCCTGCTGGAGGAGCACCTGGAAGCGTGGCACCTCGAGGTTGACCTGCCGCCCGGGACCATGCCGTGGCACGGCCACGGCGGCCTGGTGGTGCCGGTGCGGCGGCAGGACGGGTTGCCGGCAGCCCTCAAGATCGCTTTTCCCCACGACGAGGCCAAAGTGGAGCGGCATGCCCTGGCCCTTTGGGGTGGCCGCGGCGCTGCTGCGCTGCTGGCCGCGGATCCCGGGTCGTGTGCCATGCTCCTGGAACGCCTCGATGCCGGCCGGACCCTGGCGGAGCTGGGGATGGACGACGCCATGCAGGTGTGGGGCGGGTTGGTGCGGCAACTGGGGCTTGCCCCTGACCAGCGGCCCGAGTGGCGGGAGTTCGGCCACATCGCAGCCCGGGCCGAACAGTGGAGTGATGATCTTCCAGCCGACTGGGAGCAGCTGGGCCGGCCATTTCCCAGGTGGCTGTTGGAGGCGGCGCTGGAGGTCTGCCAGACGCGAGGCGCGGTGGGACGCCGGTCCGCCCGCGACCTGCTGGTCCACACGGACCTGCATTTCCTGAACATCCTGGCTCGCCCCGACAGGGCCCGCCATGATGGCATGCATGCTCCAGCTGCTTACGCTGCCATCGATCCGCAGCCGATGATCGGCGAGCCCGAGTTCGCAGTTGCGCCGCTGCTCTGGAACCGCCTTGGGGAGCTGCCGGCGGTCCAGGCCGGGCCGGCGCTGCTCAGTCGCTGCCACGACTTCAGTACTGCCGCCGGGCTGGACCCTGACGTGGCCCGGCAATGGGGCATCGCCAGGGAGGTGGAGAACGCGCTGTGGTACGCCGCCCATGGCCACACTGGCGATCTGGCCAGGTCCCTCTGGGTTGCCAGCACCCTCGCCGGCGACACCCTGGAAGGCCTGCCGCATCCCCATGCGCTGCCGGAACCCGGCCAGGATGGATAAGCAAGGGCGGATAGCGGCAGGTCGCGAAAATCCTTAAGCGTTCCGCATGGCAGCCAGGGCTGACCGGACAGCGTCCACGGCCGTGGCCACTTCCCCGCCGGACGTGTGCCAGTTGCTCACCGAAACCCGGAGGATGTCGCGGTCCCGCCAGCGTGAGCCGGACATCCACACCTTTCCCTCCTCGATAACGCGTGCGGTGACGGCGCGGGTGGTGTCGTCGTCGCCGAAAGCCAGGCACACCTGGGTGTAGCCGACGTCGTTAAGCACCTCCACGCCGTCCAGGCCCGCCATGCCCTCGGCAATTGCGGCGGCGGCGGCGGCAAGTCCACCCACCTGGGCTGCAACCCCGTCCCGGCCCAGGCTTTTCAGGGCGGCCCAGACCGGCACTCCCCGCGCCCGGCGGGACAGTTCAGGGACCTTCTCGAAGGGGTCGCCCGGACCTTCAGCGTCGTGGACGAGGTAGCTCGCGTGCAGTCCCATCGCCGCGCGCAGGGCCGACGGGTCCCGGACGACGGCAATGCCGCAGTCGTAGGGCACATTCAGGGTTTTGTGCGCATCCGTGCCCCAGGAGTCCGCTTCCCCGCAGCCGCGCATGAGGTGGCGAAGCTCTGGTGCGGCGGCCGCCCACAGCCCGAAGGCGCCGTCCACGTGCACCCAGGCACCATGTTTGCGTGCGACGGCGATGGCCTCGGTAAAGGGGTCGAAGGCACCGGAGTGCAGGTTCCCCGCCTGGAGGCATACGAGGGCGGGGCCGGTGCCGGCGGAAAGGGCAGCGTCCAGCGCGGCGGGCACCAGGCGGCCCTGCCCATCGGCGTCGACCTGCGTCGGCTGTCCCAGGCCCAGATAGCGCAGGCCAAGGTCCACGGTGTCGTGCCGTTCCCGTCCCACGAAACAGCGGATCCGGGGCGCGCCGAAGAGGCCGTCCCGGTCCAGGTCCCACCCTGCGTCGGCGAGCAGCCGCCAGCGGGCGGCCGCCATGCCGGTGAAATTTGCCATGGTGGCTCCGGTGACGAATCCGACGTCGGCAGTGGACGGCAGGCCCAGCAACTCCAGCACCCACTGCCCGGCGGCTTCCTCGATGGCGGCGGTGGCCGGAGTGGCATAACGGAGACCGGCGTTCTGGTCCCAGGCACTGACCAGCCAGTCCGACGCCATGGCCGCTGGGAGGGTCCCGCCAATAACCCAGCCGAAGAACCGGCCGGAGGGCATGGCCATGAGTCCGGGTTCGGCGGCCCCGGCCAGGAAGCCGATCACCTCATCGGCTGGCATGCCCGCGGCCGGCAGCGGCCCGCCGAAAACGGGAGCGAGCTCGGTGGCGTGCAGGCTGGGTCCCACATGGCGGTCCGCAAGGCTGTCCAGCCAGGCCTGCGCGTGCCGTGCTGCGGCCGCCAGAGCGGCGGCATACCCGTCTTCGCCGTGTGCCATACCTGCATGCTACGCCGCGGCGGTGCCCGCCACGAGGAGCAGTTTCCGGAGCGGATCAGGCGAAGTTTTCCTGCCAGACGTCGTAGCCGAGCTTGACGATCAGGGCCGCAACGACCACCAGGAAGACAATGCGGACGAACTTGCTCCCCTGTTGCACGGCCGTGCGGGCGCCAAGATAGCCGCCTGCCATGTTGGCTGCCCCCAGCAGCAGGCCGATGCCCCACAGGATGGACCCGTGCGGCAGGAAGAACAGCAGCGCTCCGGCGTTGGTGGCCATGTTCACGATCTTGGCCTTGGCGCTGGCTTCCAGGAACGCGTAACCCATGGCGGACACCAGGGCAATGACCAGGAAGGATCCTGTTCCGGGGCCGATGAGGCCGTCATAGAAGCCGATCACGGCCCCGATGAGGCAGGCGACGACGTAATGCCTGTGGCCTTCGTGGCGGAGTGCCGTCAGTTCACCGACGCTGGGCCTCAGTGCGGTGAACAGCGCGACGGCCACCAGCGCTACAACGATGATGGGCTTGAAAACCCCGGCCGGGAGAGTGGCTGCCAGGCTGGCCCCGCCGAAACTTCCCGCCAGGGCTATCACCGCCATGGGTACGGCAGTCCGGAGGTCCGGCCCCACCCGCCGGTAGTAGGTGGCGGCGCTGGTGGCGGTTCCGAAAATGGAGCCCATCTTGTTGGTGGCCAGCGCCTGGACGGGTGCGATGCCCGGAACCAGGAGCAGCGCCGGAAGCTGGATGAGTCCTCCGCCGCCCACTACGGCATCAACCCAGCCGGCTGCGAATCCAGCCACCACGATCAGGACGATGGTGGTGAGCTGGATCGATTCGAAGCCGGAGATCACTGGTTTCGGACGGCGTTGACCACGTAGTCCACGGCCTTATCGACCTCGATGTTCTCGGCTTCCCCGCTGCGTCGGTCCTTGATTTCCACCACACCGTCCACCAGGCCGCGTCCCACGGCCAGGATGGTGGGCACGCCCACCAGTTCCGCATCACCGAACTTCACGCCCGGTGAAACCTTGGGGCGGTCGTCGTAGATGACGGACAGGCCGGCGTCCTCAAGCTCTGCCGAGAGCTTCTCCGCGGCCTGGAAGATCTCCTCGCCACGGCCAACTGCCACCACGTGGACGTCGGCGGGGGCCACGGTGCGGGGCCAGACAAGGCCCCGGGCGTCGTGGTTGGCCTCTGCCAGGGCGGCCACGGCGCGGGTCACGCCGACACCGTAGGAGCCCATGGTGACCACCACCTGCTTGCCGTTCTGGTCCAGCACCTTGAGGTCCAGGGCCTCTGCGTACTTGCGGCCGAGCTGGAAGATGTGTCCCATCTCGATGCCGCGGGCGGTTTCCAGGGGACCCGACCCGTCCGGGGAGGGGTCGCCCGCGCGCACCTCGGTGCATTCGATGACGCCGTCCCACGCGAAGTCGCGGCCCGCCACCAGGCCGAAGACGTGCTTGCCGGCCTCATTGGCGCCGGTGATCCATGCCGTTCCGCTGACCACGCGCGGGTCCACAAGGTACAGCAGCTTGGTGGCGCTGTCGGAGCCCAGGAGCGGCTGGTCCAGGGAAAGTCCCGGGCCCAGGTAGCCCTTGACGATCAGCGGCTGCTTCTTGAGGTCCTCCTCGCCTGCCTGCTCGAGTCCGATCTCGCCCGCGATGGGCAGGAAGGCGCCGATGTTCGCTTCAACGCGCTTGAGGTCCACTGCGCGGTCCCCGGGAACGCCGATGACTACCAGCTGCCGCTCACCGGTGGGCAGCGTGACGGCGAGGACCACGTTCTTGAGCGTGTCCGCGGCAGTCCAGGCGCCGCCGTCGGCCTCTGCCCGCGGGGCAATCTGGTTTGCGGCGGCAACAAGGGTGTCGATGGTGGGAGTGTCCGGGGTGTCCAGGACCTCTGCGGCCGGTGCATTGCTGAAGTCGATCTCGTCGGGGACCACCGTGGTGACGGCCTCGACGTTGGCTGCATATCCGCCGGCAGAGCGGACGAAGGTGTCCTCACCGATCTCGGTGGGGAACAGGAATTCCTCGCTCCTGGACCCGCCCATGGCACCCGCGGTGGCTGCAACGGGAACAACCTCAAGCCCCAGGCGTTCAAAGATCTTCAGGTAGGCGCCTCGGTGGGCTGCGTAGCTGGCGTCCAGCCCTGCGTCATCGACGTCGAAGGAGTAGGAATCCTTCATGATGAATTCGCGGCCACGGAGGAGCCCTGCCCGCGGGCGTGCCTCGTCACGGTACTTGTTCTGGATCTGGTACAGGCTCAGCGGAAGGTCCTTGTACGACGAGTACAGGTCCTTGACCAGGAGCGTGAACATCTCCTCATGCGTGGGGGCCAGGAGGTAGTCGGCACCCTTGCGGTCCTGGAGCCGGAACAGGCCTTCACCGTACTCAGTCCAGCGGTTGGTGGCTTCGTAGGGCTCACGGGGCAGCAGGGCCGGGAAGTGGACTTCCTGTGCGCCGATGGCAGCCATTTCCTCCCGGATGATTTCCTCGACCTTGCGCAGCACGCTCAGTCCCAGCGGAAGCCAGGTGTAGATGCCAGGGGCCGCGCGGCGGATGTAGCCGGCACGGACCAGGAGCTTGTGGCTGGCGACCTCGGCATCGACGGGGTCTTCGCGCAGCGTGCGCAGGAAAAGCTGGGACAGTCGTAGGACCACGGGTGGTATCCGTTTCTGGGGAAGTGCTGGGTCAGCAGGGCCGGACAATTCGTCTGGGTACTAATCTACCGGCACACGGCCTGCGGCACGGACTGGCGGGGCGGGCAGCAGCCGCAGACCTTCTTTCAGGGTCCGGACACAGTAGGGCCACGCCCGGGAATACAAAGCCCCTGGCCCCCCAATAGGGCTGGTCATCGTATCCGGGCGTGGCCCAACGCCGTTATCGCCTAAGTACTGGTGAGGACTGGTGAGACCGCCCACCCCACTTCCAGCGCAGCTAGATCGAACTTATGTGATCGTAAACACGTTTGACAAGTGTTTTTACTTTATGACCCAACGGATGGTTATTGGACCTGCGCGGCGGCGGAGTCCAGCAGCGCACCTGCCCGCCGGACGGCGTCGGCTCCAATTTCACCGCCGGACGCCACCGAGGTGATCAGCATGCCGTGGTGGACCACCTGCGCCCTGACTATGGATTGCGTGCTGCCGTCCGGCAATACGGTGTCGGTCCGGTAGGCGACGGCGCCGGGCAGCCCGCTGGCCCCCTCCACCGACGTGATGGTGACTGCCACTTTGATGCCCGACGCCGTCATGGTCATGGAGGAGCACTTCGCCAACTGCTCCGAAGGATCGGAAACCTGGGCCAGGACGCCCTGGTCCAGGCCCGCCACCAGCGAAAGTGCGGTCACCGCGCCCGTAGCCGAGTCAGTGCTCATGCCGATCGCCATGGCTGCATCTTCCACCGAGGGCACCGTGCTTGCGGCAGCGAGTTCCCTGCACTCCGCCGGCTCAACGTCAATGGAGGAGATCATGGCCTTGGTTTGCTCCAAGGCCGCGGCGATGTCACCGCCCGGCAGGACCGAAAGCCTGCGGTCGGCTGCGTCCCGCACCTGCCCCACCAGGGCAGCGAGTTCGCTACTGGTGTACACCTTGGCGGTAGGGGTTGGCGTGCCGGTGGGAACGGGCGTAACTGTTGGCGCCGGGGCTGCGGCCGAAGTTTGGGCCGTGGCAGGCGGGGCAGACGAAGACTCCGCAGCGGGAGGCGCTGCCGTCCCGCCGCAGGCAGAAACGGATATGGCCAACAGGGCGGAAGCCCCGAAAGTTCCCAGCACGGACGTCTTCAATTTTTCCCCCAATATTCAGCTGGCCGCGGCCACTGCCCGGCTAGAACAGAACTGTAGCGAACGTCCCCACCTGGCGGAAGCCAACGCGTTCGTAAGTGGACCTGGCCCGGGTGTTGAAGCCGTTCACATAGAGGCTGGTCACGGGGGCGATCTCCTGGGCCTTTTCCACCACAGCCGACATGTAGCCGGCGCTCAGCCCCTGGCCGCGGAAGACCGGGTTCATCCAAACACCCTGGACCTGGGTGACGTCGTCGGTGACTGCGCCGAGCTCAGCTTTGAACACCACGTCGCGGGCGTTGTTGAGGTGGACCAGGGAGTGCCCCTGCCTGATGAGTCCCTCCACCCGGCGGCTGTAGAACTCCCTGCCTCCCAGGTAGGGCGAATACCCCACTTCTTCCTCGAACATGGCGGCGCAGGCGGGAAGGATGCGGTCAAAGTCCGCGAGGTTCCCTTGCTCCAGGCCCCGGTTGGGCTGGACTAGGGGCGGTCCGTCGATGATCATCAGTGGCTGGTCAGCCCGGACCTCGTGTGCACGGTGCCCCAACTCGGCAAGTTCGGCGTTAAGCGCCAGCACGGCTGCGGCGGGGCCAAAGGCAGATGCGTACCGGCGGCCGGAGCTGTTGGCCGCCTCCGCAACCAGGGGGGCCAGGGCGGGATCGAGCTGGACCGGAACCAGGTTGGCTCCGGCCCAGCAGGCACCCGTCAGGATGCCGTCGTCAAAGACTCCGATGACACCGGCACCGCCGCTGGTGGGCGCTGCCGTCCCCGTGGCGCGCAGGTGGGCCAGGATGAAGACGTTGGCCACCCGGTCCTGCTGGGCCAGCAATAACAGCGCGGGGGTATCCTGGCCGTCCAGCGTGCGGACAGAAAGCCCCGCAGGGTCTGGCGCGTCCCTACGAGACGCTAACCACGGGGCTACCCTTGACAGCATCTTCGCCATCGGCGTCCCCCATCTCTTCGGCGATACGCATAGCCTCTTCGATCAGTGTCTCAACAATTGCGCTCTCGGGAACAGTCTTGATGACCTCGCCCTTAACGAAGATCTGACCCTTGCCGTTGCCTGAGGCGACACCAAGGTCGGCCTCGCGGGCCTCGCCGGGTCCGTTCACGACACAGCCCATGACCGCCACGCGGAGGGGGATCTCCATCCCTTCCAACCCGGCCGTGACCTGTTCAGCCAGAGTGTACACGTCAACCTGGGCACGGCCGCAGGACGGGCAGGACACGATTTCCAGCTTCCGGGGCCGCAGGTTCAGCGACTGGAGGATCTGGTTGCCCACCTTGATTTCCTCCACCGGCGGTGCCGAGAGGGACACGCGGATGGTGTCGCCGATCCCGCGGGACAGGAGCGCACCGAAGGCGGTGGCGGACTTGATGGTGCCCTGGAAGGCAGGCCCTGCCTCGGTGACGCCGAGGTGCAGTGGCCAGTCGCCCTTTTCCGCGAGCATTTCGTAGGCCGCCACCATGATCACGGGGTCGTTGTGCTTCACCGAAATCTTGAAGTCGTGGAAGCCGTGCTCCTCGAAAAGCGACGCTTCCCAGACAGCCGATTCAACCAAGGCTTCGGGGGTGGCCTTGCCGTACTTTTTCAGGATGCCCGGTTCAAGGGAGCCGGCATTGACGCCGATGCGGATGGAGGTGCCGTGGTCCCTGGCAGCGGCGGCAATCTCCTTGACCTGGTCATCGAATTTACGAATGTTTCCAGGGTTCACGCGCACGGCAGCGCAGCCGGCTTCGATGGCTGCGAACACATACTTGGGCTGGAAGTGGATGTCCGCGATGACCGGGATCTGGGACTTCCGGGCGATGATGGGCAGCGCCTCTGCGTCGTCAGCGGAGGGGCAGGCAACGCGGACAATGTCGCAGCCGGATGCCGTGAGTTCAGCGATTTGCTGCAGCGTGGCATTGATGTCGGTGGTGGGCGTGGTGGTCATGGACTGCACGCTGATGGGGAAATCAGATCCAACGCCAACCGAGCCGACTTTGATCTGGCGCGTCTTGCGGCGGGGGGCAAGGACGGGCGGTGGTGCTGACGGCATTCCCAGGCTGACCGAGGTCACGTGGACTCCTTGAGTTGAAAGGGTAAAAAGGCGGCTACGCGGCAATCCCGGCCAGCATGCCGGTTACCGGAGACCATTCCGTGATGCGGGTTCCGGCGATCACGCCGGCTGCGGCGAACGGGTCCTGCTTGAGGATCGAGTTGAGGGCGGCTTCATCCGCTGCGCTGAAGATCAACAGGGCACCCGCACCGTCACCGTACGGTCCGCTGGCCACGATGACGCCGTCCTGCGCCAGGCTGCCCGTCCATTCCCGGTGTGCGGGGCGGACCTCATTGCGGGTTTCGGTGGAGTTGGCGGCATAAACGTACTCAACGGCAAAAACTGTCATACCGCTACCCTATCGCCATGGCCGCCTTGGTACCGTACCCATCCCCCATGCAGGAACACCGCCGGCGGAGGGATAAGGCTTCAGTGCAGGAAGAGCACTTTCACTGTGGCAGCCGTTCCGGCAGCCCAAAGCATGGAGGTGAGGGTCCCGATGATGAAGCGCTCAGCGGCCACGGGCGTCTCCTTCAGCTCGGCGAACCTGCCCAGGCCCTTGATGGCGACAATGTAGGCAATGGCCACGGGCTGGCCGGTCAGGATGGCGAGGCACACCCCCAGCCGCTCCAGCACGCCGATGATGGCCCCGCCGCGCAGGATGCGCTGGCTGGGCAGGGCGGGTCCGGCGGCCGGCCCGTCCGACGCCGGTACGGCAGGAGGGGCGGTCAGTTCACCGTCCACTGCCTGGTTGGCTGCGCCGCCGGAAGGATCGTCCACCGTGACGTCAGCAGAGGGGTCATGTTCGACCTGGCGGGCTTCCTCCGCAGCCTTGGCGGCGTCTGCTTTGTCGTCGATGGTCCGGGCGAGCCTGAACACCAGCGCGGTGACCGGCCAGCCGGCGAAGCCCGCCACCACCAGTGCCGCTGCCACCCAAAGTGCCGTCACCTGTCTCCTTCATTCGGGTCGTCGTCAATCCGGCCAGCCGGCTCCTTCGGGGGCTGGACCTTTTATGCCCGGCCATCCTCGAGTGCCTGGGCAACCTGGGAGTCGGCAAAACCGAGAAGCATGGAAACCGCCGGCCTGGCTGCCCATTCTTCCTGCCAGCCGGCCCGAAGCAGGGTCCGGCTCACCGACTGCTCCGAGATTCCAAGTTCAAGGGCCACCCGCTTCTGGCTTCCGTGCCGGCCGGCACCCTGCCCGTCTGCAGCCAAGCGACGCAGGGCATCGACCACCCGCCACTGGGCTTCCGTCCGGTCCTGCACAAGCCGGCCGAGCAACCGAAGAACCGCCTCCGCATTTGCACACGCCTGAACCCCTTCCCCCGCAGGGGTTCCCCTGCGGGTTTCCCTTGCCATGATGCCGGCCACCACTGACAGCGGCACCTGGGAACCTGCGCCTTTAGCGAGCTCCACCGCCTTGCGGGCGGCAACAAAAGCAGTTCCGGTCCCTTCGCGCGGGCTGGCGCCCGGGGGCAGGGAAACGCTTCCGACGCCGATCCCCACGTACCAGCGGCCTTCCCGGAGGGCGTGCAGCGCTATCTCCACCACAGTGGAAGGGTCCCGCACCACTCCCTGAACCTCATCCCCGACGGATCGGTCGAACAGCGGGTGTCCGGATTCGGGAAGTTCGAGGCGCGAAACCTGTCCGAGCAGCGCCGGGACCCGGTCCTGGTCACCGGTGCTTCCGCGCTGGTCGATGGTCATGACGAACATTCATCAACCATAGCGGGTTGATGCTCGCTTATCAATCACATTTGGCTGATTTTCTGAAGTCAGCCAATATCGATCTATCCAAACAGATTCACGGGCTTAACGATGTCCGCGTAGATCAACAGCACGCTCATCCCCATCAGCAGCGCTGCGACCACATACGTGACGGGAAGCAGTTTGGCGATGTCGAACGCGCCGGGATCGGGCCGTCCGCGCAGCTTTGCCACGCGGCGACGAATTCCCTCGTACAGGGCCCCGGCCACGTGGCCGCCATCAAGGGGCAGAAGCGGGACCAGGTTGAACACTGCCAGCGCAAAGTTCAGTCCCGCCATCAGGCCAACGAGAGTGGCCAGCCGGGACTGCAGCGGCACGGCCTCCATGGCCGCCACTTCGCCGGCCACCCTGCCCACGCCCACCACGCTGATGGGGCCGTTGGGGTCGCGCGGCTCTTCGCTGAACGCAGCCTTGGCCACTCCCACCACACGCGCCGGAAGGTTGAGGACAACGCCGGCCACCTGGCGGATGTTCTCCCCCGCCATGGGCAGGACGGACGACGCCGGCTGGGGCACCAGCGCCGTTTGCGCGCCGATGCCAAGGAATCCGACGTCCTGGTACTGGAGGTTGCCGGCAGCGTCCGTGACCTGCCGTCCCTCGGGTCCCATGACGGGCCGGGCCGACAGCACGGGGGTCACCGTGGTGGAGACGGCATTACCGTCCCGCTGCACGGTGATGGCCACTTCCCTGCCGGCGGAGGCGCGGATCCACTCCGTCAGCTGCTCCCAGTTGGTGACGGGTTTGCCGTCGAAGGAGGTGATGGTGTCGTTTGGCTTCAACCCGGCGGCGGCGGCGGGCGTCAACCGGCAGTCCGCGGAGTCGGGATCGACCGTTTGTCCGGCTGCCACCTGGCATTTCGAGACGTCCGAAATGGTGGTGGTGGCTGTGGCAATCCCGAACCCCATGAGCAGCACGGCGGTGAGCAGCACGCCAAGGATCATGTTCATGGCCGGGCCGCCCAGCATCACAATCACCTTCTTCCACACCGGCAGGCGGTAGAAGACCCGGTTTTCGTCCCCCTGCCCCACTTCCTCGTGGGCCATGGAACGGGCCTCGGTGGCGAGCGTCTGGAACATGCCGGTGCTGGAGGGCCGGACCGAACCGTCCTCCTTGTTCGGCGGGTACATGCCGATCATCGACACATAGCCGCCCAGCGGCACGGCCTTCACGCCGTACTCCGTTTCACCTTTCCGGCGGGACCACAGCGTGGGCCCGAAGCCGATCATGTACTTGGTGACGCGGACTTTGAAGAGCTTGGCCGGAACCAGGTGCCCCACCTCGTGGAGCGCGATGGACACGGCGATGCCCAGGGCGACAAAGACGACGCCGAGGATGAAAAGTAGGACAGGGGTCATGGAGGTGCTGCTGCTTCCTAGAGACTGCTGACTGCTAAACGTTCGTGCGCGCGGGTGCGTGCCCATCTTTCAGCATCCAGCACCGATTCCACCGTCAGCCCGGAGGAACCTGGGTGTTCACTGAGCACGCTGTCAACAGTATCGACGATGTCGGTGAACCGGATGCGGCCGGCGTGGAAGGCGGTGACGGCCTCTTCATTGGCTGCATTGAACACGGCAGGGAAGGTGCTCCCCTGCCGTGCGGCGTCCTTGGCAAGGCCGACGGCGGGAAAGGCTTCCGCGTCGAGTGGTTCGAAGGTCCAGGCGGCGGCCTTGGTCCAGTCGCAGGGGCTGGCGGCCCCGGGCACCCGGGCCGGCCAGCCAAGACCCAAAGCGATGGGCAGCCGCATGTCGGGCGGCGAGGCCTGCGCGATGGTGGAGCCGTCGACGAACTGGACCATGGAGTGGACGATGGACTGGGGATGCACCACGACGTCGATCCGGTCCAGCGGGATATCGAACAACAGGTGGGCCTCGATGACCTCCAGGCCCTTGTTCACCAGCGTGGCGGAGTTGGTGGTGACCATGGGGCCCATGTCCCAGGTTGGGTGGGCCAGCGCCTGCTGCGGGGTGACGGCGTGCAGTTCCTCCCGGCTCATGCCCCGGAACGGACCGCCGGAAGCGGTGAGGATGAGCTTGTCCACCTCATCCCCGGTTCCTGAGCGCAGGCACTGGGCGATTGCGGAATGTTCGGAGTCCACCGGCACGATCTGCCCCTCTTGCGCTGCCGCCTTGACCAGGCTGCCGCCCACGATCAGCGACTCCTTGTTGGCAAGGGCGAGGGAGGCTCCGGATTTGAGGGCAGCGAGCGTGGGTGCAAGGCCGATGGAACCAGTGATGCCGTTGAGCACCACGTCCGCCCCGACGGCGGCGATCCGGGCGGAGGCGTCAGGGCCGGCCACGATCTCCGGCCGGTACCCTGGACGGCCCGCAGCGGCAGCGGCCTCGCGGATCAGCGCTTCCAGCCGCCCGGGATCTCCACCGGCGATTCCCACCGCCGCCGCACCGGTGTGGACAGCCTGCTTGGCCAGGAGTTCCAGGTTGCCGCCGCCGGCACTGAGTGCCACCACCTCGAACTGGTGCGGGGCGGCGTCGACGACGTCAATCGCCTGGGTGCCGATGGAACCGGTGGATCCGAGGAGGACGATTCTGCGTGGCTGCATTAGTTAAGTATCCCGCACCCCGCCCTGCCTGCTTGCGCCCGTGGCCTGCTGCAATACCGTGGCCGCCCTTGACCGGGAGGTGGCCGGGCGTAACGTGGATTGCGTGGACTGGCTCACCTGGTTTGATGCGCCGGAGTACGAATTCGCCCGGCAGGTGCTGCAGCGGGGCGTCGCTGCACTGTATCTCGTTGCGTTTCTGTCAACGCTGAACCAGTTTCCCGCCCTGCTCGGCGAGCGCGGCCTACTTCCGGTACCCGATTTCCTTGCGGCGTTCACCCGCCTGCGCCGCCCCACCCTGTTCCGCTGGCGGTACTCGGACCGGCTGCTTCGCGGCGTCTGCGCTGCCGGTTTGGTGGTGTCTGCGCTGCTCGTGGCCGGAATACCGCAAACGGGCCCGCCGTGGGTTCCACTGATCGCTTTCCTGGTCCTGTGGCTGCTGTATATGTCGGTGGTGAACGTGGGCCAGACGTTCTACGGGTTCGGCTGGGAAATGCTGCTCCTTGAGGCGGGCTTCACCGTCGCATTCCTGGGTTCCAACCAAACGGAGCCGCCGCGGACCATCCTGATCCTGATCGTGTGGCTGGTGTTCCGGCTGGAATTCGGTGCGGGCATGATCAAGATTCGCGGTGGCCGGGAATGGCGGGACCTGACGGCGCTGTACTACCACCATGAAACCCAGCCCATGCCCGGCCCCCTCAGCCGGCAGGCGCATCTCCTGCCCAAGCCGCTGCACCGCATCGAGGTGGTGGGCAACCACATCGCCCAGCTGGTGGTGCCGTTCCTGCTCTTCGCTCCGCAGCCCGTGGCCGGTGTGGCGGCGGGGGTGGTCATCGTTACCCAGTTGTGGCTGGTGGCCAGCGGCAACTTCGCCTGGCTGAACTGGATGGCCATCGTGCTGGCGTTCGCCGCGGTCAGTGATCCTGTGGCGCACGCGGTGATACCGGCCATCCCGGCGGACTGGGACGCCGCCATGGGAGGCCGTCAGGAGTCGCCGCTTTGGTGGCTGGCCATCACGCTGGCGGCGTCCGTCCTGTTGCTGGTGCTGAGCTATTGGCCACTTCGCAACCTGTTCTCCCGGCGGCAGCTGATGAATGCCAGTTTCAACCGGTGGCAGCTGGTGAACGCTTACGGCGCGTTCGGCACGGTGACCAAGCAGCGCATCGAGGTGGTGGTGGAAGGCACCCTGGATGATGACCCTGATGACAGCTCCGGCTGGCGGGAGTACGGCTTCAAGGGCAAGCCCGGTGATGTGCGCCGGATTCCCCGGCAGTGGGCCCCCTACCACCTACGGCTGGACTGGCTGATGTGGTTCCTGCCGTTGCGCACCGTCCATGAGGAATGGTTCTACGCGTTCCTTGCCAAGCTGCTGGCGGCGGACCGGCAGATGCTTCGCCTCCTCAGGCATGACCCGTTCGACGGCGCCGCGCCGCGCTGGGTGCGCGTACGCACCTTCCACTACCGCTTCGCCACCCGGAAGGAGTTCCGGGAGACAGGGAACCGCTGGGTACGGACGCTGCTCTACGAGCCCATCCCGCCCACGTCCCTGCGCCGGCAGCACGGACGGCAACGGTAGCCGGACCGTCCCGCTATGCTTTGGCAGCGGCGCGGCGGACGATCTCCTGGGCGTGCTTGAGGATGGGTCCGTCGATCATCTTCCCCTGGTACTGGAACACTCCCGATCCGGCTGACGCTGCGGCCTCCAGGAGGGCAGCAGCTGCCGCCACCTCGCCTTCCGAGGGTGCGTAGGCTTTGCGGACCACCGCCGCCTGGCTGGGATGGATGCAGGCTTTTGAGCTGAAGCCCGAAGCCACAGCGTCGGCCGCTTCGGCAGCCAGTCCATTGAGGTCGGGGATGTTGGTGTACACCGCGTCCACCGCTTCCTTGCCGTAGGCGCGGGCCGCCAGCAGGACGGCGGAGCGGGCATGCAGGGCCACGGCCCGGTAGCCGCCGTCGTCCTTACGGCTGGATGTACCTCCCAGGCTGGCCAGCAGATCCTCGGCGCCCCACATCAGGCCCACCACGTTGGGAGCGGCGGCGATAGCCGGCGCATTGAGCACGCCGAGCGCCGTTTCGCAGAGGGCAATCACCTGGTAGCCCTCCAGCGCCTTGAGCTGTTCGGCCGATTCGGCCTTGGCCAGCATCACCGTACGGTACGGCGTATGGGCCAGGCAGTGCAGGTCCTTTTCAAACTCCTCGGTGCCCACGGGGTTCACCCTCACGATGGTGCAACTGGGTTCAAGCTCCGGTTCCACGCCCGTGGTTCCCAACTGCGCCAGGATGGCACCCCTGGCGCGCTGCTTGTCCGCCGGCGCCACGGCGTCTTCAAGGTCCAGGATCACGGCGTCCGCCCTCGCGGCGGCTTTCTGGTAGCGCTCCGGCCGGTCGGCGGGGCAGAACAGCAGCGCGGGGCCCATTACGAAAGTCATACCGGCATTGTCTCCTGTCCGGCGTCCTGCGCCTGGCGGTGGGCTTCATGCGTCCACATCAGGCAACTTCGGGTGGCCCGGGCCACCACGGTTCCGTCCTGGTTGCGCCCGGTGTGCTCCATGGTCACGATGCCTTGGCCGGGGCGTGAGGACGACAGCCGCTTGCCGGTGACGGCCGTCTCCGTGTACAGCGTGTCGCCGTGATACAGGGGGTGCGGGAACGTGACGTCCGTCAGGCCCAGCTGGGCGATGATGGTCCCCTGGGTGAGCTGGGTGACGGACTGGCCCACCATGGTGGCAAGGGTGAACATCGAGTTCACCAGCCGCTGGCCAAAGGGCTGCCCGGCGCTCCAGGCGGCGTCCAGGTGCAGCGCCTGGGTGTTCATGGTGAGCGTGGAGAAGAGGACGTTGTCGGTTTCGGTCACGGTGCGTCCTGGACGGTGGGCGTACAGCACGCCTTCCTCCAGTTCGTCAAAGTACAGCCCGCGCTGTTCGATGACCCTCCTGCCGCCGTCGTCCTCCTGCCGGGACGCCGGACCGTTTCCGTCAGTCATACGGTGAGTTCCCGGTCTTCCTCGAACAGGTCCGCGCCGGTGGCCGCCACCACGTCCTCGGCAGAGACGTTGGGGGCCAGTTCGCGCAGCACCAGGCGTGAGTCGCCGTTGTCCTTCACGACATCAATGACGGCGAGGTCGGTGATGATCCGGTCCACACAGCCCTTGCCGGTCAGCGGCAGTGAGCATCGCTGGACGATCTTCGGGTTGCCGTTGCGGTCCACATGCTCCATCATCACGATGACCCGCTTGGCACCGAACACCAGGTCCATGGCCCCTCCCATGCCTTTGACCATCTTGCCCGGGATCATCCAGTTGGCCAGGTCCCCGTTGGCCGCAACCTCCATGGCGCCCAGGACGGCGAGGTCCACGTGGCCACCGCGGATCATGCCAAAGGATGTTGCCGAATCGAAGAACGCTGCGCCCCTGTTGACCGTCACGGTTTCCTTGCCGGCGTTGATCAGGTCCGGATCCACCGCGTCCTCAGCGGGGTACGGGCCGACGCCGAGGATCCCGTTCTCGGAGTGCAGCACCACCTCCACTCCGGCGGGAATGTAGTTAGGGATCAGGGTGGGCATCCCGATGCCAAGGTTCACGTACTGGCCGTTGCGGAGCTCCCTGGCCACCCGTGCGGCGAGTTCGTTGCGCGTCCAGCCCTTGGCGCCGGTCCCGTCAGGTGGCGTCTCATGCTGTTGTCCTGCCGCCCGGCGGTATTCAGGGCGGACGCCTTCCGGCCGCGGTGCGAAGGGGCTGTTCGGGTCCATAGCTAAGCTCCTGCCTGCTGGTTGGTGCCGCGCTCCTGTGCCGGGGCCAGCGCCACTGTCCGCTTTTCGATCCGTTTCTCCCCGTGCGCGGCCAGGACCACGCGTTGGACGAAGATGCCGGGGGTGTGGATGTGTTCGGGGTCCAGCTCGCCGGGCTCCACGAGTTCCTCCACCTCGGCGATAGTGATCCTGCCTGCCATGGCGCAAAGGGGGTTGAAGTTCATGGCGGTGGCGTGGAAGACGAGGTTCCCGTGGCGGTCGCCCTTCCAGGCGTGGACCAGTCCGAAGTCAGGGATGAGGGATTCTTCCAGGACGTAGTCCACTCCCCCGAAGGACCGCACTTCCTTCGGGGCGGAGGCAACCGCGATGCCTCCGTTGGCGTCGTACTTTTGCGGCAGGCCGCCGTCGGACACCTGCGTGCCCACCCCCGCCTTGGTGTAGAACGCCGGGATGCCCGCCCCGCCCGCACGCAGCTTTTCGGCCAGCGTGCCCTGCGGCGTGAGCACCACTTCGAGCTCACCGGCGAGGTACTGGCGTGCGAATTCCTTGTTCTCGCCCACATAGGAGCTGATGGTGCGGCGGATGCGCCCGTCCCGCAGCAGGATGCCCAACCCCCAGTCGTCGACGCCGCAGTTGTTGCTGACGGTTTCCAGGCCGGAGGTGCCCGCGCGGTGCAGGGCGTCGATCAGGGCAACGGGAATTCCACAGAGGCCGAATCCACCCACCGCCAGGGAGGCGCCGTCCGGGATGTCTGCAACCGCCTCGTCAGCGCTGGCAACAACCTTGTCAATCATCAGTGATCCTCTCAGGCCGGCTACAGTCCCAGTTTCTAAAGACCCAGTTCGCGGGCGATCAGCATCAGCTGGACCTCCGTGGTGCCCTCCCCCACTTCAAGGATCTTGGAGTCGCGGTAGTGGCGTGCCACGGTGAACTCGTTGATGAAGCCATAGCCGCCGAATACCTGGGTGGCATCCCGCGCATTGTCCATGGCCGCCTCGCCTGCGACCATCTTAGCGATGGCCGCCTGGGTCTTGAACGGCTTGCCGGCAAGCATCCGGAAGGCGGCGTCGTAGTACGCCAGGCGGGCGGTATGGGCCCGTGCTTCCATGCGGGCGATCTTGAAGGAAATGGCCTGATACTTGCCGATTTCCTGGCCGAACGCCCTGCGCTCGCTGGCGTATTTGACCGAGAGATCCACGCAGCCCTGGGCGGCGCCCGTGGCCAGCGCGGCGATGGCGATGCGGCCCTCATCGAGGATGGACAGGAAGTTGGCATAGCCGCGGCCTTCAGCACCAAGCAAGTTCGCTTCAGGGACCCGCACGTCCTTCAAGGTGAGGGGGTGGGTGTCTGAAGCATTCCAGCCCACCTTGTTGTACGGCTTTTCCGCCTTGAAGCCCGGTGTGTCGGTAGGCACCAGGATGGTGGAGATCTCCTTTTGCACGCTGCCATCCGCGCGCTCCTTTTGCCCGGTGACGGCGGTAACAGTGACCAGCCGGGTGATGTCCGTTCCGGAGTTGGTAATGAACTCCTTGTTGCCGTTGATGACCCAGTTCCCGTCCTGGCGCCGGGCGTGGGTCTTGGTCCCGCCGGCATCCGAACCGGCCTCGGGCTCGGTGAGGCCAAAGCCGGCGAGCGCCTGGCCGGACGCCAGCATGGGCAGCCACTCCTGCTTCTGCTCCTCGGTCCCGAAGCGGTAGACGGGCATGGCGCCCAGGGAAACGCCTGCTTCCAGGGTGATGGCTACGGACTGGTCCACCCGGCCAAGCTGCTCCAGCGCCAGGGCCAGGGCGAAGTAGTCCCCGCCCATGCCGCCGTATTCCTCAGGGAAGGGCAGCCCGAACAGGCCCATCTCCGCCATCTGCTTCACCACTTCGTAGGGGAAGCTGTGCTCTTCGTCGTGTTTGGCCGATACCGGGGCGACTACTTCGTCGGCGAATTCCCGGACGGTGTTGCTGAGGTCCTGGTATTCCTCGCTGAGTTCAAATCCGGACATTTCAGGCTCCTTCGCCTTGGTCTGCAGCAGTGTCTGATGCTGTGCCTGTTGCTGTTTCTGTTCTGGGAATTTTTGTGCCGGCGGCAGCGGGATGGATGGTGGCCAGCACCTGGTCGGCCTTCACCAGGTCTCCCGTACGGGCCGCCAAGTGCACGGTCCCTGCCAGCGGGGCCACCAGGTGGTGCTCCATCTTCATGGCTTCCACGGACACCAGGACGTCCCCTGCCTGGACCGTGTCCCCGTCAGCTACCGGGACGGCCACGACGGTTCCGGGCATCGGCGAGCGCACCTCCGGGTCGGCTGCCCCTTCCTGCCGCTGGATGGCTGCCAGCACGCGTTCCAGCCGTGCCTCGCGGGTCAGGACATCGAGCCGGCAGGACCAGCCGTCGTTGCCGAGGTAGAGCTGTGCGGGGCCGGCGGGCACAGGGTTGTCCCAGGTCGGGGCGGCGGCTCCGGAATACACCGGTGCCAGCCGGTAGGCGTGGCGCCCGCCGTCCAGGTCGAGTTCGATGCTTTTCCGGCCGGACCACTGCAGCGAGGCTGTCTGCCGCGGGCCGCCGTCGACGGCGACCACGGCCTTGTCCCCCGCATTGGGACTGCCGGTGACCTGCACCGTCACCACGCCGCCGTCGGGCGTTCCCAGGCTGACGCGGCGTGGCGCCGGCGCGCCGAGGCGCCAGCCATTCCTGCCCTGCCAGGGCCCGCTCCCCGGGGAAGGGTTGTCCTGCGCGTCCAGGGACAACGCGTAGAGCGCGGCGGCCACCAGCTCGGGGTTGTCGATGCGGCGGAAATCCAGCCCGGGCAGCTTCCGTTCGATCAGGCCGGTGTCCAGATGCCCTGCCTGGACGTCGGGGTCGTTGACCAGGAGCCGCAGGTACTCCACATTGGTCTCGATGCCCAGCGCCGTGTAGCCGGATAAAGCCTGGTCCAGCGTGGACAGGGCCGCAGCGCGGTCCCCGGCCCAGGCGATCACCTTGGAAACCATGGGATCGTAGTGTGCCGACAGCTCCAGGCCTTCCACCAGGGAGGAGTCCACCCGGACCCGGCCCTGTGCTGTCCCGGTTTCGTTGCGTGCGGGGGCGCTGGGACGCTGCGCCGGGCCCGGCAGTTCATCGAGCACCAGCACGGTCCCGGTGGACGGGAGGAAGTTCTTCTCGGGCACCTCGGCGTAGACCCTGGCCTCCACGGCGTGGCCGGACAGCTCCACCTCAGCCTGCCGGACGGTCAGCTCCACACCCGCGGCGATCCGCACCTGCCATTCCACCAGGTCGATGCCCGTGACCATTTCGGTGACCGGGTGTTCCACCTGCAGCCTGGTGTTCATCTCCATGAAGAAGAACTCGTCCGGCGCGTCATCGGAGACCAGGAATTCAACCGTCCCCGCACCCACATAGTTGACGCTGCGGGCCGCGTTGCAGGCGGCCTCGCCGATGCGGGCGCGCACTTCGGGCCCGTTGGGAAGGCCCTCCAGCAGGGGTGACGGGGCTTCCTCGATGACTTTTTGGTGCCGGCGCTGCAGGGAGCATTCGCGCTCGCCGAGGTGGATGACGTTGCCGTGGCCGTCCGCCAGCACCTGCACCTCGATGTGCCGCGGGGTGGTCACCAGGCGTTCCAGGAACAGGGTGTCGTCACCGAACGCGGCGGCGGCCACGCGCCGCGCCGTGGCCAGGGCGGCGGGCAGGTCCGCCGGTTTCCCGACGGCATGCATCCCCTTGCCGCCACCGCCCGCGGACGGCTTGATGAGCAAGGGAAAGCCGACGGCGGCTGCGGCCTCCATCAGTTCGCTGTCCGTCATACCGGGCTTGGCGATGCCGGGGACGACGGGCACGCCGTAACCTGACACGTGGTTCTTGGCGCGGATCTTGTCACCCATGACATTCAGCGCTTCAACGCCCGCGCCGATGAACGTGAGGCCGGCTTTCTCCAGGGCCCGGGCGAAGTCCACGTTCTCGCTCAGGAAACCGTAGCCGGGGTGGACCGCTTCGGCCCCGGACTGCCGGCATGCCTCCACGATTGCGTCAGCGTTCAGGTAGCTTTCGGTGGCCGCGGCGGGGCCGATCCGGACGGAAGCGTCCGCTTCGCGCACGTGCCGGGCGCCGGCGTCGGCATCGCTGTAAACGGCCACCGAACGGATGCCCAGGTGCCGCAGCGTGCGGATGACGCGGCAGGCGATTTCGCCGCGGTTGGCCACCAGTACGGTGCTGAAGAGGGGCTTGCCGGGTGCCACCGCGGCGGAAGCCGTGCTGGTTGTGGCTGCGTTGGTTTTCATTGTCATTCCTGGCTCACATCCGGAAGAGGCCGAAGGAGGTCCCCGGCAGGGGGGTGCGGGAGACGACCTCGAGGGCCAGGCCCAGGACGGTGCGGGTATCGGCGGGATCGATGACGGCGTCATCCCACAGCCGGGCGGTGGAGTAGTAGGGGCTGCCTTGGTCCTCATACTGCTGCCGGATGGGTGCCTTGAAGGCTTCCTCGTCCCCTGCCGGCCAGTCCTCACCCGCTGCTTCATACTGGTCCCGCTTCACGGTGGCCAGCACGCTGGCGGCCTGGTTGCCGCCCATCACGGAGATCCGGGCTGCGGGCCACATCCACAGGAACCTCGGCGAGTAGGCGCGGCCGCACATGGAGTAGTTTCCCGCCCCGAAGGAGCCGCCTATCACCACCGTCAGCTTGGGCACCCGCACGGTGGCAACGGCGGTCACCATCTTGGCGCCGTTCTTGGCGATGCCACCCTGCTCGGCGTCCCTGCCCACCATGAAGCCGGAGATGTTCTGCAGGAAGACCAGCGGAATCCCCCGCTGGTCGCACAGCTCAATGAAGTGCGCACCCTTGAGCGACGACTCGCTGAACAGCACGCCGTTGTTGGCCACGATCCCCACCGGGTGCCCGTGGATCCGGGCGAATCCTGTGACCAGGGTGGTGCCGTACTCCTTTTTGAACTCATGGAACCGGCTGCCGTCCACGAGGCGCGCAATAACCTCGTGGACGTCATACGGCGCGTTGACGTCCGTAGGCACGGCACCATAGAGCGCGTCCGGGTCCACGGCAGGTTCGACGGCGGGTTCCACCTGCCAGGCAGGCGCGGCGGGCGGCGGCAGGGTGGAGACAATGTCCCTGACGATCTGGAGGGCATGTTCGTCGTTCTCGGCGAGGTGGTCGGTCACGCCCGAGACCCGGGAGTGCACCTCGCCGCTGCCCAGTTCCTCGGCGGTGACGATTTCCCCGATTGCCGCCTTCACCAGCGGCGGTCCGCCCAGGAAGATGGTGCCCTGGTTTCGGACGATGACGGTTTCGTCGCTCATGGCCGGGACGTAGGCGCCGCCGGCCGTGCAGGACCCCATGACGGCAGCGATCTGTGGAATTTTGGCGGCGGACAGACGCGCCTGGTTGTAGAAGATCCGGCCAAAGTGGTCCTTGTCTGGAAAGACTTCGTCCTGCTTGGGCAGGAAGGCCCCGCCGGAATCCACCAGGTAGATGCAGGGAAGGCCGTTCTCCAGGGCGATCTCCTGGGCACGGAGGTGCTTCTTCACCGTCATGGGGTAGTACGTGCCGCCCTTAACGGTGGCGTCGTTGGAGATGACCAGGACCTGCCGGCCGTGCACCAGGCCGATGCCGGCGATGACTCCTGCGCCGGGTGCCTCGTCACCGTACATCCCGTTCGCCGCCAGGGGTGCGATCTCCAGGAACGGGCTGCCCTCATCCAGCAGTTGGTCGATCCGGTCCCGCGGCAGCAGCTTGCCCCGGGCCACGTGCCGGTCCCGCGACTTCTGGGGCCCGCCCAGCGCTGCATCCGCCAGCCGCTTCCGCAGTTCCCCGGCGAGCGCCGACTGCGCTTCCCGGTTGGCGCGGAAGGCCTCGCTTGCGGGGTCAAGCCGGGTGGCCAGGGTCTCCATTGACGGTCCGTCCTTGTCTGTGCCGGGCCGGCTTTACTGCCAACTCGGTTAGTGACTAATAACTGAAATTCAGGTTAGTCTCGATTAACTGTGATGTCCAACACACGGCCGCCTTGGTAGAATCTGCGTCGGTCCGAGGAGGAAAAGTGTCCAGCAATACTGTGCAGCCGGTACCTGCCGCCCAGCCCGTTCCAACGACCCACTCCGTTCCAACGACCCAGCGCGGCAAGGCCAAGGAGAACCGGCGGCAGGCTTTGCTGTCCGCTGCGGCTTCACTGTTCGCGCTGAACGGCTTCAACCGCGTTTCGCTGGAGGATCTTGGCGCGGCGGCAGGGGTCAGCGGCCCCGCGGTCTACCGCCACTTTCCCGGAAAGCAGGCCGTCCTGGCCGATCTCCTGGTCACCGTGAGCCAGGAACTGCTGGACGGCGGCCGCCAGGTGGTGGACACCGCGCCGGATCCCCTGGCTGCCCTGCGCCGGCTGGTGGAGTTCCAGGTGGATTTCGCACTCGGCAAGCCGGACGTGATCCGGGTGCAGGACCGTGACTTCAGCAATTTGTCGGAGCAGGACCAGTCCGCGGTGCGTACCCTGCAGCGCAGCTACGTGGAGGTGTGGGTGGACATTCTGGCGAGGGTCCACCCGGGAACCGATGCGGCTGAGCTGCGGATGCGTGCCCACGCCACGTTCGGCCTGATCAATTCCACCCCGCACTCGGTCCGGAGCCATGGCAGGAGGCTGGCGGCCGGAGCGGCCCGCCCGCTGCTCGAGCGGATGGCACTGGCAGCGCTGATGGTGGACAGCGCGCCCGCCCCCTAGCTTGGAGCAGGCCGCTAGACCATCGCGATGACCATCCCGGGTTCGGCCAGGATGGCCCCGACGTCGGCCAGGAACCGGGACCCCTGCTCGCCGTCCACCAAGCGGTGATCGAAGGACAGGCTGAGCGTGAGCACCTGGCGCAGCGCCACCTCGCCTTTGTACTCCCACGGCATGGTCCGGACCGCGCCCAGGCCAAGGATCGCCGCCTCCCCGGGATTGAGGATGGGGGTACCCGCATCGATCCCGAAGACGCCGATGTTGGTGATGGAAATGGTGCCGCCGGCAAGGTCTGCGGGCGTGGTCTTGCCTGCCCTGGCCGTATCTGCGAGCGCCGTCAGCGCCTGCGCCAGCTGCGGGAGCGCCATGGCGTCGGCGTCCTTGATGTTGGGGACTGTGAGTCCGCGGGGGGTGGCCGCTGCAATGCCCAGGTTCACGTAGTTGAAGGTGACAATCTCCTGGTTGTCCCCGTCCCAGCGGGAATTCAGCGCCGGGTTCCGCCGCAGGGCCACCAGGACGGCCTTGGCGGCGAGCGTCAGCGGGCTGAGCCTGGTTCCGGCGAAGTCCCTGCTGTTCTTGAGTTTTGCCAGCAGCTCAAGGCTGGGCGTGACATCAACGGTGAGGAATTCGGTGGCATGCGGCGCGGTGAAGGCGCTTTGGACCATTGCCGCCGCAGTGTGCTTGCGCACGCCCTTGATGGGAGTCCGGGTCTCCCGCTCCCCCGTCCGGGTTCCACCGGATACCGTCACCTGCCCTGCCGTGGCCCCGGCAGGTTCTCCTGCATGCCCCGCAAAGCCCTGCACGTCTTCCCGCGTGATCAACCCGCCGGGACCGGTGCCGGTTACCTGCGTGAGGTCCACGCCCAGGTCCTTGGCCAGCTTCCGGACAGGAGGCGTGGACCGGGGGCGCTCCGCGTGGTGATCTTCGGCTGGCCTGGTCTCCATGGGGATGGAGTGGACGGGCTTGTCTTCCACGTGCTCAACCACGTGGGGCCGGATTGCGGCTGGCTCCACGGGGGCAAGCTTCCGCGGCCGGCGGGTTGGCCGGCCGGAAGCTTCCACGACGGCGCCGTACCCCACCAGGTTGGGTTCCCGCTTCAGGCTTTCCCCTGCCTTCGGCGTTTCCCCGGCGGACTCCCCCGCCCCGGGCTCAAAGGCGCCGGACCGTGGTGAAGGTGGCGCGCCGTCGTCGTCCGCCACCTCAAAGGAGACGATCGGCTTGCCCACCTCCACAACGGAACCGGGCTGTTCGTGGAGTTCCTTGATCACGCCGGCGAACGGCGACGGGAGCTCCACCACTGCCTTGGCGGTTTCCACTTCGGCGATGACCTGGCTCAGGCTCACGGTGTCGCCAACGTCCACTTTCCAGCTGAGGATTTCAGATTCTGTGAGTCCCTCGCCCAGGTCCGGGAGCCGGAATTCCTTGATCATGGTGGCGCTCATCCTTCCAGCCCGCTCAGGGAATTGGGGCGGCCCAGGGCGCGGTCCACGCCGTCCAGGATGCGGTCCAGGCCCGGCAGATGGTGCATTTCCAGTTTCGAGTACGGGTAGGGAATGTCGAATCCCGTCACCCTCACGGGAGCCGCCTCAAGGTGGTAGAAGCACCGCTCGGTGATGCTGGCTGCCACTTCCGCCCCCAGCCCGCCGGATTGCGCGGCCTCGTGCGTCACCACCAGGCGGCCGGTCTTCCGTACGGACGCCACCACAGGCTCATAATCCACGGGGGCCAGCGAGCGCAGGTCGATGACTTCAATGGAGATGCCCTCGTCGGCTGCGGCGGAGGCGGCGTCCAGGGCCGTCTTGACCAGGGGGCCGTAGGCCACCAGGGTCACGTCCCTGCCGTCGGTCAGGACCCTGGCCTTGTCCATGGGCAGGGCGGAACGCGGGTCCACTGACTCGTCCACTTCGCCTTTGTCGTGGTAGCGGCGCTTGGGCTCGAAGTACAGCACGGGGTCGTCGCAGGCGATGGCCTGCTGGATTACGGTGTAGGCGTCCTGCGGGTTGGCCACGGTGACCACCCGGAGGCCGGAGGTGTGGGTGAAGTAGGCTTCCGGCGATTCCGAGTGGTGCTCGGGCGAGCCGATGCCGCCGCCGAACGGGACCCTGATGGTGATGGGCATCCTGACGGCCCCGCGGGTACGGTAGTGCAGTTTGGCCACCTGGCTGACGATCTGGTCGAACGCCGGGTAGATGAAGCCGTCGAACTGGATTTCCACCACGGGACGGTAGCCGCGGTAGGCCAGGCCCACCGCGGTGCCCACAATGGCTGACTCCGCCAGCGGCGTGTCCACCACGCGGTGTTTGCCAAAGTCTTTCTGCAGGCCGTCCGTCACCCGGAACACGCCGCCCAGGGTACCGATGTCCTCGCCGAGGAGGACCACCTTGGAGTCGTTTTCCAGCGACTTGCGCAGCCCGGCATTGATGGCACGGGCAAAGGTCAACTGGGTCATCAGCGTGCACCTTCCTTGGAAACGGCTCCGTCGGGGTCCCCGAAGGTCGCCAGGTAACGGGCGTAATGGTCCTGCTGGCGTTCCAGCCAGGAATTGGGCGTGCTGTAGACGTGCTTGAAGATGTCCATGGGCCGGGGTTCCGGCATGGTGGTGCAGCCGCGGCGCATCTCCGATGCAACGGCGTCAGCTTTGTCCTTGACCTGCTGCTGCAGTTCCGCGGTCAGGATCCCCTTCCGGTCCAGGAGGCCGGCGAGCCGGGAGATGGGGTCCTTGGCGGCCCAGTCCTCCAGTTCGTTGGCGTCGCGGTAGCGGGTGGGATCATCTGCGGTGGTGTGGGGGCCCATGCGGTAACTGACGGCTTCGATGAAGGTGGGGCCGCCGCCACGGCGGGCCCGGTCAAGTGCCAGCCGGGTGGCAGCCATGACCGCCAGGACGTCATTGCCGTCCACGCGCAGGTTGGGGATGCCGAAACCGCAGGCCCGGTCCGCGAGCTGGATGTGGGACTGCAGGCGCACGGGCTCGGAGATGGCCCAGTGGTTGTTCGTGCAGAAGAAAACCACGGGGGCCTGGAAACTGGCGGCGAACACCATGGCCTCGTTGACGTCGCCCTCACTGGTGGCCCCGTCACCGAAGTAGGTCACGGCCACCGCGTCCGCGCCGTCATTCTGGATCCCCATGGCGTAGCCAGTGGCATGCAGTGTCTGGGCGCCGATGATGATCTGCGGCGTTGCCATGTTGATGCCGTAGGGGTCCCAGCCGCCGGACGCGTTTCCCCGCCACACCCGCAGTAGGTCCGTCAGGTCTACACCGCGGCAGTACGCCACACCGTTTTCGCGGTAGCTGGAGAAGACAAAGTCGTCCGCCCGCAACGCCCTGCCGGACCCGATCTGGGCTGCCTCCTGGCCCAGGAGCGGGGGCCACAGGGCCAGCTCACCCTGCCGCTGCAGGGCCGTGGCCTCCACGTCGATCCTGCGGATGACGGTCATGTCCTCGAAGAGGGAGCACAACTGATCGTCGGTAATGTCCCTGACCCAAAAATCGAATTCCGGGTGGCTGATGCGCTCACCCGACGGGGCGATCAGCTGGAGGAGATCCGGCCCCGTTCCGCCGGGGTTTCCTGCGATGTCGGGGGTTTGTGCGCCGCCAGGGCCCGTTTCGTCTGTAGACACGATTGCCGCAACCTTCGTACGTCGTTGACCTGTGGTTTTCGAAGCTTTTGGCCCTGCCGCCACCGGCCTTCCGGGCGTCATTGCCCCAGATACTGTGACCCTACTCACAATGGCCATCGGGTACAACCACTGCGGATCAAGTTGAGCAGAGTGCCCTATATGAGGCACTGGGACCGTGCTAGCGTTGCGCATTATGCGAGCTTTGGATGGCACTGACACCCGCCTGTTGGCAGCACTGGCACAGGATCCGCGCCGCACGGTGGTGGCCCTGGCGCAGAAGCTGGGCCTGTCCCGCAATACGGTCCAGGCGCGCATGGCCCAGCTGGAGAAAAAGCACGTCTTCCTGTCCTTCGAACGGCGCATCAATCCAGTCGCCCTGGGGTATCCGCTCATGGCTTTCATCTCCGTCCACGTGCAGCAGCAGAAGCTTGGGCACCTGGCGGAGGAAATCGCAGCCATCCCCGAGGTCCTGGAGGGTTACGGACTGACGGGCTCAGCAGACTTGCTGCTGCGCGTGGTGGCCAGGGATGCCGAGGACCTGTTCCGGATCAACGGCAAGATCCTTGCCTGCGATGGCGTGGAACGGGCTGACACCGCATTGGCCATGGGCGAACTGATCCCTTTCCGGGTGCAGCCCCTGCTGGACCGCGGTTCAGAAAGTGCATAGTTCAGAAGGGGCATAGTCCAGAAGGTGCTTAACGCCACCAGCGGACCTTCCACACATGCTGCACGCACGACGGCGGCAGGCGGGGTTATAGGCTTGGTTGCAGTCATCGCCGGGCCGGGAAGGGCCCGGGCCAGTTCGCCGGCGCCGCAGCGCCAGTTCCCGAAAGGCTCCACTTTTGAGCAGTTCCCAGGATCCGTACCAGCAGGGCCGGACGGGCTACACACCTCGGCAGTTGCCGCCGCTGCCGGAGCAGCCCGCCCCGTTCGGACTGCCGGGGGAACCGCCCCGGCAACGGAACCGTCGGAAGCTGTGGATCATTCTTGGCAGCCTCGGCGGGGTGCTGCTCCTGGTGATCCTCGGCGTCGTCATCCTGGTGAATGTGGTTGGCAGCGCAACCAACCAGGCCCGGGGACTCGCGGACGACTTCACCAGGAAGGTCATCGCCGGCGACACCTCCCGCGCCTACGACGAATACCTCGACCCGGCCCTGCAGAAACAGCTCTCCAAGGAAGCCTTCATCTCCGGGGTGAAGAGCCTGGAAATGGACAGCTCCTGCCAGCCCGCGTACAACGACCTTAAGGTCTCCACGGAGAACGGGATCAAGTCGGCGGAGGTGGTGGGCCAGATCAGCTGCACCGGCAAGAAAGTGGACCTGGCATACCGCTTCGAAGGCAAGGACAAGCCCCTCATGACCAACATTAAGCTGCGGCCGGCGGCCTAGACGGACAGGAAAGTGGAAAGGGTACTGATCTTTTTACCCATCCACCCACGGCCATGATCCGAATCTCTTCCGAGGGTCCCGCCCAGGGGCCTGTTGGTCCGGCGGGAACTGTTGCCCGCCCCATCGGAAGGAATTGGCCATGCGCAACTCACCCAACCGCCTCGTCGCCACCATTTTCGGAGCCGTCTACCTCCTGGTGGGCCTGCTGGGCTTCGCAGTCACGTCCGGCGTCGGCTTCGTTGCCACCGAGGGCGCGAACCTGATCATCTTCGAAGTCAACCCACTGCACAATGTCATCCACCTCGCCATCGGTGCCGCGCTTCTTTTTGCCGGGCTTCGCGGGACGGACAGTGCCCGCACGGTGAACGCGACGGTGGGCGCCGTTTACCTCCTGGTGGGCATCGTTGGACTGTTCCTGCTGAACTCGCCGCTGAACATCATCGCCCTGAACGGCGCCGACAACGTCCTCCACCTCGCCAGCGCCGTACTCCTCCTCGGCGTGGGCCTGTCCCTGGACAAGTCCCCCGCCGCCGCCCGGGCCTAGCCGTGGCGTCGCCGGGAATGGCCTCGCTCCGGCCGGCTGCCCCGGCTGGCCGGAGCGCACCAACAGCTCTGACAGCCGTGCCGGAGGCCCAGACGTCCCAAGCGGGCCCTGCCGTTCGCCTGCTCACCGGGTTCGCGGGCTTCGGAGCAGGATCGCTCAACCTGGCCATCTCGTCCAGTGTCTTTGCGGCATCAGCGGGACCTGCGGCGCCACCGGCCGTTTTTGCCGGCACGGTGGCCGGCGCCTGGGGACTGGCACTGCTGGCCGGCGCCGTGGTGTTCCTGGCCAGGGACCGGCTGGCTGGCGGGCCCGGGCGCGGTATGTACTGGCCGGCGCCGCCGCCGTCCACCTGGCCGCGATAGCATTCACGCCGATTGCCCCCGCCGCCGCCAACCTCAGCCTGACGCAGCTTTCGGCGCTGCTGCTCACGCTCATGATCATTGCATCGCTTGAGTGGCTCCAGCGGGCCGCCGTCCGGCAACGCGGTGATTTGCAGGACAGGGAACGGCAGCCGGTTCCAAGTGCTCCGGTGGGGACCGGAATGCGGCCTGGCCGGCTCCTGCTGGCAGCTTTCGCCGGCGCCGTCCTGGTGGCAGGAATAACGACGCCGGGCCTCGCCGCCTCCACGGCCGGCCAGCACGCCGTCCCGCACGGCAGCCACGGGAACCCCGGGCCGGACGACCACCACCGGCGCTGAACCTCCTCCCTGAAAGCCAGGGGGCACGGAAAGAGCCTCCAAGCCGCGGTCTGCGGCTGGAGGCTCCTTCCGTCTACGCCGGTAAAGCCGGCATATCGGTCAGTGGTCCACCTGTTAGTGGTCCACGGCCTTTTCGGCCCCGATGCCCGTAAGCGAGCGGACTTCCATTTCGGCCTGCTTGGCGGGATCTTCCTTCTTCTTGTCCAGGGTGGTCCCCAGCCACCCCAGGAAGAAGGCCAGCGGAATGGACACGATGCCCGGATTGCTCAGCGGGAAGAGGGCGAAGTTGGCGCCCGGGATCATCGAGGTCTTGGCTCCGGAAACCACCGGGGAGAACACGATGAGCAGGATCGCCGAGGCCAGGCCGCCGTACATGCTCCACACGGCGCCCTGGGTGGTGAACTTCCGCCAGAACAGCGAGTAGATGATGGTGGGCAGGTTGGCTGATGCAGCGACGGCGAAGGCCAGTGCCACCAGGAAGGCCACGTTCTGGCCGTTGGCAAAGATGCCGCCAAGGATGGCCAGGATGCCGATCACCACCACGGTGCGCCGGGCCACCCGGACTTCCGTGGCGGCGTCGGCCTTGCCCTTGGCGATGACGTTGGCGTAGATGTCATGCGCAAAGGAAGCGGCGGCCGTGATGGTCAGGCCTGCCACCACCGCCAGGATGGTGGCGAACGCCACCGCGGAGATGAAGCCGAGCAGCAGCGGGCCGCCCAGGTGGAAGGCCAGCAGCGGCGCGGCCGAGTTAACTCCGCCCGGGGCGCTCTTGATCGTGTCGGCACCCACCAACGCGGCGGCGCCGTAGCCCAGCACCAGCGTGAAGAGGTAGAACAGGCCGATGAGCCAGATGGACCAGACCACTGACTTGCGGGCTTCCTTGGCAGTGGGCACGGTGTAGAAGCGCATCAGGACGTGCGGCAGGGCTGCTGTGCCCAGGACCAGGGCGAGTCCCAGGGACATGAAGTCCAGCTTGGAGGTGTCCGACTTGCCGTACTGCAGGCCCGGGTTGAGGACGGCCGGGTTGTTGGCGGTCTCCACGGCGCCGCCCAGCAGGGCGGAGAGGTTGAAGCCGTAGATGGCAAGGACCCACAGGGTCATGACGGCGGCACCCGCGATCAGAAGCATGGCTTTGATTATCTGGACCCAGGTGGTGCCCTTCATGCCGCCGATCAGGACGTACATGATCATGAGGGCGCCGACGACGATGATCACCAGCGCCTGTCCGCCCCAGTCGCTGATGCCCAGCAGGAGCGAAATGAGGCTGCCGGCGCCGGCCATCTGGGCCAGCAGGTAGAAGAAGCAGACGGCAAGCGTGGAGATGGCTGCCGCGATCCGTACGGGGCGCTGCTTCAGCCGGAAGGAGAGCACATCCGCCATTGTGAACTTGCCGGTGTTGCGGAGAAGTTCAGCCACCAGCAGCAGCGCCACCAGCCAGGCCACCAGGAAGCCGATGGAGTACATGAACCCGTCATAGCCGTTGATGGCGATGGCGCCGGTGATGCCCAGGAAGGATGCTGCCGACAGGTAGTCGCCGGCAATGGCTGTGCCGTTCTGCGAGCCCGTGAAGGAGCGCCCGGCGGCGTAGTAGTCGGCGGCGGTCTTGTTGTTGCGGCTGGCCCGGAGCACGATCACCATGGTCACGGCCACAAACAGGCCGAAGATGCCCATGTTCAAAAGGGTGGTGTCCTTGAGGGCGGCGACGTCCACCGCAGCTGGAATTGTGATCATTTGTTGGTTCCGCCCACTCGGTTTCCGTCCTTATCGAATTCGTGGCCCTCGATCTCATGCCTGATTTCGGAGGCGATGGGGTCCAGCTTCCGGTTGGAGTAGTGCACGTACCAGCCGGTGATGGCGAAGGTGGAGATGAACTGGAGCAGGCCCAGGATCAGGCCGACGTTGATGTTGCCCCATACCTTGGTGGACATGAAGCCCACCGCGTAGTCGGCGAGCAGGACGTAGGCGAAGTACCACAGCAGGAAGGCCACTGCCATGGGGAAGACAAAGCTGCGGTGTCGCTTGCGCAATTCCTGGAACTGCCCGGTCGACTGGACTTGTTCGAAGTCCACGGACGCCGCTGCGTCCGGAGTATGGGCATCGTGACCCATCGTTCCTCCTCATTGAGATGTGACACCAATCACTCTGCCGTCCGTTGCCCTGTCCATTCCATAAGCTGGCCGCCACGGTCGCTCAACGGTTGCGATGCTGCGGCAAACGGCACCCGCCGCTACGCTGGGCACCATGCCGGACTCCCCCCTCCTCACCGCAGCGGCCGTTGCGGTGATCGCCATGGCCATCGCCGTCGTCGTCGGCGTGGGCCTGAAGGTGCTCCGCTCCTTCCGGGACCTGGGCACTGACGCCGAGCGCGCCACCTACCACACGCTCCACGCGGCCTCCCAGGCCGGGCAGCACCTGCGCCGCGGCCTGAACCCCGCCGGGGCGGCGAAAGCGAGCCGTCAGCTGCGCGCCCTCCTGGCCTGCGATGCCCTGGCCATTACGGACACCTCGGGCGTACTCGCCTGGGACGGCGGAGCCGAGGACATCAGGCCGCGCCTGATGGAACTTGCCGCAGGGGTCCTTGCCTCCGGCCGGACCGCCGTCCTGTCTGCGGGCGGCGATGGGACCGGCGGCCGCCTCGCCGGCGTCATCGCCCCCGTACGGGCGGGCACCCGGATCGTGGGCGCTGTGGCCGCCTTCGCCCCTTCCGCGGGGGCAGGCCTGGTCAGGGCAACGGGGGAAGTGGCTGACTGGGTGGCGGTCCAGGTGGAACTGGCCGAACTGGACGCCTCCCGGACCCTGCTGATGGAGGCGGAAGTCCGGGCCCTGCGCGCCCAGATCAGCCCGCACTTCATCTACAACTCGCTCAACGCCATCGCGTCCTTCATCAACACCGATCCGGAGCGGGCCAGGGAGCTGGTGGTGGAGTTTGCCGATTTCACCCGGTACTCGTTCCGAAGGCACGGCGACTTCACCACCCTCGCAGAGGAGCTCCGCTGCATTGACCGCTACCTGCTCCTGGAACGGGCCCGGTTCGGTGAGCGGGTCCAGGTCAGCCTGCGGGTGGCGCCCGAGGTACTCAGCACCGTCATCCCCTTCCTCAGCCTGCAGCCGCTGGTGGAGAACGCCGTCCGGCACGGGCTTGAGGCCAAGGCCGGGCCCGGCCACATCACCATCACTGCCGAGGACGCCGGCGCTTTCGCGGAGGTCACCATCGAGGACGACGGCGTGGGGATGGATCCGGAGCAGCTCCGGTCGGTGCTGGCGGGACACACCGACGGGGACCACGTGGGGCTGAGGAACGTGGATGCCCGCCTCCGCCAGGTGTACGGCAACGACCACGGACTGGTGGTGGAGACGGCGCCGGGCGAGGGAACGCTGATCACCATGCGGGTGCCAAAGTCCCAGCCCGGGCACGATGCGTGAGGCCGGCACCCCGGCTGGAAGTACCCTAGGAGAATGATTAACGTCCTCGTCGTTGATGATGAGCTGCCCGCCGTTGAAGAACTGGCCTTCCTGCTGGGCAGGGACGATCGCATCGGAAAGGTGCTGCGGGCCACGTCCGGCGCTGAAGCACTGACGGCCCTTTCTGCCGGAAGCATCGACGCCGTCTTCCTGGACATCCACATGCCCGCCGTGTCCGGCCTGGACATCGCCGGCGCCATCGCCCGGAACAGCAATCCCCCGGCCGTTGTCTTTGTCACCGCCGACGAGGACCACGCCCTGGCGGCGTTCGAACTCGCCGCCGTGGACTACCTCCTCAAGCCGGTGCGCGCCGAACGGCTGGCCCGTTCCGTGGGGCGGATCTGCGAACTGCGCGACGGCGGTGCGGCACCTGAGATGATCACCGTTGACCAGGGCGGGACCACCAGGATGATCCGCCGGGACGACGTCACCTACGTCCAGGCCCAGGGGGACTACGCGCGGCTGCACACCGCCGACGCCAGCTACCTCATCCGGGTGCCGCTGGCAGATCTTGAACAGCAGTGGGCGGACGCCGGCTTCATCCGCACCCACCGCTCCTACCTGGTGGCCCTGAAGCATGTGTCCTCAATGAAGCTGGCGGCTGACGGGCCGCGCGTCACGGTGGCCGGCGCGGGCCTTCCCATCAGCCGGCGGCATCTGCCCACCGTGCGGGAGAAGCTGGAGGCCACCAGGATCAGGCCGCACGCATGACCCGCGTCCGGGTCACCGCCCCGCACGCGTCCCTCCGGTCCCCGGCGCCGGCCGGGCGGCGTCCGCTCGAGTCGCGCGAAGCGGCGCAGGACTCCGAAGTGGGACAGGTATTCGTCCGCTCCCTGATCAGGTCCCAGCTGCGGCTGGCATTGGTGGTGGCTGGCGGCTTCCTGCTGATCCTTGCCGCGTTCCCGTTGATCCTGGTGATGGTTCCCGGCCTGGCCGAAACCCGGATCGCCGGCATCCCCTTCGGCTGGCTCCTGCTGGGTGCCGGGATGTACCCCGTGATCGGACTGAGTGCCTGGCTGTACGTCAGGACGGCGGCCCGCAACGAGGCCCGGTACCGCGACCTTGCCGGTGAACAGTGAGGCGCCCATGAATGCCGGGGTCGCCATAACAGCAGTGGCGGTGGTGTCCCTCGCCACTGCCATTATCGGTTTCTACGGGCTGCGGATCTCACGCACTACAGGAGACTTCTACGTTGCCTCGCGCACTGTGCGCCCGTGGTGGAACGCGTCCGCGATCGGCGGCGAGTACCTGTCCGCCGCCAGCTTCCTGGGCGTGGCCGGGCTCATCCTGCTGTCCGGGACCGACGCACTCTGGTTCCCCGTGGGATACACGGCCGGCTACCTGATGCTGCTGCTCTTCGTCGCCGCCCCGCTGCGCCGTTCGGGCGCCTACACCATCCCGGACTTTACCGAATCCCGGCTCTCGTCCAGGACGGTCCGCAGGGTCACCAGCGTGGTGGTTGTCCTGGTCGGGTGGCTCTATATTGTTCCGCAGCTCCACGGCGCCGCGCTGACCATCCAGATCGCCACGGGACTGCCGCCCTGGGTAGGTTCCGTGGCTGTCGTGGTGGTGGTGTGCCTGACGGTGGTGGCGGGCGGGATGCGGTCCATCACGTTTGTCCAGGCGTTCCAGTACTGGCTCAAGCTGACGGCCCTGGCCGTGCCCATCCTGTTCATCATCTTCGTGCTGGCCGGGAACGGTGCCGAGCCGCAGTCGCTGCCGGCGGTCAACCCTACGGACCTGGCGCCGGCCGGGCTGTACCAGAATGTGTCCCTGCTGGTGGCGCTGCTGTTCGGCACCCTGGGGCTGCCCCACGTGCTGGTGCGTTTCTACACCAACCCGGACGGGCAGTCTGCCCGGCGCACCACGCTGATCGTCCTGGGCCTGCTGTCCGTGTTCTACCTCTTCCCCACTGCCTACGGCCTGGTGGCCCGAATGTACGCGCCGGGCCTGGCCCGATCAGGACAGCCGGACGCCATGGTCCTGCGGCTGCCCGGCGAACTCGTGGGCGGGCTGCCGGGGGACCTGCTCTCCGCCCTCGTGGTGGCGGGCGCCTTCGCCGCGTTCCTGTCCACGACCTCCGGCCTGGTGGTGTCCCTCGCCGGCGTCATCAGCCAGGACGTCCTGGGCGGCAGCGTCCGCGGGTTCCGCCTCGCCGCCGTCGTATCCGCCGTCGTCCCCCTGGGTTTTGCCTTCATGACCGGCTCCCTGGCACTGGCCGGCAGCGTCGGCCTGGTGTTCGCCTTCACGGCCTCCACGGTATGCCCGGTCCTGCTGCTCGGCATCTGGTGGCGCGGCCTGACGGACGCCGGGGCCATTGCCGGCATGCTGACCGGTGGCATGCTCTGCGGAGGGGCGATGATTGCGGGCTCCCTGTCCGGTGCCGGCCTGTCCGGTCTAGGCATGTCCGGTTTAGGCCAGACCCCGGCCTGGCTCGCGCAGCCTGCGGCGTGGAGCGTTCCTGCCGCCTTCGCCGTCATGGTCATCGTGTCCCGGGCCACCGCCCACCGGATCCCCGCCACCATGCCACGGACCATGTCCCGCCTCCATACTCCGGAGCGGCCGCTGGCGACCGAACGGGGATCGGGAGGACAATAACGCCATGTCCATCGAGGACGGCGGTATGTCCCACCGGCAGGGTGCGGTCCCGGCCTCCGTGCGGGCCCAGCTGCTCGCCACGGAACACTGGGGCCTGCTGGCATCGCGCAGTACCGCCCAAGGCGAGGTGCTGACCCGGATCAGCATGTTCCTTACCTTCACGTCGGCAAGCCTGGTCAGCGTGGCGCTGGTGGGGCAGGCCACGGGGTTTTCGGATGCCTTTGTCCTGCTGGCCGTGGTGGTCCTGTTCATCGATGTGGCAATCGGACTGCTGACCCAGCTCCGCGTCATGAACGTTGCCTACGAGGACCTCATGTATGTCACGGCCATGAACCGGCTGCGGAGTGCGTACGTGGACCTTGACCCGGGCGTGGCTCCCTACCTCATGGCCGCACACCACGACGACGAGGCCGGCGCCCACCAAACCTATTATTTCTTTGGAAGCCGTGGCAACTTCAGCCAAGTGGCCGGCAGCAGCATGATCTTCATGACCACGGCGAACGCTGCCTTGATTGCCATCCTCGCGGGCCTGCTGGTGACGCTGGCCGGGGCGGACAAGGCAGTTGCCTTCGTGGCGGGCGCAGTGTGCGGAGCTGGGTTCCTCGCCGTGTCCGTCGTGCGCGGGGGCCGGCGCTACCGCGCTCTGTGGCGCCATTTCACACCGCTCTCCCCCACTCCGCCGGCAACGGAATAAGCGCCGTTTCCGGCCGTGGACCGTCAGTCGATGGCGGCCATCAGTTCAACGACACGGTCCAGGAACGCGTCCACCTGTGACTCCTCGTAGCCGTCCCTGCCAACCGCCGGGCGGAAGACTGCACGGCGGACGCTGTCCACGCTCAACGGCTTGTCCTGCTCAAGGTAGGCAATGAGTTCGTGGCACAGCCGGTCGACGTCGTCCGTGTTGTAGCTGCGGGCCTTCCTGCCGGTGGGCCGGCGGAAGCGGTCTGCGTCGGGCCTGTGCAGCCGCCCCCGGAGGATGCCGGAGAGGTTGCCGATTTCGCGCAGCCAGGCTTCTTCCCCGTGGGCCGCGATCAGTTCATCCCGCTCCCGGCGGGCGAAAGCGTCCTCGAGCCGGTCCAAGGCCGCGTCCACCACGGTGGCGGAGTAGCCGCCCTTGACGGGGTCGAAGGACACGGCCCTGACGTCGGCACTGTTGACGGGCTCTGTGGCGGCCTGGGGCGTTTCCAGGGAGACCCGCGCCCGCTGCAGGAACTGGTCCACCTGCTTGGCGTTGTACCCGTACTCATTGCGCTGCACGCGCTCAAAGGACGCAGGGATCTGCCGATGAATGTCCAATGCCACTTCGATTCCTTCAATGCTCTTCAGCCGTAGTGCTTGCGCACCAGTCTAGGATGCCGGGCGTGGTCCGGCAGCCCGGGCCTTTTTTGTGTCGGATGCCGGGCTGCGCCGGGCCGGATAGGGTTATGCGCCGGCCACGAGCCCGTACAGGATGAATGCCACCGGCGAGGCGAAGACAATGGAGTCCAGCCTGTCCATGACTCCCCCGTGTCCCGGCAGGATGCTGCTCATGTCCTTGACGCCCAGTTCACGCTTGACCATGGATTCGCCGAGGTCCCCCGCCGTGGCCGCGGCTACGGTTCCCACTGCCAGCACCACGCCTACCCACCAGGGCTTGTCCAGCACGAAGAGGGCTGCCAGGACGCCGATCAGCATGGCACCTCCTGCGGACCCCGCGAAGCCTTCCCAGGATTTCTTGGGGCTGATTTTCGGCGCCATGGGGTGCTTGCCGATGGACGCGCCCACCAGGTAGCCGAAGGTGTCGTTGGACACCACCAGCAGCAGCATCACGGCTATCTCCCATGCCCCGATCGGGGCTACGCCGCCGGGCCACAGCCCCAGCGGTGTAGTGCCGGCGGCATGCAGCGGCAGTGCGGCGAAGCTGATGAAGAACGGTACCCAGCCCAGGGTGAAGACGCCGGCGAAGATGCTGTTGGCCGATCCCGCCGCACTTTCGATCGATCGCCACAGCAGGACCGCCACGGCACTGAGCAGCAGCGCAAAGAGCTGGCTCTCGATGCCGCCGAAGTAAGCGGCGAACGGCATGGCCACCGTGCCGGTCATGACCGGCACGATGGGCATCCTGGTTCCGTTGTGCTCCAGTGCCCGGTAGATCTCCCACACGCCGAATACAGCGAAGGCGGTGACAATTGCCACGAAAGCCAGCGGGAGGAACAGCAGCCCGCCCAGGACGGCCAGCAGCATGGCCAGGCCCACCACGACGGCGGCGGGCAGGTTCCGCCCGGCTTTTGGCGTCGGGTTGCTCCTGGGCTGCTTCCCCCGTGTGCGCGCCCTTGGTGCGGGGGCCTGATCTGCCTGGCCCATCAGACTTCGAGCAGCTCTGCTTCCTTGCGCTTGAGCAGCTCGTCGATGCCGTCCACGTGGGCCTTGGTGAGGCTGTCCAGTTCCTTCTCGGCGCGAGTGCCTTCGTCTTCGCCGGCCTCGCCGTCCTTGACCAGGCGGTCCAGGGCTTCCTTGGCCTTGCGGCGGATGTTGCGGATGGAGATCTTGGCGTCTTCGCCCTTGGTCTTGACGATCTTGACGTACTCCTTGCGGCGTTCCTTGGTCAGTTCCGGAATGGTGATCCGGATGACGTTGCCGTCGTTGGACGGATTGGCGCCAACCTCGGAGTCGCTCAGGGCGCGTTCGATGTCCCGCATGGCGGTCTTGTCGAACGGGGTGATCAGGATGGTCCGGGCGTCCGGGATGGCGAAGGACGCGAGCTGCTGCAGCGGGGTGGGCGAGCCGTAGTAGTCCACCAGGACCTTGTTGTAGAGACCGGGATTGGCGCGGCCGGTACGGATGGAAGCGAAGTCTTCCTTGGCTACTTCAACCGCCTTGTCCATCTTTTCCTCGGCCTCGAGCAAGGTTTCTTCGATCACGGTCTCTCCTGACGGTTCTGGTGCAGTCCGGGGCGCCGGTTCCCTGCACTCACGTGGTTCTTTGTTGCCGTTTCCGTTCCCGCCGGGAAGGGCGGGAACGGAACTGTCCTGGATTCATCCTAGCCGCAGCTAGGCAGTGACCAGCGTGCCCAGCTTTTCGCCGAGGATGGCGCGGGTGACGTTGCCTTCACCCTCCATGCCGAAGACCACCATGGAAAGGTTGTTGTCCTTGCACATGGTCATGGCGGTCTGGTCCATGACGCGGATGTCCCGGCGCAGCGCGTCGTCGTAGCTGAGGGTTTCCAGGCGTTCCGCGGTGGGGTCCTTCTTGGGGTCTGCGGTGTAGACGGCGTCCACCCCGCTCTTGGCCATCAGCACCACGTCGGCGTGGACTTCCAGGGCCCGCTGTGCTGCCACGGTGTCGGTGGAGAAGTAGGGCAGGCCGGCGCCGGCGCCGAAAATGACCACGCGGCCCTTTTCCATGTGGCGGATGGCGCGGCGCGGAATGTAGGCCTCGGCCACCTGGCCCATGGTGATGGCGCTTTGGACGCGGGTTTCCACGCCTGCCTGCTCCAGGAAATCCTGCAGTGCCAGGCAGTTCATGACCGTTCCCAGCATGCCCATGTAGTCGGCGCGGGAGCGGTCCATGCCGCTCTGGGAGAGTTCAGCGCCGCGGAAGAAGTTTCCGCCGCCCACTACGATGGCCACTTCCACCTGCGGGACGGCCGCGGCGATCTGCTTGGCGACGTCGCGGACGGTCTCGGGGTCGACACCCAGTTTCCCGCCGCCGAAGACCTCGCCGGAGAGCTTCAGGAGGACCCGCCGCTTGTTCTTCTCGGAATGGATGACAGTGTTGACGGCTTCCATGATGCCTTCCGGTTGGTGACTCTGAAAAAAGGGTATCCTGCCGGATCCGTTGGTCGGAACCGGCCGCGCTCCATGTGGACTGTGCGCATGCAAAAGGGGCGGCCACCGAAGTGGCCACCCCCTTTCAGAATCGACTAGGAGCCGACGCGGAAACGCGTGAACGCGGTTCCCTTGACACCGGCCTCTTCGAGGACCTGTGCCACGGACTTCTTGGCGTCCTTTGCGAATGCCTGGTCAACCAGGACCTCGCCCTTGTAGAAGCCCGTCACGCGGCCTTCCACAATCTTGGTGAGGGCAGCTTCGGGCTTGCCCTCGGCCTTGGCGGTTTCCTCGGCAATGCGGCGCTCGGACTCGACCAGCTCGGCCGGAACGTCCTCACGGGTGAGGTAGTTCGGAGCCATGGCGGCGATGTGGACGGCGACGTCGTGGGCGGCGGTGGCAGCGGCTTCGCCTTCACCGTCGACAGCGAACAGCACGCCAACCTGGGCCGGGAGGTCCTTGGAGGTCTTGTGCAGGTAAGCGTCGACCGTTGCGCCCTCGATGCGGGAGATGCGGCGGACAACAACCTTCTCGCCCAGGACGGCGCCCTCTTCGACGACAACCTCGGACAGCGGCTTGCCGTCCACCTCGGTGGCGAGCAGGGTTTCGAGGTCGGCAGCGCCGGACTCGACGGCGACGGCCAGGACCTTGTCTGCCAGCTGGATGAACTTGTCAGCCTTGGCAACGAAGTCGGTCTCGCAGTTGACCTCGATCATGACGCCGACGCCGTTGCTGACCTTGGCGGCCACCAGGCCTTCAGCGGTGGAGCGGCCTTCACGCTTGGTAGCGCCCTTGAGGCCCTTGATGCGGATGATCTCGATGGCCTTCTCGGCGTCACCGTTGGCTTCGTCAAGAGCCTTCTTGACGTCCATCATGCCGGCGCCGGTGCGCTCGCGCAGGGCCTTGATGTCCGCGGCAGTGTAGTTCGCCATGTGAACCCCTCTGTCTAGAAAATGTGTGGTGGTGTACGGACTGACAGGACGGCCGCCCACGCAAGTGGGCAGCCATCCTGTCAGCAGTTCCGGCTGCTGACAGCGCGGAAAATCCGGATTGAAGTGTGTTACTTGGCGTCTTCGGCGGGAGCCTCGGCGGCGGCCGGAGCTTCGGCTTCTTCAGCCGGAGCAGCGGGGGCTGCAGCAGCTTCTGCCGGAGCTGCAGCGGCTTCTGCCTTGTTGCCTTCGAGGAGCTCGCGCTCCCATTCGGCCAGCGGCTCTTCCGGAGCTTCGGTGGCGCCCGTGCCGCGGTTGTTGCGGGCGATCAGGCCCTCTGCAACGGCGTCGGCGACAACGCGGGTCAGGAGGTTCACGGAGCGGATGGCGTCGTCGTTGCCCGGGATCGGGAAGTCGACTTCATCCGGATCGCAGTTGGTGTCCAGGATGGCCACAACCGGGATGTTCAGCTTCTTGGCCTCGTCAACGGCGAGGTGTTCCTTCTTGGTGTCGACAACCCAGAGCACGGAGGGAGCCTTGGTCAGGTTGCGGATACCGCCCAGGTTGGACTCCAGCTTGGTGAGCTCGCGCTTGAGGAGCAGCAGTTCCTTCTTGGTGTAAGCGGAACCGGCGACGTCGTCGAAGTCGATCTCTTCGAGTTCCTTCATGCGCTGGATGCGCTTGGCGACCGTCTGGAAGTTGGTCAGCATACCGCCGAGCCAGCGCTGGTTGACGTAGGGCTGGCCCACGCGGGTTGCCTGCTCGGCAATTGCTTCCTGGGCCTGCTTCTTGGTGCCGACGAAGAGCACGGTGCCGCCGTGGGCGACAGTGGCCTTGACGAACTCGTAGGCACGGTCGATGTAGGACAGCGACTGCTGAAGGTCGATGATGTAGATGCCGTTGCGCTCGGTGAAGATGAAGCGCTTCATCTTCGGGTTCCAACGGCGGGTCTGGTGTCCAAAGTGGACGCCGCTGTCAAGCAGCTGGCGCATGGTTACGACGGGCATTCCGGCGCTCCTTATTTTCCGGCAGGTCATTCATGAGAAAACCCGGAGGCTTCTTACCCTGCCAATAGTTGACGGTTGATCAGCGTGGCCCGGACGGGCCGTGCTCCTGGCATCCCCCGCACTTCCCATCAGGATCGAAGCCTGACCGAAGGAGGCGCGATCCTCCATGGACGGCGCCGGGGCGTCGCCTGCCGGAGGGCTGGATGCGCGTAGTCAGCCGCCGCTCCCCCACACTCCTGAATGAGATGTGCCGACGCAATCCGGACAGGGGCATCTACCGCAGGGGTAGACCACTGGGACGGGAAACGTTGAGGGCGCAGCAAACTGCTCCATCAAGTGTACTACAGGCGTCCCCGCCCGCCGGACACTGCCGCGGCTGCCGGCCTGCCCGTCCCGATGGTTGTACACATAGGCGGAACCACCCCTGCCGGTACCGTACGGAGCCCGGCAGGCTGGTGACATGAAACCATCAGTTCTCCTTGCCGCGCTCCTGCTCCTGCCGGCCTCCGTGGCCTCCGCCGGTCCGGCCCTCCCTTATAGCAACGTCACACACAGCACCGCCCCGCACAGCACCGTTTCCCAGAGAAACAGTACGACGGCGGCCGCCGCAGCGGGTGCAGCGCCTTCCTGGCAGTGGCCGCTGGCGCCGCGCCCGCCGGTGCTGCGCGGTTTCGATCCCCCGCCAAAGCCCTGGCTCAGCGGGCACCGCGGCGTTGACCTGGGTTTCGGCGCACCCGGAGCCCCCGTTGTGTCGCCTGCGGCGGGAACGGTGAGTTTCGCGGGCGTCGTGGTGGACAGGCCCGTGATCACCATTGACCATGGCGGCGGGCTGCGCAGCAGCTTCGAACCCGTGGACAGCACCGTGGCGGTGGGCCAAGCCGTTGCTCCGGGCCAAGTGGTGGGGACCGTGCTGCCGGGACACTGCGCCGCGGCCCAGTGCCTGCACTGGGGAGTCCGGGACGGGGACGAATACGTCAATCCGCTGCAGTTCGTCCTGGACCTTCGCCCATCCGTCCTGCTTCCGCTGCCGGGCCCGCCGTGACGTAGCGGACCCAGGATCGACGCTAGACGATGGCGGAGATGCCCGTGATGGCCCGGCCCGTCACCAGGGTGTTGATTTCAGCCGTGCCCTCGTACGAGTAGATGGCCTCTGCGTCGGCGAAGATCTTGGCCATCTCGAAGTCGGTCACGATTCCGTTGCCGCCAAGGATGCTTCGGCCCAACGCCACGCTGTCCCGCATGCGCGTCGTGGCGTAGGCCTTGGCAAGCGCGGACTGCTCGTCCTTGGCCACCCCCTCGTCCTCCAGCTGGGAGAGCCGGACCATCATCCCCATCGAGCTGACGGTGTTTCCCAGGATCCGCACCAGCTGGTCCTGGATGAGCTGGAAGGAGGCCAGGGGCCGGCCGAACTGGTGGCGTTCCACGGCGTAGCGGCGGGCAACGTCGAACGCGGCAAGCTGGAGCCCCACGGCCTGCCATGCAACCGCCAGCCGGGTTACCTTGAGGACTTTGTTGACGTCGCGGAAACTGTTGGCGTTCGCCAACTTGAAGCGCTCCGGCACCACCACGTCCGTCAGGACAATGTCGGCGTTCTGGACGGTGCGCAGCGAGATCTTGTTCTCGATCTTTGTGGCGCTGAACCCGTCAAGCGCCGTGTCCACCATGAAGCCCTTGACCTGGTTGTCGGCCAGGTCCCGGGCATACACCACCACCCAATCCGAGAAGGTGGCGTTCCCGATCCAGCGTTTCGCGCCGTTGAGGATCCAGTGGTCGCCGTCCTTCCGCGCCGTGGTGCGCGTCCCGCCGGCAACATCGCTGCCGCCCAGCGGCTCGGTCAGGCCGAAGGCACCGATCTTCTTCAGCGAGTAGATGTCGGGAAGCCACTCGTCCTTCTGCTCCTGGGAGGCCAGCAACTCGATGGAACCGGTGAACAGCCCGTCGTGGACGCCTAGGAAGGTGGCGATGGAGGCATCGGCACGCGTGAGCTCGGCATGCAGCATGCCCGCAAAGAGGTTGGAGTACCCCTGGCGGCGGACCGGGCTGGCCAGGTCCAGGCCGGCAAGTTTCGGCACCAGGTTCGCCGGGAACTCGCCGCGGTTCCAGCAGTCAACCGCGATGGGCTTGACCTCGCGGGCCAGGAACTCGCGGACTTCAGCGAGCCGGTCCTGTTCCTTCCCGGAGAGGAGCTGCTCGAAGGCGAAGAAGTCCCCGTCAGCGTAGGGAAGTTCGTGGGGATCGGCTGCGGAGGTGGCCATGGGTACCTTCTTTGATGATCAGCGCTGACCATGCGTCGGAGCGGAGCACGGTATGTTACTGACCAGTAACATACCGCAGGAGGCGGGGTTAACCAAGAAAACCGCGGCCAACGAAGGATCGTCGGCCGCGGTTCCGCCATTGGCGGTAGGGCTACTCGGACTTGAACCGAGGACCTTAGGATTATGAGTCCCGCGCTCTAACCAGCTGAGCTATAGCCCCAAACCCCGTGGGCACGTGGCCAAACAGGCACGCTCGGGCAGGGCAGAAACACTCTAGCAAACCCGGGAAAGGGTTCAGACCACTTTGTCCTCGTACGTGGCGCCGCGGTACAAGTCCTCGAAGGTCTGCAGCGTCCCCTGGATGCTGTGCGGCTCCACCATCTGGCGGCTGGCCCGGCCCATGGCCCGCTGTTGCTCCTTGGGCAGCTCCAGGACCTGGGTGATCTTCTTGGCGAGGTCATCACTGTCGTTGGGTGTGAACAGGTAGCCGTTCTCGCCGTCGCGCACCAGGTGCGGCAGGGCCATGGCGTCCGCAAGGACCACAGGAGTGGAGGCGGACATGGCTTCGAGCGTCACCAGCGATTGCAGTTCGGCCGTTCCGGGCATGCAGAACAGGTCCGCCCGGATGTAGGCCCTCCGCAGTTCCTCGTCGCTGGCAAGGCCCAGGAACTTTACCCGGCTTGCCAGCCCAAGCCGGCGCACCAGGTCCTCCAGGGCGGTGCGCACTTCCCCGCCGCCCACAATCTCCAGGTGCACGTTCAATTCGGGAGGCGTCTTGCTGATGGCCTTGATGAGTACGTCAACATGCTTTTCCTCGGCCAGGCGTCCGGCGAACAGCACAGTGGGGTTCTCATGCGGCTCGATGTGCTCGCCGGGCTGGACCTCGTAGACTGCGGAGTCGATGCCGTTGGACAGCGGCAGGACTTTACGCAGGAAGGCGTGCTCGTGCATGGCCCTGGCGGCCAGCGGCGTAGGCGTGGTGACGACGTCGGCCTGGCCCATGACCTTGCCCATGTCCTTCCAGGAAACACGCCCGATGATGTCCTTGAACCACTGCGGGAACGGCAGGAAGGGGTTGAGGTTTTCGGGCATGAAGTGGTTGGTGGCCACCACCCGGACGCCGCGTTTCACCGCTTCGTAGAGTACGTGCTCGCCGATCATGTAGTGGCTTTGGATGTGCACCACGTCCGGCTTCACCCGGTCGAAGAGCAGCCTGATTTCTTTCTTGATTTCCCAGGGGAAGCAGAGGCGGAAGGTCTCGTGGGTGAAGGCCTTGTGCGAGCGGAGCCGGTGCACAGTTGCTTCCTCGCGGAACTCCGTGAAGCTCTTCCCCTTGCTGTCGCGGGACGCCAGGACGTGGACGTTGTGTCCGCGGGCAGTCATTCCCTTGGCCAGGCGGTATCCGAACTGGGCGGCGCCATTGACGTCAGGCGGGTAGGTGTCCGCTGCGATGAGGATGGTCAGGGGATGCTGGTCGGCTGGCGTGGTCATGTGGAGTACTCCTGATGGTCACGGTGCGGACAGCGTGGAACTGGCAGCACGGTTGGCCGCTGGCGCAGGGCGCCGGGGCTTCGTGGGATAGCTGGTCTGTGCGGGAATTGGCTAGTGGGACGGCCTGCCGGCGGCCTTCCGCGCGTCCTTCTTGCGCTTGGTGACCTCCGGGTGGTGCCGGGAAAGGGCGATAACCCCAACGATAGCAAGGCAGGCCGCCGTTCCCATCGCAATAGCCATGACGGCATGGACATCGGGGCGCAGTTCGCCCAGGATGATGATGCCGATGGCAATGCCCACCATGGGGTCAACGACCGTGAGTCCGGCAATCACCAGGTCCGGAGGGCCGGTGGAGTAGGCGCTCTGGACGAACCAGGAGCCGAGGCCGCCGGCGGCGATGATGGCCACCACCGAGTACCACTGCACGTTCAGCAGGAACAGGCCGTTGGGGTCCAGGAGGTGTTTGCCGATAATCCTGGTGAGCACCGCAACGAAGCCGAACAGGATGCCGGCGCCCAGGATATAGACGAACGCGTTCATGCGGTGCCTGAACATCACCGCCAAGGTGCCGAACAGGCCCACCGCCAAGGCGAGCAGCAGCACGATGGTGAGCTCGTCCGCCAGGCTGACATGGTGGCTCTCCTGGGTGACGTTGACCGCGAGGAGGACAAAGAGTGCCGAGCCGGTGACGCAGGCGCCGATGGACACGGCGGTGGCACGGTTGATGGTCAGGTCCTGGTCCCGGGCGTTGACCACGGTGGTGATCACCAGGGCGATGGCGCCGATGGGCTGGACCACAGTGAGCGGCGCCGAGACCAGGGCCACGGCGTTCATTGCCATTCCGGTGCACAGCAGCAGGAGCCCGAACATCCACCGGGGATTGCGCAGGAGGCGCAGGAATCCGTTGGAACTCAGTGCAAGGCCGCCGGTGTCGGCCTTGACGGCACTGCCCTGGCGCTGGGCACCCAGGGCCAGGCAGAAGGCGCCAAGCACCGCCAGGCCGACGGCAACCCAAACCATCAGCCGTTCCCGCCGTCGTGCTGTTTCAGTTCCCTGCCCTTTCGCAGGATGGCCCAGAAGTAGTTGTACGCAGCGACCCAATGGCCAACCAGGCCCAGCCCCAGCACCACCCACGCGGCGGCGAAGAGCTGCCCGGCGAAGCCGGTGTCCAGGCGGGAGAGGACCAGCAGCGGAGTACCCAGGAGGAGCAGCCCGGTCCGGACCTTGCCCACCACGCTGACCGGAAGATCAGGGTGCCCCCGGAAGAAGGAAAGCGTCAGGACCAGCAGCACGGCGTCCGGGACCACCAGGGCGGCCAGGTACAGCCAATGCACGACGCCGGCAATCACCAGGGTGAAGGCCACGGCCAGCAGTGCCAGCCGGTCGGCGATCGGGTCGAGGACCCTGCCGAGTTTTGAGGCTTGGTCGAACCGGCGGGCGATGTAGCCGTCAATCCAGTCCGTGCCGGCCATGACGGCCAGGACGATCACGCCGGCCCCGTACTCCTTCTGGGCCAGGACGAGCCACATGAAGAGCGGGACGCCCATGAACCGCACAACGGTGAGCAGGTTGGGGATGGTGAAGACGACGTCGTGGTCCACCTGCGGACGGCCGGGGCGGGCACCTGCACCAATAAACTTCACCCGTCCCCTCTCCTTCCTGCGCCGCATCGCGGTCTTTCGGTTATGAGTCGTCCATTGGAACGTTCTGCATTGAACTGGCCTAGCGGGAGCGGAGCAGCTTTCGAAGGAGGACCACCAGGACGGTTCCGGCCGCCACGAAAGCTGTCAGCGGCTTCCACCGCTTGGACAGGTCCGTCGATCCGGAGAACGCTGCAAGCCTTTGGCCCGCCGCATCGACGCCGCGCTGCGCCAGCACCTGGCCCTCGCGGGCTTTGACCTGTGCGACGGCCAGCACGTAGCGGGCCTGGGTCTTGAGGTCCAGCTCCGTGCCCAGTTCGTCGCGGACCTCGGTGAGGTGGTGGCGCCGCTGGCTCAGCCGGTGCACCAGCTCGGGCTCGGAGGCGTGCGGGAATTCCTTGTCGTGCTCGGCAGCCTTCGCTGCCTTCTCGGCCTTGGCCTTTGCCGCTGCTTCGGCTTTGGCGGCCTTCGCAGCCTTCGCCTCGGGGCTGTCCCGGTCCAGGACAGCCGGGTTGAAGGCGGACCCTTCCCGGGCAACACCGATGTCGTGCCTGATGCCGCGAATGGTTTCTTCCGGCATCAGCGGCATGGCCTTCTTGAACCGGGCGAGCCCAACCAGTCCACCGATGAGGGCTATCAACAGGAAAGCGGCGGACACCAGGAGGGCCGCCAGCCACGCGGGCATGATGGTGGCCAGGCCCATGATGGCTGCGACGATCAGGCCTACCACCAGGAACGCAAGGAAGAGGAGCGCCACGGCGAAGAAGGCCGCGGCCACGCCTACCTGGATTCCCTTGCGCTTGAGTTCGATCTTGGCGAACGCGATCTCGTCATTGAGCTGGCGGGGCGCCAACCGGAAAAGGAGTCTTGCCGTCCCGGGCAGCGCAGTGATGCGCAATCCCGGACTGGTACGCCCGCTGTGACGTCCGCTCATCGGTTCCGCCTTACTGGTCTCATGGGTCGATACTGCTTCCGTTTACTGCGGAAATGTGCAGCCGCACAGTCCACGCCACCAAAACTACCATTCAGGTTCAGGGCGAACTTGGGGGCTTGCCGGACGGCGCGGCCTACAACGCTGCAAAAACAGTCCTGGCCGGGCCTAGGATTGTTCTCCGTGACCAATCCCCCCAATCCGGGCGACCTGCTGAGCCGCCGCCGGAAGCTCCTGTACATCCTCCTCCTGGGCGCCCTCACGGCCCTCGGCCCGTTCACCATCGACCTGTACCTGCCGGCCTTTCCCGCGCTGGAGGCAAGCCTGGGGGTGACCGAGGCGCAGGTACAGCTCACCCTGGCCGGCACCACGGTCGGTTTTGCGTTCGGGCAACTGGTGGTGGGTCCCTTCAGCGACAGGTTCGGCCGGCGGAGCCCGCTGATCCTGGCCACGGCACTGCACATCGCTGCATCCCTTGGCGCCGCCCTGTCCGCGGACATCACCACCCTGGGGATCTTCCGTGTGCTGATGGGAGTGGGCGCGGCCGGCGGCGGCGTGGTGGCCATGGCCATGGTGCGCGACCTGTTCTCGGGGTATGCCATGGTGCGGATGTTCTCCCGCATGTCCCTGGTCAACGGGCTGGCACCCATTCTTGCCCCCGTCATCGGCTCGCAGCTGCTGCTGGTGATGCCGTGGCCGGGCATCTTCGTGTTCCTCGCCGCTTACGGGACGCTGGTGATCGTGGCGGCGCTGCTCCTGGTGCGTGAGACCCTTCCGCCGGAGAAACGGGGCCAGAGCGGCATGACGGCCGGCCAGCGCTACAAGACCCTCTTCAGCGACCGGATCTTCGTGGGCCTGCTGATGGTGGCCGGTTTCAATTTCGGCGGCCTCTTCACCTACCTGTCGGCCTCGCCCTTCCTTTTCCAGGACGTGTTTGGATTCTCCGCCCAGCAGTACGGGCTGCTGTTCGGCATCAACTCACTGGGCATCGTGGCCGGCGTGCAGACCAGCGCCCGGCTGATCAGGATCGTCCCGCCGCAATGGATCCTGGCCGGCGCCACCGCCTGGATGTTCCTGATGGCCCTGCTGATCGTGGTGTTCGACCGCGCGGGCATGGGGCTGTGGGGCGTCATGGTCCCGCTGTGGTTCTACATCATGGGTACGGGGTTCATGTTCCCCTGCGTGCAGGTGCTGGCGCTGGCGGGTCATGCAGCACAGGCCGGCACGGCGGCGTCGCTGCTGGGAGCGGCCACGTTCCTCATGGCTGGACTCATCTCCCCCGTGGTGGGCTGGGTGGGCATCACCAGCGCCGCGCCCATGGGTGCGGTGCAGGCAGCGTGCATCCTGCTGGCCATCGCCGCCCTGTGGCTGGTGGTGCGGCCCCGCACGGTCCCGTCAATTCACTGAGTTCCATGAATCGACAGCCCGTCAATCCGCTGAAGCCGGACTTTCCTTGAAAGGCAGCCCATGAGCCCCAAGCCGCACCGCAACGGAAGGGGACTTTTCCTCGGGGCGGTGCTTGGCGCCGTCGTCGGCTATTTTGCCGGCCGCGCCCTGGGCAACCCAGCCATGGGGATCGTCTTGGGACTACTGACAGGCGCCGCCCTCCTGTACCGGGTGAATCCCGGACCAAGGAAGCCCGGACCAAAGAACGGCGGGCCCCGGAAGCGCCGCTGATTGTTTTGCCTCACCGGGGCGGCTTTCCCTGCCCTGCGGCTGCGTCCGGGGATAAAATGATCCCGTGCCCAACTGGCAGAACCAACCGCCACTTCCGGCCACCTGGCAACGGTGCGACGCCCGGATCCTGCCACTGTGGTGGGAGCGGCTGTGTGCGCAGGCGGGACAGCAGTCGGCGGCGCTGTACGCGGCCGGGCTGTTCACCGAAGACCGGCGCAGGCCCATTGCCCAATGGTTCAACCCCGCCTTCAATGCAGCTTTGCTGGTGGCGCCAGAGACGTCGCCTGAATGGCCGGTGCAGCGCTTCGGGATTTTCTACGCCCCGCCTGACGCAGGGTTTGTGAGAATCCACTCCGCGCCGCATGAATGGAGTCCGCGCGAACCCCGGAAGTCGCCCACCGAGAAGGAGGCATTCGAGGCAGCCATCGCCGAGGCCGAAAGGTTCCTGCAGGTGGAGATGGATTTCGTCTAGCCAAGCTTCCCCGCCCGCGACAATAAAAAAATCCCCGTTCCTCCAAGTGGAGGGACGGGGATTTTTCGTAGCGCTCCTCCTGCTGGACTTGAACCAGCAACCCTTCGATTAACAGTCGAATGCTCTGCCAATTGAGCTAAGGAGGAATGAAGCAGGTATGACATTAGCAAAGGATTCCGGCCCAAGGGAAATCGGCGGTTTTGCGGGCCCAAACGGCCCTTCCCGGATACAAAAAATCCCCGTTCCGGAGGCCGGAACGGGGATTGGAAGCTCCTCCTGCTGGACTTGAACCAGCAACCCTTCGATTAACAGTCGAATGCTCTGCCAATTGAGCTAAGGAGGAATGAAGCGGGTATTAGCCTAGCAAACACCTGCGGCGGAAACGAAATCGAGCCGGCAGTGACCTCTGCCACCCCGCCTGCCACCCGCCGCGGAGCAGGCGCCGCCTACGACTCCGCCCGTAGGGCCCGGCGTTCCATTTCCAGCATCATCAGTTCGCGGTTGAGCCGCTGGTAAGTTTCCGGGTCCGCCGCGGCGTCGAGGCGCTGCAGCTGGCCCATCTTGTCCGCTTTGACGCGGGTGATCTGGAGTTCGAACAGCCTGGACAGGATGTCCCGGCAGTACTTCAGCACCGCCTCCTCCGTGTGGGCCGGCAGCGGCACCACGGAAAGCTCCGAGACCAGGGGCCGGAGCGGCTCCGGGACCTCGTGCATCACGTGTTCCACCCAGCGCACGGGGTCCCCCACAAGCCCGGGCCCCGTGGCCCGCATGGCGTCATGGACGGCCTGGAAGGCCGGGGTGGCAAACCTGGCGGCGGCGAACCGGTCCCAGACGCCGCCTTCCAGCAGTGAGGGCTGCTGCAGCGCCACTTCCAGGGCCTGCCGTTCCATCGAGGCCACGGGGTCGCGAGGATCGGGGCGGTGGTAGGAGGGGACAGCGCCCGACGCCGGCCCGGCAGCTACGCCGGGTCCCCCGGCCTGGGAGGAGCCGGGGTGGGCCGTGGATGGGTTGGCACCTCCCCCCTGCTGTTGCCCCGGGGCGGGGGGACGTCCCGTTTCGCCGCGCTTGACCGCCGCGGTAACCATGCGCAGGACCTCGTTGGGGTCCGGCATGCCCAGCCATCCCGTCAGCGCCTGGCAGTAGCCGGTCCGGGTGGAGGCGTCGCGGATGGCCGCCACCACTGGCACGGATGCCTTCAGGCCCTGGACGCGGCCTTCCACGGTGTCCAGGTTGAACTGCTTCAGCGTGGTGCGGATGGCGAACTCGAACAACGGACGCCGGGACTGGATCAGGGCGTGCACGGCTTCATCCCCCCGGCTGAGGCGGAGGTCGCAGGGATCGGCCCCGGTGGGTTCCACGGCCACGTAGGTCTGCGCGGTGAACCGCTGGTCCTCCTCGAAGGCCCGGAGGGCCGCTTTCTGGCCGGCGGCGTCGCCGTCGAAGGTGAACACCACTTCTCCCCCGGTCCCGTCGTCTGACAACAGCCGGCGGGCTATCTTGATGTGCTCCGTGCCGAACGCCGTGCCGCAGGTGGCCACCGCCGTCGTAATTCCTGCAAGGTGGCAGGCCATCACATCGGTGTAGCCCTCCACCACCACCAGCTGGCGGTCCTTGGCGATGCTGCGCTTGGCAAGGTCGATGCCGTACAGGACCTGCGACTTCTTGTAGAGCGTGGTTTCCGGGGTGTTGAGGTACTTGGGGCCCTGGTCGTCCTCGTAGAGCTTGCGCGCGCCGAAGCCGATGGTGTCGCCGGCGATGTCCTTGATGGGCCAGATCAGGCGGCCGCGGAAACGGTCGTAAATCCCCCGGTTGCCCTCGCTGAACATTCCGGTGAGCTTGAGCTCGGCATCGGTGAATCCACGGCCGCGAAGATGCTTCAGGAGGGCGTCCCACCCCTGGGGCGCATACCCGCAGCCGAAGTGTTCCGCCGCTGCCCTGTCGAAGCCCCGGCCAAACAGGAAGTTCCTGGCCTCGGCGGCGCCAGGGGTAAGCAGCTGGGCGCGGAAGAACTCGTCCGCGATCTTGTGCGCGTCCAGCAGCCGCTGGCGGCGGCCCACTTCCTCGCGGTTGGGCCCGGTTCCGCCGTCTTCGTAGCGGAGCTCGTAACCGATGCGGGCGGCCAGCTTTTCCACGGCTTCCTGGAAGGAACTGTGGTCCTGCTTTTGGACAAAGGCGATGACGTCGCCGTCCTCGCCGCAGCCGAAGCAGTGGTAGCGGCCCACCTGGGGGCGGACGGTAAAGGACGGCGAGCGCTCGTCGTGGAAGGGGCACAGACCCTTGAAGGTGCCCAGCCCGGCACCCTTGAGCGTGACGTAGCCGTCCACCACTTCCTTGATGTCCGTGCGCTGGCGTACTTCGTCGATATCTTCACGTTTGATCAGCCCAGCCACAGAGCAATCTTAGTGTCAGTACACGGACCTACCGGCCAGGCATCCTGTGCTCCGGTTCCGGGGGTGTCCGCTCCACCAGGGTGAGGGCCAGTTTGGGGCAGAGGTGCACGGCCTCCCGGGCGGCTTCCCGGTCGGCGTCCCGCAGGGGCACGTCCGTGCGTTCGCGACCTGCCTTGCCGCGCGCCACCGGATAGCCCCAGTCGTCCCGGTCCAGGACACCGGGAAGCAGTTCGGCGCACAGGCCGCGGCCGTCGCAGCTGGTCCAGTCGATGTGCAGGTGCGCCGTCATGCCGCTGCGCCTCCCTGTCCTGTGCAGTATCCGGAAAGGTGGGCCCGGAAATCCGGGGCGAAGACCTCGAGGGTGCTGCGGACCAGTCCCGTGGTTCCTTCCGGATGCCGGCATGCGCCGCGCCCGGAAACCAGCCGCCCCAGCCGGTCCAGTTCGGGGGCAAGGCGGGCATTCCGTTCCCCTCCCGCGATCCTGTTCAGGACGGCGGCCATGGCCGGCAGACCAAACATGCAGGGCCCGCATTGGCGGGCGGACTGGCTGGCCAGGTAGCCGACGATCCGCGCCGTCACCTCGATGCCGCAGGCCTGCCGGTCCAGGGCATGGATCACTCCGGCGCCCGGGCGGACGGTCCGGTCCGGCGGCCCCGACGGCGAGAGGGCGTGGGCCGCGGGCGGGACCCACCGGCCGTGGTATCCGCCCACCAGGACGGCGGACAGGGATGCCGGATCCATTCCCGCTGCTTCGAGGACCGCGGAAAGTTCCGCACCGCCGGGCACCTCCAGCACCACATCCCGGGCCGGGGCGGGACCCGAGACGGACACCAGCCGTGTGCCTGGATCCTCTGCGGTGCCGGCCTGGCGGAACCACTGCGCACCATAGCGGGCGATCAGCGCAACCTGGGCCAGGGTCTCGACATTGACCACCAGGGTGGGGCGGCCGTTGAGGCCCTCCTCGCTGAGCCGGCGGCGCTGGTCCCTCGGTAAGGCGGAACCGTTGGCAATCATGTTGACCACCGCGCTCGATTCACCGGAAATAAACGTATCCGGAGCCTTCACTACCCGAATCTTCGTGGCACCGGGACGCTCTTTGAGGGCCTGCTGCACGCGGTTCAGGCTTGCCGCTGGCGCGTAAGCGTACATGCCGGCGCCGCCGAGGGCTGCGGCAAGTGCCAGCTGCCCGTCGATGACCAGGTGGGGTGCATGGGCCAGGAGCTTCCGGTCCTTGAAGCTGAGCGGCTCGCCCTCGGCGCCGTTGGCGATCACCACCGGCCGGGCCGGAAACAGTCTCTTCCTGCCCGATCCAGCGGCGGCTGTGGCCTTACGCCAGGTTTCAAAGGCAGCTCCGCCCCTCCCTGTCAGCCCGGCGGCTGCCAGTGCCTCCAGCAAGCCCGTTGCGGCAGCCTGCGGCTCCCACGGACCGAACGCAGCCAGATGCTGCGCCCAGTCCGCATCAGGGCCTGCTGCCAGGAGGCGGTGCTCCTGGCGGATGTCGGGGCTCACGGGAGGTCTCCTTGCCTGGCATGCGAGGTTTCGAGGAAGGACGGGCTGAGCCGCCACAGCAGGGCCGCGGCAACAGCCACCGCGGACACCGCGGCCAGCAGGAGGAACCAGCCGCCCGAGACGTCGCTGCCGTTGCCGAGGGCGTGCGCCAGGGCTGCGGGCCAGAGTCCGTAGCTGAACCAGTGCACGGCCTTGAAGCTGCGCCGTCCGATCCGGTGGCGCAGCAGGCCCGTCACCACCACGGCCAGCACAAGGTCCAGGGCCACCGTCCCCAGCCCCTGCCAAAACGGTTGGAAAGAGCCCAGGAACGGCACGATGATGTCCACGGGGTTCAACTTTGCATAGGAGTCGAGGAGCAGGGATCCCACGTGCAGCCCCAGGAAGACCGTGGCCAGCAGCGCGATGTTCCGGTGCAGGAGGCTGATGGAAAACCTGGGCAGCGCCATGAACGGACGGCCGGACCTGTTCAGGATCCCCAGCAGCACGGACCCGGTAAACAGGACCAGGGAGACGAACCCACTGACGCGGCCGACGGCCCACATGGCCTCATCCATGACGGACGCCCCCGATGGCGTCGGCGGCTTCAACAGGAGTGGAGCTTTCCACGGGCCAACCGCCGGTGGTTGTGATCCTGCCCCTGCTGTCCACGAGCCGGGCGGGAATGCCTTCGGTCCGGAACCATTCCACCGCCGCGAAGCCGCGGACGATGGCAGCGGTGCTGAACGCGTTAGCCTGCAGGCAGGTGGGGGCCGCCACGGTTACTGAGCGCCAGACCGGTTCGGCGGGCAGGCCGAAGCGGGGGTCAAGGATGTGGTGGACCTGGATCCCGTGATGTGTCCATCGGCGCTTTTGAGTACTGGAGGTGGCCAGCGCAAAGCCCGCTGCCAGAGAGACTTGTTGGGCGGGGTCTGCGGCGAGGTCCTGAACGAGGATCTGCCACTGGCCGGGCATGGCGTCCTCACATGGTCCTGGCCCTGCGCTGGCCAGGTCTCCGCCCAGGTTCACCAGCACCCCACAGCCCAGCTTCCGGTGCACCTTGGCGGCTGCGAGATCTGCCGCGACCGCCTTGGCGGACGCTCCCAGGTCCAGGCGCAGCCCGGCCGGCACTGTCAGTTTCGCCGCATCCAAGTGGATCCGGGACCAGCCGAGGAGCCGCGGAGCCAAGGTGTCCGGCGTCGGGGCTTCCGGAGTCGGGGTGTGTGGGAGATGTGGCGAGGGCACCGGCACGCTCTGGAGCCCCGGTCTGCGCTGCAGCCCTGGGCCGTGGCCCAGCGCTGCCAGGTCTGTCCCGAGACTGGGGTCGACGTCTCCGTCGGTCATTTCCGCGGCCTCCAGGGCGCGCTCCAGGAGCAGCCGGAACATCGGGCTCACGCTCACGCCCGCTGCCATCAGCGGCTGAAGCCTCATCAACTCGGAGTCACCCCGGAAACAGCTGCAGGCGAGGTCTACGGCGGCCAGCACCCCACGGACGATGCCCTCCGCCGCGGCAAGCATGCCGGGATCGGTAACAGTCACGGATGCCTCCAACTGCCAGACTGTCCAGCTGGATTGCGCTGTGCTTTCCGGGCCGGCCGGCCGGTCCGTGGTTTCCGAAGCATGCCCCTCGACACGGGCACCATCAGAACTGTCCATGTCAGGACCCCGAGGACCTGCCATGGATGGTACTGCCGTTCCCGGGCTGGACCGGGCTGGTGCCGCCAGAGTTGCTGTAGCTCTTGGAGCGGCGCGTCGTCTTGTCGTGGCGGCTGCCATGGTCGTCGTCGTCGCCAGAGCGCGCAGAACCGGATTTGGCTTTGCTGTCTTCCGTATTTCCCTCTGCGCTGTTGCCCTGCGGGCTGCTGTCCTGCCTGCTGTCCGTGGCGGACCTTGTCCTGGCGATCACGGAAGGCGTGGCGGCATAGACGGCAGCGGCGGCGACCCCGGCAGCGGCGAAACTGCCAACGCCCACGGCTGCTGTTATCCCGGTAGCGAGGCGCTTGCCCCTGCTGCGAGTACTCATGACCTGTTCCCGTTCCTGGCGGCCTGTTTTCCTCCCATGGTGCGCTTCGTTCCTGTGTAAATGCTTTAAGGAAGCTGCTGATCGGGTGGATCTTCAGGCGGGGGTTTCAGGGGCGGTTCACCACAGCGAGGGCAGGCTCCCCACCAGGCGCTCGTACATGGCCAGGGCGGAACCGTCGGTGAGGGACGCCACCTGGTCGATGACCACGCGAAGGCGCGCGCCGTCGTCGTCCGCCGCCCGCCAGTCCGCCGCGAACATCGGCTCCAGGTGCCGGTCCCCCGTGGCGCTGAGGGCCGTCACCAGGGCGTGGAGCACCTCCCGCTGGCGCTCGTAGATGGGCTGCCGGTGTTCGGTGGTCATCACGAAGGTGGTGGCAAGGCCCTTCATCACGGCGATCTCCATGACGGTCTCGTCCGGAACCATCAGTTCGGCGTTGTAGCGCGTGAGGTTCTCCGGCCCGTAGACGGCGCGGGTGGTTTCCAGGGCGCTCTGGCAGAACCTGCCAATCAGCTGACTGGTCATGTTCTTCAGTGCCCCCATGGACCTGCGGCTGCCGTCCGCCTCGCGCACCCACACGTCTGTGGCCTCCAGCCGGGCGAGTGCGGCATCGATGGCTGCGGGGTCGTTGTGCGGCAGGTACCACTGCTTGGCGTAGCCCACCACGCGGGCGCGGTGGTCCGGGTTGTCCATCCAGCGCAGCTGGAAGTGTCCGGCCACGATCGCGTCCTCCACGTCGTGCACCGAGTAGGAGATGTCGTCCGCCAGGTCCATCACCTGGGCTTCCAGGCAGGTCCGGCGCTCCGGCGCACCCTCCCGGAGCCAGTTGAAGATGGGCAGGTCGTCTTCGTACGCGCCGAACTTGCTGGTCCGCTGGCCGTGGATCACCGGTGCTTCCAGGGCGGACCACGGGTATTTCGACGCCGCGTCAAGGCTTGCGCGGGTCAGGTTCAGTCCGGCGGGCCGGCCGTCAGCCGTGAGCACCTTGGGTTCGAGGCGGGTGAGCAGGCGGAGGGTCTGGGCGTTGCCCTCGAAGCCGCCAATGGCATGCGCCACCTCGTTGAGCGCCGATTCGCCGTTGTGGCCGAAGGGCGGGTGGCCCAGGTCGTGGCTGAGGCAGGCGGTGTCCACCACGTCGGGATCGCAGCCCAGGGCCCGGCCGAGTTCGCGGCCCACCTGGGCCACTTCCAGGCTGTGTGTGAGGCGGGTGCGGACGAAGTCGTCGGTGTCCGGTGCCACCACCTGGGTTTTGGCGCCCAGCCGGCGCAGGGCCGAGGAGTGCAGCACGCGGGCCCGGTCCCGTTCAAAGTCCGACCGGTAGGTGCTCTTGGGCGGCTCCTCCACCCAGCGGGCGGAATCGTGCAGATCGTACCCGGGCAGCGCCAGGGCGGCGATGGGCGTTCCTGCCGTCGGTGTTTCAGCCACCGGAAACATCCAGTTCGGCAGCTGCGATGTCCCGGGACTGGTCATCGTTCAGCGCCCGGGAGTCCAGCCAGTCCTTGGGCAGGGCAGGGCGCTTGGGTGAGCCGGAACGGCCGCGCGGGCCCTCGGCGTCCACTCCGGGATAGGGCGAATCCAGGTCCAGCTCGGCCAGGGTGTCCCGGAGCACTTCCAGGCTGGTGACCAGGGCAAGCCGGGTGCGCAGTTCCCCGCCCACCACATAGCCCTTGAAGTACCAGGCGATGTGCTTGCGGATCTCGCGCAGTGCCTTGCCTTCGTCGCCGAAGGTTTCCACCATCAGTTCGGCGTGGCGGTACACACCCTCTGCCACCTGCCGCAGGTTGGGCCGGTGGCGGACGTCGCTGCCTTCGAAGGCGGCCTGCAGGTCCCCGAAGAGCCATGGCCGGCCCTGGCAGCCGCGGCCCACCACCACGCCGTCCACCCCGGTTTCCCGCACCATCCGGACGGCGTCCTCGGCGGACCAGATGTCGCCGTTGCCCAGCACGGGGATGTCGGGGAGCGCCTCACGGAGCCGGGCAATGGCGGACCAGTCCGCCTTGCCGGAGTAGAACTGGGCGGCGGTGCGGCCATGGAGCGCGACGGCTGCCACGCCGGCATCGCGGGCGATGCGGCCTGCGTCGAGGTACGTCAGGTGGTCATCGTCAATGCCTTTGCGCATCTTGATGGTCAGCGGGATGTTGCCCTTGGCGGCTTCCCTGACGGCGGTCTGCACGATCGAGGTGAAGAGATCAATCTTCCAGGGCAGGGCGGACCCGCCGCCGCGCCGGGTCACCTTGGGAACGGGGCAGCCGAAGTTGAGGTCGATGTGGTCCGCCCGGTCCTCCTCCACCAGCATCCGGACGGCGGCGCCGACGGTACCGGGGTCGACGCCGTACAGCTGGACGGAGCGGACCTTCTCGTCGTCGTCATGCGAAATGATCCGGAGGGATTCGGGGCTCCGCTCCACCAGCGCACGGGAGGTGACCATCTCCGCCACGTACATGCCGCCGCCGTACTCACGGCAGAGCCTGCGGAAGGCGGAGTTGGTGATGCCGGCCATCGGGGCCAGGATCACCGGGGTGTCAACCGTGATGGGTCCCAGCTTCAGGGGCGGGAGTTCCAGCTTGGGGGCGGGAGGAGTTGCTGCAACAGTCACCTGTCCATTGTTGCAAAGCCGGGCAAATCGGTGGTTGCCCGCCAGTGCCAAAGGGCCTGTCGGGGGTTTCAACCCGGCTGTTAGCGTGTCGTGGAACCGGGCCTTGCCAGGGGGCCTGCCTTCAGAGGAGAGATCACCGTGCTGTCAGACACCGCATACCCCGTGATCCAGGCGACCCTTCCAGTCGTCGGCGAAAACATCCAGGAGATCGCCTCCCGCTTCTATGGCCACATGTTCGAGGAACATCCCGAACTGCTCAACGGCCTCTTCAACCGAGGAAACCAGGCCGACGGCCGGCAGCAGCAGGCGCTGGCCGGGTCAATCGCCGCCTTTGCCGGCTTCCTCGTCAACGACCCCACGCACCTGCCTGACCACCTGCTGTCCCGCATTGCGCACAAGCACGTGTCCCTGGGCCTGAGCCCCGAGCAGTACCAGGTGGTGCACGACAACCTGATGTGGGCCATCGTGGATGTCCTCGGCGACGCAGTAACACCGGAAGTGGCCGCTGCGTGGGACGAGGTCTACTGGCTCATGGCCAACATGCTCATCAACAAGGAACGTGGCCTCTACGACGCCGTCCGGCTGAGCCCGGAGACCGTGTGGCGTAACTGGCGGGTGGCCGAAAAGATCCAGGAAACCGGCGACGTTGCCAGTTTCGTGGTTGAAAGGACCGACGAGCGGGAGGTCAAGCCCTCCCTCCCCGGACAGTACGTCACCCTCCGGATGCAGATGCCCGACGGCGTCCTGCAGCCGCGCCAGTACAGCCTCACCCAGGCCGACGACGGACAGCACCGGCGGTTCGCCGTCAAGCGCGTGCGCACGGAAGGGAAGCCGGACGGCGAGATGTCCAACCTCCTCCACGACCACGTCGACGTGGGCGATGAAGTCACCCTTTCGGCGCCCTTCGGCGACGTTGTGCTCGAATACACGGACCGGCCCGTGGTGCTGGCAAGCGCGGGCATCGGGATCACGCCCATGGCAGGCATGCTGTCCCACCTGGTGAAGGCCGGCTCGCAGCGGAAGGTTATGTTCCTGCACGCGGACGACTCCCCTGCCTCCTTCGCGCTGCGGAACCAGGTGACGGCTGACCTTGCCGCACTGCCGGATGCATCCCTGAATACGTGGTTCCTCGATCCGGACGGCACCGAATCCTCCACCTCCGATGCGGGCGGGACCGTGCGCTCAGGGTTCATGAACATCAAGGATGTCCAGCTGCCATCCGACGCCGAATATTACCTCTGCGGCCCGGTGCCCTTCATGCAGGCCGTCCGGACCGCCCTGGTGGGCGCAGGCGTCCGGCCCAAGGACATCCAGTACGAAGTCTTCGGCCCGGATCTCTGGCTGGCCGACTTCCAGTAGCAGCAGCTGGACAGCCGTACAAAGAGAAGGTTTTCAGCCGCGGTCGGCCCGGCGGCCCCGCCGGGTGGCTGGTTCATCCGCGGGTTCGACGGCGGTGCGCCGGGTGCGCTCCTCAAGCACGGCGGCGGCGAGCGCCCCCGTGTCCGTGACGCCGTCCGTATGGACGTGCCCGTCGTCGTGCTTTGTACCCCTCTTTCCGTCCCGCACCGCACCGGTCACTGGCACGGCGTCTGGTGCCTTGATCCCGGTGGCCTTCACCACGAGCACGGCGATCAGGGTGGTGACCGGGATGGCCAGGACCAGCCCGATCGAACCCACCAGGGTCCGGATGACCTCCTCGGAGAGTTCGGCGCTGGTGAGGGTGTCCATCAGCGGCCGGTCGTAGAGCATGACGATGATCAGGATGGGCAGTGCGGCGCCGGCGTACGCGAAGGCGATGGTGTACACGGTGGAGGCGATGTGGTCGCGGCCGATCCGCATGGCCGAGGTGAACAGCTTCCGGGCGCTGCTGCCCGGTGCCAGCTCGTAAAGTTCCCACACCGCCGAGGACTGGGTGATGGTCACGTCGTTGAGGACACCCAGGCCGGAGATGATGAGTCCGCAGAGGATCACACCGGAGATGGAGATGTTTGCCGAGGTGTTCACCAGGGTGGCCGCGTCGTGGCTGCCCACCCCGGCAAGGTTGGCGGCGTTGGTGGCCCAGGCTGCCAGCAGGGCGGTGATGGCAAGGCCGAAGATGGTCCCCAGGAGGGCTGTGGAGGTGCGCGCGGAGAATCCGTGGGCGAAGTACAGCACCCCGATCATGATCACGGTGGAACCCACCAGGGCCAGCAGCAGCGGCGGCTTGCCTTCCACCAGGCCCGGGAGCAGGAAGTTTGCGAGCACGAAGTAGGCCCCCACCAGCCCGATCAGGGCCCGGAGTCCGCGCCACCTGGCGACGGCGATGACCACCGCCGCGTAGAGCACGGCAAGCAGGACAATCGGCAGCGTCCGGACGAAGTCCACGAAGATGTAGGCCGGGGAGCCCTGCGAGCCCGTGGCGCCCTGGGCGTTGGAGAGATTCAGGTAGCGGATCTGGTCTCCGGGCTTAACCCCGTGGGAGGAGGCCACATCCGGGTTGATGACCACCTTCACCGGACTTCCGCCCTTGTCCGGCTCGGTGAAGGCGAAGGTGCAGTCCGAGCCCTGCCCCGGCGGCTGCTGCGTGGAACCCTGCTGGCTGTTGCCTTGTTGGCCTGCGCCCTGCTGGCCTGTGCCCTGCTGGCTGAGGCCCTGGGTGCAGTTCTCGGTCACCACGTTCTGGATGGTGCCCGTATCAAAAGTTACCCCAGGGGCCGTGGAATAGGGGTTGGCCAGCGAGACACCTTCCTTGCTGCCGGACGGCCACAACCAGGCCATCCCGGCCAGGGTCAGCAGCGCCAGCGGAATGAGCACCGCGGCAAGGATGCGGTTCGCCTTGCTGCGGGCAGCCATCGCCTGGGGCGTCGGCTCCGAATGATCCAAGGAAGCGTGGGAGTGACCGGCGCCCATCAGCAGTACAACCTCATGCGTTGAACTCTACGTGGGCCGCCATAGGGTTTATAAATGGACCATCGGGATGGGGAGGAACCAGGCATGGACAACCGTGATACGCCGGGAAGCGGCAGCGGGGCAGGAATTCGCGGGGCCGCCGAAGGCGGAGTGCAGTCGGGCCAGGTGACGGCCACACCCGCCCATCAGCCTGTCCTGAGTGTCCTCGAAGCAGCAGGTGACACCAGGGGCGTGGTCCTGGTGCTGCACGGCGGCAAGGCCCACAGCCGGGATCCGGTGGAGGCCCGGCACCTCAGCCCGGCCCGGATGATTCCCTTCGCCAGGCACCTGCACCGCGCCGGCCGGAAGCACGGACTGGCCGTCTGGTCCCTGCGCAACAGCGTCCGCGGCTGGAACGGCCCTGACATGTCCCCGTTGCAGGACGCCCGCTGGGCCCTGCGGCAGATCGCCGAACGCCACCCGGACGTTCCGGTCTTCCTGCTGGGCCACTCCATGGGCGGCCTGACTGCGGTATGTGCAGCGGACCACCCCCAGGTTGAGGCCGTGGTGGCGCTCGCTCCGTGGCTCAGCCCGGCAACTCCCGCCACCGCCGTCGCCGGCAGGAAAGTCCTCATCATCCACGGCACCACGGACCACATGACCAGCCCCTCGCAGTCCCTTGCCTTCGCCCGCCGGGCCTCTGCCGAGGCGGGGAGCATGCAGTACGTGGCACTCAAGGGCGTGGGGCACTTCATGCTCCGCAAGGTCCGCGTGTGGCAGACCCTCGCCACCGGCTTCGTCATCAAGTCCTTTGCGGAGAGCACTGGCGCCGCCGTCCGGCCGTCGCCGGCCTTCGCGCAGCTGCTGCCGGACTCATCCGTCCAGGTCACCCTTTAGGAGTTTTCGGCATGCCCTGGCGTCCGCCGTCCAACGACCGGTTCTATCGGCTGATCGTCCGGACCGGGCAGTTCCTGCGCTGGGCCCTGCGCCTGGACATCCAGGCAACGGGCCTGGAGCACCTTCCGGACAAGGGACCGCTCAGCGGGCCGTCCCGGCGGGTGGATCCCGGGAAGGGTGCGGTGTTCGCCGTCACGCATTTCGGCTACCTGGACTTTGCCGTGCTCGAGCTGCTCCTGTGGCGGCACGCCCGTGCGCAGCTTCGGTTCCTGGTCCATCAGGGAGCGGCGGACCATTGGCTTGCCGGCCCTGCCATCAGCGCAAGCGGCCACGTCGTGGTGGGATACACGGACCGTTCGGACGCCTATGACGCTGCGGTGGCCAAGCTGCGCGATGGCGAGTACCTTGCGGTGTTCCCGGAGGCCGGGGTCAGCCGCAGCTTCACCGTCCGCGAGTGCCGCACAGGGGCAGTCCGCATGGCCGCCGAGGCCGGCGTACCGGTGATTCCGGTGTCTGTCTGGGGCGCGCACCGGGTACTGACGCGCGGCCACGGCTTTTCGCTGCGCCGCAGCTGGCGCGCCCCGGTGCGGGTCCACGTGGACGAACCCATGACGTTTCCGACAGGCAGCGACCCGGAGGCGGCCACGGACATGCTGCGCAGCACCCTGCAGTCCGGAATCGACCGCTGCATCGCCGGCTTCCCGCTCGATCCCGGATCCGGCGCGTGGTGGATGCCTGCGCACGTGGGTGGGAGCGCCCCGACGGACGCCGAGCGGCAGCTGCTCGACGCAGCCGACGCAGCCGCGGGCCGCCGTCGTGCTCCCCGCAACTAGGTCGCAGCAGATGTCGGAATGGAGCTCCATAACGACATCTGCTGCGACCTGGTTGGGTAGCGGTGGCTTAGTCCGAGACCACCAGGGTTTCCGCGCCCGCCAGCCGTGCCTTGCCACTGTCCAGGAGGGGTTCGACGGCGGCACGCAGGGCGATCATGGAATCGTCCAGTTCCAGCATGACCGGGTGCTGGTACGCGATCAGGGCCAGCATGTCGCGGACGGCCTCAGCGGCATCATCAGCATCCAGCGAAGGCTCGTGACCCACGAAAACGTCGGTGGGCGTTTCCGGTCCAGCAGCATCCGTCCCCGGTGCGGCGTCCGGGTCAGCCGGGGCCGCGTAGCTGACGGCAAAGGCCCGGATGCGGCCCTTCTTACTGGGGGCAACCCCCGTCCCGAATGCGGATCCGGGCTGGGCCCGCAGCACAATGGCGCCGTGGGCTCCGGTGAGTTCGTCCAGGAACAGCTTCTGCACCTGCCCCACGGACAGGACGCCGGGAGAGTCCCAACCGTGGATGGAGGTGTAATACCGGCCCACCACGTCGGTCAGCTCCACGGATCCCGTTGCCAGGTCCATCACGACGTCGGAGCCGGCGTTCTCGCCGCTGGCCGCGCCGCCGTCGTCCTTGGCCGTGAACACCGGAAGCCGCAGGGCGCCGGGCTCCACCACCACAAGGCGGGAACGCTGGATGGGCGCCAGGCCGAGCGTTTCGGCGAAGGCGGCACCCGCGGTGCCTGGCTCCACCTTGGCGCGCAGCTTGGTGACGCCCGACGGCGCGTGTTCGGCTTCGCGCCGCAGCATGGCCAGGAGGCTTGCACCGATGCCCGCACGGCGCTGGTCGCGGGCCACCTCGATGTAGCACCAGAGGCGTTCCGGGTGCAGGGACGCTTCATAGACGACGCCGGCGGCCACCGGAATACCCACGCCGTCAATGACGTCCTCGGCCACGATGCAGCGGCGCCATGGGGAACCGTCCCTCCCGTTGGAGGACACGGCGAGGGCGCCGCGGAACTGCCGGGCCTGCGCGGTGTCCGGGTCGCCCCAGATTTCCAGGAGCGCCAGGTCGTCGCCGTCCCGCCATTCGCGGTATTCGATGGCCATGCTCAGGCCCCGATCAGCCGTGCCGCCAGGTAGCCCTCCACCTTGTCCAGGGAGACCCGCTCCTGGCTCATGGTGTCCCGCTCGCGGATGGTGACTGCCTGGTCTTCAAGGGTGTCGAAGTCCACGGTGATGCAGAACGGGGTGCCGATCTCGTCCTGGCGGCGGTAGCGGCGGCCGATGGCCCCGGCGTCGTCGAAGTCGATGTTCCAGTTCTTCCGCAGCTGCGCGCCGAGGTCCTTGGCCTTCGGGGACAGGTCCTCGTTGCGGCTCAGCGGCAGCACGGCGGCCTTGACGGGGGCCAGGCGCGGGTCCAGCTTCAAAACGGTGCGCACGTCCACACCGCCCTTGGCGTTGGGAGCCTCATCCTCGGTGTAGGCGTCCACCAGGAACGCCATGAAGGACCGGGTCAGGCCCGCCGCGGGCTCGATCACGTACGGGGTGTAGCGCTCGTTGGTGGCCTGGTTGAAGTAGCTCAGGTCCGTGCCGGAGGCCTTGGCGTGGGTGGAGAGGTCGAAGTCGGTGCGGTTGGCGATGCCTTCCAGCTCGCCCCACTCCGAGCCCTGGAAACCAAAGCGGTACTCGATGTCCGTGGTGCCCTTGGAGTAGTGGCTGAGCTTCTCCTTGGGGTGCTCGAAGAAGCGCAGGTTCTCCTCCCGGATGCCCAGGCCGGTGTACCAGGCCATGCGCTCCTTCATCCAGTACTGGTGCCATTCCTCGTCGGTGCCGGGCTCCACGAAGAACTCCATTTCCATCTGCTCGAACTCGCGGGTGCGGAAGATGAAGTTTCCGGGCGTGATCTCGTTGCGGAAGGACTTGCCGATCTGGCCGATGCCGAACGGCGGCTTCTTGCGGGAGGTGGTGAGGACGTTGTTGAAGTTCACGAAGATGCCCTGGGCGGTTTCGGGGCGCAGGTAGTGCAGGCCTTCCTCATTGGCCACCGGGCCCAGGTAGGTCTTGAGCAGGCCGGAGAACTCCTGCGGCTCGGTCCACTGTCCGCGTGTGCCGCAGTTGGCGCAGGCAATGTCCTTCAGGCCGTTCTCGGCGGGACGGCCCTTCTTTTCCTCGTACTCTTCCTCGAGGTGGTCGGCGCGGTAGCGCTTGTGGCAGGAGAGGCATTCCACCAGGGGGTCGGAGAAGACCTCGACGTGGCCGGAGGCTTCCCAGACCTGGCGGGGCAGGATCACGGAGGAGTCCAGGCCCACCACGTCCTCGCGGCCGCGGACCATGGACTGCCACCACTGGCGCTTGATGTTTTCCTTCAGTTCCGCGCCCAGGGGGCCGTAGTCCCAGGCAGAGCGCGAACCTCCGTAGATCTCACCGGCCTGGAACACGAAGCCCCTCCGCTTGGAGAGGGAAATGACCTGGTCGAGGACGGATTTTGCTGCCATGGGGTAACTCCAATTTCTACAGGGCCGCTGGGTGCGGTCCGCGGGTTTGCCGGGCCCCGGCCGCCGTATGCCTGGAGGCACAGTGGGCTGCCCGCCGGGGCGAATGAAGGAAGATGGTGGAAAGCTCGTGTCCTAGCGTACCGGCCGCTGCCTCCGGAGCGCGCCCCGCGGCCAGGGTAGGGTTGCCAGGATAATGGCGGCGAGGGTCAGCAGGGTCCCGAGGACGGTGGCCGGAGCCACGACGGTACCCGGCGTGGGCAGCGCAAGGTCCAGGGCCAGCGAGCCCAGCAACTGCCCGGCAATCATGCCCAGCCCGGTGACCAGCACGCCCAGGCTGCGCACCAGGAGGGCGCCGAGGCCGATAAAGACACACCCCATGGGACCACCCAGGTAGTACCACCATTCGGACGGCAGCGGGTTGGCGGGACCGGCCACCGCCAGCTTCACCGCCAGCGCGGCCCAAAGCACGGTGCAGCCGGCCACGAAGTTGACCAGCGTTGCCGCGATCGGTGTGCCGTAGTGGACGGTGGCGGTGCCGTTCATGGCCTGCTGGAAGCTCATGAGGAAGCCCGCGGCTACGGGCAGCAGGATGGGAAGCAGCAGGGAAGCGGGACCGCCGTCGGGTCCGCCCGCCCCTGTGCCGCTGAACCGGGGTGACACCGCCCATGCCACCGCGGCGATGGTGAGGACACAGCCGATGATCCGGATGCCGGTGACGGATTTCTTCCCGGCCGGCCCGATTCCCAGGCGGTCCACCAGCAGGCCGCTCACGGTCTGCCCGGTCACGGTGGCCACCGTGAAGAGTGCCACGCCCAGGATGCCCACCGTGAAGGACTGGGCAAAGACGAACAATGCACCGATACCGCCGGCCACCACGTAGATGCGGGGAAAAGCGCGGTTGCGGAGCGCCGGGAGGATGCTTGCCAGCCCGGCCCGGCCGCGCGGCAGGACCAGCGAAATGACAATCATGACCAGCAGCCCTGTGCTGAAGCTCACGGCCGCGGCGGCGATTCCGTCATTGAGCCGGGCACCCAGGGCCCCGTTGATGCGCCCTTGGACTGGGATGGCAAGGCCGGAACCCACGGCCAGCGGCAGGCCTGCGAGCACCGGCAGGCGGGGAGGGGAGGTCATTGCATCCACCTTAGTTCAGGCATTATTGCTGTATGAGCAACCCCATTGACGACGTCCCCATCCGCGACAGCATGATCCGGCTGGGCCAGCTGCTGAAGCTCGCCAACCTCGTGGAGGACGGGGTGGAGGCGGCGGACCTCATCAAGAACGGGCTGGTCAAGGTCAACGGCGAAATCGACGACCGCCGCGGCCGCCAGCTGCACAACGGTGACATCGTCACCGTCAACGGCCACTCGGTGAAGGTTGTGGCACCGGAGGGCTGACCTGGCAGGTGCCGGAGGGCTGACCTCCGATCCAACGGCGGCGGGCAGGCCTCCTAGGCCGCCGTGCCGCCGTCGTACGCCTATTTGTTCAGCACCTCATGGGTGAGGAACTCCCCTACGTGCCCGATCTCCTGCTGGTTGATGCCGTGCCACATGCCCGTGTAGAGCACCTTGGTGAGCTTGACGTGCTTGCGGACCCAGCCCATGGTGTACTCGATTTTGTCCTGGGTGATCACCGGATCCTGCTGGTCCCGGCCCCAGAACAGGGGCACGGTGCCGTCCAGCTCGCCGTCCTTGAAGGACGGGTCACCGGCGGCGTCCACCACGAAGCCGGAGAGTCCGACGACGGCAGCGAAGTCCGTGGGCCGCTGCCGCAGGAGCGTGGTGGCCATGGCCATGCCCATGGAAAAACCGAGCAGGGTCACCGATGGGTGCCCCACCCGGATTTCGTCGATCCAGTCGAGCACGTACGCCGAGGCCTTCTTGACCCGGTCCAGGGAATAGTCGATGGAGGCCGTGAGCGGGAACCAGGTGAAGCCGGGGCCCATGGCGATGGGTGCCCGCACGGAAGCGACGGCGAAGTCCCCCGGCAGCAGGTCGGCCAGGCTGAGCAGGTCCTGCTCATTGGCGCCGTAGCCGTGGAGGAGTACCAGCAGCGGCTTGCCGGTGCGCTGGTCCTCGGGATGGGACCACAGGACAACGGGGGCAGGAAATACTTCGGCGTCAGTCATGGTTTCCATTCATATCAGTTACCCAGAGGTAACAACCTACGTTCGCGTAGGCAGCAAGGCGGAAGGCAGGATAGGACCGTGACTGACACAAGTGACATCCAGGCCCTGCCCGCGCACCGCGGATCCCACCCGTGGACCCGCTACGTGGCGATGGGCGATTCCTTCACCGAGGGCATTGGCGACCCCGAACCCTCGATTCCCGGCGGCCACCGCGGCTGGGCCGACAGGGTGGCCGAGGAGCTGGGCCGGACCCAACCTGACTTCGCCTACGCCAACCTTGCCGTCCGCGGCCGCCTGCTGCAGCAGATCGTGGACCAGCAGCTTGCCCCTGCCCTGGAACTGAAGCCGGACCTGGTCACCCTGTCCGCCGGCGGCAACGACCTGATCCGCCCCGGCGGGGACCCGGACACACTGGCCGAGAAGCTCGATTCCGTGGTGCAGATCCTGTCCATGGGCGGCGCCACCGTGGTCCTGTTCAACGGACCTGACACGGGTTCGTCGGTGCTGGGCAGGATCCGCAGCAAGGTGGCGATCTACAACGAGAACCTGCGGACAGTCGCGGCGCGGCACGACGCCATCATCGCCGACATGTGGTCGCTGCGGCAGTTGAGCGACCCGCAGATGTGGGACCAGGACCGGCTGCATTTCTCCCCGCTGGGCCACCACACCATCGCGGCCATGGTGCTGGACGCGCTGAACGTGGAGCATTCCCTGGAACCGCTGCAGCCCAAGCCGCTGCCGCCGCGGACCTGGCGCGAGGCCAGGAGCGGAGACTTCGTGTGGGCGCGCGAATACTTTGTGCCGTGGGTGCTGCGGCGGCTGCGCCACCAGTCCTCCGGTGACGGCATCACGGCGAAGCGGCCGACGCCGGGTCCCGTCTTTGGTCCGGGCGTTCCCTTGGGATCCGGCGAGGGTCCGCTGGGAACGGCGGAGCCCAGCCGCCGGTAGGGCCGCCCGGGGTTAGGCTGGAAGGACAACACTTGAGAGGTGCGGCACAGTGAGCAGCCTGTTTTTCTGGATCATCATCCTGTCCTTCGTCATTCCCATGGCCGTGCGGATGTACCGGCGCTCCATGGCGCGGCGGGACCGGGACCAAGGCTTGCCTGGGCGCTTCCCCGAGCAGTTCCCGGGGCAGCACCCCGGACAGTACGGACAAGGCGGGTTCCCGGGCCAGTACCCGGGCCCGGCCGGGCCGCAGAGCAACCAGCCCCGCGACGGCTACACCCAGCAGGACTACTTCTCCGGCGGCTTCCGCAGTATCGAGCGGCCGCAGCCCACGGGCGATCCCCAGCCGCTGCCCTACCAGTACGGCCAGCCGCCCGTACCGGGGCCCGGCTACGGTGCCCCGCAGGAACCGCCGTTCCAGCAGCAGCCGTACCAGGAGCCGCCCGTACAGCAGGGACCCGTCCGGCAGGGGCCGGGCCAGCCTTCGGCGCCTGCCACTCCCCCGCCGCCGGCCGCCCCGCAAGGGTTCCGTGCCCGCAAGCTCGCGGAGCTGGACCAGCAGTACAGCAACGGTGAGCTGTCCATGGAGGAGTACATGAAGCGGCGCAGCGACATCATGAACGGCTAGCTGCCTTGTCAACAGCCAGGCCGGGGACCGGTTGCCGGCCCCCGGCCTGCTGTGCTTAACGCACCTGTACTTAATCCACCTGCGGGAAGCCCAGGTCAATCACCGAGGTGGCGGGATCCGGCCAGCGCGTGGTCACCACCTTGCCCCGCGTGTAGAACCGGATACTGTCGGGGCCATACATGTGGGTGTCACCGAACAGCGAGTTCTTCCAGCCGCCGAACGAGAAGGTGCCCACCGGGACCGGTATGGGCACGTTGACGCCCACCATGCCTGCTTCGGCGTCGAACTCGAACTGCCGCGCCGCCCCGCCGTCGCGGGTGAAGATGGCGGTGCCGTTGCCGAACTCGTTGTCGTTGACCAGCTTGACGGCGTCGGCGTAAGTGTCGACGCGGACCACGGACAGGACCGGGCCGAAGATCTCGTCGTCGTACACCTTCATGCCCGGCTTGACGTGGTCCACCAGGCTGACGCCGATGAAGAACCCGTTTGAATCGAACTGCTGCGAGCGCCCGTCCACCACCACGGTTGCGCCTTCGTTCTCTGCTCCCGAAACATAGGAGGCCACCCGTTCCCGGTGCTCAGCGGTGATCAGGGGACCCATCTGGGAGGCGGGGTCCGTTCCCGGGCCGATTTTGAGGCCGGCCATGCGGGTGGAGATGGCCTTCACCAGATCGTCCGCGATGTTGCCTACGGCCACCAGGACACTGACAGCCATGCACCGTTCGCCGGCTGAACCGTAGGCGGCGGAAACCGCAGCGTCGGCAGCCATGTCCAGGTCGGCGTCGGGAAGGACCACCATGTGGTTCTTTGCGCCGCCCAGGGCCTGCACCCGCTTGCCGTGTTCTGCCGCCCGCTTGTAGATCGATTGGGCGATGGGCGTGGACCCGACAAAGCTGACTGCCTTGACGTCGGGGTGTTCCAGCAGGACGTCGACGGCTTCCTTGTCCCCCTGGACCACGTTCAGCACGCCCGCCGGCAGGCCCGCTTCGGCGAAGGCCTCGGCGATGAAGACGGCGGCGGATGGGTCCTTCTCGCTGGGCTTCAGCAGCACGGTGTTGCCACAGGCCAGGGCGCTGCCGATCATCCACAGCGGCACCATGGCCGGGAAGTTGAACGGCGTAATGCAGGCAACCACGCCCACGGGCTGGCGGACGGAGTGCACGTCCACTCCGGTGGAGACTTGCTCGGACCGCTCGCCCTTGAGCATGTGGGACAGGCCGGTGGCGAAATCGATGTTCTCCAGGCCGCGCGCGATCTCGCCCTCTGCATCTGAGAGGACCTTGCCGTGCTCGCTGGTGAGGATGGCGGCAAGTTCGGACTTCCGCTGGTTCAGGATCTCGCGGACTTTGAAGAAGATGGTGGTGCGCCTGGCCAGGCTGGTGGCGCGCCAGGCAGGGAGCGCAGCACGGGCAGCCGCAATGGCTTCCTCCGTGCGGGCCGCGGAGGCGAGCGCCACCTGCTTGTCCTGTTCTCCGGTGGCGGGATTGAACACCGGACCGAAGCGGTCTGCGTCGCTGACACGGGTGCCGTTGATGTAATGCGGAATGGTTTCCAAGGGGAGTCTCTTTTCCTGCGTTGCTTGCGGCGGGGCTAGTTGGCGGACGGTGCCGGCTGGGCGGTTTCGAGTGAGCCGTCCACGAGCTTGATAATCATGGAGCAGTCCTTGCCGGCATCACCTTCGTCAATGAGGCGCTGGAACAGTTGCTGGACGTGCCTGCCGATCTCCAGGGGTGTGCCGGTGTCCTCGGCCGCGCTGATGGCCAGCCCAATGTCCTTGTTCGCCAGTTCGGTGGTGAAGGTGGGTGCGAAGTCGTTGTTGGAGGCGGCGGTGGGAACCACTCCGGGCACCGGGTACCAGGTCCGCAGCGCCCATGAGTCACCCGAGGAGACCGAGGCAATGTTCCAAAAGACCTGTTTGTCCAGGCCCAGCCGGTCGGCGAGCACTGCGCCTTCGGCGGTGGAGGCGAGGTTGATGAAGAGCATCAGGTTGTTGCAGATCTTTGCGGCCTGCCCTGTGGTGGCCCCACCCGTGGGGATGATGTTGGCGGCCATGGGGCCGATGTAGCCCGTGGCGTCCGCCACGGCGCCCTCTTCGCCGCCCACCATGAAGGTCAGGGTTCCTGCCTCGGCCCCACTCATTCCGCCCGACACCGGGGCGTCCACGAAGCGGAAGCCGGCGGCAGCAGCGGCGTCGTGCAGTTCCTGCGCGGAGGCGACGTCGATGGTGGAGGAGTCAATCAGCAGCGTGCGGGTATCCGCGTGCGCCAGCACGCCGTCCGCCCCAAGGTACACCGCGCGGGCATGTTCACCCTTTGGCAGCATGGTGAACACGGCGTCTGCACCGTCCACCGCTTCTGCGATACTGGCGGTCCGTTTGACGCCGCCTGCCTCAGCCGCTGCCAGGGCCGTGGGATTGAGGTCGAAACCGCGGACATCGTGCCCGGCCTTCACCAGGTTCACGGACATGTGGCCGCCCATGTTGCCCAGGCCGATCCAACCGATAACTGCCATGCGTAAGCTCCTTTGCTTCCATTCCAGCCTTGCTGCCGGCATGTCTGTGTCAACGATCACACCCTGTTAGAGTGCAATCAAGGGGAAAAATCACAGAGACCATGTGCATTGCTGCACATCAAGGGAAGGACCGGTGTGGACCCCAGACGGTTGCCCAGCCCCGACGACCTGCTCATCCTGCTGACGGTTGCACGCCTGGGCCGCTTCAACGCCGTGGCGGAAACACTGGGGACAACCCACACCACCATTTCCCGGCGCATCCTCGCCCTGGACAAGCAGCTGGGCGGCCGCACCCTGGAACGCAGCCCGCACGGCTGGGAACTGACGCAGCTCGGCACCGCCGCGGTGGAAGCGGCAGAGACAATCGAGGCCACGCTGGGCTCGCTGTCCGGCCTGATCAGCCAGGACCAGAGTGCCCTGACCGGCCTGGTCCGCGTCGCTACGACGGACGGCGTGGGTGCCGTCTTCGTGGCCCCGTCGCTGGTGCGGCTCCAGCAGCAGAACCCGCAGCTGAACGTTGAAATGCTCAGTGCCACTCGGAAAGTCAGCCAGAACCGGTCGGGGGTGGACCTGGAAATTGTGGTGGGCAGGGCCGAGGTTACCAGCGCGCAGACCATCTTCCTGAGCAACTACTACCTGCGCCTTTACGCCAGTTCCGCCTATGCCGCCCGGCATGGCCTGCCGGAAAGGCTCGACGACGTGGGGCAGCACGGGTTTGTCTCTTACGTGGAGTCCGCACTCCAGGTAGCGGAGCTTGGGCCGCGCTGGTCATCGGAGCTTCCCGTCCCCAGGACAAGTTTCCAGGCCACGAGCGTGTTCGCCCAGGTGGAGGCGGTACGGCGGGGCGCGGGCATTGGGCTGCTGCCCAACTTCATGGTGGCGGAATCCGACAATTTCGTTCCCGTCCTGGCCGCCGACTTCGAGCGGCAGCTCCCCATCTGGGCCGTTGCCCGTCCGGAGTCGCTCCGCTCGGCCCCGGTGCAGGCCGTGATTGGGGCACTCAAAGAGGAGATGAAGGAGCGCGCCGGGCTGTTGGCTGGCTAGGCCGGCCCGGAAGGGCTCAGGCCTGGAAGAGCCGCCTCACCACCTGCCCGGATACCAGCGCATCAAGGCCCTCGTTGATCTCACTCAGTGGCCTCGTGTCCGTGTGCAGCAACTCAACGGGGAGCCTGCCCTCCCGCCAGAATCCGAGGTATTTCGGGATGTCGCGGGAGGGCACGGCATCCCCCATGTAGGAGCCCAGCAGCCGTTTTCCCGCTCCGGCAAACTGCAGGGCGGGTACCGTCAACTGGGCGGACGGATGGGGAAGGCCCACCGAGACCACGGCGCCTCCCCGGGTAACCAGGTCCAGGCAGGAGGCAATGACGCCCGCCGAGCCCACCGCCTCGATGGCGACGTCCACCCCGTCTCCGGAGGCTTCCGCAACCAACCGTGCCGCGTCCTCCGGAGTCCCCACCGACGTGGCCCCGGCGTCGCGGGCCAGCTGGTGCTTGCCCTGGTTCGGATCAATGGCAATCACGCTGGCGGCCCCCGCAAGGCGCGCTGCCATGACGGCGGACAGGCCCACCGCGCCAAGTCCGAACACCGCCACCGACTGGCCCGCACTGACGCCGGCGGTGTTCAGGACGGCGCCCATTCCGGTGAGCACGGCGCAACCAAACATCGCGGCAACCGTGTCCGGGACGTCGTCGTCAATCACCACCACCGATTCCCGCGCGACTACCGCGTAGTCGGCAAAGGCCGAGACGCCCAGGTGGTGGTTGATGCGCTCCCCCGCCGGAGTCCGCAGCAGCGCCGGACCGTGCAGCAGGTCCCCGGAGCCGTTGACCTCCGCTGCGCGGTGGCACAGGGCCGGCCGGCCGGACAGGCAGGCCCGGCACTTCCCGCAGCTCGGCACGAAGACCAGCACCACGTGGTCACCCACCGACACGTCGGCCACACCTTCGCCGACGGACACCACCCGTCCCACGGCCTCGTGGCCCAGGGCCATGGGAAGCGGCCGGACGCGGGAACCGTCCACCACCGAGAGATCTGAATGGCACAGGCTGGAGTAGGTGATGGCAACACCCAGCTCACCGGCCCGCGGCTCCGGCTGCTCCAGTTCCTGCACCAGCAGCGGGCCGGCATCGGAGTAGGTCCGTTTCCCGGGTCCGGCCCCCGGGGTGGGGGCCGGAACGGTGGAGTACAGGACGGCGGCTTTCATGGGAACCTGCTACTTCTTGTTGGCGGCAAGGAGGTCGGCGGTGCCTTGGGCGTCGGCGGCGTCCACGTCGTGCAGCGAGATGCCGCGGGTTTCCTTCAGGAAGAAGACCGCGACGGCGGTAATGGCGCAGGCGATCAGCAGGTAGACGGCCACGGGGACGGAGGACTTGTAGGTGCCCAGGAGCGAGGCGGCGATGATCGGAGCCAGCGAACCGGCCACGATCGAGGTCACCTGGTAGCCCAGGGACACCCCGGAGTACCGCATCCGCGTGGGGAACATTTCCGCCATGATGGCAGGCTGACCTGCGTACATGAAGGCGTGGAACACCAGCCCGATCATGATGGCGGCAAGGATGATGGCATCGTTCTTGGTATCCATCATGGGGAAGGCGAAGAAGCCCCAGGTGGCACCCATGATGGCACCGGCCATGTAGACGGGCTTACGGCCAAAGCGGTCCGACAGCTTGCCGACCATGGGCACCACCGCGAAGTGCACGGCGTGGGCCAGGAGCAGCAGGAGCAGGATGCGGGTGGTGTCGGCCTGCACCACGGTCTTCAGGTAGGTGATGGAGAAGGTGACCACCAGGTAGTACAGGATGTTTTCCGCGAAGCGCAGGCCCATGGCGGTGAACACGCCGCGGGGGTAGCGCCGGAAAACTTCGGCGACACCGTAGCCCTTGTGGCCGGCCTCGACCTCTTTGCGGGCCTCCAGGAAGATGGGTGCGTCGTTGACTTTGGTCCGGATGTAGTAGCCGATCAGGACGATCACCGCGGACAGCCAGAACGCCACGCGCCAGCCCCATCCCAGGAAGGCGTCCTGGGTCAGCGTGGAGGACAGGATGAACAGCACGGCCGTGGCCAGCAGGTTTCCCAGCGGCACTGCAGATTGCGGCCAGCTGGCCCAGAATCCGCGGGACTTGCTGGGGCTGTGCTCTGCCACGAGGAGGACGGCACCGCCCCACTCCCCGCCAACGGCAAAGCCCTGGGCAAACCGGAGCACCACCAGCAGGGTGGGGGCCCAGTAGCCGATCTGCTGGAAGGTGGGCAGGCAGCCCATGAGGAAGGTGGAGACGCCCACCAGGATGATGCTCAGCTGCAGCAGCTGCTTCCGGCCGAACTTGTCGCCGAAGTGGCCAAAGACGATCCCGCCGATGGGGCGGGCCACGAAGCCGACTGCGTAGGTGAGGAAGGCTGCGATGATGCCGTCCAGTTCGGTGCCGGCGTTGGGGAAGAAGGCCTTTCCGAACACCAGCGTGGCGGCGGATGCGTAGAGGAAGAACTCGTACCACTCCACCACGGTTCCGGCCATGGAGGCCGTCACTACCTTCTTGAGGCCTGAGGCCTTGACGTCGGTTTCCTCTGTACGCCTTGCGGCGGAGCTTTCCGTACTCATGTGAACTCCTTCGGCGTCGTCGTCGACACCACGGGGACCAGTCAATGGCGGCCGGATGTGATGCACACCACGAACGCCGGATTTGATTGAGTATGGTCTGCCTGCGGTGCAACCTCAACGCCGATTAGTGCAGAAGGCATCTGCAGGAATGCACATGCGGGGCCTCAGGCCAGGAAGGTGCCCCTCAGCTGGCTGCCCAGCTGGCCGATTTCGGTCAGGAACCCGTCGTGCCCGATCGGGGCCTGGATGACGTGGACGTCCACGTCCCCGGGCAGGGCCTGGGCCAGTTCATGGGATTGGGACGGAAAATAGAGCCGGTCGGAGTCGACGGCGGCTACGAGGAAGCGTGCAGTTGACCTGGCCAACGTCTCTGCGAGGCTCCCCCGGCCCCGGCAGATGTCGTGGCTCATCAACGCTTCGGTCAGGGCAATGTAGCTGTTCGCGTCGAAGCGCTTCACGAGCTTGTTGCCCTGGTGGTCCAGGTAGCTTTCCACCTGGTAGCGGCCCCGGGCGGCCAGGATCTCGCCCTTCAGGGGCGACTCGGTCGCCTGCGGTGACCGGCCGAACCGGCCTTCCAGCTCGGCTGCGGAGCGGTACGTGATGTGGGCGATGCGCCGGGCAAGGGCCAGGCCGTCTTCCGGGCTGGGACCGCCGTAGTAGTCGCCGCCGTTGAAATTCGGATCCTGCCGGATGGCCAGCGTCTGGGCCTGCGCGAAGGCGATCTGCTCGGCTGTGCTTGCGGCCCCCACGGCGATGACGGCACAGCGCTGCACCCTCTCCGGGTAGGTCACGGCCCATTCCAGGGAACGGGCGCCGCCCATGGAGCCGCCCAGGACGGCAAACCAGCTCTTGATGCCCAACTGGTCTGCCAGCCGGGCCTCCGCCACCGTGCTGTCCCGCAGGGTGACGAGCGGGAAACGGGAGCCCCAGGGGGATCCGTCCGGGGCGGGCGACGACGGACCGGTGGACCCGTAGCAGCCGCCCACGATGTTGATGGACACCACGAAGAACCTGTCCGTGTCCACGGGCGCGCCGGGACCGGCCAGCTGTTCCCACCAGCCTTCTTCGTCCGTGTCGCCACGGGTCACGTGGGTGCTTCCGGTCAGGGCATGCTCGATCAGGACGGCATTGCTGCCGTCCGCGTTAAGCGTGCCCCAGGTTTCGTAGGCCAGCGTGACGTCCGGGAGGTAGCCGCCGGCTTCAAGTTCCAGTCCCCCGATGGAGGCGTAGCGGACGATTCCGTGTTCGGGAATGGTGGTTCGGGCGACGGTAACCGTCATGGCAAGACCTCTTCTACGCGCTTGCCCGCCGTCATTTGACCGGCAGGCCAGGTCCTCACCCGGGGCACCCCACCGCGGATGGAGGGTTGCCGGCCAGCAAGCCGGGGCTGTCACTGGCACTCATGACCTGGTTCGAGTGTACGAAACACCCCCCGTTCCAAGCCAAGAGTGTGACTGGTTGTGACTTTCCCGGCTTGCCGGCGGCACTCACTGCAGCCCCGGCTGTTGTCTTAGGCCGGGGCGCCCTTGGCTGCGCGGAAGCCCGCTTCCAGGTCGGCCAGGATGTCATCGATGTGTTCCAGGCCTACGGACAGCCGGACCAGTCCCGGGGTCACCCCTGCCACTGCCTGCTGCTCCGGCGAGAGCTGGCTGTGGGTGGTCGACGCCGGGTGGATGACCAGGGAGCGGACGTCGCCGATGTTCGCAACGTGGGAGTGCAGTTCAAGGGCGTCGACGAAGCGCTTGCCCGCCTCCGCCCCGCCGGCCAGGTTGAAAGCCACGACGGCGCCCGTCCCCTTGGGCCCGTACTTGCGGCCACGTTCGTACCAGGGGCTGGAGGGCAGCCCCGCGTAGGCGACGGATTCGACGTCGTCCCTTCCTTCCAGCCAGCGCGCCACTTCCGTGGCGTTGGCGACATGGCGCTCCACCCGCAGGCTCAGCGTCTCCAGGCCCTGGGAGATCAGGAAGGCGTTGAACGGGGACACGGCCGAGCCCAGATCGCGCAGCAGCTGGACGCGGGCCTTGAGGATGTAGGACAGGTTGGCTCCCAGCGCACCATCGGCGCCGAGGTCGCGTGCGTAGACCAGGCCGTTGTAGGTGGGGTCAGGGGTGTTGAAGCCTGGGAACCGTTCAGGATCCTTGCTGAAGTCGAATTTTCCGGAATCGACAATGACGCCGGCAATCGCCGTGCCGTGGCCGCCAAGGTATTTAGTGGCGGAATGGATCACGATGTCGGCGCCCCACTCGAGCGGACGGATCAGGTACGGGGTGGACAGGGTGTTGTCCACGATCAGCGGCACGCCTGCCTGGTGGGCCACCCCGGAGATGCCTTCGATATCCAGGACGTCCTGGCGGGGATTGGACACCACTTCGCCAAAGAAGAGCTTGGTGTTGGGCTGGACGGCGGCGCGCCACTGGTCCAGGTTGTCGGGATCGTCCACGAACGTGACCGAGATGCCGAACTTCTTCAGGGTGTGGGCGAACAGGTTGTACGTCCCGCCGTAAAGGCTGGGGCTGGCCACAATGTGGTCCCCGGCCTCCGCGATGTTCAGGACCGCGAAGGTTTCCGCTGCCTGCCCGGAACTCAGCAGCAAAGCGGCCAGGCCTCCCTCAAGGCTGGCGATCCGCTGTTCGACGGCGTCCTGGGTGGGGTTGCCGATCCGGGTGTAGATGGGTGCAAGTTCAGCCAGGGCAAAGCGGTTGGCTGCGCTTTCGGCACTGGGGAACACGAAGGACGTGGTCTGGTAAATCGGCAGCGCACGGGCTCCCGTGGCACTGTCCACTTCCTGGCCTGCATGGATCTGGCGGGTTTCGAAGGACCATCCGTTGGACATCCAAATCTCCTTTGACATGGGCCCGGCATGCGTGGAGCAGTACGGGCCGCGCTTGCTTCCGGCTGGTGCCGGACAGCCAGGTCCTCACCCGGGGCACCCCACCGCGGATGGAGGGTTGCCGGCCAGCGAACCGGGGCTTGGCGCTGGCGCTCATGACCTGCGCCCAGTCTAGGAACCGGGCGGCCACCGTGGACAGCATTGTGACGAACAAGGTCATCCGGTATGCCCCCGTACTGACGGCGGATTGGCGCGCGGCACCCAGCCCGGGGACGCCGCCGTCGTCCGGATTGCCCCCCATTCCCGGCACTTTCCACGGCCCGCGTTTCCAGTAAGGGTACCCTTAGCTGAGAGCCCGATCACAAAGTGCCAAGATGTTGCCATGCGCATGGATCACGTCTCTTACGCCTGTGAAACCGATGGCCTCGCGGCCACTACCGAACGTATTTCATCTGCCCTCGGCGTTGAGGCAGTGAAGGGCGGGGTCCACCCCCGGTTCGGAACCCGGAATATGATCATCCCGCTCGCCGGGCACAAGTACCTGGAAGTCGTGGAGGTCCTGGACCACCCGGCATCGGACAAGGCACCGTTCGGTCAGGCAGTCCGTGCCCGTTCCGCAGCCGGCGGCGGCTGGATGGGCTGGTGCGTCGAAGTGGACGACCTCGCCCCCTTTGAGGAACGCCTTGGCCGTGCTGCCGTGAACGGCAACCGCAAGTTCCCGGACGGCCGGGAGCTGGTCTGGAAGCAGATTGGCATCCTTGGCCTTATCGCCGACCCCCAGGTTCCGTACATGCTCAAGTGGGAAGGTGACCCGTCACTGCACCCGTCCAACGCCTACGCCAGCAACATCAAGATGAGCTGCCTGACCATCGCCGGTTCCGCCTCCCGCGTGACCGAGTGGCTGGGTGAGCCGGTGGAGAAGCCGCTTGAGGACGTTGCGGTTGAGTGGGTGGCCCCGCACGGAACGCCGGGAATCCTGTCGGTCACGTTCGAAACCGCCAACGGAGCAGTCACCATCTAAACGCTTCATCCCTCTTTCCCGGCACTCGCGGGATTTGGGTTTTCCGGGCCACTGTCCGGACCTGCTTCGGCCGCCATCAGGTGGTGACAACGGCGTCACTACCCGATGGCGGCCGAATTCATTTAACGTGGCTGCCAGGCGCGAACGGGATTCCTGCGGACCTTTGATTGTCAGTGCCTCGATGGATGATGTTCGTATGGAAATCAGCAGCGGTGGCGGGGTGGTCTTGGAGGGGGTTCATGCCTCTGTGGCCGCCCTGGATGCGCTGGCTGCTGAGGATACGTTCCTGGCTGCCGGTGTTGGTGTTGGGGCTGATGTTGATGTCTTGCAGCGGCGGTATGAGCTCCGGCTGACCCGGCTGGAGGTGGTGAAGCGGCTGGAGGCGCAGCTCGCCGCGGTCAAGGCCGTTGATGTTGCCGAGGCCGTTGAGATCCAGCACGCAATGCTTGCCCCCGACGCGCCCGTGCGTGAACGCACCTACGCGGAGATGTCAGCGGTGGAGGAGATCGCGGGTGTCCTGACCATCAGCTCCGGCGCTGCCGGGGCATTCGTGGAGCAGTCCCGCCGTGTCTGTGCCCTGCCGCCGGTGATGGACGCTTTGGCCGCCGGGGCCCTGTCCTGGCAGCACGCCAGGATTGTTGCCGACGAAACCGAAGGCCTCACCCCGGACGGCGCCGCCGCGTTAGTAGCCCACTTCTTCGACCCCGCTGCCCCCAAGCCGGCCCGCGGCGCCGCACCCGGCAAGCTGGTTCCGTCCCGGTTCCGGACGAAGATCCGCGCCTGGCGGGAGCGCCACCACCCCGAAAGCCTGCAGAAGCGCCACGCGAAGGGCGTCGCGGACCGGCGGATGGAATACAGCCCGGACCGCGACGGCATGGCCTGGATCTCGCTCCGCCTCCCCGGGCACACCGCCTGCGCCATCTGGAACCGCACCACCGCCACCGCCCGCGGCCTCCAAGGCCCCAACGAACCCCGCACCCTCACCCAACTCCGCCCCGACATCGCAGCATCCCTGCTCCTCGGGACAGGCCTGCTTCCCGGTCCAGAAAACACCGCCACCGCTGACACCGCCACCTTCTCCGGAAGCGGGCCGGGTACAGACAGCAGTTCCCCCACGGCAGGCACCACCGGGATAGCCCAGGTCCCCACTCCGCGGGCCGACGTCCTGGTCATGGTCCCGGTGTTCTCCCTCCTCGGCAGCACCGACGAACCCGCAGAACTGGACGGCCTGGGCCCCATCCCGGCCTCCCTGGCACGCAAGCTCGTCGCGGACGGGGCGGACTCGTTCTACCGGGTCCTGGTCGACCCTCGCGACGGGGCCCCCTTGGAGATCGGCCGCACCCGCTACCGACTCACGGAAACCGTCAAACAGTGGATCCGGATGCGGGACGGAAAATGCACCTTCCCCGGCTGCAACAACCGCACCCCGGACAACGACACCGACCACCTCACCGCCTGGGACCACGGCGGCACCACCGGCACCAGCAACCTGGCACAACTCTGCCCAAAACATCACCGGCTCAAGCACAACAGCCAGTGGAAACCGGATGCGGCGACCCCTCGTGAGCCACCGGGCTGGACCTCACCCACCGGCCGCCACTACAACCCTGAACACGACGACACCGAACCACCCCACTGGCCACCAGGGATATTGTCGCCGAATGAATCGACGGTTGCACCCGCCGCACCACCGGCGACGGGTACACCAGCGGCGCCAGCGTGGGCAGGGTGCGAGGTGGAGGAATCTGACGGCGACAACCTGCTGGATCCGGACGAACTGTCGCCGACGGATCCGCTATGGGACGACTTTTATGCGAAGCCCTTTGTGTTGCCGCCCGACCCGGAGGCGGACTGGCAGTTGGTGCTGTCGCTGATGTGAGGGCTGGAATTCGAAGCTGGCTGATACTCCTGCGTGGGATAGGTCCTGTGGCAACGGCAACGGCAACGGCGGGGCCTGGCCAAGGACTGTGCCTGAAAAATCAAGGACCGCCAAGCAGGCCGCAGCCGAACGTCCCCTCAGCCGTTCGCACCAGGATGAAGACCTTGGCTTCCACCGAAGGAGGTTCTGCGAGGATCTCGGCCCCACCCGCTGTCGTGCCTTGCCTGGTCATTCCGCTCACGTCGTCATGTGCAGCCGCTGGAGTCGGGCCACAGTCATAGTCGCGGCCGGCGAACTGCACTCGTGAAGGAATTTCCTTTGGCCAGAGAGCCCAGTCAGATGTTTGCTGATGGACGCTCCACAACTGCCCAAGAACCAGAAGTCCAGCCAGCACTGTGACCGCCACCAGCGACCATGCTGTCAACCGCGCCCCCAGGTTCATGGTGCACACGATCCATGAAAGCCAGTTGATGGTCAACAGGTTGTGAGCGCCAATAGGTTTCTTCGAAATCAGCCGTACGATCCCAGGCTTAGCCCCGATGCCCTCGGGCCCTAGCCCAGCCCCACGGCTTTGCCGAACAGGCTGAAGCCCACGAAGGCCACGATGTCCAGCAGGGCATGGGCGATGACGAGTGGCATGACCCGCCGGGTCCGGGTGTACAGCCAGGCGAAGACCACGCCCATCACGGCGTTGCCAAAGAACGGACCGAAGCCTTGGTACAGGTGGTAGCTGCCGCGCAGCAGGGAACTCACTGCAATGGCCAGCGGCGTGCTCCACCCGAACTTGCCAAAGCGGTTCAGGAGGTAGCCCACCACGATGACTTCCTCGAGAACTGCGTGGCGGATGGCGGACAGGATCAGCACAGGAACCGTCCACCAGTAGGCATCCAGGGCGCTCGGGATAATGGCGGTGGTGATTCCCAGTGCCCGGCCGGCCGCATAGAGCCCCAGTGAGGGAATGCCGATCAGCGCGGCCAGTCCGAGGCCCTGCAGCAGATCCTTGCCGGGCCGGACGAAATTGAACCCGAGCTTCTGGAACGCGGAGCGGGAGTTCCCGGCATCACCCGGCCCTGCCTGGCGCTGGTCCGTAAGGAAGTAGAGAACCAGCAGCACCGGCACCAGTGCAAAGATGATGTCCAGCAGCTGGTAGGTGAGGTCGAAGTACTCGCGGGTGCTTTGGGAGCGGTTCAGCGTGGACGTGCCCTCCGCCAGCGGAGCGCGGGTCATCTTGTCCAGCAGCTGCACCACGGAGTAGACAGCCGACTGGCCCAGGGAGAGGCCAAGGACGATCCATACTTCGAGCCGCAGGCGACGGCGGGAGGGAACCAGCATGTTCCCATCTTGCCTTCAGTTTCTGGATCCGGGCTGATGGAACTGCCGAACCACTGGACTCCCCGGAAATCAGGCCGGCGCGACGATCACTTCCGTGCCGTTGGCCTCAAAGGCAGCCTTGTCCCGTGGGGAGATCCCGGAATCGGTAATCAGACGGGTGAAGTCATAGCCGTCCATGGTGGCGAAGGCCCGCACGCCCACCTTGGAGGAATCGGCCAGGACATAGGACACCCGGGCCCTGCTGGCGAGCAGGGCGTTCACTGATGCCTCCCCTTCCCCCGTGTTGGTTGGGCCAACTTCGGGATCAATGCCGTTGACACCGATGAACGCGATGTCCAGCACCACCTTCTGCATGATGATGTCCGTATAGGGCCCCACCAGCTCATAGGACCGCGGGTTGAGGATTCCCCCGGTCACCATCACCTTGATGTTGGGCCGCACCGCCAATTGGCCGGCGATGTTGATGGCATTGGTGACCACAGTAAGGGTGGGCTGATTGGACGGCGCGTTCAGGTCCTCACGGGTAGCGAGGATCTGCGCGAGCGCGGTGCTGGTGGTCCCCCCGCACAGGCCAATCACCGCCCCGGGCCGGATCAACGCCGAGGCGCACTGGGCAATCTGTTCCTTGGCCTCCGCGTGGTCGTCGCGGTTGTAGCGGCCGGGAAGATCGTAGGCCAGGGCGCCGGTAGTGGCGCCACCCCGGGTACGCGTCAGCAGCCGGCGTTTGGCCAAGCTGTCCAGGTCACGCCGCGCCGTGGCCGGCGAGACATTGAGGGTGCTGACAATCTCGTCAACCTCCACTTGCCCGGTCCTGGCCAGCAGGTCAAGGATCGCCGTCAACCGGTCAGTGCGCGTCATGCAAACGGGGCCTTTCGATACATCAGCCACCGCTGTCGATGACGTTTCCTGATTATAAACCAAGAGAAAGAATCAGGAACAATCAGAAGCTCTGTCCGGGCCTACCGCTCCCTGGCTCCTGCCCGCCACACAGCGTACGTCAACGGCATGCCCGGGCGGTAAGCGAGATGCGTCGCGGAAGGAGCATTCAGCAGGTGCAGGTCGGCCCGGTGCCCGACGGCGATGGACCCCACGGCGCGTTCCCCGTCGGCATCACGGCCGCTTTCCCTGTGCAACGCCAGCGCACCCCCATAGGTGGCAGCCCGGACGGCCTCGTGCACGCTCAGGTGCATCTGGAGGACAGCGGTGGTGACGCAGAACGCCATGGAACTTGTGTACGACGTTCCGGGATTGCAATTGGAGGCAAGCGCCACCTGCACGCCGGCGTCGAGAAGCTCGCGGGCGGGGGCCAACGGTTGCCGGGTTGAGAGATCGCAGGCGGGGAGGCAGGTGGCCACCGTGCCCCGCCCACCGGTTCCCGCGGCGGCGTCCCACCCGGACCAGGAAGCGGCAAGGGCCTTCACGTCCTGCCCGGCCAGGTAGTTGACGTGGTCCACGCTGGCTGCGCCCAGCTCTACGGCAAGCTGCACGCCAGGGCCCTCGCCCAGTTGGTTGCCATGCACACGCAGGCCCAGGCCGGCATCACGGCAGGCGGTCAGCACGCGCCGGGATTGTTCGGCGGTGAACGCACCTTCCTCGCAAAAGACGTCGGCCCATTGGACATACGGGCGGACGGCATCAAGCATCGGCCCGCAGACCAGGTCGGTGTACTCCTCCGGGTCCTGGCCGGCAGGAACCAAATGGGCGCCAAGGTAGGTTACCTGGTCCGCTATGGTGGCGGCGATGCGCGCGCTCCGGGCCTCGTTCCCGATATCCAGGCCGTAGCCGGTCTTCGTTTCCAGGTACGTCGTCCCCTGCGAAACTGCCTCGGCAACCCTGCCCATGGCCAGGCGGGTGAGGTCGAAATCCGACGTGGCGCGGGTGGCATTCATCGTGACGGCGATGCCGCCGGCGGCATACGCCTCCCCCGCCATACGGGCTTCGAATTCTGCAGTACGGTCCCCGGCGAACAGCAGGTGGCTGTGGGAGTCCACCCACCCCGGGAGCATGGCCCGGCCGCCAGCGTCCACGGCGTTATCTGCCGCCGGGGCATCAGCTGCGGCGCCGATCCACGAGATCCGTTCCCCCTCGACCACTACCGCCGCGTCCTTCAGGACCCGGTGTTCCAGGTCCTGGGTCATCAGCTCGGCAATATTGGTGATCAGGGTACTCATGGGACCATTCTTCAGCGTCGGATGGACCAGCGGGTGGCAGCAAGCGCCTGCGCTGTCCGGGATGCCGGACCGTCGCCGGCTGCATTTCCGGCGGCAACATCTCCAAACGCCGCACTTCCGAATGCCTGGCCGGCAAGGATCTGGCTGGCCGCCAGCTCAGCCATGGCAGCAGAAGTCTGGAAGCCGTAGCCACCCTGCCCGGCAAGCCAGTAGAACCCGGGAGCTTCGGCGTCGAACCCGGCCACCGGAACCCCGTCGGCGGCTTCGGTGCGCAGGCCGGTCCAGGCCCGGCGGATTCCGGTAATCCCCAGGCTGGTGACAGAGTTCAGCCTCTCCACGATGCGTTCCACGTCGCCGGGCCGCGGCTGCGCGTCCTCGGGCCCGCTGGGCACGGTTTCGGACGGTGAAATCAATACGTCGTCACCGTCCGGGCGGAAGTAGAACGTATTGTCCGCTGCCGCCACCATGGGGGTGGCAGCGGACAGGGGGCGTTCGACGGCGGCAATCGCCGCAGTGCGCCGGTACGGCTGCAGGCCAAGCTTCTCCACGCCGCTGAGCACTGCGAGCTCATCAGCCCATGCACCGGCCGCGTTAACCAGGACACCCGCCTCGAAACCCTCGGCACCGGCACCTACCTGCCATCCGGAACCCAGCCGTTGTGCTGAATGCACACGGGCACCGGTGATGATGTCCACCCCGGCAGCTTCAGCGCGTTGCCGGTGATCGGCCAGCAGCAGGGGCGCATTGCAGCCATAGGATCCGGTGTCCAGACCGGCGGCGGCAAAGGTTTGCGGGAGGAGGGCCGGACAGAGCTCCAGCGCCCGGTCCACGGTAATGGCCTGCATGTGCCCGCTGGCTTCCGCGGCAACATCCGCCTCTGAGCCAATCAGCATGAAACTGCGTGGCGTCAGGACCGGTTCCGGCAGTTCGGCGTCCCGGGCCGCAATCAGCTCAAGGGTCCGGACGGTGAGCTCCTGCACCACGGGAGGGCCGTAGCTGGGGATCAGCTGGCGGGCCGAGCGGGAGGACGTGTGGTACGCCAGATCCTGCTCAGCCTCCACCAGCGCCACGCTGCACCGGCCGGCCAGCTCGGAAGCCAGGGACAGGCCGGCAATGCCGCCGCCCACGATCAGGACATCATAATGTGCTGCCATCCGTCCATCCTCGCAGAGTTCGCGTCCCGTGGAAGTCCCGTCAGGCTGCTGCCTCGGCACGGCTGGCGACGAAGGCACCCACGCACGCCTCGACGTCGTCCGCTGAATGTGCAGCCGACAGCTGGACCCGGATCCTCGCAGCACCCCGCGGGACCACGGGGAAGCTGAAGGCGGTGACGAAGACTCCGTGCTGCAGCATGCGGTCAGCCACCTTGGCGGCCATCACGGCGTCACCAAACATCACCGGCACGATGGCGTGTTCCCCGGGAAGCAGGTCGAAGCCCTCCTCGGTCATGCGGCGGCGGAAGAGTTCGGCGTTCTCGAACAGGCGGCGGCGCAGGTCCGCCGAGTTTTCCACCAGGTCCAGCGCCTTGAGGGTGGCGGCCACAATGGCGGGAGCCAGGGAGTTGGAGAACAGGTAGGGCCTGGCCTTCTGCCGCAGCATGGCAACGATCTCCCTGCGGCCCGAAACATAGCCGCCGGACGCCCCGCCCAGGGCCTTGCCGAACGTGCCGGTGTAGATATCCACCCGGTGTGACACCCCAGCGTGTTCGGGTGTGCCTGCGCCCGTGGCACCCATGAAGCCCACGGCGTGCGAATCGTCCACCATCACCAGGGCGTCGTATTTTTCGGCGAGGTCGCAGATGGCTTCAAGCGGAGCCAGGTAGCCGTCCATCGAAAACACGCCGTCAGTGACGATGATCTTCCGGCGGGCGTCCTGGGCCTCCTGCAGCCGGGCCTCGAGCTCGGCCATGTCCTGGTTGGCATAGCGGTAGCGGCGGGCCTTGCACAGGCGGATGCCGTCGATGATGGAGGCGTGGTTCAGGGCGTCGGAAATGACCGCGTCCTCGGGGCCGAAAAGGGATTCGAAAACTCCACCATTGGCGTCGAAGCAGCTGGAAAACAGGATGGTGTCCTCGGTGCCCAGGAACTTGGAGACCCTGGCCTCAAGTTCCAGGTGCAGGTCCTGGGTCCCGCAGATGAAACGGACGCTGGCCATGCCGAAGCCGCGCTCGTCCATCGCAGCCTTGGCGGCACTGATGATGTCCGGGTGGTCTGCCAGGCCCAGGTAGTTGTTGGCGCAGAAGTTCAGCACGTCGGCGCCCGGGCCGCCAATCCGGCCGGCCGTGATGTGGCTGGACTGCGGCGAGCTGATGCTGCGTTCGGTCTTGTAGAGCCCGGCGGTGCGGATGTCTTCCAGCTCGTCGTGGAGCTGGCCCTTGATGGAGGTGTACATGGGTTTCCTTACAGTCGGGTCCAGTCGAGGACAACTTTGCCGCCCACACCGCTGCGGGCAATGTCGAAGCCCTTCTCCCAGTTGGTGGCCGGAAGCGTGTCCGTGACCACGGCGGAAATGCCCGCGTGCAGGACGGGGTTGGAGGACAGCATGGCGCTCATGGCGTACCAGGTTTCGTACATTTCCCGGCCGTAGATGCCCTTGAGCGTGAGCATGTGGGTGACCACCTTGCCCCAATCGATGGTGATCTCCTGGATGGGCAGCCCCAGCATGGCGATCCGGCCGCCGTGGTTCATGTTGTCGATCATCTCCGGCAGGGCGGAGGGGTGGCCTGACATTTCCATTCCGACGTCGAAGCCTTCGCGCATGCCCAGCTCGCGCTGGGCGTCGCGGACCCTGGTGGTGGAGACATCGATGGCAAGGTCCGCACCGAGCTGCCGTGCAAGGTCCAGGCGGGGCCGGGAGATGTCCGTGATGGCGATTTTTCGCGCGCCGGCATGGCGGGCGACCGCGATGGCCATCAGGCCGATGGGGCCGGCGCCCGTGATCAGGACGTCCTCCCCCACCAGCGGGAAGCTCAGGGCTGTGTGGGTAGCGTTGCCGAAAGGGTCGAAGATGGCGCCCAACTCCGGTGTGACGGAAGGATCGTGGTGGACCCAGACATTGGTTTCGGGGATCACCACGTACTCTGCGAACGCACCGTCACGCTGGACCCCCACGCTGACAGTATGAATGCACATTTGGCGGCGGCCGGCCCGGCAGTTGCGGCAGATGCCGCACACCACGTGGCCTTCACCCGAGACCCGGTCACCCACCTTGACGTCCCGGACGTCTTCCCCCACCTCCACCACTTCGCCATAGAACTCGTGGCCGGCAATGAGGGGCGCTTCGATGATCCCCTGGGCCCAGGAATCCCAGGACTGGATGTGCAGGTCCGTACCGCAGATCCCCGTGGTCATGACCCGGATCTTCACGTCCGCCGGGCCGGCCTCAGGCTCAGGCCGGTCGACGAGTTCGAAACCGGCGTGTGGGCCGGCCTTGTAGAGGGCCTTCATTGGCGTCCTTACTTCTTGGCGTTCAGATCCGAGGTCTTGTCCTCCTCATTGAAGCCCTGCCGAAGCGTTAGCACAACAAGGATCTTCTCAATCGACGGTGTAGCGGTTGCTAATGATTAGACTGGGATCGTGGAAGTTCATCAGCTGGAGATCCTGCGCGAACTGGGAGCACTGGGAAGTGTCAAGGCCGTGGCAGACACCCTCATGGTCACTCCTTCGGCCGTCTCGCAGCAACTGGCCCACCTGCAGCGGACGGTCGAGGCACCACTGACGCGCAAGGAGGGCCGGAACCTGGTCCTCACGGAAGCCGGCCAGGTACTCGCGGACGCGGGCGCCGCCGTCGTCAGTGCCATGGCCGACGCCCGCGGCGCCCTGAGCACCTATCACCAGTCGCCGGCAGGCCGCGTGAGCCTCAGCGGCTTCCACAGCGCCGGGCAGGCGTTGTTTGCCCCGCTGGCTCGCATGCTGGACAAGCCGGAGCACCCCCGGATCGAACTGTCCGACGAGGACGTGGCCCAGCAGGACTTCCCTGCCCTCACCGCGCGGTACGACCTGGTCCTGGCGCACCGCATGGACCACAGTCCGCGCTGGCCCGCAGAACGGGTTGCGGTGATCCCGCTGGCGCACGAACCGCTGGACGTGGCACTGCCCGCCGGCCACCCGTTGGCGCAAAAGGACACTGTCACGGCGGACGACGTGGGCGCCGAGGCCTGGGTGACTAGCCACCCCGGCTACTCCCCCGCCGACGTCCTGTCCGCCGTCGCTGCAGTCTCCAGCCGCGAGCCGAACATTGTGCACCGCATCAACGACTACTCCACGGTCGCGGCTCTCGTGGCCGCCGGCGGCGTGGTGGGCCTGCTGCCCAGGTATACGGCAGGGCCGGTCCTTAACCCGGACATCGTGCTGCGGCCGCTGGAGGGCATCAGCACGCGCCGCAGGATCGACCTGCTGGCCCGGCCGGAAAACCTGAAGCGGCGGGCCGTGGTGATGGTCTGCGAGGCCCTGGAGGACATCATGGCGGGGCTGGTGCGGCAGGGCTGAGCCGGGGTGTCCGGGTTCAGGAAGGCAGGACCGGGCCGGGATCCAGCCTTTACGCCCCGTCGTCGTCCTGGTGGTTACCGTCGTCCTGGTGGTTGCCCTGGCCCATCTTGTGTCCCAGGCCATGGCCGCGTCCCAAGCCGCGTCCCAAACCAAGGCCTGGCCCGTCACCGGCGCCCTTCACAACCCGCCCGGCGGTGGCCTTGTCCCCATCCTTCACGCCCGAGATGCGTACGGTGTCCCCCACGGCGATGTCCGCGATGGTTCCGTCCGCCGGCTTAAGCCGCTTGCCGTCGTCGCCCGTAGCATTTGGGCCATTTGTCCCCGAACCATTTGTCCCTGATCCATCCGCAGCCGGGGCAGGTATAACGGTGATCTTTGTATCGCCGTTCACCGTGTAGGTCTGGGAGAAGCCGTCCTCGCTCTTGACGGTGATGGCCGACTCGCTGACCGACTCCACCGTTCCGCGCTGTTCCAGCTTGGTGTGGAAGGTTCCGTCGGGGTTCTTGACCACGCCCTCGCCATGGAGCGGCTGCGGTCGCTGGGCTTTCTTGTCCTGTTTGTCCTGCTGGCCGGGTGCCGTGGCCTTCCCTGGTGCCTTCTCCTGGCCGGGCGCCGACTGGGAGGGCGACGGCGTAGGCGTGCCTGTGGCAGACCAGGCCAACGCAGCTCCCGTGCCCGTCAAGGCCAGGGCCACTGCCCCGGCGAGCGCTACCTTGCGCATTTTCAGTGTGTCCCCCACAAACATGTCTGTCTCCTCCCACAGCTCCGGTGAGGCCAGGTCATTGCCCAAAGCCGCATCCTGCGCATCAGTCTAAGACCGCGCTCCGTTGCTGGATATAAGTACTTTGGCCGCACGCGCACTTGAGTACTTAAAGAAAAACTGGGTAGCGCCAAGTGTCGTTATGAGTGCTCAAAACGACTGTGAGGATTGGGGTGGCTGGTCCGGGACTGGCTGGCAGAGTAGGTGTTGGCCGTTCCGCCCTGTGGTCGTGACTCACAAAACGATTGGCCCCCCTTGTGGGTGCCTTTCAATTGACTTGTCCGTCCGCTGGGGTGGACGGCCGGCACCTGCCCGGCCCACCTCGGTGACTTGATCAGAAGGTTGCCCGGCCCCTCTAAGGGGGCGTGGCTCGTCACAGTGCTGTTCCGAAGTGACCTCTACCCGGACTGGTACCGGCCGAACGCGGCCTGACCCTATCCGGTCTAGAGGAAGATGCCAGAACCGCTATGTCTATCGTTACGCATTCGCACCCGTTTGTCGTCGGCGTCGATACCCACGCCAAAAACCATGTCTACGCGATCATCACCACCACAACCGGGGAACTGCTTCAAACCCGGGACTTCCCGACCACCAGCGCCGGGATCAACCGCGCCCTGGCCTGGGTGGCACGTCACATCGGAGCTGACCTGGCCACATTGTGGGTGATCGAGGGAGCCGCGTCCTATGGTGCCCTCCTCGCCGGAGCTGTAGGCGCCGCCGGCTACGACGTCGCCGAAGCACCGAGGATGGATGCCCGGTCCCATCACGGGGTTGGCAAATCCGACCTGTTGGATGCCCACCGGATCGCCGCGGCCGTCCTGCCGTTGGAAACGGATCAGTTGCGCAGGCCACGACTGAACGAAGGTATCCGGGCCGCCTTGCGGGTCCTGGTCACCGCGCGGGAGTCGATGACGACCGAGCGCACCCGGGCCGTGAACGCCCTAACAGCGCTGGCCCGGGTCAACGACCTTGGCCTTGACGCCCGCAAACCCCTCACGGGAACCCAGATCCGTGAAGTCTGCCGCTGGCGCGCCCGTGAAGAACCACTGGCACTGTCGATCGCCCGCTCAGAAGCAGTCCGGCTCGCCAAGCGGATCGGCGAGCTCGACGCGGAGATCAAAACCAACAACGACCGGATCACCGAACTGGTGGAAGTGAGCGAAGCCGCACCTTTGCTCCAGGAAACCGGCTTCGGCCCCGTCACCGCCGCCATCTGCCTCACCGCCTGGTCACACCACGGCCGGGTCCGGTCCGAAGCCGCCTTCGCCTCGCTAGCCGGGGCCAGCCCAATCCCAGCCTCCTCCGGGAACACCGTCCGGCACAGACTCAACCGCGGCGGTGACCGAACCCTGAACAGGGCACTGCACATGGTCGCCCTCAGCAGAATGACGTTCGACACCGAGACCAGCAACTACGTCACCAAACGACAAACCGAAGGACGCACCAAAAGGGAAATCCGCCGCTGCGTGAAACGCTACCTCGCCCGACGTATCTACCGCACCCTCAGCGCCGCCACACCCAGCGCCTCCCAGGCTTGACGAACCATAGAAGGGTCACCTGGTGCTACCCAGTTGGGTGGGAAAGGCTAGGCGGTGACGCCCAGCTTCTCCAGGATCAGTTCTTTCACGCGGCCGGCATCCGCCTGCCCGCGGGTGGCCTTCATGACCCCGCCCACGATGGCACCGATGGCCTGGACCTTGCCGCCGCGGATCTTCTCCGCGACGTCGGGCTGGGCAGCCAGTGCGGCGTCAATGGCTTCCAGGAGGGGCCCGTCGTCGGACACCACGGCGAGGCCGCGCTTCTGAACGATCTCCTCGGGGGTGCCTTCACCTGCGAGCACGCCGTCCAGCACCTCCGTAGCCATCTTGTTGTTGATCTTGCCGGCTTCCACCATGCGGCTGAGCTCCACGATCGTGGCGGGCTGGACGCCCAACTGGCCGGGGTCGACGTCGGCGGCCTTGGCGCGGCCCACGATCTCGCCCATCCACCACTTGCGGGCCACGGACGCCGAGGCGCCGGCCGCAATGGTTTCCTCGATCTCGTCCAGGACGCCGGCGTTCACCACGTCGCGGAATTCCAGGTCGGAGTAGCCCCAGTCCGCCTTGAGGCGCTTGCGGCGCTCGGCCGGGGGCTCGGGCAGCGTGGCACGCAGTTCCTCCACCCACTCGCGGGAGGCAACCACGGGCACCAGGTCCGGTTCCGGGAAGTAGCGGTAGTCGTCCGCGTCCGACTTGGGCCGGCCTGAAGTGGTGGTGCGGGTGTCCTCGTGCCAGTGCCGGGTCTCCTGGACCACGGGGCTGCCGGAGTCCAGGACGGCGGCGTGGCGCTGGATCTCGTAGCGGACGGCATGTTCGACGGCGCGCAGCGAGTTCACGTTCTTGGTCTCGGACCGGATGCCGAACCGTTCGCGCCCGTGCGGGCGGAGCGAGACGTTGGCATCGCACCGCACGTTGCCGCGTTCCATGCGGGCATCGGAGACACCCAGGTTCTTCACGATCTCCCGGATGGCGGCCACGTACGCCTTGGCCAGTTCCGGGGCGCGGGAACCGGCACCCTCGATGGGCTTGGTGACAATTTCCACCAGCGGAACGCCGGCACGGTTGTAGTCCACCAGGGAGAAGTCGGCGCCGTGGATGCGGCCGGTGGCGCCGCCCATGTGGGTCAGCTTTCCGGCGTCCTCCTCCATGTGCGCGCGCTCGATCTCGACGCGGAAGACGGTGCCGTCCTCCAGTTCGACGTCCAGGTAGCCGTCGTACGCGATGGGCTCGTCGTACTGGGAGGTCTGGAAGTTCTTGGGGGTGTCCGGGTAGAAGTAGTTCTTCCGGGCGAAGCGGCAGGATTCGGCGATCTTGCAGTTCAGCGCCAGGCCGATCTTGATGGAGGACTCCACCGCCGTCTTGTTGACCACGGGCAGGACGCCCGGCATGCCCAGGTCCACCTCGTTGACGTTGGTGTTGGGCTCGTCACCGAAGACGTTGGGGGCCGAGGAGAACATCTTGGTCTTGGTGTTGAGCTCCACGTGGACCTCGAAGCCCAGGACGGGGTCGTACTTCTCCATGGCCTCGTCGAAGCTCAGGATTGCCTCGGTGTTCATTATTTTGCCTCCTGGGTTTCGAGGGTGACGGCTGCGGCGAGGTCGGGAGCCTGGGCCAGCAGCGGGCCGCCCCACTTGGCTTCGAGCAGCGATTCCAGGACCGCACCCACCCGGTAGAGGCGGGCGTCCTCGCGGGCCGGGGCCAGCAGCTGGATGCCGACGGGCAGTCCGTCCTCGTCGGCCAGGCCACCGGGCAGCGACAGGCCGGGAACACCTGCCAGGTTGGCGGGGATGGTGGCGACGTCGTTGAGGTACATGGCCAGCGGATCGTCCAGTTTTTCGCCCAGCGGGAAAGCCGTGGTGGGGGCGGTGGGCGAGATCAGGACGTCGGCCTGTTCAAAGGCGGCGTCGAAGTCCCGCTGGACCAGCGTGCGCACCTTCTGGGCGGAGCCGTAGTAGGCGTCGTAGTAGCCGGCGGACAGGGCGTAGGTGCCCAGGATGATGCGGCGCTTGACTTCGTCGCCGAAGCCGGCGGCACGGGTTGCACCCATGACGCGTTCGATGGTCATGGGACCGTCCTCGGGGAGGACGCGCAGGCCGTACCGGACGCCGTCGAACTTGGCCAGGTTGGAGGAGGCCTCGGACGGCATGATCAGGTAGTAGGCACCCAGGGCGTACTGGAAGTTGGGGCAGGAGACCTCCACGATCTCCGCGCCGGCTTCCTTGAGGAGCTCCAGGGCGTCATTGAAGCGGTTTTCGACGCCGGCCTGGTAGCCCTCGCCGTGCAGTTCCTTGATGATGCCGATCCGCAGGCCCTCCACGTTGCCGGTCTTTGCGGCGGCGACGAGGTCAGCGAGAGGGTCCGGCAAGGAGGTGGAGTCACGGGGATCGTGGCCGCCGATGACCTGGTGCAGCAGGGCGGAGTCCAGGACCGTGCGGGTGACCGGGCCGATCTGGTCCAGCGAGGAGGCCATGGCGATGGCGCCGTAGCGGGAGACGCTGCCGTAGGTCGGCTTCACGCCGACGGTTCCCGTGACGGCACCGGGCTGGCGGATGGAGCCGCCGGTGTCCGTCCCCAGGGCGAGGGGTGCTTCGAAGGCGGCAACGGCCGCAGCCGAGCCACCGCCGGAGCCGCCCGGAATCCGGTCCAGGTCCCATGGGTTGCGGGTGGGGCCGTAGGCCGAGTGCTCGGTGGAGGAGCCCATGGCGAATTCGTCCAGGTTGGTCTTGCCCAGGATGGGCATCTTCGCAGCGCGGAGGCGCTCCACCACGGTGGCATCGTACGGGCTGTGCCAGCCTTCGAGGATCTTAGAGCCCGCGGTGGTGGGCTGGCCGACGGTGACGATGAGGTCCTTGACGGCGATGGGGACGCCGGCGAGCACGTGCAGGGCCTCCGCCTCAGCACCGCCGGCGGCGCGGATGGCGTCCACCTCGGCGGCGACGGCGAGCGCCTCCTTCGCGTTGACGTGCAGGAATGCGTTGACCAGGCCGTCCACGGCGGCGATGCGGTCCAGGTAGGCCTGGGTGACTTCGACGGCGGTGACCTCGCCGCCGGCGAGCTTCCCGGCCAGCTCCGCGGCGGACAGGCGGATCAGGGTCTCGGCGCTGGTGCCGGTGGTGTTGTGTTCAGTCATGGTTATGCCTCATCCAGGATGGCCGGGACCTTGAAACGGTTCTCATCGGAGTCCGGGGCGCCGGAGAGGGCCTGTTCCGCCGTGAAGGTGTGCCCCACAACGTCCTCGCGGAAGACGTTGGTGAGCGGAATGGGGTGGGAGGTGGCCGGGACGTCGTCCCCGGCGGCCTCGCTGACGGACTTGACCGAATCGACGATGACGGCCAGCTCGCCGGCCATCCTGTCCAGCTCTTCGGCACTCATCTCGATGTGAGCGAGCCGCGCGAGGTGCGCGACGTCGTCACGGTTGATCGCAGCCATGGATCTCCCCTGCAAAGTTCGAATTGTTTTCCGATCCAGTCTAGTGCGGAAACGAAGATGCCCGTCTGACGGCCCCCAGCGGGCGTCAGACGGGCACCTTCGAGACCCGGTCCTGCCTCGGGGACAGGAGCGCGGGCAGCTAAAGACTAACCGATTCCAATGGCTCCAGTCAGCAGTCCGACGCCAAGCATGACCAGGGAGATGACCGCGGTGCGCCACAGGACCTTCTTGTGGTGGTCGCCGAGGTCCACCTTGGCCAGCGAAACCAGCAGCAGGATGGCAGGAACCAGCGGGCTCTGCAGGTGGAACGGCTGGCCGGTGATGGAGGCACGGGCCATGTCGGCGGCGCCAACCCCGTAGTGTGCGGCGGTCTCGCTCAGCACGGGCAGGACACCGAAGTAGAACGCGTCATTGCTCATGAAGAACGTCATGGGGATGCTCAGGATGCCGGTAATCACGGCCATGAACGGGCCCATCGAGGACGGGATGATCTGGACCAGCCATGCGGACATTGCTTCCACCATGCCCGTGCCCTTGAGGACACCGGTGAGGACGGCGGCGGCCATGACCATGCTGACCACGGCAACGATGGACGGTGCGTGGGCGATCAGCTGGGCGCCCTGGTCCTTGACCTTCGGGAAGTTGACCAGCAGGGCGATGGCGGCGCCCACCATGAACACGAACGGCAGCGGGATGATGTTGGCCACGAGGACCACCATGACGGCGACGGTCAGGGCCAGGTTGAACCAGAACAGCTTGGGGCGCAGGGTACTGCGGTTGGGGTCCAGAGCGGTGTCGGCCATGGCGGAGTCGTGATCGTCCACCAGGGTTTCGGTGCGCTCCAGGACAGCCACGGAGCCACCGGCGGGGGCTGCGCCGCCGGGGTTGCCGCCCTTGCGCCCACGGCCGGTGCCGGAGGCAGCTGCGGGGGTGCCGCCGTCGGACGTTCCATCAAACTTCTCGGCAGTGTCCGGGACGCTCCAGATCTCGGGTGCGGTGGCACGGAGGCGGTTGCGCTCCTGCAGGCCCAGCAGCCAGGCGAAGGCGAAGACGACCACCAGGCCGGCCACCAGGGACGGGATCATGGGGACGAAGACGTCATTGACGTCGATCTTCAGGGCGGTGGCGGCGCGGGCGGTGGGGCCGCCCCACGGGAGGATGTTCATGGTGCCGTTGGCCAGGCCGGCCACACAGGTGAGGACCACGGGGCTCATCTTGAGGCGCAGGTAGACCGGCAGCATGGCGGCGGTGGTGAGGATGAACGTGGTGGACCCGTCGCCGTCCAGCGACACGGCGGCCGCCAGGATGGCGGTGCCCAGCACAACCTTGGCGGGGTCGTTGCCCAGCTTGCGGAGGATGAACTTCACCAGCGGGTCAAAGAGCCCGACGTCGATCATCAGGCCGAAGTAGATGATGGCGAACATCAGCAGCGCCGCGGTGGAGGTCATGGACTTCATGGAGTCCATGACCATGTCGCCGATGCCGAGGCCGGCGCCGGCGAAAAGGCCAAAAACAGTAGGGACAATGATCAACGCCAGCACTGGCGTCAACTTCTTCGTCATGATCAGCACCATGAATACCGCGATCATGGCGAATCCAAGTATTACCAGCACAGCCGGCTCCTTCTTGTGAACGGCACCACAGCGTTGTGATGCGTGCTACAGACTGTAAGGTGGCGTCCGTCACGGCAGTGCCTTTGGCTCAATTGATTGGCATACTGCTTATTGGGAGCATTTTGCTCATTGTGCTCAAAGCGTTCTCGCGCTGAAGCCGCAGCCTTTGGCCGCACCGCCCACACACGTCAAGGAGGACCAATGCAGCGTTCCGCGCCCCGGCCGCCGCTGCGGTTTTCCACCCAGACGCTGCTGCTGCAGCTGGCGGTGGTGCTGCTCGTTGTGTTGCTCAGCGCCGCCGTGCACGCGTGGCTTACATACGACCGGGTCGGCAGCGAAGCCGAAAACCAGGCACTTACGCTGGCCCGCACCGTTGCCTCCGATCCGGAGGTCAGGGCCAACGTCCTGGCCATCAGCGAACAGCCCGGCACTCCCCCGCCCGCCGAACTGCTGGCCGGGCCGCTCCAGTCTTCCGCCGAGGCAGCGCGGACCCGGACCGGCGCCCTCTTCGTGGTCATTACCGACGAAACCGGCATCCGGCTGGCGCATCCGGATCCGCAGCGGCTGGGTGAGAAGGTGAGCACGGATCCGTCCGAGGCGCTGTCGGGGCAGGAAATCACCACTCGGAACACCGGCACCCTGGGTCCCTCCGCCGGCGCCAAGGTTCCCGTATATGCCCCAGGTACCGCCACCGTGGTGGGCGAGGTGAGTGTGGGCTACTCCATGGAGACCGTGGCCCAAAGCGTGGCCCGCGACATCGGACCGGTGGCGCTGACGGCCGCGGGCGCCCTGCTGGCCGGGATCCTGGGGTCCTTCCTGCTGCGCCGCCGCCTGCAGCGGCTCACCCTGGGCCTGGAGCCGGAAGAGATCAGCACGCTGGTCCATGACCAGGTGGCGGTGCTGCAGGGGGTGGACGACGGCGTCATCGGCGTCAGTGCCGACGGCCGGGTCAGCGTCTTCAACGCCGCCGCCCAGCGCCTGCTGGCGTTGCCCGACCTGGCCGGCACGCGGTGGGAGGAAGCGCCGGTTCCGGAGCAGCTGAAAGCGTTGACCCGCCCGGGCTCCGGCACTGATGTCCCCGGCACGGCAGGCTCCCCCGTGGATGCACTGGAGTTGGTGGCCGGCGGCCGCGTGCTGGTGGCGAACGCCCGCAAGGCGCTGCACCGGCGCGAGGACCTGGGCTGGGTCATCATGCTGCGGGACCGTACCGAGCTGCAGCAGCTGACCCGCCAGCTGGACGCCGTCGGCACCATGTCCACGGCGCTGCGTGCCCAGCGGCACGAGTTCGCCAACCAGCTGCACACGCTGGCGGGCTTCCTGGGCATCGGCCAGCACCAGGACGCGCGCGACTACCTCGCGCGGCTGGCCGCCACCGGTCCGCTGAAGTTCCCGGTGGACCAGGCCGAACTGCTGCAGGACCCCTACCTTCAGGCCTTCGTTGGCGCCAAGGGCGTGGAGGCGGACGAGCGCGGCGTCGCCCTCCGCATCGGCCCGGAGACCCTGGTCCGGGGGCAGGTCACGGAGGCCCAGGATGTCACCACCGTGCTGGGCAACTTGATCGACAACGCCGTCAACGCCGCCGTGGCGGGGTCATCGACGGACCGCTGGGTTGAACTTGAGGTGCTGGATGAGCCGGCAGACGACGGCGGCACACTGCATATCGTGGTGGCGGACTCCGGCGACGGGCTGGCAGAGGGCACGGACGCGGAGGGCGTGTTTGCCGAAGGTTTCACCACCGCTTCCGGCCCCGTCCGGGCAGGCGGCGGGCAGGGCTTCGGACTGGCCCTGGCGCGCCAGCTGGCACGGCGCCGCGGCGGCGACGTGAAGGTACTGGAGCGCGGAACCAAGGGCGGGCCGGGTGCCGTGTTCATGGCCACCCTTCCGCATACGACGGCGGGAAAACCTGCCGCCGCCACCCCGGGGGCAGCCGGAAAGGATGAGAATGGCTGACGATTTTCGGGTCCTGATCGTGGATGATGACTTCCACGTGGCCAAGCTCCATGCAGCCTATGTTGACTCGGTGGCAGGGTTCATGGCCTTGGCGCCGGCGGGTACGGCGTCGTTGGCGCTGCAGGCCATCCACAGCCTGCGGCCTGACCTGGTGCTGCTGGATGTCTACCTGCCGGACGCTTCCGGCCTGGACCTGCTGCAGCAGCTGGATGTGGACACCATCATCCTCAGCGCCGCCTCCGATGCCGCATCCCTCCGGGTGGCGTTCCGCCGCGGCGCCCTGGGGTACCTGCTCAAGCCCTTCACCGCGGAGTCACTGTCCCAGCAGCTGCGCTCCTATGCCCGGTACCGGCGCCTCCTGGGCCAGCCGGGGGCACTGGACCAGGAGGCAGTGGAACGTGCCAAACGTTCGCTGATTCCGGGCGATGTCACCCCGTCGTCGAAACCCCGCTCGGCAACCGAAGCGGCGGTGCTGGAATCCCTGGTTCCCGGTGAGCAGTATTCCGCCGCTGAAGTGGCCTCCCGGGTGGGCGTCTCCCGGGCGACCGCACAGCGGTACCTGTCCTCCCTGGCGGACGACGGCGCGGTGGACATCCAGCTCCGCTACGGAACTACCGGCAGGCCGGAACACAGGTACGGCCTGCCGGCGCGGTAGGATGCGTGGATCGCGTCATGCAGCTTTCTGGGCCACCAGTTCGATCTCGACCAGCATCTTCGGGTCCAGGAACGGCAGCACGTGGACCAGGGAGAGGGTGGGGCGGATCTCCCCGAACACCTCGCCGTGTGCCCGGCCGGCCTCTTCCCATTTGCTGATGTCCGTCAGGTACAGCTTGGACTGCACCACGTCCCCGTAGGCGAAGCCGGCGTCGGCCAGCACCTTGCCGAGTTTCTGCAGGATGTACTGGGTCTGGGTGTAGAAGTCGTCCCCGACGATTCCGTCGTCCCCGCTTGCCGCGGTGGCGGAGATGTAAAGGGTGTTGTCCACCTGGACGGCGCGGGAATATCCGAGGGTCTGTTCCCAGACGGATCCGCTGCCGAAGGTTTTGCGCATGGGTGGCCTTTCAAAGCTGGAATGGGTCGCCACCACTGTAGGGCTGCTACAGGTCGCGCCGGTAAACCAGTAGTTTTGTGTCGGTTCCGGGGACGAACCAGTCCCGTTCGGGCACGCGCTCGAAGCCGGTCTTGCGGTACAGACCATGGGCGCTTTCCCAGGCTTTGCCGGTGGTGAGGGACACTCCACGGATGCCGGGGAGGGTCTTGGCGTGGCCCAGGATGGCTTCCACCATGGCCTTGCCGGCGCCGCTGCGCTGGACGGCAGGGTCCACCACCAGCATGCGGAATTCCAACTCATCCTGCAGCGCGATGTCCGCGTAGGGTTCCCCCGCCAGCGCCAGGGTGACGGAGCCGATAACCGTTCCTTCCCGTTCAGCCACCCAGATGGTGGCCTGCCGGGCGCGTGCAGCAACGTCCATGATCTTGACCATGTAGGGGTGGGCGGGGTCGTCGAAATAGCCTGCCGACAGGTACGAGTCGCCGGTGATGCGGGCCACGGCGGGGAAATCGGCTTCGACTGCGGGACGGATGGTTAACGGCTGCTGCACCCATCAATGGTAGTGGCGGGGCGGCCCCGGTTCCGGCGGAAACGTGCTTTCCGTGATCGAACTATCAGTACCGGCCGTGGGGTGGTGCTTCCCCGGGCCAGTAGGGAACGACGGCGACGGGAAAGGCACCTACAGCGGAAACTTGCCGGACAGCTCCAGGCTGGCGGCGCAGGTCCAGGCGTCCAGCCGTTCATCATCGGTGGGACCGCCGTCGAGGGGGCTGGTGAGGCGCGGCCTGCGCACCCAGCACCCGGCCTCCTCGGCAATGAGTGCCCCGGCCGAAAAATCGTGCTCGTTCAGGCCCCGCTCGCCGTACGCGTCATGCGTTCCGTCAGCCACCATGCACAGGTCCAGGGCCGCGGACCCAAGCCGGCGGACGTCTGCGAACCCATCCATCAGGGTGGCGAAGGCGGCAGCCTGCTGGGAACGGATCCCGGGCTCGTAGCTGAACCCGGTGGCCAGGATCTGCCCGGTGCGGCCGGGGACGGGGCCCTCGAGCCTGGTAACCGTGCCGCGCTCCTCCAGCCAGGCACCCTGGCCGCGGGCAGCGTAGTAGATGCGGCCCAGCGCAGGAGCATTGACGACGCCGGCCAGCCAGGCGCCGTCAGCATCGGCAACTGCCACGGAGGTGGCGTAGTAGACGATATTGCGGATGAAGTTGGTGGTGCCGTCCAGCGGGTCGATGGACCAGCGGTAGCCGCTGGGATTCGCGGGGCGGGTGCTACCCTGTTCCTCGCCGGTGATGCTGTCCCCCGGGCGGGCAGCGGCAATGACGTCCCGCACCGCGTTCTCGGCGGCAACGTCAAAGGCAGTAACCCAGTCCCCGGCCGCCCCCTTGTTGCTGGCATCCAGCGCGTTGCCGTCCCGGCTGGAAAGGACCCCGGCACCGGCAGCGGCCGCCTGTTTGGCGACCTCCAGCAGCTCCGTTGCGGACGTCATGCGTTCTCCTCCACTGTGTCTTCCCCTGCAAAGGCCGGTACAGCCGCCTCTTCGTTATCATCTGCGTCCGGTGCAGCCTCGCCGCCACCAGGTGCCGCGCCGTCTGCTGCCGCATCCCCCAGGGCTGCCGGGCCGCCGTCGAGCAATTGCCGGAACCCGTCCTCATCCAGCACCGGAATCCCCAGCTGCCCGGCTTTGTCCAGTTTGCTGCCGGCGCTCTCGCCGGCCACCACGTAGCTGGTGTTTTTCGAGACGGAGCCCGCGGCCTTGCCGCCGCGCTGCAGGATGGCCTCCTTGGCCTCGTCGCGGCTGAAGTTGGGCAGGGAACCGGTGACCACCACGGTCAGCCCTTCGAGCGTGCGCGGCTTGGACTCGTCCCGTTCGTCCTCCATGCGCACCCCGGCGGCTGCCCAGCGGTCAATGATGTCAAGGTGCCAGTCCTCGGCAAACCATTCCTTCAGTGCCGCGGCGATGGTGGGGCCCACCCCGTCCACGTGGGCCAGTTCCTCCTCCGACGCTGCCCGGATGCGGTCCATGGAGCCGAATGCCTGCGCCAGGGCCCGTGATGCGCGGGGGCCCACGTGCCGGATGGACAGTGCCACCAGCACCCGCCACAGCGGCTGGGTCTTGGCTTTTTCGAGCTCCTGGAACAGTTTCTGCGTGGTGGCGGTGGGCTTGGACGGCGACTTGGCCGTGCCCTTGCTGAAGAAGTACGGCACCAGCTCGTACTCACCGGTGGGAACGCCTTTGGTTTTCTTCTCCCGGCGGATCCTAACGCCGGCCAGGTCCTCGGGGGTGAGGTCGAACAGCCCGGCTTCGGAGGACAGAGGAGGGACTTCGGGTTCGGCCGGCTGGGTCAGCGCAATGGCCGCTTCCCAGCCCAGGGCCTCGATATCGAAGGCACCCCGGCCTGCAACGTGGAAGACCCGTTCGCGAAGCTGGGACGGGCAGGACCTGGAATTGGGGCAGCGGACATCCACGTCCCCCTCCTTTGCCGGTGCCAGCGGCGTGCCGCAGGAGGGACATTCGGTGGGCATGACGAAGTCCCGCACCGGCGGGTCCTGCTGGTCCCGGAGGGAAAGGACCGGGCCCACGATCTCGGGAATGACGTCGCCTGCTTTCCGCAGGATCACGATGTCGCCGATCTTGACGCCCTTGGCCTTGACCACGTCCTGGTTGTGCAGGGTGGCCATTTCCACCGTGGAGCCGGCAACCTTGACCGGTTCCATGACGCCGAAGGGGGTGACGCGGCCGGTGCGGCCAACGTTGACCTGGATGTCGAGGAGCTTGGTGTGGACTTCCTCCGGCGGGTACTTGTAGGCCACGGCCCAGCGGGGAACGCGGGTGGTGTTGCCCAGGGCGCGTTGGGTGGCGAAGCTGTCCACCTTGATCACGATGCCGTCAATTTCGTGAAGCAGCTTGTGGCGCTGGTCCCCATACCGTTTGATGAAGCCCAGGACGTCCTCCCGGGTCTCCAGCACCTCAAAGTAGGGGCTGACCGGCAGGCCCCACTCCTTGAGGAGCCCGTACGTTTCCGACTGGCTGCCGGCCGCAAGGCCTTCGCGGGCGCCGATGCCGTGGACGAACATCTTCAGGGGCCGCTTGGCCGTCTCGGCGGGATCCTTCTGCCGCAGGGAACCCGCGGCAGCGTTGCGGGGATTGGCCAGCGGTGCCTTGCCGGCCTCGATCAGGGTTTCATTGAACTCGGCGAACGCCTCGGACGGGATGAAGACCTCCCCGCGCACCTCCATCTCGGCGGGAAAACCGCTGCCACGCAGTTCCTGCGGTATTTCCTTGATGGTGAGCAGGTTGTGGGTGATGTCCTCGCCGGTGGTTCCGTCGCCGCGGGTGGCGGCCCGCACCAGCTTGCCGTCGCGGTACAGGAGGTTGACCGCCAGGCCGTCGATCTTGAGTTCGGTCAGCCAGGCTGCCTTGGCGCTGCCGTCCCCGATTCTTTCGATGCTGGCCTCAGCCCGGTTGAGCCAGGCCTCCAGCTCCTCCAGCGAGAAAACGTCTTCCAGGCTGTACATCCGCTGCAGGTGTTCCACGGGCGCGAACGCGGCGGAGACCTCGCCGCCCACTTCCTGGGTTGGCGAGTCGTTGGACACCAGTTCCGGGTGCAGCGCCTCAATCTCCTCGAGGCGGCGGAAAAGGGCGTCGAACTCGGCGTCCGAGACCAGGGGTGAATCCTCCTGGTAATACGCAAACCGGTACTTCCGCACCAGGTCGACGAGGTTTTCGTATTCCTCGCGGAGGGCTTCGGTGGGAACGGCATCGGGCTCATTGGGTGCCTCGGTCCGGGCGGCGGTCTGTTCTGCGGGTCCTGGTCCTGTGCTCACAGACCTATCTTGCCTTACACCTCCGACAGTCGCCTGGCACGGCGGTCAAACGGCTCAGTGTGAGCGGAACCGGTTCCGGTTGCGGTTCCACCAGGCGAAGGCGCCGGCTGAAACGCCCACCAACAGCGTCCCCAGGGCGATGGGCAGGAGCGTTGGTCCGTCGGGGCCCTGGGCGCGGGCGGGAGAAGCCGCAGCCATCTGGGCAGGCCCGGCAGTCCGGGTGACGGGGCTGTTCCAGTCCACACCGCTGGAGGGGCCCGTGGGCGGGCGGTAACCGGCAGCGGCTGAGGGGTTTTCCGTGGCGTACCCGTCCGGGACTTCCTCAACAGCCGCGGCCGGCGCGGCCGGGTCAGGGGTATCTGCTTGCGGCGGCGTGGTTCCCTGCGGCGGCTGGGGCTGGACCGGCTGGGCCGGCGGCTCCGCCGGGGGCGCCGGTTGGGCGGGCGGCCGGGCAGGCTCCTTGGATTTACGCGGCCGCCCGGGGTCCGGGTTGTTGGCGAGGATAGGCACGCAGATGAGCCCGCACTCTGCCGTGGCCTGGGTGCCTGTGGGCGAGGGTTCAGGAGTTGCAGCGAGTGCCGGGCCGGTCGGGAAGAAACCGATGGCCAGGGCGAGGACAGCTGCTGATGCCGTCGTCGAAACAGTCCGGAGTAACGGTGCGGGCGGGGTCATTGCTACCTTTCGATGCGCGCAGTCCCCCCGCCGCGGCTTTCTGGTCTCCCCGGCAGTCTTCTACAACGCCCCGCGGGGCCGCAAATCCCGGTGGACGCGGCCCCGCCTTTATCGGTGCTGTTCAGTCCCGGTTTTCCGGCGGGAGCGCCACCTGGATTTTCCTGGCTTTGCCCCGTCCCACCACGTAACCGCGGCCGGGAATGAAGTCGGGGCTGACCCTGCCCAGGGAGGTGTTGAGCAGGCTGTCACCCTCGATGTCCCCTGGGTTGAGCAGCAGGCCGCGGCGGCCGGATTTGAACGGCTGGGCAAGCTGCCAGGCGGAGGACCAGGTGGAGGACTCGGACTCGCCGATGACCCATTGGTCGGCCTTGAGGGACGCGGTGACCAGCTGCGCCATCCCGGACTCGGCGATAGTGTCGGTGAACTCGGTGAGGCCTTCGATGAAGAAGGCCACGGTTCCCGGGTTTCCGGTGGAGTGTTCCACCAGGTCCTCCACCACCCCGGCGAGGTCGTCCGGGCCCACCACGGCGCGGTTCCAGATGGGGAGGGACGCGACGGCGGACCGGCGGGACCCGAGGTAGACCAGCTCGGTGGCGGGGTTGGAGCGGCGCAGCGCGTAGGCAAGGGTGACCAGTGCCACGGTGCGCCCAGCCCCGGGCGGGCCGGCCAGCAGGAGCGGTCCGCGGGCCATGATTTCGGCCGGCTGCAGGGACTCGTCGTCCACGCCGATCACGGGCAGGTCCGGGCTGCCGGTGGGCAGGACATCCAGGTCCACCTGCTCGGGGAGCCGCTCGATGCCCGGGGCGGTTTCCAGGCCCTGCCGCAGCATGGCTTCGCTGAGCTTGTGGACTTCGCGGGCCTGCAGGGCCAGGTTCGAGTTCCCGCCCAGGACGGCCAGCTGGACTTCAAGCCCGTCCAGCAAGCCACGGCCCGGGGGCGACGTTGCGGTGAGGACATCCCGGGGCACGTCCATGGAAATGTAGTCATCCTCCGAGGAGAGGCGCAGGACCAGGCGGCGCTGGATGGAGGCGAGGAGCGAGGCGGGAACGGCGTTGGGCCGGTCCCCCGTCACCACCAGGTGGATGCCCAGGGTGCGGCCGTCCGTGGCCAGCTGCAGGAAGATGTCCCAGAGCCCGGAAAGCTTGCTGTGCTCATACGCCTCGCGGAAGGCGGACATTCCGTCCACCAGCACGAAGATCCGCTTCTCATCCGGCCGGTTGGCCAGCTTCCGGTATTCGACGATGGTGGAGGCCCGCACCTCGGCGAACTGTGCCGAACGCAGCTCGGCGATGTCCCGGAGGAGCCGCAGCAGCCGCCCCACGCGTTCGACGTCGTCGCCGTTGATGATCTCCCCCACGTGCGGAAGTTCCTCCAGCATCCGCAGTCCCGCAGAGCCGCAGTCGATGCCGTAGACGTGGACCGGACCGCCGCGCGGTGTGACGGCCGCTGCAATCGCGATGCCCCGCAGGGCTGCGGACTTGCCGGAACCGCCTGTTCCGTAAATGGCCATGTTGCCGTCGCGGTCCGGTTCATAGAACACGGTGGGCTGGTCCTGGTGCACGGGATCGTCAGCGACGCCCAGCAGCAGCTGTTCGTCGGTGCGGGGATTGGGCAGTTTGGAGAAGTCGTAGGTCTTGGCCAGTTCGTCCAGCCATGGCTTCCGCGGCGGCCGGAGGGCCAGTGTGTCGGCGGCGTGCACGATGGTGGAGGTCATCCTGGCGATATCGTTGGGGCCCGCAGGCTCCGGCGCCGCAGGCTTCTCGAGCGCCGGCGCTTCCCAGCTGGGGCCGGAACCAAAGGCCATTTCCACGATGTCGATCTGGGGGCGCTGCGGTTTGTCGGTGGTCCAGCCGCCGGCGTAGCCGGTCTGGAAGCCCTGGATCCGGCCGGGACCGGTCTTGGCCGCACCGCGGCCCGGAATGGCGGGATCGAAGTAGGCCGCATCCGGAACCCCCAGGATGTCTGTGGCGTCGTCCTCGTCGGCCATGCGCAGCGCCACGCGGAGGTTGGTGTTGGCACGCAGGCTGTCCTTGATGACGCCCGCCGGACGTTGGGTGGCCAGGATGAGGTGCAGGCCCAGGGAGCGGCCTCGGGCGGCCACGTCCACCACGCCGTCCACGAACTCGGGCGCCTCGCTGGCCAGGGCGGCGAATTCGTCCACGATGATCACCAGGTACGGCGGGGCTTCCGGGTCTGCCTCCCGCTGCAGGGCCAGCAGGTCCTTGGCCTTCTTCCGGTTCAGCAGTTGCTCGCGGTAATGAAGCTCGGCGCGAAGGGAGGTGAGGGCCCGGCGCACCAGGTGCGGGGAAAGGTCCGTGACCAGGCCCACGGTGTGCGGAAGGTTGATGCAGTCGGCGAATGCGGCTCCACCCTTGTAGTCCACGAACAGGAAGCTCACGCGGTCAGGGCTGTAGGCCGCAGCCATGCCCATCACCCAGGACTGCAGGAACTCGGATTTGCCGGCGCCGGTGGTGCCGCCCACCAGGGCGTGCGGCCCTTCGTTCTTCAGGTCCAGGTACAGCGGCTCGATGCCCTTGGACCCCACCAAGGCCCGGAGGGTGCCGTTGTCCTTGCGGTTGGCCACGGCGGTGGCGTGCAGCGAATTGTTTTCCGTCCAGCGCTCCACCACCGCCTGCGGGTTGTCCAGGAAGTCCTTGCCGATCAGGGTCACGTAGGACACCGCGCGCGGCAGGTCTGAATCGTCATTGACGGGCTTGCCCACATCCACCACGGGTGCCAGCATCCGGGCCAGCTGGGCAGCGAGCTCGGCGTCCACGCTCTCACAGCTGACGGGGTACGTATGGCGGCCCAGCCGGACCTGGCCGGTGGTGGCGCCGTGGTCGCCGTCCACCACCATGAAGTCGCGACAGGCGGCCGGGAGCGACTGGACGTCGGTGGCCACCCACAGGATGTGCACGCCCGAGTCAGGGCCGCGTTCGGCCAGCCGCGTGAGCCGGCCGCGGTCCACGGGGGCGTCATCTTCCACGATGACGAGCAGGGACGGCAGCACGGGCTCTTCGAGCTCGTGCTTCACGGGGTCGATGCCGGGGCGCAGGTCCGGGCCTGCCCGCCTGGCCGCTGCCTCCCGGGCCTCGACCAGGTCCTCGAGGCGGGCCAGCAGGGAAGAACCGCCGGCGGCACCGGCGGCCAAGTGGTCCCCGCCCAGCGGGCTGTGGCCCGAGCCAACGTGCGGCAGCCACTGCAGCCAGTTCCAGCGCTCCCGGGACCGGGCGGACGTAATGGCGGTGAGCACCACCTCGGCCGGGGAATGCAGTCCCACCAGCTGCAGCACCATGGCACGGGCTACGTCGTCCACCAGGCCGCGGGCACCGGCAATCCCCAAGGCACCGGAGGTGCGGAGCTGGGAGACCACGGGGACGCCTTCGATCCCGCTGAACTGCTTGATGCAGTCCTGGATTTCGCGGCTGTACTGGACTTCCGTGTCGTTGCTGGACGGCTCTTCCAGCGGGATGCGCGACGGTGCGGTGCCCAGCCCGAACCGCAGGCCCAGGAATGAGGAGTGCTCCGGCCGGTGCGTCCACAGCAGCGGCCCCAGCTTGTAGATGGCGTCCACGGTGTCACTGACGGACGGCGCTTCCTGCAGCCGGACCGCCCGTTCCACCTGCTGCAGCCCGGTGAGGTCCTGCCGGAACGCGGCCATGGCGGCACGGAACTGCTTGAGTTGTTCCTTCTGCTGCTTCCGGGTCCGCATCTTCTGGTCCACGTAATGGCCCACGATGAACAGCGGCATCATCAGCATGAACACCATGGAAAGCACGTTCTGCGTGACCGCGAAAATGACAGCGCCCATCATCAGGGGCGCCACCAGCATGATGTACGGGAAGGGATGGTCCTCGGGGCGCTTGGGCCCGGCAGGCAGGACCCGCTTGGGGACCTCGAAACGGGGCACCACCCGCGGGGAGCGGTTGAAGTCCACCAGGGGCGACGTCGGTGCTGCCGCATGGTTGTGCCCCAGCGGCACCACGGTGACGGTGGTGTCGCCCAGGGTCACCGTGTCGGAGGAGTTCAGAGTGGCGCGGGTGACGGGCAGTCCGTCCATCAGGAGGCCGTTGGCGGAGTTGGTGTCCACGATTTCGATGGCGTCGCCCACCGTGATGCGGGCGTGCCGTTTTGAGGTGAGCGGATCCGTGAGGCGGATGTCCACGTCCCGGTCCCGGCCGATGTAGCTGGTGCCGGTGGGCAGCGAAAATTCGCGGCCGACGTCGGGCCCGGACAGCACGCGCAGGGTTGCCGCCGCCGGTCCCCTGCCGGCACCGGGTTCGTGGAACTGCCCGCTGACCTGGGCCAGCGACACCACCGAGCCGGGGCGCAGGCCGGATTCGAGGAGGTTGTCCTCCCGGGCCAGGATGTTCCCGCTGATGCCGGCACCCACGAAGGCTTCGTCGATCCGCAGGGAGAGGTTGTCCGGGGCAGGCGTACCCTTGCGGTCGGGGTCCGCCGCCCACAACACGGTGGCGATATCGGCCACGGTGGCCATGCCGTCCACCGTGACGGCCAGGTCCTTGGCGTCGGCGGGTTCGCGGCGGAGTGTCAGCCGGATCCTCATCCTTCGTCCACGCCCCTCATCTTCTCCAGGAGGTACAGGTCATCGGGCGTCACCAGGTGGGTGGTGACGGCGTGCTCCACCAGGCGTGCCCGGCGGTTGGTGGCGAGCTTGCCGCCGCCGCCGCGCAGTCCCACCACGCCCACCCGGTCCAGCTTGTCGCAGACGTTGTCCAGCTTGCGGTTGAACCGGGTCAGTGCCCAGCCCAGGGTCTTGGCGGCGGCCGCGGAGGACGGGATGGTGCTGAACCCGGTGCCTTCACGCCGAAGCACGGGCTCGGCGAGCGCCACAATCAGTGCTTTCTGGGCGTCCGTGAAGACCACGGGGCCGATGGTGGTGTCACCGCTGGACGCGCCTTCCCGGGCTTCCTGCCGGAAGGACGGCGTCTTCAGGTGGACGGCGAACTCGTACGTGGTGGGCCCTGCCGTGAAGATGATGTTGGTGTGGCTGAAGACCAGCGGGATCCGGGCTCCGGGTGACAGCCAGGCCTGCATTCCACCGGAGGCGTCGGCGACGGTGGCGGACAGCATGCTGCCAACGTTGCTGAGCCACCAGATGCCGTCGTAGCGGGCCACCTGCAGGAACTGCCGGTGCAGGTACGGGTTGTCGTCCACCTCAAGGTCGCCTTCACGGCCGATATTGAAGATGTCCTCATCCGATGGCTCGTACCATTCGCCACAGAAATCGATTGCTAGATCCCCCATGATCTGTGCCTCCTCAAGGCAGAACTGTTGCGGTAGTCGGTGTGCTGGTCACACCGTGAAAACTGCGGCTGGCTGTGCAGCAGATTCATTGGCCGGCGCACGCGATGGAGCCGGACCCAAGCGGTGAGAATGCGCCGTCGGTCCGCACGATCATCACCTGGATGCAGGTCTGCCCTGTCGGGTTGGGACGGACCCGGACCGGCGGCTGTGCGATGGCCTGGAATCCCCCTTCGCCGCCGCCGATGGTGTACACCTTCCACTTATAGGTGTCCCCGTCCTTGGGCTGCGGGTTGGTCCACGTGAAGCTGGCTTCCCCGTCGCCGCCGATAGTGCCTTTAAGGCTTTCGACGTCAGGCACGGTGCCGTTGTCCAGAGCATCGGCCGGGGGTTTGCTGGCCTGCTGGGTTTCCACGACCTTCGGGGTGCCCGTTGCCGTGTTCGCCACCACGATGCCCACCACTGCCGCCAGTGCCAGGAGGGTGCCGCCGGCGAGCGCGAGCCACAGGTTGCGCTTGCTGTGGTCTGCTTCCGGCATCTCGCCGGGCTCGTCCACCTTCACGGCCCGCTGCACTGTTGCGTCGGCGGTGTAGGCAGTGTCCTGCGAAGCTCCCGCCGTGTCCGTTACCGGCGCGCCATAGCTGGCCGGCCCTGCGCTGCCGCGCAGGACGGTGGACTGGGCCCACTCCCCCTGCCCGGCGCCGTCGCCCGCGCCTGTAAGAGGCGCGGCTGCCCCTGCCGACGCCGTTCCGGTGGCTGCAGCCCAGGTGGTGCGGGCCGGAATGGAGGGCACCGCCGGGGGAGTCGGCTTGCCTTGGCCGGGCGTCACGGGGGTAAAGTGCGACGGCGGGAGGGCGCCTCCCCTGCGGCCCGTTGCGTCTGTCCCGGTGCCGCTGGGGTTGGGGCGCGTACGGGCCGGGAACGTGGGGGCGCTGCCGGTCCGCTCGGGGTCGATGGCGGCAATGCTGCGGACGCGCGTCTCCTCGGTGCCGTCGTCCGGGTGGCTCTCTTCCTGCTGGGGCTCCTCGAGGACCTCGAAGGGCGTGACGGAAAGGTTGAGCTCGGCCTGGATGCGCTGCAGGGCAAGCGCGAATGCGTGCGCGGAGGAGTACCGGGACAGGGGCGATTTGGCCATGGCCGTGGCCAGGGCCAGTTCCAGTGATTCCGGCACATCGGCACGGCCCAGTTTGGGCAGCGCCATGTTGGAGATCCGGTTGATCAGTTCACGCTGGGAGTTGTCTGCCCCGGGCATCACGAAGGGGGAGCGTCCGGCCAGCAGGGTGTACAGCGTGGCGCCGAGGGCCCACACGTCCACCATGACGCCGTCAACGCTGCCGTCCCGGAACTGCTCCGGCGGGGACCAGGGAATGGACATGCCCGAATCGTCGTCTGAATCCCCGGCCAGGGTGCCGGAGATGCCAAAGTCGGTGAGGGCGGGACGGTTGTAGTCCGTCACCAGGATGTTGGCGGGCTTGATGTCGCGGTGGGCGATCCCGGCCCGGTGGGCGGTTTCGACGGCGGAGGCCACCTGGATGCCGACGGCCAGGACCTCGTCCACGCTGAAGCGCTGGCGCCGGTACCGCACGTCCAGGCTGGGCCGGGAGCAGTACTCCATGGCCAGGTAGGAATGCCCGTCGTCCGTAACTTCAGCCTCGAAAATCGTGACGATGTACGGGTGCGAGGACAGCTGGGCCATGAGGTTGGCTTCGGACTCGAAACGCCGCCGCGCGCCTTCGGTCTTGAGGTCCGAGAGCAGCACCTTGACGGCGACCTTGCGGCGCGGCCGGTCCTGTTCATACAGGTAGACATCGGAAAACCCGCCGGACCCCAGCAGGCTGATATAGGTGAACCCCGGGATGCGGGGCGGCGGCGCAACGGGCCGTTTGGAACTCAAGGAATCTCCTCAAAACGCAGTGAGATGTTGTCGCCCAGTTCGGCGATGTCGCCGTCGAGCAGGATGGCCATCTCGTTCTGGGCCAGGCGCCGCGGCGGCTGCCCTTCCCGGACCAGGACCGTGCCGTTGGTGGCCTTGAGGTCGCAGAGCATCACGTGCCAGCCCTCGAGCCGCACCTCCAGATGGGACCTGGAAATGTCCCCGCCGGGGCTTGCCACTTGGACCAGCCGCGGCATGACGCCGCCCTGGACCCGGGACACGGACGGCTGCCGGCCGATCACCATGGACTGGTCGAGGTCCAGGAGTTCGCCGGTGGACAGGCGCATCCGGCCCAGCCGGGGACGGGCCACCTGCACGGCATCAGGCAACAGGGCACCCCCGCAGGCGCTGCACTGGGCACGGGTGGGCGGATTGGCGTGGCCCTGCGCGCAGACGCGCGCCAGCACCAGCGGCCCGCCGGCGGCGTCCTGCTGAACGGCCGGTGCGTTCGTTGCCTGACCGGATACTGCTCCCGGGAGGCTGCTCTTCATGACCGTCTGGCCATCGTGGTCAGGGTCGAAGGCGGCGCCGAACCCGGCGCCCGGCCCCTGGCCGGAGCTGTGTTCCTGGCTGGTGCTGTGTTTCTGGTGGGCCCTGTGTTCCTGGCTGGTGCTGTGTTCCTTGCCGGCACCGGACGCCGTCGCTGGAAAGGATCCCGATGCCGGGCTGGATCCGGGGTCGTGGCTGGAACCGGGGGCCGGGCCGGCGGGGCCGCGGCCGGGTGCCGCAGGCATCGGCGTGGATGGAGCCGGAACGGGGGCCGACGGCGACTCAGCCGGGGAGCCCGCGGTTGGCGGCGGGGCAGGTACCGGCGTGGCTCCCCCGATGCGCCATGGGACGGAATCGATGAGGACGCCGGTGGAGGCGGGACGGGGCGGCACGGCAGGCCGCTCCTCCGGGCTGGGGTCAGGTCCGGTGCCGGGTCCGGACTGGCCGCCGTTTTCAGCTTCTGCGCCGGTCCCTGGACCGGCTGGTGAAACTTCGAGGGGAGGCTCTCCTGCAGCGCCGAGGGCGGGCAGCGGTTCGGCCGCGGGCAGTGCGGGACGTTGCTGCCGGGAAACGTGGCCCGAGTCGGCGTCGGGTTCCTCGCGCACGGCGGCGTCTTCGATGTGCCGCATCACGGTGCGGTCCCAGAGGTGGTCGTAGGACGTCGTCATCTCCCCTGCGGAACCGGCACCGGCTCCGGTGGAAGCGCCGCCCGCAGCAGCTGCGTCCGCTGCGTCGGGGAGTTCGGGCACCGCGTCGGCTTCCCCGGCCAGCTCCCCGTCGGCGATGATCTCCCCGTTGTCCCCGTCCGAATGGTTCTCCCCGTCGACGCCAATAATGCCGTCCGGGGCAATCGTGGCGTCCGGGTCCAGGCCGCCCGCGGTCGGGAGATCCACAGCCCCGCCAGCAGTGTGCTCGTCGGCCGGGTCCTCATCGATGACTCCCAGCACCGTTTCACCCGAGGCTCCATGTTCGGAAAGGAGCGTGGCTTCGGAAAGGAGGGTGGTCTGCGGCACGTCCTCCGTTTCGGGCAGGACAGCAGGGGGCGGTGCGTCAGCAGGGGGCTCTGCCTCAGCGGCGGGAGCGGCCGGTATTACAGCGGCCGGAACTTCAGCAGCCGGGCCATCAGCCGCTGGGCCGGCGGCGGAAGTTCCCGTTACTGCTGCGGCATCCGCTGCGGCCGGGCCACCCACGGCAGCGGGAGCGGACGGTGCTGCCATGGTCAGGGACTGCAGCAGCACCACACCCTCACCCAGCGGAAGTTCCGGTTGTTCGGCGGCATGCCCGGGACTGCCGGCGCCACCATCTGCGATCCGCACCCGGCACGTGCCGGGCAGCACGAACCTGCGTTCGTTCCAGGTGGTCACGTCCCGGCCGTCAAGGTCCATGGCTCCGCCGGCCTGCTCGACGGTGAGGTCGATGTCGCCGCGCAGGAACACCCGCAGGGACACGTTGAAGTCGAGGATGCCGAAGGAGGGAATCCGGGTGAGGGATCCACCCGACGTGCTGGTCACGGCTGCGAGGACCTCGTGCGGCTCGGGCCGGCCCGCCAGGAGCTCCCACAGCGCGCCTGCGAGTTCGGCTGAGGACCCGGGGCCCAGGAGGACAGCGGTGCGGGACCTGACAACGCCCAGCCAAGTGCCCGGGATGTAGCTAGCGGCCGTCATTGCCCTGCTCCCAGTGTTGGGCAGTGGTGTCCTGGTCGGCCGTCTCCTCAACCGGTTCGGGCAGCGGCTGCGTCACGGCTTCGGATGCCTGCGGGCGCGGCAGCGTCACTTCGTCTCCGTCAGCAGAGGTGAGGCGGGGCGCTGTGGTGCCCGCACCGTCGTCGTTCGCAACGTTCCTGGCATCCACCACAATGGCCGTGACGTTGTCCCGCCCGCCCTTGCGCAGCGCGGCCTGGATCAGGGCGTCCACAGCCTCCTGCGGATCCGCCACGGTGCTGAGGATCCCCAGGATTTCCTCATCCGACAGTTCCCCCGTCAGTCCGTCAGAGCAGACCAGGACGCGGTCGCCTTCCTCCACGGGGAGGAGCCAGTAGTCCGCCTCCGTTTCGTCCCCTGTGCCCAGGGCACGGGTGACCACGTGCCGGCGCGGGTGGATGGTTGCTTCCTGCGCGGTGATTTCGCCCGCGTCCACGAGTTCCTGGACCTCCGAATGGTCCACGCTGATTTGTTCGAACCGTCCCTGGCTGAGCCGGTAGGTGCGGGAATCGCCGATGTTCAGGACCAGCCAGTACGGCATGCCCATCTGTTCCACCACCACCGCACCGGTGAGGGTGGTGCCCGCGCGGGCTCCGGTGGCCTCACGGATGGAATTGTCCGCGCGGACCAGGTACTGCTGGAGGACGGCAGCGGTGATGCTCCGCTCCCCCGTGCTGACTTGGGGCATTTCGGCGAGTGCCCGCACACACAGGCCGCTGGCGATTTCGCCGGCTTCGTGGCCCCCCATGCCGTCAGCAACGGCGAAGACGGGGTCGGCCGCGATGTAGGAATCTTCGTTCAGTTCCCGGCGGAGTCCCCTGTCCGTCCCGTAGCCGTAGCTGAGGCTGGGTCCCGGCCCCGGCTGGATGGTGGAGGAAACACTGGCGGGGTGCTGGTTCATGCCTGTCCTAGGTAAAAGGTACGGTCTCCAAAATGCACGCTGGATCCCGGGTTAACAAACGTGGGGACGCCCGGCACCAGTGGGGTGCGCAGGCCGTCCGGGGTGGTGACGGCGCTTCCGTTGGTTGACTGCCGGTCCGTCACCCAAACACCTGCGCCGTCGGTGAGCAGGTGCAGGTGCGTCTTGGAGATGGAGCGCCCGGGATCGTCCACGGCCAGCAGCTGTGCGTGCTGTTCCCCGGCCTGCCCCACCGGGTTGCGGCCCACCAGGACGCTGCGGTCCAGCTGGAAGTCGCGGCCGTCGTCCAGGCGGATACGGAGGACGGCGACAGGGGCGGGGCCGCTTGTTCCGGGCCGCACCTGGGTGCGTTCGACGTCGTCGTCCACGTGCTGGGGAGGAACCCGGTGTCCGGCTGAACCTGTCGATGCAAAACCGTGCGCGAAACAGGGCATCATCCCTTGGCCGGCAGCTTGCGCGGGTGCCGTCGGCGCAAAGGAGGCCGGCGCGGTGTAGGGCATGGTCTGTGACGGCATCGTGGCCGACGGCGAAGGTGCTGGCGGTGCGGAGGGCTGGGGTGCCGGAGACTGGGCTGCGGTGGCCCCGGCCACCGGGGACAGCACCTGCTGCACGGGCGGAAGGTCCAGCGGCGCGAAGCTGTAGGGGCCCTGGATGCCGCCGGTAGTGATGGGGTCGCGGCCGGCCTTGACGTCGAACACCAGGGTCCTGGCGGCGGCGTCATTCCAGCCGCGCAGCCCGCCGTTCTTGTCCCAGCGGTTGGAAACGACCACCAGCACGGCCCACGCAGCACCTACCAGCAGCAGTGGGCCAAGGATGAACAGGGCGGCGTCGAACCACTTGAAGACCACCACCAGCACAGCAGCCAGCACGGCCAGCAGGATGCCTGCCCCGGTGATGAGGCCGCGCAGGAAGACGGCACCGGCGCCGGGCGCATAGCCGTCCTGGTCCGCGCTGCGGATCCCCATGAGCAGATTGCCGGGGGTTTTGCCGGTGCGGGCCTCCAGGCCGAGCACCACGGACAGGTAGGCCAGGGTCAGGCCAAGGCCGATGCCGCCAAAGAGGACCAGCGATGAGGTGTCGTAGACAATGAAGCCCCCGCTCCTGGTCCGGGTGATCCCGGCAAATCCGATGGCAAACGCCACCACCAGCACCGCCACCCCCGGCAGCCAGTCAATGACGGCAGCGCCGAGCCGCTTGCCCGCGGCAGCCGGAACAAGCTGAAGGTTCACTGCCATTCCCGTTCCTCCCCCTGGAGCGGCCTGCACCCGTGTGAATCCGCCGGTCCTGTCCGGCGCAGTCCCCGTGTGCAAGGTGCCCGCCTGCGCGGTGCCCGTAAATGCGGTACCCGCCGGCCGACCTGCCGGGGGCATTTCTACTACCGGGATAGTACCGGGATTCCCGGGCCCATGCGCGGGGCGCGCCTCGCCCGCAGCACTCCTTCCGCGGTCCGCGGGCAGGTCGGGGGTGCGGGGGCGGCGTGCCGCCCGGTTGGGCAGCGGCGCCGCGCAGGCGGGGCAAAAGGTGGCCCCCGCCCGGATGGGCTGTTGGCAGCGCGGGCAGCGTTCGTCGTCGGAAGTCACTGCCGGCCGGGGCCTTCCTGGCTGCGTCCTTCCCGGGCCGGAGGCGCGTCAGCACTTCCGGAGGCACGACGCCGCCGGGCGGCAACGAACGCGGAAACCGCAGGCAGTGGCTGCCGGCCGCCGCGCAGGCCGGGGCCCTTGCCGGAGTTCATGGCGGTCCGGGCGTCGGCCAGCAGCGAGCGCGGCGAGAACCGTGCCTGCTGCCGGCGCCAGAAGCCCATGCCGGAGGTCATTTCCTTGAGCGACCCGTCAACGATGGTCCAGTACTCGCGAACGTCCTCCTCGGTGGGCTCGCCGGCACCGAAGATCGAGGCGTCCGCCCGGCGGGCCAGCAGGGAGGTGGTCCCCTGGGTGGCAGGGAACGCTTCGGCCAGGACGGCGGCGCTTTCGCGCCGTGTCGAGCGGGTGTCGACGGCGGCGCCCAGGTCGGTCGCGAGGCTTACCACCTCGTTCCATCCGCCGCCCACACGCCGGGCGGGGTGGCCATCGCGGAAACGCGACTTCCGCCGTCGTGCCTTCAGCAAGGCGATCAGCAATAGCGGGAGGGCCAGGATCACCAGCGGGATCGCCGCAACGCCCAGCGCGCCCAGGAGTGCGCCCCAGAACAGCCACGGGTTGTTTTTCTTCTGGTCCGCGTCCAGGGCGTCCGGTGAAGAGTCCGGCGGCAGGTCCGCCGGCTCCTGCGGCGGGGGCGGCGGCTGCAGCACCTGCGGCTTGGGTTTGGACTTGCTTTCCGGGTCCGGCGGGATGGGGATGTTGTCCTTGGGCGGGGTGGGATCGAAGCTGACCCAGCCCACCCGCTCGAACGCCACCTCCACCCAGGCGTGGACGTCCTTTCCGGTGATCTTCACCTGGCCGGCACCGTTCTCCGGGCTGGTGGGCTCCGGGTAGAAGCCCATCACCACGCGGGAGGGGATGCCCAGGTGCCGGAGCATCAGGGACATGGCCACGGCGTACTGTTCATCGTCGCCGAGCATTTGCTTGGCAGTCAGCAGGTTGCGGATCCGCGCCGCGCCATGGCCCGAGACGCTGGGCAGCTGCCCCTCGCTGACCAGGCCGTTGCTGAAGGCCCCTGTCTTCTGGAAATGTGCCTCGATCTGGCGCACGCGGTCGATGGCCGTGGGGGCGTCGGCGGACAGGTCATTGGCCTGGGAACCGACCGCCGGCGGCACCTCCAGCGGAGCCGGCAGGGAGATTTTCGCGAAGTCGTACTGTGTCAGCTGCCCGTGCTCGAGCTTGACGGGATCGGAGACCTGCACGGTGTAGGCGTCGCCGCGGGACAGGCCGTTGGTGGTGACGGCGGTGTCCGTTCCCTGGTTGAAGTAGAGGCCCGCAGCAGCGGCGGAGCCGGACTGCTCAAAGCTGATGCCGGTGGTCTTCCGGCCGCCGGGGACAAAGTAGCCCTGGTAGTCCTCCACGTTGATGCTGATCGAGTAGTCGTTGGTGGGCACCACTCCGGACGTGTCGGCGAGGGTGTTGATGGACTTGGCGTCACCCACCTTGCTGAAGTTGCCCGAGCCGTTGGGGTCCATGTTGTAGTTGGTGCCGTTGAAGGCATCCAGGGCCCCCAGGCGCACCCGGCCGTCCCGCGGGAGCCCCTTGACCACGAACAGGGTGTCGTCCTTCTTGTCCTTGACGTAGGTCCGGAAGCTGGCCAGGGGCGTGATGTAGTCCTTAGGATCAAACGGCGGTATCACCACGTTGCGAAGGACTTTCCGGTCCTCCCCGGCGCTGACCAGTGGCGCGGCCACGGCAGTGATCCCCACGCTCACGGCAATGACTCCTGCGGCCATCCCCAGCCGGCGGATTCGGGCATGCCGTGCGGTGGCGCTGTCATTCTGCGGGTTGTTGACCGCCACCCGCCTGGTGCTGTTCCGCCGCAGGGCATCGCGGCGGAAGGTGGCCCATGCGATGCCCAGCACGGTCAGGCCGATGCCGCGTTCCAGGGTCAGGAATGCGGCGTTGGTGCTGAAGGCGATGCCTGTGACGAACAGGACCAGAACCGGGATGAGGGGCAGGTAGGGACTGCGGGCCCGCCACGTCAGGATGGAGGCCACGAGGGCCGTGACCAACGAGCTCAGGAAGGGGACAATGAGCACGCCGCCGGCGGTTCCCACCGGCACGCCCACGGTGAGCATGTCCTTCCAGGCGAACACGACGCCCAGCAGCAGGGTGCGCAGCGAATCCAGGGAAGGGACAAATCCCGCGATGGCGGCGTCCGGCACGGCCAGCCAGGTCCCAAACACCAGGTAGGCGGCCAGTGCCAGTGCGGTGGTGATCAGCAGGCCCAGGCGCAGATGGGCGTTGGCCGCCCCGATGGCCAGTCCCAGGATGATGCCGCCGAACCCGGACAGGAGGTAGTAGGGGTCACCGCCGAAGCTCAGGCCGAAGCCGAGCAGGCCCAGGCCCAGCAGGACCACCAGGGCTCCGGCGTCGAGCACGAAATGCCAGGGCGGCTGGCCGGTGGTGAATGCGGAGTCCGGGTTTGCAGCCTTGCGGCGGGTACGGGATTGCGGGGACTGTGTTTGTGCGGCCGGCGTTTGTGGGGACCGGCCCGGTGTGGCGCTCATGCGGCGGCCTTTCTCAGCACGATGGCAAGGTCGGCAAGGTCGCCGAGCGTCAGGACAGTGAGGTCTGCGATATTTGCCCTGGTGGGGGCGGCGCCGGCTTCCACCCGGACCGCCAGGCTGCGGACGCCTGGCGGGACGGAAGCGGCGGCGGAACGAAGCTGGGTTGCCGTTACGTTGCTGCCCACCACGAAGAAGACCACGGAGGCGTTGGGAACCGTGTCGGCCAAGGTCCTGGCGAGGTCGACGGCGGTGCGGCGCATTGGGGTGCCGACGATCCGGGTCATGTCGTCCAGCATGTTGCGGCCGGTTTCGCAGCGCAGCGGCCCCTTCTGGGTCAGGACATCCAGTTCCCGTTGTTCACGGATAGCCTGCCGGCCGATGGAGGCAGCCACCGAGATGGCCATCTCGAATTCGTTTTGAGAGGAGTACTCGTCGGTGTTGATGGACAGCGATATGGCCAGGTGGGCGCGCCGGGTTTCCTCGAACTGGCGCACCATCAGTTTGTTGGTCCGGGCAGTGGTTTTCCAGTGGATGTGCCGGCGGTCATCGCCCGGCACGTAATCGCGCAGGGCGTGGAAGGAGACGTCGGCACTGGAGAGGTCCGTGGTGGGCATGCCTTCAAGGTCGCGGATGAACCCCGCGGCAGATCCTGCAAGGGCAACCGTGCGCGGGTGGACGAAGAGGTCCTCCGGCTCGGTCCACAGGACCTGGCGGCGCAGCAGGTGCAGGGGGTCTGCCCGGACGGAACGGACGGGGCCCACCACGATGACGGCGCGCCGGGCGGTGGGAATGGTGAACAGGTCCTCGTGGACCTGCCCGGGCTTCATCCGTGGCAGGTGGAAGACGGCGGTGGTGCTGCCCACCGGCAGCTCCAGCGCGGCCGGCAGCAGTGGACGGGCCGAGGTGTTGGAGACGGCAATGCTGCCCACGGCGCTGTCCCCCACCGCCACCCGCGTGCGGGCCAGATCCAATACCACTCCGTAAGAGGACCGGCCCAGGATGAAGGCCACCGCGATCACGAACATCGCGAACGCGGCGATGGACGCTGCCGTGGCTTCCTGCCAGCCGAAAGCCTGGCCCGTGGTCCAGAGCAGGATGGCGGCGGCCAGGACGGACCAGCCCAGGATGCTGACCACGGAAAGGACCGGCCACACATACTTCAGCCAGCTGTCGCGGACGCCCCGCCAGGCGGGTGTCAGGGCCTGGACGACTGTGCTGCTGGCTTCGGACCATACCGCTGCCGGGTGCAGGCGGGTGGGGCGGCCGTTCCGGTGGAAGGGCTGCTGGAAACGCTCCGCGTACCGGGTCAACGGGGTGCCGCTGGACGTGCCGTCGGACATAGGGATGTGCCTTCGTTGTTGCGCTGGAATGGAGTGGTGGTGGCTGCAGCGTCAGGCTGCTGCCACGCGGTCAGGCGTTGGTGCGCTGCTGCGGGGCCGCGACATCGGCCAGGATTCTGGTGAGCACGGCCTCGGCGGTGGCGCCGGAGAACTCGGCTTCGGGATCCATGACGAACCGGTGGGTCCACACCACAGGGGCCAGTTCCTTGATGTCGTCCGGCAGGACGAAGTTCCGGCTCTGGGAGGCAGCCCAGACCTTGGCGGCGCGCACCATGGCCAGGGCGCCGCGGACCGAGACGCCGAGCCGGGTTTCCGGGGCATTGCGGGTCTCTTCGCACAGGCGGGAGATGTACTCCAGGACCGCGGTGTCGACGTGCGCCGTCGCGGCGAGGTCCGCCATGTCGGCCACTGCCTGCGTGGTGATGACGGCGGAGAGTTCCTTGGAGCGGTCCTTCAGGTTGCTGCCGCCCAGGAGCCGGACGGTGGATGCATGGTCCGGGTAGCCGATGGAGGTCTTGAGCAGGAAGCGGTCCAGCTGCGCCTCGGGAAGGCGGTAAGTTCCGGCCTGCTCGATGGGGTTCTGCGTGGCCATCACCATGAAGGGCCGGCCGGCGGAATACGTGACGCCGTCCACCGTCACCCGGGACTCCTCCATGACCTCCAGCAGCGCCGACTGGGTCTTCGGCGAGGCGCGGTTGATTTCATCGGCCAGGACGATGTTGTTGAAGATCGGGCCCTTATGGAACTCGAACTTCTGCGTCTTCTGGTCGTAGATGGTCACACCGGTCACGTCCGACGGCAGCAGGTCCGGGGTGAACTGGATGCGGTTGTTGGAGCCCTGCACGGTGGCGGCCAGAGCACGGGCCAGGGAGGTTTTGCCTGTGCCCGGGGCGTCCTCGAACAGGACATGCCCTTCGGCCAGCATCGCGGTGAAGGTCAGCCGGATGACGTGTTCCTTGCCCAGCACCGCCTGCCCCACGTTGGCAACCAGCTTTTCGAATGTGTCGGCAAACCACTCGGCCTGCTCGATGGTCATGGTCATGAAAGTTGTTTCCTTCTACTGGGTCAAATTGGTTGCACCGCCCGGAGGCTCCGGGCCGTGCCGTGGGATGCGGTGTGGTGCTAGCGGTTCGGCATGTCCTTGGGCGGGTTGCAGCCGATATTTGAGGTGTCACAGCGGAGCCAGTTGCCGGATGCCATGCCGGAGGTCAGGTGGTACCAGATGCCGGTGGGGTTGTTGGAGGTCTTGTACCAGACCTGGTAACGGTCGGTCGTGGCGGGCGCCCCGGCGTCCAGCCACTTGCCCGCGCCATTGCACTGGGACGGGTTGCCGTCGACGAAACTGTCGGTTCCCTGCCGGGGCTCGGTGCAGCTTCGCGTGGGGCTGGCGGTGATGTTCCAGGACGTCGGTACCGGCGGCGGCGGTTCGGCCCCGCTGCGGGACGTGTCACTGCCGATCCGCCCGGGTTGTCCGGCACTCACGGCGCGGACCTCGAGCTTGTGCGTCTCGCTGTAACCGACTTTCTTGGAGAAGCTCCGCTGGGTGGTGTCCTGCCATGGACCGTTGTCCAGGCTGTACCGGTAACCGGTCACCGCACGGCCGTTGCCGCTTGGCTGGTTCCACGTCCAGGACACGGTCTGGTCACCGACGCCGCTGCTGTTGCTGCCGGAGACGGTGGGGGCAAAAGCGAGACCGTAGGGGTTGACGGCGTTCGACGGGGCGCTGGCGTCACCCGCCGAGGTGCTGCTGGAGGAGACCGCCCACACCACCACAGATGTCTGGGTGCCGTTGGCTGCCGCAACCACGCCTCCGCCTGCAGGGATGGTGCCGGACCCACCTCCGGACGTCAGGCTGTAGCGGTAGGTGATCTCCGTCGGCGATGAGCCGTTGCGCTGGGCGTCCGTCAACTGCGTAAACCGGACATCGATCTTGCCGCCATCGGCGTTGGTATCCACCAGGGTGGCCGAGGGCGCTCCCACTGTTCCGGGCTTGCCCACCGCACGCGTGGCTGCTGAGGGCGCGCTGGTGGCGCCGGTTCCGGCCTTGTTCGTAGCCGACACCGTGAACGTGTAGCTGGACTCGGAGTTGTCCACTGTCACGTTCTGCGAAGTGCCTGCCACCTGCTGGCTTGCGATGGCGGCACCGCCGCGGAGGGTGGTCAGCGTGTAGGCGGATACGGCATCACCGTTGTTGTTGGGTGCCGTCCACACGACGCGGAGCTGGCTTTGGGAACCAACCGGAGTTGCCTGGGCCACACTCGGTGCAGCCGGAGTGGCGGGCACACCGGCCGGGACTTCAGCCGCCGAATACGCACTCCACTCGGACGGGTCCTTGGCATCGTTCCGGGCCAAAACGCGGACCTTGTAGGAGACGCCGTTCTGCAGCCCCTTCCACACGTAGCTGACGGACGTCAGTCCCTGGATCTGGGCATTCTGCCCGGCAGGAGCAGGCGAAATTTCCAGGTCATAGGACTTCACGGGCGAGCCCTTGCTGGCCGGAGCGGCCCAGTTGACAGCAAGCTGCTTGTCGCCGAACTTCAGCGACGGCGCCAGCGGGGTATCCGGCTTCACGTCGGGGCGGACATCGGCAGAGGCCGGGGACCGCTCGGAATCACCGAACTCGTTGGTGGCCGTCACCTGGAAGTGGTAGGTGGTGTTGTTCGTGAGGCCGTTCAGCGTACAGGTGTTGGCCGCACAGTCCTGCCGGAAGCCACCTTCCCCGTACACCGTGTACTTGGTGATGACTGAGCCCTTATCGGCCGGCGCGGACCAATTGAGCAACGCGGTCTGGTCGCCCACGCTCTGTGCCTGCGGCGTGGTCGGCGCCGCCGGCTTGTCCTTGACGGTGAGCCGGAGGCGTGCCGTGGCATGCCGTGAGCTGTCCCGCGTCTTGTCCTCCACCGTGTACGCCACCACCAGGGTTCCGGTGAAGCCCGGAGCAGGGGTAACGGTGACCGAGTCCCCGTTGACGTCCACGTTGCCGCTTCCCGTTTCGGTGTTTGCCGCGATGATCTTCAGCGGTGTTTCCGGGAACGGGTTGGCGTCATTGGCAAGGACGTTGATGGTCACCGGCTTGCCGGCGGCGGCGTTGTCCTGCACGTCGTCGTTGGCAACGGGCTTGGGCCGGTTGGAGGCGGTCACGGCAAGCTGGTACGTGGCCGTGGCTTCAAGCCCGCGCGGATCCGTCGCCTTCACCTGCACGGCCGCCCGGGTTCCGGTGGCCGTGGACTCTGCCGCCGAAACCTTCAGCGCCGCGCCTTCGACGCGGACGTTGAAGCCGCCGGGTGAATCCCCCACCAGCTCATAATTCATCTTCTCGACGTCGTCCTGGTCGGGGTCGGAGGTCAGCTTGCCCAGGTCAGTGCTGGCCGAGTCACCCTTGGGAACGTCCACATTGGCGCCAAGCAGCTCCGGCGGGTTGTTCTTGTTGGGGTTCGGCAGGACTTTGGTACGGATGCTCAAGGTTGATTTCAGACCGGCGGGGTCATCCGGGCCAGTACCGTCGGTAACCTCGAACGTGAGCGACCCGGGGCCGACGTAGTCAGCACCTGCGGTATATTTCAGGCCGGCACCGTCCCGGATGATGGGATCGCCGCCGTCGGCTCCGATGAGCTTGATCCGGTCCGCCTGGGTCAGCCGGGGCGACCGGCCTTCACGTACCTTCACCCATTCCTTGAGGTCGACGTCGACGGACTGCCCGGCAACAACCTCAATGACCTCGTCCTTGGCCAAGGTAGGAACCTGCTGGCCCAGGCCCGGTACCCAGATGATGGCCGTGGACTGCTGGCCGTCAACGTCTTCCACGGTATACGGGATGAGCTGCGGCTGTTCGGTGAGGTCCACCAGCACGTTGCCGTTGCCGCCCGGACGGGCGGTGGCGGCCTCAGTGCTGATCTTGAGGTTCTCGCCCACGCCGTCCGGGTCCTCATCGTTCTTGAGGACGGGCACGTCCACGGCGGTCTTGCCCATGGCCTGTGCCGAGGTCACCCGGTCGTCGCGGGCAATGGGGGCCTTCAGCGGCACGTTATTGTCAACCACCAGCCGGATCGTGGCCTGGGCTGTTGCGTCCCGGTCGTCGGCGATGGTGTAGCGGACATTGACCGTCCCGGCCTCGTTGGGGGCAAGGAGGATGATGCGGCCGCTGTTCTTGCTGACGTTCGCCTGCAGGGCGGGGTCGGCCTCGACTCCGTCCGTCAGGATGCGGATGCGGTCGCCGTCGGGATCGGTGTCGTTGGCGGTCGCGTCGACGGCGATCTGCCGCCCCGGACGCACCCGGACCTCGTCGTCCACCGGGGTGGGCTTCTGGTTCATCTCGCCCCGGGGAGCGATGCCCACGGTCACGGTGCCCGTGTTTACGGCGCCTTGGCGGTCCACCACCTTGTAGCGGAAGGTGTCGGTACCGGTGCCGTCCCCCGCGGCGGTGAAGTCGATGAAGTTGCTGCCGACAGTGGCGGTTCCCATGGCTGGGGTGCTGTCGATGCCGGTCAGCTGCACGGAGTCGCCGTCGGGATCAATCCCGTCCAAGGGAACCGGGATGCGGACCGTGCCGGCAGCCACCACGCGGGCCGTCAGGTTCCGCGGCTGGGGCCGGGAGTTCTGGGCGCCTTCGAGCGGAAGGATGTGGATGGTCACGGCAGCGGCGCTCTTCTGGCCCTGCGGATCCACCGCGTTGTAGATGGCACGGACGGTCTTGGGCTGGCTGCCCGCGATGAAGCGGAGGGTGTTCTCGGAGACGAAGCTCTTGCCGTCGGCAGGATCAACCGCCTGCGGCAGGACGGGGTCCACGGTGAGTTCCTGGCCCTGCGGGTGGGTGTCGTTATCCAGCACCGGGATGGTGACCACGTCATTGACGCGCACATTCACTTCGTCCGGTTTGGGTTGCGGCGCTTCCACAACGGCCGGCGCCGGGACGGGCACCACTGACACGCTGCCGGTGGCAGACTTCTTGCCGTTGGACATGGTGTATTCGAACAGGATGGGATCCTTGGTCCCCAGGATGTCGGTGATCCGCAGGACGCTGTGGTTGATCACGCTGACGGAGACCGTCGCGTTGTCCGGAAGCTTCACGGACTGCAGCACCAGTACCCCGCCGGAGGGGTCGGAGTCGTTGGCCAGGGGGTCCAGCAGCACGCTTCCGCCCGTGGGCATCAGGGCAACGTCATGCACCGCCACGGGATCGCCGCCGTCGTTGCCGGATTCCACGTCCACGCGGATGAGGCCCTGGCTGCTTTGCGGCCCGTTGCTGGCAATGTAGGTCAGGTAGACCGGGCCGGGGGTGGTGCTGCGGAAAGTGAATGTGCCGCCGTCGGTGACGGGGCCAAGGTCGGCAGGACCGTTGGCCTCCACCTGTGCCAGGCGGAGGGCACCTCCGTTGGGGTCCACGTCGTTCTTCAACGGGGAGATGACCAGGTCCTGCCCCACCACGGCGGTGACGTGGTCGGCGTTGACCACCGGTGCCAGGGCTCCGGGCGGCTGGACGTTGACCACAACCTTGCCGGTCACGGTGGCGCGGCCGTCCCAGATGGTGACCTGGACGTTCTTCTTGCCTGCGGTGGCGCCGGAATCCTGGAAGGTGAGCAGCCCGTCACGGCGGACCTTGACCTGGTCCTGGTCGTTGTCGGCCTTGGCGTCAAGCAGGACCAAGTCGTCGCCGTCGGGGTCGATCCAGTCGGTGAGGATGTTCTGGCTGACGGTCTTGCCCTGTTCCACCAGCATGGTGGTGTCCTCACCGCGCTTGAACTTGGGCGGCTTGTTTTCGTCGGGTCCCACCACGGCCAGCGTCACCTGGCCGGTGGCGGAGAGGCCGCGGCCGTCGGAGGCGCTGTAGTTGAAGGTCTCCGTGCCTGGCTTGGCGTCCGCGGGGACGGTGATCTGGAACGCCGTCCCGCCGTAAATGCTTTCCAGGGTGCCCGACTTGGGGCCGGCGTCTGCCGCCACGGCAGCCGTCAGGACGTCGCCGTCAGGATCGGAGTCGTTGTCCAGGACGCTCAGGATAGTGGTGCGGCCCGGACGGACGCCGACGGCGTCGGGCTTGGTTTCCGGCGGCCGGTTGGGCTTGGTGCGGTCCGGCAGGACGTTGATGGTGTTGTTGTCAGCCGACTCCTGGTCCTGGTCGTCGGACTGGTTCTTGGGCGGCACGACGTCGTCCCAGTTGTTGACCAGCTGCATGTTCTGGTTCACCAGCCACACATTGCCCGAGTTCACGTCATTGAGGACCACCAGGTCCCGGTTCACCCGGAAAACATACGACGGCGACGCACTCGCCTTAGGCACGTCCACCTTCTTGTCATCCCCATCATTGGTGCAGTCCCGGACATACTTGTTCGAACCCGACCACGCCGCATGCACGCACCCGCCCAACTGCACCGGAGCAGCCGGAACCCCCTCACCGTCGAACGTCACCGTCCGGGCAGTACCCCCGTCCAGAGGCTGCTTCACCAACGCCTTCTGCGTCGAAACCGCCACAACATCACTGCCCGGCCCGGCCTGCTGCAGCTTCGCATCCCGCGCATTCTCCAACACCAACCGCTTACCGCCCGGCAAAAACAGGTTCCCCGCCGCAGCATCAAGCACCACCGGCTGGTCCCCCACCACCGTCATCTGCAAATCCCCGGCACCCTTAAGCCCATCCCAGGTACTGGAATCCGAGGACGTCACCGCACCGTTGGCATCCACCCCGGTCACCGTCACGGTGCCGGTCTTCGGATCCGCCGAATAGATCCGGTCATCAGAACCCACCACAGAGACAATCCCCGCCGACCCCACCATCACCGGCTCCGACGCCTCCTTGTCGAAGCCGTTAACCGTGGACGGCGACACCGCCCATACCTTCCCGGACCCCGCATCCGTCACCGAAATCGTCCGGGCACCAAAACTCACATCAGCCGCCCCCGGCAACTGCTTGTCCCCACCCAATCGCATATTCGCCGGCGACACCTGGTTCAACGTCGAACCAGTCCCATCCTCAACAAACACCTCACCGGCATGCTGCAACACATCAAACGTCGTCGACGCCGGAGTCACCGCCCCATCCAACACCCGCGACGGATAATTCAACCGCCCCACAGCATTCTTGGCCTTCGACACCACCCACACGCCACCGTCATTCAACTCAACCTCAGTGGTCTTAAACCCCGGATACAACACAGCACCCGTCACCACAACAGCCACCACAGCACCAAACGCAGTGCCCGAGGCGAGTTTCCTATGTCGCTTCTTCAGCCCAAGCTTCCCCAGCAGAGTTGTCACAGCGTTACTTTTCCCTCAGATTGTGTGGCCGCAGGACGGCCAGTTCAGAGACCGGTACGACGCTCTCTTTTCCCCGGCGCAAGCCTACCGAACCGTTGCAACCCCCGCGATGGGGACAACTGCCCGCGTCGCGCTGCCCTGATCCCCTTAGCAATGTGGGGCTCCCAGCGCGGCGGGGTCAGGAAGCGTGGTGTGTCCGGCGATAACGTAGCGGCCAACGTTCCGTGCAGAACCCGATTCGACCCGCCACCAGCGGATGATGCCGGTGCCCGACCAGTTATCACTCTGATCGATGTAGCACGCCACCATGATGCGGTCCTGGGTGACCTTGTAGAACCAGGGTGGGCTGTCCCCGTTGACACCGTCACAGTCGGTGTACGGATACGGCCGGTAGTTGGATCCGCCCTGTGTGAAAGTACAGGTCCGTTCGAAGTTGGGGTCGGAGGTCTTGATCCGGGTTTCCCACAGTCCCTGCTTGCCTGCGTTGGCACTGGCCGTGACCACCGCGCTGCCGGTCCCCATGGAGTTGAAGGTCTGGACTGCAATGGTGACGGTGTCACCGAAGTTTGCCGTGTTGACCGTCCTGCTGCCGGACGGGGCAACGTTCTCCCAGCCGCCGTTGTTGATCCTGATCTTGGTTTGCGCCACGTCATTGGTGCTGGTGGACGGCGAGGACCAGTTGAGGGTGGCTGACTTCTGGTTCACGCCGCCGTTTTGGCCTGACGCCGAGGGGGTGCCCGGGGATCCGTAGGGCGTGGTGGTCGCGGGTGTGCTGCCGTCCGAGCTCGGTGCCACCGTGGAGTTGGCGATGACCGTGATGCTGACGGCTGTGCCGTTGCTGAAGCCCCCGATGGTCTGCCCGGGAGTGATGGGTCCGCGGGCACCATTGCTGGCGTTGTAGGTGTAGCTGACTTCGTTCTCCGCAGAGCCGTTGCGTTCCGCCGCGGTGAGTCTGCGGAAGTCCACTGTTACTTCGCGTCCTGCCCCGCCGGTGTTGGCGGGCGTTGCCGTGACGCCGGAGACCGGGGACAGCTTGCCGGTTGCGCGGCGGGGTGCCGACGGTGGGCTGACCGCTCCCTTTCCGGCCTTGTTCTCGGCCTGCACTGTGAAGGTGTAGGCCGCCTCGGAATTGTTGGCGGTGAAGTTTGCCGTGCGGACGTTGCCGGGGACGGTCTGTGTCTGGGTGGGGGCATTGCCGCCGCTCATGGTGACGTAGTAGGTGCTGATGGGGTCACCGTTGGCGTTGGGTTCGGCCCACGTGACCCGAAGCTGGTTCTGGGTCCCCACGGATGCTGCGACGGCAGAGGAAGGCGCTGCAGGTGCCGCCGGGACACCGGCGGGATTGTCCTCCGCAGAATACGTTCCCCAGTCGGAGGCGCCTAGCTCGTTGACGGCCTGCGCCCGCACCTTGTACTTGACGCCGTTGGTGAGGCCGGTCCAGGTGTAGTTCAGCCCGGCGACCTCGTTCTTGACCGCGACCCCGCTGGCCGGCGGCGGCGAGATCTCCAGGTTGTAGTGCTTCACCGGTGAGCCCTCGGTCTTCGCCGCGGGCCAGGTGACCGCCATGGTCTTGTCGCCCGCCTTCACCGTGGGGGCATCCGGCGGTGACGGCTTCTCGTCGGGCCGGATTTCGTTGGACTGCGGCGAAGCCTGCGAGTCCCCCACCTCGTTGGTGGCGAGCACCGTGAAAACGTACTTCACGTTGTTGGTGAGCCCGCTCAATGTGCAGGTGGTGGTGGGGCACTTCTGTTCGAAGCCGTTGTTTGAGCGGACGGTGTACCCGGTGATGGCGGCGCCGTTGTCCGACGGCGGCGCCCACTTGAGCACGGCGGTGCGGCTGCGGACGTCGGTGGCGCTGGGGGCGGAAGGCGCGTCGGGTTTGCCCCGGACGGTGAGCCGCAGGCGCCCGTCCACCTGGCGGGACAGGTCGCCCGTCTTGTCGGCCACGGTGTAGCGGACTACCATGACGCCCTTGTACCCGTCGGCCGGGGTAACGGTGATGCTGTCTCCCGACACGGCCGGCTGACCGGCTGCGGAGCCCGTCTCCACCGTGGCGCCAACGATCCGCAGGGGCGTGTCCGGGAAGGGGTTGAAGTCGTTGGCCAGGACGTTGACCTGTTCCGTCTTCCCGGCGTTGGCCTTGTCCACCGCATCATCGTTGGCCACCGGCAGGGGCCGGTTGGAGGCAACGTGGCGTGCGGTGATGGTGGCACCCACGGCCGGTGACCTGCCGTCGGTGACCCTCACCTGGATGTTTCCGGTGACGCCGATCCCAAGGGAACCGTCGGCAGTGAGGGCGAGCGTGGCGCCGTCGACCTTTGCGCTGAAGCCGGCGGGAAGGGTCCCGTCCAGTTCGAAGCGGAGGTTGTCCTTGTCCCGTTCGTCCACGTCCTTGGCCAGCCCTGCCAGGTCCACTGTTGCCTGTTCGGCCTTGGGGACGTCCACGGAGGTGCCGCTGAACGTGGGCGGGTGGTTGGCGTTGGGGTCCGGGATCACCTTGGTCATGATCACCAGCGTGGATTTCAGGCCGTCGCCGTCATCGGGTCCGGAGCCGTCCGTCACCTCGAAGGTGATGGAGCCGGGGCCCACATAGTCCGGTTTCGCGGCGTAGCGCAGGGCCTTGCCATCGGACTGGATGACGCCCTCCGGCGATCCGCCCTGGACGCGCACGGAATCAGCAACGGTGATCCTGGCGGTGCGGCCGTTCCGGACCCGGACGTATTCGGACAGGTCCAGGGTGACGTCCTTGCCGGACATGACTTCAACGGGGTCGGTCTTCGCCAGGGTGGGGTACTGCACGCCCTGGCCGGGAATCCACATCAGGGCGGTGGAGGTGAGGCCGTCAATGTCGGTGACGGTGTAGGGAATCAGCTGGTCTTCAGGGGTGAGGGTCACCACCACGTTGCCCGAGTCGCCGGTCCGGGCGTTCGGGTTGCCGTCGGGCAGGCTGATTTTCAGGTCGGTGGCCACGCCGTCGGCATCCGAGTCGTTTTTCAGGACGGGGACGTCCACTGCGGTCTTGCCGAGGGTTTCGGCCACAGTCACCCGGTCATCCTTGGCCACGGGACGCTTGAATTCGGCGTCCGGGCTAATCCGGACCCGGATCACGGCGCTGGCGGAGGCCTTCTTGTCGTCCTGGATGCGATAGCTGATGCTCTCGTTGCCGGCGGTGCCGGGCGCTGTGAAGAGCACCTTGGCGCCGTCCGTTGCCTCCACCTGGAGGTCCGGCTTGGCCTCAAAGCCGTCGGCAACCAGGCTCAGCGGATCGCCGTCGGGGTCTGAATCGTTTGCCAGGGCCTCCACGGCCACCTTGCGGCCCGGCCTGACATCCACGGCGTCGTCCACCGCGATGGGCTTCTGGTTGTTGGCCTCCGGCGAAGCGATTCCCACAATGACCGTGCCCGTGTTCTCGGCGCCGATCCGGTCCCGCACCCGGTAGGTAAAGCTGTCGGTGCCGGCAGCATCTCCTGCTGCCGTGAATTCCAGGTAGCCGTCCCGCACCACCGCGGTTCCCATGGCCGGTGCCTTGTCGATGCCGATGAGCTGGACGGAGTCGCCGTCGGCGTCGATGCCGTCCAGGGGCACGGGCACTTTGACGGTCATGCCGGCCACCACGCGGGCGGTCAGGTTCCGGGGCTCGGGGCGGGAGTTCCGGTCATCGTCCCGGGCGCGGATGCGGATGGTCACCTGCTGGGAATCCACCTGCCCGGATTCGTTCTGCACCTTGTAAATGGCGTAGACGGTTTTCGCCTCGGGTCCGGCAACGAACCGCAGCTGGTCGCCCGCCACGAACATGCGGCCGTCGGCGGCGTCGGGCTGTTGGGCGAGTTCGGGCAGGAGGGTGAGCTTGGAGCCGTTGGGGTCGGCATCATTGGCCAGGACGGGGATGGTGACGACGTCGTTGACCCGGACCGTTGCTTCGTCCGGCTTGGCCTGGGGTGCCTGCAGCTTGGCGGGGGCGGGGACGATCAGCACGGAGATCTCGCCGGTGGCGGAGGAGCGGCCGTTGGACACGGTGTACCGGACGGTCAGCTGGCCTTCGGCGCGGATGTCGGTGATCCTTACCACCGAGTGGTCCAGCACTGCCACGCTCACCGGCAGGCCGGCGTCGGCGGTCACGGACTGCACCACCAGCACACCGCCGGACGGATCCGAGTCGTTGCCCAGGACGTCCACCAGGACGTCCCCACCGGTGGGAAGCAGCGCGGTGTCGCGGACGGCGACGGGCGCACCTTCATCGGTGCCGGGCACCACGTCCACGCGCACCAGCTGCTGGGCGCTGGCGGGACCGTTGGTGGCCAGGTAGCTGACGTAGTGCGCCCCAAGGGTGCTGGAGTTGAAGGTGAAGGTTTGCTGGTCCGGGTTGAGGGTGGCTGTGGATTCAGCATCGGGCGTGGCCTGCGCCAGCCGCAGCGTCCCGCCCTGGGGGTCGGAATCGTTCTTCAGCGGAGTGATGACGGTATCGGTGCCGGCAACGGCCACAACATGGTCGGCATTGGCGATCGGTGGCAGGGCGCCGGGGCTCCTGACGTCCACCGTGACCTTGCCTTCGGCGGTGGACTGTCCGTCCGAGACCGACACGGTGAGGACCTTGCGGCCGGGAGCGGCGCCGGAGTCCTGGAAGGTCAACTGGCCGTCGGGCCGGATCCGGACCTGGTCCAAGGGATCGCTGCTCGACGCAGAGACGGCGAACAGGTCATCGCCGTCGGGGTCGATCCAGTCCGGGAGGATATTCTGCGTGACCGCTTTGCCTGACTGGACCACCAGCATGGTGTTCCGGTTGGGCTTTTGCCGCGGCGCAGTGTTGGTGCCGGGCGGGATGATGTTGAGGGTGATGTCCGCCGACGCTGAGAGGCCGCGGCCGTCGTCAACGGTGTACTTGAAGGTCTCACTGCCCGCTTTGTCCGCCGGCACGGCAATCTGCAGCCCCGTGGAGCCGTAGATGGGCGAAACGGAGCCAGTCCTGACGCCTTCCGGGGTACGGACGGTGAGGACGTCGCCGTCGGGGTCGGAGTCGTTGTCCAGCACCGGCAGGATGGTGGTCTTGCCGGCGCGGATGCCGAACTGGTCCGGTTTGGCTACCGGGGCGTTGTTGGGCTTGGTTCGGTCCGGCAGGACGGTCTGCTGGACTTCGTCGGCGGAGTCCTTGTCGGCGTCGTCGGAGGTTTCCTTGGGTGGGATGACGTCGTCCCAGTTGTTGACCAGCTGCATGTTCTGGTTCACCAGCCACACATTGCCCGAGTTCACGTCATTGAGGACCACCAGGTCCCGGTTCACCCGGAAAACATACGACGGCGACGCACTCGCCCTGGGCACGTCCACCTTCTTATCGTCACCATCATTGACGCAGTCCCGCACATACTTGTTCGCACCGGACCACGCCGCGTGCACGCACCCGCCCAACTGCACCGGAGCAGCAGGCACGCCCTCGCCGTCGAACGCCACCGTCTTCGCCGTACCGCCATCAAGAGGCTGCTTCAGCAGCGCCTTCCGGGTCGCCACGGCAACAACATCACTGCCCGGGCCCGGCTGCTGCAGCTTCGCATCCCGCGCACCCTCCAACGCCAGCCGCTTACCACCAGGCAAAAACAGGTTCCCCGCCGCAGCATCCAACACCACCGGCCGGTCCCCCACCACCGTCATCTGCACATCCCCGGCACCCCTCAACCCAGCCCAGGTCTCAGACTCCGACGACATCACCCCGCCAGTGGCGTCAACACCCGTCACCGACACCACACCGGTCTTCGGATCCGCCGAATAAATCCGGTCATCAGAACCCACCGCGGACACCAGACCCGCAGAACCCACCAAAACCGGCTCCGACGCCTCCTTATCAAAACCATTCACCGTGGACGGCGACACCGCCCACACCTTCCCCGAGGCAGCATCGGTCACCGAAATCGTCCGGGCACCAAAACTCACATCAGCCGCCCCCGGCAACTGCTTGTCCCCACCCAATCGCATATTCGCCGGCGACACCTGGTTCAACGTCGAACCAGCCTCATCATCAACAAACACCTCACCGGCATGCTGCAACACATCAAACGTCGTCGACGCCGGCGTCACCGCACCATCGAGCACCCGCGAAGGATAATTCAACCGCCCCACAGCATTCTTCGACTTCGACACCACCCACACGCCGCCGTCGTTCAACTCAACCTCAGTGGTCTTAAACCCCGGATACAACACAGCACCCGTCACCACCACCGCCACCACAGCACCAAACGCAGTGCCCGTGAACCATCGCGGGCGCCGCCAGCGGCGGCGCCGGGGCGCGCCGTAGGCAGGGCTTTGGGCGCGCGCTTGTCCGCGACGTTTCATGAGTGAAAATCCCCCGGTAGATCTAGGCTCTGTGCCTGCAGCCGGCGTCACAGGACCCCGGGCACCACAACGATACCGCTATACGCCAACAAATGGACAAATTCTTTCAGCCAGCTTCGGCGGGAGCCGCAACTGCCGGTTTACTAGTCCAGGACCAGGCCCCTGCCGCGGCCGCGGGTGAGGCGGACGGGATTGATTTCGCCGAACCCGCGGACGTTTTCCGGGGCCTGGGGAATCATGACGAACCGCTCGTCGTGCTCCAGGGCCGAAGCCGTCATGGAGTCCACCAGCACGGTGCCGGGGTCGGCAAGGGTGGTCAGGCGGGCCGCCAGGTTGACCGTGGGGCCGTAAATGTCACCCAGGCGGGACAGTATCCTGCCCCACACCATGGCAACCCGGGCTTCGGGAAGGATCTCGTCCTCGGTAAAGGCCTCGGCCAGCGCCAGTGAGATCTCGGCTCCGGCGGCCGGGGTCTCGGCGATGTAGAGGACTTCGTCACCCACGGTCTTGACCAGCCGGCCGCCACCGACAGAGATGATTTCGGCGCACTTGTTTTCGAAGCGCTGGACCAGGCGGGCCAGGGTCTTTTCGTTCATCCGCCGGGACAGGCTGGTGTAGGAGACCAGGTCCGCGAAACCCACCGCGCGGGCCAGGGGCAGCGGAGCGTCGTCCTCATCGCCTTCGCGGCCTTCCTCGCTGGCCTGCAGCCCTGCTTCGGCGCGCACCGCCAGCCGCTGGACCCCGGCGTTGAGCTGGCGCCGCCAGGAGTACACCAGGACCTCTTCGAGGGCGTCCACCAGGGCAGGAAGTTCATTGACCAGGCGTTTGCGGGCCACGGCATCGGTGACGCCCTGCTCGTGGACCATGTCCTCCACCAGGGCTTCGATCTGCCAGACCACCATGCGGTCCGTCATCTGCCCGATGGAGCGGGTCACCGAAATGGCTGCCTCTTCCGTGAGCTTTCCGGCCCGGACCAGATCCACCACCGTGGACAGGGCGGCCTGGTCGCGTTCGGTGAAGGCGACGTCCTCGTCGCCGAAATTCGGGAATCCCAGGGCACGCCAGAGTTTGCGGGCAGAGAGGAGGGACAGTCCCGCGCCGGCAGCAACTTCACGACGGCGGAGCTTGCGTTCCCCGCCCAGGAGACGGGCTTCGAGGGCCTTCATGGCCAGGCGTTCGGCGGACATGGCCCCGGTGGGCGGGTGCCGGTCCACAGCCGGCGCGGCCGCTGCCGTGTCCGGTGCAGGCGTCTGGTCGCCGGCAGCGTTCACCCCGGCGGATGCATCGGCTGGTTCAAAGGCGGCGGTGGCAGGGACGATGCTGTCAACGCGTTCCTGCTGGGCCTCATCGGTCATCCCGTCCACCTTCTCTCAAGTCCTCCGGAAAAGCACCGGCGGGGTAATGCGTCGCGCCACCCGGCTGGGCCTCGCTGAAATCCGGGCTGTCGTCCGGCAGTTCCCCGATGGCGTCGAGGATAAAGTCGCGGAACCTGGCAACCTCGGGCACGTCGCGAAAGGTCACCACGCCCTGGTACCCGGTTTCCAAGGATATATTCCCCGAGCGCACCAAACGCTGCAGCAAGGATTCGTGGACCGTCAGGTTACGCACCGATGCCAGGTTCACCTGCTGGTCCCGCCTGTTGAGCAATCCGTAGCGGGCCACCATCCGCTGGCTGGTCAGTGTGTAGCGGGTCCCCTGCCAGCGGAGGAGACGAGGCAGGCTATAGGCCAGCCACACGGCCACGGCGGCGGCCACACAGGCCGTGACAAGCCACGGCGTCCACTGGCGGCCAAGCGCAGGCGCCAGGCGGGCTGCCCCGCCGCGGATGATCCAGGCACTTGCGTAGGCAGCCAGTGCCGGTGCCAGCACGAAGGCCACAGCTGCCCCGGCCAGCTTCCTGGGCTGCGGGCGGGTAGTGACGATGACCTGCTCCCCGGGAAGGAGGGTTTTACGCATAACCGCCTTGGTTGGGCGCGTCCGGTGCCGTCCAGGGCCGCAGGTGAACCACGTCCCCGGCGGTCACCACGTGCTCCCGCGCGTCACGGTCCACCACCAGCAGGGAGCCGTAGTCATCCAGCCGGGACGCGTGTCCGATGATTTCGTGGTCGCCGGGCAACTGCGCGCGCACCTGCTTGCCCAGGGTGACCATCACAGCTTCCACCCTCTTGTGCAGTGATGGGCCACCCGTCAGCCCTGCCGCGGGATCGCCGTCGGCGTTGCAGAAACTGCGGTACAGGACGGCAAAGTTGGTCAGGTAGCTCTTGAGCAGCGCAGTGCGGTCGGTGGTGCGGGCATCTTCCAGGGCCACGGAGGTGGCGGTGGGCACCGGAAGTTCGCCTTCGCCCAGGGTGACGTTCAGGCCGGTCCCCAGGATGACGGGGGGCACCTTGCCGTCAACCATGGGGCCCAGCTGGGCCAGGATGCCGGCGATTTTCCTGCCGCGGACCAGGACGTCGTTGGGCCATTTGAGTTCGGCCGGAATGCCGGCTGTTTCCAGGAGGGTTTCGCGCAGCGCCAGGGCAGCGATCAGGGACAACCAGGAATAGCTCTGGGTGGGAAGGGGCCTGCCCTCCGCGTTGACCGGACGCAGCACCACGGACACGGACACGGAGCTCAGCGGCGGAGCTTCCCAGCGCCTGTCCAGCCGCCCCCTGGCGGCAGTCTGGTACTCGGCCGTCAGCACGGAGAGGTCCGGCCACGCCGAAGGTTCCACGGTGACACCGCGCAGGAGGTCCGCGTTGGTGGATCCGGTGGAGTCCACAACATCGATCCCCGGTATTCCGGTGGCAGCGAGGAAACGCTGGTCGGCCAGGTCCCCTCGGTTCAGGGGTGTGCCCGGTGCGTGTGCGTCGTCCATATCCAAATCCTACCGAGCCTGGCCAGTCCCAACGAGCCGGTCACTGCCCGTCCCGCCACTGCCCGGCCCGTCACGGCAGGGCGTGGACAATCCGGGCACGGCAGGACATCCGGCTAAAGGAAGATGTCCGGAACCAGCTGGTCTTCGGGTGCTCCCAGGCTGTAGGGGCGGAAATCGTCCACTCCCGCTGCCGCCAGCACCTGCTCGTCCGTGTAGAAATTGCCCGACGGCGGGTCCCCGGCGGACAGGTTGGCACCGGTAAGGATGGCGTGCGCTGCATCTGCCATGATCTGCGGGCCGCGGGCGGCCAGCACCATAGTTTCGCCGTGCGGCATGTTCCGGATGGCTGCGGTGTCGATGAGGGTGCATGGCCACAGCGAGTTGACACAGATGCCGTCCGCCTTCAGTTCCTCCGCCAGCCCCAGCGTAGTCAGGCTCATCCCGTATTTGGCCATGGTGTAGGCAAGGTGCTTTCCCGCCCAGGAGGGGTGGAGGTTCAACGGCGGCGACAGCGTGAGGATGTGCCCCTGCTCCGATTTCCGCAGTGCCGGGAGCGCAAGCTTGGACAACAGGAAGGAGCCGCGGACGTTGATGTCCTGCATCAGGTCGTACTTCTTCATGTCCACGGCGTCCGTGGCGGAGAGGTCAATGGCGGAGGCATTGTTGATGACGACGTCAATGCCGCCGAACCGGTCAACGGCTGCGGCCACGGCGCCGGCCACGTCTTCATCCCGGCGCACATCGCCCACCAACGGCAGTGCCTGGCCACCCGCCTGCACGAGTTCTTCGGCGGCTGTAAACACGGTGCCGGCCAGTTTGGGGTGCGGCTCCCCCGTCTTGGCCAGGAGCACGATGTTGGCGCCGTCCCTGGCCGCCCGCGTGGCTATGGCCAGCCCGATCCCGCGGCTGCCGCCGGAGATCAGGATGGTCCTGCCCGCCAAGGAACCTGCCGCCCCGTAGGGGCTTTCGGAAGCATGCACAGCATCGTTGCTTGAAGTCATGGGAACACTGTAGCCCAAGTATGTTACCGGCGAGTAACATGTAGGGGCGGCTGCTGGAAACGCAGAAAATTGTAGGTTCCCTACAGCTGTGAGCGTCCAAAGCGTCACTAGACTTGCCAGCAGGGTTGGTCTTTTGTGTGGATGCTACTTAATAGTCCGGACAACACAGGCCACCAGCCAACAGAACTGACCTGCTACAGAGCCGGAGACACTTGATGAGCCACGATCTGACAACGACAGCGGGAAAGATTGCCGATTTCCGCGACCGCCAGGCGCGCGCCGAACAGCCCTCCGGCCCTGAAGCCATCGAAAAGCAGCACGCACGCGGCAAGAACACGGCCCGCGAGCGCATTGCCCTGCTGCTGGACGAAGACTCATTTGTAGAATTCGACGCCCTGGCCGTGCACCGCTCCAGCGCGTTCGGCATGGAGAAGAAGAAGCCCCTGGGCGACGGCCTGGTCTCCGGCTACGGCACCGTCGACGGCCGCCTGGTGGCGGTCTACAGCCAGGACTTCACCGTCTACGGCGGCTCGCTGAGCCAGGTCAATGGCGAAAAAATCGTCAAGGTCCAGGAGTTCGCCCTCCGCAACGGCTGCCCCGTCGTCGGGATCCTGGACGGCGGCGGCGCCCGCATCCAGGAAGGCGTGGCCTCCCTGGCCATGTTCGCTGATATCTTCCGCAACAACGTCCATGCCAGCGGCGTGGTGCCGCAGATCTCGCTGATCATGGGCCCGTCCGCCGGCGGTGCCGCCTACTCCCCCGCCCTCACCGACTACGTGGTGATGGTGGACAAGACCTCGCACATGTTCATCACCGGCCCGGACGTCATCAAGACGGTCACGGGCGAGGACGTGGACATGGAAACCCTGGGCGGCGCCCGCCAGCACAATGCCACGACCGGAACGTCCGCCTACCTGGCCTCGGACGAAACCGATGCCATCGAGTTCGTGCGCGAACTGCTGGACTTCCTGCCCTCCAACAACCTCTCCGAGGCACCGGTGCTGGGGCACCAGCAGGAGTTGGAGGTCGACGACGACGACCTCGCCCTGGACACGCTGGTCCCGGACTCGGCCAACCAGCCCTACGACATGCGCTCCGTCGTGGAACAGATCGTGGACGACGGGCACTTCCTGGAGATGCAGGCCCTCTACGCCCCCAACGTGATGATCGGTTACGGCCGGGTGGAGGGGCACACCGTGGGCATCGTGGCCAACCAGCCGCTGCAGTTCGCCGGCACCCTGGACATCGCCGCATCGGAGAAGGCCGCCCGGTTCGTGCGGCACTGCGACGCGTTCAACATCCCCATCATCACCTTGGTGGACGTCCCCGGATTCCTCCCCGGCAAGGACCAGGAGTTCCAGGGCATCATCCGCCGCGGCGCCAAGCTCCTCTACGCCTACGCCGAGGCCACCGTCCCCAAGCTCACGGTCATCACCCGCAAGGCCTACGGCGGCGCCTACATCGTGATGGGCTCCAAGAAACTTGGTGCCGACCTGAACCTGGCATGGCCCACGGCCCAGATCGGCGTCATGGGCGCACAGGGCGCGGTGAACATCCTCTACCGGCGCGACCTCGCCGCCGTGGCCCAGGACGGCGGTGACGTGGAGGCGCGCCGCGCCGAAGTAATCCGCCAGTACGAGGAAGAACTCCTCAACCCCTACCAGGCAGCCGAGCTGGGCTACGTGGACGCCGTTATTGTCCCCTCGGATACGCGCCTCCAGATCATCAAGGGACTACGGGCCCTCCGCGACAAACGAGCCAGCCTCCCCGCCAAGAAGCATGGGAACATCCCGCTGTGACCGCCGCACACGATGGCGAGGCGGGGGCCGTGGAAACTTCCGAAGCCCAGGCCGCTCCCCTGCTCTCTGTTGTCAAGGGACAGCCGAACGCCGAGGAGCTCGCCGCGCTGACCGCCGTCGTCCTCTCCCTCGGCGGCGCCGAACCGGTGCGCACGGCCAAGCCGTCCGTGCGGCACTGGGTCCGCCGGCAGCAGCTCAAGCTGGACCCCACCCCGGGACCGGGCGCCTGGAAACGAAGCCGCGGCTGAAAAGCCGGATCTTTCGCACCCTGGCTACTAGTCTCGGAATGTGACTACAGACACTGCACCCGCCGCGCGCCCGCATACCCGGATCGACGCCGTCGCGGACAACTACACGGACACCCTGATCAGGCTCAACCCGACGTTCGCCACCACCCTTGGCCTGCCCGGACATGAGACGGAGTACCAGGACTTCTCACCTGCCGGCATTGCCGGATTCGCAGAGGCGGCACGGGAAGCCCTGGCCGCCCTGGAGGGCCTGGAACCGGAAGACGACGTTGACGCGGTGACCCTGGACGCCATGCGGGAACGGCTGGGCCTCCAGCTGCTGATCCACGCCTCCGGCTGGGAATACGCGGACCTGAACAACATCGCCTCCCCCGCCCAGGACATCAGGGCCATCTTCGATCTCATGCCCACGGACACCGAACAGGACTGGGAGCACATCGCCGGGCGCGCCCACAACGTACCCGCTGCCATCAGCGGCTACATCGAGTCCCTCCGCATGGCCAGGGACTCCGGCAGGGTGGCCGCCGCCCGCCAGGTGCGGATCGTCATCGAACAGGTGGCCAAGTATGCCGCCGTCGACGGCTTTTTCGCCAAGCTCGCCGCGGAGGCCGCCACCACCGACGGGCCGCTTCCCGCTGCCCTTAAGGACAGGCTCGACGCCGGCGCTGACGCAGCCAGGGGTGCCTACACCCGCCTGGCGGAATTCCTGCGCACCGAACTGCTCCCCGCCGCGCCCGAGAAGGACGCCGTGGGCAGGGCACGTTACGCACTTGCTTCCCGCTCCTTCCTTGGGGCCGAAGTGGACCTGGAAGAAACGTACGCGTGGGGCGTCGAGGAACTGGACCGCCTCATCGCGGAACAGGAACGCGTTGCCGGCAGCATCAAGGCAGGCGCCACGATCGCCGAGGCCAAGGACATCCTCAACAACGATCCCGCACGCCAGCTCAAAGGCACCGAGGCACTCCGCGCCTGGATGCAGGACCTATCCGACAAAGCCGTTGCCGAACTCGCCGGCGTGCACTTCGACATCCCTGACGTCATGAAGAAACTCGAATGCCGAATCGCCCCTACGGACGAGGGCGGCATCTACTACACCGGCCCGTCCGACGACTTCAGCCGCCCCGGCCGCATGTGGTGGTCCGTCCCCGCCGGCGAGGACACGTTCACCACCTGGGCCGAAACCACCACCGTGTACCACGAGGGCGTTCCCGGCCACCACCTCCAGGTGGCTACCGCAACCTACCGCCGTGAACTGCTCAACAAATGGCGCCGGAACGTCTGCTGGACCTCCGGCCACGGCGAAGGCTGGGCCCTCTACGCGGAAAAGCTCATGCAGGAACTGGGCTACCTCAACGATCCCGGCGACCACATGGGCATGCTGGACATGCAGCGCATGCGTGCCGCCCGCGTGGTCTTCGACATCGGCGTGCACCTCGAACTCGAGATGCCCCGGCGCTGGGGAACCGGCACCTGGACCGCGGACAAGGGCTACGGCTTCCTCAAGGAAAACCTCCCCATCAGCGAAGGCCAGCTCACCTTCGAGTTCACCCGCTACCTCGGTTGGCCCGGCCAGGCCCCCTCCTACAAAGTGGGCCAGCGCCTCTGGGAACAGATCCGCGCCGAACTCGAAGCCCGGCCCGGGTTCGACCTCAAGGAGTTCCACACCAAGGCCCTCAACATCGGCTCCGTGGGACTGGATACCCTCCGCCGGGCGCTGCTTACGTAGTCCGCCCACTTTCCGGCCGGGTCCCCCACCTCCGTAATGGACAGTGCGCACAGCAATCAATAAGCTTGCTTACTAATTGAGTGCGGCCGTGCGTTGCAAGATGGAGAGGGAGAGCCCATTGACTGAGCCCCAAGGGACACCGGCCGGGACGGGAGTGCGGGGCGAACTGCGCCAGGACACTTCCGTGGGCGGCAAGGACCTCACCCGATGGGACAGCCGCGCCGGCCGGACACTGGTCGACGCAGCACACCGCATAAGCCAGGTGCTGGGTCCACACGGCGCACTGTTCCTGACCCTGCTGGTGGGCGCGGTCATTTCCGCTGCCTTGACCGCCGCCTTCAGCGAGGTTTATGAGGCCGTAGTGGCCGCTAACGGCGTGGCAGGGCTGGACCACCCGGCACTGGACGCCAGCAAGGACCTCCGCACGCCCACGCTGGACCTGGTTGTCACGGCGTTCACGGATGTCGGCGGAACCATAGGCATGCCGGTCCTGGCCGTCGTCATCATGGCCGTCCTCGCTTTGCGCCGCCGCTCCTGGACTCCCGTCATCCTGATCGTCCTCGCGGGCCTGGGCTCGCTGCTCATGACCGTCGCCGGCAAGCGCCTTGTGGGACGCACCCGCCCCGACCTCAGCGACGCCGTGCCACCCTACGAGCATTCGCCGTCCTTCCCGAGCGGCCACTCGCTCAACGCGGTGGTGATTGCCGGCATCGTGGCCTACCTGATCATCCTTCGGCTTCATTCCAACCGGGCCCGGATCCTCACGGCCGCAGCCGCCGCCCTCTTCGCTGTTGCCATCGGCCTCAGCAGGGTCTTCCTGGGACACCACTGGCTCACGGACGTGCTTGCTGCATGGGCACTCGGTGCCGCGTGGCTGGCAATCGTGATCACCGCCCACCGGCTCTATCTGACGGTGCGGAAGCACCGCGGCTCACGAGACGTTAAGCACACCGTTGCCGGGAATAAGTAACAAAGGCCCCCGCATGCCCTGATTTCCCGCGGTTTTCCTGATATTTCATGAAATGCTGCCACGTAACATTTCTAAATATTGGTTCGACGTGGTATTTGCTGTGGGTCTAGCTTGTTCTGGTGAGCACTCAGACAAGCACCCCGTCCCCCGCCGGGAAGACCGGATTCCAGCTGCCCAAGTGGGCGGGCTCGTTCGGCTTCCAGATCATCGCCGCCCTCATCGTGGGCCTGGGCCTCGGCCTGCTGGCAAAGTACACCGGCAGCACCAAGACCAACCCCAACGCCCTCGGCGCCACCCTGCAGACCATCGGCTCCAGCTATGTGTCGCTGCTGCAGACCGCCGTGGTCCCGCTGATCTTCACCGCCGTCGTCAGCTCCATCTCCAACCTGCGCCAGGTGTCCAACGCCGCCCGGCTGGCCTGGAACACGCTGCTCTGGTTCGCCATCACGTCCCTGATCGCCGTGCTGATCGGCATCGGCCTGGGCGTGCTGCTGCAGCCCGGCGCCAACACCGGCATCAGCGGGGACGCCAAGTACACCGGCAAATCCGGTGACTGGTGGGCCTTCCTCGTGGGCCTCTTCCCCAAGAACTTCCTGGGCCTGGGTGCCAGCTCCACCGTCGCGGAGTCCGGCGCCGTCACCACCTCCATCAGCTTCAACGTCCTGCAGATCCTCGTGATCGCCATCGCCGTAGGCGTCGCCGCCCTCAAGGTGGGCAAGGCAGCGGAGCCGTTCCTGAACCTCAACGCCTCGGCCCTTGCCGTGATCCAGAAGGTCCTCTGGTGGATCATCCGCATCGCCCCGCTGGGCACCGTTGGCCTCATCGGCAACGCCGTCGCCGTCTACGGGTGGGACACCATCGGCTCGCTGGGCAAGTTCACGGTGGCCATCTACGCCGGCCTGGTCCTGGTCCTGTTCGTGGTCTACCCCATCCTGGTCCGCAGCCACGGCCTGTCCGTCAAGCAGTACTTCTCCGGCGTATGGCCTGCCGTCCAGCTGGCCTTCGTGTCCCGCTCCTCCGTGGGAACCCTGCCGCTGACCCAGCGAGTGACCGAACGCAGCCTGGGTGTCCCCCGCGCCTACGCCTCCTTCGCCGTGCCGCTGGGTGCCACCACCAAGATGGACGGCTGCGCCGCCATCTACCCGGCAATCTCCGCGATCTTCGTGGCCCAGTTCTTTGGCATCCACCTGGACTTCAGCCAGTACCTGCTCATCGCCCTGGTCTCCGTGCTCGGCTCCGCCGCAACCGCCGGCACCACCGGCGCCGTGGTGATGCTCACCCTGACGCTCTCCACGCTGGGACTGCCCCTGGCCGGCGTCGGACTCCTGCTGGCCATCGACCCCATCCTGGACATGGGCCGCACCGCCGTGAACGTGGCCGGCCAGGCCCTGGTCCCCACCATCGTGGCAAAGCGCCAGGGCATCCTGGACGAGTCGCTGTACAACGCACCCCGCAACGGCACCCCGTTCGTGGATGACAGCGACGCTGCCGGCGGCGAAACCGCCACCGACGGCATCAGCGCCGACACCGCACCCCGCGAACTGCAGGATGCCAAGGCCTAACCAGCGCCACTATAAGGAATGTCCCCGGGAGATTCTCCCGGGGACATTCCTGCTTTAAGGGATCAAGTACCCGTCAACCGCCGGCTCAGGTCAGCGGCCGCCTCCTCCGATGATCCCGTTCTGGACCGCCTTGGTGACGGCGTCGGCCTCGGCCTGGGTCAGCTTGCCGTCGGTGACAGCCTGGTCCAGGCGCGTCTTGAGCCCGGCGGCGCGTTCAGCCTGGGCCTCGGTGCGAAGCTCTTCCAGGGCCTGGGTCACCTTCGCCTCATCGATGCCCAACGATTCAGCCAGGGCCTTGGCAAGGGCTGCGTCGCGGGTGGCCGGATCGGGTTTCTGGCCGTCAGAGGGCGGCGTGGTGGGCTTGTTGGCGTCGCGGAAGGCCTTCAGCGCGTCGCTCACCTTGGTTTCGTCCACGCCAAGCTTGGCAGCGAGGGCAGAAGCCTGCACCATTCCGTGGCCGCCCCGGCCGCCGTGGCGTCCCATGCCGTCTGGGGCCATGCCTGTGCTTCCATCAGCCGAAGCGCTGGAGCTTGCGCTCGGTGAGGGGCTGGGCGTGGTGGTGGTCGCCGAGGCCATGCCGGCGAAACCGATGCCGGCAGCAAGCGCCAGCGCTGCCCCCGACATGCCCAGGGTCATCTTTCTTGTGGGGTTCATATCGTGTCTCCTGATCGAGCCGTCGCCTTGACGGCTGCTGTTGATGTGCCTCGTGGCGAGACATACCAAGCATCGCCAGGCCACTTCAGGAGAGGCTGTCGGGAACCTTTCGTTCTCCTGTGAATGCAAGTTGCATGGAGTGCAAACTTGCACATAGTGTAAGAGCGTGACCGAACCCCGCCCGCATCCTGACGCCGGGCCTCCAGCGCCTACCCGGCGCGAACTGAACAAGGCTGCCACCCGGCAGGCAATCACCGACGCCGCACTGGGACTATTGCGATCCAACGGCCCCGGAAACTTCACCGTCGAGGACATCGCCGACGCCGCAGGGATTTCGCGCCGCACCTTTTTCAACTACTTCAGCAGCACCGACGCCGCCTTGGCCTCCATCGTCCACGGCTTCCTGGACAACGCGATCAAGCAACTGCGGCTGCGTCCGGTGGACGAGCCCATGCTGGAATCCGCACAAGCCGCGTTGGTGGCCCTGGCCGACCCGAAGGCCGTGGCCCCGCTGGCAGAACTCTTCACGCTGACCCAGCAGAGCCCCCTGATGTCGCACACCGAGCTTGAGGCGTGGGACCACTGCCGGGCGCAGGTCTTCACCGTGGCCCGCGAGCGCCTCGCCGGAACCCCAGGGGCGCAGGACGAGCTGTACGTCCACGCACTGGCCGGCTCCATCATCTCCTGCGGAAAAGCCGCCATGGAGGTGTGGTTCAGCCGGCGCGGTCCGGACCTGACACCCGCATCCCTGGCAGAGCTCCGCCAACTGCTCATCGATGCCATGGCCCTGCTTGCCACAGGCTTCAACACCCCCGCTCCACCATCCGCCACCCGTTCCTCCTGATCAGATCGGTTCACCCGCATGGCACTCCTCCTCTACCGCCTCGGCACGTTCTCCTACCGCCGGCGCTGGCTGGTCATCTCCCTGTGGCTTGCCGCGCTGGTGGCTGTGGGCGGATCGGCCGCGGCGTTCCACGGCACCCTGTCCAACAACTTCCAGATCCCGGGGACGGAAACCCAGCGGATCGCGGACAAGCTCAAGCAGGAACTGCCCTCGGCCTCCGGCGGCAGCGCCACGATCGTTTTCGAAGCCCCGGACGGCGGCTTCACGGGCGAAAGCCGGGCGGCCGTGACCGATGCCCTGAAGAAACTCCAGACCCTCCCAGAGGTCCGCGGCACGGTGGATCCCTTCGCTACGCAGGCGCAGGTGGACCAGGCCGGCAAGGCCATCACCGACGGCGAGCAGCAGTTGAGGGCCGGGCAGGCACAGCTTGATGCCTCCCGCATCCAGCTGGAGGCCGGCAAGGCACAGCTGGCCGCAGCCGAGCAGCAGCTCGCCGCCGCCGGGGCACCGGCAGCACTGATTGAAGCACAGCTGGGCCAGCAGAAGGCAGCACTCTCGCAGGGCCAGGCCAAGCTCGACGCCGGCACCCAGGAACTAGCGGCCAGCAAGGCCAAGCTCGAACAGGGCAAACGCCAGGCGCAGGCAGCATCGGCTATCCGCTTCGTCTCGGCAGACAACAAGGCAGCGGTGGCACAGGTGCAGTTCAAGACCTCCATCAACGGGCTCGCTCCGGCCGTGCGCAAGCAGGTGCAGGAGATCGCCCACGAAACCTCCGCCGCCGGCGTCACCGCGCTGGCCAGCAAGGAAATCACCGAGGACATCTCAGCCCTGTTCGGCACCGCGGAAATCGTGGGCATCGCCGTGGCAGCGCTGGTCCTCATCCTCATGCTGGGCACGCTGATCGCCGCCGGGCTGCCGCTGCTGATGGCCATCATCGGCGTCGGCGTGGGCGTCGGCATCACCTTCGCCCTCTCCGGCCTGTTCGACATGAGCTCCATCTCCCCCATGCTGGCCCTCATGCTGGGCCTCGCCGTAGGCATCGACTACTCGCTGTTCATCGTCAACCGGCACCGCACCCAACTGCTGGCAGGCATGGCACCTGAGGAGTCCGTTGCCCGGGCCAACGGCACGTCCGGCAATGCGGTCGTATTCGCCGGCCTCACCGTAATCATCGCCCTCGCCGCACTGGTGGTCCCCGGACTGCCGTTCCTCACCGTCATGGGCCTTGCGGCAGCGGGAACCGTGGCAGTGGCAGTCCTCGTGGCCATCACCCTGACACCCGCCATGCTCTCCCTGATCGGCCGGCGCATCATCTCCAAGCGCGCCTGGGCCAAAGCGGAAGCACACAACGCCAAACCGGACCATGAAGCGGCAGACCTTGCCACCGATCGGGAACGCAGCACCCGCGGGTGGGGCGGCCTGGTCACCCGGCACCCGTGGGTGGCACTGATTGCCGGTGTCCTCCTGCTCGGCACCCTGGCCCTGCCCGCCACCCAGCTGCAGCTGGCCCTGCCGGACGGCGGCTCCGAACCCGTGGAATCCGAGGCCTACCAGGCCTACGACCTGACCGCCCGCAGCTTCGGCGAAGGCGTCACGGGACCCATCGTGGCAGTGGGCGAGTTCCCCGCGAACCTGGACGAAGCGCAGGCGCAGAAGCTGCAGTATGACGTCGCCGACAAGCTCCGCGCCGTGGACAACGTGGTGGCCGCCGTGCCGGTGGCGCTCAGCGAGGACCGCCGGACCGCGGTGTTCCAGGTCATCCCCAAGGAAGGCCCTGCCAGCGCCAGCACCGTCAAGGTGGTCTCAGAGCTCCGTGGCCTGAACGGTGAGATCAAGGCGGACTACGACGTGGCCATGGGCCTGACCGGGCAGACCGCCGGCAACGTGGATGTTTCCACCAAACTCGGTGACGCCCTGCCGCCCTACCTGGCCATCGTCGTCGGACTCTCCCTGGTCCTCCTGCTGCTGGTGTTCCGTTCCATCGTGGTCCCGCTGCTGGCCACCGGCGGCTTCCTGCTGTCCCTGTCCGCCGCCTTCGGTGCTGTGGTGGCCGTGTACCAGTGGGGCTGGCTGGGGAACGTCTTCGACGTGGCCAACCCCGGCGCGGTACTCAGCTTCCTGCCCATCATCCTGATCGGCGTGCTGTTCGGCCTGGCCATGGACTACCAGGTGTTCATCGCCTCCGGCATGCGGGAGGCGTACATGCACGGATCATCCGCCAAGGAAGCGGTCCGGGTTGGCTTCCGGCACGCGGCCGCCGTGGTCACCGCCGCCGCGATCATCATGGTCAGCGTCTTCTCCGGCTTCATCTTCAGCCACCTCACCATGGTGCGGCCGCTGGGCTTTGCCATGGCGTTCGGCGTCCTGTTCGACGCCTTCGTGGTCCGCATGACCATCGTCCCGGCCGTGATGTACCTGCTCGGCGCCAAGTCCTGGTGGCTGCCGCGGTGGCTGGACCGGATCCTGCCCGACGTGGACGTGGAGGGCGCCAAGCTGAACCGCGGCGAGGCGGCACCGGTCTCCGGCGAGCTGGTCCACTAGGCTGAAGCGGTGCTCCATCTGATCCTCGCCTCCCAGTCCCCCGCCCGCACCAAGCTCCTGGCCGAGGCCGGCATCCGGCACACCGTGCTGGTCTCCGACGTCGACGAGGCCGCCGTGCAGGCGCACTACGGCGTCACGGACCCGCACGACACCGCGCTGCTGCTGGCCCGCGCCAAGGCCGAGGCCGTGGCGGCGCTGCCGGAAGCGGACGGCGCCCTGGTGCTGGGATGCGACTCGGTCTTCGAGTTCGACGGCGAGGCGCACGGCAAGCCTTACACCGCCGACGTGGCCCGCGAGCGGATGCTCCGGATGAGCGGCAGCGCCGGGGTGCTGCACACGGGGCACTGGCTGGTGGACTGCAGGGACACGGACGACGACGGCAGCGGGGGCCGCGGCTCGGGCGCCACGGTGGGGGCGGTTGCCTCAGCCGAGGTTTCCTTCCTGGAGATGGACCCGGCAGAGATCGACGCCTACATCGCCACCGGCGAACCGCTCCACTGTGCCGGCTCCTTCACCATCGACGGCCTGGGCGGGGCCTTCATCCGGAAGGTCGACGGCGACCCGCACGCCGTCGTCGGACTCTCAGTCTCCACCCTGCGCGGCCTGCTCGCGTCCGCCAACGTCCGCATCACGGACCTCTGGCCGCCGCGGTAAAACGCTCCCTTTCCGCACAGCTTGTAGCTTCCCTACAAAGGAAGGCCGCTTTACACGCGGATTCCGCAAGTAATATCGGCGGAACCCTCAAAACCGCGCTAGGCTCCCTGAAGGAAAGAAGGAGACGCCTTGTCAGCAAATTTGGAGCAGTCCGCAGGTACCACGCAGCCCAGCCTCACAAAGGTGCTGATTGCCAACCGGGGTGAGATTGCCGTGCGCATCATCCGGGCGGCGCGCGACGAAGGCATCGCCTCCGTGGCCGTCTACGCAGACCCGGACCGCGACGCACTGCACGTGAAGCTCGCCGACGAAGCCTACGCCCTGGGCGGCAGCACCGCCGCAGAGTCCTACCTGGTGATGGACAAGCTGATCGAGGTGGCCCTGCGCTCCGGCGCCGACGCTATCCACCCCGGCTACGGCTTCCTGGCCGAAAATGCCCAGTTTGCCGCGCGCGTCATCGAAGCGGGCATCACCTGGATCGGCCCCTCCCCTGAGGCGATCTCTGCGCTGGGCGACAAGGTCCAGGCACGGCACATCGCCGAAAAGGTGGGCGCACCACAGGTCCCCGGGACCGCGGACCCGGTCAGTTCCGCAGAGGAAATCCTGGAGTTCGTCGACAAGTTCGGCCTGCCCGTGGCCATCAAGGCGGCCTTCGGCGGCGGCGGACGCGGCATCAAGGTGGCACGCACCCGCGAAGAGATCCCCGAACTGTTCGAATCCGCCGTCCGGGAAGCCACGGCCGCCTTCGGCCGCGGCGAGTGCTTCATCGAACGCTTCCTGGACGCCCCGCGGCACGTCGAGACACAGTGCCTCGCCGACGCACACGGCAATGTTGTCGTGGTCTCCACCCGCGACTGCTCGCTGCAGCGGCGCAACCAGAAACTGGTCGAAGAGGCCCCGGCACCATTCCTCACCGACGAACAGAACCAGCGGCTCTACGAATCCTCCAAGGCCATCCTGAAGGAGGCCGGCTACCTGGGTGCCGGCACCTGCGAGTTCCTCGTCGGCCAGGACGGCACCATCTCCTTCCTTGAGGTCAACACCCGCCTGCAGGTGGAGCACTGCGTCTCCGAGGAAGTCACCGGCATCGACCTGGTCCGCGAACAGTTCCGGCTGGCCCGCGGCGAGGAACTGGGCTACGGCGATCCCGAGGTCCGCGGCCACTCGATCGAGTTCCGCATCACCGGCGAGGACCCGGGCCGGAACTTCATGCCCGCCCCGGGCACCATCACAGGCCTGAAGAACCCCACCGGCCCCGGCGTCCGGATCGACTCCGGCGTGGAGCAGGGCGACGTCATCAGCGGGAACTTCGACTCCATGCTCTCCAAGCTGGTGGTTACCGGCGCCAACCGCACCCAGGCCCTGCAGCGCTCCCGCCGCGCCCTGGAGGAAATGGTGGTGGAGGGCATCCCCACCGTCATCCCGTTCGACCTCGCCGTCGTCTCCAACACCGATTTCGCCCCCGCCGAGGGACCGTTCAAGGTCCACACGCGCTGGATCGAGACATCCTTCGTGAACGACATCCCCGCCTGGACCCCGGACGCCGCAACCGACGTCGACGGCACTGCCGAGGAGCGCCAGCGCGTGGTGGTGGAAGTGGGCGGCAAGCGCCTTGAGGTGGTCCTCCCCGCCTCCCTGGGCACGCCGGGCACCGCGGCAGCCGCCGCCGGCAAGCCGGGCAAGTCCAAGAAGCGGTCCCGTTCCGCCGGCCCCGCAGCCGCGACGGGCAACGCCCTCACCTCCCCCATGCAGGGCACCATCGTGAAGGTGGCCGTAACGCACGGGGACGTGGTGTCCGAAGGCGACCTGGTGGTGGTCCTCGAGGCCATGAAGATGGAGCAGCCCCTCACCGCCCACCGGTCAGGCACCATTACTGGCCTCACGGCAACGGCTGGCGAAACGGTGTCCGCGGGCGCCATCATCGCCACCATCGAAGACTAGAAAGCAGTCCAGGCAGCCATGCTCGCACCAAGCTTCCAGGAAGAAGTGGACCGCTACCACCAGGCGGTTCCCGAAATCACCCAGGGCGACCCTGGCCCCATCAAGGAGCTCTACTCGCGCCTTGACGACGTCACCCTGGCCAATCCGTTCGGCGGCATAGCCCGCGGCTGGGCCCAGGTGGAGGCCCGGCTGGACCAGGCTGCCCGGCAGTTCCGCGACGGCGAGATGCTGGGCTTCGATACCGTCACCTCCTATACCGCCCGCGACACCGCCTACCTGGTGGAAACCGAGCACTTCCGGGCACGGCTGGACGGGGCAGCCGCCACCGAGGAGTTCGCGCTTCGCGTGACCAGTATCTTCCGCCGCGAGGAAGGGTATTGGAAGCTTGTGCACCGCCACGCCGACCCCGCAGCGCGGCCGCAGTCCCGCCGGTCGCTGACCCAGCCCGCCGGCTGAGCCGGTGCTGGCCGGGGGCGCCGGCTGAGCCGGTGCTGGCCGGGGGCGCCGGCTGAGCCGGTGCTGGCCGGGGGCGCCGACAGGATGCAGACTTAGCTCATGCTGCCTTTCCTGCTCCTCGCCTCCCGCGCGGAAGACGCCGCCGCGGAGGACGAATACGCCGCCTACCTGAGGTACGGCGGCCTGGAGGAACGGGAGCTGCGCCGGGTCCGGCTTGAGGCCGCTCCCCTGCCAGCACTGGATCTTTCGGAGTTCTCCGGCGTCATCGTGGGCGGCAGCCCGTTCACCTCCAGCGACCCGCCGGAGCAGAAGAGCCTGGTCCAGCAGCGCGTGGAGCGGGAGTTGTCAGGCCTCCTGGACCAGCTGATGGCCAGTGACTTCCCGTTCCTGGGCGCCTGCTACGGGGTAGGCACGCTGGGTAGGCACCAGGGCGCCGTCATCGACCGGACCTACGGCGAGCCGCTGGGCGCCGTGGAGATCGAACTGACCGACGCCGGGCTCCAGGATCCCCTGCTGCAGGGCATGCCGCGGACCTTCACGGCCTTTACCGGACACAAGGAGGCCGTCAGTTCGCTGCCACCGCATGCGGTGCTGCTTGCGAGCTCAGTCACCTGCCCGGTCCACATGTTCCGCATCAAGACCAATCTCTACGCCACCCAGTTCCACCCGGAGCTGGACGCCGACGGCCTGGTGACGCGGATCGACATCTACCGGCACGCCGGATACTTCCCTCCGGAATCCGCGGAGGAACTGATGGACAACGCCCGAAGGTTCACCGTCACCGAACCCATGACCGTGCTGAAGAACTTTGTGGCCCACTACGCCCGCTGAACCCCATGCCTGCAAAAACCCACGCGCCCCAAGCCGAGCCAGCCCGCCGTCGCGCATTCCTGCCCGGTTGCCTCCGCCACCCAAAGCAAATGCCCGGCACCATCCCTGACATTGCAGGGACGGCGCCGGGCACCTCAGCCACCAACTGGGCTGGAATGCACACGAGGCGTCAGGCCACGTTGTTCTCGTAGTCCAGGTCGCGCGTTTCGCGGGTGAGGAACAGCGCTACCAGGGTGAGCACCGCCATGGCCGTCAGGTAGACGCCCACCAGGACGGGGCTGCCTTTGGCCGTTTCCCAGAGGGCCACGGCGATGAACGGAGCCACGGCCGCACCCAGGATGCTGGAGAAGTTGTAGCTGATGGCCGAGCCGGTGTACCGGACGTTCGTGGGGAACAGCTCCGGCAGCAGCGCTCCCATCGGCCCGAAGGTCAGGCCCATCAGGGAGAAGCCAAGGATCAGCAGGCCCATGGTGCCCACGAAGCCGCCGCTGAACAGCGGCACGAACAGCAGGCCGAACACGAAGATGCCCCCAGTGACGGCCAGGAGCATCTTACGCCGACCGTACTTCTCGGCCAGGGGTCCGGACACAAGGGTGAAGATGCCGAAGAAGACGACGCCGGCAATCAGCATCCAGAGGAAGTCGTTGCGGCTGTAGCCAAGGCCGGGAACGAACGCGGCAGCTGCGGCTTCCGTCATGGGCTTTCCGGCCTTCTCGGCGGCAGCCTTGGCACCCTCTAAGGTGGGCTTGGTGCCGTAGGTCAGCGTGAACGTGGTCATCAGGTAAAACAGCACGTAGGTGGCCAGCATGATGAACGTGCCCAGGATCAGCTGGCGCCAGCTCGTCTTGAAGACGCGCCCCAGCGGAAGCTTGGCTACCTCGTTGGATTCCACCACCTTGGTGAAGGCAGGGGTTTCAATGAGCTTGAGACGCACATACAGGCCAATGATCACCATGATGGCGCTGAGCAGGAACGGCACGCGCCAGCCCCATGCTGCGAAGGCCTCCGGGGTCAGCGTGTAGCTGGCCACCAGGAAGATGACGTTGGCGATGATGAAGCCGATCGGGGCTCCGAGCTGCGGGAAGGTGCCGTAGATGGCGCGCTTGTTGGCGGGTGCGTTCTCGGTGGCCAGCAGGGCCGCGCCGCTCCACTCGCCGCCGAGGGCCAGGCCCTGGGCGAAGCGCATGACCACCAGCAGGGCCGGTGCCCAGAACTCCCAGCCTTCCACCTTTGCGGTGGGCAGGCAGCCGATGAGGAAGGTGGCAATGCCCATGGTCAGCAGCGACGCAACAAGGGTTCCCTTGCGGCCGAACTTATCCCCGAAGTGCCCGAAGACGATCGAGCCGAGGGGGCGGGCAATGAAGGCCACGCCGAAGACGGCGAAGGAGCTCAGCAGCTGGGTGGTTTCGTTCACATTCGGGAAGAAAAGCTTCGGGAACACGAGCACGGCGGCCGTGGCATAGACGTAGAAGTCGTAGAACTCCACTGTGGTGCCGATCAGGCTGGCCACGATGACGCGGCCTCGGGAGTTCACCGGCTGGTGCGAACCAGGCACCTTGGTGATATCGGTGGATGACATAGGTAAACGCTTTCATGGACCGGCCGGGCGCAGGCAAGGCTGCCTCCCGGCTCGAATAGTTAGAGTTCGATCTTACTTCGCCGCGTCCAGTCAATGGACGAAACGTCCACTATGCGGACCGCTGTTGCGTGTCCCACATTCCGGGCGGGAAGGACAGCCTCACGCTGCCCCGGCCAGCCGGATAGGCAAAAGTCACAGCGCGTTAACAAACATCGACCGTCCGCGAAACGCGCCGTCCCTACCTTGGAGGAACAACATCCCCCGAAGGAGGTAACCCGTGACTGTTGACCGCACTGTCGATGCCGGCGTACAGCCCGGCTCTACCCGCACCACAGACACCCTTGCCCTTGAGTTCCGCCCCGGCCGCTGGATCGCCAACTGGGATGCCGAGAACAAGGAACAATGGGAAACCGCTGGCCGCACCATCGCCCGCCGCAACCTGAACTGGTCCATCTTCGCCGAATTCCTCGGCTTTGTCGTCTGGCAACTGTGGTCCATCGTGGTGGTCCAGCTTCCCGCCGCCGGCTTCACCTTCTCCACCTCGGAAATCTTCTGGCTCATCTCGATGCCAAGCCTCGTGGGCGCCACCCTTCGCATCCCGTACACCTTCATGGTGCCCCGCTTCGGCGGCCGCAACTGGACCATCGTGTCCGCCCTGCTGCTGCTGATCCCCTCCACCGGCCTGGCCCTGTGTGTCTCCAACCCGGAGACTCCGTTCGGCGTCATGCTGCTCGTGGCCGCCCTCGCCGGCTTCGGCGGCGGCAACTTCGCCAGCTCCATGGCGAACATCACCTTCTTCTACCCGGCCCGCGAAAAGGGCTGGGCGCTGGGCCTGAACGCCGCCGGCGGAAACCTGGGCGCCGCCGTCGCACAGCTTGCCGTTCCCATCGTGATCACCCTGCTGGCCGCCGGCACCGTCAACCTGCCCATGGCCGGCTGGATGTGGGTTCCCTTCATCCTTCTCGCGGCGTTCGGCGCCTTCAAATACATGAACAACCTCACCAGCGCCAAGGGTGACGTGGCCGGCTCGGTCGCGGCACTCAAGGAACCGCACCTGTGGATCATGGCGCTGCTGTACATCGGTACTTTCGGCTCCTTCATCGGCTTTGCCGGTGTATTCCCCAAGCTGATCAAGGACTACTTCCCCGCGTTCTCCTCCATCGGAGTAGGCACCGTAGCCCTGTCCCTTGCGTTCCTGGGCCCTCTGGTGGGCTCGCTGGCCCGCCCCTACGGCGGACGCATGGCGGACCGGATGGGCGGGGCCCGGATGACCGTGGCTGCCTTCGCTTCCATGGCCGTCATCACGCTCACCATGATCTGGACCCTGCCGTTGAAGAACTTCTGGCTCTTCCTGGTCCTCTTCCTGATGCTGTTCACCGCCAGCGGCTTTGGAAACGGCGCCACGTACCGGATGATTCCGGTCATCTTCGCCACCTCCAGCCGGGCCGCACGCAGGGGCGCCAGCTCGGTGGCCACCCAGCGCCTGGCGTCCTCGGCCCTCGGGCTGATCTCCGCAATCGGCGCGTACGGCGGCTTCGTCATTCCCCAGGTCCTGAACGCCTCCAGCACCGCCAGCGGCTCCTACACCCCCGCATTCTACGGATTCGTTGGCGCCTACGTGCTGATGCTGCTGGTCTGCTGGACCTGCTACATCCGCAACGCCGGCCGGAACGCGATGGGACACGTCTAACATGACCACAAGCGCCGACACGCACTGCCCTTACTGCGCCCTGCAGTGCGCCATGACGCTCACGTCCCCTGCGGACCTGGCCCCGGCTGCCCAGCCGGGGCCAGGCTCCGCGCCTGCACTTCCCTCCGCGCCTGCACTGGAGGTTGCAGGCCGGGACTTCCCCACCAACCGCGGCGGCCTGTGCCGCAAAGGCTGGACCTCCCCCGCCCTCCTGAACCACGCCGGCCGGATCACCGAACCGCTCCTGAAAGGTGCCGACGGCGTACACCGGCCCATCAGCTGGGACCGTGCCCTGGACCTCGCCGCGCAGGCCGTGAAGGACGCCCGCGCACGCTACGGCGCGGACGCCGTCGGCGTTTTCGGTGGCGGTGGCCTCACCAATGAGAAGGCCTACATGCTGGGCAAGTTTGCCCGCCTGGCCCTCGGCACCTCCCGCATCGACTACAACGGCCGGTTCTGCATGTCCTCCGCCGCCGCCGCAGGAATGCGTGCTTTCGGCGTGGACCGTGGCCTGCCGTTCCCGCTCGAAGCCCTGGACACCGCCAGCACCATCCTGATGCTCGGTTCGAACGTTGCCGAGACCATGCCTCCGTTCGTGCAGCACCTGCGCGGAGCCCGCGACGCAAGCGGACTGGTGGTGGTTGACCCCCGCCGTTCGGCTACGGCAGCTTTCACGGCCGACGGCGGAGGCCTCCACCTCCAGCCCCTGCCGGGCACCGACCTCACCCTGCTGCTGGGCCTGTCCCACGTGGTCATCCACGAGAACCTGGTGGACACCGCCTATGTCCAGGAGCGCACCTCGGGCTACAGCGCCGTAGTCCGCAGCGTCAACGCCTTCTGGCCCGAACGCGTCCAGTCGTTGACCGGCGTCCCCGCGGACCTGATCCGCCAGACCGCCCGCATGCTCGCCGCGGGGGCACGGGAAGGCGGGAGCTACATCCTCACCGGGCGCGGTGTGGAACAGCATGTGGACGGCACCGACACCGCAACCGCCGCCATCAACCTCAGCCTCCTCCTGGGCCTTCCCGGCGCGGCCCGCAGCGGGTACGGAACCCTCACCGGCCAGGGCAACGGCCAGGGCGGCCGCGAGCACGGCCAGAAGGCGGACCAACTCCCGGGCTACCGCAAGATCACCGATCCCGCCGCCCGCGCGCACGTCGCCGCGGTCTGGGGCGTTCCTGAGGAGACCATCCCCGGACCGGGCCTGCCCGCCGTACAGCTGCTGAAGTCATTGGGAAAGCCCGACGGCGTCCGGTGCCTTTTCGTGCACGCCTCCAATATTGCGGTGGCAGCACCGGACGCGAACGCCGTGATCGAGGGGTTGCGGAGCCTGGACTTCCTGGTGGTCTGCGACTTCTTCATGTCCGAAACCGCCGCCGAGGCGGACCTGATCCTCCCCGTGCTGCAGTGGGCGGAAGAGGACGGGACCTTGACCAACCTGGAGGGACGGGTCCTGCGCCGCCGCCGCGCCATCTCCCCTCCCGCCGGCGCCCGCAGCGAGCTGTGGATCATGGCCCGCCTCGCCGCGCGGCTTGACGCCCCGTCCACCTACAGCGAGGATCCGGAAACAGTTTTCGAGGAACTGCGCCGTGCCTCCGCAGGGGGCCTGGCCGACTACTCGGGCATCGACTACGCCATGCTGGACCGCGGCGAGGCCGCCTACTGGCCCTACCCGGCCGGCAGCTCTGGAACGCCCCGGCTGTTCGCGGATGGCTTCGCGCACCCCGACGGGAAGGCGCTGATGGTCCCGGTGGTGCCACGCCGGCGTCGCACTTCCGCCAACGACGCCGCCGCGTCAGTGGATCCCGCCGGCAAAGCCATGATCCTCATCACCGGCCGGCTCCTGGAGCATTACCAGTCCGGCGCCCAGACCCGGCGGGTGACCGAACTCATCGCCGCCCAGCCTGAAGCCAGAGTGCAGATCCATCCCTCTGCCGCAGACGCCATGGGCATCGCCGCAGGATCCCCGGTCTCCGTGGCAAACGGGCGCGGTGAGGTGGTCTGCCGGGCGGAGCTCAGCACTGCCATCCGTCCCGAGACGGTCTTCCTGCCCTTCCACTTCCCTGGCGCGGAAAGCGCAAACCGCCTCACCGAAGCCGCCACCGATCCCATCTCCGGGATGCCCGAATTCAAATTCAACACCGTGTGGGTCCGGCCCGTGGCCACCCCCGATTCCGCCCGCACGCTGCAAACGACGGAGGCCTCATGAGCGAGCAGATTGTCATCGTGGGATTCGGCCCCGTGGCTGCCAGGCTGGTGGACGAGCTCCTCCCTGCCGTGCGTGCAGGGCAGGTCAAGCTCACTGTGCTCGGCGAGGAAACCGAGGCCGCCTACAACCGCGTCCTCGTGGCCGACCTCGGCGTTGGCCGGACCACCGCTGACGCACTGGCCCTTGCCGATGCCGCCGAACTGGCGGCGGAGGGCGTGGAGGTCCGGCTGGGTGTGCGGGTCAAGCGCGTGGACAGGGCCCGGCAGCAGGTCCTGCTCGCCGGCGGCGCACCCGTGCACTACGACCGGCTGGTGTTTGCCACCGGGTCCCGGCCCGTCATCCCGAACCTGACCGGAATCAACCCGGATCCGGCCTCGCCCGTGCTTCCCGCGGGTGTCACAGCGCTGCGGGACCTCCGCGACGCCGCTGTCCTGCGGCAGGCGGTGGACGGCGGCAAGCGGGTGGTGGTCCTGGGCGGCGGCGTCCTGGGCCTGGAAACGGCGCTGGCCGCCGCGGAGGAAGGCGCCACCGTCACCGTGGTCCATAACGGGCCGCACCCCCTGGGCCGGAGCATCGACCGCGGCGGCGGAGGCGTCCTGGCTGCCGGACTCCGCCGCTGCGGTGTCCGCGTGGCGGGGAACGCCCGCTCCACCGGCGTTGAGCACAACGCTCCCGACGGCGGTTTCTCCGCTTTGCTGCTGGACGACGGGCAGGCGATTGACGGCGAACTCCTGGTCATCTCGTGCGGGGTGCGTCCCCGCACCGAGCTGGCCGATGGCTGCGGGCTTTCCACCGGGACCGGGATCCTGGTGGACCACCGCCTGCGGGCGCACCACGAACCGCACATCTTTGCCATCGGTGACTGCGCCGAGGTCCGCTGCCCGGATCCCGGCTGCGGCGCGTGCCGGAACTCCACCGGGCCGTCCGGGCTGGTGGGCCCGGGCTGGCGGCAGGCTGAGTGGCTGGCGGGCTATCTCACGCTGCTGGCCGCCGGCGAGGCGGAGGAGGCGGAACTGCTGCCCGCCCTGCCGCCTGAACAGCCCGGCGTCGTGGTCCTGAAGGCCCGTGGCATGAACATGGCCGTGGCCGGGAACAATGCCGCCGATCCCTGGGATGAGGAAGCGCTCACGGCCGGGGCAGCCAACGGCAGGGCCCGCCTGCAGGTGGCCCAGTGGGCTGACCCCGAGCATGGCCGGTACGTCAAGATGACCACGCGCGGCGGAGTGCTCGAAGGCCTGGTGGCGGTGGGGATGCCCCGCACCGCCTCAGAACTGGTAGGACTCTTTGAACGGGGCGCCGAACTGCCTGCCGACCGCTCGCTCCTCCTCCGCCTGGACGGGCCGGACCAGCTGCCCGCCACCGCCGCAGCAGACCCGGCCGTGACCGTATGCCGGTGCGCCGGTGTCAGCGGGGCTGCCATCCAGGGAGCGGTGGAGGAAGGGTGTTCCACGGTGGCGGACGTCTCCAAGTCCACGCGCGCCGGCACCGGATGCGGCGGCTGCCACGAGGACATCAAGGGCTTGATTGAACGGCATTTCCAGGCCGTGCCGGCAGCCTGATCCGGCCCTGCACAGGATCGGCAGGACCCGCCGCCGCTTTCTAGGCCGTACGTGCCGGATCAAGCTCCCCGTTGGCCACGGCCTCGGCGTAGTGGGTCAGGTCCGGACCCGGCTGGAAGTCCACGAACTGGTCCTTCAACTTTTCAAACAGGAATTTATACACCTGGTCCTTGTCCGATCCGGACAGCGACGACGCCGCTTCGCGGACGGCCTCCTGCAGGGCCCGGTCGGCGTCCAGCAGGATCTTTTCACGCGCCTGCTCGTTCCATTTCACATCCTGCAATTCCATGGGCTTCTCCTCGCTTTGACCGGTCATAAAGGTACGGCCGGGAACTTCGTTGGAAATTCCCGGCCCTGCCTCGTTCGAGTCTATGCAGGTGCCCGGGCGGCGGTCCAGCCCCCAGGACACCCCGCCCGCAGGGCCTGTTCACACCCCGAACATACGTCCCGTGAGCAGGTAGATTCCGTAGACGCCGGAGGCCAGGAGGACAGCCAGATAAGCCAGCACCAGCCGCGTATCGCGCAGGTAGCACTTGGACTTCGTCAGTCCACGTCGCCGCGCCTTCCAATATCCGATGAACCCTATGGCTGCAAAGACGGACAGCGCCAAGGGGCCCGCGAGCCACCCCAGCAGGGCAATTGTGGCGAAGATGCACAGGCGCAGGGGGTCAAAAGGCGCTTCTTGGGTGCTGCCAGGGACGGAACCCGGTGGGGCCGTGGGTGCTTCAGGAGTGGTGCCGTGCCTGCCGCCCAGCAGCTGTGAGGGCAGCGGCCCGGCGGCGATCCGCCTGGCATTGGACGCTGGGTCCATCATTCCTCCTAAACCTGACGCACCGGGAGCGGCCGGACACGCGTGGCCGTGCTCATGCGCTGCCTCGCCAGCGAAGGCCACGCCTGCACTGCGCAGAACGGAGCGCACTGGTGGGCGCCGGCGTCGCTCTTGGTTCCTACGTGGACGCAGCATTGGGTGAGCCGCTCCTCGATCATCGTGGAGATGTCCATGAAGGGTTTGACCATGATCCGGGTGACCCGTTCCGCGAGGAGCCTGCGCAGGCGTTGTTGCTGGCCAGGGAGCTTGCCTGCCGCCAAGGTGGTCAGCGTGCCGATGCCCAAGTCGCACTGGGAGCAGATGTTCTTCCAGAGGTCCATGGTGCGTGGGTGGGACAGCGACGCCTGCTCGCTCAGCAGGTCCAGCAGTGAGGTTTTCATCAGGTTCCGCAGCTCCAGCGGGATGGAGCTGTCAGCGATCCGGTTCGCAAGGCTGTCAGGGTTGAGCTCCAGCCAGGTGAGCAGCTGATCGTGACCGATCAATGATGTCAGGGACCTCCAGACTCCCGCGTCGTCCTTCAGCATATAGCCCACTGAGGCGCAGTGCGGGTGGGAGCAGGGCAATGCCGTCAGGTCGTGCCAGGACACCACACCGTTGGTCTGCTCAGCCAACCTCTCCAGGACGCCGGTATGGGTGAGCCGGTCCAAGGGGTCGATGCCGTGTCCGCGTCCTGAACCGAAGACGGGCTGCAGCGCCACCCCGCCAATAAAGGGAGTCTCCAGGGCACGCATCACCACGGCGCCCACTTCGCCGTCGTTCACGCCAAGGGATGCCGTCATGGTCAGCGTGGTGAAGATGCCCGCTTCCGACAAGCGGGAGATTGCCGCATCTTTGAAGCGGGTCAAATCTCCGCCGCGGTGGTAAATCGACGATTGCCTGGAGGGACCGTCGTATTGGAGGTACACCTCCACCCTGTCCCTGTGCCGTGCCAGCAAGGCGAGGAGGTCGTCATCAGTGGCAATCAGCATGCCATTGCTGTTCACCATGATCCGGACGATCGGCCGGGAAACGAGTTCGTCCAGCAGTTCGGCAAGATAGGGGTACAGCGTAGGTTCACCGCCGGAGAGCATCAGCACATCCAGCCGGTTGTTCTCCCGGGCCAAGCGGGTGTCCACGTTGTCGAGCACCTCCTGAAGCGGTGCGACTCCCTGCAGTTGCGGGCCCGACGCCGTAAAGCAGGTGGGGCAGCGCAGGTTGCAGTGCTCGATGATGTCCTGGAGGAGGATGCAGGTGTGTTGCGTCTGCATGGCCGGAAGCCCGAAGGCATAGGCCTCGGGGACAGCGCGGAAATTGTCGGTCTGGTCAGGGATGTGCTGCTTCGTGGGCGCCTGCCACTTCTCCAGGTAGCGCAGGATTTCCGCCGACTCGTCGTACAGCGTGCGGACCAGGCCATGGTCCGGGCAGCCGCGTTCGAGCCACACACGACCTTCACGGACAAGCAACGCCCCGGACAGCCGCCGGACCTCGCTGAGTGGAGGGTTGGTTTCGTGGCATTGGGGGCAGAAAGCGGTCACATAACGATGGATCCTGTCACCGCGCAGCGGCTGGCCTGGCCCTGGCAACTGTTGAGTCCTCATGATTCTGCACCCTTCTTCAAATTCCGGCCTGTGTAAGGGCACCCACGCAAAGTCCCCCGCCGAGCAACGTGAAAACGCCGAGCCCAATCAGTAAGCCCGCCCCGGTGCGTGACGTGCGGGGATTAACGGCAAGAACAATGGCCAGCCCCAGATAGACGGCGATCGGGACGAAGGCGGCCGGCCCGGCAAAGATGCTGGTTGCCCATGCATTCGGTGCTCCGATGCCGACTGCTGCCCCAAGGTAGAGGATGTACAGGGCCAGAGCGCCGAAAACGGCTCCGGACCCCAGATAGCCACCCCGGTTTTCCCGCTTCTGCCCGCTCCCCTGCTCCCTTGGTGGCGGAACCGGCTGGTCGTCGTTCATGTCAGGCCCGGGCCTGGGCCAGGTAGGCGACGCAGAGTCCGCCGCCGAGCAGTGTGAAGATCCCCAGCCCGATCAGCAGGCCCGCACCCAACCCGGATGTGCGTGGCCGGACCGTCAGCACAACGGCCACCACCAAATACGCGGCGATTGGGATGAACGTTCTGGGCCCGGTAAGGAAGGTCCTGTATCCCTCGTTCGGAGCGATGCCACTTGTTGTCCCGAAATAAAGGGCATAAAGGGCCGGAGCCCCTAACACGATTCCGAGCACTATGAGACCGAGTCCTGGTTCAGGGCGCGGTTCTTCTCCCCGGGACGGCGGGATACTGGGAAAGTCAGCCGGGTCCTCACTCATGCTGCGGTTCCTTCCATCTCACGGCGGAGTGATGGGCCGAAGACACGCCGGACCCGCCATACCAGGAGGGGCAAAACCGCCAGCAGGAACCATTGGGGCCGGCTCATCCCCAGCCAGAGCACCTCGTTGCCCCGGACGAATTCGACGACGAACCTGAAGAGGGCATAGGCGCTGACGAAGCAGATAAAGAGGTCGCCAGGGTGGGGCAGGCGGTCCCGGCAGCGCCACATCAGGGCAAAGGCCGCGAGGTGGAAGACAATCTCGTAGGCGAACGACGGATGAAGTCCCACCCCGGCCTGGGCCCCGGTCAGCGCGGCCTGCGCCGGAGTGAGGAACACTCCCCAGGCTCCCCCGGTCGGCGTTCCGGGGAGCTCTGTTAGAAGGCAGCCGATGCGCCCGATGATGAGCGCCAGGGCTACTGCCGGGGCCAGCAGGTCACCCGTCGGCTGCCGGTAACCGGTCAATCGTTTGGCCAGGAGGACGCCGAACCAGGCTCCTACCAGCCCGGCGAGGATGCTGCGGTCGCCATTGCCCCACCAGTCAGCCAGTGAAACCTGGCGGGAGATGTCCCAGGTAAGCACCCGGGAACCGATGGCGCCGAAAGCAACGGCAAAACCGGCAATGGGCCACAACCGGGGATCGGCAAGCCCGCGGCGGCGCTTCTCGTAAGCGTAGAACAGCAGGGCTGCGAGGATTCCCAGCCCGACGAAGCCGGCATGTACCAGCCCGTTTCCCGCGAAGGGAAGCCCGATCATGAGCAGAGTGTAGCAACGGGTTGCCCGTGGAATGCGGGCCCTTCGGCCCTTACATGGGCGGGTGCCCTACATGTGGACGTGCAGGCGGCGGGCGGCCTCGGAGATGGATCCGGTCAGCGACGGGTAGACCGTGAAGGTGCTGGCGAGGTCGTCCACATGCAGCTTTTGCTTGACCGCGATGGAGATCGGGAATATCAGTTCGGAGGCGTTGGGGCCCACCACCACGCCGCCGATCACCGTGCCGGAGCCCTTGCGCGCGAAGATCTTGACGAACCCGTCCTTGGCGTTGCGCATCTTGGCGCGGGCGTTGCTGCGTAGGGAGAGCTTGACGACGTCTGCCTGGTACTTGCCGGACTCGATGTCTGCTTCGGAGATGCCCACGTTCGCGATTTCGGGCGAGGTGAAGATGTTGGATGCCACCTGGTGGAGCTTGAGGGGGGTGACGACATCGCCCATGAAGTGCGCCACGGCGATGCGGCCCTGCATGGCGGCCACGGAGGCCAGTGGCAGGACGCCGGTGCAGTCACCGGCGGCGTAGATGTTCGGGGCGGTGGTGCGGGAAACACCGTCCACCTTGATGTGGCCGCTTTCGCTGACGGCCACGCCGGCCTCCTCGAGGCCCAGGCCTGCCGTGTTGGGGATGGACCCGAGGCAGAGCAGGCAGTGGCTGCCGGTCACCGTGGAGCCGTCGGAAAGCGTTACCAGTACGCCATCGTCCGTGCGTTCCACGGTCTGGGCGCGGGAGCGGGACAGGACCCGGACCCCGCGGCGTTCGAAGACTTCCTCCAGGACGACGGCGGCGTCAACGTCGGAGCCGGGCAGCACCCGGTCGCGGCTGGACACCAGGGTGACCTTGGAACCCAGGCCGTTGTAGGCGGAGGCGAACTCCGCACCAGTGACGCCGGACCCCACCACGATAAGTTCCTCGGGCAGTTCGTCCAGGTTGTAGATCTGGGTCCAGTTCAGGATCCGCTCGCCGTCGGGGCGGGCCGTCTCCAGCTCGCGGGGGTGCGCGCCCACGGCCAGCAGGATGGTGTCCGCTTCAACAGTCTCCGTACCGTCCACCGTCAGGACCTCGATGGTGTGGTTGTCCAGGAGCCGGCCGGAACCGGCAATGATCCGCACGCCCAGCTTCTCCAGACCGTCGCGGATGTCGTGGGACTGGTTGCGGGCCAGGTTGAGGAGCCGGTCGTTGATGTGCTTGAGGTCGGCGCGCATCACCGGCACGAAGTCGCCGCCATCGACGTCGAATTTCACGCCCAGCTCTCCGGCCTCGGCCACGCGGGTCATCAGGTCGGCCGTGGCAATGAGGGTCTTGGAGGGAACCACATCGGTCAGCACGGCCGATCCACCCAGGCCCGCGCGTTCGATGATGGTGACCGTCGCCCCGAGCGAGGCGGCCACCATGGCGGCTTCGTATCCGCCGGGGCCACCTCCCAGGATTGCGATCCGGGGGGAACTGAAATCTGGATGCGTAGTCACAGTCATCCATTCTCGCCCATTTGCCGCTGACCACCAAGAAAACAGGGCCCTGCCCGGGCCAGCCGTGACGGGGGCAACACGGGCGGCACGATAACTTGTACTGGTGAGTACAACAGACTTCCTGAACACGGACCCGTTTGCCGCTGCCCGCGCCGCAGCGGACTACATCGCCGAAGAGACAGGCGTGGACCGGCACGACACCGCCCTGGTCCTCGGCTCCGGGTGGGGCGAGGCCGCGGACCTCATCGGCGAGACCACCGCCACCCTGTCCGCCGAAGAAGTTCCCGGCTTCCACGCCCCCGCCGTGGAGGGCCACGTGGGCACCATCCGCTCCATCCTCACCCCCTCGGGAAAGCGGGCACTGGTGCTGGGCGCCCGCACGCACTACTACGAGGGCAGGGGTGTCCGGGCGGTGGTCCACGGAATCCGGACCGCGGCGGCCACCGGGTGCGGCACCCTGGTCCTCACCAACGGCTGCGGCGGACTCAACGAGGACTGGGCCCCCGGCACCCCGGTACTGATCAGGGACCACATCAACCTCACCGCGGCATCCCCTTTGGAGGGCGCCACGTTCGTGGACCTGACAGACCTGTACTCGCCCCGGATCCGCGGCCTGGCCCGCGAGGTGGACCCCAGTCTGGCGGAGGGCGTGTACGCCCAGTTCCCCGGCCCGCACTACGAGACCCCGGCCGAAGTGCAGTACGCCAAGCGCATCGGTGCCGACCTCATCGGCATGTCCACGGCGCTGGAAGCCATCGCCGGGCGGCACGCCGGCATGGAAGTGTTTGGTATTTCGCTGGTCACCAACCTCGCCGCCGGCATCAGCCCACAGCCCTTAAGCCACCAGGAAGTGATCGAATCCGGCCGCGCGGCGGGCCCGCGCATCTCCAGGCTGCTCGCCGATATCATCGCCCGGCTCTAACGCTCGCGGCGCCCGGGTGCGTCACGGGACCGGGCAATGACGATAGCGTTATGCCCATGACGTCTTCCGATGCCGAACTTCGCCTGCTCACCGAGGCCCGCGAATGGGCTGCCCAAGACCCGGATCCCGCAACGAAGGCGTCGCTCCTTGAGCTTGTCCGCCTTGTTGAGGACGGCGATCCGGTGGCCCGGCAGGAACTGGAAGACAGCTTCCGCGGCACCCTGCAGTTCGGCACGGCCGGGCTGCGCGCCGCACTGGGCCCGGGGCCGAACCGGATGAACCGGGTGGTGGTGCGCCGCGCCGCCGCAGGACTCGCCGCTTTCCTGCTGGACGCAGTGGCCAAGGCTGCGCCGGGCACCCGGCCGCGCGCCGTCGTCGGCTATGACGCCCGGCATAACTCCGACGCCTTCGCGGCCGAAACGGCTGCGATCTTCACGGCCGCCGGCATCGAGACCTTCCTGCTCCCGGCACCCCTCCCCACTCCCCTGCTGGCCTACGCTGTCCGGGCCCTGGATTGCGACGGCGGCGTCATGGTAACCGCCAGCCACAACCCGCCGCAGGACAACGGCTACAAGGTGTACCTGGGCCGGCATGCCGTGGCGGCGGACGGTGACGGCGCCCAGATCGTGGCGCCCTACGATGCGGAAATCGCCGCGCGGATCAGCGTCGTGGGACCGCTGGAATCCATCACGCTGGCACAGGGCGGCTGGACCGTCCTGGACGGCTCGCTGGCGGCTGGGTATGAGCGGGCGACGGCGGCACTCACCATGCCGGACCGCTTCCCTGCCCGCGACCTGAGGATCGTCCTCACCCCGCTGCACGGCGTCGGCGGCGACACTGCACTGGATGTCCTGAAGGCGGCAGGTTTCACAGATGTCACCGTGGTGGCCGAACAGGCCGAACCGGACCCCGATTTTCCCACCGTCAGCTTCCCCAACCCCGAGGAACCCGGGGCCCTGGACCTTGCCCTCGAAACGGCCGCGCAGCTGGACGCCGATATCGTCATCGCCAATGACCCGGACGCAGACAGGGCCGCCGTGGCGGCGAAGGACCCCGACACCGGTTTGTGGCGGATGCTCCGGGGCGACGAAGTGGGTTCCCTGCTGGGCGCCCACGTGGTGACGCGGCTCTCCGACGGCCAGGCCGGCGCGGAGGCTGACGGCCGCGGCGTCTTTGCCAATTCGATTGTTTCGTCACGGCTGCTGGCCCGCATCGCCGCCGCGGCCGGCTTCGCCCACGAGGAAACGCTGACCGGGTTCAAGTGGATCTCCCGCGTTCCCGGGCTGGTCTACGGCTACGAGGAGGCGCTGGGGTACTGCGTGGCCCCGGAACAGGTGAAGGACAAGGACGGCATTTCGGCCGCCGTCCTGATCGCCGAACTCGCCGCCGCCGCCAAGGCCGCAGGCAAGACCGTGTTCGACACCCTGGATGAGCTGTACCTCCAGCACGGCCTGCACGCCAGCGACCAGTTGAGCATCAGGGTTGCGGACCTGGGGCTTTTGGACGCCATGATGAACCGCCTGCGGGTTTCGCCGCCGGAATCGTTCGGACAGTCAGCAGTGGAGGTCTTCACGGACCTGGCCGAGGGCAGTGCCCAGTTGCCGCCCACCGAAGGGCTGCTCTACATCACCCGCAACCTGACCCGCGTGATTATCCGGCCCAGCGGCACCGAGCCCAAGCTGAAGTGCTACCTGGAGGTTATCCACCAGGCAGGCTCCGCCGCGGAGTTGCCGGCAGCGCGCCAGGCCGCACGTGCCTCACTGGATGAGGTACTGCATGACGTCAGCGAGGCACTGGGTCTTTAACACTCCTGGGTTAAAGCCCAAAGGGGCGCCAGGGCCGCTAACGGACCCCGCGCCCCTTAAAGAGTGCAGGTGCTACAGCTGTACCTCGACGAAGCCGTCGATGACGCGGGTGCCGAATGCTGCCAGCCGCAGGCCGGGAGTGGTGAAGCATTCGCCGGTCTCAAGGTCGTAGACCTCCTTGTGCAGCGGGGAGGCGATGGTGGGCCGGGTGCCCTTGGAACCAAGGATTCCGCGTGCCATGACGTGGGCCCCGGTGGCCGGATCCTCATGTGCCACGGCGAAGACTTCGGCCGGACCGGTGCGGAAAAGTGCCACCTGCCGGCCTGCCACCAGGGCGGCCTCGCCCCAGGCCGGTTCGAGGTCCTCCACCGTGCAGACACGGTGCCAGCCGGTATGGAATCCAGCGAGGTCTGATTCGGCGGCGAGCGCCCCAAGTTCCAGTGTTGCCGTCATGTCCGGCTCCTTTCCCTGTGCCTGTTGTCCGTGCAGCCGCTGCGTTTGCGGCCGGGTCCCACGCTAGGCTCCGGGTGTTTCAACAGGGTGCGGCGAATGTGTCCGGCGCGTAAAAGAGACCTAACCCGGCCGGAAATGCGTTCGTGATGCAGAAGTTAAGTTGGCGAAACAATTGGGAAACTGAGGCGAAACTGCCCCTCCCTAGGCTGGAGGCACAAGCTGCAGAGCACCGTCTGCGGCCCATGCGAAAGGCCCACAGTGACCGAACAGACTTCAAGCACAGAGACTCCGCGCCGCATCGTCGTCGCCGGCGGCGGCCCAGCGGCCCACCGTTTTGCGGACGCCATGCATGCCCGCGGCCTCGATGGCTGGCATGTCACGGTCCTCACCGAAGAAGCCCACCTCCCCTACGACCGGGTTGCACTCTCCAAGGCGCTGACCGATACCGGGGTGGACCTCACCCTGGGAACGGCTTCGATGTGGGACCACGGCTCCCTGGTCCTGAAGACCGGCGAGCGCGTGGTGAAGATCGATGCAGGCGCGAAGACGGTGCAAACTGCTGCGGGAAACGCCTACGAATATGACGAGCTTGTGGTGGCCACCGGCTCGGACGCCGTCCGCCTGCCCATCCCCGGCGCCGGACACGCCCACGTCTACCGCACCCTTGAAGATGTGTGGGCCATCAACAAGGCCATCGCGGAACTCACTGCCAGGCTGGGACGCAAGGTCAACGCCGTCACCATCGGCGGCGGCCTTCTGGGGCTCGAATCGGCCGCCGGCACCGAGCAGCTCGGCGCCACCCCCGTTGTCATCAACGGGGCGCCGTGGCTGATGAACACCCAGCTGGACGAGGGCGCCGGCCAGGCCCTGGGCCGCCTCATCGAGGCGAAGGGCTTCGAAGTGCACGGCGGCGTGTTCCCTTCAGAGATTCTGACGGACGACGACGGCCAGGTCACCGGAGTGCTGATGGCGGACGAGCGCATCATCCCGGCCGACCTGGTGATCGTCGCGGTCGGCGTCAAGCCCCGCGACGAGCTCTTCCGCACCGCCGACGGCGAAGACCAGCTTTTCAGCCTGGGCCAGCGCGGCGGCGTGGTCATCAACGACTACTGCGCCACTGAGGTGGATGGCATCTGGGCCATCGGTGAAGTGGCCAACTACGGCGGGATGTGCCTGGGCCTGGTGGCCCCCGCCAACACCATGGCGGAAATCGTCGCCGACCGCCTCCACGGCGGCGACGCCACCTTCCCGGGTTTCGACACCGCCACCAAGCTGAAGCTTTCCGGCGTTGACGTGGCCAGCTTCGGCGACGCCTTCGCCCGCACCGAACACGCCCTGGAAATCGTCTACGCCGATCCCGCCCGCGGCGTCTACCAGAAGATCGTGACGACGGACGACGCCAAGACCCTCCTGGGCGGCATCTTCGTCGGCGACGCCTCCCCTTATATGAGCCTGCGCCCCCTTCTGGGCCGTGAACTTCCAGCAGAGCCCGGCGCGTTCCTGAGTGCGGCCGGCGGCGGCGAGGCCCCCGAAACCGAACTCCCCGACGACGCCACCCTCTGCTCCTGCAACAACGTCACCGCCGGCAGCATCCGCGACGCCATCAACGGCTGCGGTGCCTGCGAGGGCAACGCCCCGGTCCAGGAACTGGGCGAGCTGAAAGGCTGCACCCGGGCCGGTACCCAGTGCGGTTCCTGCGTCCCCATGCTGAAGAAGCTGCTGGAAACCGAGCTGACCAAGTCCGGCGTCGAGGTCTCCAAGGCCCTCTGCGAGCACATCGAACTGTCCCGACAGGAACTGTTCGACGCCATCCGCGTCCTGGAACTGACCTCCTTCGAAGAGATCATGGCCAAGTACGGCAGCGGCGCCGGCTGCGACATCTGCAAGCCCACCATCGCCAACATCCTGGCCAGCCAGAACAGCGCCTACGTCCTGGATGCCGGCCGGGGCACCCTGCAGGACACCAACGACCGCGCCCTTGCGAACATGCAGAAGGACGGCACCTACTCCGTGGTCCCCCGCATCGCCGGCGGCGAGATCACCCCCAGGAAGCTTGGCGTCATCGCCGCCGTGGCCGAGAAGTACGGCCTGTACACCAAGATCACCGGCGGCCAGCGGATCGACATGTTCGGCGCCCGGCTGGAGCAGCTGCCGGAGATCTGGAAGGAGCTGGTGGACGCCGGCTTCGAGTCCGGCCAGGCCTACGGCAAGAGCCTGCGCACGGTGAAGTCCTGCGTCGGGTCCACCTGGTGCCGCTTCGGCGTCCAGGATTCGGTGGCCATGGCCATCCAGCTGGAACTGCGGTACCGCGGCCTGCGCAGCCCGCACAAGCTCAAGATGGGCGTGTCCGGGTGTGCCCGTGAATGTGCCGAGGCCCGTGGCAAGGACGTGGGCGTGATCGCCACCGCCGACGGCTGGAACCTGTATGTGGGCGGCAACGGCGGGGCCACCCCGGCCCACGCCCAGCTCCTGGCCAAGGACCTGGACGATGAAACTCTCATCAAGTACATCGACCGCTACTTCATGTACTACATCCGCACCGCGGACCGCCTGCAGCGCACGGCCCGGTGGCAGGAGGAGCTCGACGGCGGCATCAAGCACGTTGAGGACGTGGTGGTCAAGGACACCCTGGGCATCGCCGCGGACCTCGAAGCCGCCATGGCCAAGCACGTGGACACCTACGTCGACGAATGGGCAGACACCCTCAAGGACCCGGAGCGGCTGCGCCGGTTCCGCTCGTTCGTCAATGCACCGGACCAGAAGGACGACTCCATCACGTTAGTCCCGGATGAGCGCGGCCAGATGCGCCCGGCCACAGCCGAGGAAAAAGGGAAGGTCCTGATCGGCGCGTCCATCCCGGTCCGTCCCGCCACCGCCGAAACCATCGGAAACGAGGCATAGCCATGCAGCTCAGTATCGACCTCACCGGCCGGAACGTCCTGGTGGCCGGCAGCCCCGCTGCCGCGCGGCAGGCGGTGCGGCGGTACGAAGCCGCAGGCGCCGCCGTGCACCGCCTGGGCAGCCCCGCCGAGGCCCGGTTCGTCCACCTGCCGGAGCGGCTGTTCCTGGTTGCCGCCGTCGAGGACGGACAGCCCGGCTGGGACGCCTTCCTGGAACGCTGCCGGAACACCGGCATTCCCGTCGCTGCCGAGCCGGCCGCCGGTCCCGCCGGGCACGTCACCCTGGTGGGCGGCGGCCCCGGCACCGGGGATCTGCTCACTGTGGCAGCCGTCAAGGCGCTCCGCGATGCCGACGTCGTGTTCTATGACCGCCTGGCACCGTACCAGGAACTGCCGCTGCTGACGTCCGCGGAACTGGTGGACGTCGGAAAGAAACCCGGGCACCACAAAGTCAGCCAGGCGGACATCGAAAAGCTGATGGTGGAAAGCGCGCTGGCCGGAAACAACGTGGTCCGCCTCAAGGGCGGCGACCCCTACGTCTTTGGCCGCGGCGGGGAGGAAGTTGCCGCCTGCATGGCCGCGGGCCTCAAGGTCCAGGTAGTTTCCGGCGTCACCAGTGCCATTTCGGTTCCCGCCGCCGCCGGCATCCCGGTAACGCACCGCGAGGTCAGCCGCATGTTCACCGTGGTCTCCGGGCACGCGCCGCTGACCGAGAAGGAGCACCACCACCTGGCCGGCCTGGGCGGGACCATCGTGGTGCTCATGGGCATCGGCACCCTCCACCAGCTGGCGGCCGGTTTACGCCGCGCCGGCATGCGCCCGGACATGCCCATGGCCGTGGTGGAACGCGGCTACCGGCCCGGCCAGCGCACCACCATCGCAGACCTCGGCACCATCACCTCCGCCGCTGCCGGATGCAGCAACCCGGCAGTGCTGGTCATCGGCGAGGTGGTCCGGGTGGCTGAAGCCAACCGGAACCACGCCGCTGCGGCCGCAGACCTGGACAGGCTTGCGGCCTCGCTGCTGGGATCATGAAAGGATTGACCCCCATGACTGCACTTGCACCGGCTGAACCGGCCCAAGCTGAACCAACGCAGGCCGAACCGACTGCGCAGGCCGGCGAAACCACCGATGCCGCGGAGTCACCGCTTGAGGGGTTCCGCATCGGCGTCACCTCGGACCGGCGGTCGCGTGATCTGATCGAGGCCCTGGAGCGCCGTGGGGCTGAGGTGCTGCATGCGCCGGCGCTGAAGATCGCCCCTGTGCAGGAGGACATCAGGCTCATCGAGGACACCAAGGCCATCATCGCCGCCAAGCCGGACCTGTGCATCGCCACCACTGCCTACGGCATGCGCCGGTGGTGCGAAGCCGCGGACTCCTTCGGCATCGGCGACGAGCTGCTGGAAACGCTCGGGAGCACCCGCATGTTCGTCCGGGGACCCAAAGCCCGCGGTGCGGTGCGCGCGGCCGGCCTTGCCGACGTCGGAATCAGCAGCGACGAAACCACCTCCACGCTGGTGGACATGCTGCTCACCGAAGGCGTGCGCGGCAAGACCGTTGCCATGCAGCTGCACGGCTACACGGATGTGCGCCAGATCGAGCGCTTGAGGATGTCCGGCGCCACCGTCCTCACTGTCACTCCTTACCGCTGGGTTAAGCCGGACGGCGAGGACAAGCTGCCGCGGCTGATCGAGGCCGTCTGCAGCGGGAACCTGGACGTCCTGACCTTCACCAGCGCCCCGGCAGTGGACGCCATGTGGAGCACCGCCCATGAGATGGGCCTTTACAAACAGCTGGTGGAGAGCCTGAAGCTGAACGTCACCACCGCCGTGGTGGGTCCCGTGACCGCGCAGCCCCTCCTGGACGCGGGCCTGAGCCCGCTGATCCCGGAACGGTTCCGGATGGGCGCCCTCATCCGGCTGGTGTGCGAGCACCTGGCGCTGAACCATGTCCGCCGGCTGGATACCCGCTCGGGGAACATCGAGCTTCGCGGCCGCAGCCTGCGGGTCGACGGCCAGGCCGTGGAACTGGCGCCCGCTCCCCTGCTGCTCCTGCGTGCCCTGCTGGGTGCCGGCGGCGCTGTCCTGTCCCGTGAATCACTCTCCGACCTGCTGGAACTCCGTGGCTCCGTGCACGCGCTGGACATGACCGTGAGCAGGCTGCGTTCATCGCTGCCGGACGGCAAACTCATTGAAACGGTGGTCAAGCGGGGGTACCGGATCCGCGTCTAAGTGTCGGTGGGCGGGCCGCCCGGGGCGCTGGACACGGGGAATTGTGTCCGGCGCCGGATGGATGAGAGATGCATCACGGGTTCTGTTACCGGCCGGTAAATACTGGCGAACACGGGCCCGCGAAACAGCAATGGACGGGTAACACAACCGAAAAAGCACACCCCTACGCTGGGTTCCATCACGAAGATCCGGCCGGTTCCCGGCCACCAGCGAAAGGGCCAGCACATGTCCGCTCCGGCACCCTCAACGTCCACCTCCACCGCTACCCGCATCGTCATCGCCGGCGCCGGCCCCGCCGCCCAGGCCCTGGTGGCACAATTGGACCGCGCACGGTTCAACGGCACCATCACGGTGCTGAGCAACCGCGACGACACCCCGGAAGAGCTGCTGGAGCTGGCCATGCTGCCCCAGGTCTCCGTGCGCTTCGGCCAGCCGGCCAGCCACATCGACGCCGCCAAGCGCACCGTTGCAACGGCGGATGGCATGGAATTCGCCTACGACCAACTGGTGATTGCCACCGGTTCGGCCCCCGTGGCCAGCCCGGTGGACGGTGCCGCGCAGTGCCTGAGCTATGCCACGATCGATGACGCGCCGCGCATCGCCAAGGACGTGCAGAAGGTTGCCCGGGAGCTGGGCCGGCGCCCCGTGGGGATCCTGGTGGGCACCGGGGCCGCGGCCGGGCAAGCCGAGGCGGTCCTGCGGGCAAAGGGCGTACGTCCCATCCGAACTACCGCCAGGCCGAGCGCCGTCATCCCTGCAGTCGTTTCCGGCTCAGCTTCCAGCGTGGCCGCATCGGCGGTGGTCTTCGAAGACGGCAGCAGCATGACCGGCGACCTGGTGGTCCTGGCCGAGGAGCGGGTCTCCCGGGACGGCCTCGCTGCCAGCGCGGGCCTGCGGACCGCTCCGGGCGGCGGCATCGAGATCAGCCGCGACTACCGGACGTCCGTCCCGGGAATCTGGGCCATCGGTGACGCAGCAGCGTTCGACGGCGTGCGGCTGGGACTGCTGGTGGCAGCGGCCTCCGCGGCCGGTGCCTGCGCCACTCAGCTGCTGTCCGCGTCGTCGGCGGCACCGGTCCTGCAGGCGGCTGCCTGAGCGGGCGCCTCCGGCGCGGTGCGCTGTGACAAGATGGTTCCCGAAACCGAGTCAACGCCGGGCCCACAAGGCCCTTCGAGAGGACCATCATGAGCAACGAAGCCATCGTTCACGCAGGAACCGCTGACCAGGCCGGGACCGCGGACATCGCCTCCTACATCGACCACACGCTGCTCAAGCCCGAAGCCTCGGAGGCTGACGTGCTGAAGGTCTGTGCGGAGGCGGCCGAGTACCGTTTCAAGTCGGTTTGCGTCAACCCCATCTGGGTCAAGACCGTCACCACCGCGCTCAAAGGCACGGGCGTCCTCACCTGCTCCGTAGTGGGCTTCCCGCTGGGGGCCACGCCCACCGATGTGAAATCGTTCGAAGCCCGCGGCGCCGTGCTGGACGGGGCGGACGAGGTGGACATGGTGATCAACATTGCCTCCGCGAGGGCCGGCGACAAGGGTGCCCTGACGGACGACATCACAGCGGTTGCCGAGACCGTGCATGCAGGCGGCGCCATCCTGAAAGTCATCATCGAAACCGTCCTCCTCACGGATGAGCAGAAGGTGCTGGCATGCCAGGCGGCCGTGGAGGCCGGGGCGGACTTCGTGAAGACCTCCACCGGCTTCAACGGCGGCGGCGCCACCGCCGAAGACGTAGCCCTGATGCGCCGGACCGTGGGCCCAGGCCTGGGCGTCAAGGCCTCCGGCGGCGTACGGTCGCTGGCCGACGCGCAGGCTATGATTGCAGCAGGTGCAACACGAATTGGTGCCAGCTCCGGGATTGCCATTGTCAAGGGTGAACAGGGTTCAGCCGCTTACTGACCGGAACCGGAGGCGGCCGCAGAACAAGCCCCGCGGGGCCGAGGAGGAACACATGTCCAGCCAGATCAACGCGTCCAGCCGGGACACGGCGTCAAACCAGGATTCCGTCCGGACCCCACAGAACGAGAACAACCTCGCCACCAGCGTGATCCTCTTCGTCGTCTGCTTCGTCCTGTTCCTGGGCGCCATCTACTCGCTGTCATTCCTCACCCTCGGCAACCCGTGGCCCATGGCCGCCTGCCTGGTCCTGTTTGCGCTGGCATTCTGGATCCCGCAGACCATCCTGGGCCGTTCCGACTCTGCCGGCGAGCACTAAACTTCAACCCACAGAGCGGCACAGCAAAAACGGACCGGCGGACATTGTCCGCCGGTCCGTTGCTGTCTTCAGCCGGCATGCCTCCTTCTGCCGGCATTGCTGCCCACTGCTGAAAGGCGCTGTCTGCTAGAACCAGAGCCTGATCCACGCGCCCGCGGCAGCGGCCACCCGGCCCCAGTGGTGCTGGGCGATGGCCCACGCGGCCATGGACATGCCCACCATGGCGTAGGCACTGACCGGGATCAGCACCAGCCACTCCCGTTTGGAACCGGCACGGCCCAGCAGGGGCAGGGACAGGGCGCCGTTGGCCCGCCAGACGTTTCGCAGCAGCGGCAGCCTGCGCAGCATTTTCGGCGGCCGGACCACCAGCGGCCACAGCAGCGGCACTCCTCCGGTGGTGATGAGGTCGCCGACGATGTGCACCACCACCCCGATCAGCATTGACATGGGCAGCCAGGTCCACTGATCCGGCGCGTACACCGTGACCAGGCCGGCCATCACCAGCGCAAAGATCCAGTTGGAGATGAAGCCGCTCTTGGGAAAGAGCTTCAGCGCCTTGGCCGCAATGTTAATCAGGAACATGCACAGCAACCCGGCCCCCACGGACAGGCGGCCCCAGCCGGTGTCCATGTGCACCTGCGACGCCACGCCCGCCAGGAACACAAAACCCGCGGCACCCAGGATGGAGTGCGTGCCCTGCCGATGGCCGCCGCTGGCGTTTTCAATGCCGCGCGCGATCACGTTGGACAGCGGCGGCAGCGAATGGGCCACCGTACTGGCGCGGTGGTCCCAGTCGCACACCAAGGCCGTGCCCGCGGTTGCCATGCCGCCGATGAGGATTCCCGTGGGGTCCAGCGGGTACCAGCCCAGGGTGTAGGGGCCGGTGGACGCAACAGCTACCCACGCCGCGGCTCCCGACGCGGCGTGGTGTCCACCCATCAAGTCCTAACTCACCGCCAGCGGGGCATCGGAGAAGATGTTGCGGATCACGCCGTTGGCCCATTCCAGGATCTCGGCGTCCTGCAGGTCCCGGCCGCCGATCCGCGCTGTCTTGGGCTTCGGGATGAGCACGGCGTCCAGGGCAGGCTTGGACTGCGATCCGGGGTACATCCGGTTCAGGCGCATGGTCTTGGATTCGGGGAGGGTGGCCGGGGAGAACTTGATGAAGTTTCCCTGCAGTGCGACGTCGGACAGCCCGGCTTCGCGGGCACCAACACGGAAGCGTGCCACTGCCACCAGGTTCTGGGCCGGCAGCGGCAGTTCGCCGTAGCGGTCAACGAGTTCAGCCTGGACCTCGTCGATGGCCTCGTTGGTGAGGGCCGCGGCGAGCTTCCGGTACGCCTCCAGGCGCAGCCGTTCGCCGGGAACGTAGTCATGCGGCAGGTGCGCGTTGACGGGCAGCTCGATCTTCATCTCGGCGGCCTTTTCCTCGGCCTCACCCCGGAAGTCGGCCACGGCCTCGCCCACCAGGCGGATGTACAGGTCGAAGCCCACCCCCTGGATGTGGCCGGACTGTTCGCCGCCCAGCAGGTTGCCGGCGCCGCGGATTTCCAGGTCCTTCATGGCCAGCTGCATGCCGGCGCCGAGCTCGTTGTGCGCGGCCACGGCCTTGAGCCGTTCCAGTGCCACCTCGCCCAGCGGCTTCTCCGACGGGTACAGGAAGTAGGCGTAGGCGCGTTCGCGGCCACGGCCCACGCGGCCGCGGAGCTGGTGCAGCTGGGACAGGCCGTACTTGTCGGCGCCGTCCACGATCAGGGTGTTGGCGTTGGAGATGTCCAGGCCGGTCTCGATGATGGTGGTGCACACCAGCACGTCGAAGCGCCGCTCCCAGAAATCAACGATGATCTGCTCCAGGCGGCTTTCGGACATCTTGCCGTGTGCCACCTCGACGCGCGCCTCGGGCACCAGTTCGCGGATCTTGGCGGCCGTCCGCTCGATGGTGGACACCCGGTTGTGGACCAGGAACACCTGGCCTTCACGCATCAGCTCGCGGCGGATTGCGGCCGAGGTCTGTTTGTCCGTGTACGGGCCAACGTAGGTCAGCACAGGGTGCCGTTCCTCCGGCGGGGTGGCCAGGGTGGAGGTTTCCCGGATCCCGGTGAGCGACATTTCCAGGGTCCGGGGAATCGGGGTGGCACTCATTGCCAGGACGTCCACGTTGGTGCGCATCTTCTTCAGCGCTTCCTTGTGCTCCACGCCGAACCGCTGTTCCTCGTCAACGATCACCAGGCCAAGATCCTTGAACTCGAAGTCCTTGGACAAAAGCCGGTGCGTACCGATCACCACGTCCACCGCCCCGCTCTTGACGCCCTCCGCGGTTTCCTTGGACTCCTTGGCGGACTGGAACCGGGACAGCGGCTTGACCCGCAAGGGGAAGCCGGAGAACCGCTCGGTGAAGGTTTCGTAGTGCTGCTGGGCCAGCAGCGTGGTGGGCACCAGCACCGCCACCTGCTTGCCGTCCTGCACCGCCTTGAACGCAGCACGCACCGCGATCTCGGTCTTGCCGTAGCCCACGTCGCCGGACACCAGGCGGTCCATGGGGATCTCCCGCTCCATGTCCGCCTTGACCTCGTTGATGGTGGTCAGCTGGTCCGGGGTCTCCACATACGGGAAGGCCTCCTCCAGTTCGCGCTGCCAGGGGGTGTCGGGGCCGAATGCATGGCCCCGGGAGGCCATGCGGGCGGAGTAGAGCCGGATCAGTTCACCGGCGATTTCCTTGACGGCCTTGCGGGCCTTGGACTTGGTGCTGGCCCAGTCCGCGCCGCCCATCTTGCTCAGCACGGGGGTGTCGCCGCCCACGTAGCGGGTCACCTGGTCCAGCTGGTCCGTGGGGACGAACAACCGGTCACCGGGGGCGCCGCGCTTGGCGGGCGCATACTCCAGCACCAGGTATTCCCGGACGCCCTCGCCACCGCCGGCCACCTTGCGCTGGATGAGTTCCACGAACCGGCCAATGCCGTGCTGTTCGTGGACCACGTGGTCCCCCGCCACCAGTTGCAGGGGATCGACGGCGTTGCGCCGCTTGGAGGGCATCCGCCGCATGTCCTTGGTGGACCCCGCCGAGGTCCGGCCCAGCAGGTCGGCTTCGGTGAGCAGGCCCAGCTTGAGGCCGTCCAGGACAAAACCACGGCCGACGGCGGCAGTGGTCACCTCGATGATGCCCGCCTGGGGTTCGTGGTCCAGGCTGTCCACCCGGGCGCAGGGGATGTCATTCTCATGGAACAGCTCGGCCAGGCGCTGGGCCGGGCCGGGACCTTCGGTGGCAACAACGATCCGCCACTGGTCGCGGACGTGGGAGCCGATGAAGTCCATCATTTCGGCCACGTCACCCTGATAGCCGCGGGGTTCCCGGGCATGCAGGTTCAGCACGTCGATCTCGGGGAGCAGTTCCACGTCCTGCGCCAGGGAGGTGATGGACCACCAGGACACGCCGTGCTCCAGGGCGGACCCCCGGGTGTCGGCCAGCGAGCGGAAGCTCGCCGAATGAAGCGCCGCACTCGCCTGTGAGCTCAGGTCCAAAGGCGCCGCCCCGCCGTCGGACGCCGTGGACCACGCCGCCTCCAGGAATTCCTCGTTGGTTGCGGCGAGGTCGTGGGCGCGGGTGCGCACCTTCTCCGGTTCGATCACCACGGCGATGGATTCGGCGGGCAACTGGTCAACGAACGGGACCATCGCATCCACCAGCACCGGCGCCAGGGACTCCATGCCCTCCACGGCAATGCCGCCGGCGATCTTTTCCAGCATGTCCGCCGCTGCCGGGAGCTGGGCCTTCAGGGTGGCGGCCCGGGACATGACGGACGGGGTGATGAGGATTTCGCGGCACGGCGGGGCGTGCAGCTCGGTGGGGTGGTGGATGCCGGGAGCCGACAGCGAGCGCTGGTCGGCCACGGCGAACCAGCGCATCTGGTCCACTTCGTCGCCGAAGAACTCCACCCGGATGGGGTGGTCCTCCGTGGGCGGGAAAACGTCGATGATGCCGCCGCGGACGGCGAACTCGCCGCGGTGCGTCACCATGTCCACCCGGGCGTACGCGGCGTCGGCCAGGCTCTTCACGACGTCGGAGAATGGAAGCTCCTGGCCCACTTTCAGCGTGACGGGAACCAAGTCGCCCAGGCCCGCCACCACGGGCTGGACCACGGCGCGAACGGGTGCCACCACCACCTGGAGGCGTCCCGCCGTCGAGCTTTCCGGATGGGCCAGGCGGCGCAGCACTGACAGCCGGCGGCCCACCGTGTCCGAACGCGGCGAAAGCCGCTCGTGCGGGAGGGTTTCCCAGCTGGGGAACTCCGCCACCGCGTCCGCCGGCAGGTAGGCGCGCAGGGCTGCCGTGAGGTCCTCGGCCTCCCGGCCCGTCGCGGTGACCGCGAGCACAACTCCCGGCTCAACGCCGCCGGCCTGTTCGGCCTTGGCGGCGAGTCCGTCCGCCATCTCCGCGAGCAGCACCGGACGGAGTCCCGCGGGTGCGCTGATCTGGTAGTCCTGGCCCCGGACCTCGAACCCGCGTGCGGCTTCGGCGCGGACCCGGGCGAACGTCTGGTCCGGTGCCAGCGCGCGGCGCAGTCCGTCCAGCGACGGGGCTGGGGACATTCCGGCACCGCCTTTGCCGGCACTGCTTTTGGCGGCGCGGGACGTTCCGGCGCGGGATGTGCCTGTGCTGGATGTGCCGGCGGCGGACTGGCCGGGAAGACTCATGGCAGAAGCTCCTGTGGTGTTCATCGAAGACAAGCAGGCAACGCGAAAACCCGAAATTCGCTGCGAATCCCGGGTACTCCCAGCCTACCGCGCAGGAACGACATGGCAGCGCGGCGCCCGTCTTCGCGGGAATGGGCCTAGGCTGACAGGGCCGCACCACATCCCTTCGGAGCCGGCCGTCCGCATGGGCCGCGGCTACGAACCACAAGGGACGATGGAACCGCAAGGGACGAACCGCTTGGGGCAGACAAGGTCCCGCACGGATACCGGCCAGGACGAACAGGAGCCAGCATGACTGCAATGAGCGCCCCGCCAACACCGAAGACTGTGCTTGTCACCGGCGCCACCGGCTACATCGGCGGCCGCCTGGTGCCCAAGCTGCTGGAAGCAGGCCACACCGTCAAGGTGCTGGTCCGCTCGCCGGACAAGATCGCCGGCGTGCCCTGGCGGGACAAAGTGGACGTCGTGGAAAGCAGCCTGGATGACGGCGACGCGCTCCGCGGTGCCCTGGCCGGCGTCGACGTCTTCTACTACCTGGTGCATTCGATGGCGGCCGGTGCAGGATTCGAAGCGAAGGAAAAAGCGATGGCCGGCACGGCCGCGGAGGCTGCATCCGCCGCCGGGGTACATCGGATTGTCTACCTGGGCGGCCTGCACCCCCAGGGCGTGGAACTCTCCACCCACATGCGGTCACGGGAGGCCGTGGGCAAGGTCTTCCTGGACAGTCCGGTGGACGCCGTCGTCTTCCAGGCGGGCGTGGTGATCGGCTCCGGCTCCGCGTCCTTCGAGATGATCCGCCACCTCTCCGAAACGCTGCCCCTGATGCCGGCCCCCAGCTGGGTGCGCAACAGGATCGAAGCCATCGCCGTCCGTGATGTCCTCTACTACCTGGTGTCCGCGGCGTCGCTGGAGGGCACCATCAACCGCACCTTCGACATTGGCTGCCGGCAGGTGCTGACCTACGCGGGCATGATGAAGGAATACGCCGCGGAAGCGGGCCTGCCCTACCGCGTGGTGCTCGCGTTGCCGGTGCCGGCGCCCAAGCTGGCAGGCATGTGGGTGGCCCTGACAACACCGATCCCGCTTTCCATGGCCGTGCCGCTGGTCCAATCGCTGCAGCATGACGCCGTAGCCAACGAACACGACATCGACCAATACATCCCGCAGCCCGACGGCGGCCTGACCCCCTACCGTACGGCGGTGGCCCTGGCGCTGGGCAAGGAGCGGGACGGCCAGGTGGAGACCACATGGGCCAACGCCGGCGCCGACTCCGATCCGCTCCCCAGCGACCCGGAGTGGGCAGGGCACAAGGTGTACATCGACGAAAGGACCTTCCACGGAGATGTTGACCCGGCCCACGTCTGGACCATCATCGAGGGCATCGGCGGCCGCAACGGCTGGTATTCGCTGCCGCTGGCCTGGCAGGTCAGGGGCTGGCTGGACAAACTGACAGGCGGCGCCGGCCTGCTGCGCGGCCGCCGGCACCCCCACACGCTGGCCGCCGGCGAAGTGGTGGACTGGTGGCGGGTGGAGCGGATCGATCGGGGCCGCCTGCTCCGGCTGCGGGCCGAGATGCGGGCGCCGGGACGGGCGTGGCTGGAGCTTTCGGTGGAGCCCGACGGCGACGGAAGCCGCTACCGGCAACGCGCCATTTTCTTCCCCAAGGGATTGAGCGGGCGGCTCTACTGGCTGGCCGTGCTGCCGTTCCACAGCCTGATCTTCCCGGCCATGGCCCGGAACATCACCGCCACCGCCCAGAAATTGGCCGATGCGGAGGCCTCGACGGTCACCCCGTAGGATGTTGGAGGCGTAAATCCTTTCCCCACGTCCCAGGAGGACCCATGGCGCTGAGCGCAACCACTTCCCTTCCGCACCCCGTTGACAGCGTTGCCGCTGTGTTGGTGAATGAAGACTTCCAGCGCCACGTCAGCCAGCTGGTGGGCGGCACCCTGGAGTCGTTCACGGTGGACGGCGACATTGCAGGGGCTTTCAACGCCACCTCCGTGCGCACCCTTCCCACCACCCGACTGCCCGAGATCGCCCGCAAATTCGTGGGTGAGCACCTCAAAGTGACCCAGGTGGAGAACTGGGAAGCCCCTGCGGCCGACGGCTCCCGCCAGAGCAACATTTCGCTGAAGATCGCCGGCGCGCCCGTGGACGTCACCGCCGTTCAGCGCCTCGTGGCGGATGCCGGTGGAACCCGGGTGGAGCTTGAGGGCGCCGTCAAGTCCTCTGTCCCGTTCCTGGGCGGCAAGATCGCCGACGCCGCCGAACCCATGGTGGCCAAGGCACTGAACCTGCAGGCCGCACAGGCGCAGGCCTGGCTGGAAAGCCACTAACCATGCAGCTTCCCGTCCTCGCCGCGCTGGTCCTGATCGTCGCCGGCGTCTGGTCGCTGGTGGTCTGGCCGCAGTTCCTGCGGCGCGTGATGAAGGATCCCCGGGCCCGCGACGCGGCAGGCAAGGCCACCCGGTTCCTGACCGTGCATGTGGTGCTGGTGAGCATCTCCATGGTGCTCGGACTCGCCACGGCAGTGATCGGGGTCCTCGGCCTGCTGGGCTGAACCCGTCTGCAAGGCTGAGCCCGGCCTGCCCGGCTCAAAAGACAGCCCGGGCCTTCTTCCTCCTGGAAGAAGGCCCGGGCTGTTTTCGGTTTGGCTCAGGCTGCCTGGTTGAGGGCATCCTCGGCAGCCACCCAGGAAATCATGGCGCATTTGACCCTGGCGGCATAGCGGGCAACCCCTTCAAAGGCTGCGGCATCGCCCAGCAACTCAGGATCGGCATGGACCTTCCCGCGTGAGCGAAGGACCTCACGGAAACTGTCGATGACTTCATGCAGCTCAGCCACGGTCATGCCTTCGGCGAGGTCGCTGAGCACGGACGCGGAGGCCATGGAGATGGAGCAGCCCGCACCATCCCAGGCAACCTGCGCCACTTTCCCGTCCTGGACGGCAAGCCGGAGGGTGACTTCGTCGCCGCATACCGGGTTGAGCTGGTGCGACTGTCCGGTGGAGGTGCCCTGCGGCGCTTCCGTAGCGGCGAGCCCGCTGCCGTGGCGGGCCTTGGAATGGTCCAGGATGATCTGCTGGTACAGCTGGTCAAGGCTCATAATGTCAGCTTTCGTCTTTACCGCTATGCACGGAAGTAGGCCCGGACGCCGGCTACCGCTTCAAGGAAGCGGTCCACGTCGTCCGTGGTGTTGTAGAGGTAAGCGCTGGCCCGGGTGGTGGCGGTCAGTCCAAGCCTGCGGTGCAGCGGCTGGGCGCAGTGATGTCCCACGCGCACCGCGATGCCCCGGGAGTCCAGGAACTGCCCCACGTCATGGGCGTGGACGCCGTCGACGTCGAATGCGGCAAGGCCGATCCGCTCCTTTCCCGCTGCCGGGCCCAGGACCCGGATGCCGGGGATGGACTCCAGCCCCGCCACCATGCGCTGCCCCAGTTCGGCCTCCCACGCATGGATCCGGTCCAGCCCGGTTTCGGTCAGGTAGTTCGCTGCGGCTGCGAGGGCCACTGCCTGGGAGATGCGCTGGGTGCCTGCCTCGAAGCGCTGGGGTGCCGGCAGGTACTCGGCCCGTTCCATCGTGACGGTGGTGATCATTGACCCGCCGGTCAGGAACGGCGGGAGGATGTCCAGGAGCTCCTGCCGCCCGTACAGCACCCCAATTCCCGTGGGGGCGAGCATCTTGTGGCCGGAGAAGACCGCGAAGTCCACGTCGAGTTCCTTGACGTCCAACGGCAGGTGTGGAGCGGACTGGCAGGCGTCCAGGACCACCAGGGCGCCGGCTGCATGGCCGAGCGCTGCCAACTCCTTCACCGGGTTGATGACTCCCAGGACGTTGGAGGCGTGCGTGAAGGCAAGGACCTTGGTGCGCGGGCCAACAATCCCGCCGGCCTGGTCCATGCGAAGGTTGCCGTCGTCCGTTACGGGAATGTAGCGGAGCGTGGCGCCGGTGCGGAAGGCCAGCTCCTGCCATGGAATCAGGTTGGCATGGTGCTCCATCTCGGTCACCACGATCTCATCCCCCGGCCCCAGCGCCAGTTCCCCCAGCCGCTGGTCGCCGCGGCCCTGCGCAGCCCACAGCCCGGCATTGGACAGCGCGTAGGACAGGAGGTTCAGTCCCTCCGTCGCGTTCGACGTCCAAATGGTTTCCTCATACTCGGCACCGATGAACTCGGCGATGGTCTGCCGGGCATCTTCGAAGACTTCGGTGGCCTCCACGGCAAGGTGGTGCGCGCCCCGGTGCACAGCGGCGTTGCGCTGCTCGTAGAATTCCTGCTCGGCTTCGATGACGCTGACCGGGTTCTGCGACGTGGCCCCGGAGTCGAGGTAGACCAGCGGCTGTCCGTTCACCAGCTGGTTGAGGACCGGGAAGTCATTGCGGATGCGCAGCACCTCGGCGTTGTCCATGACAGGTACGGCACGTTCCAGTGTGGCTGGCGTTGATACTAGGGCCAAAACGAACTCCTTGGGCTGCCAATGTCTGACACCCAATTGTCCCACACACGGCTGTGGCGGCCGCCCGGGAGGGGCGGCCGCCACCGCTGCCCCGGGCTTCAGCCGAGGGAGCAGAGGGCCGGCGACGGCTGGGGGGAGAGTCTCGGTCTCAGAAGACTCTGACGTCGCCGGCCCCGTCTTGACCCGGTCCCTGGGGACCGGAAGTTGAGAGGCACTCAATGTCCTGTGTGGCTGCTCCGCGGCCTCCGGTCCGCCGCTTTGCTTTGCCTCCTTAAGTAAATCCCGTGGGGCCCTTCCGTACACGAGTAGGGTGTACTCGAATCCCGGCAGGCGCACTACGGGGGTAGGTTCTCCCGGACACCATCGGCCGTGGCATGAGTGGCCCATATGGCCCGACGGCGGCCCGGCGGGTTTGCCGGGGCAGTCACCAGGGCAGCACGGGCCTGGCTGCACGCGTCTTGCAGCAGCGCGGCGGCACCGGAGGGCGGCGGCACAGCGGTGCGGCAGAGGCGGCTCGAAGGGCAGGGGCTACTTTGGCAGGGCCGCTTCCAGCTCATCGCGGCTGCGGACCCCGAGCTTGACGTAGGTGCGGTAGAGGTGGCCTTCCACCGTACGGACGGAGACCATGAGCCGTTGCGCAATCTCGCGGTCGGTCAGGCCCTGCACTGCCAGCTCGACGATGTCCTGTTCACGCCTGGTAAGCCGCACGGTGGGAGCCGCGGCGATGAAGCGTCCTTCGCGGAACCGCTCCCCCAGTTCGTGGTCGCACTTTTCGCGCTGGGCAACGGCCTGCCGTGACCGGCGGCGTTCCCCGGCCTGTTCCAGTACGGTGCTGGCGCGGGCGTAGGCTTCACGGGCGAGGTTGACGAAGCCTGCCTCCTCCAGCGAGGCAGCCGTGGTCATCAGGGTGTCGCCGTCGGCATGTTCCCATGCAGTGGCCAGGGTGAGCAGCGCCTCTGCCCAGCGGCCCTCCACACCGCGCGCTGTTGACTGCACCATGGGAATAACGGAGGGGTCCCCGAGGTCCCAGCACATGGTCAGGATTTCCAGGAAGTTCCCTGTCCTGGCGGAGGCCTCGGTGGTGGTCATCAGCGTCTGCAGCGCGGCCAGGCCCTTGCCGTCACGAATCAGGTATTCAGCGGCCGCTGCCATATAGGCTTCGGCAAGGAGATCGTGCGCGGGCCAGCCGGCGTCGGCGTCCTTGTGATCCTGTTCCAGGCGCTGTGCCTGCTCGGTGTCTCCAAGCCTGGCTGCGGCGTAGAAGCCAAGCGCGGTGCCGAAACGGTACAGCTGCAAAGGATCGTTGAGCCGGAGTGCCTCCACGGCGGGCAGCAGGACCTGATAGGCGCGTTCCATTCGGCCCTGCCGCAGCAGCGAGTAGCCCCGCAGCAGTTGGAGGCTGCCGTTGAACGTGGCGGCAGCAGGCGCGTGTCCGGCGGCGTAATGGTTGATCTCCCGCTCCGCGGACTCCCATTCACCCATGGCCAGGTAATCGGACACGAGCCGTCCCAGGACAAACTCGGGGAAGAAGAACAGGCTGCCTTCGAGCGGGGGAAGTTCCGAGGCCGCCAGCAGCGCGGCCTCCAATCCCTGGACGGGGCGTCCCCCCGAGACGAGGGCATGGGCCAGGAGACCCTCGGCCAGGGCGCGGAGGGGCTCCCCGGCTTCTGCCGGATGGTGCTTCCGCATCGCGTCCACTGCGTCGTTCAGTGCCTGGAAGTTCACCTCCGCACCAAGGTGCAGCAAGTGCAGGAGTTCTTCCTGCCAGCTCATGTCGCTGTGGCCGGAAAGCGCCGCACACTTTTCGACGTCCTCTGCCGTCATCCCCAGGGGATGGCCGATGGCTTGGTGGGCCCAGACGCGGAGCAGCAGGACGGCCGGTCCCTGGGGATCTTCAGCGAGCGGGAGCCAGCATTCGTCAAGGAGGGCGGCAGCCTCCCGATACGCACCCTCGTTATACAGCGCTCGCGCCTGGATGGCCTGGGCCAGCGGAACCATGGCCGGATCCTGGATACGGGACGCAATGGAACGTGCACTGTGGTTGCGGAACCTCAACAGTGCCTCTTTGGCCGCTGCCAGCATTTCGTCGTCACTGACCCTGACACCGCACTCCAGGGCCCACTCCACCGCACGCAGCCGGCCCTCCCCCTGCAACTGAATGGGGTCCCGGTGGGCCTTGACCTTCTCCAGCAACTGGAGGCTGCGGGAGACCGACACTGTGTTCCTGATGGCGCCGGCAAAGAGCCCGTTCCAGATGGAAAGCTCGGCCGGGATGCCGGGCGCTTCGACGATGATTTGCTGGTCCAGCAGGGACCGGACCACTGCCGCCCCGCTGATGTCTTCGATGACCTTCCTGCCCACAGGTCCGGCAAGGGCGATGAGTTTCAGGGCTTCCTGCTCCTCAGTGCGGCGCCGGAGATGGTCTTTGGCAACCACCCCAGCCAGGCGGGCCCCGTCCGAGGGCAGTTGGCCCAGCAGCATCCAGATCCCGTTGCGCTTGGCGAGGACGCCGGCTTCAGCTGAGTCGTGAAGCAGGGCGTCCAGGATCCGGGGGTTGCCGCTTGATGCGTTCCATATGGAGTCCACGGTTGCCGCGGGTACGGTCCCGTCAAGGACGTGGGCCAGGACCTCTTCAATCTGTTCCCGGTTGAGGGGCCGGAGGTCCACGCGTTCGGCCAGGCCGTCGTACCAGAGTTGGTCCAGCGGCTGCGGCAGTCCCGGCCGTGGCCTGGCGGCCGCAACCACTGTTGCCCACCCGGCGGATATCACTTCAGTCAGCACCCCTGCGGAAGCGTCATCCAGGTGGTGGGCATCGTCCACTGCCAGCAGGACTGATCCCCCGTGGCCGGCCTTGAGCTTCTCGAAGTATGACCACATGGAACGCAGCACCGCGACGGGCGAGACGGACTCCTCGGCAGTCAGTTCCCCGGTGTACGGGGTCAGGACCCCGAACGGCACCCCGGCCAGGGCCGAACTGGCGTGGATGCGCAGGATCAACATGTTCCCGGCAAGGCGCTCGGTCACGGCGTCAGTGACCGCCGACTTTCCAATGCCCGGGCCGGCCATGATGAAAACGGCCCGGTGGGTTCCATTGCGGACCATGGTGCAGATGCGGTCCACCGGCTCCCTCCGTCCCGTCAGGAGCCGGTGCGCAGTGGCCGGTTTGTGGCCGTTAGACGAGTCCAGTCAGATCACCCCTTGAAGTCACGCCAAGTTTGGTGAAGACCTGGTACAGGTGGCCTTCCACCGTGCGCACGGAAACGCCCATTTCCATGGCGATGTCACGGTTCGAGACGCCGCGGCCGGCCATCCGGGCGATCTGCCGTTCCCGGCTGGTCAGCAGCGGGCTCCCGCTGCTGGGAACGATGGGAAGGTTCGCCACAGTGGCGGCCAGGATGTCCAGGCGCGCCTGCGCCGTCCTCGCCGAAAGGGCGTCCCCGTCCTGCCGGGCGAAGTCCACCGCAAGCGCCATGCACCGGGCCTCAACGGCGTCGAGTTCCAGCGTTGCAGCGATTTCACCGCCGGCGAGGAGGGCTTTGGCATCCTTTGACCTGCTGCCGACGGCGATCAGCCGCGAAACTTCGGCCAGCGGGCCCTGCCGGTGGCCAGCGATCTCCTCGAGGAGGCGGAAGTCCGCGTCGCTGCCATTCACGGTTGCCGCCAGCAGGTAGATGCCGGCGACCGTATGCCTGTCCGCCTCAAGGTTCCGGCGGGCCCCTTGCTTCAAGGCTGCCACTGCCTCCGAGTCGCCCAGCCAGCGCCCGGCCACGAGCGAACAGAAATCGATGATGCTCTCCGTGGCGAACCCAGCCCTGCCGGGTGTCCTCTGCAGTTTGGCCAGGTACTTGCGGGCGAGCGTGGCATTGCCGGTCTGGGCGTACGCCAAAGCCGTAGCCGCGTAGGCGGTCCGCAGCGCGGTCTGGACAGGCTGCAACTCAAGCTGGGCAGCAGCTGAGATCAAAGGCTCCAGGGCTGCCTCACCGCGGCCGGAGAACACAAAGGCCACGCCGGCCGCGAGTTCGGTGGCCGCACTGCGGTATGGGAGGCGGTGGGTCTGCCCGGTGCTGAAGGGGCTCAGGAGGTCGATGCAGCGCCGCCACTGGCCAGTGATCAGCGCGACGAAGTAAGCCTCCCTGGCATAGCGTTCGCGCAGGCCCACGATGTGCGAGGCGTCAGTGAGCTGGCCGCCGAGCTTTCGCATGAGCCCCAGCGCGTCCATTTCGCGTCCGGTCAGGGCCAGTGCGCTCATCAGGATGACTGCGGACTGGAGCCGGAACCCGGTGTCCGGGTTGGCGGACGGATCGGCCGCCCGCTCGAGCGCAGGGATCATGGCGGCGTAATCGCCCGCATGGGCCTGGTACTCGAACTCACTCAGGGAGATCCGGTTTGCTGCAACCGCTGCGGGTTCAGGCCAGGAAGGGCTGTTGTCCGCTGTCTCAAGCCGTTCCCGCGCCGCGGCGAGCAGTTCCCGGACCTTGCCTGCCTGGTCCGGAAGGCAGAGCATGACCCGGGCTTTGGCGGCGACCACCTCGGCGTACTCCTGGGGGTCAAGGGCCTCGAGTTCAGGCTGGGAAATGGCGTCCAGGGCAGACAGTGCCTGGTCCGGCATGTCCAGCTGAAGGTATGCCGCGGCCTTTTGCCGTTGCGCCGGTGCCCATCCTGCGTTGGTCCGCTGCACCATTTCTGCGTAGGTCAAGGCAAAACGGGGGTCGAAGAGCTGGACTGCGGCCTGGGCGGCTGCGAGCGCCAGTGCCGGGCTCAGTTCGGCCTCGCACTCGTGGGTCCAGGCGGCGAAGGACATCAGTTCTTCCACGGTCATGGCCGCCGGATCCGGCTCCTGGCCGCCCAGCAACATGCTGCGCAGCTCCCTGCGCCGGGAAATGCTCAGCCAGGTCCTGACGACGTCTCCGATGTATTTCTCCCGCAGCGACACCCAGCGGTGCTCGGAGTCGTCGATCTCCAGCAGGCCGCCGTCCTCCATGTCCGCTACGACGTCCGCGCCGTAGATCGCGGTGAGGCCGGCCAGTTCCACCCGCCGGGCACAGGAAAGCATTTCGATGACGTCCCGCGTCCCGGGTGTCTCCCGGGACCAGCGCGACCGGACGATGTCGTCAAGGCTGGCAGCGCCGTCGAGCACCACTTTGTCCCGCAGTGTCCATACCGAGTCCGACAGGACCAGGTTCCCGGAGAGCTGCTGTTCGGTGACCAGGGCTTTGAGCAGCAGGGGGTTTCCGCCCACCATCTGGTGGTAGGTGGTGACCAGGGAGGAAGCGACGCGGTGGCCCAGCAGTGACAGGAGGACCTGCCGGGTTTGCAGCTCGTTGAGGTTGTTGAGCCTCACCTCCGTTAGCTTCCGCTCCGTCAGCAGCCAGTGGAAGTCCGCAGGCAGGTCGCTGGCATTCGGGGCGACGGCGATGATCTTCGCCGTTCCAGTCAGCAGGACATTCAACAGCACGCCCGCGCTCATGTCGTCGATACAGGCGGACGTGTCCAGGGTTATGACGCAGGGCCGGCCCGCGGCGTCGCTGCGGATCAGCGAAGTAATGCCCCGCAGAATGGCAGTGGGCGAACCCATGTAGGCCTGCGGGAGCCGGGCCAACAGGAACGACAGGCAGCCGTAGGGGGTGTTGGAACCGGAGGGGCCGCTGCGGAGCTGCAGCGACCAGACATCGGGGCCAAGGTCTGCCACAGCCGCCCGCGCAAGGGAGGATTTACCCACGCCCCTGGCACCGGTGATGACTGCTCCGAGGGAGTCCTCGCTGGTGAGGGCGGTGCGGACGGCGTCGAGGTTGGCGCTTCGTGCAGGCATGGACCATTGCTGGCCCTCCGTGGCTGCGGAGGTTGACGTGGGCAGCCCGTCACCCTGAGGTGTTGACCCACGTCCCCAGCTGAGTGGCTCGATTGACATGAACTTTTCCCCTACATCCTGCAATAGCGGGATGTAGCCCCATTGCTCCCCCGCATAGGAAGAAGAGTACCCCGTGGCACTGACAAGGAAATAGGGTCAAAGGGAACTTTTACGATTCCGGCTGTTGTGATCCCGACTTGGCCGGGTGGAATCTCTGCTGGGCGGCATTCAGCCCGTCGCGGAGCAGGAACTCGACGGCATCCGCTGCATCGTCCAGCAGGAAGGGCAATTCCTTCAGTTCCGCAGTGCCGAAGTCACGCAGCACGTAGTCAGCGGTGTCCATCCTGCCGGGCGGCCTTCCCACCCCTACCCGGACCCTCAGGTAGTCCTTGGTACCCAGCGCCTTGGAGATGTCCCGCAACCCGTTGTGGCCGCCCTCGCCGCCACCGAGCTTGAGCTTGACCGTGTTGAAGGGGATGTCGATCTCATCGTGGACGGCCACCACGTGGTCCGCGGGGATTCCGTAGAAATTGGCCAGGGCGGAGACGGGCCCGCCTGAGACATTCATGTAGCTCATCGGCTTGGCCAGCACCACCCGCGGACCACCGATACCCAACCGGCCTTCGAGGACCTGGGCGCGGGCTTTGTGGGTCTTGAAGCCGGACCCAACACGGGCGGCCAGTTCATCGAGCACCATCTGGCCCACGTTGTGCCGGTTGCCTTGGTACTGCGTGCCTGGGTTGCCGAGGCCGACGATCAGCCAGCTATCTGTCATGGAGTCAATCCTATGGGGGCGGTCTTGGCGGACATGAAGCCCTGCCTTCGGACATGACTGTGGCCGGACCCTCAGGGTCCGGCCACAGTCACACATTGCCGGGTAATTACTCGGCTGCGGCTTCTTCGGCTGCGGGAGCTTCCTCTGCTGCCTCGGCGGCAGCTTCGGTCTCTTCTTCGGTAGCGGTGGCCTCGGAGATGTTCACGACGAGAGCCTCGGCGTCGGTCAGGAGAGCCGAACCCTTGGGCAGGACCAGGTCGGAGGCGTGGATGTGCTCGCCGGCGCCACGGCCTTCGATGCTGACGACGACGGACTCGGGCAGGTGCGTTGCCTCAGCCTCGAGGGATACAACGTTCAGTTCCAGGTTGTGCACGGTGCCGGGAGCGGTTTCGCCTTCAACGTGGACCGGAACGTCAACCGTGACCTTCTCGCCCTGGCGGACGGTCAGGAGGTCGATGTGCTCGATGATCTGCTTTACGGGATCGCGCTGGACGTCCTTCACCAGGGCCAGGTGGCCTTCACCGTTGATGTCCAGGGACAGCAGGGCGTTGGCGGTGCGGACGGCCAGGGTGGTGGCCTTCGCCGGGAGGGTGACGTGGATGGGCTCTGCGCCGTGGCCGTAGATGACGGCGGGGATCTGGTTGTTCATCCGGGCGCGGCGGGCGTAGCCCTTGCCGAATTCGGTGCGCAGTTCTGCTGCGAGCTTCTGCTCAGACATGGAAATCTCCTTGAAAGACTAAACGGTGTTCAGCAAGGGCGGAGGTCTGGTGTGACCTTCAACGCCGGGCGCCGGATGGCGGCCCTTCAAGAAGGCAGTCCTTCAAATGAAGGACTGTTCAGACCCAGTCGATAACGGAGGCTGTGCCCTCCCTCGCCAAGGTATCGCTGACCAGCTTACCAGCGCCGGAACGGAATACCGAAAACGGGTCCTGCTCCGCAGCGGCTGGGCGGCAGCCGCCGGGAGCAGGACCAGTCTGGGTGTTGTGCCTAGGCCTTGCCGTCGAAGAGGCTGGTGACGGAACCGTCGTCGAACACTTCACGGATGGCCCTGGCAATCAGCGGTGCGATCGAAAGGACCGTCAACTGCGGGAACTGCTGGGAGGAATTCAGCGGCAGGGTGTTGGTGACCACTACTTCGCGTGCGCCGGACTCAGAGAGACGGCGTGCGGCCGGATCCGAGAAGACGGCGTGCGTTGCGGCGATGATGACATCCTTGGCGCCGGCGTTCTTCAGGACCGTGACGGCCCCGGAGATGGTTCCGCCGGTATCGATCATGTCATCGATGAGGACGCAGGTGCGTCCCTCGATCTGGCCCACCACGGTCTTGGAGACAGCCTGGTTGGGAACAGTGAGGTCACGGCTCTTGTGGACGAAGGCGAGGGGCGCCCCGCCCAGCCGCTCAGCCCACTGCTCTGCCACCCGAACGCGGCCGGTGTCCGGGGAGACCACGGTGATGTTCTCGGCGTCAACGCGGGTGCGGATGTAATCCGCCAGGAGCGGGATGGCCATCAGGTGGTCCACCGGCCCGTCGAAGAAACCCTGGATCTGGGAGGTGTGCAGGTCCACGCTCATGATGCGGTCCGCGCCGGCGGTTTTGTAGAGGTCCGCCACCAGGCGGGCGGAGATGGGCTCGCGGCCGCGGCCCTTCTTGTCCTGCCGGGCGTAGGGGTAGAACGGTGAAACCACGGTGATGCGCTTGGCGGAGGCCCGCTTCAGCGAATCGATCATGATCAGCTGTTCCATGAGGTGGTTGTTCAGCGGTGCGGGGTGCGCCTGGATCACGAAGGCGTCGGTGCCGCGCACGCTCTCGCCGGCCCGGACATAGATCTCGCCGTTGGCGAAGTCGTAGGCATCAACGGGAAGGAGGTCAGTGCCGAGTTCCTTGGCGATTTCCCGGGCAAGCTCCGGATGGGCCCGCCCAGTGGCGAGCACCAGCTTCTTCTCGCCGTGCGCCGTAATTTCACTCATTGTTACTTGCCCTCTTCTGTAGATGCCGGGGTACTTGAGGAGTCTTTGGTGGCCGCCTGGGCCAGTTCGGCGGAGCGGGTTCCCGGCCGGTTCGCGGGGACCCATCCTTCGGCGTTGCGCTGGGCGGCAACGCTCAGCGCCAGTGCGCCTGCCGGTACGTCCTTGCGGATCACCGCGCCGGCGCCGCTGTAGGCGCCGTCCCCCACGGTGACCGGGGCAACAAAGACGGTGTTGGAGCCTGTACGGACGCCCGAGCCGATGACCGTGCGGTGCTTCTTCTCGCCGTCGTAATTCGCGGTGATGTTTCCACAGCCGATGTTGGTGTCCTCGCCGATTTCAGCGTCACCGGCATAACCCAGGTGGGACAGCTTGGAGCCGCGGCCGATAGTGACGTTCTTGGTTTCATAGAAGGCACCGATCTTGCCCTTTTCACCCAGCACCGTGCCGGGGCGAAGGTACGTGAAGGGGCCGACGGCGGCGCGCGGGCCGATCACGGAGCCGGAGCCGTGGGTGCGGATCACCGTGGCCCCCTCGCCCACGGTGACGTCGGTCAGGGTGGTGTCGGGACCCACGACGGCGTCCCTGGCCACGCTGGTGGCGCCGTGCAACTGGGTGTTGGGCAGGAGGCGGACGTCCTCGTCCAGGGTGACGGAGGAATCGATCCAGGTGGTTGCAGGGTCGACGACGGTGACGCCGGCCCGCATCCAGGCTTCCACGGTGCGCCGGTTCAGTTCGGCGCCGAGGGCGGCAAGCTGGACGCGGTCGTTGGCGCCCTCCACCTGCCAGCGGTCGGCGGTGACCACGGCAGCCACCCGGCCGCCTGACTCACGGGCCAGCCCCAGCACGTCGGTGAGGTATTTCTCACCCTGGGCGTTGTCGGTGGTGACCTTGCCCAGGGCCTCGCGGAGCACTGCGGCGTCAAAGGCGTAGATTCCGGAGTTGACCTCCCGGATCAGCCGCTCGGCCTCGGTGGCGTCCTTGTGTTCGCGGATGCCGGTAACGGAGCCGTCTTCCCCGCGCAGGATCCGGCCGTAGCCGGTGGCGTCGTCAAGGACTGCAGTGAGGACGGTAACGGCGTTGCCGTCGCGTTCGTGGGTGGCCACGAGTTCGGTGAGCAGTTCAGCCGAAAGCAGGGGCACGTCGCCGTAGGTGACCACGACGGTTCCTGCCAGGTCCTGTTCCGCGTGCAGTGCCTGGAGTGCGGCCTCCACGGCGCGGCCCGTGCCGGGGATGTCGTCCTGGTCCACAATCACTGCCTGCGGATCCAGCGCGGCGACGTGGCTTTCCACCAGGTCCCGTTCGTGCCGCACCACAATGGCGAGCCGCTGCGGGTTGATGCTGCGGGCGGCACGGAGTGCGTGGCCCACCATGGACAGGCCGCCGATTTCGTGCAGGATTTTCGGTGTACGCGACTTCATCCGGGTACCGGCGCCTGCTGCCAGAACGATTACAGCGGCCGGGCCGGTATTCTCGGGGATCACGTACGGGCTCTCCTTGCTTGATTGTGCTGGCGCTGTGCGGCGTCCTGCGGGTCAGCCCGCCGGGCACCGGGTGCCATCCTCATGATCGCTTTTGCGCAGCAGTTCCGCCCATAGGATTCGAACCTATACTCCACGGCTCCAAAGGCCGGGGTGCTGCCGTTACACCAGAGCGGACCGTGCCGAAAGACTCGAGGCCCGGGCACAAGTCCCTATTTTGCCATGGGTTCAGGCCGCCGCGCGACACGTGCCATTCCGCTCCTGCCGGCCCGCGGAATTGCGCCGGCAGCGGTGAGGCATGATGGGAAGGTGAGCAACAACCTTCCGCGGATGCGGATGACGGGCCTGCAGCGCCGAAGCCAGCTGATCGACGTCGGGCGCGGCCTTTTCGCCGTCCGCGGCCTGGACGGTACCACCATCGAGGAAATCGCCGCCTGCGCCGGAGTGTCCAAGCCGGTCATCTACGAACACTTCGGTTCCAAGGAAGGCCTGTACACCGAGGTGGTGGACTGTGAATTCCACATCCTCCTGGACGCGATCAACGCGGCCCTCACCGAGGAAGCCAAACCCCGCGTCCTCGTCGAACGCGCCGCGCTGGCCCTGCTGACCTATATCGAGGAACGCACCGAGGGCTTCCGGATCCTCATGCGCGACGCTCCCCCGTCCCAGCCTGAAGGCGCCTTCTCCACCCTGCTCTCCCACGTCACCGCCCGCGTGGAACACATCCTCTCCGAAGAGTTCTCGCGCCGCGGCCTCAGCGGCGAGGACGGCGCCATGTACGCCCAGATGCTCGTGGGCATGGTGGCCATGACCGGCCAGTGGTGGCAGGACAGCCGCAAGCCGGACAAGCACACTGTCGCCGCGCACCTGGTCAACCTCGCCTGGAACGGCCTGACCGGGCTCAAGAAGGACCCGGAGCTGCAGTCTGAGGCCTAAAGCGTTGCCGTGGTTCCCTCTGCGGCGCAGGAGCCCTTCGCCGTCGCTTAGACACAGCGCATAGGTGAAGTTCCGGTCGCTGGGCGACCTTCACGTCACGATGCGCCGCGATGCGCGACTACACGAAGGACTCCTGCCCCACTTGGGCCGGACGTTCCGTTCAGGTCGGCGACGACGCAGGCAGTTGCCGCTGGACTCCGGAAGCCGGGCCTTCGGAAAGTCGCGCATCGCGGCGCGTCAGGGCGTGGAGGTCGCCCAGCGACCGAAGCGTCCCCTATGCCCTGTGTCTAAGCGACGCGGAAGGGCCGGCGTCCGGCACCAAGCCGGGCACAGGAACCAGAGGCAGAAGCTCAGTCGCCGAGAAGCTCGGAGGACTCCAGCCATTCGAGTTCCAGGGTGTCCTTTTCGTCGGCCAGGTCCTTGAGCTGCCTGTTCAGTTCGGCGAGGGCGTCGAAGTCGGACTGCTCCGTGCTCTTGACCATGTCGTCGTGGAGCTTTTTCTCCTGCTGGTCCAGCTTCTTGAGCTGCCGCTCGATCCTGTTGAGGGCCTTGCGGGCGTCCCGTTTTTCGGCTTCGGACGGTCCCGTCCCGGTGCCTGCGGCGGTTCCGCCTGCACTGGTCACCGGGTTTCCGCCGCCGGTCACGGTGGAACCGGCCAGGGCGGCTTCACGCAGTTCAAGGTACTGGTCAACGCCGCCGGGCAGTCCGCGGAGCTTGCCGTCGCCGAGCAGCGCCATCTGGTGGTCGGTGACGCGTTCAAGCAGGTAGCGGTCGTGGCTGACCACCACCAGCGTGCCGGGCCAGCCGTCCAGTACGTCCTCGACGGCGGCGAGGGTATCGGTGTCCAGGTCGTTGGTGGGCTCGTCAAGCATCAACACATTGGGTTCCCCCACCAGGAGGCGCAGGAGCTGCAGGCGGCGCCGCTCACCACCGGACAGGTCCCTGACCGGCGTCCACTGCTTTTCGTTGGTGAAGCCGAGCTGCTCCACCAGCTGGCCGGCGCTGAATTCCTTGCCGCCGACGTTGAAGGAACGCTTTTCCCGCTCAATCACTTCGATGACGCGGAGGTCGGCGACGTCGTCGAGCTCCTTGACTTCCTGGGTGAGGACGGCGGTGACCACCGTCTTTCCCCGCTTCAGCTTGCCGGCCTCGGGCGTGATCTCGCCGTTGAGCAGCTTCAGGAGGGTGGTCTTGCCGGCGCCGTTCACGCCCACCAGGCCCAGGCGCTCCCCCGGGGCCAGGCGAAGGGTGATGTTGTCGAAAAGCTTCCGGCCGTCGTCGCTGCCCTGGAAGTTGAGGGATACGTGCTCCAGGTCCAGCACATCCTTGCCCTGGCGGGCCGTGGCCATCCTGCTCAAGGCCATAGAGTCACGCGGAGCGGGAACGTCAGCGATGAGCGCGTTGGCGGCCTCGATCCGGAACTTCGGCTTGGCAGTGCGGGCCGGAGCGCCCCGGCGCAGCCAGGCGAGCTCCTTCTTGACCAGCTGCTGGCGCTTGCCTTCCACCACGGACGCCATCCGGTCGCGTTCGGCGCGGGCCAGGACGTAAGCCGCGTAGCCGCCTTCGAACGGGTCCACGATCCCGTCGTGCACCTCCCAGGTCTTGGTGCAGACTTCGTCCAGGAACCAGCGGTCGTGGGTGACCACCAGGAAGGCGCCCTGGTTGGCGCGCCAGCGCGTCTTCAGGTGCCGGGCAAGCCAGGCCACGCCCTCGACATCGAGGTGGTTGGTGGGCTCGTCCAGCATGATGACGTCGTGGTCCTCGATCAGCAGCTTGGCCAGGGCCACGCGCCGCTTCTGGCCGCCGGAGAGGGCGTGGACGTTGGCGTGCCAGTCGACGTCCGACACCAGGCCGCCCATGATTTCGCGGATCTGCGGGTTCCGCGCCCATTCATAGTCAGCCTGGTCCCCCACGATGGCGGCACCCACTGTGAGGTCGCCGTCGAGCACGTCGCCCTGGTCCAAATACCCCACGTTGACGTCACCGCGTTTGGTGACCCGGCCGGAATCCGGGGTGGAGCGCAGGGCCAGCAGCCGCATCAGGGTGGACTTGCCGTCACCGTTGCGGCCCACCATGCCAATCCGGTCCCCCTCCTCCAGTCCCAGGGTGATGCCGTCCAGGACGGTGCGGGTTGCGTAGGAAACCGTGAGGTTCTCGCCGCCAAGAAGGTGTGCCAAAGGGAACTGCTTTCTGCTGCCGGACTGTACGTTTTAAAGGAGGGTGTCAGAGATGATGCGCGCACCCGGGACCGGGCCGTGGACGGGGAGGGCTGTCAGCCCGTAGTGCCGCAGGTCCTCCGCCATCGCCTCCGCCGCAACGGAGTCATCAGCCAGCAAAGCCACGGTGGGACCGGAACCGGAAACGATTCCCGCGATGGCCCCATGGGATTCGCCAATTCCCAGCGTATCGCGCAGGGCGGGCGACAATTCAATGGAAGCCCTTTGAAGGTCGTTGACCAACACCCGGCTCAACGATTCGGCGTCCCCGCCCCGCAGGGCCGTCAGGATCTGCGGATCCACGCCGGTGGGCTCACCCGCGTCGACCCCTTCGGACGCCCGCAACCGGTCCAGTGTCCGGTACACCTCCGGGGTGGACAGGCCGTAAGCGGCCACCACCAGCACCCAGTGGGTCTGCGCCTTGGCCAGCGCCGGGGACAGCTCATCGCCGAGGCCCAGCCCGACGGCGGTCCCGCCCAGGAGCGAGAAGGGGACGTCTGCCCCCAGCTCGGATGCCAGGTGCGCCAGTTCCTCCCGTGACAGCCCGCTGTTCCAGAGTGCGTCGCAGGCCAGGAGCGTGGCAGCGGCGTCGGCGGAGCCGCCGCCCATCCCGCCGGCCACCGGAACACGCTTGGTGATTTCCAAGTGCACGCCCGTCGCGTGCTCGGAAACGTCGGCCATGATGGCGGCCGCCTTATAGGCCAGGTTGTTGCCGTCCAGGGGGATGTCGACGGCGTCGAGGTCCAGAGTGCTGTCAGGGCTGAGGCTGATGGTGATGCCGGGGGCAGCTGTACTGGTCGCCGCCACTTCCTCGTAGAGGGACACGGCGAGATAGACGCTGGCAACGGAGTGGTAGCCATCGGGCCGGAGCGGGCCTACGGCCAGGGAGACATTGACTTTGCCGGGCGCCTTGACCCGGACCGTCCTGGCGGCGAACCGCCCCCTGCCTGTCCTTTCAAGTCCCGCGCTCACGGGCGGTTTTCCCTTGCTTCAGCGATCCTGGCGAAGGCGGCAATGTCGATGACCTCGCCGCGGGCGGTGGGGTCGACGCCGGCTGCCAGGAGGCAGCGCTCCGCTTCCGGGGCTCCCCCGGCCCAGCCCGCCAGAGCGGCCCGGAGCGTCTTGCGGCGCTGGGCAAACGCCGCGTCCACCACGGCGAACACCTGCTCCCGGGTGGCGGTGGTTGCCGGCGGTTCGCGGCGGGTAAAGGCCACCAGCCCGGAATGGATTTTCGGGGCCGGCCAAAAAACGTTCATGCCGATCACGCCGGCCTTGCGCATCTGGCTGTACCAGGCTGCCTTGACCGACGGCACACCGTAGGTTTTGGAGCCCGGGCCGGCGGCCAGCCGGTCAGCCACTTCGTCCTGCACCATCACCAGGCCGTGGCGCAGGCTGGGGAAGTGCTGCAACAGGTGCAGCACCACCGGAACCGCCACATTGTAGGGCAGGTTGGCTACGAGGGCCGTGGGCTCCACCGGCAGCTCGGTGACCTTCATGGCATCGGCGTGGACCAGGTGGAAGTTGTCGACGGCGGCCGGCCGCCATTCCTGCACGGTTTCCGGAAGCTTCGCGGCAAGGACGGGATCGATTTCGACGGCGACAACTGCCGCTGCCGCGTCAAGCAGCCCCAGGGTGAGCGACCCCAGCCCCGGACCGACCTCAAGCACCGTTTCGTCCGGGCCCACGCCTGCTGCGGCCACAATCCGCCGGATGGTGTTGCCGTCGATCACAAAGTTCTGGCCAAGGGTCTTGGTGGGCCTGATGCCGATTTCCTCTGCCATCCGGCGTATGTCGGAGGCACCGAACAACGGTGCAGGCGCGGCGGGGATCGGTTCAGTCACCTAGGTATCCTATCCCGCGCGGCACCCCTGCCCTGCCGGATTAACGGCTGTGGCCGGGCCCGGAGTAACCGGGCCCGGCCACAGCCGTTCAGTATGCGTTTGGCCTGTGGATCAGCTGGTTGCTGCCCAGCCGCAGCCCCAAGGGGACAGTCCGCGCTGCGCGTAAACGCGGTTGGCGATGTCGATCTGCTGCGCCTTGGTGGCCAGGCTGGCGTTGGGGGCGTAGGCACCGCCGCCGGCTCCGATCCAGGTGCGGATGTCGAACTGGAGGCCGCCGTAGTAGCCGTTGCCACTGTTGATGCTCCAGTTCCCAGTGGATTCACACTGGGCAATCTTGTCCCACATGGCTTCGTTCATCATGGCCGGTGCTGCCGCCCCGGTGTTGGCGCCGGCAGGTGCCGCAGGTGCCGCCTGCGGAGCAGGCTTGGCTTTGGTGCCGACGGTGACCTTCTCGGTGACGGGCTGCACGGCCACGTTCTCTGAGACCAGGGTGCGGGAGGCTTCACGTCCGTCGACGAGCACCAGCTTGAAGGTCCGCTCAAGCTTGCCGGCAGCCCCTGCCTGGGTCACTTCCTTCTCTCCCTTGAGCATGTCCGCACTTTCGGCGGTAACGGTCTCGAAGGGGACTTCTTGACTGGTGACGGCCGTCTGGCTGGTGTCCACCCTGGACACCTTGATGACCATGTTGTTCACCACGTTGGCGTTGGCCGGCTGCGAGGTGCGGTCGTTGGCGCCGAGGGTCACGCCGGAATCCTCCAGGACCTTGCCAACGGTAAGGGCAGTAGTGGTGGCTGTGTTCACCTTGCCGTCGGCCACGATGCTGACGGTCTTGGGGGTGGAAATCGAAACGTAGGAACCGGCCAGCGAGAGTGTGGCATCCTTGGGCGCCGAAACGGACGAGGCACTGGCGACGCCGAGTTCGGTCACCAGGTCTTCGACATCCTGGGCCGTGGTGTTGACCGTCTTTTCAGCCCCGTCAAGGCTGACCTTGACTTCCTTGGCCTGGTTGATGTTGATGACGGTGCCGTTCTGGACGGTCGCGTCAAGGGAGGGCGATACGCGGTCGCCGGGCTTCAGTTCCAGGTTGGCGCTCTTGACCACCTGCTCCACTGTTCCGCCAAAGGACTGCACGGACGACGCTTTGCCGTCCACGTTGAGCGTGACTGTTTTGTTATTGCCCACGAAGGCTACGAGGCCCGCGACCAGGCCGCAAAGCACCAGCAGCTGCGCGCCAACCTTGATATAGCTGAACTTGCCGTCCGATGTGAAGAACTTGACCACGATTGCCCGTAACTCTCGGTCCATCCGGGCACGGGGAAACGCGCAATAAAATGCCCGGAGCAACCTTGAAAAGGACAGTCCGGGCACCAGTGCGCCGCCACACTCCGCGCAGCGGCATGGCCGGATTCTGGACAGGCCGGGCCGGCTGCACTTGGAGTGAAATTACCCGTTGGCCTTCCCCGACCCCGGCTAATAATTAACCATTGTAACCGTAGCGTTATAAAGCGGCCAAAATTTTTGCATACCAGATATGCATTTATGGGCCAAGGCGGGGGTGCAGGTCAGGCCCAGGAACCGTATGCCCGCACGGTGTTTTCGCTGATTGCGGTGCACAGCCCGGCGAGGTCGGAGCCTGTCAATTCTGCCATGCTCCGGACCGTGTACGGGACCATGTAACTGGCGTTCGGACGTCCCCTGTGCGGGTGCGGGGTCAGGAAGGGCGCGTCCGTTTCCACCATGATGAGCTGCCGCTCCGCCACGGCCAGCGCAGCGCGCAGGTTGGTGGCGTTCCTGAACGTCAGCGTGCCGGCAAAGGACATCCACCAGCCCTGTTCGTTACAGGTTTTTGCGAGGTCCTCGTCTCCGGAGAAGCAGTGGAACACCACCCTGTCAGGTGCCCCCTCTTCCTGGAGCACCCGCACCACGTCGCCGTGCGCGTCCCGGTCGTGGATCTGGAGGGTGAGGTCCAGGCGTTTGGCGATGTCGATGTGCCGGCGGAACGAGTACTCCTGGTGGCGCAGTCCTTCACCGTGGGTGCGGTAGAAGTCCAGTCCGGTCTCGCCGATGGCCCGGATCCGGGGATGCGCCGCCAGTCGTTCGATCTCGGCGAGGGCCGTTTCCAGTTCACCCCGGTCCGCATAGTGCGGAGCATCATTGGGATGCAGGGCCACAGCCCCCAGCAGCCGTTCGTCCTGGTCCACAGCCTCTACAGTGAACCGCGAGGATTCCAAATCGCAGCCCACCTGGACGGCGCCCTGGACCCCCACGGCCGCCGCCGCATCCAGCGCAGCCTTGATCCCTGCGGGACCCTTTCCTTCCGGGAAATCCAGGTGGGTGTGGTTGTCCATGACCGGCACCGGCAGGGGCTCGGGTGCGGGCGGGAAATCCTTCCGGCGCGGGGCGTGCGGGTCCGGCAGGCCCTCTTCGGCTGGCACCCGGTAGGCGGCGGGAATAGAGGAATTACACATCCACCCACACTATCGGCCGAAGGTACCCCTATATTTACCGGAACTCTCTGTCAGGCACGGCAGTTGTGTTAGTAGTCTGGAACGAACACACGCGCACGCCCACCAAGGGGCGAAGGCAGGCTTGCTGTCCCGTCCAGGTGAACCCCGGGCTGAAAGGTTGCCGATGGAACCCCACCGACGCACTGCCAACAATGCCAGCGCACCGAACCTGAACCTGGCCGGCGTCGCCGATTCCGTCAGCCACCTGAACGGGCACCGGCCGGCGGCCATGGACTCGGGGTCCTTCCACGCCGCGGCGCAGCGCATCCTCACCACGGTCGACACTGTCATCGACGGCAAGTCCGACGCCGCCAAGCTGGCCCTCACAGTCCTGCTCGCGCAGGGCCACCTGCTGCTGGAGGACGTGCCCGGCGTCGGAAAGACCCTGCTGGCAAAGACCCTCGCCCGGACCATCGACTGCACCGTCAACCGCATCCAGTTCACCCCGGACCTGCTGCCCTCCGACGTCACCGGGGTTTCCATCTACAACCAGGCCTCCAGGCTCTTCGAATTCCGGCCGGGTGCGGTCTTCGCGAACATCGTCATCGGCGACGAAATCAACCGCGCCTCCGCCAAGACCCAGTCCGCACTGCTGGAATGCATGGAGGAGCACCAGGTCACGGTGGACGGTACGTCCTACAAGCTGGATGAGCCGTTCATGGTGGTGGCCACCCAGAACCCCATTGAAATGGAGGGCACGTATCCCCTGCCCGAGGCCCAGCGGGACCGGTTCATGGCCCGGATTTCCATGGGCTACCCGGACAAGGCCGCAGAGATCGAGATGCTCGAAACCCACCAGGCGGTCTCGCCGCTGGCCAATGTCTCCCCGGTCGTCACGGCGGCGGACGTGGCAGCGATGACCGCCACCGTCCAGCAGGTCTATGTCTCTGAAGCGGTCAAGGAATACACGGTGTCAGTGGGCAGGGCCACCAGGGAGAGCCCGCTGCTGCGGCTGGGCGCCAGTCCCCGCTCCATGCTGCAGTTGCTGCGCGCCGCAAAGGCCTCAGCCGCCCTCGACGGACGCGACTTTGTCCTGCCGGACGATGTCCGGGACGTGGCCGAGGCCGTCCTGGCGCACCGCATCATCCTGGACCGAAAGGCAGCGGGCGCAGGCGAGACCCCGCACAGCGTGCTGCGGGGCATCCTGTCCCGGCTGCCCGTGCCGCAGGCCCAGACCGGGCAGCCGAGCCGGGCCGCGGCCGCTGCCGGCAGCAGGAACCACTAGGCGCGGACCATGGCCCTGCTGGACAAGCTTCCGCGGCACCTGTTCACCAGGCGCGGCTGGGGCATGCTCGCTGCCGGGGCGTTCACCCTGGCAGCGGCCCAGGTCATGGGGCGCCGCGACCTCCTGACGCTGGCCCTGCTGCTGCTGGTCCTGCCGCTGGTCTCCCTTGCCGGCATCCGGCTGGTCAAACCGCGCTTCCGCGTCTACCGCGAATTCAACCCCTCCCCCGTGGAAACCTCAGCCCCGGCAACGGTGCACCTTGCGGTGGCCAGGACGGGCCCGGGCAGCGGACGCGTGGCCATGGAGGAGCGCCTGCCGGCGCACTTCGGCCAGGCGCCTTCCTTCTGGTTCCCGTCCCGATCCGCCACCGGCGGCACAAGCCGCTACGAGTACCACCTCACGTCCAGGCACCGGGGGCAGTTCAGGATCGGGCCCGTGACGGCCGAGTTCACCGACCCCTTCGGCCTCTCCCTGCACCGCCAGGCCATTGACGACGGCGACGTCCTCACCGTGACGCCTGCCGCCGTCGTCCTGCCCGCCACCGGGCTGGCCGGAGCGCGCGGCAGCGACGGCGTTACCGCCACCCGTGTCCGCGCGAACCCAAGCGATGACGACATCATGACCCGCGAGTACCGCCACGGGGACCCGATGCGCAGGGTCCACTGGCCCGCCACAGCCAGGCACGGATCCCTGATGGTCCGGCAGGAGGAATCCGTCACCACGCCTGAGGCCACCATCATCCTGGACCACCGGGCCGGTGCATTCGGCGGCGGCCCCGGCACTTCAATGCCGGGCCTGCCCGCCCCGGAGGGGCATGCACCGGCCACCAGCGACACCTTCGAGTGGGCTGTTGTTGCCGCCATGTCCGTCAGCACACACCTCGCGGAGCGCAACTACAGCCTTCGGCTGCTGGATACCGGCGGGGAACCGGCGTTCCTGCACTCGCCATCGGCCCCGGAACCGGCCATGGAGGAATTCAGCGGGGCATCCGGGCTGCAGTCAATAGCCGAAAGCCTGGCCGCAATCCATCTGTCCGGGCCGGTCCATCCCCGCCGGGACGGCCTGCGCCGGGACGGCAGCCATCGGGAGGCCCCCGACAGGTACGCGGAGCGCAGGGGCGTGCCGGTGGTGCGGACGCCGGCAGGGGTGGAGCAGGGGCCGCCGGCCTTCGATGACCAACTGATGGACAAGTTGTCCGCCCACCGGATGCGGGGCCCCTTGATCGCCGTGCTGGGACGCGTTACCCCCGAGGAGGCCACGGCGCTGGCGCCGGCCGCGGCGTACGGCACCAACTCCTTCGCCATCCTGGCGGTGGAACGCCCTTCGGATTTCCAGGAGGTCCTGGAGGTGCTGCGGCAGGGCGGCTGGCGGGCGCAGGCCGTGGCGCCGACGACCCGGCTGGGCACGGCCTGGGGCCAGTTGGACCAGGACGCGGCGCTGCCGGTGGCTCCGGCATCGGAGGTCCGACGCGGGGCGGGGGTGGCCACATGACCATGGCACCTGCCCGGCCAACTGGTGCCGGGCACGAGGCACAGCCACGTCCGGCGATGTCCCCAGGCCGTGTCCGTGCCGGCACCTACCCGTGGGCCATGGCGGCATCGATTACGGTGGCTGTTTGCGGGGCCGCAATGTCCCTGAACGGTGTCCTGCGCGGCTGGAACTGGTATTGGCCGGCGATGACCACGGTGCTGGTGGTGGCCTTCACACTGGCCGTCCTGCGTTCCGTCCGCGCCCAGCCCCTGCTGGTTACCGCAGGCGGGTTCGTGGCACTGGGCGCCGTCCTGACCTTGACGTTCTTCCGCAGCTCCAGTTTCCTTTGGGTGGTCCCCACCGGCGCCACTCTCCCGGAGCTGGACCGGCTCATCCGGCGGGCCAGCGAGACAGTCCTGGCAGAGACAGCCCCCGTGGCACCCAACGCCGGCATCGTCATGGTGGTCTGCGCGGTGCTTGGCCTGGCGGTCATCCTGGTCGACGCACTCGCGGTGCCGCTGGGGATGCCGGCCGCCTCCGGCACCGGTTTGCTTGCCCTGCTGGTGGTTCCGGCCATGATCAAACCGCAGAGTGTGGGGGTGTGGAGTTTCGTTGCCACCGTGGCGGGATACCTGTTGATCCTTGCCTGCAGCCAGTGGTTTGCCCCTGACGGCAGGTTGCAGGGCGCATCGGCCAGGAGCCCCGGCCTGCTGCGCAGGGCGGTGCTGACGGGGGCCGTGGCCCTGGTGGCCACCCTGCTGCTGCCCCTGGCAATTCCCGGGTTCGACCGCGGCACCTTCCCGCAGGGCTCACGGCTCAACCCGTGGGGTGCCTCCACCGGCCTGAACCCGATGATCACCCTCGGAAGCAGTCTCCGCACGCCGGACGGAAGCGGCAGGATCACCTACGCCACCAATTCGCCCAACCCCCTCTACCTGCGCTCTGTCACAGTGGACAATTTCGACGGCGATTCGTGGGGACCGGACGACCGCACCGCGTCCAGGGTGCCCCTTGACGGCCGGATCGACCCCGGGTATGCGGTCCTGGCCGACGAGCAGGTGCGGCTGGTGACAGCCATCGACGCCGGCGCCTTCACCAGCCCCTACCTGCCGGTCCCCTACGCACCCGAAACCATCCGCGGGCTCGGCGGCCAATGGACGTGGGATCCCGCCACGCTGAGCATCAAGGGCACCGACACCACAACGCGGCGCCAGGAGTACCTGGTGACCTCTGCAGTACCCAAGCTTTCCGCTGTGCTCCTGGCCCAGTCGTCAGCGCCGGTACGGGGTATTCCGGACATCTTCACCAGGATTCCCGGCAATGTCCCTGACATCGTCAAGAACACTGCGCGGACCGTGACTGGAGCTGCGGGGACGCCTTACCAGAAGGCCATGGCCATCCAGAAGTACCTGCGCTCGTCCGAGTTCACGTACTCGCTGCAGTCTCCGGTGCAGGGCGGCTACGACGGCAACGGCCTTTCCGTCCTGGCCGACTTCCTGCAGCAAAAGAGCGGTTACTGCATCCACTACGCCTCGGCGATGGCGGTGATGGCCAGATTGGAAGGCATCCCCAGCAGGATCGCCGTGGGTTATGCCCCCGGCAGGCTGACCGGGGCCACCGTAACCGTCTCCGGCCAGGGCGCCCTCCCCGAATATGAGGCGGATGCGCGCGACGCCCATGCCTGGCCGGAACTCTACTTCCAGGGCTTGGGCTGGGTGCCGTTCGAACCAACGCCGTCCCGCGGGGTGGTGCCGGACTACGCCACCGAAGCCTCTGCACCTTCCGTTCCGGATTCCCTGGGAAACAATGACGGCCTCATTCCGGACACGGCACCGGTTCCCGCCGCATCCCCCAGCGCCACCGCGCAAGCCGTCCCCGGTACCGGCGGCAGCAGCACGGGCGAGGGCCCGCAGCTGATGCCCTGGCTCCTTGGTGCGGCCGCCGTCATGGGACTGGTTCTCCTTGCGGCTGCTCCGCACTTGGTCCGCGTGGGCACCAGGTCGCGGCGGCTGCGTCCAAAGGACCCGGACCTGGCAGTCCCGCTGGCATGGAATGAGATCGAGGATCTTGGCACCGATTACGGCCTGCCCGCCGCGGACAGCGAGACGCCCAGGGCCTACTCAGCCCGGTTCCGTGCTGAACTGCTGGGCGAGCCTGGCGGCATGGACCAGGACGCGCACCAGGCAGTGTCGTTTATCACCTCGGCGTTTGAACAGTACCGGTACGGCCGCCCGGGCGGCGCCGTCCCGGGCACCGGCACCCCTGCAGAGGACGTTGCTGCGGGTGTGGCTGCCGTGGAAACTTCCCTCCGGGCGACCGCCACCCTTCCCAGGCGCCTGGCAGCGGCGTGGCTTCCGCCGTCGGTCACCCTCAGGCTGGGCCTGCTGCTCCGGATGCCATTCAGCGCAGCTGGCAGGGCCATTCGCAAAGCGGTGCACGCTGCGGCGGGCTTCCGGCCCGTGAAGCCGGTGCAACCGACCGCAGGAGGGCGTTCCAGGGCAGAAGCGGCCGACGACGGCGGCAGGGCCGGGCGGGGTTAAACGGGAAGTGCCGGCCGGGGAAGCCCCGGCCGGCACATGAGGGTTGGGTAACCGCCGGGTCTAGCCGGCGTAGGGGTCTGCGATGCCGATGTACTGCGTGTAGAGGTATTCCTCGATGCCTTCCAGCCCGCCTTCGCGGCCCAGGCCGGACTGCTTCACGCCGCCGAAGGGTGCGGCGGCGTTGGAGATGACGCCGGCGTTCAGGCCCAGCATGCCGGTTTCGAGCTTTTCGCCCATCCGGATGCCGCGGTTCAGGTCCTTGGTGAAGACGTAGGCCACCAGCCCGTATTCGGTGTTGTTGGCCAGCCGCACAGCGTCGTCCTCGCTGCTGAAGGTGATGATCGGAGCCACGGGGCCGAAGATCTCCTCGGACAGGATCCGGGTGCCTTCGGTGACGCCGGAAAGGATGGTGGGCTGGTAGAAGTAGCCAGGACCCTCCACCGGCCCGCCGCCCAGGACGGCTTTGGCGCCGGAGGCAACGGCGTCGGACACCAGCTCGTGGACCTTGTCCCGGCTCTTGGCGTCGATCAGCGGGCCCACCTTGGACTCGGGCTCGGTGCCGCGGGCAGTGGTCATCTCCTTCATCTTCGCGGCGAACTTCTCCGCGAATTCAGCGGCAACGGACTCGTGGACGATGAAGCGGTTGGCCGCGGTGCAGGCTTCGCCCATGTTCCGGAGCTTCGCCAGCATGGCGCCGCTGACGGCAGCGTCCAGGTCTGCGTCCTCGAAGACCAGGAACGGGGCATTGCCGCCCAGTTCCATCGAGGTCCGCAGCACGGTTTCGGACGCATCTGCCAGCAGGCGGCGTCCCACTTCGGTGGAGCCGGTGAAGGACAGCTTGCGCAGGCGGTAGTCCTTGATCAACGGCCCGGTGGTGGCTCCTGCGGTGGAGGTGGGGATGACGTTCAGGACACCGGCGGGCAGGCCTGCCTCCTGCATAACGGCAGCGAAAAGCTGCGACGTCAGGGGCGTCAGGTTGGCCGACTTCAGCACCATGGTGCAGCCGGCGCCGACGGCCGGTGCGATCTTGCGGGTGGCCATGGCCAGCGGGAAGTTCCAGGGGGTGATCAGCAGGCAGGGGCCTACGGGCTTCTTGGTGACCAGGAGGCGGGACTTGCCGTCGGGCGAGACCGAGTAGCGTCCGAAAGCCCGGACGGCTTCTTCGGAGAACCAGCGCAGGAACTCAGCGCCGTACGTCACTTCACCGCGGGCTTCGGCCAGGGGCTTGCCCATTTCCAGGGTCATCAGGAGGGCGAAGTCGTCTGCGCGTTCAGTCACCAGGTCGAAGGCCCGGCGAAGGATTTCGCCGCGTTCACGGGGCGGCACCTTTGCCCAGGATTCCTGGGCGGCTGCGGCGGCATCCAGGGCTGCCGCACCATCCTCGGGACCGGCGTCGGCAATGCTCAGCAGCACCTTCCCGGTGGCGGGATCCTCGACGTCGAACGTCTTGCCTGATGCGGCGTCGCGCCACTCACCATTGATGAGCAGTCCGGTGGGAACGGAGGCCAAAAGCCGGGTTTCGCGCTCGGCGGTAACGGCCGGCTGTGCAGTGACAGTCACGATGACTCCCTCGTCAGTAGGGTTGTGGCAGCCCGTCGCCGCGGCCGGAGTGACCGGGATCATGGGGCTGATTAACAGCCAGACTACTGCGGGCCACTCCCCCGGTCTACGCCGTTGCGCACTGCGGAATCGCGGCTACCCTGTGCACCTGCACAGGAGGCGGAGGCTGGATTGGGTGCTGCCTACCGGGCAGCGAGGACAGCGGAGTAGAGCTCCCGTTTGCTGACCCGGACATCCTCGGCGACGGCGGCGACGGCCTCCTTCAACCGGATGCCCTGGGCCACCAGTTCGTTGACCGCGGCCACGTGGTCCTCCGGCGTGCCGGCCGCCTGTTCCGGTGCCCCGCCGAGCACCACGGCGATCTCGCCGCGGACCTCGGTATCCTCAGCCCACTGGAGCAATTCGCCAACAGTGCCGCGGATGACTTCTTCGTAGGTTTTGGTCAGTTCCCGGCATACCGCAATGCGGCGGTCCGGCCCGAACCTCTCGCGCAGCGCGCGCAGCATGGCTTCCAGCCGGTGCGGTGCCTCGAAGAACACCATGGTCCGCCGCTCCCCGGCAAGGTCAGCCAGGCGGGAGGCCCGTTCGCCGGCCTTGCGGGGAAGGAACCCCTCGAAGCAGAACCGGTCCGTGGGCAGGCCGGACAATGCCAGCGCCGTGAGGACTGCGGAGGGCCCGGGGACTGCGGTGACGGGAAGTCCGGCCGCGATGGCACCCTCCACCAGCCGGAAACCGGGATCAGAGACCGCCGGCATCCCGGCGTCGGTGACCATGAGGAGGGTGCTGCCGGCACGCACCTGGTCCAGGAGTTCAGAAGTCCTGGTGGCCTCGTTGTGTTCGTGGTAGCTGATGACGCGTCCCGCGACGGCAACGCCAAGGCTTTGGACCAGGCGGTGCAGGCGCCGCGTGTCCTCGGCGGCCACAATGTCCGCGGTACCCAGCAGCTCCACCAGCCGGGCGGAGGCATCTCCGGTGTTTCCAATGGGAGTGGCGGCAAGGACGATCCGTCCCGCGGTCGCAGGGCCGGATTCGGAAAGGGGGCTGGGGTTGGGGTCCACCTCCCAAGCCTACTGCCGCCGGGTCTTCCAGCCGCAAAAGGTAGCATGGGGCTCGTGACGCAGACCTCGACGCGGCCCACGGGGCCCGGGAACCCCGGCCCGGCGGAATCCCCTGCCGGAGCAGGAGCAACCGGGACGAAGCCTGCAGGGAAGGTTGCCCGCCCCTGGATCAGCCGGCCGGACGAGGCGTTCACGGTCGAGGCCCTGAGGGCAAGGCTGATGGGGGCCGGCACGTCCTGGCGGGACTACCCACCGACGCTCCGGCTCTGGTTCGTACTGGTCCCGGTCCTGACGGCAGTGGCCGGCGGCCTCCTCCGCTTCATCCGCCTCGAGGTGCCGCACAAGCTGGTGTTCGACGAAACGTACTACGTCAAAGACGCCTACTCGTACCTCATCAGCGGCTACGAACGCAGCTGGCCGGACAAGGCAAATGATTCCTTCAACGCCGGCAACCCTGACGTCCTGTTGAACACACCCGAGTATGTGGTCCACCCGCCCGTGGGCAAGTGGATGATTGCAGCCGGCATGTGGCTGTTCGGGCCGGAGAACCCTTATGGCTGGCGCTTCGCCGCAGCCCTCACCGGCACCCTGACAGTGCTGCTGGTCTCCCTGATCGCCCTGAAACTGTTCCGCTCACTTCCGCTCGCCGGCGCCGCGGGGCTGCTCCTCGCCGTCGACGGCCACCATCTGGTGATGTCCCGGACGTCCCTGCTGGACATCTTCCTTACGTTCTGGATCCTGGCCGCCTTCGGCGCCCTGCTGATGGACCGCGACGACGGGCGGCGGCGCCTGGCCGCCCGGCTCGCCCGGGCCGCTGCCGCCAACGGCGGACAGCCCCCGGCCGGGGCGCTGCTGTCCGGGCCATGGCTGGGGGTGCGCTGGTGGCGGGTGGCTGCCGGGGTCTGCCTAGGCCTCGCGGTGGGCACCAAGTGGTCCGGCCTGTTCTTCCTCGCCGGATTCGGCCTCCTCACCGTGCTGTGGGATCTCAGCGCCCGGCGCGTGGCGGGCATCCGCGGCTGGATCAGCGGCGGCGTGATCCGGGACGGCATTCCCGCCTTCACCGCCATGGTGCCGGTGGCAGCGATCGTCTACTCCACCACCTGGACTGGCTGGTTCCTGTCGGACAACGCCTACTTCCGCCACTGGGCTGAGACCAACCCCTCAACGGAATGGGGCTGGCTGCCCGACTCCGTCCGGTCGCTTGTTCACTACCACCTCGAAGCGTACAAGTTCCATCAGGGACTGAGCTCCGAGCACCCCTACCAGGCAAGCGCGTGGAGCTGGCTGGTGATGGGGCGGCCGACGTCGTTCTTTTATGAATCCCCGCCCCAGGGCACCCCGGGCTGTGCCGTGGAAAAGTGCACCTCCGCCATCCTGTCTGTCGGGAACCCGCTGATTTGGTGGGCCGCAGCCATCTCCCTGGTGGTCCTGCTCTTCTGGTGGCTGGGACGCCGGGACTGGCGGGCCGGGGCTGTGCTGGCCGGCGTCGGCGCGGGCTACCTGCCGTGGTTCATGTACCCGGAGCGGACCATGTTCTACTTCTACGCAGTGTCCTTCGAACCGTTCCTGGTCCTGGCGCTGGTGTACTGCCTGGGGCTGGTCCTGGGCCGGGCCACGGACCCGCCCTGGCGCCGGCGCTCCGGGATGTACCTGGTGGTCCTGTTCCTTGCAGCGGCAGTCCTGCTGTCGGCGTTCTTCTACCCGGTCTGGGCCGCGGAAGTCATCCCCTACGTCGACTGGAAGGTCCGGATGTGGATGCCGTCCTGGATCTAGGGCAGGATGGCAACAGAGACCTGAAGGAGCCGCTGCCGCGGCATGGCAGCGGAAACGGAGACCGGCTGTGAGAGAAGCGAGCACGGAACTGCTGGTTGAGCTTGACGCCAACAGCAACGTGACTGACCTGCTGCTGGAGCAGCACGCCGCCAATCCGGCCCACGCGCTGTACCGGCGGAAGGGGCCCAACGGCTGGGTGGACGTCACAGCGCAGAGATTCCTCCAGGACGTCAGTGCCCTGGCCAAGGGGCTCATCGCCGGAGGCCTGGAGCCCGGCGACACCGTAGCCGTCATGTCCCGCACCTCGTTCGAATGGACGCTGGTGGACTTCGCCATCTGGTTCGCGGGCGGCGTCACGGTGCCGATCTATGAAACATCCTCCGCCAGCCAGGTGGAGTGGATCATCAAGGATGCAGGCGTCCGCCGTGTCGTCGCCGGCGACCGCGCCACAGTGCAGCTGGTGAGCGCTGTGGTTGCCGGTTCCGCCGAACTCAGCGACCGCCTGGTCAACGTGGTGCGGATGGATTACGACGGCGAGGCTCCGGACCTTGCCAGCCTCGCCGCTGCGGGCACCGGAGTCAGTGACGCTGAACTGGAACGGCAGCGCAGCCATGCGGGGTTGGCCGACCTCGCCTCATTGGTGTACACCTCCGGCACCACGGGCAGGCCCAAAGGCTGCGAGATCACGCACGGGAACTTTGCCCTGGTGGCCAAGAACATCGTTGCGTTCCTGCCCGAGATCCTGCAGAAGGACCAGGCCCGCACCCTGATGTTCCTGCCACTGGCCCATGTGCTGGCCCGCGCCGTCCAGGTGGTATGCCTTACCGCCGGGGCAACCTTGGGCCATACCCCGGGTGCCGCCCAGCTTCTGGACGACCTCGGAACGTTCCGGCCCACCTTCCTGCTGGTAGTGCCGCGCATCTTTGAAAAAGTCCGGGCAACTGCCGCGCATAAAGCCGCTGTGGCGGGCAAGGGCAGGCTCTTCGCGGCGGCAACAGCCGCCGCCATAGCGTACTCACGCGAACAGGACCGCCACAGCTGCGGCGAGGGCCCCGGCCCTGGCCTGCTCAGCCGGATCAGGCACGGTGTGTATGACCGGCTGGTCTACCCCCGGTTGCGCCAGGCGATGGGTGGCGAGGTGGGATATACCGTGTCCGGCGCCAGCCCCCTGGCTTCCGAGGATGCCCATTTCTTCCGTGGCGTGGGCATTCCCGTCCTGGAAGGGTACGGGCTGACCGAGACCACGGCACCCTGCACTGCCAACACGCCCTCCCGCACCAAGGTGGGAACAGTGGGCATCCCCATTCCGGGCACCACCATCCGCGTGGCCGGGGACGGTGAGATCCTGGTCAAGGGAATCGGCGTTTTCCGGGGCTACCACGCCAATCCGGAGGCGGACGCCGAGGCGTTCGTGGACGGATTCCTCCGCACCGGAGACCTGGGCGAACTCGACAAGGACGGCTTCCTCACCATTACGGGACGCAAGAAGGACCTCCTGGTCACGGCGGGCGGCAAGAACGTGGCGCCGGGGCCGTTGGAGGAGAAGATCCGCAGCCACCAACTCGTGGGGCATGCCGTGGTGGTGGGCGACGGCAGGCCGTTCGTGTCAGCCCTGCTGACCCTGGACCCGGAAGGGGTTGCCAACTGGCGGTCGGAGCGCGGCCTGCCTCCGCTCCCCCTCAGCGAGGCAGCGGGTGACCCGGGCATCCTGGCTGCCCTGCAGGAGGCAGTGGACTTGGCGAACCAGATGGTGTCCAAGGCGGAGTCGGTGCGCACGTTCAGGCTGCTGGACGCCGAATTCACCGTGGAGTCCGGGCACCTGACACCGTCCCTGAAACTGAAGCGGTCCGCCGTCGTTCAGGAATTCCAGGCGGAGATCGCCGGCATCTACGGCTGATCAGCCTTCACCTGGTCTGCCTGTTCCTGATCCGCCTGTGCCGGCTTTGGCGCCAAACCGCGGCGGCGGCGCGTTGGCCAGGTGAGCACCAGCGTCACGACGGATGCCACGAGCACCAGGCCGGCAATGACGATGCCGGCGTCAATCCAGAACTGGCTGGGGAACAGCCGGATCAGCGTATCGTCCAGGCTGAAGGTCCAGGATCCGTCGGCAAAGAAAATCCGGTGGAACTCCGTGAAGAACTGCTGCCAGCCCAGGGCCGCCAGCGTACCGAGGCCCAGGATCAGGGCCAGCGTGATGATGGAGCCGGCAAAGAGGCCGCGCCGGATCCCGCCGGTGCTGCGCCTGCGCAGGTACAGGATGGCGATCAGCGCAAGGAGGAGCAGCAGTGCACCGGCGCCAAAGGTGGACAGGATGACCGTCTTGACGTCCGCCATATGGCTGACTTCGCCGTCCTTGAACAGCTTTTCGCCGCCGCGGTGCACCAGGTCGCCCAGGTAGCGGGGGCCCGCCCAGTTGCTGAGGTAATCCACGGCATAGGAGCCGTACGTCATCCTGTCGTCAGTGCTGAAGCCGTACCCGTCACCGGGGAAGCCTGGCCGGTTGTACTCCACCCAGAGGAAGAGTGGGCTGGTCACGGCCCGGACAGCCAGGATCAGCAGGATCAGCGGGTAGAAGATGGCCAGGAGGACCTGCATGACACGCGGCGCCACCGGCTTGGCATTGGCGGCGCTTTCACGCTGGGCATTGCGGCGCTCCACTTCCTCCTCGGGGGGACGGACGTGGAGGGCTGAGGTGGGAAGGGGTTCCTTGAATACCGGCGAACCGGCGCTGCTGCCGGGCCCGTCCGAGGAGGAGCCGGTGGTGGAGGTTGCCCCAGCGGACGTGCGGGGGGCTGCGGCTGCCGCGGCGGATGCTCCGGCAGCGGAGGACCCGACGGCGGCTTCCGCTGCCTTGCGGTCGGCCCGGCTTTCGGGCTGGGCTGTTTTGGTCTCTGCCGCTGCCTGGTTCCGGGCGGCTTTTTCCCTGCCCGGCTCCTCAAGGGCAGACCCACCGGAAGCAGATTTGTCCGCCGCAGGCTTCTCCCCGGCAGGCTTCTCCCCGGCGGGTTTGTCCCCGGCGGCGGGCGTCAGCCAGGAAAACGCGGGCTCGTCGGAATCCCCGGACGTGTCCAGGAGAGGTTCCGGCTGCGGCGCGGCGCTTTTGGCGCGGGCCGGTGTCTCGTCATTCACAGCAGCGTCACTTCCGTTGGGTTCCGCACCGGTCCCAGTCAGCCGGTGCGATTCATTCTGCAGACGAGCCTACCGTCCGGAAGTTCTGCTGGGCGAGGAACCACCCCGGCGGGATTACAACGATTCAGGCAGCGATTTCCGTGTAGCCGGCATCTTCGCGGCGGAGGTCGCCGCGCTCCCCGGCCAGGAAAGCCCGCCTGCCCAACACCAGGACATACAGCCAGTACGAGGTGAGAACAGCAGCCCCGATGCTGATCCTGGCCCAGGCCGGCAGCGGACTTGGAGTGACGAATCCTTCCACGAGGCCCGAGACAAACAGCACCACCACCAGCCCCAGGGCCACCGTGATCAGCGACCTGCCTTCCTCCGCCACGGCCCTGCCCCGGGTCCGCGGCCCCGGCGAAACCATTGCCCAGAAGATCCGAAGGCCTGCGGCGGAGGCAACGAAGACGGCGGTGAGCTCCATCAGCCCGTGCGGCAGAATGTAGCTGTAGAAGACGTCGGATTTGCCGGCGGACGCGAAGATGCCGGCCGCGATGCCCACTCCCTGGGCGTTGCTGAACAGGATCATCGGTACCCAGACCCCGGTGATCCCCAGAGCCACCGCCTGCGCACTGATCCACGCATTGTTGGTCCATACGGCACCGGCAAAGGACGCGGCCGGGTTCTCGGAGTAGTAATTAATGAAGTCCTCGTCCACGTACTGGGCGGCAGCGGTCTCGGAAACCACGGCCCTGAGCGCTTCGGGGGACGACCCTATCCAGGCGGCGTAGGCGCCAGCGATGAGCACGAAAGCGGTCCCGCATGCCAGGGTCAGCCAGGTCAGCCGGTACAGCGCGGCAGGCAGGGCCACAACGAAGAACCGTGACAGGTCAGCCATGGCGTTTGAGCGGGCGCCCGTAAAGCGGGTCCGTGCCTGGGCCAGCGTGGCCGAGAGCGAAGCGGAGAGTCCGCTTTCCGGAGCCACGGAACGGACCAGCGACAGGTGGCCGGACGTGGACTGGTACAGCGCCAGCAATTCATCCGCTTCGGCACCCGTGAGCCGGCCTTTGCCGGCCAGCTCCTGCAGGCGCGCCCACTTGTCCGCATTAACGGCGGCGAAGGCATCCATGTCCACGGCTACAGCCTAGCGCCCGGCATTAGACTTTGACCGTCTGCACCATGTGATCGTCCGAACCACCAGCCGCGAAGGGCAGGGACGCAGTGTGAGCCCGATAATTACCGGCGAGGCCGTGGTCCTCGAGCTCCGTCCGGCGACCTTCGCCGCGCGGGCCCTGGGCCTTGCCATCGACGTCGTCGCCCACGTAGTCCTGCTCGTGCTGATCATGATTGGCCTGTCCGCTGCCGGCGCGGACCTTGATGAGGCAGCCGCCCGGGCTCTTGGCCTGGCCGCCGTCGTGTTCTGCCTTGTGGTGGTGCCGGTGGGCGTCGAAACCCTGAGCCGGGGACGGTCACTGGGCAAGCTGGCTGCAGGCCTGCGGGTGGTTCGCGAAGACGGCGGCGCCATCAGGTTCCGCCATGCGCTGACCCGCGGGCTCACCGGGTTTCTTGAGATCTACCTGACGTTCGGCGGGCTTGCCCTCGCCGTGGCGCTCTTCAACGACAAGTCCAGGCGACTCGGCGACCTTCTGGCCGGCACCTACGCCGTCCGCAGCCGCGTTCCTGCAGACCAGGCCATCCGGGTTTTTGTTCCGCCCCACCTGCAGTCGTGGGCTGCAACGGCGGACATTGGGCGTATCCCGGACGCCACTGCCCGCAGGGCCGCCCAGTTCATCCGCCAGGCGGGCAGGAGGGCACCCCTGTCCAGGGCAGGGATGGCGGAAGCCATCGCTGCCGAGCTTTCCGCCCACGTGGCCCCGCCCCCGCCCCCGGGCACGGGCGCCGACGACTACCTGGCCGCCGTCGTCGCCGAACGGCGGAACAGGGAGTTCACCCGGCTGTCGCTGTTACGCCGGCGGAACACTGAAACGGGGCAACGGCTGCAGCGGCTGCCGTTCACCAGCTGACTTAGTTGTCGTACTCGCTCCACGGGATGTTCCAGTCGCCGAACCCGTCCGTGTTCGCAGCGTAGTCACCCTCGGTGTTGATGATCTGGACAACGTCGCCGGTTCCCATGTTGTCGAACACCCACGCCGCCCCGTCGGGAAGGAACCCGATGCAGCCGTGGGACACGTTGGCGTTCCCAATGAATGGGTAGGCCGATTCGAGGGCCTGGTGGATGTAGGCCCCGCTCAGGGTCAGGCGGATGGTGTATTCGACGTCGGCCTCGCCGTAGTAGGCAGGATCGTCAGGCTTCAAGCCGATGCTTGCGGCCCTGAAATGGTCGTAACGGTTCTTCTCCATCAGCACCGCGTACCCCTTTGCTGACGGGAACCGCTTGTCCCCCATGCTCACGGGCAGGGTCTTGACGGGCTGGTCATTGACGCTGAGTGTGAAGGTGTGTGCGGTGGCATCGGCGATGGCCACTTTCTTGTCACCGATCGAGACATTCACCTTTTTGTTGAAGTTTGCGATCTGGCCGTTGCCCAGGTCAACGCCGAAGAGCTCCATGTCCATAGTGACTGTTGAGTTCGCGGCCCAGAAGTTCTCCGGGCGGTACCTGACCATGGTGTCGCTGTACCAGTGGAAGGCGCCGGCCTGTCCCGCCGTCGTGGTGATTTTGATGGCCTTTTCCACGGCGGCACGGTTGGTCACGGGTTCGCTGAAGATGATCTGCAGGGGCTGTCCCACGCCCACCTTCATGCCGTTCAGCGGGTAGATGGCGGCGTCTGCCTCGTGTGAGCTTGTCACGGTGTTGAAGGACTGCGTGGTGCTGGTCTCGCGTCCTGCGCCATCCTTGACCACGTAGGTGTAGCTGTATTCGGTGTTGAATTCCAGGGGCCCGGTGGCGGACCACGCCGTCCCGCCGGCGTCGATGCTGCCGTCAATGGTCTTGCCCGCAGTACTGGCAAGGGTGACGCGCTGGATTGTCCCGTTGCCCACTTTCAGGGACACCGGGGCCGCGGGGTTTACCTGCTTGGCGCCGTTGGCCGGCACCGCGTCAAAAGTCACCGGCGGCACAACCGGGGAAGCAATGCCCGGGGACGTCCGCAGCGCAGAGCCTGCTTCCGATTCCAGCGGTCCCCCGGCAAGGCCCGGGGCAACGGCGGCGAAGACCCCGCCCACGGCAGCCAGGACACAGACGGCAGCCACGGCAAGGACTTTCTTGGCAGTCCCCCGGCGACGGGGCGTTACATCAGGCTCCATGTTTTCGATCCTACGTGCAGAAAATAACGGCCCGGGCGCTCGACGGCGCCCGGGCCCTTACGGCTCAGTAACGATAATGCTCGGGCTTGTACGGACCGGCGACGTCGATGTCCAGGTACTCCGCCTGGTCCTTGGTCAGTTCCGTGAGTTCAACGCCCAGGGCGTCCAGGTGCAGCCGGGCCACCTTTTCGTCCAGGACCTTGGGCAGCACATAGACCTTGTTCCCGTACTCGTGCTGGTCCCGCTTGGTCCACAGCTCGATCTGCGCAATGGTCTGGTTTGCGAACGAGTTGCTCATGACAAAGGACGGGTGGCCGGTGGCGTTGCCCAGGTTGAGCAGCCGGCCCTCGGACAGGACGATGATGGAGCGCTCCTGGCCGCTGCCCTCGTCAAAGACCCATTCGTGGACCTGCGGCTTGATTTCGACCTTCTTGACGCCGGGGATGCGGGCCAGGCCGGCGATGTCGATTTCGTTGTCGAAGTGGCCGATGTTGCCCACGATCGCCTTGTTCTTCATGCCGGCCATGTGCTCGGCCATGATGACGTCCTTGTTGCCGGTGGTGGTGATGAAGATGTCACCTTGGGCAAGGACCGATTCCAGCTTGGCCACCTGGTAGCCGTCCATGGCCGCCTGCAGCGCGCAGATGGGGTCGATCTCGGTCACGATGACGCGTGAACCCTGGCCGCGGAGCGCTTCCGCCGCGCCCTTGCCGACGTCGCCATAACCGCAGACCACTGCGACTTTTCCGCCCATGAGCACATCCGTTGCCCGGTTGATGCCGTCGGGAAGGGAGTGTCGGATGCCGTACTTGTTGTCGAACTTGCTCTTGGTCACGGAGTCGTTGACGTTGATTGCGGGGAAGAGCAGCTTGCCCTGGTCCGCCAGCTGGTACAGCCGGTGGACACCGGTGGTGGTCTCCTCGCTGACGCCCCTGATCGTGGCCGCCGTCCGGGTCCACTTCTGCGGGTCCGCAGCAAGGGAACGGCGCAGCACCTCGAGAAAGATCCCATATTCCTCGGAATCCTCGGGATCGGCGGAGGGCACGTTGCCAACAGCTTCGAACTCGACACCCTTGTGGACCAGCATGGTGGCGTCGCCGCCGTCGTCCAGGATCATGTTGGGACCCAGCTCAGGGTTGGACTCGGCGCCTGGCCAGGTAAGGATCTGTTCGGCGGTCCACCAGTACTCCTCGAGGGTCTCGCCCTTCCAGGCGAACACCGGCACGCCCTGCGGATCCTCAACCGTGCCCTTGCCCACCACCACGGCCGCGGCGGCCTCATCCTGGGTGGAGAAGATGTTGCAGGACGCCCAGCGGACCTCGGCGCCCAGCGCGGTAAGGGTTTCGATGAGCACCGCGGTCTGCACCGTCATGTGCAGGGAACCAGCGATCCGGGCACCCTTGAGGGGCTGGGTGGGGCCGAACTCCTCGCGGAGGGACATCAGGCCGGGCATCTCGTGCTCGGCCAGGCGGATCTGGTGCCGGCCGGCTTCCGCCAGGGAGATGTCGGCAACTTTGTAGTCAAAAGTCATGCGTGGTCCTTTGCTTAGTCCGGGTCCTGGTCCAGTCCCCGTTCTGCTTTTTCTGTGCGGGCGGATGCAGGTGAACTAGTGCCCTGCAGCAGCCGGATCGTGCTGGTCTGACCCTGCCGAGGCTGCTGCGGCAAGCAGTTCCGGAGGCAGCAGCAGCGGGATGCCGTCTTCGATGGCGTACCGGTTCCTGGCCCCCGTATCACCGGCGGCAGTGGCCACCAGCTCTTCCCCCTCCTGGACCAGCGGCGAGCCGGTCACGGGGCAACGCAGGACGGACAACAGCTCGGGACTGATCTTTGGCATTTGTTCATGCTCCCTGGCGGGCGCGCTCGCGCCGGTAGCGGAAAAGATGTGCAGCTTCCAGCCTACCGCCAGATGCAGGTCAGGAAGGTTCCCGAAGGACCCGCAGGTGGCCCCGGCGTACGCCTTCAGCGCCTGCAGGAGCTTCAAGGGCGGAATGGTGTCCCCGCTGGCCCGGTGGCTGGGCTTCCGGCGGGAGTGCAGCCGCATCGCGCACGGCGTTGGCCAGCGCCAGCAGGTCATCGGGCCCCGGCTGCTGTGGGGTTGATGGCATGGCCAGGCGCAGTACTTCCCAGCCGCGGGGAACCGTCAAGGAGTCGGCGTGCTGCTCGCAGAGGTCGTAGCAGTGCGGTTCGGCGTAGGTGGCCAGTGGACCAAGGACTGCAGTGGAGTCTGCATACACGTACGTCAGGGTGGCTACCGCCGACTGGCGGCAGGCTGACCTTGAACACTGACGGATAGCTCCCACGACATCACAGACTACCCCTTCACCGCGCAAAAGCCCGGCATTGCCGCACTGGCCGACGCGCCTCCGCACCCAAAGGGATGTATCGCGTAATTCCGCCACCGGGTTTACAGTCGATGTATGCAGTCATCGAACCATGAATCAGGTTTTTCGGTCCGGTTGGCTGACCCGGATGCCCGCGTGGCAACGGGTGTGGAGACCGCGGGCAGGAGCTTCTTCAGGCGGCGCCGGAACCGCCACGGGCGTGGCCTTCGGGGCGAGATAATGCTGCCCACCCATCCCGGGTACCGGACCCGCGCAGACCGGTTTGACGACATGGTGCTGGATTCGGCCCAGCGGCTGCACGACATTTGGGGCAAAACCCTCGACGGCGTGCGCTTTGGCGTGGACGAGATCCCGCCGGACCTTGAACAGCTGGCCGCGAATGCGTCCACGCCTCCCATGGGCTCATACACGCCCGCTTTCGGCGAGGACGGACCCATGATTACGGTGTACCGGCGGGTGGTGGAGCAGGCCTGCTCGGGCGTGGAGGAGCTCCAGGACCTGGTTCACGACGTGGTGGTGGAACACACCGCGGAGATGCTCGGCGTGGCGCCGGAGACATTGGATCCCGTATACCGCCGCCGCTACTGACGCCGGCAGCCGGGAAGCCTGGCAAACCTTAGTAACCCAATGCAACCGGGACTGTCTCCCGGCCGGCGGCGGCAGCCAGGAAGGCCAGGGAGGAAACGTCGTTGCGGCCGTCCTGCCCCACGAGAACCGCTCCATAGGCGGCGTCACCGGACGCGGACACTACATAGCCCACGACGTCGGCCCCGTCGGCCTGCTCCGGAACACTGATGGAGGCGGTTGTCCCCCCGGCGATGTCCGCAGCAGCGGCTGCCCGCACCTTTCCATCAGCCGTAATGGGTGCGTAGGTGATGGTGGCCCGGGCATCAAGGGCGCCGAACACCAACTGGCGAAGCCCGCCCTTGGGGACGGGAACCACGTGCTGGCTTCCCAGCCGGACAGCGGATGGCGCCCACGCGACATCCGAGGGCTGCCCCGCTTGAAGCCCGCGGCTCATCCGTGCCGCCGCGACGAAGGACACGTCGGACGAGGCCGCCACAGTGTATTGGCCGGCAGGAACGCCCGCCAGGGATACTTCCGTGGTCGACCCCGCTTTCGCGGTGATGACGCCGCCGGAGGGAAGTGCGTGCTGCCCGTCCCGCCCGTACAGCTTGATCTCCACCACGGCATCCGAGGCACCGGGAACGGTCAGCTCAAGGGCGGGCCCCGCGTCCCCGTACCCCGGCTGCCCCGTCAGTGCGGCGACCCCGGAAGGGTCCTGGATGTCCACGCCCGTCATCACCTGGCGGACTGCAGGCGCAGTCCCCGGGCTAATGAAATCCACGCCGCCGGGAGTGAGGCCGCGCAGGACGCTTTGCTGGATGGATGCGGCAACCGGACCACCCGCGCTCCGCACGTGCACGGTGAGCTGGGACTCGCTGGGCGCCAGGCCGGCGAGGACGACGCTGCGGGTGGTGCCGGGCGCAACCAGCAGGCCGCGGCTGCCCGGAGCCTGGATCTGCCCGCCTGCCCCGAAAAGCTCCAGGCTCACGGTGGCAGGTGTGCTGGAGGCGTTGGTCAGGGCGAGCACGGAGGTGCGGCCAACAGTGGTGGCGGCACCTGCCAGCCATTGATCGTTCGAGGGTTGCCCGCACGTCGCAGCGGCACTGCCCTGCAGATCGCCGTCGCTGGCGGTGTATTTCATGGCCCCTGCAGCTGAGGCATTCTGGTTTGCCAGGGCATCTGCCCTGAGGACATTGACCTGGTCCGCCGCCCGGTCGGCAACTACTCCGGCAAGGAGTTCCTGGGGTGCGACGGCAGTGGGCGCCGGACCCGGGTCCTTGGCGATTTCGACGGCGGCTGTTCCGTCGAGGCGTGCCAGCCGGCTCCCGGGAAGCACACCGCCCGCGCTGAGCACCGCGGCGCTGACCCTGGTTGCCGCGGTGGCGGACTCGGGCCGGAACTGGGCGTCCGTGCCCGCGTCGGTGCCTTCCAGCAGGCGGGCAGGACCTGGGCAGACGCCGACGCTGGCACCTGCGGGGACCGCGGCTTCCGCCACCGGCACAATGCGGCTGCTTTCAGGATGCGGCACCAATGACCCGGCGGCCACCACGGCCGCTCCCCCGGCGAGGATAAGGAGTCCTGCAGCTACCCCGGCTACGGATGCTGCGCGGCCCTTGCCGCCGGGCAGCATGGTGGCGCCGCGCCCTGGTGCCTTCCTGCCTGTACCGGCCGCAGTTCCTTCCGGAGCCGGTTTTGCGGCTGCAGCCGTCTTGTCTCCTGCAAGCGGCGGTTTGCTTGCAGCCGGCGTTTCGGCGTCAGCTGGTGGCGTCGCCGCTGCCGGCGGGGTGTGGTCATGCATTTTGGTGTTCCTTACGCAGGGAGCCCTCGTCACGGGAGAGGCCGGTCCGCGGCCGCCGGGCCGGCATGGGAATGGCAAGGATCACCGTCAGTCCTATCACTGTGATCTGCGCGGCGGCCGTCCAGAACGACCAGGGGTTTTCATAACGGACGGTCAGCTGGCCGCCGGCTGCCGGAAGGGTGAACGCCTGGGACCAGCCGGAGGTGGTGGAGGTCAGCTTCCGCCCGTCCAGCCACGCAGTCCAACCGGGATCAGCACGCTCGGCGAGTACCACCAACCGGCCCTCCGCGCCTGCCGGGACAGCAGCGTTAACCTCTTCGGTCCCGGAGGCCACCAGGGCGGTGGCCGCACCGCGGGGATCGACAATGCGGACACGGTGGGCAACGTCGGCAGCCTGCAGAACGGGCTGGTTGAGCGGGCTGATCCGCCACAGCCAGCCAACATCGGTCTGTCCCACGGCCACCAGGCCGGGAACGGCATCCATCCGGCTGGCGGTCAGCTGGGCTGCGGTGTCCGCGGACCGGAGCACCACGAAGCCGACACCGAGTTGTTCGAGGTCGGAACGCGGATCCACGCCCTGCCCGGCCACAAGGGTAGCCACAACGCGGCGGACTGCAGTGGTGACGTCGTCGTCCTCACGCACCTCTTCCGCGCCCGGAGCGCCAATGATGTTCCGTGCGGAGGCGATGGCCGAGAGGCTGTCCAGGGTGGTGCCGCTCCCGCGCATCAGGGAGGCGTTGAAGGTGCCGTCATCGCCGGTACTGAGCAGGAGGGTGCGCGTCTGCTCAGGACCCTCGCCCCGGTCAATGGCCGTAGCAGGCAGGGACCGCCCGGGGGCGGCCTCAACCAGCCGCGGAGCGCCCAGTGCGCCCCCGCTGCCGGAAGCGGCTGGACCGGGAGCACTTCCCGCCGTTGAGATCGCAGGTGCGGCGGCGACGGCCGGACGCAGCAGGTTCTGTGTTGACCAGGCTGCCATTCCGGCCAGTGGTCCTGCCACCAGCACCACCAGGCCCAGGGCGATGCCGGCACGGGCCGCGGTCCTGGTCTTTGCAGGGCCACCGGAAGTCCGGTCTGCTACGGACAGCAGCTGCTCGGCTCCGAGGAGGGCTGCTGCGAGGAGGGCGAAGGACGCGGCGGACACGGCGGGTCCGGTGAATGGCGACACCATGACCCCTGCATTCAGGCCGGTTGCGACGTGGCTGGCCAGCCATCCGCCGGCCAATACGATAACGGCTGCAATCCAGAACCATCTGGCGGTCCCGGCCCGGCGCCCCGGGCCGAGGAGGCCCACCAGGGCAAGGACCAGTACCGGTCCGGCGATGAGGAGCGCCAGCAGCAGGGCCCAGGGCGCCGTTCCGCCGGTGAAGGCTGCCAGTCCGTGGAGGCCTGCGGCTGGGTCGAACGACAGGGGCTGGCCCAGGAGCTGCTGCCACAGCGGGGCGGCATCGAACTCCTGCGGGAGTCCGGGATCCGCCAGCAGTGCCCTGGGCCGGTCAAGGGTGGACAGCGCGAAGGGGACAAACAAGGCCGCAGTGGGCAGCAAGGCCCACCACACAGTCCGCCCGCGCCGCCCCAGCAGGAGGCCGCAGAGCACGATGACAACAGCCGCCGGGACGAGCAGGGAGGGAGCTGACGCCGTAGTGACTGCCAGGGCCAGGCCGGCAGCTGCGGCAGCCGTCCAGGAAGGCACGCCGTTGATGCCTGCCTTGGCCGGAGGCAGTTCAGCCGGCCGGCCCTCGAGTGCCGGGGCAGGGTTGAAGCGGCCATGGCCTACCGCAGACCCCGTGGCCCGGAGCAGGCCCAGGACCACCAGCGGAAGCATGATGTGCGCGACCAAGGCACCGGCGCGGCCCTGGTTCAGGGCTATCTGGAGCGCCGGCGCGGCAGCCCAGAAGAGCGCCGCCACGAACCTGAGCCGGCGGCGTACGGTTACCCCGCCCGCTGCGAACCACGCAGTGAGTCCGGACAGCGGGGCCCCGAGCAGGAGCAGCCATGCCATGGCGGGGTTGGCGTCACCACCGCCGAAGACACCGAGGATCCACAGCACATAGTCAAAGGGATCGCCGTGGCCGGGAAGGCCTGCGCCGAGGCTGACCCACCAGCTGGAGGCGTTATGCCAGATGTCCCCAAGGTGGGAGGAGACGGGAATCAGGGCGCCGCCGGCTACGGCCCCTGCGCGGAACAGACCTGCCAGGGCCAGCAGCGAGGCGACGGCTGCGATGATGACGGCTGCAAGGGCGCCGTTACCCACCCAGCCGCGTTTAGTGGTGGCGAGGGCGGCAAAATCGTCCGCTGCATCGCCGGTGGGTTGGTGCGCGAGCGGATCCTGAACGAGATGGTCGCCGCCTGAGCCGTCGGATCCCAGCGCCTCCATCAACGACCTGCGGTGGCTCCACACCTCGCGGCGGGGTGTTTGGAGCTTGCGGATCACGGACCGGCGGATGCGCCGGGTCCGTTTGGCTGCCCGCCGGGCTCTCGCCACGGCCCCGGGACGGCCCAGGGCAGCGAAGGTGGCTACCAGCTGGGAGATACCGTGGCCCGGATCCTTGACCACAATGCTCAGGACCAGCTTGAAGAGGCTGCCCAACAGTGCACCGATGCCGTGGACGGGCACCATCCAGAGCGGGCTGTGCTTCAGGCGCAGGTGGACCTGCGCCTTCCGGGCCGCGGACGGGTTTCCAAGGGCATGCGGCCGGTGCGCCACATGGAAGACGCGGGCTGCAGGGACCACTACGACGCGGTGGCCTGCCAGCCGGTTCCGCCAGCAAAAATCGACGTCGTCGCCGCTGCCGGGCAGCGCGGGGTCGAAGCCGCCCAGGTGTTCCCAGATGTCGCGCCGGACAAGCATGCCGGCGGAATTTACGGCGAAGGTATCGGTGCGGCCATCGTACTGGCCCTGGTCCATCTCATCGGCGTCGATCAGGGTAAGCCGTTCGGCCCACCGGCTCGTGGAAAGGCCCACATCCATCAGTTTCCGCGGCGAATGCCAGTCCAGCTGTTTACAGCCGGCGACGGTCACCGAAGGCGCCCGCTCCACGGCGCCCAGGAGTTCCGCCAATGCCTCCGGCGCCGGCGCCGCGTCATCGTGCAGCAGCCAGATCCACTCGGTCCCGGCACCGTCAGCGGTTGCCTGGAAGGGCGCCAGTGCGCCCAGCCCGGCGGAAACGGCGGCGCCCATGCCGCCCTTTCCACGGGGGTGGCTGACAACGGCACCCCCACCCAGGGCTCCCTGAAGGAGGCTGTACGAGTCGTCGCGCGATCCGGTATCAACGCCGATGGCATGGTCCACGGGCCTGGTTTGGGCCGCCAGGGCCGAAAGGGTTCTGGGCAGATAGGCACTGCCGTTGTGGGCGACCACAACGGCAGTGACATGGACATTCTGAAGAATTAGATTGCTCGCTTCCTTAGCCGCCGGCGCTCACGCTCGGAAAGGCCGCCCCAGATGCCGAACCGTTCGTCATTGGCCAGCGCGTACTCCAGGCACTGTGACCTGACATTGCAGGCACCACAGACCTTCTTGGCATCGCGGGTGGAACCGCCCTTTTCCGGGAAGAAGGCTTCCGGGTCCGTCTGGGCGCACAGCGCGTCCGTCTGCCAGCCAAGTTCGCCCTCGTCGTCGAAGTCCTGTTGGAGGGGCAGTCCGATCCAAACCGGCTGGGCGGTGCCGGGCGCAGCCAGCTCCATCGGCGGATCAAGCTCGTCTTCCGGCTCCGCACCGCCGTCGAGCAGGGCTTCATGCGCGGCAAGGAAGGCCGTGGCCTGGTCCTCGAGGACACTGCTCGAATTCGTGTTGTACCGCTCTGCAGCATCAGGATCGGCGGGGTCCACATACCAATCGCTAGGCACCCCCCGCGCACGGTATTTTGCCGTTGCCTGACCTGCCACGACGGCATCTTCCTGGATACGCTCTGCTTGCCCCACGGCGACCCTCCTGATGTTTCAGCCACTGCCTGGATACGTGGGCACTCGGTTGTGTGCCGGTATTTGCGCAATTGCTTTAGTTACCTAATTACACGTGTGTAACTAGGGCGAGTCAAGCCGTTGCCGGGATAATAGACAGTCGGAGCCGGTAAGTTTGCGTACGCCACGCCCGGGATTTCCATCCGTCCGGGCGTGGCGGATCCGGCGGGACGACCTACAGCAGCCAAAAAGCGCTGAATTCTTTGGAACGGCGGGGAAAATACCCGGTCCAGACCGAAATAGCAAGCACACTTAGCAATGGGAGTGATTAATATCACTCCTGATCGGCGCGGCCTGATGAGCCAATCCGCACCCATGACCGGACACTCCCGAAGTGGCAGGATGAACCCATGACGACTATCCCCGCCATCGACCTGATGGGCCGCCTCCGTTCCGGCAACTCCACCGCACCACGCCTGACCTGGTACGGGCCGGACTCAGAGCGGGTGGAACTATCGGGACGGGTCCTGGACAACTGGGTGGCCAAAACCAGCAACCTGTTGCAGGACGAGTTGGACGCGGAGCCGGGCATGCGGCTGCGGCTTGCGCTTCCGGCCCACTGGAAAGCCCTGGTCTGGGCGCTGGCGGGCTGGCAACTGGGACTGGAAAGCGTGCTCGACGACGGCCCGGCAAACTTTCTCGCCACGGACGATCCCAGCGGCGCCGGTGATCAGCACGACGCCGTCATCGCAGTTGCGCTGCCCGCCCTCGCAATGCGCTGGACGGGGGAGCTTCCCGCCGGCTGCCTCGACTACGCCGCCGAGGTACGGTCCCACGGGGATGTGTTCATGCCGCACTCCGATCCGGATCCGTCAGCCTGCGCGATCCGGACGCACGATGGGCGCACCATCCTGCACAGCGACCTGGCAAGCGGTTTCGCTCTGCATCATTCGGAAGGTGCCAGGGTGCACGTTCCCGCGCACCAAGGACTCGAATCCGCGTTGGCCAACGCGCTGGGAGCCTGGCAGCAGGACGGCTCAGTGGTGCTGACCCACGCTGACGTGGCGCTTACTGACAAACTGCTCTCGGACGAACGCATCCACGGCAGCTAGCAGCGGCCCACCCTATGACTTGGGGCCGCCGTCGGCGGAAGTGGGAGCCGGATTCTCGGCGGCACGTGCGTGCTCCCTGTGCGGGTGGGCTTCGATGAGTTCGTGGTCGTGGGAAAACTCCGGCTCCTGGTCCAGTTCCTCGTTGAACACCAGGAAGCGGTACGCGAAGAAGCGGACCACCGTGGCAACCAGGATGCCCGCCACGCCCGCCAGGAACAGCATGTTCTTGTCGTCAATGCCCATCCCGTACTTGGCCAGGGCGGTGAAGCCGGTGGAGATACCGATGCCAATGCCGTTGATGAGGACGAACATGGCAAACTCGCGGAGCACGTTGGCCTGGCGGCGGTGGCGGAAAGTCCAGAAACGGTTGGCCACCCAGGAGAAGACAGTGGCTACGGTGGCCCCCACGAACCGGGCCTTCGCCTCGCTGTCAGACATGGGACCGTGCATCAGGTAGTAGGTCAACCCGTTGTCAATGACGAAGGCCACGCCGCCTACCGCACCGAATTTGGCCACCTCGCGCCAGAAAAGCGAGGCGAGCCCCCGGATACGATCTGCAAATGCGCTAAACATGACCCTCCATGGCCGTGATGAACTGTGGGCCACTCGGCCAAATGACTATTTTAGCCCCCAAAGCTTTGAGCCGGTGCTGTCAGGCGGCCGGGGTTTGTCCCAACGGCGTAAAATCTCCTCCCCTGCCGGGCCGTAAAAGCGGGATTGGGCGCCTCTTCGGTAGGCTGGAAGATGTGACTTTTCCAGTGATAGGCGTGGTTGGCGGCGGCCAGCTCGCGCGAATGATGGCCCCTGCCGCTACAGCACTCGGCTTTGAACTCCGCGTCCTCGCCGAGGGTGACGACGTTTCCGCGGTGTCGGCCGTACCCGCAACGCCTGTGGGCGACTACAAGGACCTGCAGACGCTCCTGGACTTTTCCAAAGGCCTGGATGTGATGACGTTCGACCACGAGCACGTGCCGACTGACCATCTCCGTGCCCTGCAGGAGGCCGGCGTCAACGTCCAGCCCGGACCGGACGCCCTGGTCCATGCCCAGGACAAGCTGGTCATGAGGGCCGCCATCGACCGCCTGGAGCTGCCCAACCCCGCCTGGGCGTCCGTGGCGGACGTCGCCGCGCTGGTCCGTTTCGGCGACGAAACCGGCTGGCCGGTTGTACTGAAGACCCCGCGGGGCGGATATGACGGCAAGGGCGTGAGGATCGTGGCTTCGGCAGGGGAGGCCGCGGAAGCCGAAGACTGGTTTGCCGCCATGAGTCCCCTGCTCGCTGAGGCCAAAGTCGAGTTCACCCGCGAACTTTCGGCACTGGTGGCACGCACGCCCGACGGCGAGGCGCGGGCGTGGCCGGTGGTCCACACCATCCAGGTGGACGGTGTCTGCGACGAGGTGATTGCACCCGCAATGGACATTCCGCTGGAGGTTGCAGCCGCGGCCGAGGACGCCGCCCTGCGCATCGCCGCCGAGCTGGACGTGACCGGAGTCCTTGCCGTGGAACTGTTCGAAACTCCGGGCAGCGGCGCCGGGTTCCTGATCAACGAACTGGCCATGCGGCCCCACAACACCGGCCACTGGACCCAGGACGGCTCGATTACCAGCCAGTTCGAACAGCACCTTCGTGCCGTCCTGAACCTGCCTTTGGGTGCCACCGATGCGCTGGCACCCGTAACCGTGATGAAGAACTTCCTGGGCGGAGACAACCAGGACCTCTACTCCGCCTACCCGCTGGCACTTGCCGCCGAACCGGCCGCCAAAGTCCACTGCTACGGCAAATCCGTGCGCCCCGGACGTAAGATCGGCCACGTCAACCTGGTGGGAACCTCCACGGCGGAAGTCGAGTCTGTGCGCCGCCGGGCCACCGCCGTGGCAGGCATCATCCGTGACGGACGGGTTGGCAGCGAAGAACCTTCCGCAATATTCGAGGAGAATGCATGAGCGCCGAAGCAACCACAGCCGCCGATTCCGGTGCCAGTCCCTTGGTTGGCCTGGTCATGGGCTCCGACTCGGACTGGCCCGTCATGGAGGCTGCGGCAGACGCCCTGGCTGAGTTCGGCATCCCCTTTGAAGCCGACGTCGTCTCAGCCCACCGGATGCCCACGGAGATGATCCGCTACGGCCAGACCGCCCACGAACGCGGCCTGCGGGTAATCATCGCCGGCGCCGGCGGTGCGGCGCACCTGCCCGGCATGCTCGCCAGCGTCACGCCGCTGCCCGTCATCGGGGTTCCCGTTCCCCTGAAGACCCTTGACGGGATGGACTCCCTGCTGTCCATCGTCCAGATGCCGGCCGGCGTACCGGTAGCCACCGTATCCATCGCAGGAGCGCGGAACGCCGGGCTCCTGGCCGTACGGATGCTGGCCTCCGGCACCGACGAGCTGGCGTCGTCGCTGCGCGCGGACCTCCTGGACTTCGCCGCCGACCTCAACGCGGTGGCTTCCCGGAAAGGCGCAAGCCTGCGGCAAAAAGTCAGCGAAGTCTTCCCCGGCGGTTCCAGCGCCCTTCGGGGCAGCCGTTAGGGCGGCGGGCATGGCCAGCAGCAGCAGCGTAATCAACACCGGCTCCGGCGCCGCCATGACAGATCCGGTGCGCTATCCGGTCAGTGCCTCCTCCGAGGTCCGCACCAAGCGTGCGTTCGTACTGGTCCTGCTGACGCTCCTGGTACCGGGCAGTGCGCAGCTCGTCGCGGGCGACCGGAAGCTGGGGCGCACTGCCCTGCGCATCACCCTGTGCGTATGGGCGCTCCTGTTGCTGACAGTGGCCCTGCTGCTGCTCAACCGGAGCCTGGTCATCAACATCGTCACCAACCCCGTTACGTCGCTGGTGCTCGTGGTCCTGCTGGCGGCGCTGGCACTGGGCTGGGCCTTCCTCTTCCTTAATACCCTCCGGCTCATCCGTCCTGTCCTGCTGGCACCGAAGGCGCGCCCCGCCGTCGGCATCGCCCTGGTGCTCGCGTTGGTGGTGGGCAGCGGTTCCGTGGGCTACGCAGCCTACCTGCTGAACGTGGGCCGGAACGCCATCGGCAACATCTTCTCCTCCGGCCCGGCCATAAAGCCGGTGGACGGACGCTACAACTTCCTCATGATGGGCGGCGACGCCGGCGATGACCGTACCGGACGCCGCCCGGACAGCCTCTCCATCCTGAGCGTTGACGCCGAAACCGGCCAGACCGCGATCATTTCCGTTCCCAGGAACTTCCAGAACGCGCATTTCAGCGAAGGTTCACCCATGCGTGCCATCTACCCTGACGGCTACAACTGCGGCGATGAATGCCTGATCAATGCCATCAACACTGAGGTCACCAACGAGCACACCGACCTCTACCCCGGCGTGGCAGACCCCGGCGCCCAAGCGACCATGGAGGCGGTGTCCGGCACGCTGGGCATGCAGATCCAGGCCTATGTCCTGGTTGACATGGAGGGCTTCTCAACGCTCATCGATGCCATGGGCGGCATCCGGATCAAGGCCGGCGGCTGGGTTCCCATGAGCGGCTATTTCGACGAGGCCACCAAGACCCACGGCATGCCCCTGGGCTGGATCCCCGCCGGAGACCAGACGCTCAACGGCGCCCAGGCGCTCTGGTACGGGCGGTCCCGCGAGTATGTGGACGACTATTCCCGCATCCAGCGCCAGCAGTGCGTGCAGCAGGCGATGCTGAAGCAGCTGGATCCAGCCACCTTGCTGTCCAAGTTCGAGGACATTGCCGGTGCCGGAACCAAGGTGGTGGAGTCCAACATCTCCTCCGCCCAGCTGGGCAGTTTCCTGGACCTCGCCATCAAAGCGAGGGGCAAGGACGTCAAGCGGCTCACCATCGGACCGCCGGACTTCGATCCGTCGTTCTCCACCAACCCTGACTTCGACCAGATCCACGAGCGGGTGGACCAGCTGCTGGCATCGGCATCCGCCAAGGGAGCGCAGTCGGCCGGGATTCCCGACGACGGGATGGCAGTTCCGCAGGCAGGTGCCGGACATCTCCAGGCGGCAGGGCCTGTCCCCGCCACCCTGCCAGCCGCCGGCAACGCTGTCCAGCAGCCCTCGCCGTCGGACTTCACGCCCGTCACCACCACTCCTGACGGCGAGCCGATCACCGAGGAGATGCTGACCCAGCTGAAGCTCGAGGGAGACGAAGAAGCCATCCGCCAGCTCGTGGCCACCAACGGACAGTGCGCCCCGCTGTAGCAGCCATCCCATGGGGCCCGCTTCCGGCGCCCATCCATCAGTGCCCGCCATTCGGTACCCGCCCATAGGGGTGCCCATGCATAAGGAACGGAACACGGTTTGTACGAGATTGAGAACGTCCTCCGGGACTACGCCTGGGGTTCGACGACGGCCATCGCCTCGCTGCTGGGCCGTCCCGAATCGGGGCGCCCGGAGGCGGAACTGTGGATTGGGGCGCACCCGGATTCTCCGTCGGTGGCGCACGTGCCCGGTGACGGGTCCCGGAGCCCGCTGGATGCCCTGATCTCCTCCGACCCGGAGCATTTCCTCGGCGCGGAGTCCGTCAGGGCCTTTGGCCCCCGGCTGCCGTTCCTGGCCAAGATCCTTGCAGCCGCGCAGCCGCTCTCCCTCCAGGTCCACCCGAGCCTGGAGCAGGCGCGGGAGGGATTCGCACGGGAAAACGAAGCGGGAATCGATCCCCACGCCCCGAACCGGAACTACAAGGATGACAACCACAAGCCGGAGATGATCTTCGCGCTCACGCCGTTCGAGGCACTGTGCGGGTTCCGCCCGGCAGCGGAAACCCGGAAGATCCTGCAGCACATTGCGGCTGCCTTCCCTGGCGCCGGACAGACGCCGCAGCTGCTTCAGGCGCTTCTCGAAGACCTCTATGCCCCGGATGAGGGCGCGGGGCTCCGGCGGGCCTTCGAACGGCTGATCAAGGGCGGCCAGGGCGTGGCAGAGGAAACTGCCTTGGTGGTGGCGGCCCTGGTGTCCGAAACTCCGCTTGAGCCGTACCAGGCCGAGCTGGGCACCGTCATCAGCCTCAACGAAAAGTACCCCGGCGATCCGGGTGTCCTGATCTCGCTGCTGCTGAACAGGATCTCTCTGAGGCCGGGCGAGGCGGTCTATCTTCCGGCCGGGAACGTGCATGCCTACCTGCACGGGCTGGGCGTGGAGGTCATGGCCTCCTCAGACAACGTCCTCCGCGGCGGCCTGACGCCCAAGCACGTGGATGTGCCCGAACTCCTGCGCACCATCGACTTCCATCCCGTGGCTGTACCGATGCTGGCTGCCGAAAAGACGGTGATGGACCAGGAAATCTTCCGTCCGCCGTTCCGGGAGTTCCAGCTGCAGCGCATCGAGCTGGGGCCGGACGCCGGCCCCGTTCCGCTGGCGCAGGCCGGACCGGCCGTGGTCATCGTGGTGGCGGGCGACGTGTACCTGGACTCCCCCAAGGGAGACCTGGAGCTGTCGCGGGGCGGCAGCGCATTCGTCGCCGCTGCGGAAGCACCGATCAACGTCCATCGCGCGGCAGGCAGTGAGGGGACGGCCCTGGCCTTCGCCGTGACCACCGGCATTTAGCCGCCCGGCAGCAACACCAAAGGGCGACGGCGGCACCCACCAGGGTGCGGCCGTCGCCCTTATGTTTTGGCGCAGTCAGCTGCCGGGGCGCAGCTTCCGGACCAGCGGCAGAACCCGCCCGGCCGCGGTCTTCAGCAGCTGCCGCCCCTGCTGGAGTCCCTTCCGGGCCAGCGGCATCGCGGTGGAGTAGGCGGGGTAGAACGGCGACAGCGGCTTGTCCCAGGTGCCCAGCAGCATGTTTTCGTGTTTGGCGAACTGCTTTTTGAAGTCGGAAATGCCGTCGTTGAGCAGGCCGTTGAAGTCATACCGGCTGCAGCCGTCCTCGCGCATTGACTGCAGGGCTGCCCACTTCACGCCGTAGTTCACGCGCTGCTTCTGGCCTTCGGCGGACACTCCGCCGTAGAGTTCGAACGCGGTGGCGCCGCTGCGGGACAGCCAGGTGAAGGCGAGCATCTGCTCGCCGTCGAACGCGGCAATGATCGGCGAGGCGTCGCCGAGGTTCTTGAAGATGTCGCGGTAGTACTGGTCCTCGTGGATGCCGAAACCGGCCCGCGCCGCGGTGTCGTGGTAGATGGCCAGGACCTGTTCGAGCTCGGAGTCGTTTTTGACCTTGCGGAATTCAACGTCGCTGCGCATGGCCTTGCGGATGTTCGCCCGCGTGGACTTGGACATCTCCGCCATCAGCTCGTCGTCGGACCGGGTGAGGTCCAGGATGAGTGTGCGCGGGATAAGGACGGTGTTGGCCGACTCGCGGAAGCCTGCGGCCGCGACGGCACCGGCGAAGGCGGAGTCCTTGTCCCAGTCGGGCTCGATGCTGAGGGCCACTCCCCTGTGGCGGAGGGCGGCGTGCTCGGCCAGCCGGTTGAGGACCACCTGTGCGTTCTCCGCGGAGCACATGGGCCCGCGCGGAATGTAGACCAGCGCCCGGAAGGGAAGGGGCAGCCGGCGGACCAGCAGCTGGGCGGCGCCGATGGTTTCTTCCCCGGCCTTGACCAGAACCCTGTCCACGGACCAGCCGTGCATGGCCTTGGTCTCGCCCCAGCCCCACAGCTGTTGCGGATGCCCCTGGAACTGGTCGACATTTTCGTCCCAAAGGGCGCGGTCAGTACAGGGCACAACAGCAGGAATCATGGCTTAAACCCTATACCAAGGCGTTAACGGCAAAGCCCCGGTGCGCACGCGGCGCCCCGGGGCCTGACATCCTGCAATGGCTGTGGATCAGCTCTTGCGGGCGTAACCTTCCCACTTGTCGGCGCGGTGCTCGCCGTCGACGAAACGGATGGTGCCGGACTTGGAGCGCATGACGATCGACTGGGTGAGGACCTTGTCCTTGGAGTAGCGGACGCCCTTGAGCAAGTCGCCGTCCGTAATGCCGGTGGCGGCGAAGTAGCAGTTGTCGCTGGAGACCAGGTCATTGGTGGAAAGCACGCGGTCGAGGTCGTGGCCGGCGTCGATGGCCTTCTGCTTTTCCTCATCGCTGGTGGGCCAGAGGCGGCCCTGGATCACGCCGCCCAGGGACTTAATGGCGCAGGCGGCCACGATGCCCTCGGGGGTGCCGCCGATGCCCATCAGCGCATCCACGCCGGTGCCGGAGCGGGCAGCGGCGATGGCGCCGGCAACGTCGCCGTCCATGATGAACTTGGTGCGCGCACCGGCTTCGCGGATTTCCTCCACCAGCGGCTTGTGGCGGTCGCGGTCAAGGATCATCACGTTGAGCTGGTTGACCTTCACGCCCTTGGCCTTGGCGATCAGGTGCAGGTTCTGCTTGACCGGCAGGCGCAGGTCCACCATGTCAGCGGCCTCGGGGCCGGTGACGAGCTTTTCCATGTAGAACACAGCGGAGGGATCGAACATGGAGCCACGTTCGGCAACGGCCAGGACAGCCAGGGCGTTGTTGATGCCGAGGGCGGTCAGGCGGGTACCGTCGATGGGGTCAACGGCCACGTCGCATTCGGGGCCGGTGCCGTCGCCAACGCGCTCACCGTTGAACAGCATGGGGGCTTCGTCCTTTTCGCCCTCGCCGATCACCACGACACCGTTGAAGTGGACGGTCTGCAGGAAGGAGCGCATGGCGTCGACCGCTGCGCCGTCGGCGGTGTTCTTGTCGCCAAAGCCCACCCAGTGGCCGCCGGCGATGGCCGCGGCCTCGGTGACGCGGACAAGCTCAAGGGCGAGGTTGCGGTCCGGCTCGTCGTGGCCCACCGCAAGGGACGGTGAAATCGTGGAGTACTTCTGGGTCATGGACGCTGGTGACACGTGAACCTCTTCTTCGAGTGGCGATCATTGAACCCGCCCGCCGGTGCAGCAGGACGGTGATTCCTCTGCTATCGATCATAGTCGCGGCACCGCTCCGCGGGCGGCCCATGACGCAACCACGCAATGTGCGCTGCGGCTTCCGCCGTGCTCCAGGCCTGGCCGAATGGAAGTGCGGCTCCGGGATGGGCGACTATAGAGGGGTGAATGACATGCAGGAAGCCACCAGTCCCAGCTCCGGCCAGGAACAGCCCGAGGCACGTTCCGGCCCTGCCGGCAGCAGTGCGGACGCCGCGGTTAGGCCCGTGATTCCGGCGGCCGCCGCCAAACGCGCGAACGCCTCGGTGATCGGAATGATCATTGCCCTGGTGCTCAGCATTGCGGCGTTCCTGCCCGTTGTCCTCATGAATCCCCAGCCCAAGGGCGATGGCTACCGGCCGGACATCGACGTTGCATCGGTGGCACGGAATGCGGCGGATGTGGCAGGATTCACACCCGTCGCCCCTGATACCGGCAACGCCTTCCGCGCGAACTACGCCCGGTGGGAAGCCGGCACCGGCAGTGGCGTACCTACTTGGGAGGTCGGCTACCTGACCCCCAAAACATCCTTCATCGGTTTGGTGCAGACCAGGAACCCCAACCCCACCTGGCTCCTCCAGCAGACCAAAAACGCCCCCGTCACCGGATCGCGGAATGCCGGCGGCCAGGAATGGGAACTTCGCGACACCGGCAAGGGTGAGAAATCGATGGTGCTGAACTACCGGGGCAGCACCGTCATCCTGTCCGGCGCGGCGCAACTGGACGAATTCGCAACACTCGCCGCCGCCGTCGTCACCTCCCTTGAGAGCAGCCCCGCCGTCACAGTTTCACCCTCGGCGGCCCCCACGCCGTAAGGTGGGGCCGTGACGACTAACCTGACCCCTGCACTGGCCTGGCGCCGCCTGCGCGAAGGCAACGAACGTTTCGTAAACGGCGAGTCCTCCCATCCGAACCAGAATGCTTCGCGACGGTCATCGCTCGTGGAGACGCAGAATCCCTTCGCGGTGATCTTCGGCTGCTCTGATTCGCGGCTCGCGGCGGAAATCATTTTTGACGTCGGCCTGGGCGACGTTTTCGTGGTCCGCACCGCCGGACAGGTCATCGACGACGCCGTCCTGGGTTCCCTCGAGTACAGCGTCGGCGTGCTGAACGTGCCGCTGATTGTCATTCTTGGGCACGACAGCTGCGGCGCCGTCACCGCCACCAGGGACGCCGTGGAGACCGGCGAGATGCCGGCGGGCTTCATTCGCGACCTCGTGGAGCGCATCACGCCCTCCGTGCTGACGTCCCTGCGGAATGAACAGCCGGAGGTCAACGACATGGTGGTGGAGCACGTCAAGCAGACGGCGCAGCGCCTTGTGGACAGCTCGCGTGTGATTTCCGACGCAATCGAAGGCGGCCGCACCGCCGTCGTTGGCCTTTCCTACCGGCTGGCAGAGGGCCGCGCCGACCTTGTTTCCGGAATCGGCGAGCTTTAGCGGGCGCCGGGAGCCACGTGCCGGTGGTCCAGCGGGCCGCCGGCAATGCTTCCTTAACGGTTTTCGATGGGGCACCGGATCGCCCTAAGCTAGCCCCATGACTTCCACTGAAGAGTTCCGCATTGAACATGACACGATGGGCGAAGTCCGCGTCCCCGTGAACGCACTGTACCGCGCGCAGACGCAGCGGGCAGTGGAGAACTTCCCCATTTCCGGCAAGACCCTTGAGCGCACCCACATCGAGGCGCTGGCCCGGGTCAAGAAGGCTGCTGCCCAGGCCAACGCAGAACTGGGCGTGCTCGACGGCGAGCTGGCCAAGGCGATCGCAGACGCTGCCGACGAGGTGGCTGCCGGCAAGTACGACGGCGACTTCCCCATCGACGTCTTCCAGACCGGCTCCGGCACGTCCTCGAACATGAACACCAACGAGGTCATCGCCGAACTGGCCACCCGCGCACTGAAGGCCGCCGGCAGCGACAAGGTTGTCCACCCGAACGACCACGTCAACGCTTCTCAGTCCTCCAACGACGTGTTCCCCACGTCCGTTCACGTGGCCGCCACGTCCGCTCTGATCAACGACCTCATCCCCGCCCTTGACTACCTGGCCGGCTCGCTGGAGCGCAAGGCCGCGGAGTTCAAGGACGTGGTGAAGTCCGGCCGCACCCACCTCATGGACGCCACCCCGGTAACCCTGGGCCAGGAGTTCGGCGGCTACGCCGCGCAGGTCCGTTACGGCATCGAGCGCATCAACGCCTCCCTCCCCCGTGTTGCAGAGGTTCCGCTGGGCGGCACCGCCGTGGGCACCGGCATCAACACGCCGGCCGGCTTCCCGGAGCGTGTCATTGAGCTGCTCGCCACGGATACCGGCCTGCCGCTGACCGAGGCCCGCGACCACTTCGAGGCACAGGCCAACCGCGACGGCCTGATCGAGGCGTCCAGCCAGCTGCGCAACATCGCCATCTCGTTCATGAAGATCAACAACGACCTTCGCTGGATGGGTTCCGGCCCCAACACCGGCCTCGGCGAAATCGCCATCCCTGACCTTCAGCCGGGTTCCTCCATCATGCCCGGCAAGGTCAACCCGGTTATCTGCGAGGCGTCCATCATGGTGGCCGCCCAGGTCATCGGCAACGACACCGCCATCGCCTGGTCCGGCACCAACGGGGCCTTTGAGCTGAACGTGGGCATCCCGGTCATGGCCGCCAACCTGCTCGAGTCCATCCGGCTGCTGGCCAACACCAGCCGGGTCATGGCGGATAAGATGATCGACGGCATCACGGCGAACGTGGAGCGCGCCCGCTTCCTGGCCGAGGCTTCCCCGTCCATCGTCACGCCGCTGAACAAGTACATCGGCTACGAGAACGCCGCCAAGATTGCCAAGACCGCAGTCAAGGAAGGCCTGACCATCCGCCAGGCCACCGAGAAGCTCGGTTTCGTGGGCGACGGCGAGGGCCAGGTTTCCGTGGCCGACCTCGAGAAGGCGCTGGACGTCACCACCATGACGGCCCCGGCCCACAAGGCATAGTCCCCACCACCTCCTGGACGCCCGACGGCGGCCGGCACCTTTTGAACGAAAGGTGACGGCCGCCGTCGTACTCCGCAAAAGGACAATCATGAGTACCGCCACCACCAGGACGGCCGCGGGGCCCCTGCTGCTCACGCAAAAACGCATCTGGATCATCTTCTCCGCCTTGATTGCGGGCATGCTCCTCTCCAGCCTGGACCAGACCATCGTCTCCACCGCCATGCCCACCATCGTGGGCAAACTGGGCGGCGTGGAACACCAGGCCTGGATCACCACCGCGTACCTGCTGGCCACCACCATCGTGATGCCCATCTACGGCAAGTTCGGTGACATCCTGGGCCGGCGCAACCTCTTCCTGGTGGCCATCGCACTCTTCACCCTGGCGTCCGTTGGCTGCGCACTGGCCAGCGATTTCTGGGGCTTCGTCATCTTCCGCGCCATCCAGGGCCTGGGCGGCGGTGGCCTCATGATCCTTTCCCAGGCGATCATCGCCGACATCGTTCCCGCCAAGGAGCGTGGCAAATACATGGGCCCGCTCGGCGCCATCTTCGGACTCTCCGCCGTGGCCGGACCCTTGCTCGGCGGCTTCTTCGTGGACCACCTCACCTGGGAGTGGGCCTTCTACATCAACATCCCGGTGGGCCTTGCAGCGTTCGCCATCGCCTGGTTCGCCCTGACGCTGCCCAACAAGAAGGCCGAAAAGCGGATCGACATCCTGGGCGTGGTGCTGCTCTCAGCCGCCACCACCTGCCTGATCTTCTTCACCGACTTTGGCGGCAAGAAGGACGAAGGCTGGGATTCACCCCTTACCTGGGCCTTCGGCGCCGGGCTGCTGGTTTCTGCGGCCGCTTTCGTGCTGGTGGAGCGCCGCGCGGAGGACCCCATCATCCCGCTGAGCCTGTTCCGGAACCGGATCTTCATCAATGCCACCGCCATCGGCTTCACCCTGGGCCTGGGCATGTTCTCCGCCATCGCGTTCGTCCCCACCTTCCTGCAGATGTCCTCCGGCACGTCCGCAGCCGAATCCGGCCTGCTGATGCTCCCGATGATGGCAGGCCTCATGGGCACGTCCATCTACTCCGGCATCCGGATCTCCAAGACCGGCAAGTACAAGATGTTTCCCATCCTGGGCGCCGTACTCACCCTGGCTGCCATGCTGTGGATGACCACCCTCGCCGCGAGCACCCCCATCTGGGTCATCTGCCTCCAGCTGTTCGTCTTCGGTGCGGGCCTCGGCCTGATCATGCAGGTGGTGGTCCTGGTGGTCCAGAACTCGGTGCCGGCTGACCAGATCGGGACGGCCACGAGCACCAACAACTACTTCCGCGAAGTGGGCGCCGCCATGGGCGTGGCAGTGTTCGGCTCCATCTTCACCACCCGCCTTTCCGAGGCGCTGACCAGCGCCTTTACGGGGGCAGGAGCATCCGCTGAGCAGGCCGGACAGTCCACCCGGACCCTGGATCCGCAGGCGCTGAGCCAGCTCCCGGAACAGCTGCGGGACGCCATCGTGAACGCCTACGCCGACTCGCTGGCACCGGTGTTCTGGTACCTGCTGCCTTTCATCGCCGTGGCCTTGCTCCTGGCCCTCACGCTGAAGCAGATCCCGCTCTCGGACACCGCCGGCATGGTGGCACGCGGCGAGGCAGTGGGCGGCGAGGAAGCCGAACGGCTCGCCGCCGGCTTGTCCGGCGCAGCTGCCAAGGTGAAGGACGACGACGGCGAGCTGGTGTCCCCGGGCCGCTGACCGCCGTCGGGCGCCTGGCTTTTTAGGGCTCGAAGTGGACGCCGGCGGAAGGTGCCAGCGCCTGGCGGATGCTGGTGAGGTGGCCGGGCATGAGGTCGGGAAGTTCGTCCGGGCCGAACCAGCCAACGGCAAGGGATTCGTCGTCGTTGACCCTGGCTTCACCGGAGACGTAACGGCACAGGAACACCACGTCCAGGAATTCGCAGATGTCGCCGTTGGGGTAGGTGACTGGGCCCACCGCCCCCACCGAGACCACGCGTTCCGCTTCGGCCACCACTGCTGTTTCCTCGAAGATCTCCCGAATCAGACCACGGGCAGGCTGTTCCCCCGGGTCCAGCATTCCGCTGATGAGCGCCCATTGCCGGTTGTCTGACCGCTGGGCCAGCAGGATCCTGCCGGCGTCGTCGACCACAACCCCCCGGACGCCGGGGACCCAGATGGGATCGTTGCCGATCTTTTCGCGCAGCTTCAGGACGTATTCAGGTGCAGGCATACCGCCAGCCTACCGAAAAGCCGCCCGGCAACCCGGACAGCTCAGGCGGGCAGCAGCATGGCCGCTGCGGCCCCGGCGAGCATGAACGGGCCGAACGGTATGGCTGATTTCAGGGTGCCCCGCCGGGCCGCCAGCAGGACCAGGGACCACAGCCCGCCCAGCAGGAACGCCAGGAACGTCCCCGCGAAGAGGTGTCCCCAGCCGAGGTAGCCCAGGTACATCCCGAGCACTCCGGCAAGCTTGACGTCGCCAAAGCCCATCCCGGGCGGGTAGATGAACCGCAGGACAAAATAGAACAGCCACAGGATTGCGGCACCGGCCACCACGCGGAGGGCGGGGATGGCCAGGAGCCCGCCGGCATCATCGGCGGCCGGGGCGGGACTGGCCCAGGCAACCGCGGCGGCCGCCAGGAGGAGCACCCCGGCCACTGCGTAGGACGGGAAGACAATCCTGTTGGGCAGGAGGTGGTGCCGGACGTCGATGATGGTGAGCCGGACCGCCATCACTGCAAAGTAGAGGCAGGCAGCCAGTACCAGCCAGAACGCAAGCGGGGTGTGCTGCCAGAGTTCACCGAGTCGTCCGATCACTCCTCGGATGCTACTGGATCCACCATTCCGGCCGTAGCACCCATGCGTAAAATGTGGATATGTCGACCTGGGACTCCCGGCGCCGGCCGGTTCCGGGCCCTCCTGGCGTCCCCACGGACCTGGCCGCGATGTTCCGGAACCTTTGCCGGTCTTCCCCATGGAAGTGGCAGACTTTGCGCTTTGACTACTGGGACCAGGCCTTTGGGTCAGCTCCCTCCCCCGGCGTGCCGTTCGTCCGTGCCTGGCTGCGCCGTCCAGGGGCGCTCCGGCTTGAAAGCCCGGACGGCCACGTACTGCACAGCACCACAGGAATCAACGACTCCCGCGACGGCATCTACGTCAGTGCCACCCGCAAGTCCTGGCTCCTGCCTCCGCACCTGGTCACGCCTGTATACGACGACGGCGGACTGGTACGCCGCCGGCCCGAGGCCGCGTACGGCGAGCCCGGTTTCGGGAACGCACGGTTTTCGGCCGCACTGGACCCGGTGGAGCTGGCCGGCAACGCCCCCGTGCCCATTGAGTTCCCAGGCACCAATGCCCTGGACATCCTGGATGTCCGTTTCGCCGAACACGAGGGCCGGCCCGTCCTGGAGGCGGTTGCAGCCCCCAACGCCGCATACCGCCCCGGTGATCCCGCCGCTCCCCTCTGCCTTCCCGGGCGTTCCCTCCTCCGGGTGGACACGGGCACCGGCGTCTGCGTGTCCAGTCAGTCGCTGGAGCAGGAAACAGAGGAGTACGGCCACTGGATCCGGATCCTCGCCGTGGACGAGTACATGCTCGACGACCTGTTCCTGGCCGAGTCAATGAATCTCACCGACGTCCGCCGCCACATCAGGTGGGACATCCCCGCCAAAGCGTGACAAACGCGCACGGAACCCATCGGCTAGGCTTCGCGGATGACTACCCTGGGCTCCATCTGGCCGCTGTTCGACCTCACGCTGACCACCCCGCGGCTGGAACTGCGCCCCATCAGCGACCAGGACATCCCGGCGGCGGTGGCAGCGGCCCGCGGCGGAATCCACGACCCCGGCCGGAATCCGTTCAGCACTCCCTGGACGGAGCTGCCCGACGAGGAACTGGGCCCCAACATGGCGCGCTGGTACTGGCGCTGCCGCGCTGAATGCAGGCCCGAAAACTGGACACTGCTCCTCGGGGTCTGGCACGAAGGCCAGTTCATCGGCTGCCAGGATGTCGGGGCCAAAGACTTCGCGGCTCTACGGACTGTCACCACCGGGTCCTGGCTCAAGCAGTCCGTCCAGGGCCGCGGCCTTGGCAAGGAGATGCGTGCCGCCGTCGTCCTTTGGGCCTTTGACTGGCTCGGGGCAGAAGTCGCCGAATTCGAGGCCGCCATCTGGAACAGCGCTTCCCTGGGCGTGTCCCGCTCCCTCGGCTACGAACTCAACGGCACCACCCGCAAAGCCTGGGGCCCCAAAGCCGAAACACTCCAGCACGTCCGCGTCACCCCGCATACGTTCAAACGCCCGGACTGGCAGCTCCAAGTCCAAGGCCACGACGCAGCCGCGAGGTTCCTTGGCGTGCGTTGAGTGCCTGTCCGTGTCTGGGTATGCCGGGCCACGGTCCTTCTCCGTCGCTTAGCGCGTAGGTCCCTTCCCAACGCTCGCAAGCTCGTGTCGGGGCCCTCGGGACGACGCTTACAACGCATAGGGCGACCTGCGGCGTCCGATGCGCCGCGATGCGCTCCTACAAGAAGGACCGCAACCCGGCTTGTGGGCTTCCATGCGTTGAGGTGCGCCTCTGCACACGTCCGGACCGGGTGCTTCGTGTAGGAGCGCATCGCCGACCAGAGTGCTGCGCAGGTCGCCCAGCGACCGGAGCCGCACGCCGGGAGGAAGCGGCGTCCCGAGGGACCCGAGGCGAGCTTGCGAGCCTTGGGAAGGGACCTCCGCGCTAAGCGACGCCGAAGCGCTCGGTGCGGACGGACGGAGCCACGGACACGCACAAGGGCCGCGGCCCGGCGAACCCGGCCACGGCCCTTTGCTTAGGTGATTTAGCCCTCGAGGAGTTCCGTGACCAGTGCTGCGATGGGCGAACGTTCGGAGCGGGTCAGGGTGACGTGGCCGAAGAGGGGGTGTCCTTTCAGGGTTTCGACGACGGCGGCGATTCCGTCGTGGCGTCCAACGCGCAGGTTGTCGCGCTGGGCGACGTCGTGGGTGAGAACGATCTTGGAGTTCTGGCCAATGCGGCTCATGACGGTGAGGAGGACGTTCTTTTCGAGGGACTGGGCTTCGTCCACGATCACGAAGGCGTCGTGGAGGGAGCGTCCGCGGATGTGGGTGAGGGGCATGACCTCGAGCATGCCGCGGTCCATGACCTCCTCCACCACTTCCTGGCTGACCAGGGCCCCGAGGGTGTCGAACACGGCCTGCGCCCACGGGTTCATCTTCTCGGACTCGGAGCCCGGCAGGTAGCCAAGTTCCTGGCCGCCCACCGCGTAGAGGGGCCGGAAGACGATCACTTTGCGGTGTTCGCGGCGTTCCAGCACGGCTTCCAGGCCGGCGCACAAGGCAAGCGCGGATTTGCCGGTGCCTGCGCGGCCGCCAATGGAAACGATGCCGACGGCGGGATCCATCAGCATATCGATGGCCAGCCGCTGCTCAGCGGACCGGCCGTGGAGGCCGAACACGTCGCGGTCGCCCTTGACCAGGCGCACCTGCTTGTCGGCACCCACCCGGCCCAGTGCGGAGCCGCGGTTGGACAGCAGGACCAGGCCGGTGTTGACGGGCAGCTCGGCGGCCGCCGGGATATAGGCGGGTTCGTGGCCGTACAGGGTGGCAATGTCCTGTTCGTCGGCTTCGATTTCGGCGACGCCCGTCCACCCGGAATCCTTGACCAGTTCGTTGCGGTACTCGTCGGCGGTGAGCCCCATGGCGGAGGCTTTAACCCGCATGGGCAGGTCCTTGGACACGACGGTGACGTTGCGTCCTTCGTTGGCCAGGTTCTTGGCGACGGCGAGGATGCGGCTGTCGTTGTCCCCGCTGCGGAAGCCCAACGGCAGCACCTCGGAGGAGATGTGGTTGAGTTCCACCATCAGGGTGCCGCCCTCATCGCCGATGGGGAGGGGCCGGTTCAGGCCACCGTGCTTGACCCGGAGATCATCCAGGAGCCGCAGGGCCTTCCGTGCGAAGTAGCCGAGTTCGGGGTCGTGCCGCTTGGCCTCGAGTTCGGTGATGACCACGACGGGAACCACTACCTCATGCTCAGCGAACCGCAGGAGTGCGCGCGGATCGGAGAGGAGGACGGAGGTGTCGATGACGAAGGTGTGGATGTCGGCTTCCCTTCCGGAGACAGCAAAACCGGCCGCAGCATCAGTTGCTGCGCCGGCTTCAGAGGTGGCTCGCTCGGCGCGAGAGGTAGCTTTTCCGCCCTGTCCAAACAGGACCTCGGGCAGTTGTTCAGAAGTAGCCACATCGACTCCAGCCCCGGGCGCCAGCCCGGAATTGTTATTGGTGAGGCGGCTCGGCCAGGAGGCCGGGTCCGGCCTCCCATACAACCGGTGCGATGTTTCGCTCCATGTACTGGCCTCCCCGATCAGCCGGCGGTTTTGCCTGCTGATGGATATAACGTAAATCCACCGGGGGTAATTTCCGCAACCATTATCCGGCGATTTCCCTTGCAGGTGTATGAACTCGTTATGAACCGGGGGTTTCAGGTGCCAAAGCGGCGCTGGCGGCCGGCATAGTCCCGCAGGGCACGGAGGAAATCCACCTTGCGGAACGCGGGCCACAGGGCCTCGCAGAAGTAGAACTCGCTGTAGGCGCTCTGCCACATGAGGAAGCCGGACAGGCGCTGCTCACCCGACGTCCTGATCACCAGGTCCGGGTCCGGCTGGCCGCGGGTGTACAGGAAGCGTGAGATGTCATCGACGCACAGGTCGTCCGCAAGCTTGGAGATGTCCATGCCCTTGGCGACGGCGTCGTGGAGGAGCTCCCGGACGGCATCCACGATTTCCCGGCGGCCCCCGTACCCCACTGCCACGTTGACGTGGATCTTTTCCCGGATGGGCGTGCGGGCGGTGAGCTTGTTGAGGCGATCGGCGAGGTAGTCCGGAAGCAGTTCGGGTGCGCCCATGGCATGCACGGAGATGTTCGCGTCTTCGTCCAGCCGGTCCAGGGTGTTGGCGATGATCCCCATGAGGAGGTCCAATTCCTCACTGGAGCGGTTCATGTTGTCCGTGGACAGCATGTAGAGGGTCACTACTTTGACACCCAGTTCCTGGCACCAGCCGAGGAATTCGTGGATTTTGTCCGCTCCGGCCTGGTGGCCCTGGCTGGTGGGTGCGTTAAATTGCTTGGCCCACCGCCGGTTGCCGTCCACCATGACGCCGATGTGGCGGGGAATGCGGTCGCGCGGAAGATCCTTGAGCAGCCGGCGTTCGTAATAGCCATAGAGGAACCCGGGCAACTCCACGCGTCCACTCACCTGACTTTCCTGCCGTACGTACATCCACATCCTAGGCTACCGCCCGGCGCGGGGTGGGACGGCCAGCAACTGCAGGAGACCTATCTCAAATGCTACTCATCAGTAACTTACCGGTCCGTAAGTTATTCTGGTGCCATGAACAGCGACTCCCCGCACGCCTTCCGCGGGCCCCAGCCGGAGGACCCGGACCCAGGCGCTGAGCCAGAAACCAGCGCCGTGGATGACGCCGCCGTCCGCCTGGCGGAACTCCTGATGATCAAGCCGAAGTGGCGCGGCTGGATCCACACCGTCACCGCCCCGCTGGCCCTTGCCGCCGGCGTCATCCTCGTTGCCCTTGCCCCCACCGCTGACCGGCGGATCACCACCGCCATCTATGCCGCCACCGGCGTCTTGCTGTTCGGTGTCAGTGCGGTATACCACCGCGGCAACTGGTCCCCGCGGGTCAAGCTCGTCCTGAAGCGGCTGGACCACACCAACATCATGCTGGTCATCGCCGGCACCTACACGCCGCTGGCATGGACGCTTCTTGAACGCCAGCAGGCGGTGGTTCTCCTGTGGGTCATCTGGGCCGGAGCCATCCTCGGCGTGCTGTTCCGGCTGCTGTGGACCGACGCGCCCCGCTGGCTCTACGTACCCATCTACATCGCGCTGGGCTGCGGCGCGCTGTTCTACCTGCCACAGTTCTTCCAGGCCAGTCCGCCATCAGCCGTGCTGATCTGCCTGGGCGGTGCCCTCTACATCACGGGCGCTATTTTCTACGCGCTGAAAAAGCCGAACTTCAGCTATCACCACTTCGGTTTCCACGAACTGTTCCACGCGTTCACCGTATTCGCGTTCGCGGCCCACTTCGCGGCGATCGCCATGGCGGTCCTTGCCTAAAGCCCTGGCACAGCCCGGGCCCGGCACAGCCCACCGGAAGGGTCCTACCCGCGCGGCCTCGGCTGACCGTTGCCGGCCCCGTCCCCTTCGGAGCCGTGCACTCCCGGGCGCGTGCCGCCGTCGAACCCGTCCTGGGCGTCCGCGGCGTCAACGTCTGCGGCAGCGGCGGCCGCCAGGCGCTCTTCCTCCACCTGGGCCCGGTAGCGCACCCTGCGGATCCGCCGCACCATGTCCACAATGAGCAGGGCGGTTGCCACCACGAAGAAAGCCGTCATGATGAACCCCAGCAGGCCCGGTGTGACCTGGTCCTCCGAAATCCCCTCCCGCAGCGTCGGAGTCGGCAGCGGTGACGGCGTGGTGGCGAGGCGGAGGAGCAGAGATTGCACGGTTGATACCTTCTGGTGGAACGGATGAAGCAGGAAGCGGACGGGACCGGCCGTCACCGCACCTATCTTCTACGCAAGATAGAAATAGCCTGCCGTGTCTATCTTAGCCCGGCGAACAGGTCCTTTTCGGGGAGTTCGGAGGGCACCCTGGAATGGATCAGGGAATAGTCCTCCCATGGCCAAACCCGGCGCTGCATGTCGGGGGAAACGGCGAAGAAGAAACCCAGCGGGTCCACCTGGGTCCGATGGGCACGCAGGGCGTCGTCGCGCACCTCGAAAAAATCACCGCAGTCAATCTGGGTGGTGGTGGCGTGCGCGGCCGGCGGCGGGGTGTGCCCCTCTGCATCGGACTCCAGCCATGCGGCCAGGCGTTCGGCGTAGGGCGACTGCAGCCCCGCCTCTTCCAGTGCAAAGTGCAGCGCCCGGAACCGTTCGGGGCTGAACGCGCGGTCGTAGTAGAGCTTGCCCGGCTCCCACGGCTCCCCCGCCTCCGGGTAGCGTTCGGGATCGCCTGCGGCCTCGAAGGCTTCCACGGCCACCCGGTGGGCCATGATGTGGTCCGGATGGGGGTAGCCGCCGTTCTCGTCGTAGCTGAGGATGACGTGGGGCTTGAAGGAACGCACCAGCCGTACCAGGGGCGCCGCGGCCTGGTGCAGGGGCAGGGTGGCGAAGGAACCGGCCGGGAGGGGCGGGAGCGGATCCCCTTCGGGAAGGCCCGAGTCCACAAAACCAAGCCACCGCTGGCGGATGCCGAGGATGGCAGCGGCACGCTGCATCTCCAGCCTCCGTGCACCGGCCATATCCCGTTTGGGGTGCGGTTCCCCCTCCACCGCCGGGTTCTGGATATCGCCGCGGGATCCGTCCGTGCAGGTGGCCACGAGGACATCCACGCCGGCAGCTGCATACATGGCCATGGTCGCAGCGCCCTTGCTGGATTCGTCATCCGGGTGGGCGTGGACTGCGAGCAGCCGGAGCGGCACCTGGTTGTTGCTGGACGCTGTCATGAAGGGGACGGCTCCTTATTCTTCTTTGCACGGCTTGTGGCAGCTTGTGGATGGCGTAGCGGGTGCGCTGCCTCACCGGCAGCTGCAGCCACCGCAAAGCGCAGGCGGAAAGGGAACTAAACTGGTCTGGTGACTTCCCCGGACCAGCCGGCCCAATCCGCGCCCGCAGACACTAGCCTAGCCAATCGGTATGGTGCTAAAAAGCGCCGGCTCTCCCCCACTGCCGCCCGGGTTGCGATCGGCCTGACACTTGCTGCGGGAATAGGCTTCCTTGCGTGGGTGACCACTTCGAACTCGCTCTCCGGAGTGACGTTCAAGGACGTGGGTTACAGCACCACCGATGCCACGCTCGCGGAAGTGGACTTCCAGGTGACGCGGGAACCAGGCAAGCCCGTCAAGTGTGCAGTGAAGGCACTTGATTCGAAGTTTGCCGTGGTGGGCTGGAAAGTGGTGGACATCCCGCCGTCGGCAGCGGATGGAACGGCCGACGGCGGCAGGACGGTGGCTCAGCGCGTTGCCTTGCGCACGGAGTCGGAGTCCGTATCGGGCGTGGTGGACAGCTGCTGGATTCCCGGCGGGACGTCCTGAGCGATGTGATGTGGAACGCTTCCGTGTTGGGTTATCTCCAGAGGATTGACTACAATAGGGAGATACCTTTACCCCGCTGAGCTGGTTACTGTTCCACAAGTGGCCACCGTGGCGGGGTCTTTTGCATGTAGGACCACTAGAGGAGAAGTCCGTGTCTACCACCAACAGCGCATCTGCAGCCTGGCTCACCCAGGAAGCTTTTGACCGCCTGAAGGCAGAGCTGGACCACCTTTCCGGCGCAGGCCGGGCGGAGATCGTCCAGAAGATTGAAGCAGCGCGGCAAGAGGGGGACCTCAAGGAGAACGGGGGCTACCACGCAGCCAAAGAGGAGCAGGGCAAAATTGAAGCCCGCATCCGCCAGCTGACGGTATTGCTCCGCGACGCCCATGTAGGGGAATCGCCTGCCGACGACGGCATCGTGGAGCCCGGCATGATTGTGGTGGCCAGGATCGCCGGCGATGAGGAGACCTTCCTGCTGGGTTCACGCGAAATCGCGGGCGACTCGGACCTGGATGTCTTCAGCGAAAAGTCGCCGCTTGGCGCCGCCATCCTGGGCCACAAGGAGGGCGAGACCCTCAGCTACGTGGCGCCGAACGGCAAGGACATCAAGGTGGAGATCCTCTCCGCCAAGCCCTACGCCCCCTAGCTCCCCAGCGTCCGGCTCAACAGCAGCCAGCGTAAAAGCATGAAGCGGCGGCCGTCCCCCCAGGGAACGGCCGCCGCTTCCGCTTAATGTCCCGGGCCTGCGATACCCGGGCGCTAAGACTGCCGCGACAAAGCGGGCCCACGGCGACGGAGCAGCAGCGCCGCCACCACGCCGCCCACCGCCCCGCCAAGGTGGGCCTGCCAACTCACGTAGCCCGCCACAAACGGCAGGGCGCCCAGGAGGATGCTCCCGTAGCCCATGAAGAGGACCACGGCGAGCAGGATTTGCCGCCAGCTGTGGTTGAAGAAACCCCTGACCAGCAGGAACGCGAAAAGCCCGAAGACCAGCCCTGAGGCGCCCACAGTAACACCGTTTCCGATCAGCCATACCGTCAGCCCGCTGCCGAGCCAGCTGAAAGCCAGGGCTGTGAGGAACACGCGCAACCCGGAGAGGAACACCAGGAAGCCGAAGATGACCAGGGGCAGGCTGTTGGAAAGCAGATGGCCCAGGTTTGCGTGCAGCAGCGGGAAGGTGAAGATGTCCAGCAGCCCATCGGCGCTCCTGGGCCGCAGGCCGAAGGTCCGGGTGAGGGCCCCCATCATCAGGGTGTTGACCACTTCGATGGCGAACAGCAGGGCCACAAAACCACCCAGCACCACCAGCCCGCCCTTGGCACGGGAGGCGATGGCCTGCCGTTCGGGGATACGCCCGTTACCCATGAGTCCGGCCACCGCCGCTCCTAATGCACAACAATCGGCTGGAAGCCCTCGGCACGGAGTGCGCTGAGGACCTGCTCCCCGTGCTGGTGGCCCTTGGTTTCCAGGTTCACGGTGATGGAGACATCTCCCATGCTGATGGAGCCTCCCACGCGGGTGTGGTCCAGGCCGGTGACGTTGGCATCGTTTTCAGCAATGATCCGGGCAATGGTTGCCAGCGAGCCGGGGCGGTCATCGAGCATCATCCGCACCGTCATGTAGCGGCCGGCAGCGGAGAGGCCCCGCTGGATCACCTTCAGCATCAGCATGGGGTCGATGTTCCCGCCGGAAAGCACCGCCACGGTGGTTCCCGGGTTCTCGATCTTGCCGTCCATGAGCGCTGCAACACCCACCGCGCCTGCCGGTTCAACCACCATCTTGGCCCGTTCCAGCAGGAAGATCAGGGCACGGGCCAGGGAGTCCTCACTGACGGTGACAACATCGTCCACCAATTCGCGGATGATGCTGAACGGCAGCTGCCCCGGGCGCCCCACTGCGATGCCGTCCGCCATGGTGGAGACCTTCTTCAACGGCACCAATGCATCGGCTGCGAGCGAAGGCGGGTAGGCGGCAGCGTTTTCCGCCTGTACCCCGATGATCCGGATCTCCCGGCCAAGTTCCCTGGCACGGGCCTTGATGGCGACGGCCACCCCAGCCAGGAGCCCCCCGCCGCCCACGCCCATGAGGATCGTGTCAACATTGGGAACCTGCTCCAGGATCTCCAGGCCCACGGTGCCCTGGCCGGCCACCACGTCCACGTTGTCGAAGGGATGGACGAAGACCGTGCCGGTTTCGTTGCTGTAGCGCTGGGCTTCGGCGAGCGCCTCGTCCACATTGTGCCCGTGAAGGACCACTTCCGCACCATGACTGCGGGTGGCGGCGAGTTTGGGCAGTGCCACACCCAGCGGCATGTAGATCCGGGCCTTGATGCCCAGGCTCTTGGCGGCTACGGCAACGCCTTGGGCATGGTTGCCGGCGGAAGCTGCCACCACTCCCCTCTTTTTCTCGTCAGGGGAGAGCCGCGCCATCCTTACGTAGGCGCCGCGGACCTTGAACGAGCCCGCGCGCTGCAGGTTTTCGCATTTGAAAAAGACGTCGCCGCCTACCATGCTCCCCAGCGCCCGCGACGATTCCACGGGAGTGCGCGCAATAATCCCGTCAAGCAACTTCTGCGCCTCAAGGACATCGTCCAGTGTGACGGGAAGGGTTTCAAGGATCTTCACGGACTACTCTCCTCTGGGTTCTGCTCCGGTGCCTTCCGGGGAGGAAGCGCGGGCATCACGGTGTTCGGCAGGGGTGCCGGACGCCGCGTCCCGCCCCGAACCAGGTGCAGACGGCGGTTCAACGTCCTTGATGGTGTTGTCCCCGCCCGCTCCGGCCGTAATGGGCTTCCCGGCAATTACCGGCACCTGTTCATGTTCCCACGTTCTGGCGGCGATGTAGCGAACAGCCGAGTTTGCTACGGCCAGGATGGGTACGGAGAACAGCGCGCCGGGGATCCCGGCGAGGTAGGAACCGGCCGCAACACTGAGGATGACTGCCACCGGATGCAGCGACACTGCCTTGCCCATGACCAGGGGCTGCAGGATGTGGCCTTCAAGCTGCTGGACCAGCAGGACGATGGCCAGCATGATCAGGGCGTTGATGGGGCCATTGGCCACGAGGGCCAGCAGAATGGCGACGACGCCGGTCAAAAGCGCACCCACCACGGGGATGAAGGAGCCGAGGAAAACCAGCACGCCCAGGGGAAGCGCAAGCGGGACACCGATGATGGCGGCGCCGACGCCGATGCCAAGCGCGTCGACAGCCGCGACAAACATTTGGATGCGGGCGTAGCTGACCATGGACGCCCAGCCCTTGCGGCCTGCACCGAACGTCGCCGCCCGGGCCTTCCGGGGAAGCATCCTGACCAGGAACGCCCAGATCCGGTCGCCTTCCAGGAGGAAGAAGATGAGGATGAACAGCGAGAGGAGCATTCCGGCGGCGAAGTGGCCGGCGGTGCTGCCGAAGGACAGGGCACCGCTGAGGATGCTGCTGCTGTTGTTCTGCAGCGCGTCGGTGGCTTCCTTGATGTACTGGTCGATCTGTGCGGCGGTCAAGTGCAGCGGGCCGGCCGACAGCCAGTCCTGGACCTGCCGTACACCTTCGAGGGCCTGGGAATAGAGCTCGCCGAAACCAACCACGAGCTGCCTGCCCACAAGGGCCCCGGCGCCGACGATAACACCGATGAACCCGAGGACTGTCACGGCAACGGCCAGGCCTGGCGGCAGTCTGTGCCGCTTCAGCCACGCCGTGACAGGGCTCAGCAGACCGGCAAGGAGGGCGGCCACCATGACCGGGATGATCAGGAGGGTGATGTGACTGAGCAGCCACACAAGCGTCCCCACCATCAGGAGGATCAGGCCCAGCCGCCAGGACCAGGAAGCCGCGATGCGGATGCCGTACGGTATGTCCTTGTCCAGTTCACGGTCCGTCAGGACCCGCAGCGGCGCAGCCGGCGCGGGTGCGGGGACCGGGTGGGCCAGGGTAACGTCGTCCTCTTTTGGCGTCATATGCCAATACTTCCGCAGCGGTGGCCCAATGGGAAACTACCGCCCTGCCGCGCCGGGTTTGTAGTCGATGCCCCATTCCATGCTGAAGGACTCCCCCGGCGGCAGCCACCGCAGGCCGTCGCCGGAGTTGAATGCATTGGCCGACCCGGTCATCGGTTCCACCGCCACTGCCCGGCTCCGGCCAGGGTAGATCTTGCTCACGTAGATGTGGACGTACCGGCAGGCCTCGTCCTGCCAGAGCGATACCGCGCTGCCGTCGGCGGCTGCGAGGGTGTGGCGGGCTGCGCCGTCCTCGAAGTGGAGGTCTGTCAGGGCAACATCCACTGCCAGGTCCGCGATGTGCCTGCCCGAACGAAAGTCGACATCCCCGTCGACAGGGGCGGAGCTGCGCGGAATCAACCGCTCATCAGTCACCAGCCGGGTGGCGGCGGAAACGGTCAGCTGCAAATCCTCAACCCGAGTGTCGCCAAGCCGAAGGTAGGGGTGGGCGCCGAGGACAAACGGGGCGGCTGCCGCGGAGTCATTGGTGAGGCTTTGCCTTACCTGCAGTCCCAAGTCTTCGGAGATCCGGTACTCCACCTTGTGCCGGACCAGGAACGGGTAGCCGTGCTGCGGAAAAACGGTCGCTTCAAGGGCCACGGCCTCCAGGGACTCCCCCACCACCGCGTAGCCGGTGTTTCGCAGCAGGCCATGGCTGGCATTGTTGCGGGACACCTCGGTGATGTCCAGCTGCTGCTTGCTGCCGTCCAGGTACCACACCCCGTCCTCCACCCTGTTGGCCCAGGGTGCCAGCGTAATGCCTGCCCCGCCGGGAGCGATCTGGTCATCACCATAGGTTTCGGTCAGCTGGATCCCGGCCCGGCTGAACGAGCGGAGCCCCGCGGCCAGCTCGGTGACCACTGCCACGGCGTCGCCCCGGCGGAGCTCGTGTTGCCGCCCGGTGGCGCAGGAACGGATGGATGAGCGGGTGGCGGTTCCGTCTTCGGAAGAGGCTGTCATGGGCATTACCGTACATGCCGCCGTCGGAATCAAGCAGCACCATTCCATCGGCAACTGTTACTTTTTGTTGTTAACTATTCATTCTTGATCGTATATGGGAAACTCTTTGGATGACAGGGATTACCAGCACCAGACTCTCCGACGGGCGGGAGCTGATCTACTTTGACGACGACAGCACCAGTGCCTCCCGCGCCGAACACCTCACCACCGACCACCGCGGCCTGCCCGCGCGAGGGGAGCCCGGCGAGGTGCGCTTCGATGCCTTGACGGACGAGTGGGTGGCTGTGGCCGCGCACCGGCAGGCCCGCACCCACCTGCCGCCGGCAGACCAGTGCCCCATCTGTCCCACCACTCCTGCCAATGCGACCGAAATTCCTGCCGCTGATTACGACGTCGTGGTCTTTGAGAACCGGTTTCCCTCGCTGGGCCCGGCCCTGGGACCCGTCCCGGAGAACGCAGTGTGGGGAACGAAGGGCCCGGCGTACGGCCGCTGCGAAGTGGTGTCCTTCACCCCCGAGCACACCGGGTCCTTCAGTGGGCTCAGCGCAGAGCGGTCCCGGACGGTGATTGAGGCCTGGTCTCAGCGCACCGCCGCCCTGAGCGCCATGACGGGCATCAAGCAGGTGTTCCCGTTCGAAAACCGCGGCGCGGACATCGGCGTGACACTGCACCACCCGCATGGGCAGATCTACGCCTACCCCTATGTCACGCCACGCGCAGGCACCCTGGGCGCGGCGGCACGGAAGTACTACGATGCGCAGGACGGCACGGACACCCTGACCGGCTCCCTGCTGCGGGCCGAACGGGAGGATGGCAGCAGGATGGTCCTGGAAGGCACGCATTTCAGCGCCTATGTGCCCTTCGCGGCCCGGTGGCCCCTGGAGATCCACCTGGTCCCGCACCGCCATGTCCCCGACCTGGCCGCATTGAGCGGAGAGGAGAAGGATGAGCTGGCACAGGTATACCTCGACCTGCTCAAGCGGGTGGATGCCCTCTACCCCACGCCTACTCCTTACATTTCCGCCTGGCACCAGGCGCCGCTGGATGATCTCCTCCGGCCGGCGGGCTACCTCCACCTCCAGCTGACCTCCCCGCGCAGGGCGGCCGACAAGCTGAAGTACCTGGCCGGCTCCGAAGCGGCCATGGGCGCCTTTATCAATGACACCACCCCCGAAACGGTGGCGGAACGGTTGCGCACTGTTGCCGTCCCGCCGTCGTCCGTTCCTGCCGCCGCCATGGCGGCCACCCCGGAAGGAGCCTCCGCGTGACCAGCCAGGACCAGGCCAAGGCGGCCCCTGCCGCCCAGGATCTCAGCGCCCGCTTTGAACATGAATTCGGAACCGCACCCGACGGCGTATGGCAGGCTCCGGGGCGGGTGAACCTCATCGGCGAACATACCGACTACAACGAGGGCTTTGTCCTTCCGTTCGCCATCGACCGCACCGCCCGGGTGGCCGTCGCCGCCCGGCCGGATTCAACCGTGCGGCTCCTGTCCACGTATGGCGACCAGGGCGTGGTCACCACCACGCTCGACTCCCTGCAGCCCGGCAAAGCGAAGGGCTGGACCAAGTACCCCTTCGGCGTCATGTGGGCCCTCCGGGAGCGGGGCATCACCGTTCCCGGAGTGGACCTGCTCCTGGACTCGAACGTGCCGCTCGGTGCCGGCCTGTCGTCGTCGCACGCCATCGAATGTGCTGTCGTCACGGCGCTGAATGACCTCACGGGCGCCGGGCTGGCCGCCGAGGACATGGTGTTGGCAACCCAGCGGGCGGAAAACGATTTCGTGGGTGCACCCACGGGGATCATGGACCAGTCGGCGTCCCTTCGCGGCGCCAGGGGCCACGCGGTCTTCCTCGATTGCCGGGACCAGAAGGCAACCCTGGTTCCTTTCGAAACCGAACCCGCAGGCCTGGTGCTCCTGGTGATCGACACCAAGGTGTCGCACTCCCACGCCGACGGCGGCTACGCCTCACGCCGGGCCTCCTGTGAGCTGGGAGCGGAGGTGCTGGGGGTCAAGGCGCTGCGGGACGTCGAGGTGGCTGACCTTGAGGAGGCCAGCGGTCTGCTCGATGAGGTCACGTTCCGGCGGGTGCGCCATGTGGTTACCGAAAATGACCGGGTGCTCCAGACCGTAGAGCTCCTGGGCGGCGCCGGGCCAAGCGCCATCGGCACCCTGCTCGATGCCAGCCACGCTTCCATGCGCGACGACTTTGAAATCTCCTGCCCAGGGCTGGACCTGGCCGTGGACACGTCCAGGTCCCATGGTGCCATCGGCGCCCGCATGACCGGGGGCGGGTTCGGCGGCGCGGCCATTGCGCTGACCCCGGTGGACGCCGAGCAGGCGGTGCGTGCCGCCGTCGTCAAGGCCTTCGCCGACGCCGGCTACAGGACGCCGGATATCTTCACCGTCTCCCCTGCCGCCGGAGCCATGCGCGTCGCGTAGCGCGCGCCGAACGGCCTGAGGCCGGCAGCAGTTAACGAGCGTGGGCCCCACCAGTCTGGTGGGGCCCACGGTTGTTTGGTTTACGACGGCGGAAGCTGCCGGGGTGCCTAGTCGTCGCCCCGCAGGATGGCCAGCAGGCGGATGATCTCCACGTACAGCCAGACCAGTGTGACGGTCAGGCCGAAGGCGGCTGTCCAGGAGAAGCGCTGCGGGGCTCCGCTGCGGACACCTTCTTCGATGCTGGTGAAGTCCATGATCAGCGAGAACGCGGCGAGGCCGATGGCCAGCAGGCCGATGAAGACGCCCAGCGGGATGCCGAAGATCTCGACGCTGGTGCGCAGGCCGAAGGGGCTCTGCACGGCCCCTGTCCACATCATGATCATGTTGATCAGCGCAAACACGGCGTAGCCGATAATTGCGATCATGAAGAACCGCATGGCGCGCGGTGTGGCGCGGACCTTGCCGCTCTTGAAGAGCAGCAAGGTGACGGCGAAGACGGACAGTGTGCCGATGACGGCCTGCAGGCCGACGCCGGGGAACATGCCGTCGAGGATCCGGGTCAAGCCGCCAAGGAACAGTCCCTCGAGAGCCGCATAGGCGAGGATCAGCGCCGGCGACGGCTGCTTCTTGAAGGTGTTGACCAGGGCCAGCACGAAACCGCCCAGGGCACCAACGATCATCAGCAGGGAGGCCAGGCCCTGTGCCACCACAAGGGTGACTGCGGCGCCGGCAACCACAGCGGCGAGGCAGGCAGCGGTCTTCATGATGACGTCGTCGAACGTCATCCGCCCGGTGTCCGCGGGGCCGGCCGACGGCTGGCTGTACATCTGGCGCAGCTGTTCGTCGCTCATGCTTTGGGGCTGCGTGCCCCAGCCCTGCTGGCCGTAAGGCTGCTGTCCGTAGGGCGCCTGGCCGCCATAAGGCTGCTGGCCATAGGGAGTGCCGTAGGGAGCCTGCGGGACAGGCGGTGCCTGGGTGGTTCCACGGAAAGTCTTTCCGTTGAAGATCGGGTTGCCGCCAAGTGCCATTGCGGGATTCCTCCATGTGGATGTGGGTGATGAGCTTCTTGTTACGCTACCAATTCCCACGTGGGGGCCACAGGGAAAGTTCCCGTGGGGCCCGGTTGCAACCGAACCGTGACCGTTGCGCGCTCTTAAAGCACCGGACCCCGTCGAGTGAACTACCCCACCCCCAGGTAGGCCTCCTTGATGGACGGATCCTCGAGCAGCTGTTTCCCGGTGCCGCTGTGGGTGATCTCCCCGGTCTCCAGCACGAAGGCGCGGTGCGCCCCCGCCAGGGCCTGGTTGGCATTCTGCTCCACCATCAGGACGGTGGTGCCCTGGTTGTTGATTTCCTTGATGATCTTGAAGATCTGGCGGATGAACTGCGGTGCCAGGCCCATGGACGGCTCGTCCAGCAGCAGCAGCTTCGGGTTGGACATCAGGGCCCGTCCGATGGCCAGCATCTGCTGCTCGCCGCCGGACATGGTGCCCCCGTACTGCTTTTCCCGCTCTTTAAGCCGGGGAAAGAGATCGAATACACGGTCCAGGTCCTTCCCCACTCCGCTGCGGTCCTTGCGTCCGAAGGTCCCCATGTCCAGGTTTTCCATGACGGTCATGCCCGGGAAGATCCCGCGCCCTTCGGGGGCCTGGGAGATTCCATGGACCACCCGGATGTGTGCCTTCATCTTGGTGATGTCCTGGCCGGCGAAGGTGACCTTGCCTTCGGAGCAGTTCAAGAGCCCGGAGATGGTCCGCATGGTGGTGGTCTTGCCGGCTCCATTGGCGCCGATCAGGGCCACGACTTCACCTTCGTCCACAGTGAAGGAGATGTTCCGCAGCGCCTGGATGCGGCCGTAGTGGACGGAAACGTCCTTAAGTTCAAGCAGCGTCATCTTCGGGCTCTCCTAGGTAGGCGGCAATAACGCGCGGGTCTTCGCGGATCTCGCGCGGCAGTCCATCCGCGATCTTCTTCCCGAATTCCAGCACGACGATCCGGTCCGTCACGCCCATCACGAGCTTCATATCGTGCTCAATCAGCAACACCGTGTAGCCCTCATCCCTGATGGTGCGGATGAGGGCCATCAGTTCCTCCTTCTCGGCAGGATTGAAGCCGGCCGCAGGCTCGTCCAGGCACAGCACCTTGGGATCGGTGGCCAGGGCCCGGGCGATCTCAAGGCGGCGCTGATAGCCGTACGGCAACTGCCGGGACAGGACGTGCGCGTGGCTGCCGATGCCGACGAAGTCCAGCAGGGCCATGCCCCGCTCGATGGCTGACTTCTCCTCCCGGATGTGCGTGGGCAGGCGCAGCAGCGCCCCGCCAACGCTGGTCCTGTGCCGCGCGTCCAGGCCCACCACAACGTTCTCGAGGGCCGTCATTTCGCCAAACAACCGGATGTTCTGGAAGGTGCGTGACAGGCCCAGGCGGGTGATCTTGTGCTGCTTGATGCCGTTCAGGACCTGGCCCTCCAGCACCACCTTGCCGCTGGTGGGCTTGTAGACGCCCGTCATCGCGTTGAAGCAGGTGGTCTTGCCGGCGCCGTTGGGGCCGATCAGCCCCAGGATCTCGCCCCGCTTGATGTTGAAGCTGATGTTGTCCAATGCAACGAGGCCGCCGAACTTGATGGTCAGGTTCTGCACCTCAACGATGTTGTCGCCAACCTTGACTGCGATATCGCGGTCCGGGGCCACCTTCTCGGCAAGCTCCGGATCAACCCCGGCCTCGGCCAGGGCTTCAATATCGATCTCGGGCGCAACAGCCGCGGAGCCGTCAACTGCCGGCTGCTCCTCCACGCTGCTGGAGCCTGCATGCCTCTCCTCGGAGCTCATGCCTCCGCTCCTCTCTGTCCGGCCGCACGAGTGCCGGCGCCGGCTGATGGATTGTCCGTGTCCTTGGGTTCAGTGCCCTCACGGCTGGTGACCTTGTTCAGGGCAGTCCGTCCGTAGGCGAGTAACCGCTGCCGTGCCGGGAGCAGCCCTTGGGAACGGAAGATCATGATCAGCACCAGGGCGATGCCGAAGATCAGGTACTTGTATTCCGCGATGGCCGTGAACCGGAGCGGGATGTAGCTGACCAGGGCGCCGCCCAGAATGGCGCCCACCTTGTTGCCGGCTCCGCCAAGCACGACGGCGGCGAGGAACAGGATGGAGGTGGTGACGTCGAACTTCTGGTTGTTGACGAACCCCACCTGGCCGGCGAAGAGGGCCCCGGACAGGCCGCCGATCGCAGCGCCGATGGCGAAGGCCCACACCTTGTATTTGAAGGTGGGAACGCCCATGATCTCAGCGGCGTCCTCGTCTTCACGGATGGCGATCCACGCGCGGCCCACCCGGCTGCGTTCCAGGTTGCCCACCAGGAGGGTGACGATGATGATGATGGTCAGCGTCAGCCAGTACCAGGGTACGCCGTTCGAATTGGAGAAGATCGGCGTTCCGTCAGCCTCGGTACCCGGAGGATGGCCGACGTTCTGGAAGCCCACCTGGCCCTTCATGGCCGGGATGATAGTGGCCAGGATGCGGACAATTTCGCCGAACCCCAGCGTCACGATGGCAAGGTAGTCACCCCTGAGGCGCAGGGTGGGCACGCCCAGCACCACGCCGAAGAACATGGTGACCGCCATGGCGATCGGGATGGTCCACAGGTACGGAATATGCAGGAAGGGTGAGTCGGGACTGGTCAGCATGGCCGCACAATAGGAACCCACCGCGAAGAAGGCGACATATCCAAGGTCCAGCAGGCCGGCGTAGCCCACCACCACGTTGAGGCCGACGGCGATGAGCGCGAACCGGGCCATGTCGAAGCAGGCCAGGGCGAAGTTGTTGCCGGGTTCGGTGGTGATGATGGGCGGGTTCATCAGCGGGAGCAGGTAGGCCAGTACCACGACGATGATCAGGAACGCCCACTGCTGTTGCCGGGACAGTGCGTGCCACCGGTCGGAGAAGTACCCCGGTTTGCGTTTGCCCCGCTGGGCGAGATCGCTTTTTCCTGCGGCTTTCGAGGACGCTTCGCGTTCCTCTGCTGCCTGTTCGGCAGCCGCCGTCTGCAGCGGCGTGGGGCCGTCCGTCATGCTCATGCTTTGCTCCTTCCAAGGGAGGTTCCCAGGATGCCTTCGGGCCGCAGCAGCAGCACCAGCACCAGCACCACGAATGCCACGACGTCGGTCCACTGCGAGTTGCCCAGCAGGATCTGGCCGTAGTTGCCGATCAGGCCGAGCAGCAGGCCGCCCAGCAGGGCGCCGCGGACGTTGCCGATGCCGCCGAGCACAGCGGCGGCGAACGCCTTGATACCCAGGACGAATCCACCGCTGTACTGGACACCGGAGGGGATTTTCATGACGTAGAACAAGGCGGCGGCTCCTGCGAGCAGGCCTCCGATGATGAAGGTGGTAATAATGATGCGCTCTTTGTTGACGCCCATCAATGTTGCGGTATCAGGATCCTGGGCAACAGCCCGGATGCCGCGGCCCGTGCGCGACTTGCTGATGAACCTGTCGATGCCCACCATCATGATCACCGCGGCGATGATGATCACCAGCTGCTGGGAATCGACGATGGTGCCGAAGACGTCGAAGATCGGCGTGGGACGGAACATGGTCAGTGCAAGCTCGGGGCTGGGGCCGCGCCACAGGTAGATCAGGTACTGGATGGTGAAGGAAGCACCGATGGCGGTGATCAGGAAGACCAGGCGGGGGGCGTTCCGTTTCCGAAGGGGTTTGTACGCGATGCGTTCCAGCAGGAAGGCTGTGACGGCCGAGGCAACCATGGCCAGGACCAGCGCCAGCAGCAGATTCAGGATGATGGCCCAGATGTCGAGCCGGGGAACTGAGGGGCCGAAGCCCAGGGTGCTGAGGGTGAAGAAGACTGCGTAGCAGCCCACAATGAACACTTCCGAGTGGGCGAAATTGATCAGGTTCAGCACGCCGTAAACCAGGGTGTAACCAAGCGCTACGAGCGCATAGATGGCCCCGAAGGTTAGGCCGTCAAAGGTGGCACTCCAGAAGTTCTGGGCCAGGGACGGTATGTCGAAGGTGATCCAGTCGTTTTCAGTGGGGAGTAGTGGGACAAGAGAGGGAAGCATGGGAACATCCTGATCCAGTTGCACGCGGCCTTGTGGGCCCGGCCGTGGGACTTGTGTCTAATGACGTAACTTGGTCCTGGGCTGCTGCCGAAGCGAAGAAAAGGCTGTGGGGGCCTGCTGATGCTGGCCCCCACAGCCGATTGCCTTTCGCCGGGCTGCTACTCCCCGATGGGGCCGACGGGAACGATCTTGCCGTTTTCCACCTTGTAGCCGTACACGGTCGGGGCCTGGAGCTCGCCCTTGGCATCCCACTTGTAATGCTTGCTCAGGCCGGCCTTGTCGTAGGACTTGACCCAGGACAGCAGGTCGGCGCGGCTTTGCTTGCCTGCGTCGATCCCGGACAGGAGGACGGTCGCTGCGTCGTAGCCCTCGATGGAGTACGTGCCGGGCTCTGCTCCCTTGGCGATGTCCTTGTACGCGGACGCAAATTCGGGGATCAGTTCACCCGGGATGCAGGGGCAGGTGAAGTACGCGTTGCTGGACGCGTCGCCTGCCTGCTTGATGAACTGGTCATCCTTGACACCATCCGGTGCCACGAAGGTTCCCGTGAACCCCTTGCCCACCAGCTGCTGGTCGAAAGGTGCGCCCTCAGCGTAGTAGCCGGCGTAGAAGACGGCGTCTGCCTTGGCGTTCATGATCTTGGAAATGACTGCCGAGAAGTCCTTCTGGCCGGTGGTCACCTTTTCCGTCCCGGCCAGCGCGCTGCCCAGGCCGGCAGAAGTGGAAGTTCCAAGCCCGATGCCGTAGTCGGAGTCATCCTGGACCAGGTAGACCTTCTTGGCGCCGAGCTTCCCGGTGAGGAACTTGGCGGCCGCCGGGCCCTGGACGGCGTCATTGCCGAGGCCCCGGAAGAAGGTGGTCCAGCCGTTGCCTGTCAGGCCGGGGTTGGTGGCCGACGGCGTGATGTGGACCAGGCCCTTCTGCTCGAAGATGTTGCCCGTGGCTTTGGATTCGCCGGAGAACGGAAGGCCGATAACACCCAGGATGTCCGGCTCGCTCACCAGCTGGGTGACGGGGCCGGTGGCTTTGTTCGGATCGCCTTCCGTATCGAACTTCTTGAACTGGACCTGGCAGCCGGGGTTGGCCTTGTTGTGCTGGTCGATGGCCAGCTGGATGCCGTTGAAGATGTTGACGCCGAGCTGGGCGTTGGGGCCGGTCTGTGCTCCGGCGTAAGCCAGCGTGGTGGTGGCGGGGCAGGTTGCCTTGCCGTCGCCAGCAGGCATGACAGCGTCGGCGGGGACGTCCACTTTCGAAATGGCGGGGATGTTCACTTTGTTGGACGAGCCGGAGCTCTCGGTGTTGCTGGGGCCTGCTTGGTTGGCGCAGGCCGACAGCAGCATGCTGAACGTGGCTGCCGCTGCCAACGAAGTGAGGACTTTCTTTCGGTACATTAATCTGCCTTCCGAAACAGGACCGTGCGATGCGGGTGCGGAACGGGCGCGGTGGCGCCCGGAGCGGGACCAGGTATTCCTGATTTAGGTTCAAGCTAGTGCATAGACGGCAGGAAACTAAGTGACTGAGGTCACAGCCTTATAACAGTAGTTTCCTGTGGGGCATTAAACGCCGAAAGCCGCCTGCTGGGCAGGCGGCTTTCGCCAGTCGGTGGCGGCACCGTGATGGCGGAACATGTGTACCCCAGGTGGGACTCGAACCCACAACACGCGGATTTTAAGTTCTCGTGGTGTGCTTTCGATGAGCCACCTCCAGCACTCCAAAAACCGCGTGATCTGCGGGCAAGACGGCCCATCGGTGACCTGATTCCATAGGCACGAATCCTGTCTAATCACACCTACACCAAATTGGTTCCAAACAACAACGGGCTCGATACTGGACCCATGGAATCTCAGGAGCAGGAACGATGGGTAGAGGAACGGTTTTCCAAACAGGATGAACCCCTCTTAGCCGACAACACTTCCCTCCAGCTGGCCTATGGTGACATGTCTCTTGACGACATCCCTGAATCCAGAAACCTAACCCAAGAGGAACTCTTCCTGCTGGGCTTCTCCTACGATGCCATTGAGCACTACCTCACCCCCGACAGGGATACCCCCGAGTCCGATGAGGATGATGACTGGGATGACGACTGGAGCAGTGATGAGTCCGGTCTGTTCATGCCTCCGGGTTTTCAGCGGGACTCTGATGCCGACCCTGAGAGCCTCATCCTGGGAGCTCCTAGGAATAACTTCAAGACCCCCTCCCGCTATTACAGTCTCGCTGGCGTGAAGCAGGCTCTGGAGGATTCGCCGGAGCTCAGGGAGTGGCTGCAGCGGACCAAGGAACGGCGGGCCAAGGAGAACCGTGCGGTCAGGGACCAGATAGCCCTTGCCCTCGGTGCGACCATCGCCGTGTATGAGTCCTCCCGCATCATCAACGGCAACACCCGCAAGGTGCGGCTATACCAATTGCTGGATAGGTCCGTGAAGGCATGGAACAAGACCTACTGGCGGCGAATCAAGGATGGAACCCTGCCGGCCCTTGACCTGCACAGCGATGAACCCAGGATGCAAAACCAAGTCCACGCCGTCACTGTCCGAACCATCCGGGATGAGATGACAGACTATGCCCTCATCCATCGGGCCTTCCTGAACAAACCCGGGCTTGAGGACACCACCAAGATCCTGCGAATCAAGACCGCCACCGCCATCACCGGAATGTACTCAGTGCTGTCCAAGGCCGTGAACTTTGTCTTCTACCATCCGCAGGGCTGGAGCAACCCGCCTGTTGAAGCAAAGCTCAAGGCCCCACCTGGTACACCGAATACAGGCAGCACTCTCTCATCGGGCACGGAGTAATCCACCGCTCCTACGACTGAGTAGATCGCCCGCCCTGTAGCCTGATAGCCAGCGGGAGCAGGGTGGGAGAAGATGGACATTCAGAGTCTCATTGGCCAGTGGTTCGGATGGATTCAATGGAATCAGTCTTTCTTGGAAGGCGGCCTCGGTGGGATCGTCCTCGGGCTTGGCAGGATGATCGTCACCTTCGGGCAAATCAACCATGCCCGGGGCGAAACGAAGTACATTCAGTTCCTGCTCATCAACTTCGTCAGCATCGGGCTGTTCGCCCTCATTGGCGGCATCATTACCTATGCAACGGAAGGCAGAGCAGCCAACATCTTCTCGGGTATCGCAGCCCTTGTCCTACTCTCGCTGCTTGCAGGAGACCTGATGCCCAAGATCCATGGAGCCGACGATGAGGGATAGACCACTCATTCTCAAGGACACCCCGGGTGCTGACCTAGCCAACACCCTGATGCTGCGGAGCGTATACAGGAAGCCCAAGGCCAAGTCTGCCCGCAATTCTCCTCGCCAGGAACAGCAGGACCCCAGGGACTTGCTTGAGGACACTGAGGCGACAGCCCGGCGTATGGACGAACGTAAGGCAGAAAAACGCCGGCCCCGGCACTCGGACCAGCAAGCCAGCAGCGAGAACTCCTCCCCGGACACCATCCTTTCCCAGCCACAGCATCCCGGGCCAGAGGAAATGAAACGAATGGCGTTCGCATTCGAAACCCTGGCGGAAGATGCTGTGCCAGCACAGGGTGATACGTATGTCATTGCGGATATCAACGAGGTAATCTCCTCTGAATCTCAGGACCAAGCACCGTCCGAGGAACCTGCCCCCACAACAACGCCGCCCGGGCACTATGGGTCTCACCGTAAGGAGCTCGCCCTGAGGAATCCTTCAGGCGGGGTAGTCCATCATCCAATCTCAGAGCGTCGTGTCGCGTTTTCCCCGCCAGCGGCGATTGGCTCTGGGCTCCCCGACCAGACATGGGAAGGATGGAAGAAAGCATCCGTAGCCAGATTCTTCTTCCGTCCTTGGCGGAAGCTGGACCTTGAACAATTAATAGATTTGGGTCTCACCCAAGCAGAAGCACACGTCGTTTATGGATTGTTCCGTGGTCAGGATATTGAGGAGGTCGCATCTCGAAGCGGTCTGGATATCATTGCTGTTCTTTCCACACGCACGCGACTGATGGACAGGTTCGGGGTGACCAGTCCTGACCGGCTTCTCGATATCATCTGGACACTGCACAGGGAACGGGAGTCCTCTGCTACTTCTGAAAAGCAGGCACGGGAATCCACCAACCTGACCAAGCTGCGGGAACAGTCCTTCCATCCGATACCCTCGTGGGTTCACAACATCGCAACAGTTTCCGGTCCCGGGAAGCGGAACAAGTGGAATATTCCTGTCACGCGGGAAGAAGTGCAACATATCGGACTTGGCCCAGAATTTACTGTTGTTGCCTTTTCTATCCTCAATGGCAACCTCAAGCGTGAGGAAGTCGTAAAGGATACCGGGCTTCCAGCGGATCGGCTGGTAGAGGTTGAACGAACCTTTGAGGGGGTTTTTGATACCAAGGATTACCAGAAGGTCGCCAGCTATCTGCTCGTGTCTCTCGGCCGGAAACCCAACCTCAAGACTAAGACGACCGTGCAGCAAAAGCCCGAGTTCTACTTCAACGCGGATATGTCCGACTCCACGACTCATACTGCCCGCAAGAAGAAGGAGGAGTAGACCAGCACCGGAGCCAGCAAGGGAAAGGTACCCATGGCGGGAAGCCGTGATCCGCACGAGCTCCAGCCCTATTTCTCGTCCCTGACCCACCCCTCGCACAAGCAGTGCCTGTCAGGTAGATAGGCATGTAGGCCCTGTAATCTGAGAACAGAGGCCAGCACCATCACATAGGGGAACTCTTGAACTTTGACTTCATGCTCACGGAGGCCTGGTTGCAAGGAGCTCTCGGAGGTGCATGCCTCGCACTCGGCCGGCTCATCCTCACCTTCATCAGCCTTGACCACTCCCAGCCGAACCTGAAGTACGGGCGGTTCATCCTCGCCCACTTCGTTGCAGGCATTTTGTTCGCACTGCTGGGAGCAGCCGTCTCATGGGGCTTTGAAGGCAAGGCAGGAAACTTTATGCAAGGAATCTCAGCCATGGCGGTCCTCGCCCTCCTCGCAGGCAACATGCTTCCTGACCACAACCCAGCACCTGTTCCCGCTTCCACTCCCCCGCAGGGTCAGAACACAGGAGCAACCTCATGAAACAGAAGCCCAAGAGTTATGCGGATTCCTTCTGGGGAGATCTCGCCAACGCCATCACACTCCGGCCCGTATATAGGCCACCCGTTGAAGCACCAATGGCCACGGCCACCGTCACCCTCCAGTCCTCCGCGGAACCTGCCAGTGCCAGTGAACAGCAGAAGGCAGAGGAGGAACGGTTCAGGGCTGTTGTCCGGGAGGAACTGGAACTCCTCGTAGTACCTGCCAAGGAAGCACAGGTTCCAGCAGGCACTGTCCAGCAAAGGGCTGAGGAGAAGGCCGCCGTTGCAGTTGAGCATGAGGCTCAGGAAGAACTCCATTCGTCCCGGACCACAGCACCTGTTTACCGGTACCTGAAGGAAGAGCAGGATAAGTCATTCGGCATATCCCAAGGGCAGGAAGCCAACACTGGAAGCCCCGCAGGGCAACCATCCATCGAAGTCACCACCACTCCTTCAGCCCCCAAGCAACGCTCCAATCCGTACTTCATCACCCGCAAGTCCATCCTGGATAGCTGGACCCCCACCAACATCATCACGAAGTCCTACAACGCAGGAGAATCGGCAACTCCACAGGCTGGAAAAGATCATGTTGTCGTCAACGGCGAATGGTTCCCAGTGCAGTCTTTTGAAGTCGGAGCGAAGCCTTCCTCCGCACGGGTTGGGGCAGCCAGACCTGTGTTCCAGCAAAGTGATACTCCCATCACTCCACCTGACATCAGTTCGGGAAGGGTACGCCGCATCCTCAAGCCCAAACTCACGGCATCCCAACTCAAGGGACTGGGGTTCTCAGAATACGAAGCGGTAGTCCTGGAGGGGCTGTACCGGGGAAGGCGACTTGGCAGTATCGCTACCCGCCTTTCAGTCAAGCCATCTCATGTCCTACACATCATCAAACAACTGATGGGCAAGATGGAGGTTCGCAACATGAACAGCCTGCTCAAGAAAGTCCGCACCTTGCATCAGGAAAGCAAGAAACTATCCGTGATGGAAGCAGTGGGTCTGAGGGCTGCCATCAGCGATGAACCCCCATCCAGTGAGCCTCGCATTGTCAGCGGGATAGTGGCTGTCCACCCGGCCTCATTCATTGAGCGACCCAAAGGCATCAACATCCCGGTTAACCATCCCGACCATCCGGCTAACGATGAGGGTGCCAAGCAGGGTAAGGGTCAAGAGAGTAAGAGACCCCCTGCCCACAGCACGGAATCCACTCCTTCACGGAAGCCCGAGTAGAAAAGCCTCACCCTACAATCCCCGCCTAACTGGTAGGGGAAGTACATGCGTGGATGAAACCCTCGCCCCTGATGTGGATTCAAGTGTGGGAAATACCCTCGCCTGCTTCCACTTCCCCACGTCCACTTTTACTTCCCCACATCCAGCCTGCGTGTAGCTTCCCCTCCATGGAAACCCCTGCCTGCAACCCTCACCCTCATCCACTTCCCCTTCACATGAGCACGCCTCAGAGGAGCACAAAACATCCCCGCCCCATAGGGTAAATCCGCTCCAGTACTGGGAAGCAGGCAGGGTGTACATGCGAAACCCTCTACTTACACATCCACGGAAGCAAGGGGAAGTACACGGGGATGGAACCTACCCAACAGAGGGTAAGGCGAAGGGGATGGAACCTACACAACAGAGTGCGTGGGTGTACTCGTCCGCTCCACGGAACTTCCCCACATGGAAACATCCCACAGCGCCCGAGGAAGAACCCTCACGTCTACTTTCCCTATCCACATGTGGATACACGCCCCACAACCCCACAACTCACGGGTACAGGAAAGGGGATGGATACACGCAGGCAAACAACCCCACACGCATCCATCCCCAATGGAGGAAGAACCCCTTACTCGGCTAACCCTTCCCCTATCTCCTCAACCTCGGGTGCCCACGCATCCACGAACGCCTTCACCTTCATGATGTCCTCCCTGAACGCTCCCGGCAGTACGCCCAGGTCCTTCACCACAATCGTCACCCCGTGCCAGATGTCGGAGGAGCGGTCAATCTCATCCAGAGCATCCATACCCACATGCTGTGAGTACTCCCACGCACCAAGGAACAATCCCGCTATCTCCTCAGCGTCCTCGCGGTTGACAACACATCGGAGTCGTAGGTTGCTCCCCCGGGGCAGGTGCATTCATTCCATGGCTTGGAGCATTCCTCGCAGGTGGTCCCATCAGCCGGCAGTTCAAGGAAGGCTTCATCAGCAGCCCGCTCCCACAGGTACATGGCTTCCTCAGGTGAGAAGTCCTCATCGGATTCATAAGCCTCGGGCAGGAAGATGTCCGGGGCCAGGTACTTGAAGGTGGTGGTCTCAGCCATAGGAAGGGAACTCTCTCACAGGAGGAACGGGAACCGTACACAGGAGAGAGAACGATGCACTCCCCCGCATACATATTGCTGCCATCCTGCCACAGGAGAACAACGCTTTCGTTCCTGCCGCAGGGGCCCGGGTAATCTCAACCGGTGAAGCAAATCAAGCACCTGCTGACGCACTGGGGCATCCATGTGGCTTTCGGCATCTCCCTGATCGTTGTCGGCTGGGTTTACTGGTTGAGCCTTGTACCCAAGCCCGTCCCGGAACCGGGAACGATGGAAGTTACCGAACTGACGCTCTGGTACGACCTGTGCCTTGCGATCATCGGTGCGTACTTTTTCAACCTGCTCGTCGTGGTCCTGCCGGCGAAGCGGAAAGAAGCCTCCCGCATCCTCTTCCTCAAAAACCACCTCTCAGCCATCGCCCACAACGGTCTGGATCTCATCCGCGAACTGGAGCAGATAGCCCACTGCCCTGCCTACCGCCCCACCGTGGAGCATCTGGAAAAGGTATGCATGGCCCTGAACAACAACGCCTACGTCCGGAACCTCATCGCCACCCGCCTCGCCAACGCCAAGACCGCATACAGGGAGCTCATCCCGTTCGCAGCAGACCTGCCATTGCCCTTGCAGGAGAAACTTCAGGCTGAGAGCCAGAACTGGATTTACACGCAGTTTGATGACACTGACATCATGCCTATCACCAAGGACTTCCGTGGCGGCAGTATCCAAGACCTCAGGAGCATTGAACGCATCACGTTCCTGGTTCCGGGTAAGGGGCCAGAATACCGCAGGGATACGCTGGCCATTCAGGCATCAACCATCATGGATTACTACAAGGCGACCGAGGCCATCAAGGTACTGCTGGATAAGTACCTGCCCAAGAACCATGAGCGGCTGGATGATGAGGCAGTGAAGCCCGGCCGCATCATGCATCTGTTCCTGCTCAACGTCAACGATCCCACATGGCCCTACGTCACCTACCCGCCTGAAGCGTCCACGGCCTTCATTGATGAGCCTGTGCCTGTGGCTGACTTCCCCTTCGTCAGGAAGTCGTAGTTCCTTCCGTGCAGGTTTATGTCCCCGAGAGGAAAGGCCAACACCTGTCTCCCCTTAATCAGTAGGTACCGTACAACCATGACCAATGGAACCCAGAGGCTGTTGAAGCGAACCGGTACCGCCATCAAACGGTTCTTCTCACCGGTCGGGGATCGCTTCATTGACTACGCCGTAAACATCACAGCGGCCCTCGCCCTCATCCTGCTGATAGTCACCACCATCATTGGCTCCATGGAACCTGCCCCCTTCACCCTGGAACCCAAGGACCGCCCCTTCCTGTACGACCTGTCCTTGGCCATCCTCGGGGCATGGATATTCCAGCAGCTCCTGATATCACTGCCTGCCCGCCGCAAACTCAAGCAGTACTTTAAGGTCTTCCGCCCGCAGTTGTTCACCATCGCTGAATCAGGCGGCCAACTCCTGCGGGACTTTGAATTCATCAGCAGGTCTCCCCACCAAGTGCCGGCAACAGAGGAACACATCAGCAAAGTCCTCATGGCCACCAACATCAACCCCGCCACAACAACCCTGCTGGAAAGCAAGATGGCGGATACGTGGAACGCAATTGAGGATCTCGCCAACGTCAGCCAATACCTCAGCGAGGATATCCAGCACGCTGTACAGGTGCTGAGGCAGAACCCATTGGTCAGGAACGCCGTCAGTACCCATGACTGGACCATCACCCTCAAGGAAGCCAGGGTAGAGGAACGCCACCCATGGGACCCGCATCTGGATAAACCGGAGGACTACATCCGGGAAACGTGGCATTCCCATCAACGTGAATTCATTGAGTACTACGAGGCAACACGGGTCATAGCGAAAGAAGTGGCCAACAGCAGGATGACACTCAAGCCCACCGACCGCCGCTGGAGGAACACGCCAACCCTGACCTACCTCGTGTGGGAACGGGATGCTGAAAACGCCGGCAAGGATTCAGAGGGAGAGCCCTATCCCGTCACTGAGTACCCGCCAACAGCCCTGAACTACAAATCATTGGAAGTCCTCACAGCAAATCCCGGACCCACGCCGCTGCCCACAGCAGAGGAACGTATTGCCCAGAACGAAGCGGATGAGGCTGAGGAACAGGCAGTGGGAGAACACTTTGAGCATTCACGACGTATGCGGGAGTCACGGGAGCCAAACGCATAGGAAGGCAGTTCTTCTCTCCCCGTACAGGTTTCTGTCCCCGAAGGAAAAGAAGCAAGCCATCCCAACCATTGAACTGCTTTCCACTCCCACGCCGGCAGTGAGGGTATGGTTTCGCCATGAAGTTCCGTGAGTGGTTCCGGCAAGAGAACGCCGCATGGTTACTCCACTCAACGTTCAGCATGACGGCGTGGAGGCGCAAGTGGTTCATGTGGTTCCTGAGATGGGCATCTGACGTAGGCATCCATGTCATCGCAGGCATAGCGTTCATCACCCTCGTTGCCACCACACTCATAGGCAACAACGACTGGGGCTTCAAGGTGGAACCAAATGACAGGCCCATCTTTTACGATCTCAGCCTCGGCATCTTGGCCGCCTACTTTTTCAACCTGCTGGTCATCACCATCCCCCGCTACAGGCAACGGCGGGAAACGTACGCACTGATGATTTACAACCTCACGCAACTAGTACGCAGCGGCCATCACTTACTGCGGAGTCTGGAACTCATCAGCCGCAGCCCCCGATGCCCCAAGTTCAACCGCGACCATTTTCAAAAAGTACTTACGTCCGTCCCTGAGAATGAAACCGTCCGGGCGCTGTTCAGGTACGACATCGCACGAGTTCTGACTAACGCTGCCGTTGTCGCAAACCATACCGAGAACCTCGGGCCGGATATCCATACCGCCATCACCAGGATTCAGCAATGCGAACTGCTGCAATGGTTTGGGGAAGGTGACGCTTCGCCCATCCGCGATACTCAGATGCTGACTACGGCCAGAACGTTCCGCTACTTCCAAGCGGACTATCTACCGCCTGATTACCCTCCACAGCGGGAAAGAATAGAAGTTGATTGGCACGAGATAGTAGATCTACTGGAAGCCGTGGAAATGATAAACGACGTTCTTATCAAGAGGGCATCATGGGTATCATCTGCCGACCACAGGCGGTTTCACTTCGAGGGTCCGGTTGATGGCGGCTGGTACAGCCACCTTGATCCCGACTACCCCTATGAGGAGTACCGGCCCGAACCCTACCCGAAGCACCAGCCTGAATCCGTGTCAGAAGAGAATGCGAACAACTAGTTCATCTCACTCCGTGCAGGTTTCTGTCCCCGAAGGAAAACAAGCAAGCCATCCCCATCGTTGCGTTCCTTGCTGCTGTGCGATGACTTTTTATCCCAGAAGAAACCCCAACAGCCAACCCACCAACCATCAGAACCCCACAACCCATAACCCTCTCCCCCACAACAACCCAACAGAAGGGTCCGGTGCTGGCGATACAGCACACCCAAAGGAGAGCAAGGGGGCTTGGGGGAAGCGATACTCCCCCAATAAAAAGAGCCAGGATACATAAGGGCGGCCAGCCACCTTATGCCGTGGATGCTGACGGAACAGCATGCGGGTACATAGGGCGGCGAGCCATATGCCGGGGAGTGACGAAGGAACGGGGAGCCGGGACTCCATCAGAGTGCGCAAGCCCGCGATACGGCTGAACCACAACGACAGTAAGCAGTGGCAACGGTGACTACACGCTGCCACTGCCAACACCAACACATGGTTCTCGCATGGATGTGGCTCCCACCGTCATCGGCAGGCTTGCCTCCCCCCGGATGTACGCAACCTCCCTGCTCCCCCAACGGAACAGGTTGTGTCGTACTCCTCCTGCTGACAAGTAGGCATCCCGACGCAGCCTCAAAGGAATACCGCTGCATTCCCTACACAGTCCAGGCTCTTACTCAAGCCCTATACACATAAGCCCTATACACATAAGCCCTACATGCTTAATAGCCACATATGAACGCTTACATAGTGGCAACAATAAATGCTCGTGTATCCATACTGCTTGCATAGTGCTTACCTGCCTCCAGTGTATTCACCTACTCACAGGACTACTCAGCCTTTAGTCATTACACATACACGAGTCATGGCTCCTCATAGGTATATGACTATCCCTCATATGAGTTCTTCTCATATTTGATTACAGGTGCCTGGTCTTATGCATATACCTCTCATAGGTACGGGACTCTCTTATGCGGCTTATGTGCAATCCTGCTGACAGTGGTTGCTTGCTTACGTGTGTAGGCAGTCTCCTGAGGGGCTGTGTGCCTTTCTAAGCCATTGGCTGTAATCCGTGCTTGCATGTGTAATCGCCTGTAAGCCCCGTATGCCCTTCTAAGCAATTTGTTTACATTTGTGGACTCCTCATGTGTATATGCCTTAGAAACGCCTGTACGGGCTTCCTGTGGCTTCTGAGGGGTATTAGAGGGGTGTGTATGGCGAATGGCTTAGATTTTGCATTCAATAGTGGGGTGTAGTACTGCCGAATACAGTTTTGAAGCGGCCTTACTGGCTATTGGGATCGAGTTGAAAAAGTCCTCCGTTCGAAAAACTGGTGCAACTCTCATTCACAGGGAGGTTTTTGACGGGTTTCTACCGATATCAGAATCGACAGATTCCCGCATCAAAAGAAAGGCCCCACAACAATGGCTAAGTTGTACACTCCCCGAACTCGCCTGAAAGCTACACAGGACTCACTCACACATGCAGGTGTACACACATCAGAAGCACCCGTTGCCGACTACTCCACACGCCTCGTTGCAAGCACTGAACCGGTAGCAACCGTGTCCGACGATGCAGTGTCCACTCTCGCCGCCCCGGAGGAAACAGCAACCAGTAAGCGTCAGCCCATGACTGCGGAAGAACTGGAACAGCACAACGTCAGTGCAACGACGGTGAAGGGTAAGCCCCGCAAGAACAACTTTGACTTTGATGAGGTGCCGGTAGTTCAGAAGAAGGCATCACAGCGTGTGCAGGTTACACAGGTCAACAAGCGTTCCAACCGGAAGTACCCGGCAGTCAAGACATCTGACGGAAGCCGGCTCTCATTCCGCGACCAAGACGAAGTGGGGCTGAAGCTGCTCCACGGCTACATGCTCCTGACCCTTGCTCACTTCGCCTACCACTTTGACACCACCATTGATGCCATGCGGAAGCGGGTCAACAAGTGGATCAACGCGGGCTTCATTGAAAGCGACCACACCTACTCGGTCCGGGTCAACCGCATCCTTCCGCTGGGACTCGCCTGGGCCGGTATTGACGACACCGTACCCAAGATCTTTCCGCGGCCCTCCACTTACCAGCACACCCTCCTTGCCGCTTCCGTAGGCATCATCCTTGCCAAGGGTGGTCCTAATGCCGCATTGCTGACCGATGGCCTGTTCACGGCAAAGCCGAAGGTGGTCTTCCCGGAGCGTCTGCTGCAGCTGGCAACCTCGCCCAAACTTCGTGACCAGCAAATCCTGAAGTCCAACTGGCTCCCAGACCGCATGCAGTTCCTTTCCGAGAAGGCATATCCATCAGTGGAAACGAACCGGAAGGACTACATGAAGGCATTGGACAGGGCAGCATACGAACATGCCGAGCAGGGTTGGATGAAAACCATGGAAGATATCTGGGTTGGCTCAGGCAGCAATGCAGGCTACCTGCATCTCCTCACACACCCCGACCACCTTGGACAGCACGGACAGACGCACCGCGCTGATGGTGCTGTCGCTCTCCCTAACATCATGTTCGGTGATGACAATGAGAAACGACGCTCAGGAACCTGGCTGTACGAGGTAGAGGTGACCATGAAGCCAAAGGGCCGGACTGTGTACCGACGCACATTGGCGCAGGAAGTAGAAATGGTTAAGGCTGGCATCATTGACGGCGTTTTGTGGTTCGTTGACGAAAACAACCGCGAGATCCGTCGTGCCATCAACGGAGTACTTGATGAGCTGGTGAAAGCCGGGAAGCTATCTCAGGTGATGCGTGACGAGCACTTCAAGATTCGCCCGTTCTTCCTCTTGAACGGAAACGCCAACGCTCATGGTTTTCTCGGATAAGAACCTGCACAGCCAAGAACCCGCCTCACCTCCACAAGGAGAACTGGGGCGGGTTTTCTCTTGCTTTCAGGTGAACACCGGAATCCTGCTCACTCTGACATCACCGGGAGCTCTACCGAAACATCCACCGACAGAAACCCCATCCACTCCTCGCCCACCGAAAGGAACCATGATTCTTCTCAATGTCATCCGTCCCCACCTCACCATCAATCTCAAGACGCTCATGCTGACGTGGGAACTGACCCTGATGATTGGACTCCTGCCGGCACCGCCTTCCCTGATTGCAGGCCATGGTGTCTCAGAGCAGTACCGACAGATGTGGGACCCGGTACTCGCTGTCTACCTGTTCACGGCTGCCATCTACTTCCTGATGCTGCACAGGGACAAGCAAAGCCAGGACTCAGCACAGTAATCACCCAGCCACTGACAGCCCGTTCACCTTTGCCTCTTCTGGGATTGGAGTGAGCGGGCTTCGTCATATCCAGGGCTTCCAGAAAATTCTTTTACTGAGGTCATGGGAAACCTCTCAATAGGGCCGATACAACTTCATGGAACTTCGTATCCGGCAAAAGATCCGGTTGGACATCCGGTACAGATCCACCCTGCTACAAGACCACCATCCCCAACGAAAGGAACCCTATGAACGATTTCTTGAACGACGAACCACTTATGTCGGCACCATCCCCCGCACCCGCCACATCCAAGCTCCCCAACCTACCTAAACGCCCTGAGAGACGGAGCGCGAGCTCAGCGGCACTTTCCAGCCCTCAACTCCGTGCGACCGAACCCCAGTCATCTCGGGTTCTAGTCATCGGTAAGAAGGATGAAGCAATCAAGCCTGTCCAGCAACAACTTGAGGAGACCATCAGGATTTTTGCGGAGGCTGAGCAGGAGGAGCTCCAAATCAAGAGGTCAGCCCCAGCCCTTCCGTCCCCCACCAAGGCTGTCATGCCTTCTATCCAGAAGATTATGGAGTCCAAGCAGAAGCAGACAGAAGAGGCCACTCCTGCCGAGAAGTTCGTCCCCACCCAGCGGGACTTGCTTATCCTCACATTGCTGAACGAGGTCCAGAGGCTGACATGTGACCAGATTGCCTTCGTCCTAGTGGCACAGCAAAATCGTCCTCTCAGCGATATTCCCCGCGTATCTGAGAGCCTCCGCAGGACAAACCTCGTCAAGCTCCAGAACAACGGAAGCATCAAGAAAATCTCCCCCACCGGGAAGATCACTCCGTTTTTCATCCTCACCCGTGTTGGGGCAGAGCACGTTGATTACAGGCTGCCCGTGAACAACGAACTTCTCTCCCCCACCTTTGACCACAACAGCCTTGACGTTCTTGAACACAAGACCATCAGCAATCTGGCATCCGTCATCCTTCAGATCAGGACCGGAACGATTCTCCTGGAGGATGAGTATGTCAACCTGATTCAGGACCACTGAGACGGCCTGATCCAGGACCACCCACGCCCTGCTGGCATGAGGGCTCGGCGTTGCCATCTCACGACGCGACGGGCGCAGTGGCCTCGGGCTTCCGCGATTCAAGCAGACCACGAACGAACTGCCATACTCTGAAAATGGCCGTTTACTTTGAGTGCACAACACGGACAAGCACGCCTAAATCGGAGCTGTTTGACCGTGCCCGGAGCATTGACGCCCACAAGGACTCGATGGCGCAGTCTCGAGAAGAGGCGGTTGCTGGCGTGACGTCCGGTCTCATCTCCTTGGGTGAGGAAGTCACGTGGCGAGCCTGGCACTTCGGCGTTCCGCTTCAGATGACGAGCCGGATTACCGAGATGGAGTCGCCTGACTATTTTGTCGACGAGCAGGTCAAAGGTCCATTTCGGCGGTTCCGGCACGTCCATGAGTTCAGTCAGGATCCGGCGGGCACCACGATGGTTGATCGAATCGAGTTCGCGGCCCCCTTCGGACCCATAGGGCGTCTTGTCGAGAAGCTGGTGCTGGCTCGCTACCTCAGGAAGCTAATTGAGACGCGGAATCAGTACCTAACCAGGGATCTCACTCGCGGATAGTTTGTATCTGTAGTCGAAGGGCTCCCGGCTAGCCTCCGGTTTGTTGGGCGAGGGTGTGGGCGAGCCGGTAGGAGTCTGTGCCGGTTTCGATGATGGCACCGTTGAAGGTGAGCCGGTCGACGATCGCCGCGCACAAGCGCGGGTCGGTGAAGGTTTTGGTCCACCCAGAGAACGATTCGTTGCTTGCGATGGCGATGGAGTTCTTTTCTTCGCGTTCTGTGAGGACCTGGAAGAGGAGTTCGGCGCCCCGGCGGTCCAGTTCCATATAGCCGAGTTCATCGATGCAGAGCAGGTCCACCCGGCCGTAGCGGGCGATGGTTTTGGCGAGGACTCTCTCATCAGCGGCTTCGACGAGTTCGTTCACGAGCCGGGTGGCGAGGGTGTATTTGACGCGGTAGCCCTTCTCGGCGGCCGCGGTGCCGAGCCCGATGAGCAGGTGGGACTTCCCTGTCCCGGAATCACCAATCAGGCATAGGGGCGATCCCTTGCGGATCCAGTCCCCGGTCGCAAGGGTGTGGATCGTGGCGGGGTTGATGTTCGGGTTCGCGTCGAAATCGAAGTCCCCGAGCCACTTGTCCCGCGGAAAGTTCGCAGCTTTGACCCTGCGAATGGAGGAGCGCCGGTCCCGGTCATCACACTCGGCCAGCAGCAACTCGGCCAGGAAGCCTTGGTAGGAGAGTTGTTCTTTGCCAGCGATGGTGAGGGCTTCATCGAGCACGGCCCGGATAGTCGGCAGCCTTAGCCGTCTGCAAGCCTGGTCCACCGCAGCGACGGCGGCCTGTTCGGTCAGGCCGCGCCGCCGGCGCAGCGTCGGGGTGATGGTGATGGCCGGTGCGGTGGGACTCATGAGGTGTTCTCCTTCGACGGTGTTCCTGCGGGGTGTTCGGTGCGTTTGGCCAGCAGCTCGTCATAAGCACCGATCGATGGCAGGGATCGGGTGTCCGGCGGGAGTCCGGCGATGACCGCTGCCGGGTCCATGAGCCGGCGTTGGGTGAGACTGACAACCCGTTGCACATTCACGTCAGCGTGAGCACCGGGATGACGGTCCGGACCGGACCCACCCACGGAAGACATCGTTGCGTGTCTGCGGGCTTCGACCGCCACGACGTCGGCATTGACGGCACCCACTCCCAGGGCCGCGGTGATCCCAGCTTCAACGTCTCCAGCGTCCATGGACCGGTGGAGCAGCAGGACGTCGATGAGTTCACGGGTTCCGTCGGCATCGCCGTTGACCCGGCGGGAGGCGGCCCAAAACGCCTCGTGGGCGCTGGTGAACGCCCCGGACTCCCGTGCCCGGGCCAGGGCGGTGGAGCCGGGCAGGGCGCCGGGCTTGGTCTTGAGGACCTCCAGATAGTGGTCCAGCTGGACTGACTGCCCGCGTTTGGCAACAATTCGCGGATGCCTGGCGGCCACGGCACTGCCGTCGAAAACCACCACCTCGGACGCCCTCAACGAAACCCGGACCTTCCGGCCGATGAATCGGGCCGGGACGGAGTACTTCACCATCCGCACCGTGATCATCGATGACCTGTCAACCCTGGGGTTCAACACCAGCCCCGGATCAAAGACCTCTGCCGGCACTGGTGCCAGGAACGGCTGCTCGGCCTCGAAGTCCCGGCCGATGGTACGGATCCTGTCCTCGATCCTCCGGCCATCGTCCTGGGTTTCCCAGGCCCGGATCCGGTCGTTGAGCTCATCGAGGGACTCGGCGACAGGCATGGGCGAGAGACGGTTGCGGCGGAACCAGCCCACCTCGCCCTCAACCCCACCTTTTTCATGGGCCCCGACGATGCCGGGCTGGCAGTAGAAGGGATCGAAGCCGTAGTGCGAGCGGAACAGCACCCAGCGGTCGTTCTCCTGGCGTTGCCGGCCCTGCCCGAACACCACCGCAGTGACGGCGCTGGTGAGATTGTCATAGCGGATGTGTTTGGTCGGGACGCCGCCCAAAACATTGAAGGCTTCTATGTGGCCTTCCAGAAAGGCTTCTTGGGCCTGCGTCGGGTAAATCCGGTGGACGGCTTTGCCTGAGTGGGAGAGCCGGAAGATGAACATGTGGCACTTCGTCTTCACCCCGTTCAGGATGACCCAGACTTCGCCGAAGTCCACCTCCGCCTCCGCGCCCGGCGCGTGCTCCTGCGGGATGAAAACTTCAACGCGGCGGCCGGCCTCAACATCGATCTGCGCCCGGCGGACCCGCACGTAGTCACGCACCGTCGAATACGAGAGTTCCTCCGCGCCCTGCTCCTCAATGAGCCGGGCCAAGATCCTGCGCGCGGTATGGCGCTGCTTCCGCGGCGCCGTCGTGTCCTCGGTCAGCATGGCATCGATCACCAGCTTGAACGGGTCCAACCGGGGCGATGACCTCTCGGGCGTCTTTCGCGGCGGCGGAACAGGATCCGACAAAGCCTGCCGGACGGTGTCCCTGCCGATCTGATACCGCTTTGCCAGCCCACGGATTGACAAGCCCTCCACGCGGGCGTCCCTGCGGATATTGGCAAACAGTTCCATGCGCACCCTCATCCGGACCTCCAAATGCTCGCTTTCATCAGATGAAAACAACACTGGGGTGGTCCTGAATCAAACCGTCACAAGCAACCGGCGAGTCCTGGGTGGTCCTGACTCAAGCCGTCACACCGGTCCTGAACCAAACTGCCATGTTCAGGAGGACAACGCTGATGAGAAACGCACCCATTTCACACCTCCTGCACAGCCTGTAGTCACAGGGTTGCGTATCGCTGATGCGGCTTCCCACGTTGAGTCCTTCAGGAACTCCGACATCGTTGCCTTCCAAAAGGCCGCAAGCGAAGCGTGGCTGAAACTTGGCAACGGTTCAGGTCTGCCTGTTGTGAATAACCACGAGTGGAACATGACCGACATGCGCACCGACGACACCGAGCGTTTCACCCACCGCATCAACCAGTCGTTCAAGGTTGAATCCGAGATCCGCGGACGGGAGGTTCAGAGGGAAGTCCTACCGGCGTTCCTGTTCAACACCTACACCCGCAAGGGCAAGCCGGAAGTTGAGCCACTGGCGCACTTTGTCATCCTGCAACCCAACATCCGCCTCACAAACCCTAGGACAAAAGAAACAAGCATCCATAACGGATGCATCGTTGGCAGGGTTGAGTCAGGTGACGTTCTGCCCACCAAGTCCTACCAGTACACGCTGTGGAATCTTTTCAGGAGCAACCACCGCCCTGCCAAGTGGCTCATCATCACGGGCTCACCCGCCATCAAGGCCGCTGTCAGGGAAGCATGGCTGCGGTTGATAGACGAGAACTATGTCTCAGTGAACTACTCTGACTGGCTCATATTCGGTGACTACGAGCCACTGAACTCCACGAGGGAACGCCTGAAGCAGTTCAGCAGTCCCGTACCCAACAAGTCCGCCAGGACTCTGATGCAGGGATAATCCCCCAGTCGTACAAAGGACCCCGGTAAACGCCGGGGTCCTTTTGCGTTCCTATGGCCACTTTGGTCGGTAACGGAAATAACTTACCATTCCCCACTTTCTCCTCACTTTTTCGAGGCGGACGGACCGATATAAGAAGTGACAGAAACCCATTTTTTAGAAAGGAATCAATTACCTTATGAAATCTCTCGAATTCTCCTCACGCTCCGAACGCAGGGCGAAAGCACGCAAGGCTAAGGCAACCAAGAACTTTTCCCGTATTGGTGCAGGTGCCCTAGCAGTTAGCATCCTCGCGGGAACCGCAGGCATTGCAAATGCAGCCATGTGGGATGACAGCCGCCAGATTCCGAACATTGCTGGAGTCACCCTCTCCCCTGAAGCCGCTGCAAAGTTTGAAACCAAGTACGTCGGCCAGGTTCCCCAGATTAAGTACGATGCCGTCAAGGACGCTGCCCTTCGCAAGGCTGGTATCAAGATTGCCTACGCTGCATCCAACAAGGCAACCGCTGAACGCAACACCGGCAATGTGAACTTCGAAATCGTCCTCGTTCTGGAGGAACCTCTGGACCCTGAGTACATCAAGGCTCAGCACGAATCCACTAAGAACCTCATCAACGACGGCATGTTCCGCTACGGTCCCTTCGCTGAAGTCATGAACTGGAACATCACCACTGAGGAAAACATCGATGCCGGCGGTCTAGTTGCAGGCGAGGTTGACCCGAGCGGCGGCGCATTCGGTGCAGTCAACGTCATGCTGTTCAACCCTGTGTTTGGAACCGGGATTGATCCGATGGGCGGCATTGAGAAACTTCCCCAAGGTGAAGTGGCTTCCTGGGCTAACCCCACCTCCACCATCGTTAGCGGTGGTGTTGCAGGAGACCTCCAAGGAGGTTCCGCTAACGAAGCACATGCCAAGCAAACTTTGGTACTGGATGACAAGCTTCCCACTGCCGAGCGCCAGGCTGACATCTCGCTAGATGGAAAGCAGCGTTCCGTTACTGAAGGCACTGTTTCCTGTGCGATTGTAGGAACCAAGTGCGGCATCATGCTTCAGGGTAAGTTCGCCGGTACTGGTGACGGCACAGTTCACCTTGAGGATGGAACCACATTCCCGTCCATGGATGCCTTCAATAAGGCGAAGGCGGAAGGCAAGATCCCTGAAGGAATGTCCTACTCAGTGGATGACCAGCACCGCACGGTTGCAACCACTGATCCCATCTTCCTTGAGGTCGAAACCACCCTCCACGCTGAGCGCCCTTCTGTTGTTGGCAAGGAGAACGCTGTAACTGCCGAGAACGGTGCGACTGTCTGGCTTTCCCCTATTTCCAAGGCTGAGGAAATTGGGCAGTTCCTGAACGATGGAACCAGCAACTATGCCCGCAACTTCTGGAATTTGGCTAACCCCGTCATTCCAAACGTGGAGCGTGCAGGACAGACCGCTGCTGTGGATCTTGTCGCCAGCGCCGAGGACAACAACTTCCGTATCAAGGTTAATGATGTTGTGTCAGCACCTAACAGTGTGATGAAGTCATGGACTCACGCCGTTGATGCTTCAGGTGAACGCACTAGTGTCCAGAACTACCAAGTTCTCAGCCGTACAGCTGATGGTGCTACCCAGTTCGGTCCCGGTGCTGATGGTGTGAACGGTGCCAAGAACTTCGTTTTGGACGTTTCTATCGCCCACCCTGATTTCAAGGAAAAGTGGGAAGTTCCTGCTGACCTGTACACAGGACGTAAGGGCACTCTCAACGGTCACAACTACACCATCAAGGTTCTTGAGAACACTGTTGGCTCCGTGGACAAGTATCCATTTATGGCCAACAACACCGTACGATTCCTCGTATCTTTTGACACGGTCCCTGATTACTTCTCATTCGGCAGCGATAGTATCCCTGCCCTGTCAGCAGGTGTCGCCGCCGCTTCCAAGCCAACCGCCATCGAGTTTGCTCCGGGCTACAAGGTGGAATACACCCCTGGTACACCTCCTGTAAAGGAAGACGAGCCTACTCCCGAAATCACTACCATCCCCAAGGAGCCAACTCCCGAAATCACCACCATCCCAGACCTGCCAACCCCGGACACCTCCATTAAGAAGGACCCGACCCCGGACACCTCCATCAAGAAGGACCCAACTCCTGACACCTCCATCACCGAGGAATTCATCCCCGAGGACGACTCAGATGGAGTAGAGGCTGCTCCCACCGAGGATCTTGCTGAGACTGGTGCCAAGAATGTTGGACTGCTGCTTGGTACAGGTGGTCTGCTTGCCGGACTGGGTGCGCTCCTTACCCGCCGCCGCAAGAAGAACATCTAGTCGTTCAACAGGTGAAAACCTGACATAAAAAGTCCCCCGCTGGTGCGAATCCGCGGGGGACTTTTTTGCATCAAAAAATAAACGGGCCGGTAACAGAAATATCCTCCGTCAGGCCCAGCATCTCGCCTCCACTGACCGATATAAATTGTGACAGAAAAACAATACCCATTCACCCGACGAAAGGACTTTAGATGATTTATGAATCCCGCAATGCCAAGCGTGCAGCTGAGCTTACGGAAAAGAGGAAGAACAGGAAAATTCGCAAGAGCTTCATCAATACAGCCGTTGCAGCAACTCTAGCTATGGCCATTCCCGGAATTGGACTTGCGCCATCAGCAATCGCAGCCTCTGTTGAACGGTCCCTGAACGTCTCCCAGGGCATCGTGAAGGCTAACACCATCAAGAAGGTCAACCTTGAGAACTTCAATGGCAACATTGGCTTCCTCGCTGACGGTTTCCGTCAGGAAGGTTCTAACCTATCTATTGCTTCAGAAGTTACTGCCAAGACCTACACCCCTGAAGCCCCAGCCGAGAAGCAGGCACTTGCCGACGCTGAAGCCAAGTTGGCTCAGCACGCACCCATCCTTCAGAGTGCAAACGAAATCCTGAACCTTTGGATGCCAAGCGTCCACATCGACTACCCATCCGGCCAGGAGACTGAATTCAAGGTCACCTTCAGCGACGGTAGTGTTCGCTGGTACCCATCAATGGAGGCAATTGACACTGCCCGGGAATCAGCAACTGCCGGTGCGGATCGTGAAACCGCCGAGGCGGACCGTCTCACCTCAGCCGTCCGTACTGCGGAAGCCACACTTGCAGCCGCTACCACTGAACGGGAAGACCTCTCACAGTTCACCCTGACCTACACTGCTCAAAACTCCACCTTCTCAAGCAAGGTATGGGAAAGCGAGGCAGGCATTGACTACAAGGTAGGCGATGTTCTCCCCGTCTCCTTCAACGGCATCACCGGAAACGCAACAGTCACTTCCAACTCCGAGGCCGGTGTGCTGACTCTGGACGTAGTCCTCTCAGAGGCTCTGCCTTCCAAGCCTGCTACCCGCATCACCTACACCGACATCAAGGCACCTGTTGCTCCGGGCAAGGCTGTCAATGACACTTTCACCTCTGTCGCCGGCAAGACCGGTGGCTTTGACCTGACTGCAAATGACATCGCCACTGAAGGCGCAAGCATCGTGGAAGGCTCCGTCCGCCCCATCAACCCCGAGACCGGTGAACGGGTCAGCAAGTACACAAACGACTTGGGAACCTTCGATACCCAGTACAGCAACTCCCTGTACATCAAGTCCGACAAGTCCTTCACGGACTTCAAGCTGGATTATGAGTTCATGGATACGGCCAACAATGTCTACCGTGCGACCGTGACCATCTCACACACTCCGCAGGAAGGCTTCAAGCAGACCGTTCCTACGGACGTGTCCACATTGGATACATCCAACCCTGCTAACAACTACACGGTTAGCCGCAACCTCAGATCCTTCATCAATAAGGACGCAGTTAGGGCTGGGAAGTACAACCCAACGTATGGGCTAACCTCAGCCTTTGCTCCAACAGCCCTGGATGAGATTCTGACCCCGAGCGTGAACACCAACCTCGCCATCGATACCCTTGCGAAGTCCAACGCCGGAATAACCCTTGCCAACAACTTTGACTTTGACCCCAAGGCTCAGGCCACGGTTGCCGAGGATGCAAGCCTTCAGGCTGTCATTGATTCGACTGGCGAGACCATCAGCATGGGTGAATCTGTCCACATTGAAGGCGTTGGAACCGTCAGTGTTGTTCCTTCCACTGGAACGCAGGATATTGTCCCCGTGAACTACGTGGACGGTAAGGCTGTAGCGGCTCAGAACAAATACGACCGCCCTTACATCACCTTTGCTCCTGAGGATGGATACACAGGCGAAGTACCTGTCATTACCTCCCGCTGGAAGACCGTTGCTTACGGTGAGAAGACTGCTGACATCAAGGCATTCTGGGCTAACTACGATGCAACAGGTGCAGGGTCAGAACTGGTTGGCCAGAGCAAGATCCACATCCTTTACACGGCACCCGACCTGACTACAGCCACAGCCACTGGCCGTGCCGCTGCTATGAACCCTGCGAAAGTTGCTTTTCCGCAACCTTCAACCCGGCCAACTACATCAATTTCGGCACCACTGCCGGCGGTGGAAGCAAGGCACCACTCATCGGTTATGGAGCCAAGGATGCGGTTCAGGTCAAGGCGGACACCGCTGTTTCCGTTGATGTCACCAAGAACGACACCACCGCAGGGGAAGCAGTCAACACCGATACCTCCTACGTGGGAGGCAACTACTCCGGGCAGAAGGAATATGGCTTCAAGGCCGCTGACGGCACATTGGTCAAGGAGCTCGCTGTTCCTGGTGGCAAATGGGTTCTCACCGAGACCATTGAAAACGACCCATACGGCAACTGGTCAGCAATCGCCTACGCCCGGTTCACTGGTGAGACTGCATCCACCCCCGCTCCTGCTGTCACATGGGTAAACAAGAATTTGGATAGGACAGCTGAGGGAATCACTCTCACTGCGAAGTCCGAAGCACCAAAGTATGCCTACGTTGCTTCCACCCTGCGTCTTATCGATACTGACGGAAACCTCGTTGAGAACCTGACTGATTCAAAGGTTGGAACATGGACCGTCAACAAGGAAGCCGCAAAGGTGGATTTCGCTCCTGTTGCCGGCTACAAGGGAACAGCGACCGTGAAGTACTCCATCGTTGACCGCTGGGTTGGCTCAGAGGCTGACCAGGTTTCACCGCTCTACCCATACGCTCAGAAACTGTACGGTGCTGAGACCATTGGAACCGTTGCCGTGACGGTGGATGATGTGGTTCCTGTTGAGCCCGAGCTCCCACCGGTAGAAGAGACTCCAGCCCCTGAACTGCCTGAGATTCCTCCTGCGGAAGAAACTCCTGTGGAACCAGAGCCTGAACTGCCTCCGGTAGAAGAAGTTCCTACTCCGACTCTCCCGGAACTGCCTCCTGTGGAGGAGACCCCCGAGGAGACCCCGGAAGAGACTCCAGAGGAAACTCCGACTCCGGAAGAGGAAATCCCAACCCCGGACCTGAGCACTACCCCGGATAAGCCAACCCCGTCCGAGGAACCAACTCCGGAAACCACCACCATCAAGCAGGATCTTCCTGGTACCTCAACCACAGTGGAACACAGCACTGAGGATGAATCTGATGGTGCGGAGGCTCCGGTGCCGGCAGATGAGAACATTGCCTACACCGGTCAGTCCATGGAAGAACTCCTGTTGCTTCTTGGATTTGGTGGGGCGACAATGACCGCTGTTGGTGCTTACCTTTACCGCACAGGCCGCAAGGCAAAGGCTACGGTCTAAATAAGCAAGAGAACCCCCGCTTCGCATAAGTGCAAGGCGGGGGTTCTGCTTTGCCTGCCTCAGTACTGGGGGCGACCGAGGCGCGGCGGGTCCGGTTCCACAATATTGGGGGGCTTGTGAAACCGGACGAATCAAGCATAGCCGGAATTAATCAGCCTGCTTACTATTTGTGAGCAGGGGCACACTGTCCCCCGAGTAGGACCTAATCGCTGGATAAGGCGTAGTCCAGCAGGTCCCGTTCGTACTGGGTCAATTCCGGAATCTTACTAAGATCCAGACTCCGGAGGCCCCAGATCAGGGCATCCAAGGTGTCCGCCCGTGGTATCCGACGCAGCAATTTCTTGGTGACCTGAGAGGGAATCCCAAACTCCTCCGCTGTGAGCAACAGGGGTGCTTGGAAGCCAGCCTCCATACGTGCCGCGAACGCTTCGTAGTTCCCTGGCCTGATTCCGCGAGGCGGCAAGATTTCTTTCGCTATGGAATCCAGTGCCCTGATACGAGCGGGAAGGTTATGGTCAATCCAGAACCGAAGGAAGTTATAGGCATCCTCCACCTTGCTGTCGTAAGCATCGTCTCCCTCAGCCCGTTCTGTCACCGTGGCAAGGAACGCCCGAACATCGCCGTTGACATCGGAAAGGTTTTTCACGAGGTAGGCAAGTTGCTTGGCTGTGGTGGCCAGATGGTTGGTCCTTCCCCGAGGCGGGATGTAATCCCAAACAAGGCTGACGACAGCGAGCAGCTCCTTATACGTTGGGTACGGCTTAGTCCACAGGATTTCGCCCAGGAGGCGGGGATTTACTGTCGCAAGATGCTTCGCTAGTTCGATCTGCTCCGCAGGGCTGACTCCCGCGTTCTTTTGCATGGTTTCCACCGAGAGGATTGGCTGCTCGATCACCTCACGCAGGCGTGCCCGTGTCCGTTCTGAACGGTCTTCCTCATCAATGGACAGAAGCAGGCTGTCAGAAGCCCCATCGCTCTGGCTCAGGCCGGGGATATCGATGCTGGGCAGTACCTCAACTGGTGGTGGATTGAACATGAAAATTCGCCCAATGAAGTGCTTTAGCATCCTCCCGCCGCGTCCCCGGATATTTGCGAACGTGAAGTAGTTGTAGCCAGCGTTCCCGATGGTTTTATCCAGAATGATGATGTTCTTGGCCCGTGTGTTCACGCCCTCAATCAGGGAGTTTGTGCAAACGAGAACACCGATGTCTTCCGCATCGAATGCCTTGATGACCAGCGGACCCAGCCATCGTGGGAGCCGGCCATGGTGAACACCGATGCCCAGTCGCAGGTTCCTCGGAAGGCTCCACCGGGCGCTGATATTGTCCTCAAGCCATTTGGCGGTATTCGGCATCCCTTCGCCGTAGCCGCCTTCGGGAGCGTCTTCTTGCAGCCACTTGGCGACCATCCGCACCCGATTTGGACTCCGGCAGAAGATGAGTGTGGGGCCGTCAACCTCAGAAAGGATTCGCCGAATCTCCCGCCGTTCATCCTCCTCCGTTTCGGCAGTGACAGGGATGGTGTCCGCTGCCACGGTGCTGAAGTTGGTGACGATAAGGCTGGCACGCAGTTCGGCCGGCAACAACTCCGACAGGGACTGAATCATGGGTGCCGCAAGGTAGAACTGAGCCCCGGTCTTCCGAAGCCTGTACATCGCCCGGTTCAGCAGTTCGCTGCGGTCGTTGACCAGGGTTTCCCTGCCGTTGTGGTCATCAAGCTTGTAAAACTCATCCACGAAAAAGAAGTCCGGGGTGGGCATGTCCTCAATCGCCAGATACCGCTCTTGGGTCAGGACGAACAGGTTCCTATCCCCGTAGGTCTGTCCAGGGTGAGTGATGAGTTTGAAGTCGGTGAAGCGTGCCAGCCGTCGCCGCAGTTCATCGATGAGGGCGATGGTGGGCACGATGATGACAAGGTTGTTGTACTTCCCGGAGGCAATTAGTGCATCAAGGATGACGGTCTTGCCGAAACTGGTGGGAGCAGACAGGATGACGTTCTCCCCCGCCATCAGTTTCCGGTAGACCTCGGTTTGTACCCGATGGAAGACGACACCATCCAGATTGTCGGGTCGGTTCATTTCCAAAGCGATCTGGTCCGCCAACGGGAGCAGGTCAGGGGCGATGTTCTCAACGTAAGGAAAAAGTCCAAGCCCGCGTGCCAGTGCCATGAGGAGGGGCATCTCGGGTTCGAAGTCCTCAGAACGGTCCAACGCCCGGATAACGAGGTCCTGCACAATACGGCTGTCACCATCGGTAGCCTTCAGTGCAGCGATACCCGCCAGGATTGAGAACTCCTGACCTTCCTCCAACGTTGGGGCGGCGAGTGCAGTCCTTATGGCATCGATGCTAGTTGCCACGCCTTGAGCCTCTCATCAAACGCATCCAGCAGATCTTTTTTGGTTGCCATGGGCAGGAGAATCAGGTGAATCTTGACCTCCCTGGGCATGGTCCGCTTCCCAAACCTCCGTTGGAATGCTTCCCACTCCCGCTTCATCTGGGCTGTGATTTCATCTCGGTAGGCTTGGTTACTGCGTTTGTGCCGGCCAGTCACCTCACTGTCGAAGGTGATGAATACAGGGATGACCACCCGCTCGAACACCTCATCAAGGGAGATTTCCTGCCTTAGCAGAGCCTTCACCTTGTCCGCGTGCTGCCAGCCGGATTCAATCTTGTCCGAGATGGCGGCGAACTCTGAGCGGAGGTACTGCGTTTCCAGATGGTCTTCCAACTCATCCAGCACCGCACCAATGGCTTGGGAACTGTTCTTGAAAAACTTGGACTCTCCTAGCCAGAGTTCCAGTCCACCATCAGAGCCATCGCCAGGAATTTCCACGATATGGGCAGCATCGAAACCCTTGACCGTATCGTTGGCCGCGTCCTTGAAATAGATACGACTGATGGCCCGCTGTGAGTTCAGGAACTTCCTGAGGATGATGTGCAGGAGCAGTTCGCCAATTTCGCCCCGGAGTTCAGTGTCCTTGGTTTTGTAAATTCGGCCGAGAGCCTTTCCCATGAGTCTGAAGGCATTCGCACGCGAGATGTTGGCTAGTTCCTCATGGGGAAGAATCCAGTCCATCGCCCACTCGATGAGATCGTTGGACAGCGCTCGAAAACGCCACTGTGCATCCTCATGGCCTGCACAAACTCCGAGCAAGGGGATGGCATGGTCGAATTCCTCCACCACCGTGCTCAAAACGGTGGGAGGCATTTCCTCCGCTGGCACGACAAGCCCCCCAATACACGCAATTCTCAGCAGGCCGAAAGACCGGCGCTCAAGGAGAATACTTTAGGCTTCAAAATTACACTGCTGGCATTGGTACCCGCGAAACGCTGGCTATGGACGCGGCAAGTATTACCTCCCGCCAAGAGGGAAGCCTCCTGTGTGGTTCTAAGGCCCTACGGTGCTACGAACCAGCATCCGGACATCCGGGACGTTGAAACAACCCCAGGAACACTCAGGATGGCTCTGGATATAGGAAGAGGAGTCAGACGGTAAGCCTGACTCCTCTACTTGGTGCCCCCGGTGGTATTCGAAACCACACCTTTACCGATTTTAAGTCGGTTGCCTCTGCCGTTGGGCTACGGGGGCGTTTTGTGTCCCCCACATCCTATGATGTCAGCCCGGTTCAATCCCACTCAGAGCCCCGAGTTAAGCACAATTTTGCCCCTTCAGGACACTCCGCGAGGCCAGTTCGGCACAACCGTAAGCACAATAGGCACAGCACGGTGGATTTTTGGAAGCCCAGCCTGAACCAACTTCCGCGTCATGACTGGGAAGTAAGGCCGTTAGGGCAAAAAGATAAGCACATAGGAGGAAGATTTTAAGTCCGCTGCCTCTGCCAATTGGGCTACTGGGGCGCCGGGTCAATGGTACCCGTGAAAGGCGCATCGGCTGGAAACGCCGACGGCGGCCGGCCCCCACAAGGGGCCGGCCGCCGTCGTGCGCTGTAAAGCGGTGGAACGGACGCGCTACTTGGCGTTCGCCGCCACCGTTTCCTTGGGAGCAGCAGTGGCGGTTGAACCGGATCCGGCCGCCGGAGCGGCTGCCGGTGCAGCCGCGGGCTTCGGGGCGGGGGTTGCTGCCGAGACGAAAGCGCCGCGGGGGTTGTCCAGGTCCATCAGCTGGGTGGTGTCGCGGCCGGCGAAGAAGCCGATGATCCAGTTCAGGATGACGCGGAACTTGCGCTCGAACGTGGGCATGGCCATGCCGTGGTAACCGCGGTGGGCCAGCCACGCCAGTCCGCCCTTGAGGCCGATGCGGCCCAGGAGGTTGATGTTGGCAACACCCTTCCACTCACCGAAGCCGGCAACAGCACCCAGGTTCTTGTGCTTGTAGTCCGCCAGCGGCTTGTCCCAACGGGAGGCCCACAGGTTCTTGGCGAGGCGCTTGGCCTGGCGCAGGGCGTGCTGGGCGTTGGGTACGCAAGTGCCGTCCGGCAGGCCCTTGCCGGTGAGGTCCGGGACAGCGGCGATATCGCCGGCGGCCCACGCATTCTCCACGATGCCTTCGTCACCGGCGATGCGCAGGTCCGGCAGGACGCGGACGCGGCCGCGGGGCTCGAGCGGGAAGTCGGTGGAGCGGACCATCGGGTTGGCCTGCACGCCTGCAGTCCAAACCAGGGTGTCGGCTTCGAATTCCTGGGCGGGGGTCTTGTCCGGCAGATTGATGAGCTTCAGGGTGCCTTCGGCGCTGTCCAGCGAGGTGTTCAGGAGGACCTCGATGCCGCGGCTGCGGAGGTGCTCAACCACCCAGTCAGCCTGCTTGGCGGTGACCTCCGGCATGATGCGGCCCATGGCTTCGACCAGGACGAAGCGGACTTCCTCCTGCTTGATGCGCGGGTTGTTGCGCACGGCTGCGCGGGCGAGGTCTTCCATTTCGGTGATGCATTCGATGCCGGCAAAGCCGCCGCCGACCACCACGAAGGTGAGGGCCCGGGCGCGTGCGGCAGGGTCCGTCATGGTGGAGGCAACCTCGATGCGCTCCAGCAGCTTGTTGCGCAGCGCAACGGCTTCCTCGATGGTCTTCAGGCCGATGCCCTTGTCCGCCAGGCCCTTGATGGGGAACGTGCGGGTGATGGCGCCGGCTGCAAGCACGACGTCGAAGTACGGGATTTCAAAGTTTTCGCCGCCATCGGCGGGTGCCACCACAGCCGTGCGGTTCTCGTGGTCGATTGAGGTGACGCGGCCCTGGATCAGTTCCGTCTGCTTGAGGTGCTGGCGGTGGGAAACCACCGCGTGGCGGGCTTCAATATTGCCGCCGGCCACCTCGGGGAGGAAGGGCTGGTAAGTCATGTAGGGCAGGGGATCAACGACGGTGACGATGCCGCCGGCATTCGCGATCTTCTTCTGCAGTTTCAGTGCTACGTACAGGCCGACGTACCCGCCGCCGACGACGAGTACCCTGGGACGGTCCTGGAGCTGTGGGGTGGTTGCCATAGTTTAAGGATAGCGCAGTTTGTGAAAATCTTCACTAGCTGGCACCCCGGTCCGTAACGTGTGGATTAGTGCGCGAATGCACCCGTTCCACCACCCCGGTTTCCGGCTCTTCCCCGGCAAGGGCAGGGTTCCGGGCGGCCCTCCGGAGCTGGATGGCAGCAGCAGCGATGATGGCTGCGAAGAGGAGTCCAAAACCGATGACGACGGTGGCGCCAATGGCGCTGTCACGCTGCGAAGGCGCCTTGGCAGCGGGAACGGTAGCTTCGGGCAGGGTGGGTGCCGCGCTGGGTACAGAGGTGGCGGTGGGCAGCGGGGCGGCAGGAGCAGCGTTGCCCCGCCGGTGCACCCGGATCCATTCGGCGACAGTACCCAGCGGGTTGACGGACACCTGGGGGACGTCGGCCTTTAGCGCGGCTTCTGCGTTGAGGATGCCGTAGCCGTACAGCGGGTCCTTGCCCGGAGCGCCGGCGTCCTTTGCCGTGGAGACGATCCTGTTGATCACCTGTTCGGCGCTCATGTCCGGCCACTTGGACCGGATCAGGGCGGCGACGCCGGCAACGATCGGCGTGGACCCGGAGGTCCCGGCCCATTCCGCGTAGCTTCCGCCAGGGAGGCCTCCCAGCAGGTTCTCGGCAGGGGCAGCCACCCCGATGCTGATTCCCTGTGAAGAGGCGTCAACGCTGGCCAGGTTCCTGCGGTCCAGGCCGGCGACGGTGAGAACACCGGGAATGGTTGCGGGCGCTCCCACCTGGGTGTTGCCGCCCACGCGGTTGCCGGCGGCGGCCACGATGACCACGTCCTTTTGCTCCGCATACAGGAACGCCGCGTCCCAGCTTTGAGGCCACTGCGGCGTTGTGCTGCCCAGCGAAATGTTGATCACCTTGGCGCCGTTGTCCACGGCCCAACGGACTGCCTCGGGAATCTGGTCCTGGTCGCTCTTGCCCGAAGGATTGGCTGAACCGAGCCAGGTGGAGACGGAAAGGAGCTGCGCCTCCGGTGCCACGCCCACGATGCCGTCCGGCGGCGTGCCCTGCGGCCCGGGACTGGGACTGGGGCTGGGGCTTGCGGGCTGGTGTCCGCGGCCCGCCAGCATGGTAGCCACCAGGGTGCCGTGCTCGGGCTTGGAGCCGACGCTCTTCTGGCCGTCCGGCTGTCCTGAGCCGGACGCGTCATAACCGCCCACGACCGCGCCCTTGAGGTCCGGATGCTGCGCGTCGATGCCGCTGTCGATAACGGCCACCTTGACGCCGGCACCCTTGGACACTTCCCAGGCCTTGGTGATGCCGGAATCTGCCAGCCAGTATTCCTTGTCACGCCATTCATCAGCATTTGCGGCGGGCGCCGTGAAGAGGCCCGCGCACAGGCAGAACGCCGCCAGGAGGACGGCCAGGACGGCGGCCGCCGCCCGGGGCACCAAGGGGGTGGAAGCTGGGGTGGAGTGCATGGCCTAACCGATGCTCAGCGCGATGCCGTCAAGGATGTCGTGTTCGCTTGCGGTGGCCTCGGTGATCCTTCCGCCGCTCAACTCCCCCATCCGTTCCAGGATGCGGCGCCACACCAGCCCCCCGGCTCCGATGACATCCACACGTCCGGGGTGCATGTACGGCAGTGCCGCGCGGCTTGCCCGGGTCATGGACAGCAGGTCGGTGGCGGCGGCGCGGACGTCCCCGATGGGCAGTACTGCACCGTGGATGGCGGCCGGCGAATATTCCGGCAGGCGGAGCGCATGGGCGGTGATGGTGGTGACGGAGCCGGCAACACCGACGACGGCGGTGGCGCGTTCCAGCGGCACGTCGCGTCCTGCCCGGGCCATGGCTGCGTCCACGTCGGCTTCCGCGGCGGCAATCTGTTCCGCCGTGGGTGGATCGGCACGCAGGTGCCGTTCGGTCAGGCGGACACAGCCGATGTCCACGGACTTCGCGGCGGTGACCCCGGCGGCGGTGCCCAGGACGAACTCGGTGCTTCCGCCCCCGAGGTCCACCACCAGCACCTGGTGGCCGTCCAGGATGGGCAGGACGCTGCTGGCACCGGCAAAGGACAAGGCCGCTTCCTCGTCCCCGGAGATTACTTCCGGTTCCACTCCCAGCAGGTCCCTGATGCCGTCGACGAAGACGTTCCGGTTGCGCGCATCGCGGCTCGCGGAGGTGGCTACGAAGCGGATCCGCTCCGCGCCGTGTTCTTTGATGAGGCGGGCGTAGTCAGCAGTGGCGGCGAAGGTGCGTTCCAGGGCCTCCGGGGCCAGTTCGCCCGTGGCATCCACGCCCTGGCCCAGCCGGACCACGCGCATCTCCCTGACGACGTCGGTAAGGGCCGCGTTGCCGTTACTGCGGTTAATGTCCGCGATCAGGAGGCGGATGGAGTTGGTGCCGCAGTCGATGGCGGCCACGCGGGTCATTCGCCGGCCTCCGTGGCGCCGGCGGACTTCCGCACGGGGGCGGGGCGTCCGACGATATCGGGCAGGCCTTGGGGTCCGTGGCGGCTAAGGTCCCTGGATGGCGCCTCGCCGGTGGTGTCCCAGGCGCCGGTGCAGTAGCACCTGTCCGCGGTCCACCATTCGCTGATCATGTCCAGCGCCTGGTCACCGAGGGGGTTGACGCCGCTGCCTGCTGCCAGGGAATGACCCACCAGGACGTGCAGACATTTGACGCGGGTGGGCATTCCGCCGGCGGAGACGCCGTCGATTTCAGGCACCGGACCGATGCCTGAACGCTCGCCGATGGCGGCACGGGCGGCCAGGTACTCCTCGTGTGCTGTCCGGTAGTCAGCTGCGAGCCCGGCATCGCCTGCCAGCTGGTCGTTCATGCTGTTCATGACGCCTGCCGCTTCAAGCCTGGAAACCGCGGAGGTGATGACCGGGTGCGTCAGGTAAAAGGTGGTGGGAAAGGGGGTGCCGTTGCTGAGGCGCGGTGCGGTGGCCGCTACCAGTGGGTTTCCACAGACGCAGCGCGCCGGAATCTCCACGACGTCGCGGACGGGACGTCCCAGCTGCCTGCTCAGTACTTCAAGGTCGTGTGCTGTCGGTTGGCGGGATTCGTCCCGGGCGGCTGCCGTGTTGTGTTCCACTGTCGCGGGCCGTCCTTCCTGTGCGGTTCAGTCTGTGGCCGCGCGCCTGATGGACTCCCACAGGGAATCCACCCACGGCAGATCGGCGGGGTCTTGTGCTGCTGCGCCGGCGGGGCTACTGCTTTCTCCGGCCGGCTCATCGCTGCCAAAAACCCAGTAGCCGGTTTCGCCCGGCATAACCATGTTAATGCGGTCGCGGGCCTGCTGTTTGACGTAGTTGGGGTCCTGCCACCGCGAAACCTGCTGACGGAGGGCGTCGCCTTCGGCCTGGCGTGCGGCGATATCGGCGTTCAGCGCGTCGATTTCGGCTTTCTTGTCGAAGAAGATCTTCACCGTGGGCGCCAGCATGATGGTGATGGCGATCATGACAACGGCCAGGGCCAGCATTCGGCCGGAGAACGCCTTGGCCGGGACCGGGTGCTGCTCCTCGTCACCGGTCCGGGGGGCCTTGCCGTCACCGGAACTGCTGCCTTTGCGTCCGGCGGAAGGCCGGGCCTTAGCCGCCTTCCCGGCGGCGTGGCTCCCTGCTCCATGCACCTGGTTACCGCCCAAAGGTGCGGTATGCGCCTTGGCGTCCGCACCCTTGCCCGGGCGAAAATCCGCCCGGATGACCTCGGCACGGCCGGAGGATCCGTCGTCGGCCGTTTCCTTGGCTGGACGGGCGGGGGCAACCTTGGGAACTTTGGGGCGGCGGGTAGCCATGACACTCCTGAAACGCAGCCTGCCTGGGGCCGCCACTATCTGTGCTGGACAAATGCTGCTGGAAACAACAGCGGTGGCTATGGTCTTTCAACCATAGCCACCGCGGATGGGTTTAGGCGGTTACTAGCCCTTGAAACGCGGGAACGCGCTGCGGCCGGCGTAGCGTGCGGCGTCGTCCAGTTCCTCTTCGATGCGCAGCAGCTGGTTGTACTTGGCAACGCGCTCGGAGCGGGCAGGGGCGCCGGTCTTGATCTGGCCGGCGTTGGTGGCCACCGCGATGTCGGCGATGGTGGTGTCCTCGGTTTCGCCGGAGCGGTGTGAGGTGATGGTGGTGTAGCCGGCGCGCTGGGCCAGGCTCACGGCATCCAGGGTCTCGGTCAGCGAACCGATCTGGTTGACCTTGACCAGCAGGGAGTTGGCGGTCCTGGTGTCGATGCCGCGCTGCAGGATGGAGGGGTTGGTGACGAAGAGGTCGTCACCCACCAGCTGGACCTTGTCGCCGATCGAGTCGGTGAGGGTCTTCCAGCCTTCCCAGTCGTTCTCGTCCAGGGGGTCTTCGATGGAGACCAGCGGGTAGTCTGCCACGAGCTCGGCGTAGTAGGCGCTCATCTCGGTGGCGGACAGGGACTTGCCTTCGAACTGGTAGGCGCCGTCCTTGAAGAACTCGGAGGAGGCAACGTCCAGGGCCAGTGCGATGTCCTTGCCCGGGGTATAGCCGGCGTTCTTGATGGCTTCCTGGATCAGGTCCAGGGCTGCACGGTTGGACGGCAAGTTCGGGGCGAAGCCGCCCTCGTCGCCGAGGCCGGTGGACAGGCCCTTTTCCTTGAGCACGGACTTGAGGTTGTGGTAGACCTCGACGCCCCAGCGCAGGCCTTCAGAGAAGGTCTCGGCGCCGATCGGGGCGATCATGAATTCCTGGATGTCGACGTCCGAGTCCGCGTGCGATCCGCCGTTGAGGATATTCATCAGCGGCACGGGCAGGACGTGGGCGTTGGGGCCGCCCAGGTACTTGTAGAGCGGCAGGTCGGCGGAGGCTGCGGCGGCGTTGGCGACGGCCAGGGAGACGCCCAGGATGGCGTTGGCGCCGAGCTTGCCCTTGTTGGGGGTGCCGTCCAGGTCCAGCATGGCCTGGTCAATGCTGCGCTGGTCGGTGGCGTCGAAGCCGGTCAGGGCGGGGGCGATCTGGTCGATCACGGCGTCGACGGCCTTCTGCACGCCCTTGCCGAGGTAGCGGCCCTTGTCGCCGTCGCGCAGTTCGACGGCCTCGTGCTCACCGGTGGAAGCGCCGGAGGGAACCGCCGCCCGACCGATCTGGCCGTCGGAAAGCAGGACTTCAACTTCTACGGTGGGGTTGCCGCGGGAATCGAGGATCTCGCGGGCGTGGATGGCATCGATAAGCGCCATGAATTTGCTCCTTATGGGCGATTAACGGGGGGAATCAGGCAGAAAACTCGACGTACTCGTCTGGGACCAGCGTAGTCGAGAGTGCTCCGGGTTACTCAAACCGGGCAAGACCGGGACGTCATGATGCTGCCGGGCCGCTTTGGTCAGCCTGGTCGCTTTGGTAACGGCGGACCGCGGCGCGCAGGGCGCGCTCGGCGTCCATGCCGCTGTCCCGGGCGGAGCGCACGACGGCGAGCAGCAGGTTTCCGAGTTCATCCTCGCTTGTGGGAACGGGAGCCCCCTCGGGGAGCCCCAGGCCCGCGCGGGCGGCCCGGTCCAGCGACTTGTGGGCCTTGGCCAGCGCAGGCAGCGCGTCCGGAATGCCTTCAAAGGCATTGAGCCGCTCCGGGCGTTCGGCCCGTTTGACCGCATCCCACTTCTGCTCGATCTCCTCGACCGTCGCCGGGAAGCTGTCCTGCAGGGAACCGTCGGGTTTGAAGACGTGCGGGTTGCGGCGAATCATCTTGGCACCCAGGCCGCGCGCCACGTCGTCGAACGTGAACGCGCCCCGCTCCTCAGCCAGCCGGGCATGCAGCACCACCTGGAGCAGGACATCTCCCAGCTCGCCCCGGAGTTCGGCGTCCGGGTGGCCGTCCTCGATGGCCTCGGCCACCTCGTACGCCTCCTCCAGGAGGTACTCCACGAGTGAAGCGTGGGTCAGGGCCCCCATCCAGGGACAGTGCTCGCGCAGCTCCGCGACGATGGTGACCAGCTGTTCAGCCGCTGGATGGTCAGCCAAGGTTGGCGTAGGCGTCGTTGATGTATTCCACCAGCGCTTCCTTTTCCTCCAGGGGCAGGAAGGATGCCTCGGCGGCGTTGAGGGTCAGCTCCAGCAGGTCGTCGAGGTCATAGTCGAAGGTTTCCACCAGCAGGTTGAACTCATCGGTCAGGGTGACGCCGCTCATCAGCCGGTTGTCCGTGTTGATGGTGACGTTGAAGCCCAGCTGGTAGAGCATGTCCAGCGGGTGGCTTTCGATGCCTTCGCCGAATTCCGCGATGGCGCCGGTCTGGAGGTTTGAGGAGGGGCAGATTTCCAGGGCGATGCCGCGGTCGCGGACCCAGCTGGAGAGGTCCCCGAGGGTAACCAGGCCCACGGTGTCGCCGGCTTCGTCGTCGTCGTCGAATTCCACCATGATGTCCTCGGCGATGCGGACGCCGTGTCCCAGCCGCAGGGCCCGGCCGTCCACCAGCGCGGACTGGATGCTGTCCAGTCCGGCGGCCTCGCCGGCGTGAACCGTGGCGGGGAAGTTGTGCTGCGCAAGGTAGGTGAAGGCGTCCTTGAAGCGGCTGGGCAGGAAGCCGTCCTCGGCCCCGGCGATGTCAAAGCCCACGGCGCCCTTGTTGCGGTGGCGGACGGCCAGTTCGGCGATCTCCTGGCCGCGGTCAGCGTGCCGCATGGCGGTGATCAGCTGGCCGACCTGGATTTCGCGGCCGCTTTCAGAGACAGCTTCGACGCCGGCTTCCAGGCCGTCCTGGACTGCTTCGACAGCTTCATCGAGGCTGAGGCCCTTCTGGAGGTGCTGCTCGGGGGCCCAGCGGACCTCGCCGTACACCACGCCGTCGTCGGCAAGGTCCTCGACGAATTCCTTCGCCACCCGGAACAGGCCGTCGTAGGTCTGCATCACGGCAACGGTGTGGTCGAACGTTTCCAGGTAGCGGACCAGGGATCCGGAATCCGCTGATTCCTGGAACCACTGCCCCAGGGCCACGGGGTCGGTCGAAGGGAGCGGGTGGCCAACGGCCCCCGCCAGTTCGATGATGGTGGCAGGACGGAGTCCCCCGTCCAGGTGGTCGTGAAGGGAAACCTTGGGCAGGCTCTTCAGGTCAAAATCGATGGCAGGGGCAGCGTCAACAATGGGCTCAGTCACGTTCCCACCTTAGGGTGGGGCGGGATTCAAAGCCAGCCGCTACTTGGCTGCCGGGCCGGCCTCCGCCGAGGGCATTACCAGGGCCTGGGTGCCCGGGCGTCCCTCATGGCCCGGGGTTGGCGTGTCATCGCTCCAGCCGTCTGTATCAGGGGCGTCGTTCCGGCCCAGCCGCTTGTGCCACCAGCGCAGCAGGTGGTCGATGACGATGCCCAGGACGATGGCGAACACGACGGCGATGCCCGCGCTCAGCAGGGGGTTGTGGTGCAGCCAGGGGAACGAGCTGGCAAGAACGCCGATTCCCAGGGAGTAGCCCACCCACGTGACGCAGGCGAAGGCATCGAAGACGAAGAACCTGCGGTGCGAGAAGCCGGTGCTGCCGGCGACGTAGTTGACGGCCACCCGGCCCCAGGGGATGTACCGGGCGGTGAAGATCAGGACGGCGCCGCGCTTTTCCAGCTCATAGCGCGCCCAGGCGAAGACCTTCCGGACCTTGGGCCGACGCATCCACCCCCACCGGTCCAGGCCGATCTTGCGGCCGAGCAGGTAGGCCATGTTGTCGCCGCAGATGGCACCGATCAGGGCCGTGAGGCCCAGGATCCAGAGGTTGGGTTCGCCGCTGTGCCGGGAGAACGCCGCCAGCGCAACAATGAGGGTCTCGCTGGGGACCACCATGGCGAAGCCGTCCACGAAGAAGAACACCAGCAGGACGGGGTAAATCCACCACTGGCCCGCTGCATGGAGCACGGCCTCATTAATAAACTCCACGCGGTGTTGCTCCTGTATTAAAAATGACACAGCCAAAGTGCCGCAGCCAAAGCGGAAATCGTTCCTAAGTGTCCCACGCGGGGTCCGCAGTCCGCTACGCCCCAATGCCCGGAATTACCCCTTAAACGCGCTGCTCAGGCACCTGGTTCCCTGATCCGTTCCACAACGTTGGGTTTGCCCCGGAATTTGTTGATCACCAGGTCAACCACGATGCCCAGGGCAATTGCGCAGACGATGGCGATTGCCGCGCCAAGGACGTGGTTGTCCTCGAACCATTGGCCGAAGAAGAGCCCGATCGCCACGGAGTAGCCGGCCCAGAGGCTGGCCGAGAGGACGGTCAGGCCGACAAACCGGACATGCGGATAGTGGGTGGCCCCGGCGGTCAGGTTGACGGCCACCCGGCCGATGGGGACAAAGCGGGCCACCAGGATCAGCGAGGCGGGCCGCTTCCGCAGTTCGCGGCCCGCCCAGCGGAATGCACTTTGCATGCGCGGCCCGCGCATCCAGGCCCAGCGCGTGGTGCCCACCCGCCGTCCCAGCAGGTAGGCGATGTTGTCACCCGAGAAGGCACCCGCAGCCGCGACCAAGGCCAGGAGCAATGGATTGGGAACATCGGCGGTGGCGGCAACGGCTGCAAGGCCCACCACCACGGATTCACTGGGGACGGGCGGGAAGAAACCGTCAATGATGCAGCAGGCCAACACCAGGACGAGCACCCAGGGCTGCCCGGCTGCGGCGAGGATGAAGTCATTGATGGCCTGCATTGGTGCCTATGCTATGCGGTCGATGATGAGTTGCTGGGCGGGCCGCGAACCTTCCGGTGCGATAACCACGGCGTGTTCCAGGGCTTCCCTGGCACGGGCAAACCGCTCCGGGGTGTCCGTGAGCAGGGTCATCAGGGGTTCCCCGGCGCGGACGGTGGCGCCGGGCTTTGCGTGCATCCGCACGCCGGCCCCCGCCTGGACAGCGTCCTCCTTGCGGGCGCGGCCGGCGCCCAGCCGCCAGGCAGCCACCCCAACCGCCAGGGCGTCGAGTTCCACCAGCACACCGTCCGCCGGAGCGTAGACAACCTCGGATTCCCTGGCCACCGGGAGCGCGGCCCGGGGGTCGCCGCCCTGGGCTTCGATCATCCGGTTCCAGACGTCCATGGCCCGGCCGTCCTTGAGTGCAGCGGCGGGGTCGGCGTCGTGAACTCCTGCACAGGCGAGCATCTCTTCGGCGAGCCGGATGGTCAGCTCCACCACGTCATCGGGGCCGCCGCCGGCCAGAACCTCAACAGACTCCTCCACCTCGATGGCGTTGCCGGCCGTGAGGCCCAGGGGGGTGTCCATGTTGGTCAGCAGCGCCACAGTGTTGACGCCGGCATCCTTGCCCAGCGCCACCATGGTCTGGGCGAGTTCCCGGGCCTTGGCCTCGTCCTTCATGAACGCGCCGCTGCCCACCTTGACGTCCAGGACCAGCGATCCGGTGCCCTCGGCGATCTTCTTGCTCATGATGGACGACGCGATCAGCGGGATGGCTTCCACCGTGCCGGTCACATCACGCAGGGCGTAGAGCTTCTTGTCTGCGGGCGCCAGGCCGGCACCGGCGGCGCAGATCACCGCCCCGACGTCCTGGAGCTGGGCCAGGATCTCCTCATTGGAAAGATTGGCCCGCCACCCCGGAATGGATTCCAGCTTGTCCAGGGTGCCGCCGGTGTGCCCCAGCCCGCGGCCTGACAGCTGCGGCACGGCCACGCCGAACACGGCGACCAGCGGGGCCAGCGGCAGCGTGATCTTGTCCCCCACGCCCCCGGTGGAATGCTTGTCCGTGGTGTACTTCAGGCCCCCGTCGGGACGCCGGAGGCTCGAGAAGTCCATCCGCTCCCCGGACGCGATCATGGCAGCGGTCCAGCGGGCAACCTCTGCCCGGTCCATCCCGTTAAGCAGGATGGCCATGTTCAGTGCTGCCATCTGCTCATCCGCGATCGCGCCGCGGGTGTAGGCGTCGATGGTCCAGTCGATCTGTTCGGGGCTCAGTGTTCCCTTGTCCCGCTTGATGCGGATGATGTCGACGGCGTCGAACGCCTCGGTCCTGCTCTCGGTCAAGGGGTCTCCTCCAGGTGTTCGGGACCAAAGGCGTCGGGGAGCACCTGGTCCATGGTCTTGATGCCGTGGGTGGTCATGAGCTGCATGTCCGGGGCACGGAATTCGTACAGCAGTTGGCGGCACCGGCCGCAGGGCATGAGCACATTGCCTGCCCCGTCAACGCAGTAGAACGCCCGCAGCAGGCCGCCGCCGGTCATGTGCAGGTTTCCCACCAGGGCGCATTCCGCGCAGAGCGTCAGCCCATAGCTGGCGTTCTCCACGTTGCAGCCGCTGACAATCCGGCCGTCCCCGGTGAGGGCCGCTGCCCCTACCGGGAACTTGGAGTATGGGGCGTAGGCGTTCTGCATGGCGGCGACGGCGGCTGCCTCGAGAGCCGCCCAGTCCACCGTTTGGGCGTTGTCCATTGCGGTCATCCCTTGACGTAAGGGATGCCGCTGGCTGCGGGGCCCCTGGATTTGCCGACCAGGCCAGCGACGGCGAGGACGGTCACCAGGTAGGGCAGCATGGCCATGAACTGGCTGGGCACCGGGGTGCCGATGATGGTCACGATGCTCTGGAGGTTGTCGGCGAAGCCGAACAGGAGTGCAGCGAAGAAGGCGCCCACCGGGTTCCAGCGGCCAAAGATGAGGGCCGCCAGGGCGATGAAGCCGCGGCCACCGGAAATTTCCTTGGTGAAGCTGTCGATGGCCACCAGGGTGAAGAAGGAGCCGCCAATGCCGGCGACGGCACCACCGAGGGTCACGTTCCAGAACCGGGTGGCGTTGACGTTGATGCCAAGGGTGTCCGCCGCCTGCGGGTGCTCCCCCACTGCCCGGACGCGCAGCCCCCACCTCGTCTTGAACAGGCCGATCCAGACCACGGCCACCGCCACGTACATGAGGTAGCCCACCAGTGACTGGCGGAACAGGATGGGACCGATGATCGGAATGCTGGAAAGGACGGGAATGTCGATGACGTCCAGGCCCGGGGGTGAGTTGAACTGGGCTTTATTGGCTTGCATGACGGTGCTGAACAGGAACCCCGTTACCCCGGAGACCAGGACGTTAAGGACCACGCCGACGATGATCTGGTTCACCAGGTACTTGATGCTGAACAGGGCCAGGACCATGGATACAAGGGCACCGGCGATGGCCGCCGCCAGCAGCCCGACGAAGGCGTTCTTTGTCATGCTGGCAACGATGGCTGCGGTGAAGGCGCCGCCCAGGAGCTGGCCTTCAATGGCAATGTTGACCACGCCCACCCGCTCGCACAGGACACCGGACAGCGACCCGAACACGAGCGGAACAGCAAGCGTGACGGATCCGGCGATGAGCCCGGCCAGCGAGATGGCGGGCGTACGGGCGCCGCCCACCACCCAAATAAGGAAGGCGGCCACGAAGATCACGATGAAGGTGACGGCCAGCCAGCCCGGAGCCGGCTGGTTCCTTGTCTTCAGGTAGACGGCGTATCCCGCCAGCGCCACGAGGAGTACCGATAGGACGATGCCGCCGGCAAACGCGTTGATTTCCAGTGCGGGCAGCTGGAAGAAGTCTTCCCCGGTGGAGATGCCGAAGCTGGCCGTCTGGCTGGGGGCCAGGAATCCGAAGAACACCAGGGAGACCAGGGCGAAGACGCTGAGCAGGACGGGAGTCTTCCAGCTGACTGGCCTGATGGCCGGCGCTGCGGACGGAGCGTCTGCTCTTGATCCTCCCGGCTGGGGTTTGCCGGGCCTGGACGAAGAAACTGTAGTGCTCATGCGGCACCTCCGGTTGTGGCTGCCTGCCCGGACTTGGCTGTGCGCGCGGGCTTCCTGCGCCGCGGGTTCAGTCCGAAAACGGCCCGGACCAGCGGCGGTGCGGCGATGAAAAGGACAATCAGGGACTGGACCACCAGGACGATGTCGATGGGGGTGCCGGTCTGGATCTGCATCTGGACCGCGCCGGCGCGGAAGGCGCCGAACAGCAGGCCGGCAGCGAAGGTGCCCCACGGCGTCGAACGTCCCAGCAGGGCGACCGTGATGGCGTCAAAACCGTATGTGGCGGCGACGCCGTCCGTGAGCACCTTCTCGGTGCCGGCAACCTGGGCCACACCTGACATGCCGGCGAGCCCGCCGGCTATGGCCATGACCAGGATGGTGGAGCGGGAGACATTGATGCCGGCGGTCTGCGCCGCCTTGGGGTTGGCACCCACGGCACGGAACTCAAAGCCGACTGTGGAGCGGTTAAGGAGCCACCACACCAGCACCGTGGCGGCGATCGCCAGGACGAAGCCCAGGTGCAGCCGGTACTGGCTCCCCAGGATCTGCGGGTACACGGCGCTGGGATCCAGGATGGGCGAAATGGGGTTGGACTCCCCCGGCCGCTGGAATGCCGGGGTGTTCAGCAGGTAGCGCAGGAAGTACAGCGCTATGTAGTTGAACATGATGGTCACGATGACTTCGTGGGCTCCGGTGCGGGCCTTCAGCAGCCCGGCCAGCCCACCCCAGAGGGCGCCGCCGACGATGCCGGCCACCAGCACGAGCAGCAGGTGCAGGCCAAACGGAAGGTGCAGGGCAAAGCCCGCCCAGGCCGCCAGGATGCCGGCCACGATGATCTGCCCCTGTGCGCCGATGTTGAAGAGCCCGGCCCGGAATGCCAGTGCCACGCCCAGGCCGGCGGTGATGAGCGGCGTGGCGATGGTGAGGGTCTCCATGAAGGGTGCCAACTGGGCGGCCAGGCCGTTGCCGCGGGGATTGAACACCGAGCCCTGGAACAGTGCAATGTAGGAGCGGGTGGCGGCATTCCAGACAGCCGCCAGCATGTCCGTGGGCCGGGCGAAGAAGTAGCCGGCCGTGGTGGCCACCTGCTTGTCCGTGCTGGCAATAAGCAGGCCGCCGATGATCAGCGCCAGCAGCACTGCCAGCACGGAAACGATCCCGCTTCCGGTGAAGATCCGGCGAAGTACGGTCTCGGAGCCACCGGCAAGCTGCCCGCTTTGGGCCGTGGCCGGAACAGCCGAGGGCTGCATCGCGCCGCCGGCCGTATCGACGGCCACCACGGCGGCCGTGTCCTCCACGGCCGGGCTGTCCTGGCCCTCGGCGCCGCGACGTTGGCCGTCGGCGTGCCGGTTGCCTTCAGTCTGTGGGTCGTCCTTGGCGTTTTTGGGGGAAGGCTGGTCAGGCATGGTCGGCTCCCTCGGCGTTGGAGGTGGCGGCCGGGGTGCCGGCCTGCGGGGTCTGGGCGTGTTCTTCGGGCCGGATGCCGGCCATCATGAGGCCCAGCACGTCGCGGCTTGTCCCGGCGGGGACAGTGCCCACCAGCCTGCCTTTGTAGAGCACCGCGATGCGGTCGGCCAGTTCCATCACTTCGTCCAGCTCGGTGGAAATGATCATGACCGGGGTCCCCTGGTCACGCTCCGCGACGATCCGCCGGTGGAGGAATTCGATGGACCCGACATCCACGCCGCGGGTGGGCTGGGAAGCAATGAAGAGGCGCAGGGGGCGGGACAGTTCCCGGGCCATCACGAGTTTTTGCTGGTTGCCGCCGGACAGCGTTCCGGCGGCCGCCGCGGCCGAGGGGGTGCGGACATCGAATTCGCCGATCCGTGCCTTGGCGTTCTCCATGATTTTCGCCGGGCTCATGCTGATTCCCTTGGCGAAGGGCGGTTTGTCGTAAAGATCAAGGACCAGGTTCTCCGCCACAGAGAAGGTGCTCACCAGGCCGTCCACTTTGCGGTCCTCGGGCACAAACCCGACGCCGGCCTGCAGGACTTCCTTGACGGACCGGCCCACGAGTTCCTTGCCGTCCAGGACGATGGAACCGGTGACCCGCTCCTGCAGGCCCAGGATGGCCTCGGTGAGTTCGGTCTGCCCGTTGCCCTGGACGCCTGCAATGGCCAGGATCTCACCGCGTTTGATGTGGAAGCTGAGGTGGTCCACCACGTGCTGCCCGTTGGGCGCGACGACGGTGAGGTCGCGGACCTCGAAGGTGGTTTCCCTGGGCTGGGCCGGTGCCTTGTCCAGGGTCAGGCTCACGGCACGGCCCACCATCATTGAGGCAAGCTCGGTGGTGGAGGCGGCAGGATCGGCAGTGCCCACCACCTTGCCGCGCCGGATCACGGTGATGGTGTCCGAGACTGCCTTGACCTCGCGCAGCTTGTGCGAGATGAAGACGATGGAGGTTCCGCGGGACTTTAGCTGGCGCATGATGTCCAGGAGCTCGTCGGTCTCCTGCGGGGTCAGTACGGCCGTGGGCTCGTCAAGGATCAGGACCTTCGCGTTGCGGACCAGCGCCTTGATGATTTCCACCCGCTGCTGCACACCTACCGGCAGGTCCTCCACCAGGGCGTCCGGGTCCACGTCGAAGCCGTACTGGTCCGAGATCTCCTTGATGCGCTGCCGGGTCTGGTCCAGGTTGAGGAACCCGCCCGCTTTGGTGGGTTCGGCACCCAGTGCCACGTTCTCGGCCACGGTGAAGACGGGCACCAGCATGAAGTGCTGGTGCACCATGCCGATCCCTGCCGCCATGGCATCACCGGGACCCCTGAAGGTGACCGGCTTGTCATCGATGAGGATTTCGCCTTCGGAGGGCTCGTAGAGCCCGTACAGCACGTTCATCAGGGTGGATTTACCCGCCCCGTTTTCACCAAGGAGGCAATGGATCTGGCCCGGCTCAACCACCACGTCGATGTGGTCGTTGGCCAGGAGCGTGCCAAAGCGTTTGGTGATCCCTCTGAGTTCAAGTTTCAAAACTCTGACCAATCTCGAAGCGTCCGGTGATCGACCGGACGGGATATATGGCTGCAGCACCAGCCTAGTGGCTGCAGTACCGGGAGGAGCCGGCCGGGCGCGGTAAACGTTCGGCCAGCAAAAAGCGCCACCAGCCGGCCAGTGGGTGACGGACCGGCGGTGGCGCTTCCTGTTGGTGGATCAGGCCTTGGGGCTCGCTGCGGACTCAACCTTCAGCTTGCCGTCGACGATGTCCTTCTTGATCTTCTCGAGGTCGGATTTCAGTTCCGCGGGGACCTGGGAATCGAGGTCGTGGAAGGGCGCCAGTTGCACGCCGTCGTTGGCAAGGGTGCCCACATACGGGGTGTTGTTGAACTTGCCGTCCTTGTCCTCGGTAACCACGGTTTCCACGGCCTCGCCCATCTGCTTCATGACGGAGGAGAGCATGATGTCCTTGTAGTCCGGGGCGGTGAGGTAGCCGTCGGAGTCAACCCAGATCAGCTTGACGTCCTTTCCGGCAGCCTTGGCCTCGTTCAGCGCTGCGCCGGCGCCCTTGCCTACGGGACCGGCCACGGGCATGACGATGTCCGCGCCCTGGTCCAGGAAGTTCTTGGTCAGCTGCTTGCCCACGTCCTGCTTTTCGAAGTCACCGGTGAAGCTGCCGTCCTGGGCGTCCTTGTTCCAGCCCAGGAGCTTGACGTTCTTGCCCTTTTGCTGGTTGTAGTACTTCACACCGTCCGCGTAGCCGTCCATGAAGATGGTGACAGTGGGGATCTTGATGCCGCCGAAGGTGGCCACGGTTCCGGTCTTGGTGGTTCCTGCCGCCAGGTAGCCGGCCAGGAATGCCGCCTGGGCGGTGTCGTAGATGATCGGCTTGACGTTGCTGATGGGCTGGTCGTAGCCGGCGTCGATGATGGCGAAGTGCTTGTCCGGGTTGGCGGTGGCCTGCGCCTTCGTGGCGTCTTTGAGCAGGAAGCCCACGGTGATGGTGAGGTTGCAGCCGGCGGTGACCATGGCCCGCAGGTTGGGCTCGAAGTCGTTGTTGGTCTTCGACTCCACCTGGTTGACCTTGATGCCCAGGTCCTTCTCGGTCTTCTTCAGGCCCTCGTAGGAGGACTGGTTGAAGGACTGGTCATCGAATCCACCGGAGTCCGAAACGATGCAGCCCGTGTAGTCGCTGGCACCGGCGGATGCGGTGCTGCCGGCCTCGGGGGCCGCACCGCAGGCGGTGAGCACAAGCGCGGACGCACCGAGGGTGGCCACACCGGCCATTGAACCGCGCTTGAAGCCGGCACGCAGTGATTTCTTCAATTTTCCTCCAGGGATGATGCGAGTGGCGCTACGGGCTGGAATTCAATGAGTGTGACGTTTCGGCGCTGAAATTCTGTTTTCATTGAAGGCACGCAGCACTGCGCCGTAGCGCACTGATGGCACTTACTTTAGTGGCCTGCGCCACGTCCCAATAGCACGGCGGGAGCCCATCCGGGAGATTGTTTACAAGTTGTTACCAAGCAGTAGGGGCACCGCGGAATGCGGTGCCCCAACTGCTGATTCATGCTGCTGCAGGCTACAGCCGGACCAGCATCTTGCCGGTATTTGCGCCGTCCAGGAGGTCCATGAATGCCTGCGGAGCGTTCTCCAGCCCGTCGACGATGGTCTCGTCGTAGCGCACGGTCCCGTCCGCCAGCCACCCGGCCATCTTCTCCGCGAACTCTGCCGCATGCTGGCGCTGCCCGCCCACCAGGAAGCCCTTGAGGGTGAGCTGTTTGCCGATGGCCTGCATCAGGTTGCGGGGTGCGGGCGTGGGTTCGGTGGAGTTGTACTGCGCGATGGCACCGCACATGGCCACACGGCCGCCCACGTTCAGGACTGCCAGGGCTGCCTCGAGGTGATCGCCGCCCACGTTGTCGAAGTAGACGTCGATGCCGGCCGGGCCGGCTGCCTTCTCCAACTGCTCCACAACCGGGCCGTCGTGGTAGTCGAACGCGGCGTCGAAGCCGAGCTCCAGGAGCCGGGCCACCTTGGCGGGCGAGCCGGCGGAGCCGATGACGCGGGACGCGCCCAGGGCCTTGGCGATCTGGCCCACCAGGGAGCCCACGGCACCCGCGGCGCCGGAAACGAACACTGCGTCCCCGGGCTCGAATTCGGCGACCTTCAAAAGCCCGGAGTAGGCAGTCAGGCCGGTCATGCCCAGCGCGCCCAGGAAAGCTGAAGCAGGGGCCAGATCGGTGCGGGCCGGGGTGGCGGCAGAGCCGTCCACTACTGCGTATTCGCGCCAGCCAAGGGAATGCACGACGACGTCGCCCTCCTGGTGTGCGGATGAACGGGACGCGATCACCTCGCCCACCGCGCCGCCGTCGAGCGCCTTCCCCACGGCGAAGGGTGCTGAGTAGGACTTGACGTCGTTCATCCTGCCGCGCATGTAGGGGTCAACGGACATGAAAAGGTTGCGCACCAGGATCTGGCCGTCTTCAAGTGCGGGCAGCGGCGACTCGGCAAGTTCGAAGTTCTCGCCGGTGGGACGTCCTACCGGGCGCGAGGCCAGGCGGATTTCGCGGGTGGTGGTTGCAAGGGCTGTGCTCATGCTGCGTACTCCAGGATCTTGAGGTCAACGGTGATGTTGCCGCGCGTGGCATTCGAATAGGGGCAGACCTCATGCGCCTTGGCCACCAGCTCTTCTGCGGCAGCGAGGTCCAGCGCGGGCAGGGCAATTTCGAGCTCGGCGGCCAGACCGAAACCGGCAGCGCCGTCCAACTGACCCAGGTGGATCTTCGCCGCCACTGCCGAATCCGTCAGGTCGGCTCCTGCCTTCCGGCCCACCAGGCGTAGGGCGGAGTGGAAGCAGGCGGCATACCCGGCGGCGAAGAGCTGTTCGGGGTTGGTGCCCTGGCCGCTGCCACCGAGTTCGACCGGGCTGGCGAGGGCCACTGCCAGCTTGCCGTCGTTGCTGCGCGCAGCGCCGTCACGGCCTTCACCCGAGGCCAGGGCCTCGGCGGTGTAGAGAGTCTTCACGAAAAATATCCGTCCTGTTGGTGGGATGGTGCAGTATTTCGGGTCACAGCGATTCATGCAGGGCAGCCGTGAGCTTGCCCAGCGTGGTCCGCAGCTGCTCAAGTTCGTCCAGGGAGAGACCTGCGGCGTCGGCCAGCCGCTGCGGAATGGCACTTGCCTTGCCGCTGAGGCTTCGCCCGGCCGGTGTCAGGTGGATGGCAACGCGGCGTTCGTCCTCGCCGGAGCGCCGCCGATCCACGAACCCCAGGGCTTCCAGGCGCTTCAGGAGCGGTGACAGGGTGCCGGAGTCAAGGCCCAGCTCCCCGCCGAGCTCCTTTACGCCCCGGGGTTCGTTTTCCCACAGGACCAGCATCACCAGGTACTGCGGGTAGGTGAGGCCCAGTTCGTCCAGGACAGGCCGGTAGACGGCGGTAGCGGCACGGGAGGCCGAGTACAGCGCAAAGCAGACTTGCCGGTCCAAGCGGGGTGCTTCGGTCATGGATAGAACGATAGTCCACAACTAAGTTGTGCACAACTTACCGCACCTCCGGCCGCCCTGGTTCGCCGCCGTCGTCGTACTTTCCTTGTTGTCCTGGAACAGCGATGCCCGGTATCCCTGCCGCGGAGGCGGGGATACCAGGCAAGGGTTATCAGGAAGCCTGGGTCTGCTCCAGGTCGCGGATGGTGCGCAGCGCCGCTGCGGTGAGGACCCGGATGCCCAGGCCAAGGGAGCGCTCGTCCAGAATGTAATCGCCGCGGTGGAGGTCGTAGTCCTCGCCGCCCGGCGTCTTGGTGCCCAGGCGCATCATGGCGCCGGGAAGTTCCGCGAGGAACCAGGCGAAATCCTCGCCGCCCATGGACTGCGGCGTCAGCACCACGGCGCTTTCGCCGATTTCGGCCCGGGCGGCAGCCTCGATGATGGCCGTCTCGTGTTCGGAATTGACCACCGGCGGCACTCCCCTGGTGTGCTCCAGGTGGACATCCACGCCGTAGGGCGCGGCCACTTGGTGGACCACTTCGTCGAGGAGTTCGCCGGCGGCGTGCCAGGCGTCCCGGTCCAGGCAGCGCATGGTCCCGGCCATGTAGCCGCTGCCGGGGATGGCGTTGGGTGCCGAGCCTGCGGTGATCTGGCCCCACACCACGGAGACGCCGCTGCGGACGTCCACCCGGCGGGACAGCACGGCCGGTACGTTGACGGCAATCTGGGCCAGTGCGAACACCAGGTCCTCGGTCAGGTGGGGGCGGGAGGTGTGGCCGCCGCGGCCGGAGAGCTCGATCCGGATGGTGTCCGACGCCGAGGTGATGGCACCGATGCGGGTTCCCACCTTGCCCACTTCAATGCGGGGATCGCAATGCAGCGCCAAAATCCGGGGGACGCCGTCCAGCACACCCTGCTCAATGCAGGAATGCGCCCCACCGGGCATGGTCTCCTCAGCGGGCTGGAAGATGATCCGGACGGTGGCGCCGAGGGGTGATTCCTGGTGCATCCGGTGCAGGACCAGGGCGATGCCCAGCATGGTGGCGGTGTGCACGTCGTGGCCGCAGGCGTGCGTGACGCCGTGGTTCTTCGACGCGAACGGGAGCCCGGTCTCCTCGATGATGGGGAGGGCATCGATGTCCCCGCGAAGCGCCGTGGCGATGGGGCCGTCGCCCACGTCCACCGTCAGCCCGGTGCCCTCCAGGCGGCGGGGGCTCAGGCCGGCAGCTTCGAGCCGCTCGGCGAGCTTGTCGGTGGTGCGGAACTCCTTGAAGGACAGCTCCGGGTGCGCATGCAGGTCCCGCCGGAATTCGATCAGTTCCGGTAAGAGCGGTTCGAGCCAGGGAGCCACCAGGGCGGTGGGCTCGGCTTCAGTAGTGTAATTGCGCACTGCTTCACTCTAGCGAGGGTGCCGGCTTTAGTGCCCATTCACTCACGCCTCATTACATCCCGGAACCTGCCGGCACGAGTTGAGCCGGCAGGTTTCCCGTTCAGAGGACGTCCGTGTCGCCGCTTGCCTTGAGTGCGTCAACGGCAGCCTTGACGCGCTGTGAATTGGCCATGGTGGTCACCAGCAAAGCGTCCGGCGTGTCCACGATGACAACGTCCTGGATGCCGATCAGGGCGATCACGCGCTTGGTGTCGGTGACCACAACGCCGCTCGAGTTCTCGGTGAACACGCGGGCGCCTTCGCCGAGGACCGTGACGTCGTCCACTTCCTTGGCGCTGTTGAGGCGCCCCACGGAGGCGAAGTCGCCAACGTCGTCCCAACGGAAGGTCCCGGGGACGACGGCGACGTCCCCGGCTTCGGCGGCGGGTTCGGCCACGGCGTAGTCGATGGCGATCTTTGGCAGTGTTGGCCATACGCGCGCCGTGACCTCGTCGCGCTCCGGAGTGTCCCATGCGCGGGCGATTTCCTGCAGGCCCTGGAACAGCTCGGGCTGGTTCGCCTCAAGGTGCTTGAGCATCAGCGCCACGGGCGCCACGAACATGCCGGCGTTCCACACATAGTCACCACTGTCCACGTACTGCTGCGCCACCACCTCATCCGGCTTTTCGACGAACTCCACTACGTCGTGGGCGCTGGGGGCACCATCGATGTGCAGTGCCTTGCCGGAACGGATGTAGCCGAACCCGGTGGACGGGTGCGTGGGCTTAATGCCGATGGTGACGATCTTGCCGGCGGCAGCGGTGTGGATGGCTTCGCGGACCGCCTGCTGGAACAGGTCGTCCGGGCTGATCACCTGGTCCGCGGCGAAGGAACCCATGATGGTATCGGGATCGCGCTCGTGCAGGATGGCCGCGGCAAGGCCGATGGCCGCACCGGAGTCCTTGGGCTCTGATTCGAGGACCAGGTCCGAATCCTGAAGCTCGGGCAACTGCCGGCACACGGCTTCGCGGTGCGCCTTGCCGGTGACTACCAGCATCCGGCTGTCTGCCAGCGGGTGCAGCCGGTCATAGGTGGCGCGCAGCAAGGTGCTGCCCGATCCCGTGAGATCGTGAAGGAACTTGGGAGCTGCTGCACGTGACAGGGGCCAGAGGCGGGTCCCCACTCCGCCTGCCGGAATCACCGCAATGAAGCGGTCAAGGGGTGAAGCCGGGCTTGTCACTTTGTCTGTACTCATCAGGGCTACTTTAGCGGAAGGGCCGCAACCGGTTCCTTTGGAGACGCACCAGACCCCCATTTTGCGGGACCGTCCCGACCAAAAGCGTGCAGGGGTGTGGCGTTCGTCTCATTTCCCCGGAAAATCCGCTCCAGTACTGGGCACCAAGAAACTCCTAAATTGAATAAGCTGTTAGCGGAGCCTAGATTTAGGCCTGAGCTACGAGTGCTCTCGCAGCAGGCGTTCCCCCCGCATGGATCTCATGCCAGCGCCGCTGTGTTGCAGGGAGGTTTATCAGTGCCGACAAAACCAGCTGGCACCTTGTACCGCGGCCGTGAAGGCATGTGGTCCTGGGTAGGACACCGTATTACCGGTGTAGTGATCTTTTTCTTCTTGTTGGTCCACGTCCTGGACACCTCCTTGGTGCGTGTGTCACCGGAGGCCTACACCGCTGTGATTGGCGCCTACAAGAACCCCCTGATGGCGCTGGGCGAGACCGGCCTTGTTGCCGCCATCGTGTTCCACGCCTTCAACGGCCTGCGGATCATTGCGGTCGACTTCTGGAAGAAGGGCGCCAAGTACCAGCGGCAGATGCTGTGGGCAGTCCTGGCCCTGTGGGTCGTGACCATGGTCGCCTTCTCCATCCGCCACCTGTCCCTCGCCCTCGGAGGTCACTAAGCCATGACTGCAACGATCGAGAGCCCCCGCAGCGGGCGGATCGCCCCCCAGTACCGCCGCAGTGGCGGCTCCCGGGGCAACTTCGAGATGATCGCCTGGCTGTTCATGCGCCTTTCCGGCGTGGTGCTGGTGGTCCTCATTTTCGGCCACCTGTTCGTGAACCTCATGGTGGGCGAAGGCATCCACGCCATCGACTTCGGTTTTGTTGCCGGCAAGTGGGCAGACCCGTTCTGGCAGTTCTGGGATCTCGCCATGCTCTGGCTGGCCATGCTGCACGGCACCAACGGCGTGCGGACCATCATTAACGACTACGCCGAGAAGACCTCCACCCGCCGCTGGCTGAAGACCGTCCTGTACGCGGCCGCCGTCGTTATCATCCTCCTGGGCACGCTGGTCATCTTCACCTTCAACCCGTGCCCTGTGGTGAACGGTGTTGCCCTTCCTGGTGGATTCTGCCCTGCCTAGCACTGGCACAACCCCGGGCCCGCGGGCTTTTCCGCGGGCCCTGTTTTGCGGAGCAGGCAAAGCCGCCCCGTTGTCTTATAGCGAATTTTGAGAGAAAGAGCGTCTGGTATGCAGGTCCATAAGTACGACGTCGTCATCGTCGGTGCCGGTGGCGCTGGCATGCGCGCCGCGATCGAGTCCGGTCAGCGTGCGCGCACAGCAGTACTGACCAAGCTTTACCCCACCCGCTCGCACACTGGTGCGGCGCAGGGTGGCATGTGCGCAGCCCTTGCCAATGTCGAGGAAGACAACTGGGAATGGCACACGTTCGACACCGTCAAGGGCGGCGACTACCTGGTTGACCAGGACGCCGCCGAGGTCATGGCCAAGGAAGCCATCGACGCCGTGCTGGACCTGGAAAAGATGGGCCTGCCCTTCAACCGCACGCCCGAAGGCCGCATTGACCAGCGCCGTTTCGGCGGCCACACCCGTGACCACGGCAAGGCTCCGGTCCGCCGCGCATGCTACGCAGCGGACCGCACCGGCCACATGATCCTGCAGACCCTGTACCAAAACTGCGTCAAGCACAACGTTGAGTTCTACAACGAGTACTACGTCCTGGACCTGCTGACGGTCGAAGAGGACGCTGTCCGCGCAGACGGCACGCCCTACAAGCAGAAGCGCGTGGCCGGCGTGGTCTCCTACGACCTCGCTTCCGGCGAACTGCACGTGTTCCAGGCCAAGTCCGTGGTGTTCGCCTCCGGTGGTGCCGGCAAGGTCTTCAAGACCACGTCCAACGCCCACACCCTTACCGGCGACGGAATGGGCATCGCCTTCCGCCGCGGGATCCCCTTGGAGGACATGGAGTTCTTCCAGTTCCACCCGACAGGCCTGGCGGGCCTGGGCATCCTGCTGTCCGAGGCCGCCCGCGGTGAAGGTGCCATCCTGCGCAACTCCGAGGGTGAGCGCTTCATGGAGCGCTACGCCCCCACCATCAAGGACCTGGCCCCCCGTGACATCGTGGCCCGCTCCATGGCAAACGAGGTCCGCGAAGGCCGCGGCTGCGGTCCGAACAAGGACTACGTCCTCCTTGACCTGACCCACCTGGAGCCGGCGCACATCGATGCGAAGCTGCCGGACATCACCGAGTTCGCCCGCACCTACCTGGGCGTTGAGCCCTACACGGAGCCCGTTCCGGTGTTCCCCACGGCCCACTACGCCATGGGCGGCATCCCGACGAACATCACCACCGAGGTGCTCCAGGACAACGACACCGTGGTCCCCGGTCTTTACGCAGCCGGCGAAGTGGCCTGCGTGTCGGTGCACGGGTCCAACCGCCTTGGCACCAACTCCCTGCTGGACATCAACGTGTTCGGCAAGCGGGCAGGTATCGCCGCCGCGGAATACGCCAAGACCGCCCAGTTCGTGGAGCTGCCGGAGAACCCGCTGGCCTACACCACCGAGCTGCTGGACATTGCCCGCAACGGCACCGGCGACGAAAAGGTGGCGCAGATCCGCAAGGAACTGCAGGACACCATGGACGCCAACATGCAGGTGTTCCGCACGGCGGACACCCTGAACCAGGTGCTGCGGGACATCGCCTCCTTCGAGGAGCGGTACAAGCGCATCAACGTCCAGGACAAGGGCAAGCGCTTCAACCTGGACCTGCTTGAGGCCGTTGAGCTCGGCTTCCTGCTGGAACTGGCCAAGGTCATGACCGTGGCCGCCCTGCACCGTGAGGAATCCCGTGGCGGACACTTCCGCGAGGACTTCCCCGAGCGTGACGACGAGAAATTCATGAAGCACTCCATGGCGTACAAGGATGACCATGCACCGGCTGACGGGTCGGCGGAATCAATCGCCGGCATCCGCCTCGCCACCAAGCCGGTTGTCTTTACCCGCTACGAGCCGATGGTGAGGAAGTACTAAGATGACCGCTGAAATCGCTGAGCCAGCCTCAAAGGTTGAACTTCCTGCCGGCGTTGGCGGGGGCGGGGAAATCCCCACGTTCGACGTCCACCTGCGGGTCCGCCGGTACAACCCGGAGGTTTCCGAAGAAGCCACCTGGGATGACTTCCACCTGACCATGTATGGCACGGACCGCGTCCTGGATGCCCTGCACAAGGTCAAGTGGGAGACGGACGGCACGCTGTCCTTCCGGCGCTCCTGCGCCCACGGTGTGTGCGGCTCGGACGCCATGCGCATCAACGGCCGCAACCGCCTTGCCTGCAAGACCCTGCTGAAGGACCTGGACACGTCCAAGCCCATCACGGTGGAACCCATCAAGGGCCTGCCGGTGGAGAAGGACCTCATCGTGGACATGGAGCCCTTCTTCCAGTCGTACCGCGAGGTCATGCCCTTCCTGATCAACAAGGGCCACGAGCCCACCCGGGAACGCCTGCAGTCCGCTGAGGACCGTGAGCGTTTTGACGACACCACCAAGTGCATCCTGTGCGCCGCGTGCACGTCCTCCTGCCCCGTGTTCTGGACGGACGGGCAGTACTTCGGCCCCGCCGCAATCGTCAATGCGCACCGCTTTATCTTCGACTCGCGTGATGATGCCGGTGACATGCGCCTGGAGATCCTGAACGACAAGGAAGGCGTGTGGCGCTGCCGCACCACCTTCAACTGCTCCGAGGCATGCCCCCGCGGCATCCAGGTCACGCAGGCCATCGCGGAGGTCAAGCAGGCCATCCTGGCCCGCAAGATCTAGGCACGTTCACCAATAGATATATAACGGCCGACGGCGTCGCTCACCACGTGTGGTGGCGGCGCCGTCGTCGTTTCAGCGCTAACCCAGCCGGATGCTCCATCAGTTTTGGTCCCTAAACGTCCGCTTTGGGAACCAAAAGTGATGGAGCAAGCTGTACCTAGAAAGGGGTCCTCCTTGTCCCGCTCCGAAAAAGTGTCATTCACCGGTTCCACCGGCGAGACGCTGTCCGGCATCATTGACGTCCCCGAGGGTCCCGTCAAAGGCTGGGGCGTCTTCTCGCACGGTTTCACACTGGGCAAGGACAGCCCCTCCGCGTCCCGGATGTGCAAGGCGCTGGCGGACAGCGGCATCGGCATGCTGCGCTTCGACAACCTGGGCCTGGGCGGCTCGGCCGGAGAATGGTCATCAGGCTCGTTCAGCCACAAGGTGGCGGACACAGTGAAGGCTGCGGAGTTCATGCGCAGCCAGGGAAAGGAAATTTCCCTGCTGGTGGGCCACTCGTTCGGCGGTGCGGCGGTCCTTGCCGCCGCGCGGGAGATTCCTGAGCTGGATGCCGTTGCCACCGTCGGAGCGCCCTTCTCCCCCAAGCACGTGGCCCACGTCTTCGATGCGGCACTGGACAGGATCCTGAGCGAGGGCAGCGCTGAAGTAGACCTGGGCGGCAAACGGGTGGAGATCCGCCGGCACTTCGTGGAGGACCTGGAGAACGCGGACCTGACGGACTGCATCAAACAGCTGCACAAGCCGTTGATGGTGCTGCACTCTCCCACCGACAACACCGTGGGGATCGAGAATGCCAGCACCATCTTCCAGACGGCCAGGCATCCGCGGAACTTCGTCTCCCTTGAGGGAAGTGACCATCTCCTGACCGGCAGGGGGCAAGCGGCCCGGGCGGCGCGGATCATCGCCGCCTGGGCGGACCAGTACCTCGACGCAGCACCCGCCTGACCCGGACCTGCCGTCAGTGGCCGCGCCTGGTGCCGGTACCTACTTGCCGATGGCCGCTTTGCTCTCGCTGATCCATTGCTCCGCCGCCTTCTCGGGTGTGAGCCGCTTGAACAAGACGTCGGTATTGATCCGCGCAGTGATCTCCGAAACAGCGGTTGATCCGGTGGGACCAATGTACGTGGGGGCGAAGTCCATCTTGCCGATCTGGTCGATGTATTCCGCTTCCACCTTGCCCTGGGGTGTGAGCAGGTCCTGAATGGCTGCCCGCATTTCAGTGTTACCGGGAATGCCCCTGTCGCTCTGGATGATCTTGGCCGCGGCCTGGTTGTTGACCAGGAAGTTCACCAGCTTTGCGGCGGCGTCGGTGTGCTTGCTGCGCGCGGAGATGGTGTAGAACTGCGAGGACTGAAGCCAGATTCCCGGGGTGGGCTTTTCGCCGGGAAGCTTGAGCAGCCTCAGGTCCGCGCCCGAGGCCTTGCTGAGGGCGGTCAGTGAATTGCTCCACGTGAGCATCATCCCGGCCTTCCCCATGCCCATAAGTGTCTGCTCCGTGCTGACGTTGAGCTTCTCCACCGTTTCCGAGGCACTCGGAGCTGCACCCGAATCACTTAACTTCAGCGAGTAATCAAAGTAGTCCTGTACCGTCTGCTTGCCCAATCCCAGTTGGCCGTCCTGCGTGTAGAGGGATTCCCCGCGCTGGCGGGCAAAGGCGTCCAGGGAGTCATGGGTGAGGACGGTCGCCGTTCCATACGTGCCCTTCGGGCTCTTGGTGGTGATCTCACTTGCGATCCTGGCAAAGTCGTCCCAGCTCCAGTTGCTGTCATCCGGAAGGGGAACGCCGGCTGCAGCGAAGACGGCCGGATTGACCACTATGGCCAGCGCGTTGGCTCCGGTGGAGACGCCGTACTGTTTGCCCTTGATCTGCCCGTTCTCCCGCGCCCCTTGGTCAATCCTGGACAGGTCGAGCGAACCCTCCACCTTCGACAGGTCCAGCAAGGCCCCGCGGTTGGCATACTCGGCTGGATAGGCGCCGCCCATGGTGATGACGTCCGGAGCATCGTTGGCGGCCATCTGGGTGGCGAGCTTATCGAAGTAGCCGCTGATATCGCCGTATTCCGGTTTAACCTTAACGTTGGGGTTCGCCGCTTCGAATTCCGCGATCGCCTTGTTGGTCAGGTCCGCGCGGCCCGCGTTGCCCCACCAGGAAAAACGGATTTCAACCGGCCCGTCCTCGGCCTTATTGGAGGAGGGACTCGAGCAGGCGGCGGTGCTGGCCAGCAGGGCCGCGGCCGATAGGACAGCGATGGATTTACGAATGCCTCGGATACCTTGACGCGTCATTGGGCAGGCTTCTTCCTCAATCAGAAGGTGGTCTGGAAAACGGTTCCTGAAACGTATCAAAGCCGTATCGGCGGGTCAATAGTTTCGGCTCTGAACTATTCGCCGTGGAGCGAAGGTTGCCCAGCGCAGCCATCCGTCCGGTTGTCGCCGGTGTCGGCAGACCCGCGGGAGGGCTCACGCCAGACGTGGGGTTGACATCATCGAAAGTCACCACAACTATTGAAACGGCTCGGAAACCGGTTTCTGCGCTCGTTGTCCGCGCGTCCCCGTGGTCATGCCGCGCGAAGTATTCACATCGATTTCCCAGCCTCAAAGCACCCAGCAACAGGAGGGCGTGCAGAGTGCACAGCCAGAACACCAGCGACAGTTCGGCATCCCACGCCGGCATTGACCGCAGGAAACTCGTGCGGCGGCACAACGTCCGGCAGCAGCACCTCGATCCGCGAAGCCCGGTATCGGTGGGCAACGGCGAGTTCGCTTTCACCATGGACCTCACCGGCCTTCAGAGCCTCCCCGAAGAGTACCCGCTGGGCGCCCGCGGCGACCTGCCGCCGGGCACTTTGCTGGGCACCCAGGCCCAATGGGGATGGCACTCTGTGCCCGCTCCACACACTTACCACCTGGACGACTCGACACTTCTCTATGATTCACCCCGGGGTCCGGTGCCCTACGTGGACATGGTGGGCGATATCGTCAACGACCGCGAGACCGATACCTCAGCAGCTGAAACCTGGCTCCGCGCGAACGCCCATCGACTGGATCTGGGACGGATTGGGCTGCGCTGGGTGGAGGACGGTTCAGAGCGCGCCATCACCGGGGCTGAGGTGACGGACACTGAACAAACCCTGGATCTGTGGACTGGGGTGGTGACCAGTCACTTCACAGTGGCAGGCCAGCCGGTAAGAGTCACGACTGCATGCCACCCGGACCGGGACGAACTTGGCTTCCGCGTGGAGTCGCCCGCTCTTGGCTCCGGCCTGGTGGTCGGCGTCGGCTTTCCCTATGGCTCTGAGGCCTGGCACGACGCCGCCGACTGGAACAGCCCGGATGCCCACACAACTTCACTCACTGAAACGGTGACCGCAGAAAACCGCGGTGACGCCAGGATGTGGACCGCCAGCCGGGAGTTGGACAACTCCCGCTATCAGGTGAAGATCACTGGGCAGGACTTTACGGTGATCCAGACGGAACAACACCGTCTGCGGATCGTACCCGGTACTCCGGACCGGCCGGGGGAGGGAGTGTTGGACTTCTCCGTTGCTTTCAGCTCCGGCGAGGACGGTGACTGCATTCCACGGGGGAACAACAGGTTGACTGCCGGGCCAGCCAAGGGAAGCAGGCCCGGCCCAGGGGGTAGCGGCGTCGTGCTTTCACCGGCGGACAGCGTGGCTTCAGCGTCCGCGGCGTATTGGCCGGAATTCTGGTCCTCCGGCGGCGCGATTGAACTTGCTGCAACGGACGATCCCCGTGCCAGCGAGCTGGAGCGCCGCATCGTGCTGTCCCAATACCTCACGGCGGTCAATTGTTCGGGGTCGCTGCCCCCGCAGGAAACCGGTCTCGTATGCAACTCCTGGCGGGGCCGCTTCCACCTGGAGATGCACTGGTGGCATGCTGCCCACTTTGCGCACTGGAACCGGCCGGAACTCCTCCTGGCCTCCCTCCGCTGGTATTCAACGGTGCTGGAAAGTTCCCGGCAGACGGCCAGGACGCAGGGGTTCGACGGCGTCCGTTGGCCAAAGCAGGTAGGACCGGATGGCAGGGAGAGCCCCAGCCCAATCGGAACCTTCCTGATTTGGCAGCAGCCGCATCCCATCCACTTGGCGGAACTGGTCTACCGGGCCAACCCCAGCCCGGCGGTACTCGAGGAATTCGCCGAGATCGTCTTCGAATCCGCTGCTTTCATGGCCAGTTTCGCCCACCCCACTGCGCGGGGGTTCGAACTGGGGCCGCCGCTCATTCCCGCGCAGGAGAGCTATGGGCCGCTCCGTAGCACCGTCACCAACCCGACATTCGAACTGGCCTACTGGCAGTGGGGCCTCCGGATTGCCGCGGCATGGCGCGGGCGGCTGGGCCTGGAACCCGTCGAATCATGGTTGGCGGTGGCCGACGCACTGGTGCCTCCGCGCGTGATCAATGGCGTGTACGCGGCCATGGATGTGGAACCATTCACCATCAGGACAGACCACCCCTCGATGCTCTGCGCACTTGGCGTCCTCCCGCTGACGGACCTGATCGACGAAGGCGTCATGCGGGCCACCCTCGCCGACGTCCTTGCTGACTGGGACTGGGACAGCACCTGGGGCTGGGACTATCCGGTCATGGCCATGACCGCCGCCCGGCTGGGCGAACCTGAAACGGCTGTGGACGCACTCCTGCAGGAAGCACCCAAGAACACCGTCCTGGTCAACGGGCACAACCGGCAGACGGACTCCCTGCCGCTGTACCTTCCCGGTAATGGCGGCCTTCTCGCCGCCGTCGCCCTGATGGCTGCAGGTTGGGACAACGGCCCGGACCGGCATGCACCAGGCTTTCCGTCCGACTGGACAGTAGCGTGGGAGGGCCTGGTGCGGGCTCCTTAACTGTCAGGAGTAGTGGGATCCTACCGCTCTCCTGCGCCTCAGGTCTGCGGTGTGGTCCGCCGGGCTCCGAGGATGGTCTTGCGGGGGCCGGTGTCCGATTCCAGGTCCGCCTCGCGGACGGCTGCCCAACCCGCAGAGACAAGGTAGACCTGGCTGACCAGGTTGAACCAGATAAGCAGGCCGATGATGATGGCAAACGGCGCCAGGATGGGGTTGCGGCTGGCACCGCCAAGGAGTTCGGTGCTGAAGATCTGCAGGACGGTGGTGCCCACGGCGGACAGGACAGTGCCTTCGATCAGGGCCCGGCGGGACAGCTTGAGCCCGGCGGCCAGCCGGAACATGATCAGCGCCGTAGCCCAGTTCAGAACCAGCGGAACACCTATTTTGACCGATGTCGTCAGGGGGCCGGCTACGGCATCGGTGAGGTTCAGGAAGTCCGCTACCCACCCGGCAAGCGTCCCGAACACCAGTGAAGCTCCGGCGCTGATTACCAGGGCCACGCCCAGCAGCAGGAGGGTTCCGGCGTCGCGCAGCTTCATCAGGATGGGATTAACCACGAGCGGAGGCATCTGCAGCACGCCGCGCAGGCCGTCCCTGATGCCGTTGATCCAGCCCAGCGACGTGATGACGGTGACCACGCCAGCAATCACCGCGGTCCAGCCGAGGCCGTCCGGGTTCAGGAGGTCTTTCGGGTCCACCAGTCCTTCCCCGTTACCTACCTTGAGGAGCCCCGGGGCACTTTGCGCCACCGTGGTAATAATGGTGTCCAGCAGGGCCGGCTGGCTCCTGAGGACAAGCCCGGCAACCGAGAAGCCGGTAGTCAGGAGGCCTGTGATGGAGAAGAACATCCGGAACCCAATGCCGGCGCTCAGCAAGGGACCGTGCTGGAGGTTGTAGTGCTGGAACGCCCGCATGGGACGCAGGGTGTTGAGCTTGGCCTGCAGCCACTGGATCGTTGCCATCAGACTCGGCAACAGCCCGCCCCCGGATCTCCTGATTTTGCCCCATTCCATCCTTTTCTGGATGACCGCCAGCTTCAGCTGGGCGTGCTCGGTAGGCAGCGGCTGCTGGTCAGCCGTCTTCGGTTGCGGAGTCCGCGGCAGCGTCCGTGAAGCGGGCGCGGGCGTGGTTGTCAGTTTCGGTCCCAAAGTCCAGCTCTTCCCGTAGCTGCCAGATGCCGTCGGCATCATGCTCATAGAGTCCCATGCTAACCACGGGGAAGGTCGCTCTGTAGTTCTTCAGCACCGTTTCGGCCTCATCAAGGCTTTCCGGGGCGACGTCATGGGCGATGGTGACGTGCGGGTGGTAGGCAAAGGGCAGTTCGCGGTGGAGCGGGCCCTGCTGGAGCTTGCGGTGCAGGTCCACGCACTCATCGAACCCGTCCTCCACGTTAATGAAGACCACCGGAGAGACGGGCCGGAAGGTTCCGGTCCCGGAGATGGTCACCATAAAGGGACTCTGGCAGCGGGCAACTTCACGGACGTGGCGGCGGGTTGCTTCCCAGTCCTGGGTGGGGGTGGTGGTGACCAGAGTGATGTGCGCCGGTACAACGTCTGCCAGGGGGTCGCCAAAGGATGCCCGCCAGCGCTGCAGTTCCCCGGCGATTTCGGCTGGAAAGCCAAGGATGACGCCAACGCTGATTTCTTCGCTGCCCGCCATGTCATGGTCCGTGGCCGCGCGCCGGTCCGATTTGTCATCGAAGCTGTCGGCCAGGATCCGTTCCACCTGGCCGGCAGAGCAGGCCCCTCCCCTGGCGGTGACGTTTCGCGAAGACATGGCGCTAGCGGACCCCTGCGAGGCTGAGGGACGGAAGGAAGCCCATCCGCTGGTACACCTGGCCAAGGGTGACGGAGGCAATCTCGCGTGCCCGTTCCGCGCCCAGGGCCAGCAGCCGGTCAAGCTCGGCGGGATCGGCCATCAGCTCGTTGGTCCGGTTGCGGAGCGGGGTAACGAAGTCCACCACCACTTCGGCGAGGTCAACCTTGAGGTGGCCGTACATCTTGCCCTGGTACTCGGCTTCAAGCTCCGCCACCGACTTGCCGGTGAGCGACGAGTAGATGGTCAGCAGGTTGGACACCCCGGGCTTTTCCTCGGGGTCGAAGCGGATGTCCGTGCCGGCGTCGGTCACTGCCGACTTAATGCGCTTGGCCGCGATCTTGGGATCCTCCAGCAGCTGGATGGCGCCGTTGGGGGACTCCCCCGTCTTGGACATCTTGGCGCTGGGATTCTGGAGGTCGTAGATCTTGGCGCTTTCCTTCACGATCGTGGCCTCGGGAACCGTGAACGTCTGGCCAAACCTGGTGTTGAACCGCTGCGCCAGGTTCCGCGTGAGCTCCAGGTGCTGCCGCTGGTCCTCGCCAACAGGCACGAGGTCACTCTGGTAGAGGAGGATGTCCGCGGCCATGAGCGTGGGATAGGCGAAAAGACCCAGCGTGGCGGAATCCGCGCCGGACTTCTGGGTCTTGTCCTTGAACTGGGTCATCCGGGAGGCCTCACCAAACCCGGTGATGCAGTTCAGCGCCCAGGCGAGCTGCGCGTGCTCGGGGACATGGGACTGGACGAAAAAGATGCTTTTGTCCGGGTCGATACCGGCCGCAATGTACTGCGCAGCCACGATGCGGGTCCGCTTGGCCAGTTCGGCAGGGTCGAAGTCCACCGTGATGGCATGCAGGTCCGGAATGAAGAAGACGGCGTCGTACTCGGCCTGCATGTCCACCCAGTTGCGCACGGCACCGATGTAGTTGCCCAGGTGCAGGGAGTCGGCAGTGGGCTTGGCGCCGGAAAGAATGCGCTTCTTGGCAGTGGGGGAAGTCTGGCTGGTCATGGAAAAACTTTCGGGCTTAGAGCTGGTAGTCCACTACCAGCGGGGCGTGATCGGAGAAGCGGGTGTCCCAGGTGGCTGCACGGTCCACGACCGCCGAAATGGCGGATGCGGCCAGTTCGGGAGTGGCCAGGTGGTAGTCGATGCGCCAGCCGGTGTCATTGTCGAATGCCTTTCCGCGCCAGGACCACCACGTGTACGGCCCGTCGATATCGCCCGCCAGGGTCCGGTGGACGTCGTGCCAGCCAATCTCCTCGCCAAAGAACCGGTCGAAGTAGGAACGTTCCTCCGGCAGGTGCCCGGCCTTCTTGAGGTTGCCCTTGGAGTTCCTGATGTCCCGGGGTGTGTGGGCGACATTCAGGTCCCCCACTACCAGGGCATGGTCGCTGTGCTTGGTCAGCTCCGGCAGGCGGGTACTCATGACGTCCAGGAATCGGAACTTGTCGTCCTGCTTGGGAGTCCCCACTGCACCGGAATGCACGTAGGCACTGGCAACGGTGAGCTGCACAGGGTTCCCTGCGGTATCGCGGACTCGGAAATCTGCTTCGACCCAGCGCCCGGCGGTGGCGAAGTAGTCGTCCCCGATGCCGTTCCTGGTTTCCAGCGGCTCTTCCCGGGAGGCTATGGCGACGCCGGCACGGCCTTTCGCTTCGGCCTCGGCGTGCAGGATATGCCAGCCCTCCCCCAGCAGCTGCCGGACGATGGCATCAGGGGCGCGGACTTCCTGCAGGCAGAGGATGTCCACTTCGCGCGGCTCCAGCCAGGCCGCCATACCGTTCTTGTAGGCAGCCCGGAGGCCGTTTACGTTAACGGATGCGATGCGAAGGTGGTCCTTCTTCAATGCCGAGCTCACCCGCTCCACTCTAGTCGATGATGGTTCCAGTCACCGGCTCCCCGCTGCCGCCGGAGGACTTGATCATGTCCCTGGCATTGGTGGCTGTGATCTCAATGGTCTCAAGGGCCCGGTTGATGGTGTCCTGGTTGGCGGCGGCGCCCTTGGCGCGCTCCTCCTCCACCACACGGATCTGCACCTGGACGATCTTGAAGGAGTGGTCCAGCTTCAGGTCCCGCACCTCGTCAGCCCCGGAACGCTCGTACACCACCCGGGTGCCGCCGTGGTCGGCGGACTGGCGCGCCGGCGCCCGGCCCGTTGCCGTGTTAAAGGCGCTCTGGGCCTCGGACAGCTTGGCGCCCGCCTTCTTGGCTGCACGCTGGATGCTGAAGACCACGAACGCAGCCAGCGCCAGCCAGAAGGTGGCGATGATTGCGACGACCCAGCCCACGACGTCGTTCTGGTTTGCGGCGAAGATGACGGCGACGATGAACGCCGTCACCAGGACCATCAGGCCCGGCCCGCTGATCCGGAACATCGAAAAGCCGCCCCGGACGGGTTTGGCGGATGACGAGGAGCTGCCCAAAGTTCGCATGCAGCTATTGTCTCAAACGGCGGGCTGTGCTCCCGCCGCCTTCCACCCCCGGCGAACAGGGCTACTTCAGGAACAGGCTTCGCAGGCGCAGGGTGGTCAGCAGCATGCCGGCGGCGGTCATCACCAGGTAGTAGCCAACATGAACCGGGGTGGCTGCCGTAAAACTGCCCACGCTGATCTGCCGCAGTAGTTCAACGCCGTGCCAGAGCGGCATGGCCTGGATGAACCACTGGATGGGCTGCGGGTAGACGCTGAGCGGGTAGAACGTGGCGCTGAAGAGGAACATGGGCAGCAGGATGAAGTTGATCCAGTCCATCTGCTGGAAGGTCTTGAGGAAACTGGTGATGCCCATGCCCAGGCTGGCGAACCCAAAGGCGATCAACACCGATGCAGGAATCATCAGCACCGCCCAGGGCGTGGTGATCAGTCCCATCACTCCCATGACGGCCGTGAAGCCGGTGGCATAGAGCATCCCCCGCAGCAGGGCCAGGAAGATCTCGCCCAACGCCACATCCAGCGGTCCCAGCGACGTGTACAGCATCCCCTGGTACAGCTTGGCGAAGTTCATCTTGAAGAAAACATTCCACGTGGAGTCGTAGACTGCGCCGTTCATCGCGGAGACGGCCAGCAGTGCCGGGGCAATGTAGGCCGCATAGCTGATGGTGGTGCCGTCAGGCCCCTGGACGTCCCCCACGATGCCGCCCAGTCCCACGCCCATGGAAATGAGGAACAGGACCGGTTCGAAGAACCCGGACACCATCACCAGCCAGTTGCTGCTCCTTGTGGCCATGAAGCCGCGGGCAATGACCGCCCTGGCATTGTGCGAATACAGGGGCCCGAAGGTGCGGCTGCGGGCCTGCTCGGTGGCGGCGGTCACTGGCCCATCCTCAGGGCAAAGCGGCGCCGGGTCAGGACCCAGCCAATGGCTGCCATCGCCGCCAGGACGGCAACGTGCAGGACCGTGAGGAGCGGCGGTTCCCCGTATCCGAAGCCGAGCACCCGGCCCAGTTCCGTGCCATGCCAGATGGGCGAGACCCACCCCACCCAGCGGACAGCCGGCGGCAGGTTGTCCAGCGGAAAGAAGGTCCCGGAAAACAGGAAGAGCGGCATCACGATGAACCGCATCACCAGCGCGAACTGGCCCTTGTCCTCCGTGATCGAGGCGGAGTACGCCATCAGGGGCAGCCCGAAGGCCAGTCCCGTCAGGGTGGCCACCAGGATCCCGGCCCAGCCCCAGCCTGAGGGCGAGGCCCCAAACAGTGCCACCGCGGCAAAGTATAGGGCTGACTGCAGGACCAGGCGCAGCGTCACGGCCATGATGTGCCCGGCGGCGATCTGTCCCGGGGTGAGCGGCGAGGCGTGCGGCCCGAAGTACGTCCGGCGCCACTTGAATCCGGCCATCACCGGAAACGTGAACTCGTTGGCTGCAGTCATCACGGCGGCCGACACGAGCAGCGCAGGGGCGATGAAGACCAGGTAGGACACCCCGCTGAACGCCGAGTTGCCGGTATCCACCAGGGTGGCCAGGCCAACCCCCATGGCGAAGAGGTAGGCCACCGGCTGTCCCACGCTGTACATGAGGATGGACCAGGTGTAGCCCTTCATCACCCGCAGCACCTGCTCGGCATAGTAGAAGGCGCCCCAGCGCCGCGCCTTCGCAGCCGCGACGGCAGGGCTGTGGGCACGGCGGCCCGCGCCCGCCAACGTGTCCTCAGTCAACGAGGCTCCTGCCGGTGAGCCGAAGGAACACGTCCTCCAGCGACGACCTGCGCACCAGTGATGTCAGCGGCCTCAGGCCGCGGGCCGCTACCTGCTCAAGGGCTGACTCGCCGTCGTGCGCGTAGACGAGCACCCGGTCCGGCAGCACCTCCAGACGCTCCCCGATCCCTTCCAGCTGCGCCCCGATGGTGGCGTTCCGTTCCGAACCGAAGCGCAGTTCCACCACCTCCCGGGTGGAGTGCTGGCGGATCAGCTGCGCGGGTGAGCCCTCCGCCATGATCCGGCCCTTGTCCACCACGATCAGCCGGTCGCAGAGCTGCTCGGCCTCATCCATGTAGTGGGTGGTGAGGATCAGGGTGACGCCCTGCTCCTTGAGCCGGAACAGCCGGTCCCACAGGATGTGCCTGGCCTGCGGATCCAGTCCGGTGGTGGGCTCGTCAAGGAGCAGGATCCGCGGCTCGTTGATCAGGGAGCGGGCGATGGTGAGCCGGCGCTTCATGCCGCCGGAGAGCGCGTCCACTTTGGACCTGGCCTTGTCCGTCAGCTGGGCGAAGTCCAGCAGTTCGTCAGCCTTCGGCTTGAGGTAGCTCATGGGCAGGCCGAAGTAGCGGCCGTAGACCAGCAGGTTGTCGCGGACGCGCAGCTCCTCATCCAGGTTGTCCTGCTGCGGCACCACGCCCAGGTGGGCGCGCACCTCGGGCCCGTGGGTGTCCGGGTCCAGGCCCATGATGCTGAGCTGTCCAGCGGTCCGGCGGGTCACGCCGCCGATCATCTTCATGGTGGTGGACTTGCCCGCTCCGTTGGGCCCCAGCAGTCCGAAGGATTCCCCCGCGGGCACGGTAAAGGAGATGCCGTCCACAGCCGCCGCGTCACCATAGGTCTTGGTCAGGTTCCGGGCGGAGATGACGGTGCCGGACTGCGGGCCCCCGGTCAGCGTGCCGGAGGGCGTCAGGGCGTGGTTGTGCACTTGTGCAGACTAATGGAGGCGCGGCGCATCTGGAAGTGTGCTTGCAGATTCCTTTTTAACCGCACGACGGCGGCACGGCGCCTTCCATGCGAAAGGTGCCGTACCGCCGTCGGGCGCTAAATACCGGGACTAGCCCGCGTGGGCTGCCGCGCGTTCCGCGGCCTCCACGACGTTGGTCATCAGCAGCGCCACGGTCATGGGACCTACGCCGCCGGGGTTCGGCGAAATCCAGCCGGCGACGTCGGCGGCGGCGGGATCGATGTCGCCGTAGACGCGGCTCTTGCCCGTCTCCGGATCAGTCTCTCGGGTAACCCCGACATCCAGCAGCGCCGCGCCCGGCTTCACGTCCGAGGCCTTGACGATGTGCTTCACACCGGCCGCGCCCACGATGACGTCCGCCTGCCGCAGCAGCTCCGACAGGTTCTTCGTGCCGGTGTGCGTCAGGGTCACGGTGGCGTTCACGTCCCGCCGCGTGAGCAGCAGGCCGATCGAGCGGCCGATGGTGACGCCGCGCCCCACCACCACGACGTGCTTGCCCGCCAGGCTGTAGCCGTTGCGCTCCAGGAGCTCGATGACTCCTCGGGGCGTGCACGGCAGCGGAGTGTCGATCTTGTTGTTGACGTTCAACACGAGCCGGCCAAGGTTGGTAGGGTGCAGGCCGTCGGCATCCTTCGCGGGATCGATGCGCTCCAGGATGGCGTCCTGGTCCAGGTGCTTGGGCAGCGGCAACTGGACGATGTAGCCGTGGCAGGCCGGGTCTGCATTGAGTTCGTCAATGAGGGCATCCACCTGCTCCTGGGTGGCATCAGCCGGGAGCTCGCGCTGGATGGAGTTCATCCCGATCTGCTCAGACTGCTTGTGCTTCATGGAAACGTACAGCTGCGAGGCAGGGTCCGCGCCCACCAGTACGGTGGCGATGCCGGGAGTGACGCCCCGGGCCTTGAGTGCAGCGACGCGTTCGGTCAGCTCCGCCTTGATGGCGGCGGCGGTAGCCTTGCCGTCAAGGATCTGTGCGGTGGTGGTTTCAGTCATGGGATCACCACTGCTCGTGCTGCGGGTAGAGCGGGAAGTCGGCTGCCAGCTTGTCCACGCGTGCCTGCAGGGCCTCGACGTCGGTGCTGTTGCCGGCCTTGAGGGCGGTGGCGATGATCTCGGCAACCTCGGTGAATTCGGCAGCACCGAAACCGCGGGTGGCCAGGGCCGGGGTGCCGATGCGCAGGCCGGAGGTGACCATCGGCGGGCGGGGGTCGAACGGAACGGCGTTGCGGTTCACCGTGATGCCCACCGAGTGCAGCAGGTCTTCTGCCTGCTGGCCGTCCAGCTGCGAGTTCCGCAGGTCCACGAGCACCAGATGGACGTCCGTGCCGCCCGTGAGGACGGAGACGCCGGCTTCTGATACGTCGGCCTGGTTGAGGCGGTCGGCGATGATCCGGGCACCTTCGAGGACGCGCTCCTGGCGCTCCTTGAATTCCTGGGTGCCGGCGATCTTGAAGGCCACGGCCTTGGCGGCGATGACGTGCATCAGCGGCCCGCCCTGCTGGCCCGGGAAGACGTTGGAGTTCAGCTTCTTGGCCCACTGCTCCTTGGCCAGGATCACACCCGAGCGGGGACCAGCCAGGGTCTTGTGCACGGTGGAGGTGACGACGTCGGAGTGCGGCACCGGGCTCGGGTGCAGTCCGGCGGCCACCAGTCCGGCGAAGTGTGCCATGTCGGTCCAGAGCAGCGCGCCCACTTCATCGGCGATGGAGCGGAAGGCCGCGAAGTCCAGGTGGCGCGGGTAGGCGGACCAGCCGGCGATGATCACCTGCGGCTTCTCGGCAATGGCCTGCTCGCGGAGCTTGTCCATGTCGATGCGGAAGTTGTCTTCCTCGACCTGGTACGCGGCAACCTGGTACAGCTTGCCCGAGAAGTTCAGCTTCATGCCGTGGGTGAGGTGCCCGCCGTGGGCCAGGGACAGGCCCAGGATCTTGTCGCCCGGGGTGATCATGGCGGAAAGCGCGGCAGCGTTGGCCTGTGCGCCCGAGTGCGGCTGGACGTTGGCGTACTCGGCGCCGAAAAGGGCCTTGACCCTGTCGATGGCCAACTGCTCGGCAACGTCAACATATTCGCAGCCGCCGTAGTAGCGGCGGCCCGGATAGCCCTCGGCGTACTTGTTGGTGAGGACCGAGCCCTGGGCTTCCATCACGGCGCGGGGTGCAAAGTTCTCGGAGGCGATCATTTCCAGCGTGCCGCGCTGGCGGCCGAGCTCCTGGTCCAGGACTGCGGCGATTTCGGGGTCAAGCTCAGCCAGCGGCTGGTTGCTGACGGCGGTTGTTGAGGTGGCTGTAGTAGTCACGAGGAACTCCTGGCTAGGGATACGGGCACTGCTTAGGTCAGGCTACCGGCTTACGCAACTTCACACCCCCATGTGACGAGACGTGAAAGAGCGGGCAGGGCTCTGATCTGCTGGCGCAGGTGCAGCCCCAATTCCGGCAAGACATGACCCTCGGCCCAGGCGTACGATCCGTGGTCTTCGTGATTGCCGCTCCCTGGTGGTTAGCCACCCAACGCCAGTTGCGACCATTCCAGCCTACCAAAACCGGCGCCCGCAGCGCGGGTAGGCTATTACGCGTGAATGAAGAGCAGCTGAACCAAGCGTACGTTGTCACCCTGTCCTGCCCGGACCGTCCCGGAATCGTCCACGCGGTGACGGGAGCACTGCTGGTGGCAGGGTGCAACATCATGGATTCGCAGCAGTACGGCAGCCCTTCAACCGGAAACTTCTTCATGCGGGTCGAAGTGACCACGGCAGCGGCCAAGTCCGAACTTCGTGCGGCGCTGGAGCCGGTGGCGGAGGCCTTCTCCATGCAGTGGAACCTTAATACTGTCGGCGACAAGGTCCGCACCCTGGTCATGGCCAGCACCTCGGCCCACTGCCTGAACGACCTGCTGTTCCAGCAGCGCTCCGGCACCCTTCCGATCAACATTCCCGCCATCGTGTCCAACCACCAGGACCTCGCCGGGCTGGCCGAGTTCTACGGCATCCCGTTCCACTACATCCCGGTAACCAGGGACACCAAGGTCCAGGCGGAGGACAAGCTGCGGGCCATCATCGCCGAGCACGACATCCAGCTGACCGTCCTGGCCCGCTACATGCAGATCCTCTCCGACGAACTCTGCACCGAGCTGACCGGCAAGGCCATCAACATCCACCACTCGTTCCTGCCGTCCTTCAAGGGTGCCAAGCCGTACCACCAGGCCCACGCCCGTGGCGTCAAGCTCATCGGTGCCACGGCACACTACGTGACGGCCGCCCTGGATGAGGGCCCCATCATCGAGCAGGAAGTCATCCGGGTGGACCACGCCCGCACCCCTGAGCAGTTCGTGCAGATGGGCCGCGACGTCGAGGGCCGCACCCTGGTCCAGGCCGTGCAGTGGCACGCCGAGCACCGGGTGCTCCTGGACGGCAACCGGACAGTGGTCTTCAACTAAGTAGCAGTAGATGCCGTTTTGGGGCCCCAAAACGGCATCTACTGCTACTCAGTTGGGTGCAGGGGTGGCTTAGGGTGAACCCATGGCCCCTCTGTACCCTTTCGCCGGAAACTCCCCGGCTGTCCACGACTCAGCTTTCGTCGCCCCGTCCGCGTCGATCATCGGCAACGCCACCTTGGGCCCGGACTCCAGCGCCTTTTACGGTGTCTCTGTCCGCGCCGACACCGCGGCCATCACCGTGGGTGCCGGCAGCAACCTGCAGGACAACGTGGTGCTGCACGCCGACCCCGGTTTCCCCTGCACGGTGGGCGAGCGGGTCAGCGTGGGGCACGCCACCGTCGTGCACGGCTGCACTGTGGAGGACGACTGCCTGATCGGCATGGGCGCCACGGTCCTGAACGGCGCGGTGATCGGCGCCGGCTCGTTGGTGGCGGCCGGCGCCGTGGTGCTCGAAGGAACGGTGGTTCCGCCCAGGTCACTGGTGGCGGGCGTGCCCGCCAAGGTGCGCCGCGAACTCACAGATGAAGAGTTCGACGGCGTCCGCGCCAACGCCACCCGGTACGTGGAGCTCGCGGCGAAGCACCGCGATATGCACAGTTAGTCCAGGCTGACCGGGCCGAACTCGTCCAGCAGGTCGCCCGGGCCGGGGTTGCCCGGCGCGGCTGATCCGCCCAGGTGCTTCACGACGCCCCATACTGCGTTCAGCCCCGTGGTGACCGCACCTTCCGCCCAGCCGGCGGTGAAGGAGACGTCGTCGCCGGCCAGGAAGATGCCGCGCTGGGACTCCGGAAGCCTGTCCTGCTTGAAGTGCGTGAACAGCCGCTGCTGGTAGCGGTAGTGCCCGGGCAGGTTGGCCTTGAAGGCACCCATGAAGTTGGGGTCCGCCTCCCAGGACACGGTGATGGGCTGACCCACGATGTGGCCGGCGATGTCCACACCGGGGTAGATCTGTTCCAGCGAGTGCAGCATCAGCTCAACGCGTTCGTCCGCGTCCAGCGCCAGCCACTTCAGCGCGTCGTCGTTCCAGGTATAGGAGAGCAGGATGACGGCGGGCTGGTCGGGGCCATTGTCCAGCAAGTAGGTGGCCCGGTTCAGCCTGTCAGTCAGCGTCATGGACAGGACCTCGTTGCCGGTGTCCGGGTCGATGTCCTTCCAGAACGGCCGGTCCACCATGACGAACGTCTTGGAGGACTGCATGTAGTGCGACTTCTCCATGGCGGTCCACAGCTCGGCCGGGAACAGTGCCTCCTCGGTGTGGATCCGGGTGGACAGCAGCCAGGACTGGCAGGTGGCCACCACGGCCGGGTAGCTGGCCTCACGGCCCCAGCGTTCGCGGATCCGCAGGTTCCCGTCCGGGTCGCGGCTGATTCTTCCCACGGCTCCGCGGGGCGAGCCGGAGTGCAGCGAGGAAAGGGAGGTGCCGGCAGGCCAGTGCACCATGTCCGACGGCGCGTGCTGCCAGAGTGCCTCGGGCAGCCGCTGCGCTCCGCCCCGGATGAAGCGGTGCTGGTCGTCCGCGTCGGTGTAAACCACGCGCAGGATTTCCAGGATGGAGTTGGGGAAGTCGGTGTCCCAGCCGCCGGTGCCGAACCCCACCTGGCCAAAGGCTTCCCGGTGGGCGAACCCTGCCTTCTTAAAGGAGTCGCTGGCGGCGATGAAGCCGTAGAAGGTCTGCTCGTCCATGAGCGGGAGCAGTTCGTTCCAGAGGTCCTTGATGCGGGCCATGTCCCGGGCACGGATGGCCTCCTGCATTTCCACGAATTTGGCACCGTCATTGACCGCGGCCTTCCAGGCGTCGGCTACCTCCCGGAAGAACGGCGGCAGGTCCCCCGGCTTCTCCGCGTAGTGCTTCCTGCCGGCCAGTTCGATCACGGTGCTGGAGGTGGCCTCGGCAAGCGGGTTGGGGAAGTCCTGGGTTTCCAGGCCCAGCAGTTCCACATAGTGGTAGAAGGCCTTGCCCGACACCGGGAAGCGCATGCCGCCCAGGTCCGCCACCACTCCGGGGGCCGCGGGGAAGGCGGCGGTGCGGAGCCGGCCGCCGATTTGGTCCGCTTCGTAGACCACGGGCCGCAGCCCAAGCTTCATCAGTTCATAGGCGGTCACCAGGCCGGAGACGCCGGCGCCGATAACGGCCACTTCCGTACCGTAGAGCTCCGGCGGGACGGAGCCCAGGCCAGCCGGGTGGGCCAGGTAGTGGTCGTAGCTGAACGGGAAGTCGGGGTTCAGCATGGTGATGGGGGCCGGGTGCCGGTCGATGACCCGTCCGGCGGCATCGGTAGGAGCCGCGGAAGTGCTGGAGGGGTCGAAGGCCGGCAGTTCGGTAGCGGTGGTCATGATAGTTCTGCTTTCACAGGTTCCTGGCTCGGGGCCTTTGCGGTCAGTTCACGGTAGTCGGACTCGCTGAGAGCCGCTACCTTCGAGTTCCGGCGTCCATAGCCGAAGTAGATGGCGATTCCCACGAGCATCCAGGCGCCGAAGACAACCCAGGTATCGGCGCCAAGGTTCGCCATCAGGTAGGCGCACATCAGTGTGCCCAGCACGGGAGTCATGGGGTACAGCGGCACCCGGAAGCTGCGCTTCAGGTCCGGGCGGTTGCGCCGCAGGTAGATGACGGCGACGTTGACCAGCGCAAAGGCAAACAGGGTTCCGATGCTGGTGGCGTCGGCGAGGGCACCGAGCGGGACCAGCCCCGCGGTCAGTGCGACGGCGGTGCCAACGATCAGGGTTCCTGCTGCCGGGGTGCCGGTCCGGGCAGATACGCGTCCGAAGACTTTGGGCACGAGGCCGTCCCGGGACATCGAGAGCAGGATGCGGGTCTGGCCGTACAGGACCGTGAGCACGATGCTGGCGATGGCAAGGACGGCACCGACGGAGAAGACCAGGGCGATCCAGGGCTGGTGGGTTGTCTCCTCGAGGATCTGGACCAGGGCGGCTTCGGTTCCGTCGAACCAGCCCCAGGGCCGGGCGCCGATGGCGGCGACGGCCACGAGGACGTAGATGCTGGTGACGATCACCATGGACAGCAGGATGGCGCGGGGAAGATCGCGCTTGGGGTTCTTTGCCTCTTCACCGGCAGTGGATGCGGCGTCGAAGCCGATGTAGGAGAAGAACACCCGCGAGGCTGCTGCGGACACACCCGCGGCGCCCATGGGCAGGAGCGGTTCAAAGTTGCCGGCGTTGAAGGCGGTAAAGGCAACGGCGCAGAAGAACAGCAGGATGCCGACCTTGATGATGACGATGGCCGTGTTGATCCAGGCACTTTCACGGGCACCGCGGACCAGCAGGACCGTGGCCAGCACCACGATGGCCATCGCTGGAAGGTTCACCAGTCCCCCGTCCCCGGGAGGCTGCGACATGGCATCAGGGAGCACCTGGCCGAAGACCGCCAGCGTCTCGTTGACATACTGGCCGGCGCCCACGGCAACCGCGGCGACCGAGACGGCGTACTCCAGGACCAGGCACCACCCGCAGATCCATGCCATGCCCTCGCCCATCGTCGCGTAGGAGTAGGAGTAGCTCGAGCCCGCGACGGGGACCAGGCCGGCCATTTCGGCGTACGACACCGCGGAGAGCAACGCGGCCAGGCCGGCTATGACGAACGAGATCCAGATGGCCGGGCCGGCCAGCGGAACCGATTCGCCAAGGATCACCAGGATGCCGGTTCCCAGGGTGGCACCGACGCTGATCATGGTCAGGTGGAGGACGCCGAAGCTGCGCACCAGCGCGGTCCCGCCCTCGCTGCTTCCGGCCTCGCTGACCATCTGGCCGATCGGTTTGCGGCGCAGCAGCTGGGCCCGGAGGCCGGGCCGCCCGACGCTGGGCGCAATGGTTTTTTCGGTGGTCACAGGCACAGTCACCGTTGACGTCCCTTCAGAAGTAGTTGTCGGTTTCCCCTCCCCAAGGTTGGCATGTGAGCCAACTCTCAGCCCGGTGCAAAATGACTTATAGTGATCCACCATGAGACTTAATGCACAGGGCCGCCATGAGGCCGGAGCGGTCAAAAGACGCGGCTGGCGGGACGTATCCAACCATGCCCGCTGAGGCTGCCACGTCCGGACGGCTGAGCTTCGTCACCCTACAGCAGTTCCTTGACCAGCTGCCGCCGGTGTTGAAAATGCTTCACGACGGCGGCAGCGGCGGCCGCCTGCTGCGGTGGGTTGAGCCCAGCGAGCTGGAGGACCCCACGCCCTACCTTCCGGAGGGCGAATTCCTGCTCACCGCCGGCCTTCCCTTCCTTGGCGACGGCGGATCAGCCGCGAGCGTTGACGCCTATGTCCGGCGGCTGGTCGACGCCAAGGTCGCGGCCCTGGGCTTCGGGATCAGGCCATACTTCGACGCCGTCCCGGACGTGGTCCTTGAGGCATGCCGGCGGCACAACCTCACCTTGTTCGAGGTGCCGGAGTCGCTCCCCTTCGCGGCGATCGGGCTGCAGTTTTCACAACTCCTGGAGACCGACAACGCCAGGGTCTTCCGGCAGCTGGCAGAGACCAACAGGCAACTCATGCGCGCCATCCTCTCCCCCAAAGCGGAACATGAACTGCTGGCCGCGCTGGTCCAGCGCGTGCCCGTTTGGGCGGTGATGGTGGGAGCGGACGGCCGGGTACGGGCGCGCGGCACCAGTGCCGGCGGCAGCACCGCCGTCGAACTTTCCCTGCTGGAACCCATGCTGGAACGGCTGTTGTCCGGCCGCGGCCCCCGCGTGGAAATGGACGGTTTTGACCAGCCCGGCTCCGCGCTGGTGGTGGGACACCCCCTGCGAAGCACCCGGGACGCCAACCTCGGCGCCCTGATCCTGGGTTCCGACGTTCCGCTGACCCCCGCCCAGAACAACATGGTCCAGTCCGCCGTGGGACTGCTGGAGCTGCTGGTCCGGCAGCGGACCAGCGGGTCCCTGGCTCCCAGCCAGCTTGCCACCGCCGTCCTGCTGCATCCCGAAAGCCTCAGCAGCGGGGACAGCAAGCACCTCAACGGACTCAAGGACCTGCTGGCCCAAAGCCTGTCCTCCACCCGGTCCGCGCCTGTCCGGGTCCTCCAGGGCGTCAAGGTGGAGGCACCGGAGTGGCCGGCGGGAGACAGCCCCGTCAGGGAACTGCTGCAGTGGCGACGGATCTTTGATACGAAGCTGGTGGAGATCACGGACTACGGGTTCGCCGCAATGACCCGGCTCAAGGTGGACGATGCGCTGCTTGCCGACGTCGAGAAGCTCGGGTGGCGCCTGGTCATTGGCGAACCCACCGAGCTGGCCGGCCTTCCCGCCGCATACCAGCGGGCCACCTCCCTGCGGACCCGGGTCCAGAGAAGCGGGCAAAGCATCCGGGCCGGTGAGGTCTCCTGGTCGGTCACCGGCCTGCTTGGCCGTGAGGCCGGGACCCTGCTGGCCGAACGGCTCCTGCAGCCGGTCCTGGCGCTTGAACCGGACCGGCGTGATCCGCTGCTGGCCGTCCTCCGCGGCTGGCTGGGCGAAAACGGCAGCTGGGACGGTTCTGCCAAGCTGCTGGGGCTGCACCGCAACAGCGTGCGGCGGCAGATCGGGGTCCTCGCCGAGATGCTCCAGCTGGACCTGAACCAGGCGCAGGTCCGGGCGGAGCTATGGATCGCACTGCAGTACACCGATGGGCTGACCGGCGGGACGGGCTAACCGGGCGGGACGGCGGTGGCGGTTAGGGCCTGCCATCCCCGGGCTGGCCTGTTTCCGCTGCCAGGCCGGCCTCCCATTCCCGGTACAGGTCCGGCCGGCGCTCCCGCAGGTACGGCACGTCGTTTCTGGCTGCCCGGACGGCGTCCGGTCCCACCTCTGCGAAAAGCAGTGCCGGAGCGTCGCCTGCTTCGGCGAGGAGTCCGCCGTTGGGCCCTGCCACTACACTGCCTCCGCCAAAGGTGTAGGCGTCCTCGGAGCCACAGTGGTTGGCATATGCCACGTTCAGCTGGCTTTCCAGGGCCCGGGCGCGGATAAGTACCTGGGGTACGGCCTCGTAACCGGCGGACAGCGCCGTGGGGACCAGGAGCAGTTCCGCGCCGCGGCCGGCGGCCGCCCGGGAAGCCTCAGGAAACTCGATGTCGTAGCAGATCAGCAGTGAGGTGCGGACACCATTGAAATCCACGACGGCGGGAGGTTCCGCGGCTGCCACGAACGCCTTGCGTTCCTCATCGCCGAAGAGGTGCACCTTGTTGTATCTCAGGATTTCGGTCCCGGCGGCATCCACCAGGGTCGCTGAAATGTGCCACCCGTGCGTACTGGCGCCCCCCACGTCACCGCCGCTGCCACCGGCCGCTTCGGCGGGCAGGCTGTAGACCAGTGCGATGCCGTTCCGGCGGGCAATGCCGGCCAGCCGTTCGCGGATGGCCGGAATGCCTGCCGCGTCCAACTCGTCCCGCACCCGGAGCGGGGCGTAGCCGACGGGGAACAGTTCCGGTGTCAGGAGCAGGTGGGCGCCCGCATCCGCGGCCCTTTTGGCTGCGTCCTCAATGGTCCGAAGATTGGCCTCGACGTCCAGGACCACAGCGTTCGCCTGCAGGACGGACAGCAGCATCGTTACCACCTTCTTTATCCCTGTCCACAAAAAATGGAAGGGCCGGACTGATCTCATGTTCCAGCCTAGCCAGCCGCATGGAAAGGACGGCGGGTCGTTTGGACCCGGCCGGGGCCGGCGCGGGACGGAATGCACGGAAACGCCGGAGCGGTTATTTGGCCGTGGGTTCGCCCCACACCCGCGCGGCCTTGCGTTAACTTCTTGACTACAAGAGCAGCGATAGGGCAATCTTCTTAGCATGTCCGCAACCACGCGCTCAACGAGGAGCAAGCCCAAGAACCCCGGTTCGCAATCCGCCCTGCGGCAGCTGAACCAGCAGCGGATCATTGAGGCACTCATGGGCGGCCCGTCCACGCAGGCGGAGCTCGCCCGGCAGACGGGACTCTCCACGGCCACTGTCTCGAACATCGTGAAAATCATGCTGGACTCCGGCCTGGCGTCCACCGAACCCATCACCAGCTCCGGCCGCCGGGCCCTGAATGTACGGCTGAACAGCAATGGTGCGGTAGCAGTGGGAATCGACTTCGGGCGGCGGCACCTGCGGGTGGTGCTGGCCTCGCTCAGCTACCATGTCATCGCCGAAGAATCGGTCCTCCTCCCCTTGGGGCACCAGGCGGAGGAAGGCATCCAGGCGGCGGTGGACCTGCTGGAGAAACTGCTCCGGGAAAGCGGGGTGGAACGCACCTCGGTGGTGGGCGCCGGCGTCGGCATTCCCGGCCCTATCGACCGGCGGACCGGGACGGTGGCCCAGGGCGCAATCCTTCCCGAATGGGTGGGAATCAACATCCTTCAGCATCTTGAGGAAACCTTGAGAATCCCCGTCTTTGTTGACAACGACGCCAATCTGGGGGCCTGGTCCGAAGTGACGTGGGGGCAACATTCGGGGGTCAGCAACCTGCTGTTCCTGAAGATCGGGTCCGGCATCGGCGCCGGCTTGATCCTCAACGGTTCGCCCTACTACGGCAACGTGGGGATCACCGGCGAAATCGGCCACGCCACCATCCACGAGCAGGGCCTGGTGTGCCGCTGCGGCAACCGCGGATGCCTTGAAACCATAGCGTCCACCACCACCATGATTGAACTCCTCAGCCGGGGCGATGACCCTCCCCTGACACCTGCGGACATTGTCCGCAAGGCCCTGAACAGGGACTCCGCCACCCTCCGCGTGGTGGACGATGCGGGGTTGGCGGTAGGGCGCGCGCTGGGCAATGTGGCCAACCTGATCAATCCCGAGGTGATCGTGGTGGGCGGACCGCTGGCAGGCCTTGGAGACATCCTGCTGGACCCCATTCGGAGGGGGCTCATCCGCCATGCGGTGCCGGTCATCGGCGAAACCACAACCCTCACCATGTCCTCCCTGGGAGACCGCGCAGAGGCCCTCGGGGCAGCCGCCCTGGTGTTCCAGCACGCCGGGATTAGAAAGTCCTAGACCACATCGTTACCCAGCAATTGCGTTAAAGACTTGACGACAACAGCTGTGATCCAGTTTACTTTTGGTTCAGACGGCCCTGCGCTTTGCCGGCCGGACAAAGAAGTCATTGCATTGGAGGGTTAGGGCAACATGACGTCCCAGACCACGCAGACGGACCCGGTCATCCTTGAGATGCGGTCCATCACCAAAGAATTCCCGGGCGTTAAAGCGTTGGATAACGTTAGCCTCCGGGTCAAGGCCGGTGAGATCCACGCCATTTGCGGCGAGAACGGCGCCGGGAAGTCCACCCTGATGAAAGTCCTCTCCGGCGTGTACCCGTACGGAAGCTACGACGGCGACATCGTCTACCAGGGGCAGGTCCAGCAGTTCAGGGACATCCGGGCCAGCGAACACGCCGGCATCGTGATCATCCACCAGGAACTGGCGCTGATCCCGGAGCTGTCCATCATGGAGAACATCTTCCTTGGCAACGAACCCACCAAGCGGGGCGTGATCGACTGGGCCGAAGCCAGGCTGCGCTCACTGGACCTGTTGGCGAGGGTGGGCCTCCGGGATGATCCGGACACCCCCATCAAGGAAATCGGTGTGGGCAAGCAGCAGCTGGTGGAAATCGCCAAGGCGCTGAACAAGTCCGTGAAGATCCTGATCCTGGACGAGCCCACTGCCGCCCTCAACGAGTCCGACTCCCAGCACCTGCTGGACCTGATGCTCGGGCTCAAGGCCAAGGGCATCACGTCCATCATCATTTCCCACAAACTCAACGAGATTGAGCAGATCGCCGACTCCATCACCATCATCCGCGACGGCAAATCCATCGAGACCCTTGACGTGAAGGCCGACGGCGTGGACGAGGACCGGATCATCAAGGGCATGGTGGGGCGGACCCTCGAGTCCCGGTTCCCGGACCACACCCCAAAGATCGGCGAAGTGTTCTTCGAGGTCAAGGACTGGACGGTGGGCCACCCCGCCATCCAGGACCGCCTCGTATGCAAGGGTTCCAACTTCTTTGTCCGCCGTGGCGAGATCGTGGGATTTGCCGGCCTCATGGGCGCAGGGCGAACCGAGCTGGCCCGCTCGGTGTTCGGACGCTCTTACGGCAGGTTCATCAGCGGCCACATCTACAAGGACGGCCGCGAGGTCACACTCAAGAATGTCCGCCAGGCCATCGACGCCGGGCTGGGCTATGTCACGGAGGACCGCAAGTCGCTGGGACTGAACCTCCTGGACGACATCAAAACCACCACGGTGGCAGCGAACCTGCGCAAGATCAGCCACAACTATGTGGTGGACGCCAACCAGGAGTTCACGGTGGCCGAGGAGTACCGCAAGTCCCTCCGCACCAAAACACCTTCCGTTGAAGAAGGCGTCGCCAAACTCTCGGGCGGCAACCAGCAAAAGGTGGTCCTGGCCAAGTGGATGTTCACCGATCCCGACCTGCTGATCCTGGACGAGCCCACGCGTGGCATTGACGTCGGCGCCAAGTACGAGATCTACGGCATCATCCAGCAGCTGGCCAACCAGGGCAAGGGAGTCATCGTCATCTCCTCGGAGCTCCCCGAGCTCCTGGGCCTGTCCGACCGTATCTACACGATCTTCGAAGGCGCCATCACCGGCGTCCTGAACAAGGACGAGGCCACCCAGGAAAGCCTGATGAAGCTGATGACCTCCGCCACCCGAAAAGCCGCCTGACCCTCTGGCCCATTCCAGAACCTTCCGGACACAAGGACTGAAACCATGAATGCCCTCAAGAAGCTTTTTGGCGGGAATACCCGCCAATTCGGCATGATCTTCGCCCTGGTGGCACTGATCATCTTCTTCCAGATTGCCACCCAAGGCCGGACGCTTACCTCCGGCAACGTCATCAACCTCTTCAACGGCAACTCCTACATCCTCATCCTGGCAATCGGCATGGTGCTGGTGATCATTGCAGGACACATCGACCTTTCCGTCGGCTCCGTCGCCGCCTTCGTGGGCGTCACGGTGGCCCTGGCCATCCGCGACTGGGGTATCCCCTGGTATGCCGGGGTCCTCCTTGGCCTGCTCCTGGGCGCCCTGATCGGCGCCTGGCAAGGCTGGTGGACCGCGTACGTCGGGATTCCGGCGTTCATCGTGACGCTGGCAGGCATGCTCCTGTTCCGCGGCTTCAACCAGTTCGTGGGCAAGTCCAACACCATCCCGGTCCCCTCGGACTTCCAGTACCTGGGCTCCGGCTACCTGCCCGAAGTAGGACCCAACATAGGTTACAACAACCTGACCCTGCTCCTCGGCCTTGCCGCCGCTGCGTTCGTGGTTGTCAGCGAACTGCGCTCCCGCGCCAGGGCCAAGGCACTCGGTGCCGAAGTTCCCGAAATGTGGGTCACCGTCTTGAAGCTGGTCCTCATCTGCGCCGCCATTCTCTACGCCACGTACCTGTTCGCCACTGGCCGTCCGGGCACCTCCTTCCCCATCCCCGGCCTGATCCTGGCCGTCCTTGTCCTGATCTACGGCTTCATCTCCTCCCGCACCGTCATCGGCCGCCACGTCTACGCAGTGGGTGGCAACCGGCATGCAGCAGAGCTGTCCGGCGTCCAGTCCAAGAAGGTCAACTTCCTGGTGATGATGAACATGTCCATCCTCGCGGGCCTGGCCGGCATGATCTTCGTCGGGCGGTCCACCGCCTCAGGTCCGTTCGACGGCGTCGGCTGGGAACTGGACGCCATCGCCGCAGTGTTCATCGGCGGCGCGGCAGTGACCGGCGGCGTGGGCACCGTCATCGGATCCATCATCGGTGGCCTGGTCATGGCAGTCCTGAATAACGGCCTCCAGCTCCTCGGCGTAGGTGCAGACCTCACCCAGATCATCAAGGGCCTGGTGCTCCTGATCGCCGTCGCCTTCGACGTCTACAACAAGAGCCAGGGCAAGACGTCCATCATCGGCATGCTGACCAGGAACTTCAACCGCCCCTCCGGCGGTGGCCCGAGCAACCCGCTCCAGCCCGACGAAACCACCTCCACCAAGGAAGCGATCGCCAGGGAAGCCTGAGCTCCCGCGACCTGACCGAGTTATACACAACAAAGAAAGAGAACCAACAATGCGAATGTTTGGTAAAGCAGGAAAGGCCGCAGCGGTTGCTGCCATCGCAGCACTGGCGCTGACGGGCTGTGGACGCTCGGAATCCCCCTCGGGCGGAGCCAGCGGAGGAGCAGGCGGGTTCCCGCAGGACTCCTCCATCGGCGTGGCACTCCCGCAGAAAACCAGTGAAAACTGGGTCCTGGCCGAAAAGCTCTTCAACGACGGCCTCAATGGTGCAGGGTTCAAGGCTGACGTCCAGTTCGCCAACGGCGGCGTGTCGGAGCAGCAGAACCAGATCAGCGCCATGGTCACCAAGGGTGCCAAGGTCATCATCGTGGGCGCTATCGACGGCTCCCAGCTGGGAACCCAGCTGAAGCAGGCCAAGGACAGCGGCGCCACCATCATCGCTTATGACCGCCTGCTGCTGAACACAGAGAACGTGGACTACTACGTGGCCTACGACAACTTCAAGGTCGGTGTCCTCCAGGGCCAGGCCCTACTGGAGGGCATGAAGGCCAAGAAGCCGACAGGTCCCTACAACATCGAACTCTTTGCCGGCTCCCCCGATGACGCCAACGCAAAGGTCTTCTTCGACGGCGCCATGAGCGTCCTGAAGCCGAAGATCGACGACGGCACGCTCAAGGTCCTGTCCGGCCAGACCAACTTTGAGCAGGCTGTGACCCAGGGCTGGAAGGCAGAGAACGCCCAGCGCCGTGCCGACACGCTGCTCACCGGCAGCTACGGCAGCGCAAGCCTGGACGGCGTCCTCTCCCCCAACGACACCCTGGCCCGCGCCGTCCTGACCTCGGTCAAGGCAGCCGGGAAGCCGACCCCCGTCATCACCGGCCAGGACTCGGAAGTTGAGTCCGTCAAGTCCATCCTCGCGGGTGAGCAGTACTCCACCATCAACAAGGACACCCGCAAGCTCGTTGAGCACGCGATCACCATGGTCAAGGACCTCCAGGCAGGCAAGAAGCCTGAGGTCAACGACGACAAGTCCTACAACAACAAGGTCAAGACCGTTCCGGCCTACCTGCTGGAACCGGTCATTGTGACCGCCGCCAACGTGAAGACGGCCTACAAGGACGATCCCGTACTCGGCCCGATCACCAAGTAACACCCTTTTAGAACCAGCCGGTACACCCGGCAACCGGAATGCCCGGTCCCTTCGCGGGGCCGGGCATTCCTGCGTCCTGGCACAGCCGCAAGCACTTCACAGCCCAGGCACAGGTTGGGCCGGATTCCTGCACAGGATGCCCGACGAGGGTTGAGGCGAAGCCGGCCTTCCGCGCCGACACCTGAGTCATAGGAGTAACGTGAGCGTCCTTGCCCGAAGCGTAGGCAATGCCTTCCGAAACAAGGTCCGCACCGCAGCAGTTGTCGCGGTGCTGGCCGTCGCCATAGGCCTTGCCCTGGCCATGCTGGTGGCCAACCAGGCGGTCGGGGCGAAAGTCCAGGAGCTCAATGCCTCCGTCGGCACCGTCCTGACCATCAACCCCGCCGGCGGGCAGGGCTTCGAAGGCGGCGGCGAGCCGCTCACCACCGACCAGGCAGCCACGGCCGACGGCGTGCCCAACGTCAGTGCCGTCGTCGGGACCTCCTCACTGCGGCTGCGAAATGCTACAGAAGCCGCCGCACAGGCCGCTGCCGGACAAGCGGGACAGACGGGCCAGACCGGGCCGGGAGGCCAAGCCGGGCAGGGCGGCCCGGGCGGGCAGACGGCAGCCACGCTGACCACCAGCCTGACGGCCGCGGTGGATGCAGGCACCCTAGGCAACCGCAACCAGCAGGCCAACGGCACCACAGGCGCCACCGGAAGCACACAGCAGCCCGTCCGGTCCCTGCCCATCACCGCCACCGGCATCGGCGCCGAAGTGGACACCACGGGCAAGGCGCTGAACATTACCCAAGGCTCCGGCCTCGGCGACTACTCGACGACGTCCACCGCCGCATTGCTGGGCACCACCCTGGCGGAGAAGAACAACCTCACCGTCGGATCCACCTTCACCATCAATGACCAGGCCTACACGGTCTCCGGCCTGTTCGACGCCGGCACCACCTTCGGCAACAACGCCGTCTATGTCACCCTCCCCACTGCCCAGGCCCTCGCCGGAACACCCGGTGAACTGTCCAGCATGATCGTCACGGTCAATTCCACGGACAACGTCGCCGCTGCCAAGACGGCTTTGCAGACAGCCCTTGGCGCGGACAAGGCTGACGTCACCCAGGGCCAGAACCTGCAGACCGCGGTCAGCTCCCTGGACAGCGTCAAGAACATCTCCTTCATCGCGTTCGTCGCCGCCCTGGGCACCGCGGGACTCATCATCCTGCTCATCATGGTGATGCTGGTCCGCGAGCGCCGCCGCGAAATCGGCGTGCTGAAGGCCATTGGTGCACCCAACCGCACCATCGGCCTGCAGTTCGTCCTCGAAGCCCTGGTCCTGGCAGCCCTGGGCAGCGCCGTGGGGGCCGCCATCGCATCGTTCGCCAGCGGCGGCATCGCCTCCGCCCTGATCAGCAGCAACACCACCACAACCGCTGCCACCACAGGCCGGGGCTTCCCGGGCGGAGCCGGCGGCGGCGCCGGCTTCCCGGGCGGCCAGGGCGGACCCTTTAGCGGCGCTTCCCAGCTGTTGAACTCCGTCACCGCCAGCGCATCACCCGGAGTGATCGCTGCTGGCATCGCCGCCGTATTCGGCGTCGCCATTACCGGTGCCCTGGTTCCGGCGCTGCTCACGGCACGCATCCGTCCCATCGAAGTCCTGCGAGGAGAATAGCCATGATTGAAGTCAAGAACCTGGTCCGCACCTTCAACTCCGGTGACCGCACCATCAAACCGGTCAACGACGTCAGCTTCGTCCTTGAACAGGGCACCCTGGCCTCGATCGTGGGCAAGAGCGGCAGCGGCAAGAGCACGCTGTTGTCCCTCCTTGGCGCGCTGGACAAGCCCACCAGCGGAGACGTCGTCGTCAATGGTGTCGGTCTTGCCGGCCTGCCCGATGCAAAGCTGACCGAATACCGCCGCCGGGACATCGGCTTCGTCTTCCAGCAGTTCAACCTGATCCCCAACCTGTCGGCCATCGACAACGTCATGCTCCCCATGGAATTCGCCGGGGTGCGCAAGGCGGCCAGGGCGCAGCGAGCCAGGGAGCTGCTTGAACAGGTCCAGCTGGATCCGTCCAAGCACGAGCGGCGCATTAACCGGCTCTCCGGCGGCGAGCAGCAGCGCGTGGCCATCGCCCGGGCCCTGGCCAACGAGCCCAAGCTGATCCTCGCCGATGAGCCCACCGGCAACCTTGACGAGCAGACCGGCGACCACATCATCGAGCTCCTCAGTTCGCTTGTGCGGGACCATGACACCACCATCCTGGTGGTCACCCACGACCGGGCCCTGGCCAACAAGACGGACCGCCGGTTCCGCCTGCAGCAGGGCAAGCTGACGGAGGAGCCGGTCCGGGGCAGGGCGGTGGCTGCCAACGCCTGACATCAGTCCAAGGGGGCCGAAGATGAGGACATCCCGTCCCATCTTTGGCCCTTTTTGCTCACTTGTGTGTCCCGCTGGAGGTTCCCCGTGCCTCCCCGCCGCTGTGACAGGATTGCAGCTATGACTGCTCCCATCGCCACGCCATGGCTTTCCAGCCAGCCCGACCAGGATCCGCGTTCTGCTACCGGTGCTCGCCTTCGCTGGGGAATTATCGCGACGGGCAGTATCGCCCGCGCCGTCTCGCAGGACCTCGCGCTGCTTGAAGACGCCGAGTTGTATGCGGTCAGCTCCCGGACACAGGACACTGCCGACGCTTTTGCCGTGGCCTATGACTTTGCAAAGGCCTACGGGGACGACGGCGGTGTTCCCGGCTACCAGCGGCTGCTCGCCGATGACGCCGTGGACGTTGTCTACGTCGCCACGCCGCACGCGCAGCACCACGAGATTGTCCTCGCCGCCCTCAACGCCGGCAAGCATGTGCTTTGCGAGAAGGCCTTTACCATCAACGCCCGCGAAGCATCGGAGCTCATCGACCTTGCCCGCAGCCGCGGATTGTTCCTCATGGAGGCGGTGTGGAGCCGCTTCCTGCCCTCGATGCAGCGGGCGTTCCAGATCGCAGCTTCGGGTGAACTGGGAGACATCCACTGGATCACCGCGGACCTTGGGTTCCCGGCGCCGTACTCCCCCACAGCCAGGCTGTGGGCCCGGAAGGACGGCGGGGGGGCCTTGCTGGATTTGTCCGTCTACCCACTCCTGTGGGCGCTGGGCACTCTTGGCTTTCCCCAGACCGTCAGCGCCACCGGCTTTGTCAACGATGACGGCGTGGACGCACAGAACGCCATGACCCTTGGTTACGGCCACGCGGCCCAGGTCCAGCTCACCTCCTCGCTCCTGGCCCACGGTCCGCGCACGGCAACCGTCGCGGGGAGCCTGGGCTTCCTGCAGAGCGTTGGCTCCATCAACAACCCCCGCGAACTCATCATCACCAAAGGATGGGACGAGCGCCGGACCGAAACCTTTGACGTGGTGGGCAAAGGCTACGCCTACGAACTGCGCGAAGTCATGCGGTGTGTCCAGCAGGGGCTGACCGAAAGCCCGGTGATGCTGCTTGAAGACACGCTGAACACCATGCGCCTGTTCGACGGCGTTCGCGCCCAACTGGGCGTGAGCTACCCCAACGACAGCCATTAGCGGGCACGCGAGGACGAACGACGGCGGCGAGCCCGGCTTTCCCAAGACCGTCACGCATGTGACTTCCTGCTTTCGCCCGTGACACGTAGCGCTGCTTTTCCCGCCATTTGTAAATTCCCTTGAGAGATCTCTGGACTTCAAGTAAAAAGCAGTCTTACCATTTAGACGGTATCGATTGCACCGGTCACTGGGGGGTGGTATGCATGGCTCGTATGAGTTCGCCATGGCGTGCCCTGCGCCCGGTGATCCTTGCCGGGGCAGCCGCAGTCACCTGGCTGACGCTGTCGTCAACGGGAGCATCCGCCGACTCCGGTCCTGACTCTTCGTCGCTGTTCGGCAATGTCACCAGCTCGGTTTCATCGCTGGTCCAGGATGTTGCAGGTTCGGTTTCACCGGCTGCGGCGGGACCTGCTGCAGGGCCCGGCTTGGTGCCGCCTGTAGTAACCCCGGTTTCCGGGCTGGCAGATAACCTCATCGCCGCCGTTCCCGTCGTGGACCAGGTGGTTCCGGCGGGAACTGTTTCCGCGGTCTCCGCCCCCGTTGTTGAGCTTGCCGACAGCGTGACGACCGGTGTGGCGCAGGTTGTTGTAGCCCCTGCAGCAGATGCCCTTCCGGTTCTCGAGCCGGTGCTCCAACCGGTTTCCGACCTTCTGACCGGCACTGCTCCACTGCCCCTCCCCCTTCCGGATCCGCCCGTTGGCGCGGTGCCCGTGGATCTTCCTGCAGGGGTAATCCCTGATTCCGCCGCAGCTCAGAGCGCAGCCGTGGAAACACTTCCGGAAGCATCCGAGACGGCAGCGGAGGCGGATGTTGACGCGGGCTCCCCGGATTCCGGGCAGGATACCGGCGGCGACTCGGGGTCGGAAGCGTCAGGCGTTTCAGTCCTGGCAGACACTTCCGGCCCGCGAACTGCAGTATCTGTGCCCGCTGCTCCGGATTATGAGGAGCCCCTTCCCGTTGACCAGGCCCCGCTGCCTGCCCAGGTTCCATCCCCGGCATCGGGCGCGGGCAGTGGCGGGTCTTCCGGCAGCCCGTCCGGTGCCGCTGCATGGCTTAGCCCTTTCGGCTTTGGTTTTGAACGTCCGGGCGCTGTTCCCGCCATCGAGGCGTCTGAGCACGCTCCCGCACCGGTGTCATTCGACCCCGGTTCTTCCCCTGACTAGTTGAGGCACCCTGCCCAATATTGGGCAGCACGTGGCTTTACGGGCAGCTGAGCTGCGCCCGAACAACCTCAACTTTTCAGGAGTATCCATCATGAACTGCACCCTTCGCAGGGGGCTGCTTAGCACCCTCTTTGCCGGCGGCCTTCTGGCTTTCGGTTGCGCTGCCGCAAACGCAGCGGACACCACCAGCGGGACGGATCTTTCCGCCTCCGCCCTCATCTCGGCGGCGGCACCTTCCGAATCGACGTCGTTGGGCCTGCTGGGTGACCCAACGCCGGCCGGTTCAACGGGTGTCGCCGCCGCAGTGGACATCAACCTCGGGCTCGGAGGCACGGGCACGGGGACCACGGACACCACCACGGCAGACCTCGCCGTCGACGCAGCCGTAAACCTCGGACTCGGCGGCATCACCACCGACCCCGCCACCACCGGCACCACCGACCTGGCCGCCGCAGCCGACATCAACCTCGGCCTCGGAGGCACGGGCACGGGCACGGGGACGGGGACGGGGACCACGGACGCCACCACGGCAGACCTTGCCGTCGACGCAGCCGTAAACCTCGGACTCGGCGGCATCACCACCGACCCCGCCACCACCGGCACCACCGACCTGGCCGCCGCAGTGGATGTCACCCTCGGAGGCACGGGCACGGGGACCACGGACGCCGCCACGGCAGACCTCGCCGTCGATGCAGCCGTAAACCTCGGACTCGGCGGCATCACCACCGACCCCGCCACCACCGGCACCACCGACCTGGCCGCCGCAGTGGATGTCACCCTCGGAGGCACGGGCACGGGGACCACGGACGCCGCCACGGCAGACCTCGCCGTCGATGCAGCCGTAAACCTCGGACTCGGCGGCATCACCACCGACCCCGCCACCACCGGCACCACCGACCTGGCCGCCGCAGCCGACATCAACCTCGGCTTCGGAGGCACGGGCACGGGGACCACGGACGCCACCACGGCAGACCTCGCCGTCGATGCAGCCGTGGACCTGGCAATTGGCGGTGTCACCAACGGTGACGTGGCAAGTGGAGTCGACGCAGTGGTTGATCTCGGAGCTGGTCTCGGTACCGGAACTGCAGGTACCGGCGGACTGGATGCTGTTGTGGACCTGGGCGTTGACCTGGGTATCGGACTTGGTGGTGACAGCGGCACGGGCACCCCGGGGACGAACGCACCCGGCACCACTGATCCGGGAACCACCAATCCGGGAGACGGCACCAGCGGGGACACCGGCACCCTTGATCCAGGAACCACTGCTCCAGGTACCGGTACTCCGGGTTCAGGTGCCCCTGCCGGCGATGGTTCCACAAGCGGCAACGGCGGCACCACTGCCGGCGATGGTTCCGCAAGCGGCAACGGCGGCACCGGCGGCACCGGCACCGCAGGCAGCGGCAACTTCACGGCGGCCCCGGCAGGCTCCACCGCGGTAAGCGGAGCCATCGCCACGGTTACGGCGCCCCGCAGCACCCCGGCCAGCGGAAGCTCCGCCCTTGCCAACACGGATTCTGCCCACACGGGCCTGGCCAAAACCGGCTGGGATGGATCGCTGGTTCCCCTGGCCCTGCTGCTCCTGGCCGGCGGACTCCTGATGCTCCGCAAGCGCAAGGTGTCCTAGAAACATCAAGGCAGCAACGGAAACCGCCCGCGCACGCGCCTGAAGCGGCAGCATTCAGCGGGCTGACGAAAGGAGGACATAAACCAAACAACCAAGCAACAGTACAAAACATGTCTTCAGCACACATGTCCTTGTAGCCAATGGTCCGGCGGCGGAGCTGTTTCAAATCGCCGCCGGGCCGTCGGCGTGCGCAAGGCGAGCGCCTAGGTCAATCGTTGGTTTAACCGGACCGCCCGTATAATTTGAGGTACGACAGTGCCGCAGCGCACCGGGAGGAACGGTCATGGTGGCGGAATCGCCTAGCTCCATCAAAAATGAAGTTGTCGGCGGTCGCTACCGTTTGGGCGAAGTTGTAGGCCGCGGTGGAATGTCATCGGTGTACTGCGCCCACGACGAAAAACTGGGCCGTGACGTGGCGTTGAAACTCTTCGCCCCCCAGGCTCCGGACGCCGAAGAGCTCAAGCGGCAGGAAGCCGAAATCCAGCTCCTTGCCACCCTGAACCATCCGGGCCTCGTGACGCTCTTCGATGCCGGAATCGATGACCGTATTCCGGACGAGCCCCGCCCCTTCCTGACTATGGAACTCGTCGAGGGCCAGGACCTGCGCAGCCGCATCCGGCACAGCAGAGTGCCGCTGGAGGAGCTGTCCGTCATCGGCGCGGGCATCGCCGACGCATTGGCGTACGTGCATGGCCTGGGCATCATCCACCGCGATATCAAACCGGGGAACATCCTCCTGGTCCAGATCCGCCCGGGCGAGCCGCTGCGGCCCAAGCTCACGGACTTCGGCATCGCCAGGATCGTGGATTCCACCCGCCTCACGGCCACCGGCACCATGGTAGGCACGGCTGCCTATCTCAGTCCCGAGCAGGCCCTCGGCAAACCACTGTCTTCTGCCACGGACATCTACTCCCTGGGTCTGGTGCTGCTGGAATGCATCAAGGGCACCGTTGAGTATCCGGGCAGTGCAGTGGAATCCGCCGTTGCCCGGCTCCACCGCGCCCCGGAAATCCCCGACGACGTTCCCGCGGAATGGGCCGGCCTTATTCGTTCCATGACTGCCATCGAGCCGCTGGAACGTCCGGCCGCCGCTGACATTGAGACGGCGCTGCGCCAGGCCCTGGTTTCGCCGGCCTCCACGCCCGGAGAACTGGTACCGGAAACCACGCGTGTACTTCCGGCCATGCCCTTTCACCCGCCCTCCATCACTGCTGAAGAATCGGTGGAAGAGGTGCGCGAGGCCGCAGCAGCTGCGGAGGCTGAAGATCCTGCACCCGGCGGCCGGCCTGCGGCCCCGCCATCTGCTTCTGGAGAGGCAGCGTCCAGAGTGGCTAGCAGCCCCGCCGCCGGAAAGGTTTCCCGCAAATCCCGCCTGTCCCGGACCCAACGGATCTGGCTGGCCGTCGTGCTCGGTGTCCTGGTGATTGCTGCAGCCGCCGCTGCGGTGATGATGAGCCTCTCCGCCCCGCCGGCCGACGTCGTCCCTTACCCCACGGTGACCGGCGTGCTGGGCGACCATCTGCAGGAACTCCAGAAGAGTGTTGAGCCGTGACCCTGCGGTATGCCAGGCGCGGGCGGATGGTCCTGGCCTGCTCGGCGACCCTCCTGGCGGCGGGTTTGCTCAGCGCGTGTGCCGGACCAGGGAGCGGCCTGAAGCGCGAGGCAGCGGCACAACTCCAGGCGCGGGTGCTGGAAGTGACCCAGGCGTCGTCCCAAAATGAGCCGGCAACGGCACTGAAGGCGCTGGAGGGTCTTGAGGCGGACCTCTCGGCGCTTCAGGCAAAGGGCCAGGTGTCCGAGGAGCGGCGCCGGAGCATCACCACCGTGGCCACCGCTGTCCGTGCGGACCTCAAGGAAGCCGTTGACGCGCAGCAGGCGGCAGCAAAAGCCGCCGAGGATGCCCGGACCGGCCAGGCATCTCAAAGTCCCTCCCCCACCGCCGAGGTGCCCGCACCCCAGCCAGCCCCCGCGCCCGCGCCCGCCCAGGGCAACGCGGGGGGAAACGGTGCCGACACCGGCAAGAACAACAACGGCGACAAGGGCAAGGGCAAGGACTAGCCCCGGCACAAAGCGTATAGAAAAGAGGCAGTGCTCCGGAGCAATCCGGAGCACCACCTCTTTTTCGCAGCTGCCGCAGCAGCCGCCGCCTTACGCGAGGCTGGCGATGACCTCGTTGAGGGTGGCGGAAGGACGCATCACGGCGGAAGCCTTGGCGTCCTCCGGGCGGTAGTAGCCGCCGATGTCCACGGGTGAGCCCTGGACCTTGGCCAGCTCGCCCACAATCGCTTCCTCCTTGGAGGAAAGCTCGTTGGCGACTGAACTGAATGCGGCGGCCAGGTCGGCGTCGTCCGTCTGCTTGGCCAGCTCCTCCGCCCAATAGCGGGCCAGGAAGTAGTGGCTGCCACGGTTGTCCAGCTCGCCCACCCGGCGGCTCGGGGACTTGTTCTCCAGCAGGAACGTGCCGGTGGCGCGGTCCAGGGTGTCGGCCAGGACCTGTGCGCGGGCGTTGCCCGTGGTGGTGGCCAGGTGTTCGAAACTGACGGCCAGTGCCAGGAACTCACCCAGGCTGTCCCAGCGGAGGTGGTTTTCCTTGAGCAGCTGCTGGACGTGCTTCGGGGCGGAACCGCCGGCACCCGTCTCGAAGAGTCCACCGCCGTTCATCAGCGGAACAACCGAGAGCATCTTGGCGCTGGTGCCCAGTTCCAGGATGGGGAACAGGTCCGTGAGGTAGTCGCGGAGCACGTTGCCCGTGACGGAGATGGTGTCCTCGCCCTTGCGGATGCGCTCCAGGGTGAAGGCGATGGCCTTGACCGGGGACATGATCTGGATGTCCAGGCCCTCGGTGTCGTGGTCCTTCAGGTACTCGTTGACCTTGGCGATGAGGTTGGCGTCGTGGGCGCGTTCCTCGTCCAGCCAGAACACGGCAGGAGTCTGGGAGGCGCGGGCACGGGTGACGGCCAGCTTGACCCAATCGCGGATGGGGGCGTCCTTGGTCTGGCAGGCGCGCCAGATGTCGCCTTCGGCCACCTCGTGTTCGATCAGGACGTTGCCTGCGCCGTCAACGATCTGGACCTTGCCGGCTTCCTGGATCTCGAAGGTCTTGTCGTGGCTGCCGTATTCCTCAGCCGCCTGCGCCATAAGGCCAACGTTCGGCACGGTGCCCATGGTGGTGGGGTCATAGGCGCCGTTGGCGCGGCAGTCGTCAATAGCCACCTGGTAGATGCCGGCGTAGGAGCTGTCCGGCAGGACGGCCAGGGTGTCCGCTTCCTTGCCGTCCGGACCCCACATGTGTCCGGAGCTGCGGATCATGGCAGGCATGGAGGCGTCCACGATGACGTCGCTGGGGACGTTCAGGGTGGTGATGCCCTTGTCCGAGTCCACCATGGCCAGGGCGGGGCCGTCTTCCAGGCCCTTCTTGATGAGGTTCTGCACGCCGTCGCGCACGTCCTCGGGCAGGTCCTCGAGGCTGCTCAGGATCGCGGCAAGGCCGTTGTTCGGGCTGATGCCGGCTGCAGAGAGCTGCTTGCCGTAGGTGTCGAAGAGTTCGGTGAAGTAGGCCTTGACTACGTGGCCGAAGATGATGGGGTCCGAGACCTTCATCATGGTGGCCTTCAGGTGCGCGGAGAACAGCACGCCTTCTTCCTTGGCGCGGGCAACCTGTGCCTTCAGGAATTCGTCCAGGGCTGCTGCCCGCATGACGGTGCCGTCGATGACCTCGCCGGCCAGGACCGGGAAGGCCTTCTTCAGGACCTTCACGGAGCCGTCTTCGCGGACCAGCTGGATGGCGATGGTGCCCTCGGACTCGATGATGACGGACTTCTCGTTGGAGCGGAAGTCGTCCTGGCCCATGGTGGCCACGTTGGTCTTGGAGTCAGGGGTCCAAGCGCCCATGGAGTGCGGGTTCTGGCGGGCGTAGTTCTTGACGGACAGCGGCGCACGGCGGTCCGAGTTGCCTTCGCGCAGGACCGGGTTCACGGCCGAACCCTTGATCTTGTCGTAGCGGGAGCGGACGGCGGTTTCCTCATCCGACGAGGGGTTGTCCGGGTAATCCGGCAGAGCGTAGCCCTGGCCCTGCAGCTCGGCGATGGCGGCCTTCAGCTGCGGGATGGAAGCACTGATGTTGGGCAGCTTGATGATGTTGGCTTCCGGCGTCTTCGCCAGCTCACCGAGTTCAGCAAGGGCGTCACCGATCTGCTGCTCGGGGGTCAGGTAATCACCGAACTGGGCAATGATGCGGCCGGCGAGCGAAATGTCGCGGGTCTCCACCTCCACACCTGCTGTCGAAGCGAACGCCTCGATGATTGGCAGGAACGAATAGGTAGCCAGCATCGGCGCTTCGTCGGTGTGGGTGTAGATAATTTTGGACATGCGCGGGCGTCTCCCTGTGGGTCGGCTTGGTTGTGAAAAATTCGGTCTATTTCACCATGTACAACTTACCCGAGGACGCCGCCTTGAACCGTACCGGAGTCCCAGCGTTACCCCTGCGGTGCGCAGGATTACAGCGATGGAGAACGGGCGACGGCGGCAGGAACCGAGGTGCACAGGGCACCTGGGCGTCCCCCGCACAGGGCCGCCTCCCCCGGCCGCGCAGCCATACATGATACGTCACTACTATTTACAAACCTGTCATGAAAGAGATAAATTCGCAGGGTCACACTTGGCCTTACCAGGCCTTTTTCCCCGTTCAGACAGGACAACAATGACAAGCACAAGGTCTCTGGCTTCCGCCCTCCTGAGCCTCTCCGCAGCCACCGTTCTGGCTCTCACCGGCGCGGGTGCTGCCACGGCTGCGCCTGCAGCGGCGGACGACGGCAAAAACCCCTCCGTGACCAGTGCTGTCCTGAACGCCGCCGGCGCGGCTGACTACTGGACGCCCGAGCGGATGCAGAGCGCCCTCCCGGGCGACGCACTCGCGGGCAAGGCGCTCGAACGCGGCAACCGTTCCAGCGCTGTGCTCGTGGAGAAAGGCAAACCGTCCTCCACCAAGGGCACCAAGGGCACGGGGACCACAACTGCCACGGCCCAGAGCGAGCAGCCGGTCAGCCACATCGGCAAGGTGTTCTTCACCCTGGCTGGCTCAAATTACGTCTGCTCAGGCAACGCCGTCTCCTCCACCAACGGCAGCACGGTAGCCACCGCAGGACACTGCGTGAACGAAGGCCCCGGCGCGTACGCCACCAACTTCATCTTTGTTCCTGCCTATGAGAACGGCGCGGCGCCCTATGGCAAGTGGTCTGCGCGGGCCCTGTACGCTCCGAGCCAGTGGGTCTCCAACGGCGACATGACCTACGACACCGGCTTCGCCGTGCTGAACCGCAACGCGAAGAACCAGGCCCTGACGTCCGTCGTTGGCGGGTCCGGCGTCGCCTTCAACCAGGCTCGCGGCCTGACCTACAAGTCCTATGGCTACCCCGCCGCTGCACCTTTCAACGGCGAGACCCTGAAGAGCTGCACCGGCAAGGCAAGCAACGATCCCAACAACCCGCAGTTCAACACCCAGGGCATCCCCTGCGACATGACGGGCGGTTCCTCAGGCGGCCCGTGGTTCATCCAGACGAGCTCCTCCACCGGGGCTGCCGGAGTGCAGAACTCCATCAACAGCTATGGCTACAACCGTTCCGCCGTGATGTACGGCCCTTACTGGGGCTCCGTCATCCAGTCCACCTACGCCAGTGCAGCAAAATCCTAAGGAACCCAACCACGACGAGGACCCTGTCAGCCACGTGGACCTGACCCAGACCCACGAGGAGGTCCTCGAGTACTGGACCAGGCAGCGGATGGCAGAGGCCAAGCCCAGGGAAATTCAGCTTCCGGAGCCCGGCCCGCCTCCAGATGACCAGGACTAACCCGGCACAACGACGACGGCGCCCGTCCCCTTTCGAAGGGGGCGGGCGCCGTCGTTGGTTCTACTTCATCGATTGCTCCGTAGATGTCCTTTTCGCTCCGGAAAACGACATCTACGGAGCAATCGATGGGTGGGTGGGCCGCGCGCCGACGAGGTGAGGGCGGCGGTGGGGATTAGTGGAAGAAGTGCCGCGCTCCGGTGAAGTACATGGTGATGCCGGCCGCGTTGGCTGCCGCGATCACTTCTTCGTCGCGGACGGATCCGCCGGGCTGCACCACGGCGCGGACACCGGCGTCGATCAGGATCTGCAGGCCGTCGGCGAACGGGAAGAACGCGTCGGAAGCTGCTACGGCACCGCGGGCACGCTGGGGTGCGCCGGCACCGCTGGCGTTGGACGCACCGCCGGCGCCTTCGACGTCGGACTCCACCGTGACGCCCAGCGTGTTGGCCCGCTCCACAGCCAGCCGGCAGGAATCGAGGCGGTTGACCTGGCCCATGCCAATACCCACCGCCGCGCCGTCCTGGGCGAGGAGGATGGCGTTGGACTTGGCGGCCCGGCAGGCGGTCCAGGCGAAAGCGAGGTCCGCGAGGGTCTTCTCGTCTGCGGCCTCGCCGGCAGCCAGGGTCCAGTTGGCGGGGTCGTCGCCGTCGGCGTCCACCTTGTCCGCAACCTGGACCAGCATGCCGCCGGAAACCTGGCGGAACTCCGTGGGGTAGCGGCCGTAGCCCTCGGGGAGGGCGAGAAGGCGGATGTTCTTTTTCTTGGAGAGGATCTCCACGGCTTCAGGTTCGAAACCGGGGGCGATGACAACCTCGGTGAAGATGTCCTTGACCGTGTTGGCCATGCCGGCGGTGACGGTGCGGTTTGCGGCGATGACGCCACCAAACGCGGAGACGGGATCGCAGGCGTGCGCCTTGGCGTGGGCATCGGCGATGGGGTCCGCGGCATCCTTGGAGCCAACCGCCACACCGCAGGGGTTGGCGTGCTTGATGATGGCGACGGCGGGTTCGCTGAAGTCATAGGCAGCCCGCAGGGCGGCATCGGCGTCCACGAAGTTGTTGTAGCTCATGGCCTTGCCGTGCAGCTGGTCCGCCTGGGCGATGCCCATCGGCGCGGCCTTGTCCACATACAGCGCAGCCTGCTGGTGCGGGTTCTCGCCGTAGCGCAGGACTTCCGAACGTTCCAGGGACAGGCCGGCGTAGGCGGGCCAATCGATGACGCCGTCGCCGTCCTCATCCAGGAACTGGCTGGCAGTCCAGGTGGCCACGGCATTGTCGTAGGCAGCAGTGTGCGCGAAGGCCCTGGCGGCAAGGCGCCGGCGGGTCTTAAGGTCGAAGCCGCCTGCGGCGGCAGCTTCCACCACCTGGCCGTAGAAGGACGGGTCCACCACAATGGCGACGGCGGCATGGTTCTTGGCGGCCGACCGCACCATGGCAGGGCCTCCAATGTCGATCTGTTCCACGACATCGTCCTGCGCGGCACCGGACTTGACGGTCTCCACGAACGGGTAAAGGTTCACCACCACCAGGTCGAAGGCTTCGATGTCCATGCTGGCAAGGGTTTCCATGTGGGCCGGGACGCGCCGGTCCGCCAGGATGCCGCCGTGCACGCGCGGGTGGAGCGTTTTCACGCGGCCATCCAGCATCTCGGGTGAACCGGTGACCTCTTCCACCTCTTGCACGGGGATGCCGGCGGCGGCGATCTTCTTGGCCGTGGACCCGGTGGAAACGAGCTTCACGCCCGCTGCGTGCAGGCCCTGGGCGAGCTCCTCCAGACCGGTTTTGTCGTAAACCGAGATCAGGGCCCGGCGGATGGGTACACGGTCAATGGATACGCGCTCATGCTGCGTGAAGCTCACAAATGTCTCCGTCTTATCTCGCGGTACAAGGCCGCGGTTGGTGGGGATAGGGCCAGTTTATCGCGAAGGGCGCGGTTGCCCGGCGTGGCCCCCGGAGTGTGAACGGGGTGGGGCCGGGCTAAAGTTTTGGACAGGAGGCGGCGATGAATACTTACACCACTGTGCCCAGCGGCGAACAGGTGGTCCAGGAACTGCCCTGGCGATGGAAAGTCCAGGGCAGGATCTTCCTGATCGGGGGCCTCGGCTTCATGTTCGATGCCTGGGATGTGACCCTGAACGGCATCCTGATTCCACTGCTGTCCAAGCACTGGTCGCTCTCCGCAGGGGAGGCGGCCTGGGTTGGCACGGCCAACCTCATTGGCATGGCGCTGGGCGCCTTCATCTGGGGAACCATCGCGGACACCGTGGGACGCAAGAAGGCCTTCACGGCCACCCTCCTGCTGTTCTCCGTGTTCACCGTGTTTGGCGCGTTCGCCCCGGACTTCGCCTGGTTCTGCGTTTTCCGGTTCATGGCAGGGTTCGGCCTGGGTGGCTGTATACCCGTGGACTATGCCCTGGTGGGTGAGTTCACGCCGCGGAAGCAGCGCGGCAAGGTGCTGACGGCCATGGATGGCTGGTGGCCCATCGGCGCTGCCCTGGCAGGCTTTGTTTCCGCCGGACTGGTGGCCCTCTACGGTGACTGGCGCCTAACCATGCTGGTGATGGTCCTGCCCGCCCTGCTGGTCTTCTGGGTCCGGCGCAGCGTGCCCGAATCCCCGCTGTTCCTCATACGAAAGGGCCGGCGAGAGGAAGCAGCCCGCATCATCGACGGACTGGTGGAAGCAACCGGTGCGGAACCACGCGCTTACAGCCTTCCCGATGCCAGGGACGTCCCGCGGCTCTCCGCCGGCAGCGCCTGGACCCAGCTGCGCTCGGTATGGCAATTCAACTGGAAGATCACCGCCGCAGCCTGGTCCCTGTTCTTCAGCATCCTGCTGGTGTACTACCTGTCCCTGACATGGATGCCACGCATCCTGATCGGGGCGGGCTTCGCGGAGTACAAGGCATTCGTCACCACAGCCTCCATGGCCGCCGTCGGATTCCTTGGCGTGGTGGTGGCGGCACTTCTGGTGGAGCGCGTGGGCCGGAAATGGATCCTGGCCATCACCGGTCCGCTGTCCGCGCTGACCCTGGTGATCGTGGCGTTCGTGGTGGACATCCCCACGGCAGCAGTGTTCTGGCTGCTGGTGTTCGGGTTCGTGGTGCAGGTGGCCATCCCGGTGCTCTATGCGTATGTCTCCGAGCTCTATCCCACCGAACTGCGGGGCACCGGGTTCGGCTGGGCGTCCACGTTCTCGCGCCTCGGCGCCGGCTTTGGGCCGCTGATCTTCGCAAACTACTTCTGGCCGGAGCTCGGACTGGCCACGTCGTTTGCGCTGGCCGGAGCCCTGGTGCTGGCGTCAGTCCTGTGGATGGCGTTCTTCTCCCCCGAAACCCGCCAGCGCCGCCTGCAGTAAAGGGTAAGTTCGACGCGCTTATTCGGTTTCGACGGACAGGTTCCGTTGCCCACCCCAAATTTCAGGTACGTGAAGGAATTCGCGCGTCGACAAGGAGTATGCGCGTCGCATAGGGCCGGGGGCTAGGGCGTGGAGAACGAGGGGTCTGCGGCGAGGGCGGCCAGGGTGGAGACCAGGAGCCGGCGCTCCACCACCTTGATCCGCTCGTGCAGGGATTCCTCGGTGTCCGCGTCCTGGATGGCCACGGCCTCCTGGGCAATGATGGGCCCCGTGTCCACGCCTGCGTCTGCCCAGTGAACGGTGCAGCCCGTGACCTTCACCCCGTACGCCATCGCATCCCGCACGCCATGGGCACCGGGAAATGCCGGCAGCAGCGCAGGGTGCGTGTTCAGGTACCTGCCGTTGAAGGCGTCGATGAAACTTGGGCTGACGATCCGCATGAACCCTGAGGACACCACCACGTCAGGTTTGTAGGCGGCCACGGCCTCGGTCAGCGCGGCGTTCCAGTCTGCCCGGTCCGGGTAGGCCTTGAAGTCCACCACGAACGTGGGGATGCCGGCCGCAGCTGACCGTTCGACGCCGTACGTTCCTTCGCGGTCCGCGCCCACCGCCGCGATCTCCACGGGCAGTTCGCCGGCTTTGACGGCGTCGATAACTGCCTGGAGATTGGACCCGGTGCCGGAAACGAGGACGACGATACGCATTGGTCCAGCTTAGGTGCAGGCTCGCGTACGCTGGAAAACATGAACAGCGAACCGGGCCGGAGCGGGCAACAGCGGGTCAGGGCACCGCTCAGCGAGGCGGCAAAAGCGTCCCTCGCCAAGACCCATACCCTGTTCCGGATGTTCGTGGTTTCGGTGCTCGGCGCGTTCTTTGTGTACCAGCTGGATGTGGGCTACCTGTGGCTGACCACGGTGCTCACTGCCGCGGGCCTGGTCCTGGGAATTGTCCTGCTGGTGCGGGCAGTCCGGCTGAAGGAATCCAAGCTGGTTCTCTTCGGCACCATCTCGGGCCTGGTGGTTGCGGCTGTCATGGTGCTGCTGATTGCCACCACCGTGGTCCTCTTTGACCAGGTCCGCGAGTACCAGGCCTGCCTTGGCCGCGCCCTGACGGACCGGGCCACCAACGCATGCATGGTGCAGTTCCAGGAAGTCCTGCCCACCAAGGTGCGCTGACCCCGGACTGACCCCTAGTGAACCAGCTCGGCGTCGTGTTCCACTGCCGCGGTCTTCTCGCGTTCCAGCCAGGGTCCGGCCGCGTAGCCAATCACGACGCCGGCAGCCACCTCGGCAGCCACCCACAGTCCCGTCCACAGCGGGTCGGGTCCGATGGCTGTCAGGCGGCCCACGCCGGCTGAGCCCCGGGCAACCCAGGCCAGGCACATGGTCAGCAGGCCAGCGGCCAGGCCGGCGAGCACGCCAAGCACCAGGGTGGAGACAGCCGCGGTGAACCAGCGGGCGTGGATCTTGATGGCCAGCCACTCGTCAAAATGGTTTTCCCCCTCCCGCAGGAACCACCAGCCGGCCATGACGCCGGCCAGCACCGGGACGATCATGGCCACCAAGGCGTAGTCCAGCGGGCCCGACGGGATGGCCGCCAGGACGGGGACGGACGGAAGCGGCCCCACGGCGGTGCCCAGTGGACCCACCTGGGAACCCACTCCCATGGCGAATCCGGCGCCGGAAGTCCAGGCGAGCGCGAAGACCACAAGGTTGGGCAGGAAGCCGAGCTGCGCGATGGTGAGGGCGGCACCTCCCACCGGCCCGGCGTCGAGCGCTTCATAGACAGACACCACAAGGTTCCAGTGGATGAACAGGTCAACAGCCAGCAGCCCTGCTGCCAGGGCAAGCGCAGACATCACCGCCACGAACCCTGCCTTCGCCGCCGATGCAAAGTACGAACCCGCCCAGCGGGAATGCTGGCTGGTACGCGAAATCCAGTCCACGGCGTCGACCCCGATGAGCCGGCTCCAGGAGCCTGCCTCCCTGCGGGCCCCAATCACCATTCCGAGCCCATACGGAACCAGCGGAACCAGCAGCGCGTACCAAAGGTTGATGATGACGTCGGCATTGCGGCAGACGAATCCGGTGGCAGCGCCGAACGCCCCGTAGACCATCCACGATCCCAAAAGCGCCTGCCACAGCTGATCTGTGTAGGAGGCCCGGGCCAACCGTCGGCCTGCACGCCAGGCCAGGAGGAACGGAATCAGGGTCAGGCCCAGCGGAATCAGGCTCAGGACACCGGTTCCCCCGTGCGAGGCCGCTTCGGCCCCCGCTCCCGCCAGCTCCAGGGGCACGCCGTGGACCAGGAGCCAGGACTGGCCGGCCAGCCGCGCCAGGGCCTCGAATTGCCCGTTCTGGAAACCGGCAGTGGCCCAGACAGCCACGATAGGCGCCACCACCGCCAAGGCAGAAATGATGGCTGCCTGCGCCGTTTCAAGGCCGCCCTGCAGCCACAAAGGCATGGGAAGGCCACGGTCTCCGGTCTGGTCAGCGCGCAGTTTCATCGTGTCCCATGGTGTCACGCCGGGTGCGCTCTGCCCGCGAACGACAGGCTCCACGCGGCCATGGATGAACAATCAAATGACCGGCAGGCGGGCGCTTTTTCCGAAGCCCCGCCGTAAAATTGGTAGCAACCAACACCAGAAACCCCCCGGAGGGCGTACTGCGATTTCTGCTGGCCACCGCCATTGACACGGCGCCAGCCAAGGACCCGGATACCGTAAACCGGGAAAACAGGAGCCGCGAATGAAAGATGAACCGTAAGTTCTGAAGATATTCGTCCTACTGGCTGGTGCAGCCAACGCCATCGGCGGGGCTGCACCAGCGTTTTAAACGACTGCGGCGCCGGGAGCCCCCAAGGTGGCTCCCGGCGCCGTTCACCGTGTCAGGGCTGCTGGTTCAACCAGCTGGCCCGTTGGACGGGGGCCGAGGCCCCCGTCCAGGTCAGCGGCGGGCGCCGCCGTCCGATTCGATGTTCTCCTTGCGGACTTCCTCGTTGACCGTGACATCGTCGCGGACAACGTCCTTGTCCAGCCGGACCCGCTCCACCGGGACGGCTTCCTTATCCACGACGGGGCGCTCCTCGTGGAGGACCACTTCGTGCTCTTCCTCGCTGATGGCAGGTCCGTCGAGGGCGGCACCGCGGTTTGCGTCGGTGATGGGCTCACGCTCGATGCGGACTTCTTCGCGCTCCACAGGGATGGTCTTGGTGACGTTCTCGGTGGTGACGTACTTGCGCAGACGTGCGCGGCCGGTGGCCTCGCGCTCCTTGCCCACGTGCAGCTTTTCCTCGGACCGGGTCATGGCGTCGTCCGTGGTGGGACCGGAGGTGTCGTGGCCAACCGCTCCCCGGGCGGAGGTGTCCCGGTCGGAGGTGTCACGATCGGACGTGATGCCTGCCGTCGGTGTGCCTGCGTTCAGGTCGGCGTCGCCCTGAAGGTCAACGTCGCCTGCCGTGCCGGACGTTGCCTCAGTGTAGGTCCGTGCGCCACGGTCGTAGTAGGTGTAGAGCCGGTCCTCTTCCTCGGGGGTGAGGTGGCCGTCGGCGTCTACGCGGGGAGCGTCCTTGACGTGTTCCTTGGTGTACGGGACCACCAGGTCTTCGCCCTGGTTGTGTGCACCTTCAACCGGAATGAATGACTCCGAGGTGCCGAAAAGGCCGGTCTTGACCGTGACCCATGTGGGCTCACCCGTGTCGTCGTCTGCGTACAGCTGTCCGATCGAACCGATCTTGGTGCCATCGGAACCGACGACGTTGCCGCCCTTGGTGAGCAGGTTTTCAAGATTTTCCCTGTTGAGCATGACTCTCCTTGGATGTGTCTTTGCACTGGGTCTGCCAGCAATGGATGTCCTGGCGCGGGTTGTCCCCGACGCCCGGCTTCCGCCCCGTCTGCTTGAGGCTTTGCGCTGACTGCCCCACTACCGTAAGCATGCTTAGCATCAGATGCCAAGCCTACTTACTAAATATTTTTGATCGTGGCGGCGAGTTGTTCACCCGGGCTTCGCCTTCGGGTAACGCTTTCTCCCCCGCCATTTCAAGGAAGGCGCACACGGTTGAGGAGTGCGGATTGCAATTGTTGCCGAATCTTTTTTGCCGTTGATGAACGGTGTCACCCACTCCATCCTGCGGGTCCTGGACCATCTCCAGGAGCGGGGCGACGAAGTTCTGGTCATCGCGCCTTCCGCCCACGACGGGGAGCCGGCGGCCCAGGTCAACGGCGCCGATGTCCACAGGCTTCCAGCGGTTCCGGTGGCAGGGTATGCGAACGTGCGGGTGGCACTGGGAGGGGTCTACCGGGTCAAGCGAATCCTTGCCGAGTACGCGCCCGACGTAGTGCATCTTGCATCGCCGTTCGTGCTGGGCTGGCGCGCGGCCCAGGCCGCCAGCCAGCTGGGGATTCCCACCGTGGCGATCTACCAGACCGAAGTCCCCGGCTACGCCGCCAGGTACGGTGTGCCCTTCCTCGAGAACTGGGCCTGGAACCGGGTGGAGAACATCCACTTACTGGCAACACGCACCCTGGCGCCCTCCACGTTCGCGCTGAACCAGTTGCGCGGCCGGGGCATCCCGCGGGTGCGGATGTGGCGGCGGGGTGTGGACACGGCACGGTTCTCGCCGGAAAAACGCGACGACGGGTGGCGGGCCTCGGTTGCCCCCAACGGTGAACGGATCATCGGCTATGTGGGCAGGCTGGCGGTGGAAAAACAGGTGGAAGACCTGGCCGCCCTGGCCGGCATGCCCAACACGAGGCTGGTGATCGTGGGCGACGGGCCGCAGCGGACAGCATTGGAGAATGCACTCCCCCGCGCGGTGTTCACCGGTTTCCTGGGCGGCGGGGAGCTGGCGCGGGCGGTGGCTTCCTTCGACCTGTTCGTCCATCCCGGCAAGTTCGAAACTTTCTGCCAGACCATCCAGGAGGCCATGGCATCTGGTGTTCCGGTAGTGGCCACGGGGCGCGGCGGACCATTGGACCTGGTGGAGAATTCGCGGACCGGGTGGCTGTACGAACCGGGCGACCTGTCCGCCATGCGCGCCAGGGTGCAGGACCTGATGGGCGACGACGCCAAGCGCCGGGCATTCGCGGCCGCCGCTCACGCCTCGGTGCAGGACAGGACCTGGCTGGCGCTGTGTACGGAACTGGTGCAGCACTACCGGGACGTCATGGCGGCGGTCCCGGCATCCCCCCAGAAAACGTCCAGGGCAGGAGCATCGTCATGAGGATTTCAGTAATCGGCTGCGGGTACCTGGGCGCTGTCCACGCGGCAACCCTTGCCTCAATGGGCCACAAGGTGGTGGGCATCGACGTCGACCCCGGGAAGGTGCGGCAGCTGGCGCAGGGGGCCGCGCCGTTCCACGAGCCCGGGCTGGATGAGCTCCTCCAGGACGGCCGCGCCACGGGGAGGCTGAGGTTCGCTACCGATCCACGCGATGCCGCGGATGCGCAGGTGCACTTCCTGTGCGTGGGGACACCGCAGGACAAGATGTCCGACGCCGCCGACCTGACCTTCCTGGTCTCCGCCCTCGAAACCCTGCTGCCGCACCTGGCTGCGGGCGCCGTCGTCGTGGGCAAATCCACCGTGCCCGTTGGAACGGTGGACATGCTCCGCGGCATCCTGGCGTCGCGCCCCGACGTGCTGCTCGGCTGGAACCCCGAGTTCCTGCGGCAGGGCACCGCCGTGAAGGACTCGCTGGTGCCGGACCGGCTGGTCTATGGCGTGGAGAGTGGCCGGGCTGCTGCCTTCGACGCGGCAACAGGTGCGCCGCTGGGGGTGGCGGCAGCGCTGGATGCGGTCTATGAACCGCTGCTGGCTGCCGGGATCCCCCGCCTGGTTTGCAGCTTTGCCACGGCCGAGCTCATCAAGTCGGCCGCGAATGCGTACCTGGCCACCAAAATCAGCTTCATCAATGCCGTGGCCGGGCTGTGCGATGCTGCAGGCGCGGACGTGACGGAGCTCAGCGAGGCGATGGGGCTGGACCCGAGGATCGGCGGCCGGTATCTGCACGCGGGGCTGGGCTTTGGCGGCGGCTGCCTGCCGAAGGACGTCCGGAGCTTCCGCGCCCAGGCGGCCACATTTGGTGTGCCGGCGGTGCAGGACTGGATGCGCCTGGTTGATGCGGTCAACCTTGGCCAGCGTGAGCGCACGGTCAACCTCGCCACGGAATTGTGCGGCGGTTCGTTGGCCGGGCGCTCGATCACCGTCCTGGGTGCCTCCTTCAAGCCCGATACGGATGACATCCGGGATTCCCCTGCACTGGATGTGGCGGACCGGCTGGCCGCTGCCGGGGCCAGCGTCACCGTCACGGACCCAAAAGCCGTGAATCTAGCCTGGCGCCGCTACCCGCGCCTCCGCTTCGAGGCGTCGACGGGGAGGGCGTTACAGGGCGCCGAACTGGTGTTGCTCCTCACCGAATGGGACGAGTACCGGCAGCTTTGTCCCGCGGTCTCCGGCCAGCAGGTACGACGGCGGGTGGTCCTGGATGCCCGGAACGTGCTGGATGCAGCGGCGTGGCAGGAAGAAGGCTGGGCAGTGCGGGGCCTTGGCACCCCCGCCGGGGCGACGGTCACGGTACCCGCGGTGGGCTGAGGCCCGCCCGGCGCTCCAAACCAGTCTGGTTCAGCCCAGGAGCCCGAGTTCGGCGAAGGCCAGCGCGACGCCGTTACCGGCGGGAGGGGCGGTGATCCTGTCCGCCACGGCAAGAACGGCGGGATGACCGCCCTCCACGGCGATGCCCACGCCGGCGTACTCGAGCATTTCAATGTCGTTGGCGCTGTCGCCGATGGCAATGATGTCCGCCCGGTCCAGGCCGAGCCGGGCTTCCACCGCCTGGATGCCCACCGCCTTGTGGGTGCCGGCCATGAAGATCTCCCCCGCGCGGTCACCCAGCGCCGACAGGGAACTGGGGATCAGCCCCACGTCCGGACCGAAGGATTCCATCAGGTGGCTCAAGGGTACCGGTGAATCGAAGCAGGAGACCTTGGCATAGGAGATGCTGTGGAGGTCATCGCTGTACTGCATCGGTCCCAGGATGTCCTCGAGCGGATCCACGTCCGTGCTGAGGACTCCGTCGTGCTGTGGACGGCCGGCGAAGACGGGGCCCAGCACCTCCCTCAGCCGCCGGTCCACCCCGATCCGGCCGTGCAGGGCCTCCGGAGCTTCCAGGATGTAGGCGGCGTGGTGCGCATCCAGGGCCTCCACAATGCGGGCCGCCAGGTCCGGCTCAAAACGGGCGTCCTTCAGGATCTCCCCGTTGACCTCCACGCGGGCACCGGCCCCCGTAATGGTGCCGTCAAACCCCGCGTCCAGGATGTGGGCCGGGACCATGGACAGTGGCCGGCCGGTGCAGACAAAGACCAGGTGTCCGAGTTTCCGGGCGGTCCGCACCGCGTCCACATGCGCGGCCGGAGCCAGCCCGTGGTCGGCGTACGTCCCGTCGATGTCGAGAAAGATGGCACGGGGCCTGGCGGTCTGACTGGGCATGCCTGCACTCCTTGGTCTGATCCGGGACTTGCATCCTATCGGCGGACACTGTTCCCTTAGCGGCCACTCTTCTATTTGGCGGACACCGCTCCATTCCGCCGCCCTGAATAAAAGATCCGCATTCCTGCCGCGAAACTGACAGTCATCCTGTGATATTCAAAGTCTTGCACAGTAGTAAGCCTGCTGATTGAATGATGGAACCGGAAATGGGGGCCCGGCACAACTTACTGACAAGGAGTGGCAACATGGGCATTATCGGATTTCTCATTTTGGGCCTGATTGCTGGAGCCATTGCGAAGGCCATCCTGCCGGGTCGCCAAGGCGGCGGCTGGGTAGTGACCCTGGTCCTCGGCGTCGTCGGAGCCATCCTGGGCGGCTGGATCGGATCGCTCATCTTTGGCGGTGGACTGGCCGAATTCTTCGATCTCAGGACGTGGCTGCTGGCCATCCTCGGCTCCATCATCGTTCTCCTGATCTACGGAGCAGTCACCAACCGCAGTGGCCGCCGGGTGTAGCCGCAGCACATAAATAATTCAGTAAGAAGCGCCGGACTCCCCAAAAGGAGGACGGCGCTTTTTACGTCCAACGTGACTTAATTTATGGCCCCCGGTACCCGCCCAATTGGCGCGGATGGCCTTTATGATGGCGAAGGGGTGGTGTGATGACCAGTTTTATGGGCCGTGCCAACAATGTGGCATTACAAACGTTTGGCGTGGTCATGGACGCGAGCCCGGACGCGCTGCTGGCATTGACCGCAGAGGGCATCATTCTTGCAGCCAATCCGGCAGCAGCGAGGCTCTTCGGCTTCGCCGGGGAAGCTCTTCCCGGCAGGGACCACCGCCAACTGATCGCCGAGGGCTTCCGTGACGAGGTGGACATGTTGTTCCACCAACTCCTTGCCGAGCCGGAGGCGTATCCGCGGCCGCGGGAGATCATAGGGCTGCGCCACGACGGCGTCGAGATCCCCATCGAGGTGGCCGCCGCACTCCTTCCCCAGCCAACCGCGGCCGGCACTCAAGGGGAGGCTGGACCGCCGGCGCAACCGGAAGAACAGGTTGCGCCCTCCGCAGCGCGGCTGCTGCTTTCCGCCCGCGGAACGGCACACCGCAAGGCAGACGAGGGCCTGCGGGAGGCGATGTCCCTGCTGACGGCCACCTTGGAATCCACTGCCGACGGCATCCTGGTGATGGGCAATGACGGCAGGGTGGCAGGTTTTAACGATCAATTCCTCACCATGTGGGGTATCCGGCCGGAACTGATGGAGGCGGAGAGCGAAGAACCCGTCATGCGGCTCATCGTGGAGCAGGTGGCGGATCCTGTGGCCTTCACCGCCCGGCTCGGCGAACTCCAGGAGGACCCGGCCGCCGAAAGCCATGACGTGGTTGAGTTCAGGGACGGCCGTACATACGAACGGTATTCCCGCCCCCAACGGGTGGGCGAAAAAATCGTCGGCCGGGTATGGAGCTTCCGCGATGTCACGCCCCGGCGGAAAGCGCAGGAGCAGGCGCACCGGGCCATGATGGACCTGGCCGTCCAGGCTGAGAAGCTGCGGGCCATGGCGTTCCAGGACCCGCTGACCGGGCTCGCGAACAGGGCGGTGTTCAACGACGCCCTGGCCGAAGCACTGCTGGAACCCCGGCTGAAGACGGTGGACGTCCTGCTTCTCGACCTGGACGACTTCAAGGAGGTCAATGACATCCTTGGCCACCAGGCAGGCGATGACATGCTCATCGAAGTGGCACGCCGGCTCCGCGGGTGCGTCCCCACCGCAGACGTGGTTGCACGGTTGGGCGGGGACGAGTTCGTGGTGCTGTTGACGGCGTGCCCGGACGCCGACGCCATCGCGGCGTGCATCGTGCGCTGCCTGCACGTCCCGGTGACCATCAACGGCACCGTCCTGCGGCCGCGCCTGAGCCTGGGCCTCGCCTCCCTGGGGCAGGACAGCGTTGGTCCGTCCGAACTGCTGCGGCACGCGGACATCGCGATGTATGCGGCCAAGGCGGCCGGCAAGAACCGGTTCCTGCGCTTCCACCCGGACATGATGCAGGCCCTGGTGCAGCGCACGCATATGGAGAGCGGACTGCGGCTGGCCGTTCCGCGCGGCGAAATTACCGTGGACTTCCAGCCCATCGTGTCGCACCGCATGGGACAGGTGGTGCAACTGGAGGCACTGGCAAGGTGGGACCGCGACGGCGAGCGGGTGCCGCCGTCGATCTTCATCCCGCTGGCCGAGCGCACCCGGCTGATCAGCGAAATCGGGGCCGAGGTGATGGCTTCCGGAATGGTGCAGTTGGCGCGGTGGCTCAGCGAGGATCCCTCGCGCTCCCTGGCCGTCAACGTTTCCGGCGTCCAGCTGCAGGAACCGGACTTCGCCGAGACCGTCCTGAGGCTCGCGAAAGCCAGCGGCGTGGCCCCCTACCAGCTGGTCATGGAAGTCACCGAGAGTGTGTTTTTCGACGCCGACTGCAGTCTGATCCGGCAGCTCAGCACGCTCCGGGACGCCGGGGCCAGGGTGGCACTGGATGACTTCGGCACCGGTTACTCCTCATTGGGCCGGTTGCAGGACCTGCCGGTGGACACGGTGAAAATCGACCAGTCGTTCGTGTCCATGGTGCGGACGGGCAACGAACGCCTGCCCATTCTCAGTTCCATGATCAACATGGCGCACAGCCTGGGGCTGACCGTCACTGCGGAAGGGATCGAGACCGTGGCACAGGCTGATTACCTGGCGGCCCTGGAATGCGATTCGCTGCAGGGCTATCTGTTCTCACTGCCGGAGCCCGGGGACCGGCTTGGCCAGGCACTGCGCCACGCGGAGGAAGCGCTGAACGCTTTGAAGGGGCGCTAAAGCAGGTGGCCCGCAACCGGGGCTGCTTCGCCTAGGCTGCTTCCTGCCGGCCGGGACGCTGCGGCTTGGCCGGCGCCTGCTGGGAAACGGCGGGTTGTGCAGGGGAAGCTTCAAGCTCCAACGCTTCCCCAGTCCCTGAGGAAAGGTCGGCCTCCAGGACAGGTGCGGCGGCGCGGTTGCGGCGCCAGCGGCGGACCAGGTCGACAGCGGCCAGCAGCCCTGCGAGGGGGGTCAGGACAGCTGCCGCGTAGACGAACAGCATCCAGGTCAGGGTGGTCAGCGGCGGCTGGTTGTTGTTAAGCAGGGACAGCCCGCCAAGCATGCCCACGACCCAGAACAGCACCACGGCCGTCAGTACGGCGCCGGCAGGAAAATACTGGTTGGTCACGACTTTTTTCAGGGTCTCCATGCACTTCCTCCTGCCTGGCCGGGGGACGGCAAAAGCCGCTCAAACACAAGTATGGGGCCCGGCCGGCACGAAACTGCGCAAGACGACACGGCGAGTGATGAAGCTAACGCAGCCACCCGCCGTCGTACGGATTCCCGGGCCAAAAATGCCCCTCCCGTGCCCTTCCCGGAACGGCCTGGGGCGAATACCGTAATGGCTGTCCGCCCAAAAAACTGGAGGTTCCCATGCGCAAACTCACTGCCGGCCTGTTCCACTCCGTGGACGGGGTGGTGTCCGAACCTTTCAAGTTCCAGTTCGACAGCTTCGACGAGGAACTTGGCGCGGGCCTGACCAGGATGATCAACACGGTGGACACGGTGGTCCTGGGCCGCGTCAGCTACCAGGAGTGGGCCGAATACTGGCCTAACGCCTCGGCTGACCAGGACTTCGCCGCGTTCATCAACCCGGTGGAGAAGTTTGTTGCCTCACGCACCCTCACCGGGCCCCTGGAATGGCAGAATTCGCAGCTGATGGATGCGCCGCTGGAGGAGTTCGTAGCCAGGCTGAAGGAGCGCGACGGCGGCGAGATCGCCGTGTGCGGGAGCATCTCCGTGGTGCGGCAGCTGCTCTTCGCCGGGCTGCTGGACTCACTGCAGTTGATGACGCACCCGGTCATTGCCGGCAGCGGCCGCAAATTGTTCCAGGACGGTGACCCGTTGACCCGGCTGGCGCTGCAGGACCAGTCAACCACCAGCAAGGGCAACGTGCTGAGCACCTATGGGGTCCGCGGGGACTAGGTTTAGCCCGAACTGCTGCGGGAGCCGCCCCGAATTGGGGCACATTGACACGGACGCGCCGAAGATCAGGGCCTGTACGGCCCGTTTCCCGCTCAATGTGCCCCACGACGGCAGGTGGCACCGGGAGTCGGCGGACCTACGCGGCCAGCGGCGTCCCGAACAGCTCCTCCGCGAGCCGGGCCAGATGGTCCGGGATGTCCGCTTCGCCCCCGTGTTCGCCGCGGCCAAGGAAGACAGCCGTGCCGCGGATCCCGCCAAGATCCAGACCGCATTCATGCATGAGCTGCCCGGCGCGGACGTTGACCGGCAGGAGCAGGGTGACGCTTTCGGCGTTCAGGTAGACATGCCAGTCGCCGCGGATCACCGACTCCAGAGGCCCCCCCACCAGGGCTTCCAGGGCCTGCAGATCCGCAGGCACCTGCTCGAGGCGGATCGGTTCGGAATTGCCGGCCGGTACTACAAGTGCTGTGTAAGTTCTGTTGTCCATTGCTCGTTGCTCCATAGGTTTTAACACCTGTGGATCCGCCAGTGTTCCCTGGACCGGCGCGATGACGTGAAGCTAGGCGTTGCCCGCCAGGCCGGCCAACACGGCGATGTCACGCGGTGTGGTGCGGCAGCAGCCACCCACGATCCGGGCACCAAGCTTCCTCCACTCAGGGGCGGCTGAGCCAAGGCTGGCGGGGGCGCCGGCTGCGGCGGTCCGGTCCCGGCTCCACGTCTTTGTTGCCGGATCATAGGTCTCCCCCGAGTTGGGGTAGGCCACCAGCGGCTTGTCCGTGTGCTCCCGCAGTGCTGCGAGCGCCGGCGTGACGAGGTTGAGCGGGACGCAGTTCACGCCCACTGCGGCGACGTGGGGCTGGCCGTCAAGGAGCCGGGCCACGTCGGCGAGCGGAGTTCCGTCGCTGATGTGCCCGCCGTCGCGCAGTGAAAAGGAGAACCAGGTGTCGACGCCGTGTTCCCGGCTCAGTGCCAGCAGGGCTTCGGCCTCGGCGAAGGAAGGCAGTGTTTCCAAGGCCAGGAGGTCAAAGCCGGCGTTGACCAGGGCGGCGATCCGGGGGGCGTGGAAGTCCTCGAACTCCGCCGGGCTGAGCACGTAGTCACCGCGGTATTCGGAACCATCAGCGAGATAGGCGCCATAGGGTCCCACGGAACCGGCGACCAGCAGGGGCCCGGCATCGGGATGCCCGGCCAAGTGCTCCTGGCGTGCTTCAGCCGCGAGCCGGACGGACAAGGCAACCAGTTCCAGGGCTTCCGGGCCACCAATCCCCCGCGCGGCGAAACCCTGGGGCGTGGCTTGATAACTGGCGGTGGTGGCGATGTTGGCGCCCGCCGCGAAATAGTCGCGGTGGACGTCCCTGATGAGGTCCGGCTGTTCCAGCAGGACTTTGGCTGACCACAAGGGATCTGCCAGGTTGCACCCGCGGGCCTCCAGCTCGGTGGCAAGGGCGCCATCGGAGACCAGGGGCCTTTCCTGCGAAAGGAGGTTGGACAGGGGTGCGTGGCTGGGCATGCCGACTCCGAACTGGATAACTGTGCTGACAATAATCATTATAAACAATTTCTCATGCTTGTATTGAACATCACTCTGTGCCACGATGACAGGCATCTACGACCCATATAGGAGGACCACACGTGAGTGTGCAGCTGAATACAGTCCGCAAGCTTCGGGTGCACTGGCCCATCAGCACAGAAACCTTCGCAGGAATAGCGGCCGGAGAGGTCGCCGCTCTCCAGCAGGACCCTGGCCTGGCGGCGCTCCTGCACACTGTGGAGCAGTTCCGCGAGCTCGGCGACTTTGGGAACTACAAACACGTATTTGAGTCAGGCGTTGGCTTGGAAGGGTTCACCTGCGGTGAGGGTGCCGTACCCACGCTGGGCACGGTGGGGGAACACATGGTTTCGCCCACCTTCGTTTTCACCACGTACTTTGATGCTGCCCTTGAGGACCACGTGGTGGAACAGTTCATTAAGGAGTTGGTGGACATCCATCCCTGGGAGCTGCCGGTCATTGAGGTAACCGGGCCTGTGAGCGTGGCCGGAGGCCTTGGCGCCAAAGACCGTTCAGGTGCGGCTGCCTCATGATGGACACCGCCACCGGTCTCTGGCCGGCGCTGCAGTCCGTGTTGGAGGGACGGCAGTTTACCGATCTCACCCACGCCTTTCATCCCGGCCAGCCGCACTTTCCCGCCTTTCCGAACGAAACCCGGGAAGCGCTTTTCGATCTCGACAAAGGCGACGGGTTCACGGCGCACAGGTATTCCATTGTTGGCCAATGGGGAACACACGTGGACCCGCCATCCCATTTCATCCGGGGCGGCCGCACCCTGGACTGCATTCCTGTCGAGGACATGATCCTGCCGCTGGTGGTGCTGGACATCACCAGCGATGTCGCCTGCAACCCCGACGCCACACCCGGCCTGGACCATGTCAGGGACTGGGAGGAACGGAATGGCAGGATTCCCGCCGGTTCCTTTGTAGCACTCAGGACCGGATGGAGCCGGCGCTGGCCGGACAGCGAGGCCATGGCCAACCGGGATGTATACGGGGTCAGCCACACTCCCGGCTGGTCACGGGAAGTACTGTCCTTCCTCGTCGAGGAACGCTCAATTTCCGCCATCGGGCACGAGCAAACAGATACAGATCCCGGACTGGCAACCTCCAACGGGGATTTCGGCCTGGAAACGTACATTCTCGCCCAGGACCGCTGGCAGATTGAACTGCTGGCGGATCTCACCGGCCTTCCGGAGGCAGGAGCCGTAATTGTGGCCAGTTGGGCCAAACCACTTCAGGGAAGCGGTTTTCCCGCCCGCGTCTTTGCCATCTCCTGACGGCAGGCAACAGTCATTTAGACTCGGACCATGTCGAGGACTACAAGCATGGGACGGGGAATCACGGCGGTGCTGGCTGCCGGGGAGCGCCACGCCCATGGCCTCCCCGGCGGCACCGTGGCCGAAATTGCCGCTGACCTCGGCAAGGACCGCAGCCAGGTGTCCCGGAGCCTGCGGACCGCAGAGCAGGAAGGGTTCCTGCGCCGAACAGCGCAACGCACTTTTGCCCTGGACTGGAGCGTGCTGACCGATGCCCACCTGTTGACCCGGCGCCGCCTGCACACCGACGGTGCGGCCGCGTTGGAGCGGCTCTCGAGCGAGACCGACGAAGGATGCTTCCTCGGCGTCCTCAGCGGGGACAGCACCGTTACGGTGGGCGAAAGTATTCCCGCAACCAGCAAAATGGTGGGGTCATGGCTGGGCCGGCCCTACCCTGCCTACTGCAGCGATGCCGGCCAGGCACTCTTCTGGGAGGCCTCCGAAATGCAGGTGCGTAAGGTCTTCGCGCAGGTCCCTTTCGTGAAGCACGGCCCCAACACACCGGGCGACGTAGAGGACTTCCTGTCGCGCTTGAAGGCGGCGCGGCGGCGCGGCTATTCCATTGTTGATGAGGAAGCTGAACCGGGCCTGTACTCGCTGGCCGTTCCCGTGCGGGACTTCAGGGGCGAGGTGGTGGCCGCCCTGCAGATCGTAGGCCCGAAGAGCCGGCTCGAGCCCCGCCAGGCTGACCACGCCAAGGCGTTGGCAGCGCAGGGGACGTGGCTTGAAGCCATGCTGGGCTGCCCGCCCCCCAGCAAACAGCCCTAGGTGCCGGCCCGCTACCCTTCAGGGGTGGGCAGGGCAGCCCCCAGCCTGGCCGCGGCCTCGGCGAGGAGATCGGCCAGTTCCCGGGCCGGGGAACCCATCTCCGCCCGGCTGCCAAGAGCACTGAGCGAAGCAACGATTCCGCCCTGGGGATCGCGGATGGGGACAGCAACTTCGACGATGCCGTGTTCGAATTCCTCCACGGCAGCAACATAGCCCTCGGCTTTATCCCGGGCCATCAACTCCCAGGCCTCCGGGATGGAGTGGGCAGCACCGGGACCGCCAACGCCGATGAAATTCACGTCGGAAAGCAATGCCTCGAAGCCGCGCTGCTTATGGTCCCACAGCAAGGCCCGCCCGGATCCCGTGCACCAAACGGGCGTCACCATGCCGGGCTGGACAAAGCTGCCGGCACGTGAATCGTTGCTCGATGGCAGCAGCAAAATGACGCGGTAACCGTCCCGGACGGACACACGGGCGCGGAGACCGGTGGCGGCCACCAGGCTCTCCAGTTCAGCCCCGGCGTGCCGTATCCAGCCCGTATTGAGCGTGGCCGCAAGGCCGAAAAAGCCCCTCCCTACCCGGAACGGACCGCGTTCCGGCCGCTCCAGGAGGCCAAGCTCGCACAGCTCCTGGGTAAGGCGGGACACCCGGCTCTGGTCCATGCCCAGCTCAGCGGCCAGCTGCGAAACGCCCAGGAGCTGCTTGCCGGTCTTTTCCCGGTCAACCACCAGACGCACAATCCGCAGTCCCTGCGCCAGCGACGACGCCTCCGGGGCAGTATCGTCCACCCTTGCTGCTCCTTCCCACCGTCAACCGGTCTATCTTCACACGGGAGGGTCCCCCTGATGCCACACCCTTCTCCGCGTCCCGAATGCAGCCAGGGCCCGGCGCAGACGCTTTGCGCGTCTGCGCCGGGCCGCAGCTGTGGTTCACGTCCTAGGCGGGCACGCCGGCAGAGCGCTTCCGCCCGTACCTGAAGTGGAAGTAGCCGTAGCAGGCCGCAACGAAAGGAATACCAAAGTACAGGGCCGCGACCTGGTTGGGATCAAAGGCTATGCCGACTAGTGAGATGGCGCAGAGGGTAAATGCCAGGATCGGCACCAGCGGAAAGAACGGGGCCTTGTAGCCCAGTGCAGCGACGTTCCCGCCGTTCCTGACGAAGGACCGACGGTGGAAGAAGTGGGAAGCGGTGATGGACATCCACACACCCACCACTGCGAAGCCTGCCACCGACACCAGTGCCAGGTAGACAGTTTCGGGAGCAACCACGCTGCTGATGAGGGATGCCAGCCCTCCGAGCATGCTCACCGACAGCGCGGTCATGGGGATGCCCCGGCGGGTCAGCTTCTTGAGCGCCTGCGGTGCGTGGCCTTCATTGGCAAGGGAGTAGAGCATCCTCGCGCACGAAAACAATCCGCTGTTGCCGGCGGACAGCAGCGCCGTGATGATGACAAAGTTCATCAGGTCAGCGGCGAAAGGAACACCGGTGGCCGTAAACACGGTCACAAACGGGCTCTCGTCAAGCCCTACTTCCTGGTACGGAATAGTGGCGGCAATGACAGCGATGGCCCCTACGAAAAACACCAGCAGGCGGATGACGGTGCTTCGCATCGCTTTGGGAATGCTGGTGGCGGGATCCTTTGTTTCCCCGGCCGCCACACCAATCAGTTCCGACCCGGAGAAGGCGTAGAAGACGGCAAGCGCGGTGATCAGAACGCCGGTGAATCCATTGGGAAACAGGCCTCCCTCGGTATTGAAATTTTCGAACAGGAAGGGATGGCTGCCGCCTTCGCTGAGCGGATGGAAGCCCAGCAGGGCTGCGCCGCCAAGGACGATGAGCGCGATGATCGCCGCGACCTTGATGATGGCAAACCAGAACTCCGACTCGCCAAAGAACCTGGCCGAAACGGCGTTCAGACCGAACAGCGTGACGGCAAATACAAGGCACCACACCCAGACGTCAACGCCGGGGAACCACCGTTGCATCAGCAGGCCCGAGGCGGTGAATTCCGACCCGATGGCCACTGCCCAGCACAACCAGTACAGCCATGCAGTTGCGAAGCCGGTGGCCGGTCCGATGGACCGGGCAGCGTAAATGTGGAACGCGCCGGAGACGGGGTACGCGATGGCGAGCTCACCCAGGCATGCCATCACCAGGTAAACCACAAAGGCGCCAACGAGGTAGGCAAGAACGGCGCCGAGTGGCCCTGCCTGCGAAATGGTGTAGCCAGAACTAAGGAACAAGCCGGAACCTATCACTCCGCCCACGGCGATCATGACCAGGTGCCTGGGGCCCATGGAGCGGTGGAGTCCGGGTTCTCCGGAAGGGGGAGCGCCAGGCTCCGGCTTGAGGGTCAGGGGGGTCGAAGATTCCAAGGGATGCCTCCAGTTGGGGGAAGGGTCGGAAGGGCGGCCGCATTTCGCCTGCCTGTCCGAAAGGGGCTATGAGTGCGTCGACAGTGACGAAAGTAACACAAAGACCCCTTTTTAGTCATCAAAATCATACGAAGATGCAAATGTTGCACGTTTACTACGTGGGGGCGGCATGTCGATTCCTCAGGTCAATGGTCGTTCTGCCTCCCCGTTTGGGCATTTGGGCATGTCCCGACGGACGGCGGGTGGGACCACGATGGGAGCACCAACTGGACAGATCGAAGGAGCACCATGACCACGTACGACATCGCGCTGATCGGTTTCGGCGGCGTCAACAGAACACTTGCCGAATTGATCGCCACCCGCGGGGATGAGCTCAGCCTCAAACTGGGTTTCGGCCTGCGGGTGGTGGCCATTGCGGACCTTCGCCTCGGCTCGCTGGTGCAGGCCGGGGGGATTGACCTGGACGCAGCCTTCCGGCTCGAGCCAGGTGTGGAGACCTTCGCAGCATGCGGGGGGTCCGCAGAGCCGGACAACGAGCGTGTCATCCGAACCTGCCCTGCCGACATTATCTGCGAAGCAACCTTCACCAACCCCACGGACGGTGAGCCCGCGGCCTCGCACGTCCGCTGGGCCCTGGAATCAGGTAAGAGCGTCTGCACCACCAACAAGGGCCCCGTTGCGCTGCGGGGAGGGGAACTGGCGGAACTTGCGCAAAGGGAAGGCCTGCATTTCGAATTCGAGGGCGCGGTGATGAGTGGAACCCCCGTGCTCCGTTTCGCGAAGCAACTGCTTCCAGGCCTGATACTCACTGGCTTTGAGGGCATCCTCAACGGCACCAGCAACTACGTCCTGGGCCGGATGGAGGAAGGCCTCAGCTTTGACGAGGCAGTGCGCGAAGCCCAGCAGCGGGGTTACGCCGAGGCGGATCCCTCCGCTGACATTGAAGGCTACGATGTCCAGCTCAAAGTCCTGATTTTGGCAAACGAACTGCTGGGAGCGGACCTTACGCTCGCTGACGTACAGCGCCAGGGCATATCCGCGCTGACCCGCGAGGACCTGAGCAAAGCTGCCGGCCAGGGCCGGAGGTGGAAACTGGTTGGCTCTGCGCGCCGAAACCCGGATGGGACAGTAACCGCCGGTGTTGCCCCCGCCGCACTCCCCCTCGACCACGGGCTCGCGGGAGTTTCCGGCGCCAACAACGCGGTGTCCTTCAACACCGACCTCCTCGGCCCGGTAACGGTTTCCGGTCCCGGGGCCGGACGGGTGGAGACGGCGTATGCCCTGCTCTCGGACATCATCGCCATGCACGGTGCGGGGAACCAGGTGACTGCCAATGCATGAATCGACACTGGCCCCACTCAAGAACGCGCTGCCCGCCTGCGGCGACGTGCAGAGCCCCTACGATGGCCGGGTGGTGGGAGCGGTCGCCCTGACCCCACCGGACGCCATGGAAACGATCTTCGAGGCAGCCCGCGCGGGGGCCGTGCGGGCCCGGGGAATGTCCCGCCACACCCGCGGGAAGCTCCTGGACGCTGCTGCCATGCTGATGGACGGGCGGGCGGAGGATTTTGCCCGGACCATCACCGCTGAGAGCGGGAAGACCATCCGCCAGGCACGCAAGGAAGTACTGCGGGCGGTCAACACCCTTCGCTTGTCGGCGGCAGAAGCACGCCGGAATGAAGGAGAAACCATCCCTTTTGACTCCTATGAAGGCTCGGAAGACCGCATTGGCTGGTACTCCCGAGAACCGCTGGGCATCATCGCGGCCATCACGCCGTACAACGACCCGCTGAACCTGGTGGCGCACAAGGTGGGCCCGGCCATCGCGGGAGGCAACGCCGTGATCCTCAAGCCGTCCGCCTTGACCCCGCTCTCCGCGCAAATGCTGGCGGACGTCCTCACCGAAGCGGGTCTGCCCCACGGAGTGCTCACGGTTGTCCACGGGGGCCGGGAAGTTGCGGAGGCGATCGTCAGGAACCGCGACGTACGGATGGTGTCCTTCACCGGCGGGTTTTCCACCGGGGAGGCCATCGCCCGGACAGCGGGGCTGAAGAAGCTGTCCATGGATCTGGGCGGCAACGCACCCGTGATCGTGATGGACGACGCTGACATTCCTGCCGCCGTGGAAGCGTGCGTCTCCGGTGCCTTTTGGGCCGCCGGCCAGAACTGCGTGGGAGCGCAGCGCATTCTCGTGGCCGAGCCGCTGTACAGGGAGTTCCGGCGGCGCTTCCTGCAGGAAACGTCACGGCTCGTGGCGGGCGATCCTGCAGGGGAAAGCACCGATGTGGGTCCAATGATCACTTCCGAAGCGGTGGAACACCTCCAAGCCAAAATTGCTGCGGCCGTCAGCGCAGGTGCCGTGGTCCTGGCCGGCAATATCCGGGACGGCAATGTCCTGCAGCCCACGGTGCTGGAGAACGTACCCATGGGGAGCAGACTCTGGAAGGAAGAAGTCTTTGGGCCGGTGGTGCTGCTGCAGCCGTTCACAACCTTTGACGAGGCGGTGGACCTGGCGAATGCGGTGGACTTCAGCCTGCACGCCGGGATCTTCACGCGGTCCCTCGGTACTGCACTGGAAGCCGCCGGCCGTATCGATGCAGGTGGCGTGATGATCAATGATTCCTCGGATTACCGTTTCGACGGCATGCCGTTTGGTGGATCCAAGTACGGGAGCATGGGCCGCGAAGGTGTCCGGTTCGCCTACGAGGAGATGACCCAACCGAAGGTTGTCTGCATCAAGCACCAGTGATAGCAGGACCTAGGTGGGCTGGACTGCCGTGCCCCGCCGGACGTAGTTGGACAGGGTCATGGCCGTCACCGTGTCCGTCACTCCTGGAGCGGCAGCAATCTGCTCCCAGATTTCCTGGATGCGCTCCAAGGAACGGGCTTCCACCCGGACCAGCAGGTCGAAGTCGCCGCTGACAACATCGCAGAGGACCACTTCGGGGATGGATTGCAGCAGGGAGATCACATCGGATCCGCGCACCCTGTCCTTCCGGTAGACCATCAGGAAGGCCGAGACCGGCCCTTGTCCGGGGGCACCGGTGACCACCGTGTAGCCCTGGATATACCCCTGCCGTTCCATGCGGTCGATCCGCTGCCGCACGGCGTTCCGGGACAGAAGCACCTTTGCTGACAGCTCCGCATGGCTGATCCGGGCGTTGCGCGTCAGCTCCGCAAGGATGCTCTGATCGATCCGGTCAAGACTAGCCCGCTCCATGTCCATCCTTCACCGCAAGAAATCCAACAGCAGACGAGAGTCGGCCCGGCTCCAGAACGGAAGCACAAAGAGATGATACGTCGGCGCCGGAACCGGCCGGTTCACGGACCCGGATCGAAAAGGGCCCCGCCATGAAGAAGGGCGACGCCGGCACCTGGCCGGGTGCCGGCGTCGGACCTTCACGTCGTGGCCGGGATGGCGCACCGGGTAAACTTGTCCGGTCATGCGCTGTTCCTACTTTGATGCCGGCACCTGCCGCTCCTGCACCCACATGGGCAGGCCCTACGGCGAGCAGCTGGCCGGCAAGCAGCTGCACTGCCAGGCTCTGCTGTCCGGCCACGCCGAACTCGAATGGCTTCCGCCGGTGGCGAGCCAGGAGTCGGGCTTCCGCAACAAGGCCAAAATGGTGGTTGGCGGAACCGCGCAGAACCCCACCATCGGGATCCTCGACGCCGACGGCCACGGCGTGGACCTGCGCAAGTGCGGTGTCTGCTCCCCCGGCCTGCTGGCCTGCTTCCCTGTGCTGGCGAACTTCATCCGGCGGGTCCGCCTGACGCCTTATGACGTTCCGCGCCGGACCGGCGAGCTCAAGCACGTCATCGTTACCGAATCTCCCGACGGGAAGGTCATGCTCCGGCTGGTCCTGCGCTCGGACCAAACGGTGCCCCGCATCCGGAAGCACCTCCCGGAACTGCTGGCCGCGCTGCCGCAGGTAAAGGTGGTCTCGGTCAACCTGCACCCGGAACACAAAGCCGTGCTGGAAGGCGACCGGGAGATCCTGCTGACGGAGCAGTCCACCCTGAACATGCGGGTCAACGACATCAACCTGCAGCTGCGCCCGCAAAGCTTCTTCCAGACCAACACCGACATGGCCGCGGCCCTGTACCGGCAGGGGCGCGAGTGGGTCAACGAACTGGCACCGGCCTCGGTGTGGGACCTGTACTGCGGCGTGGGCGGCTTCGCCCTGCACAGCGCTGCCCCGGCCCGCACCGTCACCGGCATTGAAACCAGCAGCGAGGCGATCGTGTCCGCCCGCATCAGCAGTGGCGAAGCCGGCCTGGAGGGAATGGACTTCCAGGCCGGTGACGCCACCGCGTTTGCCCTTGCCAGCGAGAAGTCGCCGGATCTGGTGATCGTGAACCCGCCACGGCGGGGCATCGGGAAGGAGCTGTGCGGCTGGCTGGAATCGTCGGACGTGCAGCACCTGCTGTACTCCAGCTGCAACGCGCAGTCCCTGGCCCGCGACCTGGCCGCACTCCCGTCGTTCACCGCCCGGCGCGCCCGGGTCCTGGACATGTTCCCGCAGACCACGCACTACGAGGTGATGGTGCTGCTGGAACGGGCTGCTTAAGTCCCCGGCTCACCTGCCGCGCACACGTTCGACGGCGGCCGCGCCGGCTTCACGCCCGCCGACCCGGAGGCCCGCCGCCACTCCCCGGGCGTCGGCGTCGGAGCGGTTCTGGCTCAGTTTTTCCTTCGCCTCGATCCGGGTGATCACCAGTTCCACACCGACGATCGCCCGCAGCTGCCCGGCAATGAACTTCTCCGGCGCATCGTCCACGGCCCAGGGGTCCTCCCGGCCCTCCTCGTGCAGGCCGGTCAGATGCCGGACATGCCTGGCCAGCCAGCCGGCGTCGTCATGGACCACCAACTCCCCGTACGCGTGCGCGGTGCTGTAGTTCCAGGTGGGGACCACGCGGCCGTGCTCGGCCTTGGACGCGTACCACGACGGCGAGATGTAGTCGTCCGGGCCCTGGATGATGGCCAGCGCCTCGCCGGTTGGCGTGGCGGACCACTGCGGGTTGTTCCTTGCCATGTGGGCCTGCAGCGCGCCGTGCTCTCCCACCGCCGGGTTGAAGGCGAAGGGCAGCAGCGTTGCCAGCAGGCCCTGATCCGTCATGGTGACCAGGTTGGCCGCGCCGGGCGCCGTAAGGAGGTCTTGGACGGCCTGGGGGTCGGCGGCGAAGTGGGCGGGAATGTACATGGGGATTCCTTTCGTGGTTAAGGGGCAGGGTGGTTGAGCCGGACGCGGACCGCCGCGGCGGCGCAGAGGAGGACGGCAAGGGCGCCGATGAGGGTGGTCCAGGTGAGCGCTTCCCCCAGCAGGAGCGCGGCCCAGCAGATGCTGAGGACGGGCTGGAGCAGCTGGATCTGGCTCACCTGCGCCATGGGCCCGATGGCCAGTCCGCGGTACCAGGCGAAGAAGCCCAGGAACATGCTGACCACGGCGAGGTAGGCGAAGGCCGCCCACTGGACGGGCGTGGCCGACGGCGGCTGGTCCAGGACGGAGAGCACGGCCAGGACCAGCATGGCCGGGGCGGCAAGGACCAACGCCCAGGCGATGGTCTGCCAGGAGCCAAGCTGGCGCGCCAGCAGGCCACCCTCGGCGTACCCCACCGCGGCGCAGGCAACGGCGCCGAGCAGCAGGAGGTCGGCCCAGTGCAGGTGCCCCACACCGCCGGACTGCAGGAAGGCGAAGGAGACCGCCGCCAGCGAGCCGAGCGCCATCACGCCCCAGAAGACGGCCGGGGGCCGCTCGCCGGAGCGCAGGACCGCCACCGTTGCCGTGGCGGCCGGCAGGAGGGCGATCACCACGGCCCCGTGCCCCGCTGGGACTGCGGTAAGCGCGTAGGACGTCAACAGCGGAAAGCCGACGACGACGCCCGCGGCCACGAGCGCCAGGCGCAGCCAAGTGCGCGGTTGCGGCAGCCGCTGGCGGGTGATGGCAAGTGCTGCAACCGCAAGAACAGCGGCCACGACGGCCCGGCCGGAGCCGATGAACAGCGGCGGGATGCCGGCGACGGCCACGCGGGTGAAGGGAACGGTGAAGGAGAAGGCTGCCACGCCCAGCAGGCCCCACCCGATTCCGGTGGCTTTTCCCGGCAGTATCACTGGGCCGCTCAGGACAGTAGCGCTACTATGTTCTTTCATGAATAACGATAGCAGTTCGCGGATTGTCGCGGCACTCCGGAAATGGATCGCGGGCGCGGCTCCGGGAGCCCAACTGCCGTCCACCCGGCAGCTCGTGGCCGAGTACCAGGCCAGCCCGATCACAGTGCAGAAGGCGCTGCAGGCGTTGACGGCCCAAGGGCTGGTCGAAAGCCGGCCCGGGGTTGGGACGTTCGTCCGTGCCGTGCGCACGGCACGCCCCTCGGACTATGGCTGGCAAACGGCTGCGCTGAGGTCGCCGTCGTCCCCACTGCCGTCGTCGTCAGGCACCATGCGCAACGTTCCCGGCGATGCCATCTGGTTCCATTCCGGCTACCCGGACCGGGAACTGCTGCCGGAGCGGCTGGTCCGCGCCGCGCTGACGCGTGCTGCCCGTGGCGATGCCGCCCTGTCGCGGCCGCCGGCCGCCGGCATGCCCGAGCTGCAGCAATGGTTCGCGCAGGAACTGGGACTGGCCACCCCCGTGGGGATCACCCCTCCCACCCCGAATGACGTGGTGGTGCTGCCGGGAAGCCAGAGCGGGCTGAGCTCCATCTTCCGTGCGCTGGTGGGCGCGGGACAGCCCCTGCTTATTGAGTCGCCGTCGTACTGGGGCGCCATCCTTGCCGCCGCCCAGACCGGGGTGCGGGTGGTTCCGGTGCCCACCGGTCCGGACGGGCCTGACCCCGCGGACGTGGACCGCGCCTTTGCCGAGACCGGCGCCCGGGCGTTCTACGTGCAGCCCAACTATTCCAATCCCACCGGGGCGCAGTGGGAGGCAGGCCGTGGCGACGAGATCCTGGACGTGGCCCGCCGCCATGGCGCCTTCCTGGTGGAGGACGACTGGGCCCACGATTTCGGCATCACCTCGCACCCTGTTCCGCTGGCAACCCGGGACGATTCCGGGCACGTGGTGTACATCAGGTCCCTGACCAAGAGTGTTTCCACCGCCATCCGGATTGCCGCGGTGGTTGTCCGGGGACCGGCGCGGGAACGCATCCTGGGCCAGCGGGCCGCCGAGTCGATGTACGTCAGCGGGCTCCTGCAGGCCGCCGCGCTGGACGTGGTGACGCAGCCCGGGTGGCAGACGCACCTGCGAAGCCTCCGCCAGCAGCTCCAGTCACGCCGCGACCTGCTGGCCGCCAGCATCCGCGAACACGTCCCCCAGGCGCACATCGATGCCCTGCCCAAGGGCGGACTGAACCTGTGGCTGCGCCTCCCGGACGCCACGGACCTTCCGCGTCTGGTGCGCGACTGTGAGGATGCCGGGGTAATCATCGCCGCCGGCACGGAATGGTTCCCGGCCGAACCCGCCGGCGCCTTCATCCGGCTTAATTACTCGGGCCCGAATCCGGGCGCCTATCCAGAGGGTGCGCGGGTGATCGGCGAGGTGCTGGCGCGGCAGGGCTGAGGCCCACGGTGCCGTAAATGCGCGACTTTTACGCCTCCGCGGGAGCGGGCGCCCTTCTCTTCGGGGAGGGCTGACCGGAAAGTGCCGATAAGTGACGCAATCCGGTCATGGCGTGCAGGACAAAGCCGGAAGCTGCAGGGTTGGCGAAGGAATGCGTCAAGATTTGCGCTTCACCCGGTTCCGGCCACGCGGCCGTGGCTACGCTGGCCGTGCAATCCGCATCCAGCACACGCATTTGGGGGAACCATGCCTGAAATTCACAGCCCTTCCGCACCCCGCATCCGCCAGCAGGAAGACGCGCTGAGCGCCGGGTCTGCCTGGCGGAAGGGCACCAACAAAGCGCTGACCGCCGGGGCCTCTGCCGCCGTCGCGCTCCTGCTGGCAGGTTGCGGCGCACCCCAGGCCTCGCTGACCGCCGCTGCCGGCCCCGCCAGCGAAACTGCCACCGCAACACCTACGGCGGCACCCGTTGCCGATACGCCCTGCACCACCGCGAATGCGCAGCGGGTTTCCGCCGGCACCACCTATGTCTGTACCAAGGATGAATCCGGCAGGCTGGTGTGGCTGGACGCCGCGCAGTCCAAGCGGGTCACGGAGAAGCTGGCGGCCGCTGCCGCAGCGAAGGCAGCCGCGGACAAGGCAGCTGCAGATAAGGCGGCAGCAGATAAGGCGGCAGCCGACAAAGCCGCGGCGGACAAAGCTGCCGCTGACGCAGCCGCTGCAGAGGCCGCTGCCCGGCAGGCAGCCGAAGTAAAGGCCGCCCAGGAGGCTGCGGCAGCACAGGCCGCCGCTCAGAAAGCAGCGGCGGATGCGGCCGCAAGGGCCGCTGCGCCTCCGGCTCCCGTTGCGCCTGCCGTTCCGGGCACCAACCCGGGCTGCGACCCGAACTATTCAGGCTGCGTTCCCATCGCCTCCGATGTGGACTGCGCCGGGGGAAGCGGTAACGGGCCGGCTTACGTCCGCGGTCCCATCCAGGTTATTGGCAGCGACATCTATGGGCTGGACGCTGACCACGATGGCCTGGCCTGCGAGCGGTAGGGCTAGACGAACGCCTTGACCAGCTCTTCGCTCTTCTCCCACAGTCCGCGGGCCAGCTCGGCGTCGTACGCCTGCGGGTTGGCCTTTGCCAGGGCGCGCTTGGCGTAGTAGGCGCCGGAAATCCAGTCCGTGCCGGGAGTGCCGTTGATGAGCCAGAGCATGGTGTCGGCGCCCTGGTCGGGGCTGAGCATGAAGCGGTTCAGCAGGGTGGTGTACGCGTGCCGCCACGGGCTCCCCGACTCTGCCGCGAAGTTGGTGCGGACGACGCCGGGGTGGAACGCCGCCGTCGTAATTCCCTGGTCATGGAAGCGGCGGTGCAGCTCGGACGTGAAGAGGATGTTGGCCAGCTTGCCTGTGCCGTAGGCGCGGTTGGTGCTGTAGCCGTACTCGGCGGTGAGGTCGAACAGGTCAAGCTTGCCGAAGTTGTTGGCGGCGCTGGAGGTGTTGACCACCTTGGCCTTGCTTGCGGTGAGCGTGTCCATGAGGAGCGTGGTCAGCAGGAATGGCGCCAGGTGGTTGACCTGGAATGTCGATTCGTTGCCGTCCACGGTGAGTGTGCGCCTGCCCATGATGCCGCCGGCGTTGTTGGCCAACACATCGATCCGGGGGTACTTTTCCTCGAGTTTGGCGGCGAGTTCACGCACCTGCGCCAGGTCTGCGAAGTCGGCGAGGTAGAAGTCTGCACCGATCTCCCCCGCCAGGGTGCGGGTCTTTTCGGCGGAACGGCCGACGACGACCACCTGCTCCCCTGCCTTGGCCAGCGTCCGTGCGGCTGCCGCTCCAATGCCGTCGCTGGCGCCGGTGATCACGATGGTGCGAGGAGTCAAGGGGTGTCCTTTGCTTGGCGGGCGGCGCATAGGGAAAGCACGCCAAGGGGAACAACGACGGCGGGGCGGCCGGTGTTCCCACCAGCCGCCCCCGCCGCCACTGAGCGTGAAGCGTCAGCCCGCCACACCGGCCACCAGGAAGATGGCAGCGGCGATGGCGAAGCCCATCACGCCGATCAGGGTTTCCATCACGGTCCAGGTCTTCAGCGTGGTCTTGACGTCCATCCCGAAGAACCGGCCCACCAGCCAGAAGCCGGAGTCGTTGACGTGGGAGACCACCACGGATCCGGCGGCGACGGCGATCACCATGGCGGCAATCTGCATGCCGTTCAGGCCGCCCGCTGCCACGGCGGGGGCAATGAGGCCGGCGGTGGTTGTCAGGGCCACAGTGGCTGAGCCCTGGGCGATGCGCAGGATGGCGGAGATCAGGAATCCGGCCAGTATCAGCGGGATGCCCAGGTTGCCCAGGACATCCGCCAGCGCCTTGCCGATGCCGGAGGTGCGCAGGACGCCGCCGAACATGCCGCCGGCGCCGGTGATCAGGATGACCGAGCAGACCGGCCCCAGGGAGGATTCGAGCAGCTGCTCCAGGGCCCCGGCGTCGCGGCCGCGGCGGGTACCGAGCACGAACAGTGCCGCGAGCACGGCGATCAGCAGCGCCACGGGGGTTTCACCGATGGTGCGCAGGATCTGGAACCACTGTTCCTTCTTGACGACTTCATCCAGGGCGCCGGAGGAGGCCAGGGTGTTCAGTCCCGTGTTGAGGAAGATCAGCACCAGCGGCAGGAGCAGCAGCCCGATGATGGTGCGGAACCTCGGCGGGTGGGCCTCGGCGTCGGCACTGGCATGGCCCAGGATTTCGGGAACCGGGAGGACCAGCTTCCGGCCGGTGTACAGGCCGTACAGGTAGGCGGTGACGTACCAGGTGGGGATTGCGGTGATGAGGCCGGCGATCAGCACCAGGCCGATGTTGGCGTCGAAGAAGGCCGCGGCGGAGACCGGACCCGGGTGCGGCGGCAGGAAGATGTGCATCACCGAGAAGGCGCCGGCCGCGGGGAGCCCGTAGCGCAGCACTCCCCCGCCCAGGCGGTGGGCGACGGCGAAGACCACCGGCAGCATGACCACCAGGCCGGCGTCGAAGAAGATGGGGAAGCCAAAGATCAGCGAAGCCAGGCCCAGTGCGAACGGCGCGCGCTTTTCACCGAAGACGCCGATCAGGTAATCGGCCAGCACCTTGGCGCCGCCGCTGGTTTCCACGATCCGGCCCAGCATGGCGCCCAGGCCCACCAGCAGTGCCACCGTTCCCAGGGTGGTGCCGAAGCCGTTGACCAGGACCGGGACCACCTGGTTGGCGGGGATGCCGGTGGCGAAGGCGGTGGCGAGGCTGATGAGGATCAGGGCGATCAGGGCGTGCATCCGCAGCCGGATGATCAGGAACAGCAGCACAAGAATTGCCGCCGCGGCGATGAGCAGCAGGGGGCCTGCGCCCATTGTCTGGGTCCATCCTTCGATGGTCATGGTTCTCCTTTGAAACAGGGTTGGGGAATGGGAGGGTCAGGACGCTGTGGGCGCTTGGCCGGAGGGGAGGTTGAGGGCCCGCACGACGACGGCGACCAGCTCTTCGGGTGAGCGCGAGATGTCGAGGCGGAGGCTGCCTGCGTCCAGCTCTTCCTGGCTGAGTGGCTCAAGGGTTGCCAGCTGGCTGGGCAGCAGGGTGGGCGGCATGAAGTGGCCCACGCGCCCCTGCATCCGCTGGCTGATCAGGTCCGGACCGCCGTCGAGGTGGAGGAAGATGACCCGGCCTTCGGCGCCGGAGAGCAGCTCACGGTAGCCTCGCTTAAGCGCGGAGCAGGTGAGGACGGTGCTCTTGCCGGCAGCAGCCTGAGCGGTCATCCAGCTGCGGATCTCCTCAAGCCAGGGCCAGCGGTCCTCATCCTGGAGGGCAATGCCCTGGCTCATCTTGGTGATGTTCGCTTCCGGGTGGAATTCATCCGCTTCGGCACAGGCCCATCCCAACTGTTGGGACAAGGCAGCTGCCAGGGTGGATTTGCCGGAACCGGCGACGCCCATGACCACCAGGTGTGTGGCTGGATACTGCATGTCATACCTCCGGAGAAGACGTCTTTGGCTTTCGAAGAAGCTCACTGCGGCCCGGTGTTCATCAGGCCAAGCGATAAGGTATCACCTTTCTTGCTCAAAGATGCTATCTATTCGTGTCACAAGTCATACCTTTGTCGGTTTCCCCGCTATTCTGGAGAGGCGCAGCGGCGCGTAACGGAACGGGGAGAAGAATGTCGACGGCGACAGTCCAGGACGGCGATGAAGTGCACCACGGCGGTCCCTCCCCGGCGGCGCAGGGCCGCGTTATTGAGGCGGTGGGGGTTGCCATAGCTTCCGGGGAACTCGTCCCCGGCACCCGGCTCACCCTCGAAGGGCTGCAGCACGAGTACGGAATCTCGCGGACGGTTGCCCGGGACACCATGAAGGTCCTGGAATCGATGAACCTGGTCTACTCGCGGCGCCGCGTGGGCATTGTGGTGCAGGAACCCTCACTCTGGAACGTTTTCGACCCGAACCTGGTGCGCTGGCGGCTGGCCTCGGACCGGCGGGACCTGCAGTACAGCAGCCTCACCGAGCTGCGCATCGCCGTCGAACCCATCGCCGCCGCGGGCGCGGCACGCAGGGCCAGCGCCGCGGAGCGTGCACAACTGGTGTCCCTGGCCCACGACCTCCGCCGGTTGGGCGAGGCCGGCGACCTCCAGGCCTTCCTGGCCGCCGATATCGCTTTCCATCAGCTGCTGCTGCGAAGCTGCGGCAATGAAATGTTCCGCGCCCTGGAAGGGATGATCGCGGAGGTCCTGACCAGCCGGACCCGGCAGGGGCTCATGCCGTTCAAACCGCGGAGCGAGGCACTGCAGGCGCATGAGGCCGTTGCGACAGCCGTAGCCGGCGGCGATACCGCAGAGGCGGAACGGGCCATGCACCACATCCTCGATGAGGTGCGGGAGGCGATGGGGCTGCACTGACCCCTATCAAGACCTGCGAAAAGCAGACGGTCCGGTCGGGGCAACCGACCGGACCGCATGTGAATTCGGCGTCAGTCGACGACTTTCACCTTGCCCACCATGCCCATGTAGTCATGGAGTGCGCAGATGTACCTGAACGTTCCTTCGGTCTGGAACTTCACCTTGAAGACCGCCCCGGGAGGCATGAATCCAGAGTTGAGGTCACCGCCGGTGAAATTATCAGGCGTGCCGGATGGGGCGAAAATGTTCGCCGGCTCGGTACCAAACGTGACGGTATGGGGAGCGCCCATGCCTGTATTCGCGAAGGTCACCCAGTCGCCCACGTGGACCGTCACGGTCGGCTGGACGAAGCGCATGACCATCGCCACGCCGTCGTCACCGCCGGCGATGACCCTATGGTTCGTGGCGTCGTCAGCCAGCGAGGCGTCGAGCCGTTCGCCGTCGCGAATGATGGAATGCTCCTGCGCCGCTGATCTGCGATCGTAGTCCGCCTGGCTGTAGGGGTAGTCCGTCCCACGATCCCGTACATGGACTGCACCCTTCATCACCATGCCATGGACCAGGCAGTAGTAAGTGAAGTCACCTTTCCAGGGGAACGTCAGGCTGTAGTCCTTGACAGTCGGGAAGCCGGGCACGTCCACGTTGGCCATGATGCCCGAGTTGTAGTAGGACTTTCCGTCATAGTGATTCTTTCCGCGCTGTTGCAGCTCATCGTCATTGAACGGATCGAATGGTTGCAGCGACTGGCCCGACGCCAGGAACGTGACGGTATGGATTTCTGCGGAGTTGGCCCGCCAATGAATGGTGTCTCCCTCATTGATAAAAATCTCTGACGGGAGGAACGCCATGCCTTGGATCTCCTGGTCCCAGGATTCAGAGCCCACCTGCACCTGCCAGGTCCGGTGGTCCCCTCCGTCCGCCGATGCGGGGCCGGCTGCAGCCAAGGAGGCGAGTAGTGCAACAGCGAATGCGACAATGAATGCCAGTTTGTTGGATCTCGGTGTGTTTCCCCGATAGTGCTTCATAGCAATGCTTTCTTAAACGGCGATCTGATAAATGCCGATGTGCAGCTGTAGCCGATTTAACCCGTTGCATGTTTGGCCGAACCGGCCACTGTTTGTCGGAGTGAAGGTGCTGGCTGCCGATGCCGGGGAGCGCGGGCAGCCAGTGTCGGCCGATTTTCGGGCCGGACATGCACCACCCCAACTGGTGCCGCGCAAGTATCCATTTCGCCAGACACCGCCCACGGCGCTGGTGTGCATGCTAAAGGCGCGTGCACCTTCAACAGTGCTCCTGTAATTGGAACTTGTCGAGACGGCGCGGCTAAAGAAATTACTGTGCAACGCGCAGGCCCGCGGGTGGGAAAGTCCGGGCCCGGTCCAACACGTCCAGAAGGAATTTCACCCCGCCGTCGGTGAGCAGTAGCGGGCCCATGGAGTCCCGTGCGGGCTCCGTCAGGTGCAGGCACTCGAGCGTCCAGCGGACGGTGCGGTTGATGTCGGCAGCCCACTCCTCAGGTATCGGGTCCCCTGAGCGGGTGACCATGCCCGCCATCCGCAGGTCCTCGCCGATAATCTCTGCTTGGAACGCGTACGGCGGCTCGATGCCGGTAAGGTGCCAGTGCACCTGCAGCAGCGTCACCAGGTAAACACCCGGATGTTGCGGGTGGGTGATCTGGTCCACCACGTAGTCCCACAAGTCCTCCGGCCGCTCGAGTCCCCGCCGTCCACGCGGGGACAGGACCAGCCGGCCCTTTCGTTTGGACAGGAGTTTCCAGTCCATCAGGTGCTGGCGCAATTCAGCGACCTGGCGGGCATGCGTCTCACGGTTGCCCTTGCCCATGGCCGGGTGCGCCCAGCCAAGCTCCTCCATGGCCCGCTTCACCAGGGCCGGCTTGAGGTAACCGTCCTTGGTGAGCTCCACTCCATCGCCGGACGCTTCATGCAGGAGCCACCGGACCGGCCGGAGGACGCTGTCCCGCTCCCGATCCCCTAACGGCTGTGGCCACCACTGCAGGCTGAGCATCCGCAGCTTCCTGTTGGCGGCGTGCAGATCGAAGGCAGCGGGATCGAATCGGTGGCCGTACAACCCGGTCATGCCTAAGCCCAGGATGTAGCCTCCTGGTGCTCCGGATGCGATGAGTCCTGAACCGCTTCGACCAGTTGCCTATAACCGTGTGGGCCGCCTGAGTCCTCGATCGCCCCGCGCCGGGCACCCTCAACACACAACATCTCACCCGGCTGAAGCTCTGCTGTTCCCACGAGTTCCACACGGTGAATCCACGAATCCCCGAAGTCATAGTCGTAATCGAAAGACGTCCCTGGCTTCTGTGGATTAAGAAGTTCGGAGAGGACGACGCTGGACGCGGGCTCTGCGTGCAGGTCCTCCGTTTCGTCGTCGATCCCAACGATCCTGCGCTCACGGCCCGCAGAGTCTGTCCCGCGCACGCCGTAGAGATGGCGGTTCTCCCATCCAAAGGCTGCCTGCACGGCCAGGTGGAATTGGCCGATAGTCAGAGTTTCGGGGAGGTGCACGCGGCGCCAAATCAGCGGCTCGCTGTCCTCAATGCTGATTTGAAGGTCCAGACCCTGGACTGTTCCAGCTGTTGGCATGCTGACAATTCTGGCAGGGGCCACACCCGTGGGCGAACTGGCACAGCTGGGTTAAACAAAAGCAGGGCCTGCCGATGAACGGCAAGCCCTGCTTGGAAACCTAACGGTCCCGGAACTCTAGGAAATTAGAGAGCCTGGATGTTGGTGGCCTGGGGACCCTTGGGGCCCTGCTCGGTGTCGAAGGAAACCTTCTGGTTCTCTTCGAGGGAGCGGAAGCCGGAGGAGTTGATCGCGGAGTAGTGCGCGAAAACGTCCTGCGAGGAGTCGTCCGGGGAGATGAAGCCGAAGCCCTTTTCAGCGTTAAACCATTTGACGGTACCAGTAGCCATTATTTTTGTCCTTCGTGAAGGTGGAGGGAAAATCCCGACTTTCGGGCCCTCCGGCGTGGGGTGTTCAAAAACCGCTACTTCAGAAGAACACGGACTTTCGACCGCGCGTACTGCCTGAACTACCAACTGCATAAACACAACAACAGGATCAACACTACAGGAGATTCGCCCCACACCTAATTCCGCACCTGTCCAGCGCCACTAAACCTGCCCGCCGCCCTCCAGCATCGTGTTGTAACGGGTGAATCCGGGGCGGAGCCGGACCGAGCGCGGGCCCACCATCGCGATGTCCTCCCACAGCACCAGGAATGAGCCGCGGTGCCGCCAGCGCAGTATCCGGGCCAGCAGCCAGGGCCGGGTGAGGCCGTTCCGCTCGTACCCCAGGAACGACGCAACGCTATGCGGGCTGACCACCAACCCCAGCAGCCGCGGCTCCGCCATCAGCTGGTGCGGCGGCCCGTCCAGCACGAACCGGGCGTCGGCAACGCGGCCCAGCCGTCCGCCGTCGGCGTCGTGGACCGGCGTCCCCAGCAGGTCACCGAGGATCATGGCGGCCTCCCGGAATCCGCGCGATGATCTTGTCCCGCACCCACCGTTCCACCCAGCTGGCGTCCAGCAGTTCGCCGCTCACGCCAAGACGCACCACCACCTCCACTTCCGCCACGTCCTTCCATGGGATGCGGATCAGCCTGGACGACGGCGCCCTGCCGCCAAAGATGCGCGTGCCCAGCACCGCCCCGGTCAGCAGGGCCGTGATGACTGGCGGCGCCGTCCCCGGCTCAATCTCCACGTCCAAAGCAGGCCCGCTCACCTCGAGGTCATCCACGGTGGTGACCGGGACGCCGTCGTGGTCCAGGACCTGCCGGTCCATGAGGTGAAGCTGCGCGTCGAGGATGCGGCCGGCCACGCGCGGCACCGGCGGCAGCGGGGCTGACGGCGGTGTCATGAGCCGGCTCCTGTCACAATCATGAGCGGAATGGCGGCGAGCGAAGCCACCATGATGATCACCAGATAGACCATCCCCAGCACGTTGACCGCGCGCCCGTTCACGTGCTCGCGCATGTACTGGGGGTCGTTGGCCACGATGAGGACGGGCAGGTACGTCAGCGGCAGGGCAATGGCGGAGAACACCACGGAGTATTCGGTCACCTGCACCGGGTCCACGCCGGTAGCCAGGACCGCGATGCCGATCAGCAGGCAAACGATCATCGAAAGGTGGAATCGGGCGGCTTGCGCCGGCCGCCGGAACTTGCCCCAGGACCAGCCGAAGAACTGGGCCAGGGTGTAGCCGGACGAGAGGGTGGTCTCCAGGGCGGCGCCAAAGGTAGCGGCCACGAAGCCCACCAGCAGGATGGCCAGGCCCAGTTTCCCGGCCCCCTCCGCCACGGGGAGCACCACCTGGGACAGGGACGTAACGGAGATGCCGGCCGGCAGGAGCACCACCGTGGCGCACGCGGCGATGGCCACGGACAGCAGGCCGCCCAGCGGGAACCCCACCAGGACGTTGATCCGTTCCTGCACCAGGTCCTTCACGGTCCAGCCTTCCTCCACTGCGCCGGAGGAAAAGAAGAAAACTTCATAGGGAGTCATGGCTGCGCCAAACAGGGCAATGGCGTAGTAGCTGTATGTCCACAAGGTTTCCTGCTCCGGGACGGCAGGCATCAGCTGCCCCGCCAAGGCGCCCCAATCGGGCTTCAGCAGGAACAGCGCCACGATGAAGGTGATCAGTGACAGGCCCAGCAACCCCGTCACGTTTTCCATGATGGTGAACCGCACGCGCCAGATGACCAGCCACACGGCCAGTGCCGCTACAGGGATCCACAGAAGGTAATACAGACTGCTGGCCAGCTGCAGGGCAAGGGCAATGCCGCCCAACTCCGCGGTGACGGTCATCAGGTTGATCAGGAAGGACGCCGAGAGGTTGGCCAGCCCTGCCCGCGCGCCAAGGCGTTCGCGGATCACTTCGAAGGTGGCCCGCCCCGATGCCGCCGCCACCCGGCCGGACATGTTGGCGAACAGGCAGATGCCCACCACGCCGACGGCCACCACCCACACCATTGACATTCCGAAGCGGGAACCGACGACAGCGTTGGTCACCAAATCCCCAATGTCCACGAACCCGCCGATGGCAGTGAGGACCCCGAGCGCGACGCCGAGGAGCCGCTTCATTGGGACCCCACCGTGTCTTCGAGCTGCTTCAGGACGTCCTGCGCGTCCGCGAGCGCCTTGTCACCGTCGGAGAGCGAGGGGCTGCCGCCGTCGTTCGCTGCCAGGGCGGCACGCGCCGTGGCGAAACCCGCGGCGCACTGGTCCAGCACGTCCAGTGCCTGCTTCTGCACCACGCGCTCCTCCTGCGTTGCCGGTGAGAGCTTCAGGACACTGCTCCTGCTGGTCTCCACCTCCTTGAGGCCGTCGTCCAGGCTGGTGGCGGTGGCCGCTTGGGTGAGGTTGCCGTCCATGTCCTGGCGGAGGGCGATCCGCGCGGTGGCCACGGCGGAGGAGCTGTCCTTCACGGCCGTGGACACCGACCCGCCAACGCCGCCGCTGCAGCCCGTAAGCATGGCGAGCGCGGCGAGGGCCACGAGCGCGCCCCTGGCAGCGGGCCGGGCGGGGAAGGCGGCGGGCCGGGCGGGAATCTTTTCGGCCGGGGCGGAGTCCGGCATGTTCAGCACCGTTGCCTCCAGCCCCCGGAAACTCCCGGATCCATGCGACCTGGCGGGGCAGCCAAAAAATAGTTGCCTTGAGCTATATATAGCACTCCGCAGGGAAGTTTGACCTGCTCAGCCCGGGACTTTTGTGGCCTGCGCCATGGGCTCCACAGACCCTCGACCCCGCCTGCGAATAGGCATATCCTGCATCCAGATCCTGCGGAAATACCCTGCCACCGGGAGATGAAGCCATGGAGATGCCCAAGGCAAGCGAGGAAGACAAAGAACGGTTCCGGCGCGTGGTCCCTGACCATCCGGGGGTGGTGGTGAAGCCGATGTTCGGCAACCTCGGCGCGTTCATCAACGGCAACATGTTCGCCGGGCTGTTCGGGTCCACCATCGGCGTGAAGCTCTCCCCGGAGGACAAGGAGATGCTGGAGTCATCCGAGCGGACCGTGCCGTTCGGCCCGGCGGAGCGGCCCATGGGCGGATACACCGGGCTGCCGGAGGTCTGGAACGAAGAGGGCGACGGCGATGACACCCGGGCGCGGGCATGGGCCGAAAAGGCGCTGGGTTACATCGCGTCCCTGCCGCCCAAAGAGCCCAGGGAGCCCAAGGCAAGGACTGCCAGGACTGCCCGGGCGGCAGCGAAGTAGCCTGCGGAAGTGATTGCCATGGAACCGGTTCGGGTGATCCTGCTGCCGGGAAGTGTCCTTCCCGCCGGCCCTGCCTACGGCGGCCTGCTGGAGGCGCTGGGACCAGGAGTGGAAGCCGCTGCAAAGGACCTGGAGCTTTACGCAGGGGATGCACCGCCGCGGGACTGGAGCCTGGACACCGAGGCGGACGGCGTGCTCCGCGAGGCCGACCGGCGCGGCTGGGATACCTTCCACGTGGTGGGATACTCCGGCGGCGGCTCAGCCACCCTGGCCCTGACGGCATCGCACCCCGAACGGCTCCGCAGCCTGGCACTGCTCGAACCCGCATGGGCAGGCACCTGGGACTGGAGCCCAGGGCACAGGGCGCTGTGGAAGAAATATGACCAGTTGGACGGACTTCCGCCGGAGGAGTTCATCCGCGCCTTCATGCGGCTGGGCGTGAGGGACGACGTCGTCCTGCCGCCTCCGCCGCCCGGCCCGCCGCCGCCGTGGATGGCCAAGCGGCCGGCAGGGATCGGAGCGTTCATCAGGACCTTCACGTCGTACAACCTGGACCGGGACCGCCTGGCCTCCTTCGACCGTCCGGTGCTGTTCATCCTGGGCGGCAAAAGCAATCCTGATGACTACGCCGACAACGCCAGGCGCCTGGGCCAGGTCTTCCCTGACTTCCGGCTTGAGGTGTTTCCGGACCGCCACCATTTTGATCCGCCGCACCGGATCGAGCCGCAACGGGTTGCTGCGCTGCTCAGGGAGCACTGGGCAAAGGCCGAGAGCCGCCCCGGGGAACAGTAACCACACGCGCCTGTGCCGGATGCAGCGGCCTAAGCTGGGGGCATGGACACGGCCACTGACGCGCGGCACTCCTTCGCCTCCCGCGCGAACCAGGCGGTGCGGACGCTGACCCCCGGCTACTTCGCCCTCACCATGGCCAGCGGGATCATCTCCGTGGGGCTCGAACTCGAAGGGTTCCATGCCATATCCGTGGCGCTGCTGGTGGTGTGCGCGCTCTCCTACGTGGTGATTCTTGCGCTCAGCCTGCTCCGCCTGGCCAAATTCCCCGACGATATGCGCGGCGACTTCCTGGACCCCGGCCGGGCGTTCGGATTCTTCACCTTCATCGCCGGAACAAATGTGCTGGGGACGCGGCTTGGCATGGCGGGATCGCAGGGCACGACGGCGGTCCTTCTGTCGGTCGCGGTCCTCGCCTGGGTGGTGCTTGGCTACGTCGTGCCGTGGACCGCCGTGCTCGGCCGGTCCGAGCGCCCCGTGGTTAAGGATGCCAACGGCTCATGGTTCATCTGGTGCGTGGCCAGCCAGTCCGTGGCTGTCGCGGCGGCCTCCATCGAGCCGCTCGCCGCGCCGGACTGGCGCGCCGCCCTGGCGCTCGTCGCCGTCGTTGCCTGGTCGGTGGGGCCTCATCCTGTATGCCGCCGTGGGGATCTTCGTCTCGCTCCGGCTCATGACATATCCCATCCGGCCGGAGGATCTGCGCCCGCAGTACTTCGTGGCTATGGGCGCCATGGCCATCAGCGTCCTGGCGGGAGCGCGGATCGTGGAGATGGCCGGAGCCCCCATGGTCGATGCGACCCGCGGGCTGGTGGCAGGTGCCTCCGTGGTGTTCTGGTCCTTCGCATCGTGGCTATTGCCGGTACTCATCGCCGCCGGCTGGTGGCGGCACATGGTCCACCGGGTGCCGTTGTCCTACGAGCCGGGCCTGTGGAGCGTGATCTTCCCCCTCGGCATGTACGCGGTGGCCGGGATTTATCTGGGCCGCGCCGACCAGCTGCCGTTGGTGACAGCCATCGGCCGGGCGGAGCTGTGGCTGGCGCTCGCGGCATTCCTGGCTACCTTCGCCGGAATGTTCCTGCATTTGTGGGCCACGCTGCTGCGCCCCTCCAGCCAAGTACGGTAGGCGGCAGGCTCAGCCCGCCCGCGGACCGGTGCGGTGTGTCTTCTGCCGTCCGTCCCGGTGGGCGATATAGGCATAAACCATCAGGGTGATCCCGGCCGCGATCATGATGGCCGGGAAAGCAAAGTCCAGAGAAATGAACACCACCGTTGCCTGGAGGGCAAAGATCAACCCCATGACCGTGAGGACCGCCGCCGGGATCAGCGGCCACTTCATCCTTTCCGCGGGGTGGTCGGCAACGTGCCCGGCGCTGTGGACCGGGACCAGGGAAAGCAGGCCAAAGGTGGCCGCCAGGCCCAGGAAGAGGACCGCGGCGGTGGGCATGCCCTGCAGCTCCCGCGGAAGGGCCACGATGACCGCCAGCGTGAGCATGACGCCGGACGGGATCAGCGCCCACCAGTTGGTGCGTTCCCGCACGAACACCGCGGCGAAGCCGGCCCCCATGAAGAGGAACAGGAAGGCCGCGCCCCATGCCCCGCCCGTGAGCTGGGTGGCGGTGATGACGGCTGCCAGGCCCAGGAACACGGATCCAGGGATGGCCGCCCACCAGTTTTCCCGCCGCCGGACGAACAGGGACAGGAACAGAACCCCAATGGCCGCGAAGATCAGCGGCGCAACAATGGCGGCACTGTCCATGACACCCAGCCGGTCCAGCAGCAGAAGGGCACCGAGCCCAATGAGGACAATGCCTGCAATGATGCTTGCGTTCGCTGATTTCACCGTGTGCCTCCCGGTTCCGGCAGCCAACATGCGCGGGCTGCTTAAACCACGCTACGGGCGGGGACAAAGGGGAAACAGGGCCCAAAGCCCCCGCCTGCAGCCCGAACCGCCATCCTTTTCCCAATCCGCTGCGAGGTTGGGACTTTCAGCCCTATAACCGGGCCGGGACGCTTGGCATCCTTATAGAGGCGCCGTCCGGGTCCTCAGGCTTGCGAGGCCGGAGCGGCTTTCCCCCTTCTCCCCTTTCCCATGCACACACGACTTTCCCATGCACACACGCTTGGACTCCGAAAGGACCGGCATGCCTGAAATCCGCACGCTCCGTCCCGCACGACCATCAATCCAGGAGCACGCCCCGCTGTCGCGGGAGGAAGCAGCCCGCCGCCGCGCCATGCTCCTCCATCCTTCCAACTTCAAGCCTTCGACCTCCCCCGGCAGCGAGGCGGACAGGATGGCCGAAGAACTGGGCAGCAGGTTCGATTGCCTTCATGAGGACCTGGTGTGCCGCGGTTTGCCGGAAAACGAAGCCCGCACGGAAGTGGCACGGATTGCGGCGCGGGAAGTGTGGGACGGGTTTGCATCGCAGTTGCGCCGGCACCGGGCCGCCGGCCGGCAGATGGACGCAAACGTCCTTGCCGTCGCACTGACCTCGATCCAGGGCATGACCCTGGCACTGCTCCGCCACCAGGGCGACCTGGCCTATGCCAGCCGCGCGGTGTCCACGGCCCTCCGCCGCCTCCAGTACAACGGGGGCCTGCTGGACCGGCTGCACCCGCACGGCAGCCCGGCCTTCAAGGACGCAGCTGTCACCCTCCAAACAGTGGAGGCTTTCCTCGGCCGCCGTCCGCCGACGCCGTCCTGAAATCCGGCTTGGGAGCTGGTGTAAATGGCAACCGTGGATGAGTACAGGGCGGTCTACGGCGGGAACGAACCCCTTGCCGCTGAGGATGACACCGCCGATCTGGGGAACGGCGGATGCAACGTGATCCTCAGGGACACGGGCGGCGTGATCGGCAGCTGGAGCTCATGGGAGATGGCCAGCCGCGCCCTCAACCGGCTCCAAAAGCTGGGCGGCCGGTTTGAGTACCGGCTGGAGGAATCCCACCAATGGGTCAACGGGCTGGAATACACCTCCACGTGCTCCCATTGCAGCCTCACCCGCCGGCTTCCGGACCCTTCCGGAACAATGGCGATCCCTGATGACGGCTGGTAAACGGCAGGACCGGACCTTTGGCCCTGCTGCTAAAGTAGCGGACACGAAATGATCATTTGAGGATCCTTCCGAACGGGGCGGGCGCGCTGACAAGGCGGCTGGGGAGGCCATCGACCCGATGAGAGCGTCTTCATGGAAATACCTGCAGCACCACTGGATTCACGTCGGTCTCCGGCCTGGACCGCCCGGATCTTCATCCTCAATGACCATGAACCGGTGCGGCGGGGACTGAGGGACCTGCTCGAAAGCGATGGGTTCGTTATCGCTGGTGAAAGCGGATCGGCGGCAGAGGCCGCGCGCCTGATTCCCCTCCTGGAACCTGACCTCGCGGTGTTGGATGACAGGCTCCCGGACGGGACCGGGATCGAAGTCTGCCGCGAGCTTCGCGCCACCGCCCCCGGAGTCCGGTGCCTGATCCTGACAAGTTGGGATGAACCGCATGCCGTGCGGGCAGCCGTTCTGGCGGGCGCCTCTGGATACGTGCTGAAGCAGGTGCGGGACAACAACCAACTGGTGGATGCCATCCGCAGCGCCGCCGCCGGCAGTTCACTGTTGCGGCCGGGGGTGAGGGAGAGGATTGCGGAAAGCCTTTACGCAGCTTCCTCCGCGTCCTGGCTGGACAGCCTGACGGAGAGGGAGCGGAACGTCCTTGCTTTCATGGCCCGCGGCCTGACGAACCGGCAGATCGGGCAGGAGCTGGTGCTGGCAGATGAGTCGGTGGCTGCCTGTGTATCCTCAGTACTGCAGAAGCTGGGCTTCCGGCGCCGCAGCCAGCTGATTCCGGTGCCAATCCCGCGCGCGTGGGAACTGCTGCACTGATCCCCCCTGGCCGGCCCTTCGCAGTCACGCGGAGATTGGCGCCGTCCAGGTCACACTGGTGCCTTTGCCGGGGGCGCTGTCGATAATGCAGGTCCCGCCCACACGGGAGGCCCGGGTTTTCATGTTGTTCAGTCCGCTGATCCGGCCCGGATTCGTAAAGCCCCGCCCGCGGTCGCGGACGGTGAGCACCACATGGCCCTCCTGCACTGACAGGTGCACATAGATTTCCTCGCAGCCGGAATGCCTGACGGCGTTGCTGACGCTTTCGGACAGCACCGGCAGCAGCTGTTCGGCCACCTCGTCACCGACGACGTCATCGACGGGGCCCGAGAGCTGGATCCTCGGGAGGACCCCGGCCGCGTTGGCCGCTTCCTGGACGGCGCGGAGGACGCGTCCGCTCAGGAGCTCCCCGTCCTGTTCCCGGGCCTGCAGGGCGTAAATGGTGTCGCGAAGCTGGTGGATGCAGTCGTCCAGTTCGGTGGTGATGCCGGCGATCCGGCGCTCGTGCGCGAGGGGGTCCCCGGTGTAGCGGCGCAGCCCCTGAATGCTCAACCCCGCCGCGAACAACCGCTGGATCACCAGGTCGTGCAGGTCCCTGGCAATCCGTTCCCGGTCGATGAACAGCGCATGTTCTTCCCGCAGCTGGTTGGCCCGCAGCAGATCCAGCGTCAGGCCAATCCTGGACGCGAAGACCGCGCTTTGTTCAACATCGACATCCGTGTAGCGGCTTCCGCTGGACGGGCGCGCCAGGATAAGCACCGTGTCCCGGTGTCCGTCAATGTTGTTGCCCAGCGCAGCGAGCAGGACCGGTCCGAGCTTTTCGGCGGACGCACCGTCGAACACCTGGGCAGGGTCCTTGACGATCCTGGACTCCCCCGTGGCGAGCACGTCGGCTACGGCCTCGCCCACCGGAAGCTCCTGCCCGGCGGGTATGGACTGGACTCCCAGGGAGGTCCGGCACCGCAGGCTCCCGTCCCCGGCAACCGACGCGATGATTGACAGTGCCGAGGCCGAGGCGTGCAGTGCACGCTCGGCGATCATGTCCAGGTTGTTCGTATCGGACCGCGGGTTGGCCTTGAGCCTGTCGCTGACGTCCATGCCCGCTTCCAGCCACCGCTGGCGGCTCTTGCTGTCCTCGAACAACCGTGCGTTCTGGATGGCTACACCGGCGGCGGATGCGAGGGCAACGGCAAGGTCCTCGTCCTCGGCCGTGAAGTCCTGGCCGTCGGTCTTTTCCGTCAGGTACAGGTTCCCGAAAACTTCGTCCCGCACCCGGACCGGGACGCCCAGGAAGGTCTTCATGGGCGGATGTTCGGGCGGGAAGCCAACCGCGATGGGGTGTTCGCCGAGGTCATGGAGGCGCACCGGGCTGGGCTCACGGATCAGGTGCCCCAGCACGCCGTGGCCGGTGGGAAGGTCGCCGATGAGCCGGGCACCTTCTTCGTCAATGCCCACCGTGATGAAGTGGCTGAGTTGCTGGTCGTCACCGATGACGCCCAGGGCACCATAGCGCGCCCCCACGAGCTCGCAGGCGGACTGCACCACCCGGTCCAGCACCACTTCGAGGCTGAGGTCTTCCGTCAGGGAAACGACGGCACCGAGCAGGCCCTCCACGTGTTCCTGGGTCCGGACCAGCTCATCTGCCCGGTCCACGAACTCACGCAGAAGCTCCCGGGTTCGTCGCCGGATTGGTTCACGCCACATAAAGAAAACACCTCAGTCATAGAACAGGGCCCCATCGCCCTGGATCCGATTTGTGACAGCCCCCAGTGTCTCTCACCACCATGCTAACAACCCCGGCGACCCAGCGGCTTATAAGTTACGTCCTGGCTGCCTCCCGTCCCCGCAGCCGTGTGCGGCGCCGGCTCCCCGGCTGCGCTGGAGGCCGGGGCACCCTGATCGGGGCGCTGAACCTGAAGGCCCTGCGGGCGATGTGGTGCGTGGCGTGCCGGGGCCGGACGGGCGGTGGCGGGGCTGGCAGCTGCTGGGCATCGCGGGCGAAGAACCACTGCTTGGCCAGCTCTACCAGCACCAGGTACACCACCACCATGCCCAGCAGGACAAGGAAGAACGGGACCGGCAGCGGGTCGAAGCCCAGCACCCCGGCCAGGGGCGAGAGCGGCAGGACGATCCCCACGGCCACCACGCCAAGCGATGCGGCAATTAGCCCTGCTGAGGGCCGGCTGCGGAGGAACGGCACGCGCCGGGTGCGGATGGCGAAGATGATCAGCGTCTGGGTGGCGATGGATTCGATGAACCAGCCGGCGCGGAACTCCCCCGGAACGGCGTTGAACGCGAACAGCATCAGGGCGAACGTGGCGAAGTCGAACAGCGAACTGATGGGGCCGAAGAGCAGCATGAACCGCCGGATGAAGGCGATGTTCCAGTGCGACGGCGCCCGCAGCTGCTCCTTGTCCACCCGGTCCCCCGGGATGGCCAGCTGCCCGGAGTCATAGAGGAGGTTGTTCAGCAGGATCTGGCCCGGGAGCATGGGCAGGAAGCTCAGCACCACCGAGGCGGCTGCCGCGCTGAACATGTTGCCGAAGTTGCTGGACGTGCCCATCAGCACGTACTTGATGGTGTTGGCGAAGATCCGCCGCCCCTCCATGACGCCGTCGGCCAGCACGCCCAGGTCCTTGTCCAAAAGGACGACGTCGGCCGCGTCCTTGGCAACGTCGGTCGCCGTATCGACGGAGATGCCGATGTCCGCCTTGTGCAGTGCCAGGGCGTCATTGACGCCGTCGCCCATGAAGCCCACCGCACCGCCGCTTTGGCGCAGGAGGCTGATGATCCGCGCCTTTTGTTCCGGCGAGACGCGGGCGAAGATGGTGGCCGTGCGCGCGGCGGCGGCAAGGTCGGCGTCGGACATCTGCCCAACCTGGGTGCCGGTCAACGTGCCGCCGGAGAGCACATCAAGGTCAGCGCAGACCTTCTCGGCCACCTTGGCGTTGTCCCCGGTGGCAATCTTCACCGAGATTCCCAGCGCCTCCAGCCGGTCCAGGGACTGCCGGGCGTTGGCCTTGGGCCGGTCCAGGAAGACCAGGAAACCTGCCAGGGCAAGGCCGGGCTCCTCGGCCGGCGTCAGCCTGGCAAGCCCCGCGGCCGGACGGGTGGCTACGGCCACCACCCGGGCGCCGGCGTCGAACTGTTCCTCCAGCATGGCCTGCACGGCGGGCGGGACGGGACCGCACAGGGCCAGGACGTCCTCCGGCGCCCCCTTGGTCACAAGCTGTGCCGGACCTCCCCGGTCACGGACCAGCACCGTGGTGCGGCGGCGCCGGTGGTCAAAGCGGATCAGGTCCAGCCGGTCATAGCGCCCCGGTTCGAAAGCCGCGGCGCCGGCGCTCTCCCACAGCGCGGCATCCAGGGGGTTTTGGCCCGCGGAGGAAACCTTCGCTCCCGCATAGTCCGCCTCGGTGGCCAGCAAACCCAGGGTAAGCAGGCCGCCGTCGGACACATCCGGGGTGGCCGGGAGGGCAGCCGTGAAGCTGATCTTCCCTTCCGTGAGGGTGCCGGTCTTGTCCGTGACCAGGATGTCCATATCGCCCAGGTCCTCGATGCACACCAGCCGTTTGACCAGGACCTTCCGCTTGGCCAGCTGGCGGGTGCCGGTGGCCAGGCTGGTGCTGACGACGGCGGGCAGCAGCTGCGGCGTGATGCCCACGGCGATGGCCAGGGAAAACAACAGCGATTCAAGCAGGGGGCGCTGCAGGAGCAGGTTGGCCACGAAGATCAGCGACGTGAGCACGACGGCCACCTGCAGCAGCAGGAAGGAGAAACGCTTGAGGCCCAGCTGGAACTCGGTTTGTGGCTGGCGTTCGCCCAGGCCCAGCGCGATCCTGCCGAATTCGGCCCGGCCGCCGGTGGCCACCACCACTCCGCTGCACCCGCCGGACTGGATCACGGTGCCCATGAACACGCAGGAGGCGAGGTCGGCCAGGGCTGAGCCCGCCGGCACGGGCGCCGGGTCCTTGGCTGAAGGCTGGGACTCCCCTGTGAGGATGCTTTCGTCGCAAAGGAGGTTGTCGGCGGTCAGCAGGCGGATGTCTGCCGGGACGATGGCGCCCAGGGAAAGATGGACGACGTCGCCGGGCACCAGGGCGGTGACGTCCACGTCCGTGGTGGTTCCGTCGCGCTGCACGGCGGCCTTGTGGGTGACACGCTCATGCAGGGCATCGGATGCCCGCTGTGCGCGGTATTCGTTGCTGAAGCCGAGGCCAACACTGACCAGCAGGATCACGCCGATGACGATCGAGTTGGTGGCGTCGCCCAGGAACAGGGACAGCGCCGCGGTGATGATCAGCAGGATGAGGATGGGGCTGGCGAATTGCCGGCCCAGGACGGCCCAGGCGTTGGCGCGGTGGGTGCGGACGGCGTTGGGGCCGAGGCTTTCAAGCCGTGCGGCAGCTTCTTCCCCCTTCAGGCCTTCCAGGACCGATCCCAGGCGCTCAAGCGTCTGCTCCGCCGTCAGGGCCGCGGCATCGGTGATGGGCAGCTGGAGGGAACTGCGCTGCCGGATGTTCAGGTCTGTCATGCCGGATCCGATCGGACACGTTGGATTGTGGCGATAGCCTAGGGCAAGGGTACGACGCCGGGCGACAGGTGTGTTTATGCCGTTTGCAGGATCTTCCCCTCACAGCGCCCGCTGGGTTAGCCACTCCGTCAGGACATTGAAGAATTGGTCCGGGGCAGTGGCATGGATGTTGTGCCCCACATCCAGTGTGACCAGCGTGCAGTCCGGGATAAGCTCCGCCACCTCGGCCAGCAACTCCTGCGGGATGTGGCTGCCGGCTCCGCCGCCGATGAGCAGCGTGGGTGCGATGATCCCAGGCAGTCTGGCCCACCAGCGGCGCGAGGGGTCGTTGACCTGCGCCGCGATTGCGGGGACCACAGCCCAGTCGAAGGGCAGCTGGCCGGGCGGGCGATCGGGCAGCGGCCGGGTTCGCGGATATGGCGGAGGGGCGTCCTCAATGACAAGGCGGGCGATTCGGACGGGTTGGGCCAGCGCGACGAGGTAAGCCACAACACCGCCCATTGAGTGGCCCACCAGGGTGACGCGATGGAGGTCCAGGCCGGCAAGGACCGCCACGACGTCGCCGCACATGAGCTCAAAGGAATACTGCCCGGGCTGCCCGCTGCCGCCATGGCCGCGAAGATCGACGGCGAATACGTGGAAGTCCGGGGCCAGGGCCGCAGCCACCGCGCCCCAGTCCTCCGCGCTGTCACCGAGGGCATGCAGCAGCACCACAGGAGGTGCGTCCGAATTCTCGGACACCTGGACGCTGAGGGTGACACCGTCCGCACCCGGCAGGGCCAGCTTCTTCATGGCGGGGAGTCCACGTCAGCCGGGCCGAGGCTGGCGGCCGTGCCCAGGATGTGCGCGAGCGGAGGATTCAGCCGCTGCACCGCGAAACCGAAGCGCTCGTTGTCCTTGACCGTGAATCCTGCTGCCGTAATGGCGGCCAGGGTGTCCCGGTTGAGGTGGCATCCGCCCATGAACCGCCCCCACACGGGAGTCAGTACATCTTCCGCCCGGGCCACCAGCGGGTGCCCAGACCGGACGTGCTCGTAATAGGCAAGGGTGCCGCCGGGGCGCAGGACGCGGCGGATCTCCGCAAGCACGGCGGACTGGTCCTTCACGCTGCAGAGGACAAGGCTGGCCACCACGGCATCGGCGCTGCCAGATTCCGCCGGTATGTCCTCTGCGGCCGCGGCCACCACGGTGACCGGAACACCGGCGGCGGCCACCTGTTTTTCTGCCACGCCCCGGAGGTAGTCATCAGGCTCCAGTGCCAGGACGCGGGTGACGGCGGGAGGGTACAACGGGAAGGAGGACCCGGCGCCGGCTCCGATTTCGATGATGGAGCCACGCAGTCCGGCCAGGATACGGCGCGGGTGCTCGGCGGCACCGCGGCGGTCCATTCCGCCCACGGCCCGGGCGAACGCCCGGGCGAACAACGGGTGTTGCAGCGGGTCCGGGCCCGCCCCGCCCTCCGTGCCGCCAGGTGTTCTGTCCATCCGGATACCTCCTTGGGACTGGTCTGGCTCCCATCATGGCACGGAGTGCGGAGGCGGGGCGCTGCCGGTTGAAGGCGGCCTGGGGCTACAGGCAGCTCGGCTGGTACGCGGGGTCCGCGGGGCCGGAGGGCTGGCTTAGTGCGTTGGCCACGAACTGGTGCACCACGGGATCGTTGGGAGTCTGGTCGTGTTCGAAGACATCGGCCGGGCACTTGTCCTGGATGGTGATATTGGTGACCTGCCTGGAGGGTCCCACCAGGAACTGGCTGTTATAGGGGATCACCACTTCGTCATAGACGGTGGAGATCACGGTGTAGGACGGCCCGGCCACGGTGTCGCCCTTGGCATTGAGTTCCTGCATGAAGGCGGACCCGGCCTGCTGGTCAGCGCATGCGGCGCAGCCCAGGGTGGTGTAGGCGGGGTCGGGGACGGCGTCCGGCGGCGGCACAATCAGGCCTTGGGTGCCGTGGTTGGAAGGCGCAATGCCCACCAGGTGGTGGACGTACTTGGCGCCGCCCAGCAGGTGCATGTAGTAGCGGGGCATCATGCCGCCCTGGCTGTGGCCCACCAGGTCAACTTTCGCAGCGCCGGTGGCGGCGCGGACGGCGTCAACGAACGGGGCCAGTTCCTTTGCGGACTCGGCCACCGGGGCTGTTGCGTATACGCCGTTGGTCTCGCCGTAGTTGAGGGCAAAGACGCAGTATCCGGCGCTCTTGAGGTAGGGCGAGAGGGTGGACCAGTTCTTCGCCATGCTTTCGAAGGTTCCGGGTACCAGGACCACCGGGTACGGATGCTCGGCGGAAGGCTTGCAGGTCCAGTCGTTGGCGCCGGGCGGGGCGATGTCCAGGGTGTCGGCCTGCGCGGGAACCGTGGAGAGCGAGCCGGCCAGGACTGCGGCTGCGGCGACGGACAGGGCGCGTTTAAGCAGTGACATATAAACCTCTTTGTTCGCGTGTCAGGAATGGTGTCGCGGCCGGGTCTGCTGGTGGCGGTGTAGCTGGTTGTACCAGCCAGGTGCCCTGCTGCGGTCCTAGAAATGCTAGGCAGCAAGGACCGCCGGGTGGCCCTGCCTGCACGAACGTGCGTGGAATGAATTCCCCTCCCACCCGGGTCTACTGGCCCGATTTGGGGACGCCGCCAGCAATATTGTTACTGTTGAGTAGCTACTTCGAACCAGCACAAAGCCTGCGGCTACCGCAGCGGGCAGCTGGCGGGGAGTGCAGGGCGCACTGCACAGATGTGCACGGAGCCGCGGACAGCCTCCGGCTCCGTGCGCGGCGCCTCTAAGGAACCGTTCTACTTCACAGCCTTCACGGCGTTGGCGGCGTTCACCCGGCCGTACGCCCAGTAGGTGCCGGTCCCGGGCACCCTGTCCGCGGTGGATTCCACGTTGGCCCGGATCGAGGCGTTGGTGGCGCCGGGGTGGGAGCTCCAGGCGAGCGCGGCGGTGGCGGCCACGATCGCCGAGGACATGGAACTGCCGTTGCCCACGTCGTAGCCTCTGGAGCGGTTGTTGGGAACTTCTAGGGCAAAGGCGTGGTTCGGGAAGGTGGAGTAGACATTGACGCCCGGCGCCGCCACGTCCACCCAGCTGGCCCCGTAAGTGGAGAAGGATGCCTTGAGGTCCTTGTTGTCCGTGGCCCCGACCGCGATGACGTTCGGGTAGGAGCCGGGGTAGATCTTGGTCTGGTTTCCACCGTTTCCGGCGGCCGCCACCAGCACCACTCCCTTGGTCCACGCGTTGTTGACGGCGGCCTCGAGCGTGCGCGAGGCACGGACCCCGATGCTCATGTTGATCACCTTGGCGCCGTTGCTGACGGCCCAGTTGATGCCGTTGGCAACACTTGAGCTGGACCCCACCCCGCTGTCGTTCAGGACTTTCCCGGCCAGGACGGTGCAGCCCGGGCACACCCCTGCCACGCCTGCCGAGTTGCTGGAGGTGGCGGCAACGATGCCGGCCACATGGGTGCCGTGGCCGTAATAGTCCTCCGCCACCGGGTCGCCGGCCTTAGTGGCAGCGTCACTGAAGTTGGCGCGTGCCACCACTTTGGGGGCGATGTCAGGGTTGTCGCTGGCAACGCCCGAGTCCAGGACGGCCACCTTGATACCGGAGCCTGTGGTGATATTCCAGGCTTCGACGGCGTCGACGTCGGCGTCCGCAGTACCGGCGGGGATGGTGATGTCACCGCGGGTGTTGGTGAAGGACTGGCCGGTGTTCTGCAGCGCGTACTGGCGGGGGAAGTAGGTGTCGCTGGCGGCCGCTGTGGCCGGTTCGTCCGGCTCGGCGTACTCAACCGACGGGTCACGGCTGAGCGCGTCGATCAGCCGGGCTTCCTGGCCGGAGAGCACCGGGACCAGCCGGGCGCCCGTGCCGCCCACGGCCGAGCCGGCCGGAAGACCGTACTGGTGGAGCACGCCGGGGGCTGCGGCGCCGTCGTACGTTTTGACCAGGATCTGTTCCGCTCCTGCGGGCGACGTGGACGGCGCCGCGCTGGCTACGGGTGCCATGGTGAGTGATCCAAGCGAGAGGACTGCCGCCGTGAGACCGGCGGTGACGACTTTCTTCATGGCGTTATGGTGCAACGCGGCCTGCAGGGTCGGGTAGGGGCAAGGGCCCCTATTCTCGCCCGGGCCCTTGCGGCAGCCAGGCGTTGCGGGCCGCGCGGACGCCGCAGGAGTCGGTGGCGGCATGGGCGATGGACACCGCCAGGAGCGAGCCGCTGCGCTGGGCGGCCCACCCGTACCCAACTCCGATCAGGCCCGCGCCCAGCAGCACGGGCCACCGGCCGCGGGCATGGGGACGGACTGCGAGGGGGACCAGGTGCCATGCGGTGAAACCGAGGGAAGGCCAGAGCCAGCCCAGGACCTTACGGTCCGGGAAGACGGCCAGCGGCACGCCGCGCCACAGGGCTTCCTCGGCCAGGGCGTTGGTGACGCCGATGCCCACGGCGGCGAGCGCAGCCGTGGTGCCCGCCTTCCGGGCGTTGGGGATCAGTTCCGTGGCGATGGCGCCGGCCGGCGGGACGAGCAGGATGCTCCACATCAGCGCCCTGCCCTGGGGTGCCGCGGCGGGTGCATGCCAAAGATCCACCAGCCGACGTCGGCCGGCCAGCACGAGTGCCACGCTCCAGCACACCGCCCAGTAGGCTGCGAACCCCGACTGGTAGCCGCGGCGCTTTCCGAACCGGCGGACGGTGAACCTGAAGACGGGGACCATCAGGGCGGGCACCGCGGCGGGAATTAGGGCCGCGGCTGCCCGGCGCCACATGCTGGGTAGGTTCACGGGACCCTACTTAAGGCTCAGCACCTCGTCGATGGGGCGGCCATTGACGAAAACCTGCGCGCTCGTGGCCCCGGACGCCGCCATGGCCGTGTATTCCAGCTGCGCCTTGGCCCGCGGAACGTCGCACACACCGCCGAGCATGAACTGCCCGGAGAGCCAGATGGTGATGGTGCTGCCGTTCAGTTCGCCGCCCAGGTACGTCAGGCTCGACTGGTAAAGGACGTTGATGAGCCCGGATTGCCCTATGTCGCGGCTCTTGTTGGCCAGCAGGGTCCCGATGCTGGGGCCCACCTGGTCGGTGAACCGGACGGGGGCTGTGGTGGTGGCCACGAGGCTGTCGCCGCAGCCGATCGCGGGTCCGGAGACGCCGTTGTCACCCACGGCCACGTAGTAGATGGTCAGCGGGGCCACCTGTTCGGGCAGTCCGGTGGGCGTGGGTTCCTCCGTGGGCGGCGGGCTTGCAGGAGTGGACGACGGCGGTGGGGCGGCCGGGGTGGTGGGCGCGACTGAGCTGCCAGGCGTCGTGGTGGGGTTCCCCGACGTGGTGGGAGTCGCCGTCGTGCTTGGGGAAGCGCTGCTGGTGGTGGGGCTCGGGGCCGCGGAACTGGTGGAGGGGGCCGGGCTGGGCGGGCCGAAACATCCGGTGAGGACCAGCAGGCTGCTGAGCCCGAGAATGCTGAGTGCCGAAAGCCTGGGCCTGGTCATGGTGCCCCCTTGAAGACGGGGCCCACGGTTGCGGGACCCGTCTTCAAGCTACGCCTGAGGGTTAGTCCAAAACAGGGACTAAAGTCCGGGTGCGTGGCTGAGCTTTAGGGAGCCCAGCCCTCACCAGACCGAATCGCCGCGCAGCACAACGTCGCTGCCCCCGTCGACGTAGACGATTTGTCCGCACAGGTGCGTGTTCTCCACGCTGTTGAGCCAGGCCAGCAGGCGGGCTGCGACGATGGCGTCGGCGATGCCGTTCAGCGGCATCGGAACCACTTCCAGCAGTGACTTTCGAGCGTCCTCCGTGGCGATAAGGTTCGCCGTCATGGGGGTGGCGATGACGCCGGGCGCTACCGCATTCAACGGGATTCCGGCTCCTGCCCACTCGGGGCCGGCGGCCTGGCGGCGGACCCAGCGGGACAATGCAAGCTTGGTGGAACAGTAGATGAGCCCGCCAGTGGCCGGCTCCTTCGCCAGCACTTCGGCGCGGGCCATTGCCGGCTGTTCTTCCCCGGCGGTCAGCAGGGCAACGAGTTCCTCATCGCTGGCCATCAGGGCTGCCATCGATGAAACCACGACGGCCCGCGGCGCGTCCGACCCGGCGAGCAGGGGGCGGAGCCCTTCAAGCGTTGCGAGCGCCCCGAAGAAGTTCACCGAAACGGTGGCGGGTCCCGGGACGGCAAGGCCGGCCACGGCGTAGATCGCGTCGATCCTGCCGCCGCTGACCTTCCGCACCGCATCCATCAAGGCCCTGCGTCCTTCAGCCGTGGAGAGGTCCGCCAGCACTTCGGCGTCGTGGATGTCCACGCCGATGACACGCTCGCCACGCTGCTCGAGCAATTCCTTCGTGGCCTTGCCGATCCCGGAGGCGGATCCGGTGATGACTGAGATGCGGGGCACGGCGTCTTCTTTCCCTGGCTGGATGGGCTTGGATTCACTCTGCGCGCCAGTCCGGGGGCGGGCCAGAGGCCAAAGGCCTGCGCACCGGTGGCCACGAAGGGGTCCTTCGAGATCCGGGACGGCGTGCCGGGGCTGCAGGCGCGGGCTTGATACTTCCGGGATGAAGGTCGACGGCGGGTCCCGCCGTCGACCTTTCTCCCGGCCATTGTGCGCCTCCGGGCCCGGGGCTACGATGCTGCCGGGGAGAGGTCCTTCGTCTCACTGCTCGACGACAGGGGCCAGGACATGACCGACTTCTTCACCATGCAGCCCGGTGAGACTGCCCCTCCCCTGCCGGCAGGGCCCATCCTGTGCGGCGGAACCGCTGGCATGCGGCGCATCCACCGCTTCTTCCTCTGGGCTTACGGGGAAGCGCCGGGGCTGGTGCGCTCCGCCGCGGCAGGTGACGCCTCACGCGCAGCCTACGTGGGGGAAGTGCTGGGGAACTTCGACAAGGTGCTGCACATCCACCACGACGGCGAGGACCTGCTGATGTACCCGCAGCTGAAGGAGCGGGCACCGGCATGCGCCCTGCACATAGGGCAGATGCTCGAACAGCACCGGCAGGTCACCCTCAGGCTTGGGGCAATCGAACCGGTCCGGCTGCGCTGGATGCGGACGGCGGACGAAGAGTCGGCGGCCGATCTTGCTGCCCGCTACGAGGACCTGGCCCGGGTCCTCAACACGCATCTGCGCCGGGAGGTCACCGAGATGATGCCCGTCGCGGACCGGGTCATGTCCGAGAAGGAGATGAAGGAAACCGGCCAGCACGGGATCCAGGAGCTCGACAGGAAATTCCTGGTGGGCTACCTCGGCATGGTGCTGGCCACGAACCCGCCGGCGGACCGCAAGGAGCTGTTCAATGAGATCCCTCCCCCGGTCCGGCTCGCCTACCGCCTGGTGGGGCGGCGCATGTACCGGAAACAGTACGCAACGCTCTTCCCGGGACGGCCGATTCCCCAGACGCTGTAGGAACCAGACGCGCTACCTATCCGGTCGGACGACGGACAGCAGTTCCACGGTGCCGACGCCCAGAGCCACTGCGGCTGAGAACCCGGTCAGGACGAGGTTGTACAGCAGTCTCCGGCGCGGATGCGAAAAGGCCCAGCCGAAGGCTGCATTCATGAACCATCCGTCCAGGCCGTCCAGCAGGCTCATGCCCGCGGCGAAGAGGACGGGCAACGTGAGGACGGCGTACCAGGGAAGCTCCACCGCGGCGGCTCCGCCCGCCACAACAAGCAGCGCCACCTCAGCTGCTGTATCAAATCCCAGGCCGAATAGCAGCCCCACCACGTACGTCTGCCAGGGCTGGCTGATGCTCCGCATGACCGGCTGCAGCAAGCGGACCAGGAGGCTGGAGGCCACGGCGGGCACCCCTGCTTCAGGCTCGCCTCCCCCAAGGCGGCGAAGGCCTGAACCGGCGCGCGTCAGCAGGGCAAGATTGAGGAACGCCAGGAGATACAGGAACAATCCCGAGACAGTAGCGCCTAGTGTTCCCAGAAGATCGCGCCAACTGGAGGCGTCGTTGCCCAACTGGCCTCCCAGGAGGCGGGCTCCCGCCGCCAGCAGCAGGCACAGGCCAAAAACGATGCTGGAGTGGCCCAGCGAGAACCAGAAGCCGACGGAGACTGGCCGAAGGCCCTCACCCATGAGCTTCCGGGTGGTGCAGTCGATGGCGGCAATATGGTCCACGTCGAAAGCGTGTCGCATGCCCAACAGATAGGCGCCTAGCCCGATCCCCAGCCCGAAGACTCCACTTGAGCCCAGCGTAAGGTTCTGCGGCACGACACCCAGTACCAGCACGCCCCAGCCCACGAGATGCAGCAGAAGTACGACGGCGGCCATGCCAGCCAGCGGCGCCCCCGGCCTCCGGGCGGCTTCGGCAAACGGCAGCCGGCTTCGCCGAGGTGGAGCCTGGAGGCCCATGACGCTTCCCGTCAGCCCATTGGTGGCGTCAGACCGTACCGGGCGATGATGCCCGGCAGCCAGGGCGCCTCGCCGAACTGGAGGCCATACTCGGCTGCCAGTTTGCCGATGGCCTCAGGATCCTGCGGTCCCCCGGCTTCAAGCTGGTCGGCCAGCCCCCAAAAGAAATGCTCGAATCCTGCCGGGCTGATTATTTCAATCATGCGTGCCGGCACTTTGCCGGCGTTCCACATGGTGTGCAGTTCGCCGCGGGGCTTGGTGATGTAGCCTCCGGCGCCCAGTACTGCCTCACGTTCACCGGAACGGAAGCCGATCTCGCCTTCCAGGATGATCGAATACTCATCCTCACGGCTGTGCATGTGTGGCGGAACCAGGGCTCCCACGGGAAACGGATGTTCCACGATGGAGATCTGCTCATTCGTGTGTTCGCCGAACAGTTTGAAGACAACCCCGATGCTTCCGAGACTGCCGTTGCGTCCTTCCCCAGGCTGCACGACCGTAAGCCGTGGAGCCTCCTCAATGCCCATGGGATTCACCCTATCAATTCGATATACAATAATGTATATCGAATTATCCGGCCCACCGAGGATCAGTGTCAATAGTTGAGTGAACATGGGCGTTCAACCAAAGCCCGCAAGTACCAGATGAACAAGCGTGCCGAGCAGGTGGACACAACGCGTCAGCGGATCGTGGACGCGGCAGTAGCCCTGCATGGATCAGTCGGTCCCGCCCGGACCACCATTTCAGGCGTCGCCGAACAGGCCGGGGTCACGCGTCTGACGGTCTACCGCCATTTCGCCGACGACGAGGCGCTGTTCTCCGCCTGCTCCTCGCATTGGCTCTCCCAACAGCAGCTGCCGGACCCTGCGGCGTGGTCCGAAGTGGTTGATCCCCTGGAACGGCTGCACGCCGGACTGGCGGACCTGTACCGGTTCTATCGTGACGGCGAGCCAATGCTCAGGCGCATCTACGCGGATTGGGCTGCCCTTCCGGAAAGGCACCGCACGGACCTCCAAAAGCGTGACACGTTCTTCCGCGACCAGCTCCTTGAGGCCTTCCCGGACCCAGGCAACGCACGCCTGCGCGCCGTCGTGGCGCACGCGGTGTCGTTCTGGACCTGGCGTTCCCTCTGCCATGACAACGGGCTTTCAAATCCGGACGCCGTCCATGCCATGGCGGACTTGGCTGCGATGACGGCCAGCCTGCGCCGGCCATAGCACAGACGCTGTAGGTCAAGCGCACCCAGGTGGTGCGGCAGGCCGCCTCCGAGTTCATCGCACCGGGCATCGGCATCGAGCCCGGCACGGACTGCTGGCTGTGGGAATCCGTCCTCATCCGCGACGGCGAGGCCATTGCCCACCTGCAGGAAAACGTCACCGCCCAGCCAGTCAGCATCGGCAAGGGCGCCGCCGCACCCCTTGAGATTAAGGACGACGGCGGCGCCACCTTGCTTGCCACGCTCAACAACCAGCTGGGCCGGCTGGCCGGTCCGGGCGAGTGCCAGATCAGCCTCAGCCAGGTGGGCCCCAGCCGCGCGAAACTGCTGGACCTGCGCCCGTCGGACCCGGTCCTGGTGCTGACGCAGTTCGTCCGGCACTCGAACCGGCCGTTCTACCTGGCCAAGTGCCTGGTCTCGGCCCGCGCAGGGCACCTGTCGGTCATGCAATCCCTGCAGTCCTAGGCGAAGGCTGCGTGTGGACGGCCGTGGAAATGTCCGACCGCACGAACACGCCCGTCGAACGCCACGCGGGTGGCCGCCGCCGTGGAACAGTAGCGGAGTCGCGGCAACTGACGTCGGGAACCCAGCAGCGGCTCGACAAGGACGCCATGTCAAGATGTGCCGATGCCCGGAAGCTCTTGACCTCTCGGGAGGGCGGCGGTCATGCTGAACCCTAAATCTGCTCGTCCCAAGGAGCTTCACCGTGGACACCTTCCGCAGCACGTGGTCATTCCGGTCCCGCCTTCCCCTGGCAGGGGTCCTAGCCATGTTCCTGATGCTGTGCACTGTCCCGGCGGAAGCTGTCGCCGCCACCGGCGGAACAGGCAATGACGTTTCCTGGCCGCAGTGCAACAAATCGCTGCCGAACGGTCAAGCCTTCGGGATCGTGGGCGTTAACAAAGGGCTGGCGAACACCACCAATCCCTGTCTGGATTGGGAGCTGTCCTGGGCTGCTTCGTCCACAGGCGGGACGGGACAGCCCAAGGTGGCTCTGTACGTGAACACCGCCAATCCAGGATCCGCAGGCTCCTGGTGGCCAACCAGCAACACCTATGGCGGTAAGACTGTGACGAACCCGTACGGCAAGTGCAGCAGCGGAGACTTCGGGCCCGCGTGCTCATACATGTATGGCTACGCCAAAGCGCACGACGATGCCAACATTCGGGGCGTCAGCAATCCCGGCACCTACACCTGGTGGCTCGATGTCGAAACCGGGAACAGCTGGTCAGCAGACAAGACGGCCAACCGCGCCGACCTGGAAGGGATGATGGCGTACTTCACGTCCATCGGCGCGACAACCGGGCTGTACTCCACGGCGAGCCAATGGTCGCAGATCGCAGGCACGGTCCCTGCCTCGAGCCCGCTCTATACAGTGAATAGCTGGCTGGCCGGAGGCAGGTCCCTGACTGCCGCGAAGCGGATGTGTTCGGAAGCTCCGCTGACCGGTGGAGGGAAAGTTACCCTCACGCAGTATGTCTCGGGCACCTTCGACTACGACTACTCCTGCATCTGATCTTCTTGGCCACCTGCCCGCGCCCCTCGTCTCCGCCGCCTACAACCTGAGCTACATCTACGAGAAGTCGGGCCCGAACGACTGGGTAGAACCTGGCAGCGAGGTAACCATTCCCACCGCCGCCATGTGGGAACTGTGCGCTGGCGCCACGCAGCCGGTAGGAACCTGGCGGAAGTCCTACGCCCGGTGTGGCCCCACCAGTCACTCCACTCCAAAAATGAACACGAACGGCAACGACCAGTAGGTGATCCTGTTTAGCCTTCGTCTGCTGCCTCTTTGGATGCCGGAGGCTCGGCGCCTTCGGGCCCCGTGGCGGGTCGCTGCATGATCGAACTGAACACCTTGCTGCGGGTCTCCGGCAAGATGCCACGTAGGTTTAACGCTCCTTCATGATGCTGGCTGTGCAGGGCCAGACGCCACAGCTTCCGCGAGTTTGTCCAGTGATTCCGGGTTTGCTGCGAGCTGCAACTTGCCGCTGTTGGTCAGCAGCGTCACTGCCTGGTACCCGTACACCGGCAGGTACTTGCGGTCCTTGCCACTGATTTTCAGGCGCTCCGGAAGGTTACTTTGTGCAGCCCACCGCCCTGCAGGCGTCCACCCGGCCGTACTTCCAGTAGGTGCCCGTGCCCTTGATCGGGTTGGCCGTAGATTCGATCTTTTTGCGAACTTCGATGTTGGACGTCCCGGCCGCTGTGTTCCATACCAATGCGGCAGTTGCCGCGACTATAGGTGATGCCATGGACGTCCCGGTCTCTATGTCATAGCCCGTGGACCGGCCGTTCTGGCCTCCCAGGGTGAACGGGTAGGTGGGGAAGGTCGAGTAAACGCCCACGCCGGGCGCGGCAACATCCACCCATTTTCCGTAGGTGGAGAACGATGCCTTCACATCATTGTTGTCCGTGGCGGCGACCGCAATGACGTTGGGGTACGCGCCCGGATAGACCTGGGCCTGGGTGCCCGCGTTGCCGGCAGCGGCAACAATCACCACTCCCGCATTCCAGGCGTCGTTGACGGCAGTTTCGAGGGTCCGTGAGGAAACGCGCAGCCCGAGGCTCATGTTGATCACCTTCGCCCCCCTCTTAACGGCCCAGTTGATGCCGTTGGCAATGCCTGAACTGGAGCCGGACCCACTGTCGTTGAGCACCTTTGCGTCCAGGATGATGCAGTCCGGGCACACACCTGCAACGCCAATGGTGTTGTCCCGGGCGGCGGCAACGATGCCGGCCACGTGGGTGCCGTGGCCGTACCTGTCGTAGTCCTCATCCACAACGATGTCTTTGCCGCTGAAGTTGGCCCGTTCAACAACCTTCGACGAGATGTCCGGGTGGTTGATGGCGACACCGGAATCGATGATGGCAACCCGTGTCCCGCCGCCGGTGGTCACGGTCCAGGCTTCGACGGCGTCCACGTCAGCGTTATCAGTGCCCGCCGCCACGGTTTTGTTGCCGGCCGTGTTCGTAAACTCCTGGCCCACGTTTTGCAGGGCGTATTGGCGGCGGAAGTACTCGTCATTTGAGGCAGCCGTGACGAGTTCATCCGGTTCGGCGTACTCCACCGCCGGATTGCGGCTCAACGCCCCAATGAGTTGGAGCTCCTTGCCGGCCGGCACTGTAATCAGGTGCGCGCCCGTGCTGCCGATGGCCGGGCCGTCGTTGAGGCCATGCCGGCCGAGGACACCGCGGGCCGCGGCGTTGTCATGGAACTTGACCATGATCTGTCCGGGTACGGGAAACGAAGATGCGGGCGAGGATGATGCGGCAGCGTTGCCGGGCACAACGGCCGTGGCGGCGCCGAGCACCATCACGACCGTTGCGAGACCTGCCAGAACTGTTCTTTTCATTCCGTTATCCTGCGCCCCACCAGTAACACCTGCATAGGGGCCAACGGCAGGTATCCGGAGGACCCGGGCGTCAGGCCGGGCGAACCCGCTAAGGCGAGTGCCGGCGTCGTGCGTTCCGTTGAACCGACGCCTTCAAAGAAGCTGCTTTGGCAGGATCTCGGCCAGGAAGGCTGCCGTCTCCTCTTGCATGTCCGTCCGCGCTCAACCGCTCACACCCGTCGCGGCGTCAGGGAAGGGGACAGGGGCCTCCCCTGGCGGGTAGTCCGCGTGCCGGTGCACAATCCGCCATTCGCCGTCTTCGCGGCGGTAAATGTGGGTCACCCGCAAGGTGTACTGCCGTGGCGTCCCCTCCACGGTTGTGGAGGTGTGCTCGTAGCCCACGGTGTAGGCGAGGTCGCCGCTTGCTCCGGCAGCGATGATTTCAAGGTCGAAGGAGTCGGCATGGGTGAACCAGGAGGCCACGTTGTGGAACACCGGCTCCAACTCGTCCCAGCCGGAGCCGCTGAGCTGCGCGCCGAAGAGCGTTACAGGATCGTTCCGCGACCACAGGGCGAGGCGCGGAGCGGCGTCGCCCTCGTGGATCGCACCGTCCGCCGCTCGCTGCTTGGGAATCATTTCGGCAAGGAATGCATCCGTTTCGGTTGACATGGCCAACTCCATTACAGCCAGACTGTTTTTAATACAGTTATAATGCATTCAATGGAACGGAAGATCAAGAGGCAGTACGATTCCCGTCGCCGCCAGGAGCAGGCTGCCGAAACACGGCGGAGCATCATCGCGGCGGCGAACGAACTCTTCATTGCCCAGGGGTACGGCCAGACCACAATCAAGCAGGTGGCCGAGCGCGCGGGAGTCTCTGTCGAGACCGTGTACGCCGCGTTCGGTACCAAAGCATCGCTGCTGAGGCACGTTTGGTACGTCGATTTCCGCGGGGACGAAGCGGACGTGACCCTGTATGACCGTGAGGAGATGCAGTCAATCCTGGCCGAGCCGGACCTGCCGAACAGGATCCGCCGGCATGCTGTGTTCGTGACGGCGAGCAACCGCCGCATCTTTCCGCTCCTCGACGCCCTTGCCGGAGCTGCTGCGAGCGAGCCCGACGCCGCCGCCATGCTGGCCGAGTGGACTGACCGGCGGCTGGACGTGGCCACCCGCTACGCCCACGCCGCGGCCGCGACCGGACAGCTCGGCGTCAGCGAAGAGGAATGCAGGGACGTGGTGTACGCGACCATGGACGGCACCCTGTGGGCCCAGCTCGTGGGGCAACGCGGATGGAACGACGAGAGGTTCTCGGACTGGCTCGCCGCCACCTGGATCGCCGCTCTTGTCCGGACGACGTAGCGGACCACGATGCTGCTGCGGGGGCGCTCCCAAGCCCGGTTCGCCGTCGTCGTTGTCATTTGTGGGCAGGGACGGCGAGAGCTCCGGCCGCGACTCTAGGGTGCGGAGCGTTTGCCCGAGTCCGTGCTGGACCCCGTAGTGGGAACGAAGTTCCAGTCGAAGGACCCGTCGCCGTGCAGCGTCAGCCGGAGGAACCCGCGGGTGTCGCTGAACCGCTTGGCGATGTACCGCGGCTTGCTGGTGAAGGGGCGCGTATCGATGCCTCCAGTGGAAACCTGGAACGCCGTCATCCCGTCATCGACGCATTTGTCCGCGTTGTTCACGGGGCAGGACCGTTCGTAGTTGTGCTGCGACCCGGACAGGGTCAGCCGGACCCGGTACTTCCACATCACGTCGATCCACGGTTTCTGGTAATCAGCCCGCCCATGCTCCTCCGTATCGGAGGTGAAATACGGCTCGTGGTAGACCACCGCCAGGTGCTTGCCCGCCTTTTGGGCGGCGGCGAGGTCCTTGTCCAGCCACTTGGTGGCATCCGAAGCCTCTTTTTCGTCGTACCGCCAGAGCGCGGACGATAGGAACGCGAAGTGCCAGTTTCCGAAGTCCTTGGAGTACGGTTCCCCATTCGGGATGAACCCGCGCTCCTGGTTGATGGCAGCTTTCTCCGTGGAGCCTTTGCATTGGCCGTTCATGAACTTCGCCAGGTCTTCGTTGCGGCCAGGCTCCCAGTCATGGTTTGGGGCGGACACCCAGTACAGCTTGGGCATGGTGCCGCCCCACAACTTCGCCCACGTGTTCACGTAGTTGTCGCAGTAGCCGGTCTCGTACTGGAAGTCCCCCAGCCCCAGGAAGGCGTCAATCTCGTTCTTCTCCACGAGTTTGGCGATCAACGTGGCGTTCCTGCCGGACGGGGTTTCGGGGTCAGCGTTGTCGGCCGGGTTCATGTCGCCCACTGCGGCGATATGGACATCGGGAGCGGGAGGGGGCTCGGGCGGCTTCGGCGTGCAGGCCGTGGCAAGGAGCACCAGCAGGGCTACGGAAACTGCGGCCACGCGCCGGAAGGGTTTTTCACCAGGGAGTGCTGACCGCATCCCATATCCCCTTTCAGCAGCAGAACCGCAGGTCGGCGTACGTGGAACAGTCACGCACGCCGGCACCTTGATCCTCCTAACGGGCCGGACCGGCTGTCAAGGGCGGGGCGCTGTGAATCCAGAAGGAGGGGGGTTTGGGGGTGGGGCCGACAGTCATGGTGGCGGGCACGCATCCCGCCTGCGGCATCACCCTTTGCGGGTCTGCCCTTGTCCCTCAGCGATCCGCTTGATCGCGGCGAGCGTTTTCGGGATGCCGTCCAGCGCCTGCCGGGTGCGTTCGGCGATCTGCGCGTCAGCCTCAGCACCGTACTTCTCCCCGAACATCGCTATCCCGTCCGGCAGGAATTCCCAGGACTCGGTGAGGGTGGTGCCTGAGTCTGACGGGGTGAGGGTGAAGCCCCAGCGGACAAATTTGCCGCCCACCACCCAGGCGAACTCGCGGCCGCGCTCGGCAGCCACCACCTGGGAGCGGGTTTCCCAGGTCCGGTGCGGGAGCTCGTTGCGCCCGGTGAACCAGGCGCCGACGTGGCCGGGGGTGTCCTCGTCGTCCCACCAGCACGAAGTACACACCGGGCTCCATTCACCGGTCCGGGTGATGTCGGAGACCAAGTCGTAAAGTGTCTCGGCTGATGCTTCGACCGTGACGGATTCCTGGTGTTGGCGGATGCTGCCCTGGTTCATGGGTCCATCCTTACAGACGGTCACTTCTTCTGCCGCCGGCTGCCACCGTGCCAGTCCTCCTGCTGACCCACCCCACCGGAAGCGACCCTGCGCGTTTCACGCACAACTACTTGCGCTTAACGCGCAACACGTCATATGATCTACATCATGCTTCGAGCCAAGTGCTCGGCCCCTCTCCCCCAACAACAATGAGGTTGCAACATGTCTGTCCCCATCAAGGCCACCATGGAAAAAGTTCCCGGCGGCATGATGCTGATCCCCCTGCTCATCGGCGCCATCCTCGGCACCTTCGCACCGGATTCCGCCAAATTCTTCGGTTCCTTCACCGGCGCGCTCTTCACCGGCGGCACCACCATCCTCGCGGTCTTCTACGTCTGCATGGGCGCGAGCATTGATATCAAGGCCACCCCGTACATCCTGAAAAAGGGCGGCGTCCTCTTCGGCAGCAAGGTCCTGTTCGCCATCATCATCGGCGTCGTCGCCGGCAGGTTCCTGGGTGAACTTCCCATCGACGGCGGGATCCTCTCGGGACTTTCCGTCCTGGCTATCCTGGCGGCGCTGAATGACACCAACGGCGGCATGTACATGGCCCTCATGGGCCAGTACGGCAAGCCCAAGGACGTGGCGGCGTACTCCGTCATGACGCTGGAATCCGGCCCCTTCCTGACCATGGTGACCCTCGGCGTCGCCGGCCTCTCCGCCTTCCCGTGGCAGGCACTGGTGGGTGCCATCATCCCCCTGCTCCTCGGCGCCATCCTCGGCGCCCTGGACCCCGCCATGCGCAAGTTCCTCTCCTCCGCGGCCCCCGTCCTGATCCCGTTCTTCGCCCTCGCCCTTGGCTTCGGCCTGAACCTGGGACAGGTAGTCAACGCAGGCCTGCTCGGAGTGGCGCTCGGCCTGTTCGTGCTGATCGCCGGCGGCGCCGTGCTCTTCTTCGCAGACAAGCTGACCGGAGGCTCCGGCATTGCCGGCCTTGCCGCAGCCACCACCGCCGGCAACGCAGCCACCGTTCCCATGCTGGTGGCCGCAGCCAACCCGACATATGCTCCCGCGGCCGGTCCCGCCACCGTGCTGGTGGCCGCCTCCGTGGTGGTCACCGCCATCGGCTGCCCCCTCATGGTCGCTTGGTACGCTAAGCGCCTGAAAGCCAAGCAGACCGTGCAAACTCCCGAGGTGTCCCGAGCAGTATGAACACCACCGCAGCCACGCGCTGGGCAATCATCGCCGACGATCTGACGGGAGCGGCGGATGCGGCCGCAGCCTACGGGCCCACGCACAGCAGTTCCGTCGTTCTCGACGTCGACAGCAAGTGGCCCGACGCCCAGATCCTTTCGATCAACACCGAGAGCCGCTACCTGGCGCCGGCGGAAGCAGCCAAGGCGGTGACGACGGCGGTAGAACAGTCTCTGCGTCAGCACCGGCGGATCTTCAAGAAGATTGATTCACTGCTGCGCGGCAACGTGGGCGTGGAAGTCGCGGCAACACTGGCCCGACTGGCGCAGGGCCGCGGCAAGGGCATGGCGGTGGTGGCTCCGGCGTTCCCGGGCACGGGACGGACCACCCTCGGCGGCATCGTCCACGTCAACGGTGTCCCCCACACGGCAGGAAACTACGCCGGCGACGTCGCGGCGGCGCTTGCCGCCGGCGGCCTCACCGCCGAAGTCGCAGGAACAAGCGGACGCAAGCCTGAGGAACTCGCGCGGCACCTGCGGGACGTGCAGGACCGCGGGATTGACGCCGTCGTACTGGACGCCGCTTCCGATGACAACCTGCAAACCATCGCCGCCGCTGCGGAGCTACTGGACTTTCCGGCGCTCCTGGTCGGCTCCGGCGGCCTGGCAGGGCACATCGCACCCCGCCAAGAAGCTGCAGCTGCGCGAAATGCGCAGATACGGCGCGTCAGCCGGACCCTGACCGTGATCGGCAGCTACTCCGGCCTAGCGCGGCAGCAGACCGATGCGCTGGTGGCGGCCGGCGCCGAACACATCACCCTGGACCACGCCACCCTCGACGGCACGGCCGTTCCGGACCTGGTTGCCCAGGCGATGGCGCGGACGGACGTCGTGCTGACGCCGGACCCCATGGGCGCCGTGGACAAGTCCCAGGCACTCGTTGTGGCAGAGGCTTTGGCCCGAGCCACCGCTGCGGGCATCGGGCACTGCGACGCCCTGGTCCTCACCGGCGGGGAAACGGCAACTGCCGTCCTGAAAGCCCTCGGCGCCGGCAGCTTCACGGTCCTCGGGGAGATTGAACCCGGCGTCGTGATGAGCCTGCTGCCCGAGCCCCTCCCCCTGCTGGTCACCAAGGCCGGCGCGTTCGGGGACGCCGGAACGCTGGCCCGGACTACACGATTTCTTACTGGAACCACGACTGAAATGAGTATCAAATAATGGGACGCCCGATTGTTGCCATCACCATGGGCGATGCGGCCGGCATTGGCCCGGAAATCATCGTCAAGGCCCTTGCTGACGCGGAGCTCCGGTCGAAGGCGCGCATGCTGGTCATCGGCGATCTCCGCCGGCTGCAGCTCGCCGCGGACGTCGTCGCCAGCCCGCTGACCCTCCGCCCGGTCTCCGAGCCCTCCGAGGCGCTGTTCGACGAGGGCACCATCGACGTGCTGGACATCGACTGCATCCCGGAGGACCTCGCCTGGGGCGAGCTCTCGGCCGCCGCTGGCCACGGCTCCTACCTCTTCATCGAGAAGGCCGTCCAGCTGGCCATGGACCGCCAGGTGGACGCCATCTGCACCGGGCCGCTGAACAAGGCAGCGCTGCACGCGGCCGGCCACAAGTTCCCGGGCCACACAGAACTCCTGGCCGAGCTGACCGGCACCGAGGAAGTGTCCATGATGCTCACCGCGCCCAAGATGCGCGTCATCCACGTCACCACCCACATCGGCCTGATCGATGCGATCGCCAAGATCAACGGGGACCTGGTGTACCGGACCATCAAGCGCGGCTATGAACTGCTGTGCGCCTCCGGTATCGAGAACCCCCGGATCGCCGTGTGCGCCATCAACCCGCACGCGGGCGAGAACGGCCTGTTCGGCTACGGCGAGGAGGCGGAGAAGATCCAGCCGGGCATCGAGAAGGCCCAGGCGGACGGCATCGACGCCTTCGGCCCGCTCCCGGCGGACACCTTGTTCTTCCTGGCCGGCCGCGGCGACTTCGACCTGGTGGTGGCCCAGTACCACGACCAGGGCCACGGCCCGGTGAAGGTCCTGGGCCTGGAGAACGGCGTGAACATCACCGTGGGCCTGCCCGTGGTGCGCACGTCCGTTGACCACGGCACGGCGTTCGACATCGCCGGCAAGAACATCGCGGACCACGAGTCGCTGCTGGAGGCGCTGCGGCAGGCAGTGGACCTGGCGCCGGCCCGCGACGAAGCTCTGTAGCGTCAGCCTATTGGACGGCCGGTCAGCGTAGGATTGCTGACCGGCCGTTTTGCTGACCTTTGGCTGCGGGGACTTGCCGGGGCCGGAACTAGCATGGTTACCACTGCCACCGCCATGCCCACGGGAAGGAGACCGGGAATGCTGAGCGCAAACGCGCGGCGCGAGGAGATCTACCACCTCGCCGTGACCACCGGCCTGGCCTCCGTGGAGGAACTCTCCGCCCGGTTCGAGGTGACCGCGTCCACCATCCGCCGCGACTTGGCGCTGCTGAACGGGCAGGGCCGGCTGGCCCGCACGTATGGCGGGGCGATGGCCCTGGGCGCGCACCCGGAGGCATCGCTGCGGCAGCGCACCGGCGAGGCGTTTGAGCAGAAGCATGCCATTGCCCGCTGGGCGGCGTCCGTGATCCGGCCCGGGGAGAACATCCTGCTCGACGCCGGCTCCACCGTTGGTGCCCTGGCCCACGAGCTGCGCGGATTCGAGAAGTTGTCCGTGACCACGCCGGGCATCAACACCATGCAGGAGCTGGCCGAGTCCGAGGGCATCGAGGTGGACTGCCTGGGCGGCCGGCTGCGCAGCCTCTCGCAGAGCTTTGTGGGGCCCCTGGCCGAGGCGGCGCTGGAGCGCATGAGCTTCGACCGGGTGTTCCTGGGCGCCGACGCCGTCACCGCCGAGGACGGCATCTGCGAAGCCGACCACGCCCAGACCCGGCTGAAGGAACTCATGGCCCGGCGCGGCCGTTCCGTTTACGTTTTGGCGGACTCCTCCAAGCTCGGGCTGCGGCCGTTCCACGCCTGGGCGCGTTTGGCTCTCCCTTGGACTTTGGTGACGGACGACGGCGCCGACCCCGCCCAGGTGCAGAAGTTCCGGGACGTGGGGGTTCAGGTTGAGGTGGCTGCGGTCAGCAGTTGAGGCTCTTGCTTCGAAGCCAATGCTACGATTGCTACGGAGGCACCCGATGACAACAATCCCCCACCGCGAGCTGCGAAACCAAAGCAGTAAAATCCTGGAGCGGGTGAAGAACGGCGAAACCATCGACGTGACGAACAACGGTGAGATTGCGGCTACGTTGATCCCGCCTGCAGCGTCACCTTTCGAGCGCCTGCTTTTGTCCGGCAGCGTGCGGCAGGCCGCTGGAGGCCCCGTCGACTTCCGCCTGCTCCAGCGCGTGGCCTCAGATGTCGGCACGGCCGAAATGATTGACGACCTTCGCGGCGACCGGTGATCATCTACGTCGACACGTCGGCCGCCCTGAAGCTGGTGGTTGAGGAACCGGAATCCAGTTCCACCGCGGAATTCCTCACAGCGGCAGGACAACGGGGCGACAGGCTCGTGGCCTCGATGCTCCTTCACACGGAACTGCACTGCGCCGCGAACCGCCGCGGCCTCCCGCCGGAACTGGTCAATGCTGTGCTCGACGCAATCAACCTCGTGGACCTGACGCGTTCAGACCTCTTGTACGCGGCCGCCCTCCCCGGTAAGTTGCGCAGCGCCGACGCGATCCACCTCGCCGCTGCGATCCGACTTGAAACGCAGACCTTGGTCGCCTTCGACAAAGAGCTTGTGGGGGCAGCAACCCAAGCAGGACTCCACACGCTCTCCCCGGGCGCCTGACATGGGTACGCTACTGCTACCAACAAGGGAAACCCCTTAAGAAAAGGACGAATACCCATGCACGCCGTGCTCGAATACACCTACGAGGACAACTACCTTGAAACCCGCGAGAAGTACCGCGCCGACCATCTCCGGGCGGGGCGGGAGGCAGTCGAACGCGGCGAGCTTCTCCTGGGCGGGGCTGTCGGCGAAGGACCCTACAAAGGGTTGCTGATTTTCACCGGCGACAACCCAGTCGAAGCCGCCAAAGCTTTTGCAGCCGCAGACCCCTACGTCATCAATGGCGTCGTGACATCCTGGACCGCCAGCCCATGGACAACCGTGCTGGGAAATGACGCGGCCACCCCGGTTCGCCCCTAGTCCCGGCCCTGCTGCCTAGATGTGCCGGATTACCGGCCGTTCTCCCCAGCCTTCGACAGCCTGAATATCCCATAGCGCATAGCACCGGTGCGGTAGGCCAGGATCAGGCGGGGAATACTCAGAATGGCACCGCGATTGCGTGTGCCAAGGGCGAGGCGGCGGATCTCCGGATCGACGAGCATGGCCTTCACCAACCGGACGGCGCAGATCGGCCACGTGCGGGCGACCCGGCGGCTGACATCTTCATAGCCGGTGACCGCAAAGCCCGCCGCAGTTGCCATCGCCTCGTACTCCTCGCGCATCCCCAGCGAGGGCAGGCGCCCTTCGCGGCAGATCGGCTCGAGCAGGTGGCGGACCTTCCAGCCGCTGGCATCGGTCTCGGCGAGCCACGCGCAGATGACGAAGCGGCCGCCAGGCGCCAGCACGCGGTGCGCCTCGGCGAAGAACCTCGGCTTATCCACCATGTGTTCGCTCGACTCAATCGACCAGGCGGCATCGGCTGATGCATCGGGCAGCCCGTTGCCGAGCCAGTCGCGGACATAGATGTCCACGCTCGGCATGGAATGCACCGCGGCGTGGCGGGCCTGCTCGGCGGACAGCGTGAAGCCGGTGACATGGACCCCGCGCGTCACCGCGAGCCGTCTTGCGGTGGAGCCGTATCCGCAGCCGATGTCAACGCACGCCTGGCCTGGCAGAAGGCCCAGCCGGTCGCCGACCGTGTCCACCAGCTCCTCGACGGCCTCGCCGGGTGTCTCGCGGCCCGTCTCCCACAGCCCGTGATGGACATGCTCGCCCCACACCCGGCGGTAGATGGGATCGAGCTCGTCGTAGTGATCCGCCACCGCCACGGCGTCCTGGGAGATATCGGGGACGATCACGCCATGACCCTACAACGGCGCTCCAGCACGCGTTCCATCAGCGGACCTTCGCCTTGGTCACGGTGATGGTGATGCGGTCCGTGACCGCGTCGGGGCTGAGTCCGTTGGTGGCGGTCACCTTGAACGTAAACTTGCCGGCCTTGGTGGGGGTTCCGGACAGGACTCCTGTGGCCTTATCCAGGCTAAGGCCTGCAGGCAGTGCACCGGAGGAAACATGGAAGGTCGGGGCCGGGGCACCTGTGGAGGCGAAGGAGTAGTTGTAGGCTGCACGAGTGTTCGCCTTTGTGGGCGGTGTGGCCGCGGTGAACACCAGCGGTGCTGCGTGCACGGTGATGACCGATACCGTGTTGGAAAAGGTGTTGACGACGTAGACAGCGGACCCGTCCGGGGAGACCCCAATACCTTCCGGATGCGACCCGACCTGGACCGTGGAGGTCACCGCGCCCGACGCGACATCGATGACCGACACCGTGTCTGCAGCGGAGTTGGTGACATAGGCTGCGGACCCGTCCGGGGCGACGGCGACGCTGTCCGGGGCCCACCCGACGGGGATGGTGGCGCTCACCGTCCCCGACTCAACATCGATGACGGACACAGAGTCCCCCTCGTTATTGGCGGTGTAGGCTGCCGATCCGTCGGGTGTGAACGCAACGGCCGTGGGAGATGACCCGACCGGAATCGTGGAGGTCATGGCACCCGCGGCTACATCGATGACCGACACCATGTCGGAATCCTGCCCGTTGGTTACGTAAGCCGTCGACCCGTCCGGGGCAAACGCAACGGCGTTCGGCAGCGGCCCGACCGGGATCGTGGAGGTCATCGTGCTCGAGGCGACCTCAATGACCGACACCGTGCCGGAACGGCTGTCGCCGCTGGTGACGTAGGCGATCGACCCGGTCGGGGCGAAGGCAACGGCGAACGGAGCGGCTCCGGTCGCGATCGTGGAAGTCACAGTGCCCGAGCCGACATCGATAACGGACACCTTGTCGGAATCGCCACTGGTGACATAGGCAATCGACCCGTCCGGGGATACCGCCACATCGAGGGGAGACACCCCGACCGGGATCGTGGAAGTCACCGAGCCCGAGCCGACATCGATGACCGACACCGTGCTGGCTTCCCAGTTGGTGACGTAGGCTTTCGATCCGTCCGGGGTGAACGCCACCTCCCTGGGGCTTGGACCGACCGGGATAATGGAGGTCACGGCGGCTGCAGCGTTTGCGGGGACAGGGCCGACCAGCACGAGGGCCGCCAGGATGGTACCGAGGATGCCCGCGCGTCGGCCGCGAAGGCGGGCAGCTGACGACCGTGGACCTGGGTAGCGCCGGGACCCTGTACTGAGTAGCTGCATCACGTTTCCCCCTGCTTGAAGAGCGAATCCTGTTGTGGAGCGTGCGGACTTCGGAAGCCACCCTCTGAAGGCTGGCCGAAAATACGCGTGAGCGGAGTCTACAAACCAGGTAAAACTATGGTCACCGTTGGCCCGTACCTGTCTTTTGGACCGGTACTACCTGTTGTGAAGTGCGGCGAGACTGGCGAGCACGAGTATTTTCATTGGGGTAATCTTCCGCAGACGAGGCCCCGGCTAGGTAGGGGGAAATGTCCCTTGTTATGTTTCCGGCTACCCGGGCATAGGACAGCAGGCAGGGTAGGCGGCACGACGGCGGCACCTGCGTCCCGCCGTCGTCATGCCGGGCGCTACGGGTGCACCAGCACCTTCACCGCCGTGTCTTTGTGGTTGATGAGGGTGTTGAAGCCCTGCTCCACCAGGTCCTCCAGCGCGATCCGGCCGCCGGGCGCACGAACTGGTCATCTCCGGTGTTCCGGGCCCGGAGATCCCCACGCCGCTGGCGGAGTCGTGGCGCCGGTCCATGGCGCTGGGGGCATCAGCCCGGACCAGCACAGCCCGCGGCACCTGCACGATCCGTCCGAGGTGTTGCAGCTGCGACGGGAGCACCGGCTGCAGCGGGTGATGCCGGCGCTGCAGGACCTGCTGGCCGACGATTCCGTTACGGCCGGCACCTGCTGGTGCTCACCGACGCCGGCGGCGAGATCCTGTGGCGGGTGGGCAGCCGGGAGGCGCTGCGGCGGGCGGACCGGCTGGAGTTCTCCGGGGGGCCGACTGGTCCGAGGCGGGGATCGGTACCAACGCCATCAGCGAGGCCCTGGTCACTGGCGGGGCGGTGCAGCTGTTCTCCGCCGAGCACCTGGTCCGCACCCACCACGACTGGGCGTGCACCGCGGCGCCCGTCGCGGACCCGGCCACCGGCCGGCTGCCGGGCGTGCTGGACGTTTCCGGGCCGCTGGACACCATCAGCGCGGACACGCTGCGGATGGTGCGGTGCGCAGTCAGGGTGGCGGAGTCGCTACTGGGAACGTCCGACGGCGGAGCCGCCTTGGGTTCGTCTTCTTCCGTGCGGGCGTCGCGGCGGGGGTGTCCGCGGGCCTTCGGCTGCAGTTTCATTGCTGGAGCTGCTCGGGGACAAACCCGCCGCCGTGCTTGCCTACGGAAGCAGGTTGCCGCTGACGCTGCGCCGGGCGGAGATCCTGGCGCTGCTGGATTCCCGCTCGCAAGGGTGGAGTGCCGAGGAACTGGCGTACGAGCTGCACGGCGACGGGGGTACGCCGCAGGCCATCCGGACGGAGATGTTCCGGGTCCGGTCGCTGCTCAGCGACGCGGTGGAGTCGAACCCGTACCGATTGGCTCCTGGTTTGACCGGGTGCTCGGACTCGGGGCGGGTGCTGCGGCTGCTGCGGCTGCTGCGCGAGGGTCTTGTAGCGGAAGCGCTGGAGGCGTACACCGCTCCCCTGCTCAGCAGGTCCGGTGTCCTGGCGGTGCAGCTGCTCCGGGACCAGCTGGATATGGCCGTGGGCTCGGCCGTGCGGGCCAGCGCGGACGTCAGCTTGCTGATGCAGTGGCTAACTACGGACATGGGCGTTGGGATGCTGAAGCGGTGGAAGCGCTGAGACGGCTGGTGGGACAAGGGGATGCGCGGTACCTCGCCTACCATGCGAGCATGATGGCCAGGCTCTGATTCCCGCCCCTCATCGGGGGTCAAGGCGCTTGCGCAGTAGGCAGGAGCCGTTGCCCTCGGGGTGGGCGAAGACACGCCGAGGCTGGTCGCGGGCCTACCGGACGTCGACCGGGCGCGCGCCGAGGGCGAGGAGCCTTTCCAATTCGGCATCCGGGTCACGGCCCACAGGACCAAGCACCAACACGGCTCCGACTGTTTTAAATGGAAAGTAGACTGAGCGCGCCGGTCAGCGCTGTGTCGAAATAAGCACTGCCATGGCTGTCGTCCAGTTGATCCGTTCCTGTTCAAGCCGCACGTTGCCGAGTACCGCCAGCTGTTCCACCACGGCCAGCTCCTCCGGCAGAAGATGCTGCATCGTCCCAACGGCCGGCTTGGGCTCGTGCCCCCAGAGATCTTTGAATGCTTCCAATGTGTCCAGGTCCATTAACGCAGTGCCCACAGCAATGCCTTGGGCACGTAACCGGTTCAAGATGCCAAAACCGTGGCTGTCCAGATCACCCCAGTAGACCACGCCAAGATCACGGATCCAGGGGATACGTGCCAACCGGTCAACCGCGTAGCCCGAGCCATGAACCACCACAGCACCCCTTAAAGGTGGCATGGCCAATACGGACTCCAGATTCTCAAACACGTAGACAACATCAGGGGTCAGGGCCATGGCGGCCAACTCCGTGACCGGTGCGGCCAGATCCCTCAGCCCACCCGGGGCCAGACCGGGGTCGAGGAAACGCACGCGGACCAGATCCGGCTTGTCTGCCAGACCCAACCCACTCCCACCGGTGGCCGCTTCATGCAGCCGCGTGACGAGGGATCTGTACTTCTGGACCCATTTGGTGTCGACCCCGCGGATGGGCAATTGGCGGATGTACAGTCCCGATGCCGGGTGATCCCTGATCCATTCCAGCACCCCGCCAAGCCGGGTGAAGTCTGCCGGCGCCAAAGCGGCAAGTTCGACGGCGCTGCGGCCCACCGCGGTCGCGAACCCATCCCGGTGAGGAAGAGGCACCGAGTCGAGCAGCGTCTGGGCCCTGGAGGATGCGCGTTGCCAGTGGGTGGTTTTGCCGGCAAATGCCGCGACAGCCGCGGGGGTATCGAGTTGCACACGCTCGGGAATCCTCTGCTGGCCCAGGCTGGCCCAGCGGCGTTCAGTCCACAACACGTCTGCTGTCCCTTCCCATGACTTGGCCCAGGCGACGGCGGCCGGCAGGGAGGCTAATGCTTGTGCTTCTGTGGGCGGATGCAAGGGGATGCTCAAGGGAAGAGACGCGCCATCGCCCACGGACCACGAGCCAACGTGGCGGTTGTATTTCTTGAGCGCCTGCGCGGCCGCCCCGGCAGGAGTCACAGGCGTGGGGCTCAAAACAGTGCACCCGTCTCTGCCGGATCTTCAGCGTCCCCGGTTGCCAACACTCCTGCACCGGCTGACCGCTCGCGGCCCGGCACCGCGGCAGCCGGTGGCGTAGAGTCCTGGCTGCCGTCGTCGTCCATGGACAGGGCCCCGATGCGGGAGTCCTGGAACTCCCGGCAGGTGACCACGGCCATGCCCCCGATGTAGTCTTCCAGCGTTTGCAGGAGTTTCAGCGGGGTGGCGAGCACCATGTGGAACCCGAATTCGGTGAAGACGTCCATGGCGATGCGGGTGAAGTTGCTGTCCGCCTTATCGAACGCCTCGTCCATGATGACGGTTCCGTAGCGCGGCACGTCCTCGCCATCGCCGGCCAGCTGGTAGCGCAGGGCCGCGGCCAGGCAGAACGTGACAAGCTTTTGTCGCTGACCGCCGGAGAGGCCAGCGCTGGAATCGTACACATTAAGCTGCCCGCCGGCGGAGTCCACCTCCGTGGCGGTGAAGCGCACGTGCAGCCGCGTGTCCAGGCATTGGTTCCGCCAGGAGGTGTCGGCAGGTTCGCTGGAGGCGAGTTTCTCCATGATGCGGCCCATGACCTCGAATTTGGCTTCGGCATCGTCGCGGTTCTGGGCCACCCAGGAGCCCGTACTGATGTCCTGCAGATCGCTGAGAAACTTCCGGCCCAGCTCGCCCCGGTTCTCCTTGACGACGATCTTCAGGAACCGCCCGGCGTCGAAGGCAGACCGTTTGAGGGAGCCGTTGATGGGGGCCACCCTGTCCCGCACCTCCAAGGGCGCGCGGCGGATCTCATTGGCCAACGTGGCCACATTTTGCTGCGACTGGCGTTCCATGAGTTCGAAGAACCGGGTCTCAAAGTCCGGCAGGCGGTCCGCGACGAGCTGCTCCAACAGGGCAAGGTATCCGCCACCATCCTCCACCTGGTCGGTCAAGTCCCCGGCTTTGGCGGACCAACGACGACGGAACTCTCCCGCCAGCGAGGCGAAGGCTGTCCGGGCGGCCACGGCCTGGGACGTGGCCTGTTTTTCCTCCGCGCTCAACCCAGTGGTCACCGTCAGTGCGACGTCGTCGATCACCTCGTGGATTATGCTGCGGCGCTGCTTCAGGAATCGTTCCCGGAGACTGGCAGCAAACTCCTCAGGCACGTCGGCCGACGCCGCAACACGCGGTTCAAGGCCTAACACGATGCGGTCCAATCCCGTCAGTTGAGTTCTGACGTCAGCCAGCGACTCCATGGCGGTCTGCTGGGCCTTCTGGGCAGCCGCCCAGCGCGCCCTGGCCTCCTTCGCGACAGCTTCGGCTGCTCGAAGGTCGCCGCTCGCCGCGAGGATCTCCGCCAGCCGTTCTTTGTGGCTTTCCACCCGGGTGCGGGCCCGGCCAGCATCCAGTTGGTCCCAGCCTTGGCTTTCAGTCAGTGCCAGTGCCTCGGCGCGCCGGCGTTCGGACTCGCGTCGATTCTCAGCGGCGTCGACCTTGTCGGCGAGTTGGTCAGCCGTGGCTCGGGCAGCCTGGACGAGTGAACTCAGTAGCTCCAGTTTGTCGGCGTTGTCGAATCCGAGCACCCACGTTGAGCGGTCGTCCACCCGTGACCGATCGTCTTTTTCGTGTCGGGTGCGTGAGCGTTTGACCTGCCCGGCACGGGTGACGGCTTTCTCCGAACCGCCTAGTTCCGCGGGCGAATCGACGCATTCATAGTCATAGTTGCCCGACAGGACCGCGTGCAGCCAGCCGGCCATCGGACCATCGGCAACCTGGACCCGCGAGACCAAGGACCGCTCGGTCCGTGCGGGCCGCGGCGGTTCTGACCGGCTGGGGACGGACTCGAAGACGAGCCGCGAGCCCAGAAACAGCCCATCGACGGCCTCGCGCACACGGTCGATGTGCTTCTCCGGGACGAGCATGACGGTGGCCAGCGGACGCAGCACCCGCTCGATGGCTCCGGTCCAGTCCGCGAAGTCCTTCCGGACCTCTAACAGTTCACCGGCGAACGGAAACGCCGACGCCGGAAGGCCCGCCGCCTCGGCTACAACGGACCTCGCTGTGACCAGCTTGTCGTCGAGATTGGACCGTCTTCCGCGCAGCGATTTGAGCTCCGTTTCGAGGTCGCGGACGTTCGCTTTGGCGGCGCTGCGGGCCTCATGAAGCTCATTGATGGTCTGTCTGCTGGCCGCGCGGGCGGCCTCCAGGCCGCTGCGTTCGGTGCGGGCCGCGGCCCGAAGTTCCTCGTACTCTTCGAAGCTGGCAGGGAAACTGATGCCTACCGCCTCCAACCTTGAGGCCAGCTCCGCTCGCCGGCTCAGGACATCGCGTTCGCGTTCCTGTGCCATGTCCACCTGCATCTGTTGGTCGCGGAGGGCCTGCCCGCCATGGCCGTCCACTTGTCGGCGGGCTGCCGAATGGGCCTCTTCCAATTCCGCCGTAGTGGCGGTGGCTAAATCGACGTCGTGCTGGGCGGTCAGTGCGGCAGACTCGGCGGCCGCTTTGGCGTCCTTCGCTAGCTTGAGCTTCCATTCATCCTTGAAGCTGGGCAGCGCCGCGGAAAGTGCAGCGGCCTCGGTGGCGCGGGCGCTGTTCAGCCCGAACGCGCGGGCCGGTTCCTCCATGCTCCGCAGATGTTCCACCTGCTCGCGCGCCTCCACCACCAGCCGGTGGGCTTCGGACAATTCGCCAAACTGCGCCACTGCGGTAGTGGCGATGTCGAACGTCTTCGGCCTGTCCAGCATGAATTGCCGGAATAGGTCATCAAGGCTGCCCAGCGACTTGGCCGATTGCGTCTTGTGCAGCAGAAGGACGGCATTCTCGCCGGAGATGCCCATCAGGCGGCAGAAGCGGCTGGCAAAGGCCGAATGCTTGTCGGTGACGTATGCGGCCGGCCAGGTGCTCTTGATGCGCCGGGTCTCGATGCCGTTGCGAAGGTAGTCGATAAAATCGGTGAGCGTCGCATCCTCCTGCAGGAGGATGCTCAATTCGCTGACTTCAGCGGGCGTGTTGCAACCTCGGCGCAGGTGGTACAGCTTGAGCAACAGCACCGGCTTAGCCCCTGTGTTGTCGTTGTAGCGCAGCAGGATGCCGCTAAACGTGGCGCCGGTGCGCAGATATTCCGCACGCACTTCGCCCGTTTCGTCATCGGCGCTGCGCCGCCACGCGCCGCGGATGTAGCTCACAATCGTCCGGTCTTCCCCCCGGGCGGAGGTGTCCTGGGCGGCCGCGTTGAAATGCAGCTTTCCTCGAGGCGTCAGCACGGCTGAGATGGCGTCGACCAGCGAGGACTTTCCCGAGCCGGAATGTCCAGTCAGCAGGAAGCCCTTTCGTGCAATGTCCAGGCCGTGGTGGCCTTGAAACGTCCCCCAGTTGAGCAGCTCTACCCGTTCCAGCCGCCACTGACCGGTCCGGGTACTTGGTGCCGTGGCCGCCATCGTCATGCTCATTCTGTCTCCTCAATGGTGTCGAGCAGCTCTGCGGAGCTGGGCTCTACCTCCGCAGCCAGCCGCCGGTACTCCGTCTGCACGGCTGCAATCTCCTCCGCACCGAAAACGAGCCTCAAGACGGGCGAAACTTCGAAACGGCCCTCCGTGCTGGTTGCAGCCAACAGCCCGTATTTGACCATCTTTTGCCAGGACGAGTTGATGCGTTTGGAGAATCCCGCGATGTCGGCGTTGTCTTTCCCTCGGTAAACCTGCAGCTGATCGGCCACTTCGTCCGCGCCGACGATGGTTTTCCGACCGCCGCCTTCCTGCAGTAGCGTCTGCCGCAGGTGGAGCAGCAGCGCCGTGTCCAGGAACGTCAGTGTGGCAGTGCGCATCACCTTTGGCGTGTCAACGTCCGCGGAGGTGTTGCGGACAAAGGCGACCTGTGCGGCGTGATCGATGACTAGGTCCAGGAACAGGTCTGCCAAGCTGGACCGGACGGCGTCCTCGTCGGACAAGAGAGCCGTCCATAGATTGCCGTGCCGGGAGGCGGAGAGATAGGGGCCGCGTAGAAGCTGGACGAGGACCCGGCGGGAGGGCTCCCGCAGGGTGCCCGTGTCGCCCTCCCACAGCGCGACATCGGACAACGTTCCCTCGCCTCCGGCCGGTCCGGGTACGCCTGATTCGCTCACGGGTGAATCCTTTCGGTGAAGAGATAGCGGCCCACAGTCCCGCGGCGCGTGGTGCCGGAGCCATCGGTGGAGCGTCCGGGGGGCCGCCAGGTGACGTCTTCACGGCCGCCCAGCGCGATGGCGTGCTCTTCGGCTAGAACTAGGAGTCCGACGACGCTTGCCACACCTTGGGTGGCCGGACGATCAGCCAAAACGTCGGCAATGGTTGCAGAGCTTTGCCGGCTCAGGACGGCATTTATATTGCCAGTCAATTCGATCATGTCGATCTCGGAGGCGCGGGCCAGAGCCCGGAGTTCCTCAATGTCCACTGTCTCGGCGTCATGCTCGATGATCTCTCCAGCGGCTTCGAAGTCGGCCGGATTATGCAGATTGAGAGCGGCCACTGAATTGAGCGGAACACTGGTCAGGTCCAGCGACAATTCTGTCTTGGCATAAGGTTTCACCGACTGCGAGGTCTCTAAAGCTTGCCGCAATGCAGAACGCAGCCGCTGGTTGATCAACCGGTCCTGTTCGAGTTCCTGGGACTGGACAAAGCGGCGCAGGCTGCGGCTGAACGCAGTCATGACGGCATGGATTTCGGAGCTATGGTCCTGGAGCGTGGGCAGAATCCGGCGCAGAGTCCTCACCTGCGTTGCGGAGAGCCGGGACGTGAATTGCCTGTCCATGATGGTGTCGATGCTGTCCTCGAAATCACGTCCCTGTTCCGGGTCGAGCAGTAGAGCATAGAAGCCGGAAAAGCTCCGTCCAGCCTCGGACTCGGCCAAGAGATCAACACCGCGGAAGATGTCATCCAGGACGCTGCCGCGCGGGCCATCCTGTTCGATCAGCCGTTCCCGCAGGTCCCTGTTGAGTTGCTCAAGCTCGGACCGGACCCGGGCAAAATCACTGGGTATTTCTTCGATGAGCGATAGTACGTCGCGCAGCCGTTCAGCGGCCTGCTCGGCGGACAGCACGTCAATGTCCCCGCCGGCGACCCGCTCAATCTGGCCATCGATGCGGGCGCGTTCCTCATGCAGTGCGCGCAGCCGTGACGTACTGTCCGGATCTGTTTCGCGGGCCAGTACGCGCACCCTGTCCAGGATTGTGGCAAGACGCGATTCGGTGACGGCCTGCCGCGGCTGGGACAGCTCCGCGACAAAGCGAATGGCCTGCAGCGCTCCCAGCGACAATTCAAAGGTCTCCTCGCGGGATCCCTCTGCAGTGCGACGGATCAGGACGCCGTCATTGCGCCACGCTGTGCAATAGGCCTGAGCCGTCTGTGGCAGATCGAACCCGTTGCCCCGCAGCTCCTCCAGATCCTCCTCAACGTGCTCAAAAAGCGCCGGCGCCGCCAACCGACGTTGCTCGCCGCCCAGATGCTTGCTCAGCACAGCTACTGCAATCGCTGCGTTATTTGTCCGGAGCAGACGCCACGCTGGATCCTCGCTCAACAAGCGAGAAGCCGTGAGTGCGGCGCGGAGAACAGTCATGGGTTCACACTAGCCAATGGCACTGACAATGATTCCTTGCCCGATAAGCCCGAAGTCGTCAACGGTGAGCGCCATCACCGCCCCCGTTGCTGCCAGCTAACCGGGTGATACAGCAGCAAGTTTGAGCCAAACCGGTCGATCAGCATTACCTAACTAGAGGTGCCGCCCTCAAAGGTAACCTCGTATCCGAGCGACCCGAGCAGACCAGTCAGCATGCTCTTGGTATTTTCACCCGCTCGCTGCCGCAGCTCGGAGTTCTCAGCAGCGTCAGCCATGTCCGATTCGGCGAGGAGATAGAGCTCCGTTTGCTGAGGCGCCGTGAACGCATCTACGACTCGGTCAGCAATGCCCCGATCCTGGCTGTACACGTAGGACCGGTCATGGTCGATATTTGGCTTGTCGAGCTGCGACTCGGGCAGTCGCAGGGTCACCGATTTGCCGTCAGCTGACAGAGTAAGGTCATCTTCGGCGAGGCCTGCAAGGTCGACGTAGGCATTTACGGTGCCAGCGGCCACAAAGAGCGTCCGTCGTCCTGCTATGAAATCGGGAAGCCCCCCGGCGCTTTCTTTCTCGTCCAACAAAAGCTCAAAATTACCGACCGCAGCGTGGTACTGGCTTACGTTCTTGACGGACTTCAGAAGAACGGTTTGGTTCCGCTCGCTCTTGCTCGAAAACGGGCCGAACCCGAGCATGCTCGCGGCCAGCAGTACAGCCAGAAGTACCGCCACCGCAGATGCAGGGAGCGCGACCGGCTTGAATGATTTGGCGGCGGACATTGGACCCCTTTTGCCTTGAAACGGCTCGGGTTCCGTTCCTGGTGGTTGCCTTCCAGAACTGCTGGATGGCTAATTCAGCATCAGTGTAGCGGGACCAACCTACGGGCGCGGCAACGACACTTTCATAAATTCTGATCTCTATGTGGGACGATAACGACCGGTGACAATTGGGCAAGGATCACGTTCTTGGCTCCCCAGGCGCCGTCGCTAGCACCGCCCACGGCGGCTTCATTTCACGAGGGGAAACAAGTGACTACTACTGACAGCAAGGCACTCGTACCGGTGTGGACACTGGCCACAGAGGCGGTCAGCGTGTCTGACTTGCTTGGCACCGAGCGCCTAACGCCGGCTCGCCTTGCAGAACTGCGGACGGTTTTGGCAGCACTTGCGGACGCCCCGATCGCAACACTCGAGATGCATTCCATGCCAGCGACTCGTGACCGTAAAGGCGGGATCCCACTTGACGTTGCAAGCCCGCTGGCAAAGCAATTGGCGCAGCTGGTAACCCAAACAGCGAAATCCGCTCCCCCGCAACTGAACGTGGCTGATACCGGAGAGGTGCTGTACCGGATGGTAGTCCCTGCCAAGGTTGCCGCGCAGGTGGGCAAGGGGCTTGTGCGGCCCATGGCGGCCAAAGGAGTCGCTGGAGCTATTCATGGTCCTCTGATGGGCTCGACCGGAATTGTAGGTGCGGCGAAGTTCGTGCCTGTTGCAGGCAAAGCCGCAGCTGCAGGCACTGCCGGCGCTGCAACTGGTTCGGCAGCAACGGCTGGCGTTGCGGTAGCCAGCGCTGGAGCTCTGACGGTGGCCGCGCCGCTCGTGCTGATGGCCGTGGCCGTCAGCGTCAGCGCATACGCGGAGCACCAGCGCCAGGAAGCAATTGAGCGGATCACTGACCTCTTGGAGCAGTTGCACGAGGACAACCTCGATAAAGAACGCAACGAGTTGGACGGTTGCCGTGAAGCGATCGACAAGGCAACGTCGATCCTCCTTGACCAGGGCCGGATTGGCCTTTCGCTGGGTCTGGATTCCTCCGTGCACGGCATCAATACCGCTATCGCTGCCACTCGGCGGCGGCTGAAGAAGTGGGAAGCGGCACTGGATGCGCTGTCCGGCGGCGCAGTCGAGGTAAGCGAATTGAAAAAGCCTTTTCCCGGCATCACCGAGGAAGGCGGAACCTTCCGTGCGCACCTGGAGATTGCACGGCTGGCCATCGCTCTCAAACGGCGGGTGCTCGTGCTTCAGGCAGTCGAGCACGCCCAGCAGGACACCGGCAACTCCTTCAAGAGTTTCATCGGGACGCTCCACGACGACGGGCGCAGCACCGACGAGTTGGAGTCAGGTATCAACCAGGTGCTCCTTCGACTGTCTGCGCTCCAGGTGAAGCGCGACGGCGGCTTCCGCCTTCCTGCGTTTACGGCTGGCGAGGTAGACCAACTTCTACAAGCCTCGTACCGACTTCGCGCTCTGGGAGACGGTCTACAGGTATCTGGCCACCGGGATGACGTTGCAATTGAAATTGAACGGAAGCGTGACGGATCCCTCGTCGTATTCCCTGCAGTCGCAGCCTAATCAACTCGGGTGGGCAAAAGCCCTTAGCACCATCTGAGGCATACTCAGCTCGCTAAGACAACACCTACGATTTTACGGAGCAACCATGGCCGGAAAAAGCAGACAAAGCCGCTGCTGTTATGAAGGACGGCGGGCAGAAGGCCAAAGATGCCGCCGCAAAGCTTTACGCTCTCGCTCAAGACCCCGAAATGCAGGCGAAGGCAGGGAAGTTGCTTGAGGACGGCAAGAAGTTGTACCGGGCAGCAACAAGCCCCGAAGCCAAAGAGGCCTACCGCAAGTCCTTGGAAGTAATACACAAGATGCGGAAGAAATAGCCGAGGGTTGGATTCCCGCCAGGTCACCAAGACGGCGTTGATTCCCCCCAATTACCCGTGTTTTCAAGGGTACTTGGACAAGACCCGCGCGATCGTGTGCTCCGAAATCACGAGCCACTCCACGAGTTCCTCCGCCCGTGCCTCGTCCAGTAATTCGCCGGGCCGCCTAATGACGAGCTTGTATGCTTTGCGGTCGGGCCAGTGACCGCCGTTGCTGCGCCGTACGGTGCGGATGGAAAGAGATCAGGGCGTCTCTTCTAGGATTACAACGACTTGACTAGCCGCACCATGTCGCCGAGCAGTTCCAGGCGTCCCGTTTCCACACCGTGCTGCAGCCCCTCATTCAGGCGGGCCGTGATGCCAGCAGTGCGGCGCTTCCCGCCGAACGTCTGAATCGTTTCCCGATGCAGCTCACCCACTCCGATGCCACCTCTCGCACTCACGATATCCACCATCGCATTCCGTAGTTCCACAACGCTGATGTGCTCCGGCTTACGAACGATGTCAGCGTCATTAGACCGGAAGATGCTCCAAGCGCGCCGATCCACGGTGGCATCCCAAACAAATCCATCATCATCAATAACGTGGGCCGACGGTTCGACCAGACGAAGCACGGAGTCCGCACGGGTACCGTTGACCTTATTGAGTCCGAACGCAGCACAGACCAGCCTTGCCAATCGGTCGTGATGTATTGGACCCTCAGCCGCGACAACAACACCAATGGCATCTCGGACGGCCGCGATCGAACGTCGTGAGTGCAGGCTGTCAAGAACGTCTGTGGTTCCGAACGCCTGCACACTCCACGGCTGATACGTGGCGACTTCCGAGGTAGCAAGCCCCGACGACGACACCGCTGCTGGCTTCCGAAGCTCCTCAAACAGCGGCAGGGTTCCGATCGGGTCTGTGTCAATTCCAGCGGGCTCCTCGACAGCCTCACCACCGGCAAATCCGGGAACGCTAACCTCCCGTGGAGACGGCTCATCGACAGCCTCTTCCGAAACGTCGCCGGCAGCTTCCCGCAGAGAGAGTTCCAGCCGATCGAGTACCGCCTCACTGTCCGCAAGCCACGCCGGCAACCAGACGCGCTCCACTGAAGGCCAACGCATCATCCGCGTCAGGACATCCCGGGGCAGCCCGTCCCGGTCGCCAGCGGTCCGGCGTGCAGCCCAGGCCGGACCGTCCAGCAAGATGGCCATCAGCTGGCGGGACGGGTCTTCCGCCAGCGCAACACTCAAATCCACCTTGAAGTCGGACAATCCCACATCTGAAGAAACCACGAACCCGCGGTCCCGGAGAGCGTCGGCGATCTCCTCCCGGTGCAGGTCAATACTGGCGGCGCGGCGCCCGTCGTAAGGAAGCGCGGCAGTCCCCTGCTCGGCCAGATCAAGGTAGGACCTCAGGTGCTTGATGCCAACGGAGCTGGTTTCCTCGGAGCGCAGATCGGCCGGGTTGAAGCTGGAGAAGACAATAACCTGCCGGCGTGCACGGGTGACAGCAACGTTGAGGCGCCGTTCGCCACCAGACCGGTTCAAGGGACCAAAGTTCAGCGGCAGGTAGCCCTTGTCATTCTTGCTGAACCCCGTGGAGAACAGGATGACGTCCCGCTCATCACCCTGCACGTTCTCAAGGTTCTTGACGAACAGCCCTTCTGCATCCTCATCAAGGGCAGCGACGATACGCTGATCCTCGGTGTCACGCAGCAGACCTTCGATGAGCGCGCGTTGCTGCAGGTTGAACGTCACCACACCCACGGAAGGAGTTCCGGCTGGATCAGCATCAAACCTGCGGCGTATCTCGGCCACCACCGCAGTGGCCTCCACAGGATTGGTCCGGAGGACCTTGGATGGTCCCGAGCGGTGGAACTGGCCATCAACCCTCACAAAGTTCACGCCGTGTCCGCGGACGCCCGCATTTGCAGCCCCGTGGGACGGGCCGGGGAACGAGGAAAGCTTGCTGTCGTAGTACTGCTGGTTGCTGAAAGCAATCAGCGATTCGTCCTGGCTCCGGTAGTGCCAGGACAGCCACTGCCGCGGCACCCGCGCTTCCACGCATTCGGAAAGGATCGACTCCATATCCTCCACCACGGAGATCTCGGCGTCGCCGTCGCTGCCGGCGTCGGAGGAAATCTCCGCGAACGACGTGGGCGGCATCTGCTTGCTGTCACCCACCACCACCACTGATGCACCGCGGCCCATGGCACCCACCGCGTCGGCAACCCGAATCTGTGAGGCTTCATCGAACACCACGATGTCGAACAGACCGGCCTTGGCGGGGAAGAACCGCGCCACTGAATCCGGGCTGACCAGCGTGCAGGGCATGATTCCCGTTATGAGGTCTGCGTAGTGTTCCATCAGTTTCCGGACGGACAAGCCACCCCGCTGCCTAGTCAGTTGTCGTTGCAGCTCGCCCATCCGCCCCGAGGTCGACGACGACGAGACCGTCCGGGAGCGCAGGACCCCGGCGGGGAGGTTGGTTTTGAGCAGCTCGCGTACGGTTTCTGCGCGCGTGGTAAACCGCTCGATGGTGCGCTCGTGCACCGCGGCATCAAAGTCGGCCAACCCTGTAGCGATGCGCCGTTCGGCCAGCGACCCTTCAGCCAAGCCGCGTTCAAAGGCCGCTGCTGCGTCATCAGCCTCCAGCTCGCCGTCAAGGATGGCGATACGGGCGTCGGTCAGTCCCGCGGCACGCAGCGGTTCGACATGACGGATCAGCTCAAGCCACCGCGTCAGCGGTACCGACCCCGCCGCGTCCAGTCGCCGCGGCACGGACGTCTCCCACCAGCGGGCCAGGAAGCCCTGCTCACCGGTCCACGTACGTAGGTCAGCACTAACCACACCCTGGATCTGAAGGAACTCTTCCCAGGCCTGCGAAAGCTCCCGCAGCCAGCCGACAACATTCTGATGGACGTCCGGGGCGTCCTTCAGGAACGTACGGAGCTCGCTCTGGAAGCTCACGACGGCGGCCTCCGGAGACGGCTGCACCGCCTGCGCGGCCCAGCGCAGCCAGGAAATGCGGTGCCGCAGGTCGGCTTGGGCGTCCGGCGTCAGCGGGTTCCAGTGCTGGTCCGCAGGAAGCCCCGGCAACGAGCCCCGCGTTGCCCGCAGGCCGGAGACCTCGTGCTGGACGGCCACCAGTTTCTCCAGCAGCGGCACCAGCTCCTTGTGGCGGACTTCAGCTCCAGAAACAAGCACGGGAGACAGTTCGGCGGCCACCGCCAGCAACCGCTTCTTACGTCCCCAGAACCCGGATGCTGCGGCCTGCCGCGCACGGCCGAGGATTTCCGGCAGAGGAAGATCCATGGCCTCCGGCGCCACCTGCTCAAGGCCTGGATGCTGGACGGATGCAAAGGCCGTCACCAGTTTCTCCAACTGTTCAGCGTTAACTGACCAGTCGCCGGAGCGGACCACATCCAGGGTCCCCAACGGTAGGTTCCGGTCCTGCAGCAGTGTGGCGAGCGTTCCGACGTCGGCCGGCGTCTGCGCTGCGTCCAGAACCGACGGAAGCCCGGGGGTTGGCCGCAAGGCGTTCAGCGCCTCGTTGAGGCGACGTCCCAGAGCCAGCAGCTGCTGCTCCTGCTGCTCGCCCGCCGCAACAGAGACGAACCGCCATGGGAGGTCAGGCCCAGGACGGACGGGGTCGGTGAACTCAGGAAGTTCCCGGAACACCTGCCGAACCGAGTTCAGGGTGGAGTCATTCAAGGACGCTGTCAGCTCCGGGCTGAGCGGAACCGTCGCATGGTCAGGTTCATAGGTCAGAGCTTTGGTCCGCGCACTGTAGAGGGAAAGCTGTGCGCCATTCTCTTCATGGACGTTGTTGGCATAGCGGACCAGTCCACGCCGGGCTGAGGCAAGGTCGGTGGAGGCAGTCTCAAGCTGTTGCTTATTCGCGGACAGGCTCAGCTCCAGGGCATGTTTGATCTGCGCCCTGATCACCGCCGGCTTGCTGCCCTTGTCATGCAGGTCAAGGGAGAACGGCCCCATCCCGACGTCGTCGAGCCGCCTCTGGACAACATCCAGGGCTGCCCGCTTCTCCGCAACGAACAAAACCCGTTTGCCGTCAGCAATGGCGCGGGTCAGGAGGTTGGTGATGGTTTGTGACTTTCCGGTGCCCGGAGGGCCTTCCAGGACGAACGTCTGGCCGGCGACTGCAGACGCGACTGCCTCCAACTGGGACGAGTCCGCTGGTATTGGACACTGGGCAGCCAAGGCGTCCAAATCGACGTCGGGCGTAACGGCAACGCTGTCTGAATAGAGTTCCGTGGGGGTGCTGATCAGGTGTTTGACCAGGCTGTTTGCGGTGAATTCCTTCCAGTTCTCGTCAAGGTCCTTCCACAGGCGGAACTTGGCGAACTGCAACATGGACAGGTCCACGGTGTTTTCCACGCGGAAAGCCAGGCCCTTGGCCGAAACGGCAGCCCGCACAGCAGCGAACGCGGCGTCCAGATCGATCCCGGCTCCATCTTCAACCGGCTCCGAAAGGCCCGGAATGCGCAGGTCATGGGACTGCGCCAGCTTCTCGAGGAGGCAATAGTTGGGCGTGGACTGGCCGGTCTCATCGAGTGTGACCCGGTACAGACCGTTTTTCCCTGCAGAAGCCAGCTTCACCGGGACCAAAACCAGCGGGGACCGAAGCGCCCGCCCGTCCAGTTCCCACATCAAGCTGCCAATGGCCAGATAGAGGTTGTTGGCTCCCGTTTCCTCCAGCTGGGTCTTCGCCTTGTAGGCGAGCCCGCGCATCTTGGCGTTGTAACCGTCTTCGCTGACCTCCGCGAACACGGCCTTTTTAGAGCTGAGCAGGTCGGCGAGTTCGTCCTGGGGAAGGTCCCTGCCGAAGCGGACGCCGCGCTCCTGGTGGACGGCACTGATCTGGTTGGACGGAAGCAGGGTGACGGGCGTACCCCTGCTGATGAGGTCCTCGAAGGCACCCATCCACGCGGTGGGCACTGCCAGTGGGAACCGGGCGGTGTCAGTGAAGTTGATGAGCCTGTTCCGCAGGCTCAGGTCCAGCAGGGCGTTCTTCCACTGGACCACCCGGGGTGGAACATCGGATGTGGTCCTGGCCGGAAGCCCGCTTGAGGCTGCTTTCTTCGGCAGGGCCGGCGCAGTCTTGGTCTCCGGGACGTAGTTGACCACGGTGTAGGTTCCGGCGTCGGACGTGGTCCTGGCCGGCAGCGGGTAGATGCCATCGAGGCGGGCGCGCCTGATATCAGTCACCGCGTTGATCTCGTCATTTCCGCTTTCCACATAACGGTTCAGCGGGCTGCTGCGGAGTGCGGCCGCCGAGATCGGCTGACTGCCGGTGAGAAGCGTGGTTTCCACGAGGCCGATGAAGCCCCGCTGTACAAGGCTGACCAGCTCGGGCACGTCGTCGGAGGCCGCAGTGCTGAGGCTGCCTTCCTCGCGCCAGTAGCCGAGGAAGGCGTGGCCGTCCACCAACCAGAGCAGAGGTCTGATGCCGCAGAATTCCAAAGCGGCGGCCAGGACCAGCGTGGTGTCCAAGCACGTGCCCAAACGGTCGTCAAGGACCTGCACCGGCGTGCGTACCTGCTGGCCTTCCAATCCCCAGCTGGCGGGTGGCATGCTGTAGCGGATGTCACGGGCGCTCATGGCCTGGGCGATGGCGAACACGATCTGATCAACCCGGTCCCCGTCTTCCAGGTACCCGTCGAAGCTGCCGCTGCCCGTCGTTTGCATGAGGAGGTCGGCGGCCTCGGACATGAGCTTGGCAATGCTGGGATGGTGCGGTTGCACGTACGCGGCCAGGAACTCGTAGGAGACGAGTCCCCGTCCGGCGATCCACAACTGGGCGGGCAGGAGCGTCAGGTCCGCTTCTGCGCGGCCCAGCTCCACCACGGCGGCATCGGCGCCCGCCGAATGGACGGTCACCAGCAGCTTTCCCATCTGGCGGTCAGCCAGTTCATACATGGTGGCGGCCTGAACTGGAACGTCGAGATCATCGAGCGTGATGATTTGGCCTGCCGCCAGGTCCACGTACTGCTGGAAGTCGCCGGAGATCCGGCCTGACTGCGCGGAGGCCTCCACTTGGACCACTGCACCGCGGATTTCCGCGCCGTTGTTGGTGATCTTGACCTGCCTGACGAAGCGGAAGCCGTTGTGCGCCATCGCGTAGCTCAGGGCATCTGCTGTGGTCACCTCCACCACAACGTGGGCAGCGGATGCAGCCGGTCCAGGGACCGAGGGCTCACCCGGAAGGCTTTCCTCCGGGTGGTCGGACTGCGCGACGGCGGCCGGCAGAGCCTGCTGCTCCTCTTCCGTTTGTTCCCGGGTCGGGGAAGACCGGTTCTGGTACTCGGTGAGAAGCGCAGTCAACTCGGTCTGAGTTTGGTCCAGCCCGATCACTTTGGCCAGCCGACCTGCGGTGTCCAAGGCACGGAAGGTATCGGCGTCGTCGAAGATCTCATTGTGGGCCCAGCGGTTTCGTGCTTGGCGCAGCTCGGAGGTATGGCTGCGTGCGTCATGCGGGAGGTTGAAGGGGTAGCCAAGTGAGCCCATGGATTCAGTCATGATGCGCAGCTGCAGGCTGAGATCCGTGGGTGCGTAGGATTGCGCAGCGCGGCCGGCGTTCTCGTCCTTGTGCTGAATGATCTTTATCCAGGCCACGCCGGGCGCTATCTCCGCCAGCACTCCGGCGATGTAGGGCTCAAGACCAACCGCCAAGGCCTCAAGCGCCCGGCCCACATACTCGCGGTTGGACAGACTCATCAAATTCCCCCATCTACGGCACCGCCATCAGTACCGTCATTCAATCAATGCAACCAATCATGGCATCCGGCGCTGACAATCCTGGTTGTCTGCTGGTTTTGGCTCCGCTCACCGACCCGGAAAACCGGTAAGTTACGGCCCGGACCGATTGAACCCGTCGTTTGAGACCCTTTCGGCCCTCCCGAGGCTACGAGCACGGAGAAAGAGCCGTCAGCCCGGACCAGCACAGCCCCGGCACCTGCACGATCCGTCCGAGGTGCTGCGGCTGCGGCACGAGCACCGCCTGCAGCCAGTGATGCCGATGCTGCAGGACCTGCTGGCCGACGATTCCAGTTCCGGCCGGCACCTGCTGGTGCTCACCGACGACGCTCTGCGCGAGGACCCCGGCAGCCTCGGCATAGGGAATGCACTTCGTTGTAGCCGGGGGAAGTCGGGAAGAAGTACGTCCCGAGCATCGTCATGGACATCGCTAAGAACGGGCCTCCCTATTCCCCAGCAGTTGTGGCAGGTAGCCCTCGCCCACTACCGGAATCCCGTAGCTGCGTGCCTTCTTCGCCTTGCCGGACAAGCTGTCCGGATCTGCCGCTACCAACAGCTTGACCGTTTTGGTAATCGCAGGATGAGGGACAAACCCAGCAGCACGCAGGTCAGCCTCGATGTCATCACGATCCCGAGACATCTCGCCCGTGAGTACCACTTTGTCGCCTGCGGCCAGCGCGAAAGACTGCGCAGCCGCACCCGTTTGTTCGTCCTGCCCCACGACGGGCGCAGCGAGTCCCTGTGTAACGGACTCTTGGCTGATGTCGAGGAGGTCGCCAACAATCCGAAGGTCAGCTGCCTCCTCGTCAGTAATGACTCCGTCGTCCCATGCTGCCGCCAGCATGGCAATCATGTACTTGACGTGCAGCTGTTCAGCCATGCCTCGGCTTATGCCCAACGAATCGGCAAGGTTCACTAGCCCGTCCGCCTCGGACGCCGAAATGTGCCGGTCCAAGACTGCCCGGTCAAGCATTGCAAGATAGGCGCTGTGCTCGTCCGGGCCCACGACCTCCGGCAGGCGGTGCACAAGCCGCTCTAGGAAGTGGGCTTGGGGCTCGCTTCCGGAACTGCGGAAGGCCTGCGGCAAACGTCTTGGGTTCACAGCCGGCCACGATGCAAGGTACGCCCGGTCCAAGGCCGAAATCCAGTGTGGGTTCTCCCCATCCATACGGATGTAGTTACTAAGGACGTGTGCAGCTGCCTCTGCGTCGTCACCTGCTGAGTGCGCGTTTTTCAAATCCAGCCCGAAGCTGTCGCAACAATCTTTCAAGGAGCGCCCCGCGCCAGGCAAGTATTGGCGGGCAAGCTTCATCGTGCACATGCACTCGTGGACTTCGAAGGGCAATTTCAATCCGGCGCGGCCCATTTCATGTGAGACGAAGCGGTAATCGAAGTGCACGTTATGTGCGACCAGCACACGACCAGCCATCAGCTCCATGACATCCTGTGCGATGTCACCGAAGACCGGTGCGTTCAGGATGTCGGCTGCCCGAATGCCGTGGATATGTTGTGCTCCCAGGTCGCGCTGTGGATTTACCAGCGTTTCCCAGCGGTTACTGACTGTCCCGTCCGGTTCTACATGCACCACAGCGACCTCGGCAATGCGATGGCTCCCCGGAAAGAGTCCTGTGGTCTCCACGTCGATGACGGCGAATCCTGCGTTCATGGTCTTGTCCCCAAATAGAATTACTACGCTTGATGAAGCGAACATTCTCATCCGCCACTGCGGCAACTATTTCATTTAGCTCTGACAACTTCGGATTCCGCCACAGCAGCGGCCGACTTGTGTTCTTTTCGACGGGGCGCCAACACAATTCGACGGGGCGCCAACACAATCTGTGAGGATGCGGCCGCTCAGCCCGTCTCCGTTCTTGTGGGTCCGCTGCCCGTTTCGGGGGTACGATTTTTGAGGCTGAAGAAGGAATTTGGGAGAACGACTCTATTGTGGAACTGAACCGCATCTACTGGAGCCGTCAGGCTTTGCGCTTGGCATATTCGGCTGTCATTTCGTGGTTGAGCGTCTCACTTGTCTTGGCGCTCATGCCGAACACAACCAATCAATACAATGGCCGGAATACATCGGTCAGAGAAATCCTAGGCGGGATGGTGGACGGCGCTCTGGCCGCGGCTGCCCCGCCATACGATCTAAGCTCGACGTTGCACTAGCGTGCGAGTTTGAAGTCGCGTTTCCGGGAGATGTAGACCCTCTGCGACAAGAACGTCTCGATCTGGGCCACAATAGACCGCACAGCGTGGACATCCTCATCAAGTCCTTGGCGATTGCCGTCGAGTTCGACGGTTCGTACTCCCACAAGGGCAAAGCACACGAACAGCGAGACGCGTTGAAAACGAAGAGACTTCGCGACGCCGGGTACAAAGTCGTGCGAATACGAGAGGAGCCGTTGCGGCTCCTCGATCCTCAGCACGACGTATCGGTTGAACAAAACCGTATTCCGGATGTGAAGGCCATAACAATCACGGTCTTACGCCATATGGTGAGCCTCGGGTGGATCGGCTCTGACGTCGCATCTTCATATGTCCAGGCAACTGGTCGGGCTGCAGCCGAAAAGACGGAACGTATTTACGAATCGCTGCCGTTGTCCGAACGTTTCGTTCCCTTCAGCGCCAAGGCTGCACGAAAGCGAAAAGACGACGCCAACAGGAGTTTCTCCAGCAACGGCTAGATTTCCGCGGCTGATACCACCGGTCCTTCATACCGCACATCGATCGCACCGAAGTGGGCTCGGCCGCAGGCGATTTTCCGCACCTCTTCAGAGTGAAGTTTCTCGATCTCACGTGTCGACTTGGTCTCCACCACCATGGTGACATCGGTTTCGCGCCCGTCCTGCACATCGATCTTGAGGATTGCCCAGTCCGGGTTGTAACCGCCAAGCGGTGTGGGGACCTTGAACCTGGGCGGTAGTTTCATGAACATCCGAATGTCTCCGTCCGTGTCGCCGTCGGCGAGACGCCCGGAAAGGTCCAAGGCGAACTGCTCCTCCACCGCCGAATCAAAACGCACATGGCTAAAAATGGAACCGTCTACTTCCACCAGGTACTTCCGGTCAACTGGGCCTTCAGCGTCCATGACGATGTCCAGCTGCCATTCCGAATCATCATGGTCCTCGATACGGTGATAGACGATTCCTTCAACCATCAGGGCACGCTTGGACTCGTTTATGGTTCGGGCCAGGAGGTCCAGCACACCCTGCGGGTTGATGCCCAACTGGGCTGTCCGCCCTGAGGCCTTGACAATCTTGGCCAGCGTTCCGCGGGTCAGCCCGGTCTCTCGCTGAAGGTAGCCCAAGACATCCGGAATGCGGACCTTGGCTTGCACGGTATCCACCTCGTGCAGGGCCCCTGCCAGTTGTGCCTTCACACCACCGGCAGCCTGTTCCGTTCCACGTTTGATGGCCAGGGAGGCGTCAGCGATCACGAACTTCGGCGCGGTGATGTCATCCGCTTCCTTGAGCCGCTGTACGACGTCAGCCAGCAGCTTGTCGCTGTCAATGGTCACCTCATAGCGGGTCCGGGGTTTGATCCTGTCCCACAATTCCTTGAAGTACGGGTTATGGCGGAAGCCCGGGTCCAACATGACGGAAACTTGGTCACGCTCGTTCCGGATGCGGCCACCGTCGAACTTCACTCCCGTCTCTTCCTCGATCTCGGACTGCAGTGCCGCAGCGAAGTCTTCATAGTGCTCGTTTGCAATGACGGTCACCTTGTTCACGGCCTTGTCGAAGCAGCGCACGCCCGATTCGTTCACTGGCAAGCGCAGCCCCCGGCCGATTTCCTGGCGTTTGCGGTCCGCAGAGACCGACTCATTCAGGGTGCAGATCTGGAAAACGTTAGGGTTGTCCCAGCCTTCCCGGAGCGCGGAGTGGCTGAAAATGAAGCGGCGCGGGTTGTCCAGGTTTAGGAGTTTGGTCTTATCCCGCATGATCTCGTCGTAGATAACTTGGTCATCTGCGCTGTCGCCCCGGGAGTCCTTGGCCTTGCCTGATTTGTCTGCGGCGAAGTATCCCCCGTGGACCGCATCGACGTCCGGAAGGTTCAACTTTGCAAAACGGTCCTGAACTCTCAGCTCGGCGTAAGCCCGTTCGAACCAGCGGCGGATCTTGGGTTGGGATGATTCCGCACCGGCGTAGTGAGCCACCTTGTCAATGAAGATGACGGAAAGCACTTTGATCCGTTCCCCAGGTGCGGTGAGTTTCTTCCGCAGGTACTCCTCATGCTGCAGGTGCTTCTCCACGGTTGCGTGGACCTGAGCCTGCATCAGTGCGTCGCGGTCGACACCGAGCTCCTCGCCTTCACGGAGGATTTTGTCGTTCGCGAAAATGACTTCCCGGGTGTCCGCCTTGATGTTTTCCACCACCCAGGAGGCATACTGGCTCAGTCCGCCCGAAAGTTCGTAAAGACTCTGTCCCTCGCGATCCAGCTTCACATTCTTCTTGCCGATTTTGCCGTTTGAAAGCACAAACATTTCGACGTCGGCGATCACTTTGGTCTTCGTGGCAAGGATTTTCTTCACCTTGACGCTTGTGGCGTTCAGGTTCTGTTCCTGGACCACGGAGCGGACCATGATCTGCTTGACCAGTCCTAGGTCGTAGGCGCGGACCGGGTCCAGCTTGTAGATCTGGTGGTAGTGCTCCTTGTGGGTGGCGGAGTAGCGCAGCGTGAACAGCGGGTTGAGCTGGCCGAGGGCTTCCTTGCTCTTCTTGCTCTCCATTTTTTGCGGCTCGTCCAGGATGACGATGGGGCGCGTGCCTGCGATCAGATCGATGCCTTGGCCAAGGCCTTCGATGTCCTTGAACAGCACATTGCCGGCTTTGTTGAACGAGGCCAGTGTCATGATCATGACCTTGAGGTCGCTGTCCCGGTTGAAGCTGCGGACCTTGTTGATGTCCCTGGAGTCGTAGACCCAGGCGTCCATGGATTGCCGTTCGAAGACCTCGGCGAAGTGTTCCGCCATGCCCTCGATGCTCTGCTTGACACCTTCACGTATCGCAACCGATGGCACCACGATGATGAACTTTCGCCAGCCATAGAGCTCGTGCAGCCGGCGGATGGTCCGCAGGTAGACGTAGGTTTTGCCTGTGCCTGTTTCCATTTCGACCGTGAAGTTGTTGGAGATCAACTCTTGGTCCTGTGCGTCCGGGGGTATGAAATTTTCTTCCCGGCCCTGCACAAGCCGGAGGTTCTGGAGAATCTGGTCGTCGCTGATGGCGAGCCGGTTCCCGATGCCGGTTTCTGTCAGCAGCGCACCTTCCTCCACGAACGACGTTTCGAAGGCGCTTTGTGCCAGCGGCTGCCCGGCAAAAAGGTCGACGACGGCGTCAACGGCCGCGCGCTGGTACGGCTGGGTGGCGTCAAACTGAAGTTTCATGTTCAGTGCCTTAGACGGTGCGGAGGGCGTTGTCTTTGTCCGGATCCGATTCCGGGCGGCGGCTGGCAAATTGGTGGCGGGCATTGAGTTTGAGGGAATCGTTGTCCCCGAACCCGGCGTCCAGCAGCACTACCTGCACGGGCCACGGCTCCAGCGCGAGCAGGCCGTCGATCAGTTCCTGGCTGATCTTTCGTGCCGCGCTTGCGATGAAAAGGCCGCCCATCGCCACGTAAACAGCCTCGCCGGCAATCTGGATTTTTTGCAGGTCAACGTTCAGTGGCACGCCAGCCTTGAGCAGAATTTCATGGACGACATCGTCGTCGGAAGCACCCGAGTTGATGTTGTCGACGTAGAAGTCGAGCTCTTCACTTAGGAATGTGTCCGTATCCGAATCCCAGTTCCGGAAGTTCGACTCTGCCAGCTTGAACGCCCGGAAACCCACATCCAGGTTCGCGGCCTTATTTCCGGCTTTTCCCTTGATCTTTTTCCCGGCACGGCGGACGCGCTCACGGGTGATGTCCGAGATCCTCGGGTACTCCGGGTTGTCGGTTTTCTCAGGAAGCTGCACAAGGATGAAGCGTCGGTTACCACTGTCCTCGGCGTTCAAATTCATAACTGCATCGGCTGTGGTTCCAGACCCCGCGAAGAAGTCGAGAATGATGCTGTCTTGATCCCCCTGAAACGAAAGCAGGTGTTTCAGCAGGGGTACAGGCTTCGGATTGTCGAAGATGTTAGAGCCAAAAAGATCCAACATGGCGGTGCTTCCGTCACTGGTGGTTCCCTGGCTTCCCAGGATAGATTCCTCGAGGAAGACCGTCCGCGGTTTTTTGCCTTCCGGCAGACGCTGCTTAAATTGGACTGACCATCTATCTCCATAGCGGACGAACCGGACTTCGCCCTCTTTCTGGTCTTGCAGGAATCGTGCCTCAGAACGAAGCCAACTCAGCGGGTTGCCCCTCTCGTCGAATTCCAGGACCGTGCCGTCAGGGCAAATAATCGGATAGTACTGTTTTCCCGACTTTCGTTTGAAAGTGTCCCAGAAGAAGCGTCCCACGGAGTCTTTCTCACGATAGCGCGTGAGATACGCCGGATCATATGGCACAAACAAGTGCGCCAGACGGACTTTGTCGCGCGCGTAGGCGACAACGTACTCGTGTTCTACTGCCACGTGCTTAGCGTCATTTCCGCCGCCCCGCTTGTTATGCCACACAAAGTCAGCGACGTGGTTTTCCTCACCAAAGACCTCGTCGCAAACCAGTCTTAGTCGCGAGATTTCCACTTCATCAATGCTTATGAAGATCAAACCCTGTTCGTGGAGCAGGCTACGGGCCGCAGCTAGACGCGGGTACATCATGTTGAGCCAGTGCGAGTGAAATCGCCCCGAGGTTTCCGTATTTACTGAAGTTTGGCGCCCATCTTCGTCGGTCTGCCCTGAGACGCGCAGGTACTCGACCATGGGCTGGGCAAAATCGTCCTTATACACGAAGTCATTGCCTGTGTTGTACGGCGGGTCGATGTATATCACCTTGACCTCGCCGTAGTAGCTCTTTTGCAGGAGCTTCAGGACCTCAAGGTTGTCGCCTTCGATGATGACGTTCTTGGTGGTGTCAAATTCGGCTGACTCGGCCAGCATCGGCTTGAGTGTGGCGGTCGACTGCTTCTGTGCCAGGCGGATGGCATCGCGCTTCCCAGGCCAGGTGAGCCCGTACCGCTCTGGGGACTCCTCGACGGCCTCACCGAGGAGCAGTTTCAGCTTCTCGATGTCCACCTTGCCGTCAGTTACTGCCTCCGGGAACAGCTGCCCCAGTTCGGCGGCCCGGTCCGTCAAGCCTTCCGACGCCAGTTCCTGAATCTTCCATGCGCCGTCAGACATAAATCGCACCCCATGTTGAGTAAGACAATCCGAGCAGGGCGTAGCACGCCGAGCGCGGAAACAATGACATACAAATATGGCATTAACCTCGCCGCTTTGCACCGAGCTTGACGCCGTGTCGCACCCCAAGCTGGGTCTCGAAGCACCAAGCTCCACGGCCTCGGTTGCAGAGACACCCAGGGATCCGCCTGGCCTCAGGCGGAGGTGGCAGGCCTCGCCGGAATTCGCGACAGGACCGAACGCTGGTACCTCAACACCTGGACTAAGGCGCGGCATCCATGCCGCCGTCACCGTGGCCACACTCGTTCAGGGCAAGCTTCTACAGGATCGATCCCAGGAACTAATCGATCTGGTCATCACCGACAGACCATCGATCAGTAGTGTCCAGCCTCGACAGCGATTTTTAGGCCAACGTCCAGCGGATGGCGAACAAATCTTCCACCATCACCTTGGCGGCGAGCTTAGCCTCTACCTCGGACAGTAATTCATCCCTGCGGGCGTCGATCCTGTCCTGCTCCTCGTAAAGTTCCCTGCGCTTCTGGTTCCGCTTACGCTCCAACTCCTGCTTTTTCCGCTGGGCAAGAAGCTTCTCCTGGATACCCATCCCGGCCGACTGGCGGGCTTCGCGGCCGGCTTCCTTAAGCGTCTTCTCGATCTCTTTCAGCTCAAGTTCCAGCCCCTGCCGGAGATCATCCGCCCAGCGGTCCAGCTTTTCCGATTCCTCGGAGAGCAACACGTCCAGCCGTTCACGCTGCGCCATTTCGAAAGCTTTGACGTCGCCATTGATGTGTTTGGCCAGGACGGAGCGGACCTCTCCGGGCGCCAAAGCCCTGCCAAGCTCGGCGGCCTGCAGGCTGAACATCCGGGCCAGCTGCTCGCCGTCGAGCACGTCGCCACCATCGGTCACACCAGTGAGGATCAGCTCGAGCACGCTGTCCGCCGATTCGGCGGTAACTAGTTGGGCCGCCATGAGCCCTGACTTTCCTCGAAGCTGCTCCAGGGCACCCACAGTGCTGCCGTGGGACGAATAGTCGAAGACCACCTCGGACTCGGGCAGCTGCCGGGCCGCCGCCCTTGCGCTCAGCAACTCCGCGAGCGGTGACAAGTGATGGTAGAAGGTGGCCCTGAGCTCATCGGCTCTTGCCCAATCCATGACATAGCGCCCTGGGTGTTCGTCGCCATCCAGTTCAAACAGCAATTGGTCCCGGTCGAACACCGCAGCTGCTCCGGCTGCCTGCTGCAATTCGTGCTGCGTCAGAAACCAGAGCGCCGCCTGCTGGAGTCCGAGCGATCGTTTGCTCTCGCCAAGCTGTACGTCCAGTCGCTCGATGACCTCGTCGTCAAAGTCCTCCAACAGCGTGGCCTTCGTGGAATCCATCTTGGATTCAATCTCGGTCTCAAGTTCGCTGCGAAGCTTGTCGAACTGCTCCTCGATTTCCTGCGCCGTGCGGCAGGTCTGGTAAACGGCACCGATCCGCTTCTCGAGGTCGAAACCCGATGCCAGCGCCCCCAACACCTCGTCACTGGCGCCGAAGACCCCGCTGAACAGCTTGAATTTTTCATCCAGGAGTTCGAAGACGCGCTTATCCGCCTCGTTGGACGTGTTCAGGAAGTTCACCACGACTACATCGTGTTTCTGGCCGTAGCGGTGGCAACGTCCAATACGCTGCTCGATGCGCTGGGGATTCCACGGCAGATCGAAGTTGACCACAAGGGAACAGAACTGGAGGTTAAGGCCTTCTGCCGCCGCTTCAGTCGCCACCAGGATCGGGTAATCGTCCCGAAAAGCGTCCACGATCGCAGACTTTGTGTCCGATACCCGGTTGGCCACGGCCAGCCCGGCTTCCAGCCGCTTAGCCCGCCACTTGCTGTAAACCGCCTGGACCTGCGCCTCGGTGTTCTGCCCGTTGATGGTGATCACTTTGCCCGCGTAGCCGGTTGCTTCGAGGAGCTCCACCAGATGATGCTGAGTCCGGCGCGACTCTGTGAAAATGACCGCCTTCTCCTGGGCTCCCCGTTCCTGGGCCATGGCAAGGGCCTTGGGCAGGATCTCGATCAACGACTTCGCCTTCGCATCGAGCTGGATCGAATGCGCCAGGTCGGCAAACTGCCGCAGCTGGGATGCTTCCGACCGCCTGCCGGCGACGTCCCCCGCAAACTCTGAATCGACAAACTCGACCCCGCGGGATTCCTCCAGCTCGCCATCGTAATCCTCATCGATTTCCAGCTCCTCAGCCAGGTCCTCCGCCTCGGAGTGGCGAGTCCCGCCGTCGGACTTTTCCCCGGAAAGGCGGCGCACCTGGCCCTCCAGCTTGGCTGCCATATTCTCCAGAGTGGCTGCGATTGCCACCGACGAGGACGCCAGAATCTTGCGCAGAATCAGTGTCATCAGAGTGCGCTGCGCCTTGGGCAGCGCATAGGAGTCATCCTGCTGCAAATACTCAGACACCAGGTCATAGAGCGCTTGCTCGTCGTCGCTGGGAGTGAAGTCCTGGGTGATGGGGATACGGCTGGTGAACTTCACATACTCCCGTACCTGGCGACGCAAAGTTCTTTTGACCAGCGGCTGCAGACGCGCCTTCAACTCCAGCATGGTGCGCGCGTCCGTGGCAGCACTGGAGTAGGCGCTGCGGAATGTTTTCTGGCCACCGAAGACGTGTTCATCGATGATCTGGACGAGACCGTAGAGTTCCATCAGCGAGTTCTGCAGAGGCGTGGCCGTTAGTAGCAGCTTTGGAGCATGGCGGGTTGCCCTTGCGAGCGCCTTGGCCCGCTGGTTCTGGGACTTCCAGACGTTCCTCAGCTGGTGTGCCTCATCAAAAACGATGCGGTCCCAGGCGACCATCTGGACATCACCCTGATGACGAGCCGCAAAGTGGTATGAGCAGATCAGAACCGACCTGTCGTCGTCGAACGGATTCCCTTTGCCCCCGTAGGAGTCAGCGTCAAGGACACGGGCGGGAAGTCCGAACTTTTCGGACAGTTCCGATGCCCACTGTCGGCGGAGGGTTGCGGGAGCAACGATCAGCAAGCGCCGCTTGCGTCGGGCCCACAGCTGCAGCAGCACCAGTCCGGCCTCGATGGTCTTGCCGAGGCCCACTTCATCGGCCAGGACAACGCCGTTGCTCAGAGGCGAGCGAAGAACAAAGGACGCCGCCTCCACCTGGTGGGGGTTGAGGTCCACCCGCGCCGACGACACGGCAGCCATGACGTCGCTGGTGGTGGATGTTTGTGCCTTGAGCAGGTTCGCCCAATATTTGGCATGGTAGTCCGTGGTCACGCGCGCCCCCTGAGATGCATATATACCTGTCAATTGTGCACGGGAGCGGCGGCTTTTACGTTCTCGATGGACCTGCATCGCGGACGATGTGAATTACGCTGAGCCGTTCTAGCGCACCAACAAGCCGGCGGACACCAGCCTGCAATCGGCAGAGAGCGTGAGAGCAACCATGCCGAGATGAGGTCAGCCCCAGTGCTTTGGTCAGAGGCTGCGGTAGTAATCCCGAATGTAGTGCGACATCATCAGGCGGCGTTCTATCAAGAACTGTCCGTAAGTCTCCGCTGTGGTGTCAAAAATGGATTCCGGAACAGCGTTCGCTGCCAAGTTCTCCTTCAGCTCGTAACGTTCGGTGATTTCGCCAAGCCGTAGTTCACCGTCATCGATCTGCTGTTTCACCCTTTCCATGTAGTCCGCGGGTGCAGAATCCTTTATGCCGATATTGATGGGCGTCTCTGTCAACGCATAATTTGCGATTTGGTTATAGTCGCTGCGGTCACGAATACCGTTCTTTTGTAGGTAATTCTTCGGGACGAGGTGATGAATATCCCCGGACTCCTCCAGCATGTTGGCCACGGTGATGTTCTTGGAGAGGAATCCCCGCGCACTGGAGTGCACCTGTGCAGCAAGGTACGTTTGAAAGAAGGGGCTGCGGATGCTGGAAGACTCCATCGACATAGGCACCGCTACATCCCAAAAGTTCTCGCTCATAGAAGACCGCTCGATGTTGGCAAGGAACTCGCTGGCTCCGTACTCTGAAATCCTGCGTATATCTGCTTCGAAGGCAGTCTCGAAGGAACCCGTGTACCGGCTGGTGATAAGGGACATAACGAACCACTTCCGAACGACGCGTTTAATGTCGCCCTCTGTGAGCCGTCCCTCGCTACGCAAGTGCAGGTACAAGGCGTAAGCAAAGTTCAATGCGTTCTTAGAACTGATCATGCCAGGAGAAATGAAACCGGCAGACTTAATAGTCATGATGAACTGCTGGAAGTTGTACTCGTTAGCGATTTCAAGCAGAACTTTTTCGAGCCGGGTAAATGACTCCACAGCAAGTTGCTCGTCAAAAGTTCTCGTCTCAAAGTCACGCCCAGACAAAAGGCTAACCAAGGCGGCCACTTTACCTCGCTTGAACTCCTTGATTCCGGCTACACGGATGACGTCGGTGTAAGTGGGATCGTAGAGGTCGGAAGCATCCCGCCTGAGCCAGGCAATTTTCTTCATGTACCCGGAGGAAGCGAAAGCAGTATCGTTCTGCGCGATGTCGTCGTATACATGAGGGGACACCGCCAGGTGACAGAAGTAATCGATGAGTTTCCTAAGGTTAGACCCGAACTCGCCGTGGCTCGCGATCTTGCTCATGGCAAAGTCCGCGCTGCTCAGCGGAACGCCCTTAGAATTGATGCGGATGAAGATCTCTGTCACCGTGGTGATGTCCAGGTCGTCCGCCAGAGTGATAATGCCCACTTGCGCTGTCTTAATCGCCCCGAGCCTACCGAAAGCCTGTTCGACCGCTAATTCATCCGCCCCGGGGTTAGCGGCAATGTAAGTCTTCATGAGGCCGAGGACAGACGGAGCACTAATAAACTCCGCCACGTCGGGAATCCATTCTGGACTTTTGGCAAGCACCGGGGTCAGGGTGGCGAATTCCTCGGTCACCGGGTTAAAAGCAATCTTGATTCGCTTTCTTGCGTATGTCTTATCAACAACTGGCTCCCCGACCAGCGCTGCCGTCATGGCCGTAATGCGCTGCTGTCCATCGATGAGGATCTGCTTGAAGTTTGATTTACTTCCGTCCTTCAATCCAACGTCCAGGCTTTGCCACGTGATCAAGTAACCAATAGGAAAGCCGTTATACAGCGAGTCCATGAGGTCACGAACCTTGGTGGAATTCCATACGAAGGGCCGTTGCATCTCGGGAATCGCCACCTGCCCGCTGCGGACCCACCCAAGAAGCGTGTCCACTTGCTGCTGCTGAACCGTGTACTTCGCCATGATCACTCCCACTGTCCTTCAATATGGTGCTGTCAGCGATGCGACCTGAATGACCGCCTATACAGATTGTGCCTGCTACGGCTCTCCTACTCACGGAGCTGGCAGGGTAGCTAACACTCAACTTGTCGCTGCAACAGCTTGGCGCCCATGAATGTATGGCCGAGCGATCGCAGATGAGGCGCTGAATGCTGTGCCCATAATGCTACGACGGATCAGCGGCGTTTCCCTGTGCCTTGTGAAGCGCCGAGCCTCACTCTGCGCCAGCCGGCATCGGTTTCAATGTCCTGCCGAGCATTGCCTTGAATCAACGTCCAGTGCTCTTCGTCCTTTATGCGGTTTTAGGGAGGCTAAAGGAGCCCTGGGCCTTCTTACTCGGAAGCATGTCGGGGCGTTCCCTGTTTCCGGGGACGGATCGTTCTGATGGCTTTATTTTCAGCGTCGGCCGGGGTGAGGGCTTCGGGCTTTTCTTACGGGCTCTGATTCCTCCTCGAGCCCCCTGACCCACTTTTGGTGCCGCTGTTGCCGAGAGGTTTACTGCCGCCTTACCCACGCCGCTACACAAATCTCCTTGGCCGTTTGCGTGCTTCGTAACCCTTCCAGCCAGAGGCCTGGCCGCCAAGATTCTGTTGCAAGCAGGACACTGCCATTTTGAGTCGCCTGCGCGGGCCGAATGCGCCATCTTTCCCCCAAGGAAGTTGAAGATCGAAACATTGACCGACCTACGACACCAGTAGGGGTCATGCATTTGTTGCAGGGCCTTCACGACGCGTGTCGCCAGCGCGACCGCCGGTGTGATCGAGTACCAAGGTGCAGGCCAACGACGACAGATCGAGATATTAACGGCGTTTCCCAGTTCCTGGAGGTGAGGAGGGTGTTGCTCGGACACTTGTTGAGCCGAGTTCGGGTAAGCCAAAATTCGGTCTGAACGGCCTTCGTATACGAACCCGCTCTGCCTCCCCGCCTCCACCGGAACATATTGGCCCCGTCTTCCATCTGTGTGCTGGCAGAAGCGTTGACCCAGAGAGTAGTTGTTTCTCCTGCCCACAGGATGGGCAACGGCCCATCCGTATAGGCCTGTCTGGTTCAGGTTCAATGATTACCGGATTCATTTGTGCCTCGATAGCGGAGAACGAACGTCCGGATGAGGAACAATATCGGCCTCGAGGACTCGAGTGATCAGGGATCCTGGCATCGTCACTCAAGGTGCCCAGGGCTTTTCACACATAGGGCATTCCCGGGCAATCGGATTCACTGAGCCACCGCCGCCGCCGTAGCGAATACGTCCGTCGGCATTGATCGATGCAACCTCCAGGTAATGCCAATAGGCTTCGCCCCCGCGTGCTGGACGTAGTCGACTGGACCAAGGCACGTGAAAGGCGCGGTCACTCCCGTCTCGTCTTTGGCTGTGTCCCGGGTGAATAGCAGGATGTGAGACTCGTGCTTCAACCGGTCCAGGTAGCGTCGGCCGGTCGGGCTGCTAGGCGAGGTAGCATTCTGGGACTCCCAATGGAACAGCTCCGGGCTGATTGCATAGTCCTTGTACATAGTTGTGGCGGAGTGATTCTTGGCGTCCTTGTTGAGGGTTACGAAAAAGGCATCCGTGGCCGTCGCCGGGCACCAGGCAACGCCCTCACGGTGCTGAACGTTCTTGCCCAGCTCCAGTGAGCCGTACTGCAGGGCGGCCAAGATCTCCTCCCGCCGGTAGGTGGCGTGAGTCAGCAGCGGAATATGCTGTAGCCCGGCACCCAGCCGCTTCGCCGCATGCCTTGACCTTGCCACTCCGAATTCCACCAGCTGGCGAATCTCGCCGCACACAAACCGGTAGCCGCGCAGATGGTCCAGGCCGTCGTCGTAAGTCTTGAATCCACCACCGTCTGGCCACAGGGTGAAAAAAAGCATCCGGGCGAAGGTCTGCTCGCGGGGTCCAAGCTCTGCGTAGGGGGGCGCCTCGGGAGCAACCAGCATTGAATAGGCGGCGGCACGTTCAGGATCGTCGACATGAATCAGCGCGGCCATGCGGCGCAGCAGATTCTCCTCGTCCGCGTTCGACAGCTGCATGACCTTCCCGCGCAGCACGGTCTCCAACGGTGACAACCCTTCAATCACTCCGGCCCGACGAAGGCAGTCAGTCCAGGAGTCTCCGATAGAACGGTAAATTGACTTCACGTCGTTTCCTGACCGCTCCAGATAGGCCGCCAACTCCGTCTCGGCATACGAAGCTACATCCTTAACCAGGTCCTGACGGTTGAATTGCAGCTGTGCCTTCATGTTGTCTAGCACCACCTTCTGCGCCACCCGGTCCAAAACAAGCTGGGAGCCGGACGGCAAGAACGGGAACTCGTCCTTCACAGCCTTTTCCAACTCCTTGGGCCCGTATCCTGTGAGGGCGCGGTAGCGAAGGTCAAAGCGGAACTCGCGGCGCTGCTGGCCAATGAAGTCCAGTACCGTCAGCACGGACTTGTCCTCCGCCCGCCGCAAACCCCGGCCCAGCTGCTGCAGGAACACTGTAGCGCTCTGAGTAGGCCGGAGCAGCAGGATGGTGTCCACTTCAGGCAGGTCAAGGCCCTCGTTGAAGAGATCGACAGCGAAGATGCAGTTGATGGTCCTGTCCCGCAGCTGCTGCAGCGCGAGGGCGCGTTCGCCGTCGTCGGTCTTCCCGGAGACGGCGATGGACGGGATGCCAGCACGGTTGAAGACCTCTGCCATGTAGAGCGCATGCGGCACCGAGACGCAGAAGCCGATGGCCCGCATGTCCGTGGTGCTGGTGACCTTGTCGCGGAGCTCGCGGATCACCTTGCCGGCGCGCGCCTCATTGCCGGTGTAGAGGGCGTCCAGCTGAGCGACGTCGTAGCTGCCGCGCTTCCACTCCAGGCGGCTGAGGTCGACGTCGTCGGAGACGCCGAAGTAGTGGAACGGCACCAGGAGGTCCGCGTCCAGCGCGTCCCAGAGGCGCAGCTCGCTGGCCCGGCGGCCGTCGAAGAACTGCTTGGCGACGTCGACGCCGTCACCGCGTTCGGGCGTGGCGGTCAGGCCGAGGAGCTCCTGGGGGCGCAGGTGGTCGATGATCCTGCGGTAGGTGGGTGCTTCGGCGTGGTGGAACTCGTCGATGACAACGACGTCGAAGTCGTCCGGCGCGATCTTGTCCAGTCTGAGGGAGGCTAGAGACTGGACACTGGCGAAGACGTGCTTCCAATCTTTTGGCTTGTGTTCCCCGACGAACAACTCCCCGAAAGATCCCTTCTGAAGAACTCGGCGGTAGGTCTGAAGCGATTGCTTTAGGATTTCCTGCCGGTGGGCGACGAACAGCAGTTTGAGGTCCCGGCCGGCGGCTTCGTTGAGCCGCTTGTAGTCCAGGGCCGCGATGACGGTCTTGCCTGTGCCTGTGGCTGCGACGAGCAAGTTGCTATGGTGGCCCTTGTCTCGTTCCGCCTCGAGATCTTCGAGCATTTCACTTTGGTGGAGGAAGGGCTGGACTTCCAGCCCCGTGTCTATCTCCGGTGCGCCGGTGGCCCTTCCACCGTTGCGGGCCAGGGCCGCGTCCAGCTTGTCCCCGTCCGTTTGCGGGTCGTAAGGCTGGAAGGTCCGCTGCTCCCAGTAGCTGTCGAACGTGACCTCGAATTTCTGCAGGAGCGCGGGCGTGGCTACCGAGCTGAGCCGGACGTTCCATTCCAGTCCGTCGAGGAGGGCCGCGCTGCTGAGGTTCGAACTGCCCACGTAGGCGGTGTGGAAGCCCGAGTTGCGGCGAAACAGCCATGCCTTCGCGTGGAGCCGGGTGGAGTGGGTTTCGTAGCTGATCTTGACCTCGGCCCCGTACCGGTTGATAAGTTCGTCGATGGCCCGGCGTTCCGTAGCGCCCATGTAAGTGGTGGTGATGACGCGAAGTTTCACGCCCCGGTCCCTGAGCTGCTCGAGGGCCGGCTCGAGGAGTCTGATGCCGGTCCAGCGAACAAAGGCGCAGAGGAGGTCAACCGTGTCCGCTGACTCGATTTCTGCGCGCAGTTCTGCGGCCAGGTTGGGGTCCTCGTTGCTGTTGGTCAGGAGCGCGGAGTCGCTGAGTCTTGTTGTGGGGCGACGGAGCTGGCGGCGCTTGAGCGTATCCGGGCGGTGCAGCGAGTGAAGCACTGTTGGGCCGTCCGCTATGCGGTCCTTTTGCTGCAACGTTTCGAGCAACCGGTTGGCCAGGGCAACTCTGCCTGCGGGCTGCGCGGCAGCGAGAGCGTCGCGAACGGCGTCGGCGACATGACGGGAGAGGATATCAGGGACGTCATCGTCTTCTACGTCCGCAAACATGGGCTCAAGTTCTGCATTGCGGCCCAATCGCTGGCCAAGCAGGTCCGTATTCAGTAGTTCGTATAAACCTGCGGGCAGCTGCTGCGCCGCCCCTCCCCCAATGGAATTAGTCACTGCGCCAGGTTAGCGTGCAAAACCGCAATCACTGCGAAAGATCATTCAGGCGTCATGCACTCAAGATTGCCCTGGGTGGTGGTCTAATGATCCTTGGCCGGATCGGGCCGTTACATGAACACAGGAGTTTCCGAGGCATGTTGTCAGAAGAGGTAAATACCCCGAAGCAAAACTGGTTCGTCGGAGCGTTTTTCTCGGATCGGGACCCCCAGGACCAAACCGCCCGGTTCTTGGCCGAAGGAGTCTGGGAGAACGGCTTTGAGGACCGTCACCTCGACCTCGTAAAATCCATGCGGCCCGGTGACCGCATCGCGATAAAGGCGAGCTACGTGCGGAAGCACGGCGTCCCTTTCGACACTCGCGGCCACCTCGTCTCAACCATGGCCATCAAGGCAACAGGACGTGTCACACGTAACCACGGCGATGGCCGCAGAGTCGACGTCGACTGGAACCCGCTGGAGCAGCCCCGCGAATGGTACTTCTACACGGGACGGGCAACCATCTGGAAGGTGGCTCCCGGGAGCTGGATGAGCGAAGCGCTGATCCGCTTCGCCTTTGACAATGAGCAGCAGGACATCAGCAGGTTCCGCAACGATGCGGCCTGGTCCAAACGGTTTGGCGATGAGGACCCGAGTCCCGAAGAGGACTTCCAGTGGACGCCGTTTTATGAAGAGTTGGCCACTGCGTTGCTTTCGTACAAGGATCGTCGGGGCGAGCTCCTGGCAGCTCTCCAGAACCTACAGACGCGTCACGAGAATCTTAACTATCTGACGGACAAGGATGAGAACGGCGTTTCCATGCCGCTTGACGATATCTGCCCGTTTACTGTACTCGGGTCCTTCAATCGCGGAATTACCCATACGAAACGTACGGCTTTGGCCGGAGACTGGGCCAAGGCCTTGGGCGTGTCGACGCCCCCGCCTACTGCTTTCGATGCAGTACCCCTGCTGAACAACCAGAACTCGTGGTTCTTTTCCTACAAGCCTGAAAGGGCGCCCGGCGACATCGATGCACTGTGGGACGCTTTTGAAGCAGCGCTTCACCTGGCCAGCTCCTCAGAGGATCAGGCGCGAATCAGGTTTGCCGAAGCTTATGACCGTGCCCGCAGTATTCGTGGTGTCGGCGGAAAACTGAGTATGGGCATGTTCTGGATCAGCCCTTGGAACTTCTTGCCGCTCGACGGTCAGTCGCGACGTTACCTCAAGACCGCTCTAATGCTGGACGGGAACCTGTTCCAGGCGGACGGCAGCCGATACCTGGACATATTGGACACTCTGGTAGCCAAGTTCGATGATCCTGAATATCCGGTGCATTCCTTCCCTGAGCTTTCGTGGACGGCATTCCTCGACCCGGCCGGGCGGACCGATTCGAGTGACGAGGCGGACGGTGATCCAGTGGAGTTGGCACCAGCGTCCCCAATAAAGCCATATTCGGTCGCCGACATTGTCCTCGACGGTTGCTTCGTGTCGGAATCCGAGCTAACGGACATCCTGGGGCGTTGGCGGTCAAAAAAGAACATCATCCTCCAGGGCCCTCCCGGCACGGGCAAAACCTGGCTGGCGCGACGACTGGCATACGCATTGATCGGCAGTAAAGACCTGAAGTCGGCTATCCGCGCCGTGCAGTTCCATCCGAACATGTCATACGAAGACTTCGTACGAGGGTGGCGTCCCGGCTCTGACGGCAAGTTAACCTTGGTGAACGGGCCTTTCCTTGAGATGGTTGAGCGCGCAAACGCAGCTCCCGAGGTGCCTCACGTCGTTCTCATAGAAGAAATCAACCGCGGAAACCCCGTCCAGGTTTTCGGTGAGCTCCTTACACTCATCGAGGCTGGGAAGCGCTCTCCCCGGGAAGCTCTCCATCTTGCTTATCCGCGTGCATCCGACGAGACGGTCCATGTCCCAAGCAATCTCTACATCATTGGCACGATGAATCTCGCAGATCGTTCCCTTGCCATCATGGACTTGGCGTTCCGCCGGCGATTCGGGTTCGTTTCGCTCGCGCCTGCCTTGAACGAGAGCTGGTTGCAGTGGATGAAAGCCAAACACAACGTCGACGTAGCCCACCTCGAGACCGTCCGCCGCCGCTTTGACGCTCTAAACGCATCCATCCAGGACGACTCGACGCTGGGAGCAGAGTTTATGCTCGGCCACAGCTTCGTGACGCCACCGGCAGAGGAGCGTGTCGATTCGTACGTGAGCTGGTTCCGAGCCGTAGTAACGACAGAAATTGCTCCGACACTCAAGGAATATTGGTTTGAAGATCCCTCGTCAGCGGAGGCAGAAGTGTCAAAGCTCGTCGAGGGACTGAATTAAAAGTGGGTCCGGATGCTTTCGTGGTCGTTTCCGGAAAAACCCGTATTCCAGTCAGAAACCTCTGGCTGCTTTTGCTGTATGCATCCGATTTCTATAAAACTGGAAGCCCCTCGCTAAGCGGCATTGAAGAGTATCCGGAGCGACTACCAGACCTACTAGGTGAGATACTTGTCGCGAGCGTAACGGACCGCCTGAAGAAGCCGCTAACACCGGGATTTGCTCCTACTGAAAGCGACCTCCGGCGAGTCCGCGGCCGAATTGACGTCGTGCGAACAGAGTCTCATCAGCTGCTGAGCCGGGGGCAAGTGGCGTGCCGCTACGAGGAATTGACCGTCGACACTCCCAGAAATCGGCTGGTTCAGGCCGCTTTGACGTTTTTGGCTCCCTTGGTCGTCTCTAAATCGCTGAGCCATCGGTGCCGAGCCGATGCTAGGCGGTTGTCTGATCTTGGCGTCAGGGGCACCGATACACGATCGGCTGTCCGCGACACGACCGTTCGGTTCTCACGCAACGATGTGCAGGACAGGGCGGTCCTGCTCGCGGCTCGCCTGGCCCTGCAACTCATACTGCCAAGCGACGAAGGAACCGGAAGGCTTCGACGATCAAGCCTCACTGACCATGAGTTCCGGCGCCTGTTCGAACGGGCGGTGGGAGGCTTTTACCGGGCCACGGCGGTTACATCCGGTTGGCAGACCAAGGCGGGACAGTTCATTTCCTGGAACTCCGCGCATGCAACCCCAGGCGCCGCCGCGTTCATTCCTAAAATGCAGACGGATATTCTGCTGGAAAACTCCACGGCCAAGCGGCGTATCATCATCGACACAAAATTCACTTCTGCACTAGCTAAGGGCCAGTTCGGTGGAGAGACCTTCAAGAGCGGCCATCTCTATCAGATTTACACTTATGTCCGGTCTCAAGAAGCCGCAAACGATCCTCTCTCACTGTCTGCGGAAGGCATCCTGCTGTATCCCTCTGTTGGCCAATCAATCCGGGAGAGTTTCGACTCGAGCGGCCATCGGTTCGCGGTAGTCACGGTTGACCTCGGAAGGTCGGCGATCGAGATTCGCCAGCAACTGCTGGACGTTATTGCGCTGTAGATAGCTACATCTGATTGCCGACAACTCGACCATCATGTTCCGGACCCAGTTCTTTGGCTTTCCTACGCGTTTTCGATCACCACGTGATGGACCCACGACCGAATCATTGTCATGCCTGTACTGACCGGCCGTAGATCCCCACTGATTGGCTTTCGGCAACCGCGTCCCCGCATCTGATAAACAGATTCAATGACTCAACCGCACGTTTTCGTAGCCATGGCTGATATCCTCAACCTCCAATGTGACGCGTGGCTGCTCCCCACCGACTCCAGGGTCACCGTCGAGCAACATTGGCTTATGGCCCATCCAAATCTGCGGACAATGGCGTTGGCGTCAGCCTCGGCAGAGTTCCGTAACGGAACGGTGCTGGCCGAGCCAATCCGTCCTTGGGACCCGGCGGAACCGTTACCGATCATGACCGCAGTCCCGGACGACGGCAGGTGGGGCGCCACCGCCGTCGCCGAACGCCTTGAAGCATTTGTTCGCAGCGCCCTTACGGCGCTACCTGCTCGGTCCGATCACCGGCCTCACCGGCTTCTTGCCTTGCCCTTCTTTGGGACCGCCGGCGGCGGCGCCGGGGGTCACCTTGGCGCCGCCCTGCGCGCAATCCTGGATTCTGCCACCGAACTTGCGGCCCGATTCGGCGTCGACCTCGTGCTAGTGCTGCGGGACAGGTCCGCGTTCTCACTGGCCCAGAAGCTCCGGCGGGAGGCGACCGCTCCCTCGTCCTGGCCATCCCTCGATGGCCACCTCCAGGAGAAAGCGAAGTCGCTTGGCCAAATTGCAGGAGCCGGACACCTCGTGCCGTTCCTAGGCGCCGGCGTCAGCGTCAGCGCCGGTGCGCCAAGCTGGGGCCAGCTTCTCGACACGCTGCGGGCCGGTATCCACTTGAAGGAAGCAGAGGCGGAGGCGTTTCAGGGGCTCGGCCTGCTTGACCAGGCCGGGGTGCTCGAGCAACTCTATGCCGACCAGCACGGGTCCACTGCGGCCTTCGGACAGGCGGTGGCGGAAGCAGTCGATCTGCCGAGGTACGGGCTGGCGCCCGCTCTGCTTGCCACGCTGCCCTCCCCCGGGGCGATCACCTTGAACTACGATCGGCTTTTCGAAATGGCTTGCAGCGACGCCCAGCGTCCGCGGACCGTCATACCTGAGAACATTCCCGCAGTCGGCAACAACTGGCTACTGAAACTTCACGGGTCCGTGAGCGAGCCGGAGAGCATCGTGCTGACCCGAGACGACTACCTCGGCTACAACAGCAACCGCGATGCGCTATCCGCGCTGGTCAAGGCGCACTTGCTGACCCATCATTTGCTGTTTGTCGGCTTCGGGCTCGCCGACGACCATTTCCATGAGATCGTCCACGACGTCCGGCGCGCACTTCCTATCGACGCCTCCAAGAACCACCAGATGGGCACGGTGCTCTCGCTCTTTCATGAACCACTGCAAAAGCTGGTCTGGGCAGGGAAACTGGACATCCTCCCTATGGCCGGCGCGCCGGCGTCCGACGCCGGCCCGGCCGACGTTCACACCGCGCTCGTAACAGCTGGAAGGGAGCTCGAAATATTCTTGGACATGATGGCCACCTGCGCGACGGACAACCATTCGTATCTGTTGGCCCCCGCTTATAACCAAGGACTTGGCGACGACGAACTCCACTTACGACGGCAGCTCCTTGCCCTCGCACGCGAAGAGCGATCAGCAGGGACGGCAGAAGTGTGGGCTGTGCTCGACAAGGCGCTCCGGGAACTGGGGCTGGGAGACCTGCGATAGAGCTCGCTCGGCCTTGGCGAAATTTAGGGTGCGCAGGTCAGCTCAGTTCGCCCGCCGCCACAACCGCGAAGGCCTCCCCCGCGTCCCGTCCGACATCTGCTCGGTCCCAACCAACTTCGGCTCCATGAACCGCCGGAACGTGTCGCGCATCAACGGCACGCCCGCCACCACCTCATGCAGATCCCGCAGATCCTTCAGCGTGAAAGGTTCATCCAGCAACGCCCCGGGATCCGGCGCCTCCTCATAGGCAGCCCGTAGCCACTCCTTCGCTTTCGCCACGATGTCCGCGTGCCCGTACGGCAGTCCGGCGATCAGCTCCGGTTCCCTGTCCACGGAAGCCAGCCGGACGCCGTCGGACTTCAACGCCTCCTGCAATTCCGCGAGCGGGACCACGTCCACATGGGCCACCGACAGGACCCAGCCGCGGTCGTCGCGGCCCGGCTCGTCGAACACCTCCAGCTGCCGCGGCACCCGGCCGGAAATCCCCGCCTTTTCCCGCAGGCACCGCAGCACGGCGTCCGCCAGGGTCTCGCGCTCACGCAGGAACGTTCCCGGCAGCGCCCACTTTCCGTGCTGGTGGTCATCGGCGCGGCGCACCAGCAGCACGCAGAGGCTCCCTCCGGAAACAGTCAACACCGCGGTATCCACCGCCACCGACGGGCGCGGATAGTCGAGCAGGGACATGCCTGGGCCGTTCTTGGAATCCTTCACATCTCCATTTATCGCAGTATTGCGCTAAAGAAGCAAGGCGTGCATACTGGAGTCAATTAGCGCAGAAATGCGATAAAGCATCTGGAGGTCACCATGAAAGTTCCCCAGCTTCACGTCGGCGCCGGCACCCACCTCGGCCCGCTCAGCATCTTCCCCGTCTGGACGCCCGATCCCGGAAGCCTCGGCATCAGCACCGGCACCCACGCCAACGTCGCTGTCACCGAACTGGCCAGCGGCGCCCAGGTATCCCGCCTCACCGTCACAAACAAGGGCCCAAACCCGGCACTGCTGCTCGAGGGTGAGCTGCTCGAAGGCGGCCAGCAGCACCGGACTTGCGCCCGCGACGTCGTCCTTGGCCCGGGAGAGACACGTGACATCGACACCTTCTGCGTCGAGGCCGGCCGCTGGGAAGAAGGGCAGAGCAGCCACCGACGCCAGGCACGCCGTGCCCCGCTTAACGTCCGGGCCGAGCTGACCGGCACCGGCAGCGGGCGCGGAAGCAACCGGCAGGGCCGCATCTGGGAGCGCGTCAACCGCTTCGACAACGTCCGGGGTGCCTCCGCCACCAGCTCGCTGCTTCAGCACCTGGACTGGTTCAAGGACGACAAGGAGGAACGGAACCGCTTCGACCCCGCGGAGGCTCCGCAACCTCTCGAGGGCCAGCGCGGCGTGGTGATTGGGCTCGGGAACCAGCCGCTGCTCCTGGAGGTCTTCGGCACCAGCACGCTGTTCCGCCGCCACTACCGGCAGCTGATCGAGGCGGCGCTGCTGGATCTGGAACTCCTGCCGCCCCAGGCGCTGGCGTTGGGTCCGATGCCCGGCCAGCGGGCCCGCGACTTTGCCGCCCACGTGCAGGCCGTGGACTTCGGAACGTTCGACGACGGCCCGGCAGCTTTGGAGGTCCGGGACCATGGCTCCCTCCGCAGCCGCAACGTCTCCCGCACCGCAGGGCCTGTCACCGCCGCTGGCATCGCCGTCGCGCTCCCCCAGCGCCGCCCGCAACTGGCGCACCTCACCGGCTGGAACACCCAACACCCCCTGATGGAGATGGCATGAAACTGAACCCCCTGCAGAATGACCGTGCCGCCGGCGTCCTGGTCGCCCTGGCCGCCGGCGACGCCCTCGGCGCCGGCTACGAGTTCGGCGCCCCGCTGCCGGACGGCGCCGAAGTGACCATGAAGGGCGGCGGACCGTTCGGGTTCGCGCCGGCCGAGTGGACGGACGACACCTCCATGGCCATCCCCATCGCCGAGGCGCTGCTGGAGTCCGCGTCCGGCGCCACCCCCTCCTCCCCTGCAGCTCTCACCATGGTGGTCCGGGCCTGGACATCTTGGGCGGCGGAAGCGAAGGACGTCGGGGCACAGACGAGCTCCGTCATCGCTGCCGCCCGTCGGCTGGCTGCTGCTGCCGGGCGGAAGGTCACAGCCGCCGACTTCACTGCCGCGGCCGCGGACTTCCATGCCCGGACCGGCCGCAGCGCCGGCAACGGGTCGCTGATGCGCACCGCCCCGCTGGCCCTCGCCTACCTGGAGCGGGAGCCTTCCGAACTGGTGGCTGCCGCCGGGGTGGTGAGCGCCCTGACTCACGCCGACCCTGATGCCCAGGAGGCGTGCGGGTTGTGGTGCGTTGCCGTCCGCCACGCGGTTCTTACCGGGCGGCTCGATGTCCGGGTGGGTCTGCCGCTGCTGTCCGAGGAGCGGGCTTCGGTTTGGCTTGAGCGGATTGAAACGGCCGAGCGGTGCCGGCCCCGCGACTTTACCCGCAACGGCTGGGTGGTGGAGGCCTTCCAGGGCGCTTGGAGTGCCATCCATTACGCGGGCCGTTCAACTGTTGGCCCCGCCCACCTTCGGGCTGCTTTGGAGGAGGCGGTGCGGGGTGGACGCGATACCGATACTGTGGCCGCCATCGCCGGCGGCCTGCTGGGTTCGGCGTACGGCTACACCGCGGTGCCTTTCGAGTGGCGGCAGCGCCTTCATGGCTGGCCGGGGCTGCGCGCCCGTGACTTGATGGTGCTGGGCATGGAGCTGGGCCGCGGCGAGGGCAGGCGGGCAGCGTCCTGGCCGCGGGCTGAACGACACGACTACAGCATGTGGGGCCGCACAGACGCGCTGGTCCGGCACCCGCACGACGACGGCGTGTGGCTGGGCGGGGTTCGCTCACTTGAGCGGGTGGCTGAGTTGGGGATTGATGCGGTGGTGTCGCTTTGCCGGCTGGGGACGCTGGACGTGCCGGGCGTGGAGCCCGAGGACCATGCCAGCTTCTGGGTGGTCGACTCCGCTGTTGAAGGCGACAACGCGCATGCCTCCTTTGTCCTCGGGGAAGCGGCGGCCGCCGTCGAACATTACCGCTCGGAAGGCAAGACTGTGCTGCTGCACTGTGTCCGGGCGGAATCCCGGACGCCGACTGTCGCTGCTTTGTATGGTGCCCGCGTTGCCGGCATTTCTCCGCTAGTGGCTCTGGAGGATGTGCGGCGGGCACTGCCTAACGCACGGCCAAATCCTCTCTTCGCCAGGATGCTGGCAGAAGCCGAAACCACCACCAATCCGGTGGCCGGTGGTGCCACGCGCGCAGGTGCCCAATAAATGTCCGAGGCTGCTGATAGGAATATGACCATGACAACAACTCCTGAACTCAGCCGGGAGCAGCGCGATGCTGCGATGGTTGAGCGCTACGCCGATGGTGAGACGCTGGACGCTATCGGCCAGAGCTTCGGCATTACCCGTGAGCGGGTCCGGCAGATCATCGCCAAAGTGGGTGGGACGAACGCCGAGGAATCCCGCAAGAAAAGGGCCGCCGATCGAGAAGCTCTCGTTCAGGACAGTTACAGAGCCTTCCTCTTTAGTTATGAAGAACTCGCCCGGCATATGGCACGCCGTGGGTGCACCCGTGTAGACGCTATCAACAGGCTTGAAAGTCTCTATCCGGGCATCAATATAGAACTCGCTGAAGACGCACTCAGGTCCTCCGATATCGTCTTTGACTCCAGCCAAACGGACGATATCTTCTCTAAGGAAGCGGTAGCTGCCGGCATCTGGTACTTGCTGGGTTCTGATTTGGGCCTCCCCCCGGATAGGGAGTGGGCGGCTGTACATCTTGAACTGTCCCTGATGTCCGAGCTCCGTGGCGCGCTTGAAGCAGCAGAAGTGACACCAGATGATGTGGCCACCATCCTCGGGGTCATCGGAGCGGCGCAGAAGCACGTCGAAGAGAACCCGTCTGCCAGCATCACGGCGCAGCGCTATCACCGGCTTCGTGGGGAGCTGATTCCCGGCCTGGGCTTGGTCTCTCGCAAAGGTTCGAACGCTTGGCCACCAACGGGCCAGACCTTGATGAAGCGCTTCGGAAGCTGGAATGACGCGCTTGAAGCCATGGGAATTGGAACCACAAGACAGGGCCGGCCGAAGGGTCTGGTCAAATTCACGCGCGAAGATTATGACAATGCTGTTCGAAACTATTGCTCGGCTGCACGGGCAGCCAATACGAAGGCGACGAACGCGGGATATGACGCGTGGGCAAGGGCAGAGCGCGCTGAGGGCCGAGAAAGACCATCCATAGCCGCGGTACGAGGAATCTACGGCTCGTGGTCGAACGCCGTGCGTTCGGTACAGGAATAGGCACTTGGAGATGGGGGAAGACTTGCTGGAACAGCATGAGGACGTGCACAGCCAAGATCTAGCGTCAGTTGACGTGCGCGAACCCTATCGCCGGGGTGATCCGCTCCGCTTTATCGCGAAGGCGAAGGGGTGCAGCACTGAAGAAGTGTCCCTTCTGGCCCTGACCCAGGCTGACACGAATGACGAGTTGGAGCGCTCACGTGCGGTTCGTCGGCGCTGCCTGGCCACCAACGAGGCCTTGTTAGGCAATGAGGAAATGGTCGAGCGGCTTTTTGCCTCGGGGATTGACCGCGACGAGATACCCAAAGTTTTGACTGCGCTGGGTACCTCAATTGATGTTCAAATCGCCGCGGAGCTTCTTCACATTCCTGGTATTCCTGGTGGTCAATCAGTTGACGAACTTCCTTCACGCCGGCTGGTTGACAAGCTAAGCCTGCTGTATGTGGCAGGAGTGCACCATCAAGTCAAACCAGATTATCAATTGGCACTGGGAAAGATATCACTGCCCGCAGTATCAGAGCTCCGGGGCCTGTTGAATCAGCGCTTGCCGTATCGGCGCATGGCCGAGATTCTAGCCGTAATCGAAACGACAGCTCTTGCTATCCGAGCTAGAACAATCACGACCATTTCTCACGAGGACTACGAGAGCGCTACGCGGGCAGTATCGAGGCGCCTTGGTTCGATTACGAACGACCCGGATGACCCCTGGCCCGTTCCGGGACGAACCTTGCGCGCACGCTACGGTCACGGGTCCTGGGAAAGTTTGCTGAACTCGGTAGGTATGCGACTTCTGTCCAGTGACCACCGCTTCACTGAGCTGGACTACTTGGACGTCCTCGACCGTTCCACCGAGGAATGCATGCAATTCGGGAATCCCATGGACGTAGAGTTTTACGACCAGTGGATCATCGCGGCCGCCGCGGTGAGAGAAGAACATCCTTCAGCCGTAGAGCTCATCCGTCGCTACGGTAGCTGGGAAGCCGCCATCGAAGTCATTCTCCCGCAAGAGGAAGAAGTCGACGAAGAGCCGGACACCCACGAGTTCTACTGGGGCTTTCCATTTGGATTTGAGGATGAAAGCCTGGCCATCAATGAGGCGAAATTCCAACGTGAGACGGAGGAATGGCACCAAGCAGGCGAACTCATCGGTCAACTCTTGGCAAAGATGCCGTGGAACAGCTTTCTCCGCGTCGAATACGACGGCAATGAGGAGATCACGACTCGGCCCTATGCGCAGGCGACGCCGAGCGCCGACGGTGTGTGGTGTGAAATTGTGTCTGAGCAATACCTGCCGGCGGCTGAGTGGCCCATCGATAGGCGCTACCTGGAGAAAAGCCGCTGGTCAGCACCGGACGAAGAGGTTCCAAACTGGCGCAAGGAGCGGGTCCCAGCGGGCGAGGCGGGACATGCGATCGTACGTGGTCTAAGGCACGGACGGCGCTGCCAAGACGCAAATAAACTCCGCTGGAGCACTGGCGAGTTTCCATCGGGACCGGGGCCGGATGGAGGCGTCACAATAGAACGGGCTTTGGAAGGCGAAGTCCAGTCACTCCGGAATGCGGCCTAGAGCGAAAGAAAGAAAATGCATTAGCGTCGGGACTGATTGCTACACCCTTGTTACCTCGAGCGTGATAGCCGGAAGTCCTGGTGCAGCAAAGTACAGGGGTGCTTCATCCGAGCCTGGAGCGGAACCGTACGGGGCCAGCTGTAACTGGGCTGCACTGGTCCACAGCAAGCCAACGTCAGCTGATTGCGACTGTAAATCGGCTGCAGTGCCTACAATCAGCGAGACATTAGTTTGACTGGCCGTCTGGGCAAGAAACCCGATCAGGGTTTCCACGGCCTTAGCTGATTCCTCAACTTCAGGCTGGTCTGCAGTTTCTTTTGTAAGGACATCAAGATCGTCAACGAAGATGGCGATGGGGCGTGCCAGGTCCGCAGGGATCCGTAAGTCCCTGACGTCTTTAGTGCCTAGTTCTCGGCACGCATCCATGCGCGGGAAAACTTGATCGCAAACGAGCCGCAGGAGTTCTCGCCCCTGCACGACTCCCGTGGACATAGTCTCCCGATGGTGTCGCCAATTGGCGCTGGGAGCGGAATCCGGGGCTGACGCGGCGACCCAGGTCAACACACAAGACTCCTGCGCAGCCTTGGCCATCGCTGCAATCAATTGCGACCTGTCGGAACGTGATCCGCCGCGTACCACTAGGTTTTGTGCCCAAGCTGTCGAGAAGCTGGCCCCTTCAATACCGATTGGCAGCTCCAAAAACGCATCCTCCGTGGACCTGCCGCCGGAGCCTACAAGAGGGCTGAAGAACGTCGACGGAGACCCGAAGGGCCCTTCATAGATGGCCGTGGACCCAGGAATGACAGCGTGCTGCAGATCGCCGAGCAGATACTGGGTGGAATTCGTCTGACCGCAGCCGCTGAACTGGATCCGGTGGGCACCGTTCAAGCCTTCCACCAGAAGCATGGAGACATCCAAGTCGCGACCGGCCAGCACCAAGGAAGCACCTCCTTGAGGCGGGGAAGCGATCAGATGGTTGAGCTTCTCGGCAAGTAGGGATGAGTATGAATGGGCATCTGCTTGGAGTGACTCAGCGCCGTTGACGATGACCGTTGTACCGCGCCTATCCTCATGCATTCCCCCAAAGATCTCGCCGACCTTCATACAGGCTTCCCCCATGGATCTGGAAAGTGTCCTCATGCCTTCCAACATCCAGCTGTAGTCACCTTCAACGAGGTCGATGACGTGTGTCGCACTCGTGCGGCAAGACTGGCTGATGATCTCGTCGAAATATGTTCTCCCCGCCGTGGCTGGAGCTTGACCACGGATCAGCAGAACACCTCCGCCTGCTGGCCATTGGCCAGCCGCATCACCGAGGTGGAGACGACGGCCGTCAGGCAGCGTCCCGAGCATTATGGGGCGGTCATCCATGGGTAAATCTCCGATCGCGGGTGAGGACTGGAAGAAAGTGTATTGCCGGGAACCGGCACTGCCTCACAACCATTGTCGGACCTCGTATTCATAATGCCCTCAAGGCCTCGCAAAGATGCCGCGGAATATTCAGGAGGAACCAAAATGGCGGACGGATATGAAGTCTTTGGTACGGGGCACAACAAACTGGTTTTCAGACACCAACGACTGAATGCGAAGCAAGTCGCACAAGTGATGGTCGGGCTTCGTTCACTTCATTTGAGTGGTGCCGAGGAGGCGCGAATGGTGCTGCTGAAAGCATGTGGCCGGCGCGTCACGCTGGTTACGGAATTGTATGACGTGGAACTTCACAAGGTGCTTGCCTACATTGCGAAAGAAAAGCGACGCCGCCGTCCGAGCGGAGCCTGACCGCGCGTGCGCGGAGCCATCCATTCTGATTCGCCTGGAGCTAAGAGACATCGCAACGCTTGTATACGCCGACACACGTGTCAGCAGCTTCAACTGAGGCTGGCCTGAGCAAAACCAGTATGCGGAGAGTTGCTCACGGCAAGAGTCTTCCTGCGCGGCGCTTTGGCCTCGAACTATGTGAGCAAACGCGCCATGTACGGACTGCCACAGCCGGACCTTCATAATGACAAACTGATCAAGTTCATCAAGATCCTCCATGACACACTCTTTACCGCCGGTTACCTTGCCATCGCCGTGCTTGCCTCGGCAATTAGCTACTTTGGGAATCAAGCCCTGGGGCTTGGAATTCTCATAGCCGCGACCGCGCTGTTAGTTATGCTCCTCCTACTGTCGGCGGTGGTGAATCGCCGACATAAGCGGGCGCTCGAGACAGCTCAAGCCTCCCAGGCTTCCGACCGGACCAAGACTTACAGCGCGCATGCCTCGGAAACCTACGAGCACGATGCCCGCACCGTATGGTCACTGATCCGACCGGCTGAGAGCGCAGTTCTCCTTTCCGACGCGGTGAAGGCCTTCACAGTCCCCGGCACCCCTTCCGGGGTGGGAGAACAACAGTGCTTCATAAGCCGCGACGGCTCCGTCTCCATTATCGAAGTCATTGGCGAGGAAAGCCCTCGGTGGGCAACTACGCGTCCCATTGCCCAAAGCGAGGTAAACAGCCGCTCAACCTACCGGCTGGAACCGACGTCCTCTGGATGTACACTCACCGTTGGAACCGTCTTCGAGGTCCCGGCGAACACCGAGTTTGCCGGGAATCCAGATGAGTGGTGGGACGCCCAAATGCGGCCTTACTTGTCCCGGATCAAGGAAGTACTCTCATCGGGGTCAAACCCGCAGCGTGCATAACGAAAGTACCGCGTCCGCCGAAGGCCATGAGCTGGACCATCCGGACGTCTCCCGGACAGTTCTATCCGCCCAACTTAGTCACATTGAATCGGCCCCTTCGGGGCGGACCAAACTCTGCGGCCAACGGCCGCAGTTCTTACACTGCATTAGGAAGATGGAACGTGCTATGGAAATGCTGAGTGGTGTCAGCGTCGATACATTCAAGAATCTCGTATGGCTCGCTGCTTTTATTGTCGGCGGTTTGTTTGTCATCGGCAGCCCAGTGTCTTCTCCACTGAGAATAACCGCGAGGGCGGTTAGTGCCCTGCTTGCGGCAACGGTGTCATTCGCTGCCGCCAATCTGGCAGTGGTGTTTTATATCCTTGCGCACCTCACGGATCAGCGCTGGTCTGTCGGGAAGGACCCAAAACTGGACAGTCCCCAGCTGTCTGCCGGGCCGTTCTTCCAGCCGGTCACCGATACATTGAATGACATCCTGGGCAGCCTGACGGGAAGTCTGAACAACGTCATCGGATTGAAGAACGCGTTCCTGACCATGCCGGATTTCATCATTGCGGCGGGCTGGGCTTTCCTGTTGCTGTTGCCGCTGGTGATCGCAGTTCGAATCATTGCCTGGTTCATCGAAAAAGAGCAGGTTCGGCAGATTGACCGGAACACGCGCGACCTGGCTGATATCCGCGCCCAGTTTGGACTTTCCGCTTTCAAGGACACCGCCAAGTCGCGCTCCTGACATAGGGAAGTTTGACCTGTCCGTGTCGCCATGGTGAATCAGTCCCGCCCAGCTAACGTTGGAACAGCGCAAAACCGGGGAGCCGGTTCGTTAATATGGGGGCAGCAATGAGGTGCATTCCGGAAGAACCGGAGTTCGGTGAGGGACACCACGCGGAGAAGGCCGTCTGGACTGCCCTGCGGAGCAGCCTCCCCGACGACTGCGTCCTGGCCCACTCGGTCCACGTCCGCGACGGCCGGAACGAATATGAAATTGACCTGCTGGTCCTCTGGCCCAACGTTGGCATGGCTGCGATCGAGGTCAAGGGCGGCCAGGTCAGCATCACGGACGGGCAGTGGTACCAGTCGGACCGCACCCAGAGACGCAAGATCCAAAGCCCCGTGGCGCAATCCCAGAGCGCACTCCACGCTCTCAAGAACTGGCTGGAGAACCAGCTCGGTACGCGCCTGAGCAGCCGCTGCGTCTACATGGTCAGCCTCCCCTACACCGGCGTGCCGCGGGACTGGACCATGGCAGGTTGCCCGCGGTCGCTCATTCTCGACCAGACCGACAGCAAATCCCCCGCCGACCTCGTCCGCCAGGCCATCGAAAACGAAGGCGGCGGAGCCTCCCCACTGGCGCCGGCCTTCCTGGAACGCATCGTCCGCAAGCTGGGCGGAAACCTGGACACCGCCGTCGTGCCTTCAACCACCTCGCAGGAGGACGAAGCAGCACAGGACCACCTCACCGAGCGCCAGTCCGTGCTGCTCCAGGCGACCCGGTCACTCCCCCGGATCCGCTTCACCGGCGGCGCCGGCAGCGGAAAGACGTGGCTCGCCGTCGAAAAGGCCCGCATGCTCAGCAAACAGGGCAAACGCGTCGGCCTCTTCTGCTACAACAAAGGCTTGGGGCAATACCTTCAGGACAGGGTGGCGACGTGGCGCCAAGCGAAGCCGGTGTTCACGGGCGAGTTCCACGAGTACGTGCGCGGGATTGGCGTTCCCGACGGGCAGGGGCAGGACTACTTCGACGTGGAGATGCCCCGCCTCCTGAAGGAACTCGCCGCTGAGATGGGACCGCAGGAACGCCTGGACGCTGTGATTGTTGATGAAGCGCAGGACTTTGCGCCGCTCTGGTGGGACGCGCTGCTCGCCTGCACCACAGACCCCTCCGCTGGCGAGGTGTACGCCTTCATGGATGACCGGCAGGACGTCTACCAGCGCTGGGGAGGCGCGACGGCGGACCTTACCAATGGGCCGATGGCCACGTTCGTGCCCATCCACATTGACGACAACCTCCGCAACACCCGCAAGATCGCCGACACGTTCAAGCCCTTCGCCGGCGAATATTTCACGCCCCGGGGCAGCACCGGCCTGCCAGTACGGTTCGTGGACTGCCCGACCGAGGACGCGCTCGAGGTCGCCGGAGACTGCGTGGACGCGCTGATCGAGGAAGGCTGGGCCAACAACCAGATCGCGCTCCTCACCACCAAGGACCGCCACCCGATCCACCTGGACTACTTCAAGCGCGGCGCCACGGAAGAGTACTGGCGGGACTTCCACGCCAACGACGGCGAGTTCTACGGCCATGTGCTGGGCTTCAAGGGCTTGGAACGGTCCGTTGTTGTCCTTTGCGTCAACGGATTCAAGGACATGGGCAGGGCCCGGGAACAGCTATATGTCGGATTGTCGCGGGCCCGGAGCCTGCTGGTGGTTGTAGGTGATTCCGGGCTGCTGGAGGAGGCAGGCGGCCGCGAACTTAAGCTCGCGCTGTCGCATACGCAGGCGTGGAGACCGGTGCTGTCCGGCGAGTAGTGGCGGCGCTCACCTAAATTGTCAGCGCCTCCGCATACTCTTCAGGCACCAGATCAGAACCGTCCAATGGGGGATGAAATGCCAGAATTAGCCGACGCCGGGCCACACCCGATTGCGACGCTTCCGCAGGTGCCCGTCCCGGCTGCGCCCCCGACGGTGCCAGCCGCCTACGACTACGCCTTCCTCTATCCCTGGCAGCAGGAAGCCCTGAAGGCATGGCACTCGAACGCCCGCCGCGGCGTTGTGGAAGCCGTCACCGGTTCAGGTAAGACACGCGTGGGGATTGCAGCGGCTTTCGAGGCAGTCCGGCAGGGCATCAAGGTCCTGATCCTGGTTCCCACAGCCGAGCTGCAGCGCCAGTGGCTGGTGTCCCTGCGCCGCGACCTTCCGGCTGCGCGGCGTGGTGCCCTTGGCGATGGGCGCTCCGATTCCCTTGACGACGTCGACATCCTCGTGGCCATCGTTCATTCGGCGTCCAACCGGGAAACGCTGCGTTCGCACAAGGCCGGCCTGATTATTGCTGACGAGTGCCATCGCTACGCGGCACCAATGTTCGCCGGTGCCCTGCAGGAAGGGTACGCCTGGCGCCTTGGGCTGACTGCTACCTTCGAGCGGGCCGACGGTGAACATGAGAACCTTCTGACGCCCTACTTCGGTGGCGTCATCTACAACCTCTGGTACGACCGGGCACTGAAAGACCAGGTTATTGCGCCCTTCGACATCGCGTTGGTTGGCGTTGACCTGGTGTCCTCGGAGCAGGCGGCCTACGACGAGTTCTCTGCTGTGATGGTGGAGGCGGCACGGAATCTTGAGTCCTACGCCGGCATCCCGCGGCGGCCGTTTCCGCAGTTCATTGCCGCTGTGGCTGCTCTCGCGGCCTCTGATTCGTCCAGCCGCGAAGCAACCATTGCGCGGAAGTATATGCGTGCCATGTCCTCGCGTCTCACCCTTCTGGCTGCGGCCAAGACGAAATACCTGGCGCTGGCAGCCCTGAAGGAGACTGTCGACCAATCCCGCGGAACGCTGGTCTTTACCCAAACCCAGGAGTCCGCACGCCGGGCGCAGGAGCTGTACACGGCTCTGGGCTCGAAGGCCTCGGCAGTGTTCAGTGGCATGACCAAGGACGACCGACGGCAGGGCATGGAAGACTTCCGTACCGGCACATCGCAGATTCTGGCCGCGCCGCGGCTCCTCGACGAAGGCATTGACGTGCCCGAGGCCGACCTCGGGATCATCGTTGCCGCCAACCGCAGCCAGCGGCAGATGGTGCAGCGGCTTGGCCGCGTCATCCGCAAGAAGGCGGACGGGGGGCCCGGCCGCTTGGTTGTCCTCTATTCCAAGCGCACCGTGGAAGACCCGGACGTCCAGGGCGAGGAATTCCTCGGCAAGGTGCTGCCTTTCGCACGGAACGTTGAATTCTTCGACATCAAGTCCGACCTGGACGGGCTACAGGAGTTCCTCCGCCAGGCCGAACTTGAGGAGCCTTCGGCGCCCGAGCCCGGTGAGCCGACGGCGGCGGGCACGCCCGGAAACGGCGTTGGACCAGAAGTCGGCAGACCCGGAACGCCAGAACCGGTGATGGTGCAACCTCCAGTGGAGGACGACGAGGGCACGCCGACGTCATTCGATCTTGGGGATACTGGCTGGCTGGAGGAACTTCAGGGGCTCAAGGGGTTTAGCGACGACGGAGTCTCGGACTACCTGCAGCGTGCCGGCCGCGCTGCCCTGTTGACAGCCGAACAGGAGGTGGAGCTCGCCAAGGACATCGAGGCGGGGCTTTACGCCGCGCACCTGCTGGCCGATGGCACTCCCCGGGGCCGCAAGGAATCCCGGGAGCTGCGCGCCATTGCTTTGCTGGGTGAGCGTGCCTCCGACGCCCTGCTGGAGGCGAATCTCCGTCTGGTCATATCCATCGCCAAGAAGTACGTGTTCCACGGCATGGACCTGCTTGATCTGATCCAGGAAGGGAACATCGGCCTCCACCGGGCAGTCTGCAAGTTCGACTACACCCTTGGCAACAAGTTCTCCACGTACGCAACGTGGTGGATCCGGCAGGCCGTCACTCGGGCATTGGCCGACAAAGCCCGGGTCATCCGGCTCCCGGTCCATATGGTGGAGCAGATCAATAAAGTGAAGTCTGTTCAAAGCGACGCGTTCCGCAGGGGCGTTGAGTACACCGTTGCCGAGCTCGGCAAACACACGGATCAGTCGGCCGAAAAGGTGGTGCATCTTCTGCTCCTCGACAAGCCCGTGCTTTCGCTGGACTATCTCGTTTCGGACGGTAAGAGCGGCCTGGAGCCGCTGTCCGACCAACTCCTCGATCCCTGCCACGTGGATGTTCTTGACCAGATCGCCCAGCAACAGCTGAAGGCCCAAGTGCATGCGGTCTTGGATACGCTGACCGAGCGGGAGGCTGGCGTCATCGCTATGCGCTTTGGGATTGACGACGGCGAGGAGAAGACCCTCGATGCCATCGGCAGGGCCTACGGCGTAACCCGCGAGCGCATCCGCCAGATCGAGTCGAAGACCATGGCGCTGCTCAGAGAACCAGAACGATGCCAGTCCCTACGCGAATACAACTATGACGCCGTCGACGGATCCACAAGCACCGAGGCAGGTGCAGCATGATGGCGGAGCCACGAAAACTGCCGTGGCCGACCAAAAGTGCGGCGCCGGTGGACAACTACGAGGAATTCATTGGCCGTCTTGATGCCGCCAGTGCCAAACTCAAGGCCCGGCGCAACACCCTGAACGAAATTGTTGAAATCTTGGCTCGGCTGATGAGGCAGAACACCACAGGTCTTCAGCTCTGGGAGCAGCGGCTTCACGTGTGCGAGGAGCTGCAGGCAGGTACCGCTGGAAAGTCCACACGGAGAACTGCCCTGGTTGAGCTCCATGCGGTTGCGCTCAAGATGGAGCCCCTGTTTAGAAACCGGGTGCAGCGGGTCGATGTTCGATTAGCCGCCGTCCGGGCGCGCTGGGACGAAATCAACAGCGCCCTCCAGGCGCTGGAGAAGAGCAGGACCAAGCTGACGTCATCCCGGATGCTCTCGCAGGAGCGCGAGAACCTGAGCCGGGCGATCGGCGAACTCAGCGGAACGGCGGACGTGCCTGGAGTGGTCAATCCGGACCCGGGCCTGCGCAGCGATCTCCAGGACGCACGGCACGCCATCATCCTGGCCGAGGCCCTGCTCGAAGCGAAACGGGAGAAATGATGCCAAAATTCCAGCCGGAGTCGCGCGTCCTCAGAGCTTTTACGTCCGAACAGTGGAGCGGCAAGCCGGCAAAGGACGCCGGAAACATGTTCGTCGGATGCGCTGTCATCGGCGCAGTGCTGTGCCTGGTCCTGATGATTTTCATTCCCGGGCTCAGGAGCGGCGGGGCTTTCACTCTCTTTACCGGGGTATTCGCCCTTGTCTTCACCGCACTGGCAATCAAAGGTAAGGCCTCCGCCGAGCGCAGGTTCCTGGAGGGACTGACAGGCACGGTCAACGACATAATCGCGGGGCTGACAGGAAATATTGCCGACCAGTTGTCGGCGAAGCAGTTCAGGTCGCTGATCGAAACCGGCAAACCCCTTCCCCTCCTCGTCAATGGTGTTCCCGGGCTAGAGCTTGTGTCGATCAGGGAGCAATCGCCTGCGCAGGAGCGGAATGCCGTCATCAAGCGCGTGGACAACGTTGTCTGGACGACGCGCATCGCCATCACCGCCACCCCTCCCGACTACGGAATAACGAGCTTTGACCGCTTGCTTGCCGCAGCCACAGAATCTGGTGGGGACAGCAGCGCGCAGAATAGGGCACGGTAGGCCGATGGCACGACCGCACGGACCCTGCCATACCGTAGTACAAAGCCAGCAGACAAAAACTTTGGGGCAACAATGATCGTTGAGTTCGGATGGCTTCTGGACCGAGCCCCGTGGGCTTACACCGAACCTGGCTTGAACCGCGTGCGGGTAGGCCGCAAGGGATTCACCACCCTGCTGCAGACACGGCTGGGCATTACCCGCCCCGAAACCCCGCACGCCGAGCGCATCGGCCAGTACCTCCAGCGACTGCAGTCCATAGACACACCGGCCGAATGGTTCCATGCCTCGCTCCAAGTGGATCCATGGTCCACCGCCCGGGAGCTCCTCGACGGCCGGGACGACGCCGTCAGCAACGGCTGGGACGGCACGCTGCCCGAAAACGGTCCCGACGTCACGGGTCCTTCACCGTTGCTTCGCACACTTGCTGCCGCGGAACATGCCGCAGGATATTTGGCCCCCTCGCTTGCGGACGACACCCTGGAACTGCTTGACGCCCTCGACACTCCCCTGCCGCTCGGGATCGACCAGCTGATCCTCCAGCACCCCGAGACATCCTTCCCCGCAATCTGGCAACGCATTATCGCCAGACTTCGCGGGCACGGCGTCCAAGTCAGCGATGCGACTCAGGCAACTGTCCAGCCGCGCCTGACAATTCTCACAGCCGAAACAGAGTGGGAGGCCGCCGAGCAGGCAGCCCGCTGGCTTTCCAACGGATACAACGCCAGAACAGCTGTGGTGTGCTCGGACAGCACCTCCGTCCTTGACCAGTACCTTGCCGGGCATGGACTGCCCCGCCTGGGTGTGGGCGCCCGCTCCCCGTGGCGGGTACAGGACCAGCTAATTCCCCTCTTCTTCGAGCTCATCTGGGCCCCGGCCGACGTACGGCTCCTGGCTGAGTTCCTGTCGCTCCCCGGCAGCCCGGTCAAGCGACGGGCAGCGCACCACCTCCTGCAGGCTCTCCAACAGGCACCCGGCACAGGCGGCGCCGCCTGGAAGGAGGCCATTCGGAAGATCGCCGACGACGAACAGCTAGGTCATGATCTGGCCGCCATCCTCGACCGTACGTTCAACGCCGGCCTGATCAGCGGGGACAGCGCCAGCGGAGCCGACCTGGCGGGGAGCGCGGTGTGGTTCGCCGGCCGGCTGCGGGCCCGCGCCGCCGTCGACCCCGTTTTCCAGGCCACGTCCACCCAACTGCAGCGGATTCTGGAGCTCGTCGCGCCCCTCCCGTCGGTTTCCCGCCGTGAGCTGCGGCGCATCATCTCCGCCGTGGTGACGCCAACGTCCAGCCCCTTAGTCGCCGCGGAAGCCAGTCCTTGGCTCCGGCTCAACCATCTGCACGAACTCGGTGGAAACGTCGAGAACGTGCTGTGGTGGGGCTTCCGCAGTGGATCCACGGCTCCGGGGCGGCGCTGGGACGCGCACGATGTCGAGACCCTTGCCAGGGTGGGTGTCCACCTGCCGTCACCGGAAGGCCTTGCGGCGCTTTCGGCCGGGCAGACGCTCGCAGCCGCCGGCCGGTGCCGAAACCTGGTCATCATCCAGGCCCAGCAGATCAATGGCGAGCGGAGCGAAAGCAATCCGCTCCTGGAGGCACTGGCCGCCGCCCAGCCCCCGCGCCCGGAAGAGGGAACTGCGAAGTCATTGTCCGAGCGCATCGCCCTACTGAGCGCGACGCCGGCCGAGCTCACCGGCCCCGACGGCCGCTGGCGGTTCGCCGGGCGGAGCGCCCAACTGGTTCCCGTGGACCGGAACCTGCCCGTTCCGCCCCCGCCTGTCCACGAAGTTGGCCCGAATCCCTCGCTACGACCGGAGCGGCTGTCCTTCAGCCAGCTAACGACGCTGCTCGGCTGTTCCCTTGCCTGGGTGCTGCAGAAGAAGTCACAGCTGCACGTTGCCGACGCCGCCGGCATCCCCATGGACAACCAAATGCTCGGGAGCTTCGCGCACAAGGTGGTGGAGGTCCTCCACCACCGCCTTCGCCCCGGGAATCGCGCAGTTCCAGACGAAACAGAGATCCGGCTGACCGTCGACGAACTGATTCCCCACTACGCCTCGGAACTGCTGCTGCCGGGCCAGTTGCGCCGCCGTTCCGCCGTCACCGCCACCCTCGTGGCCTCGATCGGAACTTTCTTCAGACAGCTCTCAAGGGGCGGCATAACGCTCCAGGACGTCGAGCGGGAATTCGGAAAAGACGTACGTCTGTCCGCCGACGGCGAGGTATTCAAGGTCCACGTGAAGGGCAGCGCAGACGCCGTGGGCATCGACGCGGAAGGCCGCACCGTCGTCGTCGACCTCAAATGGACCAACAACGCGAAGTACCGCCGCGAGGAAATCCAGCAGGGCACCGCGCTCCAGCTAGCGCTCTACCAGTGGGCCCTCCATTCCGGGGACACCCCGCCCGATGACCCGACGGCGTTCTATCTGCTGAAACAGGGCGCTTTCGCGTCGGCCCATCCGCACTTCGGAACGCCCCTGCCCCGGGCGGTTGAGCCCGCGCTGCTTTGGACACAGGCTGTGGCGGCCGCCGAATTCACTGTTGAAGAGGTGCTCGCGGGCCGGATCACCGCAGCCCAGCCGGCCGACGACGCCCGCACGGCAGACGCGCCTGACCGCGCCCAGGTGGACGCCGACGCTGGCAGGCACCACATAAAGCCGCCTTGCCGTTTCTGCGATTACGGTGTGCTCTGCGGATTGAAGGGGGACTTTTCATGAACCTGCTGGACAACGTCACCATGGTCTCGGCGAGTGCCGGGACCGGCAAAACGTTCCATCTCACCCAGGTCATCGCCGAGAAGATCGAGGACGGATTGCCTGCCGACGCCGTGATGGCGACAACCTTCACCAAGAAGGCGGCCGGTGAGCTGAAGGAGCGCATCGGGGCGCGGCTTCTGGACCAGTCGGGCTCAGCCTCCTCGTCTGGAGAGCTCCAGCTGGCCGAGTCGTTGCAGCTCGCGGCGCAGCAACTGCCGGCGAGCCTTATCGGGACCGTGAACAGCGTCTGCGGAAAACTGCTTCAGGAGCATGCCATCGATGCAGGGCTCTCCCCGGCACTTGAAGTGATCGGAGAGGAGCAACTCCACGGGATCTTCCACCTGGCCACAGACACCATCCTCGCTGAGCACGGAGCCGATATCCTGCCCATCGCCCGCAGGATGGGCACTGACGGAAACGGAGCCCGGGACGCCCAGCCGTGGGAAGAGACTGTTCGCGCGATCGTAGACGCCGCGCGCACCAACCTCCTTGATGCCGACGATCTGGCTGCCTGCGCCGAGCAGTCCTGGCGCGGGCTCCGGGAACTGCTGGACGAGCCGGGCCAGGACGACCGGCAGGTCTGGCACCGGGAGTTCATCGAGCGGCGGATCCACCTCGATACCGTTGCAAGGACGGGAATCGGCCCGGACGGAAAAGCCGCGAAAATCACCACGAAGGCTTTCTGCGAGCAGTACCCCAAGGTGATCCAGAAGCTCGACCAGGCGGTCAACGTCGATGACACACCGTGGGAGATCTGGCGCGGTTTCATCGCGTCCGCCCCTGCCGCACCGATCAAGTCGATCTTCTGGGACCTGCGGGAACGCATTCATGAGGGACTTCTCTCCAACCCGGCGTTCCACTCCGACTTGGAGCAATACATCCGGCGCATCTTTGCCTGTGCCAACGAATGCCTCCTGACCTACGCCCAGTTCAAGCGGCTTCACGGACTCATGGACTTCGTGGACCAGGAGACCCTCGTCCTCCAGCTCGCCCGGAACAGCGAGGCCTTCCGCGCGTCGTTTGGCCGGCGCATCAGCTTCCTTGTTGTCGACGAATTCCAGGACACGAGCCCGCTGCAGCTGGAACTCTTCCTCCAGCTCAGCAGCCTGGTGAAAGAGGCCGTGTGGGTGGGCGATCCGAAGCAGTCGATTTACGAATTCCGCGGCACCGACCCGGACCTGATGCAGGCGGTCGTTGACCGCGTGCCAACAAGACAGCAGCTTTCACAGTCCTGGCGGTCCCACCAGGCCGTCGTCGAGCTGTCCAACGCGGTCTTCGAGCCCGTGTTCGCCCAGCACGGCATGGCTTACGACACCGTGCACCTCGAGCTGCCGGAGGATCACAAAGACTGGTCACCCGGCAGCCTCGAGGCCTGGACACGTCCGCAAAGCAACGACGGCGAGCGCTTGCGTGCCACGGCGGCCGGCGTTGCTGAGTTCCTGGCGCGCCGCACAGAGTTCCGCCCGGGAGACGTTGCTGTGTTGACCCGGTCCAACGCCGATGTCGAGGCGCTCTCCGCGGCCCTTGACGGCCTGGGTATCCGGGCAAGCCGCAATCCGCGCAAGCTTGCCGACGCCCGTGAAATCCAGTTGGCCCGCGCAGGCATGGCGTATGTGGCGGACGGCTACGACACGGTGGCACTCACCGAGATTGTGGCCCTCCACCCCGGCCATTCTGCGAACCTGACATGGCAGCGGGAACTGCTGTCCGCCGTCGACCCCGCACCGGTGCTGGACCGCTGGAGAACGGAACCATTGCTGACAGCGTTGGATGCGCTGCGCACGCAGGCCAAGACGGCCACGCCGACCGAAATCTTCGAAGCGGTGGTCGGGGCGCTGGACCTTCCGCGGCTGATCAAGTCCTGGTCCGCGCCGGCGACACGGCTACGCAATCTCGACGCCCTCCGCGGCGCCCTTGAGGACTACTACGAGCGTTGCCTGGCGCTCCGCTCGCCCGCCACCTTGCGGGGATTCCTGACATTCTTCGGTTCGGAGCAGCAGCAGTCGGCTGAGAACGCCGGCCCGGACGTCGTCAACGTCCTCACCTACCACAAAGCCAAGGGGCTGGAGTGGCCCGTGGTGGTCATGGAGGCGCTAGACAAGGACCTGCGCTTCGCGGCGTTCGGTGCCGCCGTGGAACAGGACGGAACGCTTGATCTTGAGCAGCCCCTCGCCGGACGCTGGATCCGCTTCTGGCCCAGCCCTTTCCCCTATTCGGGCTCACCGCTGGATGCCCGCGGCAAGGAGAGCCAGGTGGCCTTGAACGCCGAGGAGCGCGAGCGGCGGAACATGGCACGGCTGATGTACGTCGGAATGACCCGGGCCGTGGAGACCAATGTGCTGACGGGCAAGGGAAACGTCCCCGGCCTGCTGAACAATCTCGGCGTCGAATCCCTTCTGTCCTGGTCTGCAGCCGGGGAACCCGAAGCCCGGGACCCCGGGGCGGACCTGTTCGAGGACCCGGAGTCGCCAGGCGCCTCGGGGACCTTGAACGTTGCCGGCGGCGGCGTCTTTCCGGCCCGGGTTGCGACACTCGAACCGGCGGAGCAGACTGCGGCCGTACCCGCAGGGGCCGCGCAGTTCACCGACGCGCCGAGTCAAGTACCCCCCGTCGCGTATCTTCCGGCGCGTCTGACCGCCAGCTCCGAGGGTTCGGACGGGGACAAGACAACCGTGTTCCTGGCTGCGGAACTGGGCTCCCGTCTGGCAGGGCATGGTGCAGACGAATGGGGAGCCGTGGGCAGCGCCGTCCATGCCTACCTCGGTACGGCATACGGCGCCCTCGACTCCGGGCAGCAGCTTGACCTTGCAGAACGAATCATTGGGCGTTGGAAGATCGGACATCTGGTCGGCCCTGAGCTCCTCGTGACATCAGGAACCCGCTTCGAAGAGCACTTGAATGCAGAGTTCCCCGGCTGGATCCGGCACCGTGAGGCCGCCATCGGCTGGCGGCCGGAGAACAGGGTGATGGAGGGGTGGATTGACCTTCTGCTTGAGGGGCCGGAGGGATATGTGCTTGTGGATCACAAGACGTATCCGGGCAGCGATCCCGAAGGCCATATTCGGGAAATGTACCTTGGACAAATGGCTGCCTACCGCGGCGCTGTTCTCGCTGCGACGGGAAAACCGGTGTTGCGGACCCTGATCCACTTCCCGGCGCTTGGAAATGTCTACGAGGTCAGTGAGACCTAGCCCCGAGTACAATCACCACCAGCGGTGGCCGCACTCGGCGTCCTGACAAGCCCATTGCGGGACGCCAAGTTCTGTCTTACCGGACCCTAGGTAATAGCGCTCTTCAGTGAGTACGACGCAGCCGGCAAATACCGTTCTCGGATGCTCCTCCTTGGCATCGGGCATCACCATGCCATACATGATGCGCCAAGCTTCATGCCCGCAAACCGGACACTTCCTCGTCACAGCTCTTTTCCTTGTCGCGCCCTCTTTAGCCATACGAGCAATATGAAGGCTGGCGTGGACATTTCCCCGACTTACAAAAAGTTCTTATCGCCAAGCGTTTTTTGTAACCAGCCGGTCCGTTTCACACTGTCACTGTTGTGTGGCCCAGCTTTGAGGTCGGCGTCCACGGCCTGGACCGATCTGCACCACACTCCTTCGGGCGGAGACGCCAAGATCAGTGCAGGTCGGGGCCGCCCGCCTCGACGATCTCACCGAGCACGCTGATAGGTTCGTCGGAGTCGTCTAGGCCGGATTGGTCGTCATAAGGAAGCCATCCTTGTGCTTCCCCCTCTTCAAGGTGCGGGTACTTTTCAAGGAGAAACCGCCGACGGTACGCGATATTGGCGGCGTCAAAGATCCCTTCCAAAGTGGTCCAGTTAAGGGTCCCGCCCACGAGAATTCCTGCGACGGGGACAACCTTGCCGAGCCCCTGCTTCGTGAGGCGAACGCCGAAGGCCTTCGCGAATTGCTTCGAGACCTGAGAGACGATCGATCTATCCAGAATTTCCCACGTCTTTTTGCGGACAAGAGCTTGGGTGAGGCGTGACATGTCGGCCAGTGCGGCAGACTTCGCACCGGCGGACACAGCCGTTCCGGCATTGACGACAGACATGATAAAGAGCTTTTCAGCAGGTTCTTCCGGATCGTAGCCGTAGTGCAACGACACTTCGCCGACGCAGCGGGACCCGAGTGCCAGAACTAATGCGGCGTCGCCAACGAAGGCGCCGGCGATTACGGCGCCCGAAGGTGCTGCCGAGGCACCACCAGTGAGGGGGACTGCAAGTTCCCCGCCGGAGATCGCCAGCCCTGCACCGGCTCCAGAAAGCGCAGCAGCAAGTGGATATCCCCAGCTCGCCCCTCGTCCACGAACAGCGTCGATCTGCTCGAGGTCCAGACGTCGCAGGTCGGAAAGGTTACTGACGGCATGCTTTCGCTTCTTGTGCTTCGCTACCACTTGCTTTGGTGAGAGTCCTGCCCTTGAGACCCTCGCCACCGATTTGCGCATCGATGTAAATGCAGCGCCGCTCCAATCGGAAATTCCGTCCGGAATGGCCTCGGCCGCTTTTCGAGCCCCGGTGCCGAGCGCGTGAGCTCCCTTGGAAACGAGCTCCTGTCCCCGAACAACGGTAGCTTGAGCTCCTGGCCTTTCCTCCAAATACTGCGTGGCGCGCTCACCGATCTTCTCAGCGCCGATGGCCACCTGCTCGCCCGCATTTCGTATCGCCTGTGAGAGCGGTCGGCCTTTGAACCGCTGGATGTTGTGCCATGCTTCGAGCTCGTACGCCGATGGTTCAGTCATGCCGCAATTATGCCTTCACCCAGAACCCAATCCCGTTCGACACGATCACGAACGGAGCTGGTAACGACGGGCTCGACGTGTCGGCAGTACCTTCCATACGTTGTCTTTGCCCGGCCAAGTCAGTGAAAGGTCAAATCGCATCGGTGTCGAAGCCCAAAAGGCGCCAGAGCGCTGCGCGAACTGCTTTCCGCACCGTTCGCAGCCGGTGATCAGCCGAACCGCGTTCTTCCGCGCTCGAGCACCAAAGGGATCAGCGGACGTCGCTGTCTCGGACCCATTCAGCAGAGCACGTTGTATTTCGCAAGAGTGGTAGTGCTGCTCGTCGACGTCAGTGCGATGTCGCGATACGGCGCGACGAGGCCGTTCTACTTTCCAAAGTTGCCAATGGCATCGATAACTTCCTTTGTCGTTGTCATGGCCAATCCGAAATTCTTCACGTAACGCGTCGCTCGCGCCAGGAGTCCTTCGAGCCGAAGTTCGTCTGGCTGGTCTGCTTGAACTTCGTCCTCCATGGAATCGGCAAGTTCGTTTATTTGCTGCCTTACTTCTCGTGTTGGCGCACTTACAGCATCCAGACGCAACGCTTTTATCAGCTCGACGAACTCACCCATAGGTAGGCTCCGATGCTCTTGGGATACATTCCGGACAGTCTGTTTTCCGTTCCCGCCGGCCTGATTTGCTGAGACGTTGCCCCCGCCGCTATTGATAATGTTGGTGCGATCATGACTGTCCGATTTCAAAGTAATTCTCATCCTTTCTATAACGAGATTCTTAGCACTAACCCCATCGTGAACCATTCGTAACCAATCTCGGTCGCTAAGAATTAACGAAGATGCTGGAATGCAGAAAGCATAGTTGACAGCTCTGTCGAACAAGTTCGCGAACGCATTGCCGCTACTGGGAGGAGTAGAAACTATGTGCTCAGTGAGTAGCGGTTCGATTACCATCGTTCTTTGATATCCGCGGTATCCGGTTCCTCTCCAGAAGGGAAGCGTGTTTACGACTGTTCTCTGATTGGCGCTTGCGGCTGTTATAGCATCAAGAAACTCCGAACGAAGGGACAGGGCTTCGTCGGGTTCGATCTCCGCCCGCGCTCTACTCATGAGTCGTGAATGGTTCCAACGCGCAAAGATGATTGCGGATGCGATAACAAGCAACAGGATTACGCAAGCTATGACAGCTTGAAATTGCGTATCAGACATACAGAGTTCCTACTCGTTCTACGAGTACAGAATGAGCACCGCACTCTACAACCGCTGGGGATGGCACTAGCCTCCCACAATTTTCGGATAGTCGCCGGGGTCGGAGAGTGCCATGAGCAAATTTGTCTTATTTGTGATCATGACGTAGCTCGCCAGCTGCCCTGACTCCGGATCCGGTTTCTGGTGGCCCCTACGATCTCCAATCCCTTCCCCAGTTGATGAACAGACTCTGGCCGCGGCATGACGCTCCGCTAGCGGGTCCATCGCGGCGTTGTCGGCAAGCCTGTTTTTGGCGACGATAACCGTAAGCGCTGGCTAGCCAGTGATTCGTCTTCCCGCCGGAAACGGCCGCCCTCAGAAGACGTCAGCGACCAAGTTCACCGGCACCAGTCGATAGCGGCCCTCCCTGAGCATTCGTACTGCCGGCCTTAAAGCCGCCGCTGCCGGAACATCGGGAACGACTCCCGCACCCGGTCCACCGCCTCCAGCGACACCTCCACCGCCCGCACACCTGCCACCACCCCCAGGTCAGCCTCGATAACCCCCATCGGGTCCACCAGCACACTTCGTCCCACGGACACCGGCGGTGCCTGGCACACCCCCACCACATACACGCTGTTCTCGATCGCCCGGGCGGCGTTCAAGGCCAGCCACTGCTCAGTCTTGTGCTCGCCCGGCACCCAGGACGAACAGACGAGCAGCACCTGAGCGCCGGCGTCGGCCAACGACCTGGCCAGCTCCGGGAACCGTAGGTCGTAGCAGGTCATCAGCCCGAACCGCACTCCCCCGTGCTCGAACACCACCGGCTCCGTGGACGGGCCGGGCTTGATAAACGTGGATTCCCCGAAGCCCTGCGCGTCGAAAAGGTGGATCTTCCGGTAGGAAGCCAGCCGGCCGCCGTCGGGCCCGAACGCCACCAGCGTGTTGTACGCCTTGTCCGGCTCCTCCGAGGTTTCCACCACGCCCGCCACCAGCGCGATGCGGTGGCGGCGGGCAATAGCGGCAAGCTCCCGGCAGACAGGCCCGTCCAGCGGCTCGGCCACCGCCGGGAACGTGGCGTCCACCTTCTTCTTCTCATAGGTGGCGTACTCCGGGAAAGCGGCAAGCGCGGCGCCGTCGCGCGCTGCCTCGGCGGCGAACCGGTCGATCGCGGCGAGGTTGGCCCGGATGTCGGCACCCGACTTCAGCTGCCCCAGCGCTATCCTCACAAGCGTTCCTTCCCCGGCCCCAACGGGCCACACAACAAGCAAACAGGCTCAGGCGGCCGCCTCGACCGTCGCCTTCTCGGTGGCCGTCATCTCCGGCGGCGCGGCCTTGAAGCCCCGGGTTATCAGGGCCAGGACCACTATGCCCAAAGCAAGCCAGGACAATCCCAGCGTAATGGCGTTGCTGTCCAGCTGGGAGAGCAGGTAGGCGCAGATGATGGCGCCGACCACCGGGACCACCACGTAGGACACGGGGTTCAGCTGCTGCCCGGCCCGGCGCTGGCGCAAGTAGTGGAACACCACCGAGGCGTTCACCAGCGTGAAGGCGGTGAAGGCACCGAAGTTGATGAACGACGTCGACGTGGCCACGTCCAGGAACAGCGCGATCAGGCCGATGATGCCGGTGATGACCAGGTTCGCCACCGGGGTGTGGTACTTCTCACTGAGCCTGCCGAAGACGGCCTTGGGCAGCACCGAGTCGCGGCCCATGGCGTACATCAGCCGGGAGGCGCTGGCCTGCGCGGCAAGGCCGGAGGCGAACTGCGCCACCACCAGGCCGGCCAGGAACACGGCACCGAACAGCTCCCCGCCGATCTGCAGGGCGATCGAGCTGGCCGCGGACGCCGAGTCCTCGAACACGCCACCAGGGTGCACCAGCTGGGTCACGTAGGACACGGCCACGAAGATGCCGCCGCCGATCAGCGCCACGAGCATGATGGCGCGCGGCACGGTCCGGCGCGGGTCGATGGTTTCCTCGGTGAGGGTGGTGACGGCGTCGAACCCCAGGAAGGAGTAGGCGGCGATGGCCGCGCCCGCGGAGATGGTCGCGAAGCTGGACGTGTCGTTGAAGAGCGGCTCCCCGCTGGCCAGTCCCCCGGCCCCGTTGGCGGACACCACGTTGCCGATGGCCAGCGCCACGAAGAACACGAGAACCAGCAGCTGGAAGGCCATCAGCACGTAGTTGGCCTTGTCCGCCACCTTGATGCCCAGGATGTTCAGCAGCGTGGTGATGACGATGAAGCCCACGATCCAGACGCCGATGGGGATGCCGGCGAACTGGGCGGTCAGGTAGGAACCGCCGATGAGCCAGATGACCATGGGCAGGAAGAGGTAGTCAAGCAGGACGGCCCAGCCCACCAGGAAGCCAACCCGGGGATCGATGGAGCGGCGGACGTACGTGTAGGCGGAGCCGGCCACGGGGTAGGCGATGGCCATCCGGCCGTAGCTGTGTGCGGTGAACAGCATGGCTACCAGCGCCACGAGGTATGCGGCGGGCGCGGCGCCGCCGGTGGTCTCGGCAATGATGCCGAAGATCCCCAGGACGATGATCGGCGTCAGGTACGCCAGCCCGAACAGGACCAGCGACGGCAGCTTCAGCGTGCGGGTGAGGGTTGTTGTCACGGTGGTTTCCTTACGGCTTGTAGGACGGCGGTGTCCAGGTGGCCGGATTGATCCGGCCTTGGTAGACGGAAAGTTCGACGGCGGGCTCCCCCTCGCGAAACTGGGACCAGGGGCGGTTGAGGTTCTCCGTGCCGTGCGTGCGGACATGCTCGACGGCGGCCAGGTCCAGTTCCGCGGTGAGCAGCACCGGTTCAGCGTCCGGGGCCTCGGCGAGGGTGTTGCCCTCCGGGTCCACGATGATGCTCTGGCCCTTGCCGGTGGGGCCGGCGCAATTGACGCTGACCATGAACACCTGGTTGACGATCGCGTTGGCCTTGGCGAGGATTAGCTCCTGCCTGCGGTCCGGCGTGGTGGTTTTGACGACGTTGAGGATCACCTCGGCGCCCATCCAGGCGAGCTGGCGGGACACTTCCGGGTACCAGGCGTCGTAGCAGATGTTCAGGCCTAGCCTGCCGATGCCGCGCAGGTCCACCGTGGTGAACCGGTCGCCGGGATCGTAGGGCTCGAACGGGCGCCACGGGAAGATCTTCCTGTAGTAGCCCGCGAGCTCCCCCTCCGGCGACAGGACCAGCTGGGTGTTGAACAGCTGGCCTTCGGGGCCGCGTTCGCAGACGCTGCCGGGGACCAGCCAGATGTTGAGGTCCCTGGCGAGCTGCTTGAGCTCTGTGACCCGTGGCCCGTCCAGCGGTTCGGCGCTGGCCTGGAGCATTTCGGCGCGCTGCAGGTCCGGGTCTTCGTCGCCGAAGAGGTGCAGCTCGGGGAAGATTACCAGCTTGCTGTGCGGCTGGGCTTCGAGGGCTGCTTTGACCTCGTCGGCGAAGGCCGAGACAGGTTCGCCGATGAGCCGGGGCCTTGCCTGGGCCGCGACGAGGGGAAGGATGCGTTGCATGGGTTTTTCTCCGCTGTGGGGTGTGATCCGGGTTATATTAGATCAGAATGATCTAATAAAGGGAAGGGGGCCGGTGTGGGCCGTAAAGTAGCGGTTATGACGGATCAGCTGGAGGACACCGCCGAGCCCTCACGCCTGGGTACCGGCAGGATGACCGGGATGGAGCGGCGCAGCGCCATGGACGCGGTCCGGATGCGGATAGGTATGGCTATCTCTTTGGGTTTGCTGAAACCGGGCGAGCGGCTGCCGGACCAGGAGGACGTGGCCCTGGGTCTGTCGGTCAGCCCGATTACGGCCCGACGTGCGCTGGCGAGCCTGGCGGAGCAGGGCGTGGTGGTGCGGCGGCGCGGCCGGGCCGGCGGGACGTTTGTGGCGGACTCGCCGCCTAATGATGTTTTGGCGTCACTTTCCGCTTCCCCCGCGGAGTCCCAGGCGGTGAACCGACTGGTGGACCGGCGGCTGCTGTTCGAATGCGCAGTCACCCACTACGCGGCAGTGAATGCCACCACTGAGCAACTGGATGAGCTGGAACGGCTGACCCGTGAGATGGCCGGGGCCAGCGACTGGTCCTTCTACCACCGCATGGACGAGCAGTTCCATCAGCTGGTGGGCACGGCATCATGCTTGGAAACCGCCGTCGAGGTCTACCACCAAACCCTGGCGGAGCTGTACGACTACTTCATCCCCTACCCCATCGAGAAGCTGCACACGTCCAACCGCGACCACATCGCACTCGTGGCAGCCCTCCGCGCCCGCAAGGTTGAGGAAGCGGTGGAGGTGGCCCGAAAACATGTGGACATCCTGCACAGGACAATGTTTATGGGCCTGGCGGAGGGCGCCTAAGCCAATGAACTCGCAGCATAGGTGCTGCCATCCTGCTTGCCTGGCGCCGCCCATAGGCCATCCAAAAAACGGTAATACTGGAAAAGTCCTTGAGTCGGCGTGACCCGCCAAAAAACTGACGTGCCTGGCGGCACTGTCTTAGCGACGATCAGTCCGCCGGCTCAAGGTCCGTCAAAGGGTGTCGAGCCAGGCGGACATGACCTCATAGGAGCCTGATTCGACCAGTCCCATTACCGTTTTGTCTGCCCACCTGGCCCGCGCTCCGTTCAGCATTGATCTCGAGTAAGGGACGGCTTCCACATTGGCAAGTGAAGTAACGACAGTCATCGCAGGTATCGACACCCATGCCGACACGCACCATGTGGCTGTCATTAACGAATATGGCAAGCCCCTTGCGGACAAGGAATTCCTCGCCGTGGGATCCGGGTACCGGAAGATCGTGGAATTCATCACGAGCTACGGTCGTGTTTCCGCTGTAGGAGTCGAAGGGACAGGCTCATACGGCGCCGAAATCGCAAGGACTCTGCGCGATGAAGGTCTGTCCGTGTTCGAGGTGAACCGCCCGAACCGGGCTGCACGCCGACTGAAGGGCAAATCTGATCCGTTGGACGCCTACCAGGCCGCCCAATCGGTGCTGGACGGGCGGAGCAAATCGATCCCGAAAGGTAAAGACGGACCCGTGGAATGCCTGCGCATCCTGCGTGCCGGGCGCACATCGGCAGTGAAGGCCCGCACCGCCGCAATCAATCAGATCAAAGGCCTTCTTGTGTCGGCTCCGGACAACCTCCGGGCGAAATACCGAGGGTTGGGAAGCTCTGCACTGATCACTGCTCTGCAGCGCTGCAGGCCTTCGGGCCATATTGCTGACCCTGAGTACGTGACCCTACTGACGTTAAAGGCCTTGGCCACCCGTTGCCAGTCTCTCGCGGCGGAAATCGCCACCGCCGACGCCGCGCTCCAGGAAATCGTCGACACCTACGCACCGATGCTTTGTGACCTTCCGGGCGTCGGAACGGAAGTGGCCAGTCAGCTCCTGGTTACTGTTGGGGACAATGCGGATCGACTTGGGAACGATGCCCAGTTCGCTGCCCTCGCCGGGGTTGCGCCCGTGCCCGCGTCCTCAGGCAAGACGACCCGTCACCGGCTCAGCAGAGGCGGTGACCGCAATGCCAACCGTGCCTTGCATCAGGTGGTGCTGGTGCGTATGGGCTCGTGCCCGCGGACCAAGGACTACGTGGCCAAACGCACCGCGGAGGGCAAGAGCAAACGCGAAATCATGCGCTGTCTTAAGCGGTACGCAGCCCGGGAAATCTACCGCCAATCACCGACCCTCGGCCTGCACCGAACAACGCCGACCTGCGCCAGTTGCGCACCCAGCTGGGATTCACCATCGCGACCGCAGCCCGCGAGCTCGGTCATTGGCCCTCCAAAATCTCCAGCCTGGAACGAGGCCTTATCCGTAACGATGCTCTCGCCAAGAGCTACCGCCAATGGTTGGTCGATCAAACTGCCAACATCCCGGCCTGCTGAGCAGTCAACCTCGTCTACCCCCAGGGAACATGCCGAGGGACCGGCAGGTTGAGCGCTTTCCTACCGTTCGAGCCTGATTTCCTCGGGGTGGCGCGCCGCGAGGCTTCCGAGCAGGCGGAGAGCGTGGTCAGTGGCGGATCCCGGTTCGGCTGTGAAGCCAACGAATTGGAGCCCCGGATCGGTCATGAGCTGCATGGCTTCGTAGCTGAGATCGAGGTCGCCCACGTCCGGGTGATGGAAGAGTTTCTTGCCAGCAAGGTGTATCCGCACGTCGTGGGCTTCCCAGAGGGCCGCGAACTCGCTGCTGCCGTTTGAGAGCTCGTCGATGAGGCTGCGGAGGGCACGGTCGGAGGGCACGCGCCCTGATTCGGCGCGGAGCAGAGCGACAATTTGCTCGGCCGAGTCGTTCCATTCGCGGTAGGCAACCCTGCCCCGGGGATCGAGGAAGAGGAAACGGGCGAAGTTCACGGGCTCATGAGGCTCTACAAACATCTCAGAGAAGAGCGCACGACCGAGCGTGTTCGTGGCAACGATGTCCATTCTCCCGTTCTGTACGATCGCGGGAAACGTCATGGCGTCCAGGATCTGCTGGGTGCCGGGACGGATCTGATGTGTGCGGGAGGCGGGCTTTCGTTGCGGTGTCCTCGTGCCCCGGTTCGCGGCCCGGACCAGGTCGTACAGGTGGGCGTGCTCGGCGTCGTCGAGCTTGAGCGCGCGGCTGATGCCATCGAGGATGGCATCCGAGATTCCTGACGCGTTCCCCCGTTCCAGGCGCACGTAGTACTCAACGCTCATTCCCGCGAGCAGGGCCACCTCTTCGCGGCGGAGCCCTGGCACCCGGCGACGGCCTCCGAAGTCGGGCAGTCCGGCCTCTGCAGGGGTCAGCCGCGACCGGCGCGTAATAAGGAACTCGCGGATGTTGGCGGCGGTGGTCATGCTTCAAATCTACGTCAGGCACCACCCCCGAGGGGGTCCCGCTTATTAACCCTATAGAGCGGGTCTGCCTCGGGCCGCTGGGTTCTTCTTTACTGGATCTATCAGGTCATCGGATGGGCAACGGGCCGGATCCACAAAGTAGAAGGACACACACAGTCATGGTAGAAAAGAACGTTTGGTTCATCACCGGAGCAGGACGCGGACTCGGCATCGACATCGCCCAGGCGGCCCTCGCTGCAGGCCACAAAGTCGTCGCCACCGGCCGCGACGCCGCCAAGGTCGAGACTGCCGTCCGCGCCCACGAGAACTTACTGGCCGTCGCCCTGGACATCACCGACCAGCAGGCGGCCGAGGAAGCAGTTGAGAAAGCAATCGCGCGCTTCGGCAGGATCGACGTCCTCGTCAATAACGCCGGCAACTTCTACGCCGGCTTCTTCGAGACCATCACCGACGCGCAATTCCGTGCTCAGATGGACACCAACTTCTTTGGCCCGCTCAATGTCACGCGCGCAGTCCTGCCGGTGCTCCGAAAGCAGAAATCCGGCCAGGTCATCACCGTTACCTCGACAGCCGGTTTCGTCGGCGGCGCATTCCAGTCCGCATACGCAGCATCGAAATTCGCCCTTGAGGGCTGGGTGGAGTCCCTGGCTCAGGAACTGGGCCAGTTCAACATCGAATCCATGGCCGTGGAGCCCGGCTTCTTCCGCACCGAGCTCCTTGTCGCGGGCTCCTCCACGATCGCTGCCGAGCTCGACATCGAGGACTACGCCGAAGCGACCGCTCAGACGCTGGCCGCATTCGAGGGCATGAACGGCACCCAGCCCGGCGACCCCGCCAAGCTCGGCCAGGCCATCGTCACCCTCTCCGACGGCGGCACCCTCCCGTTGCGTTTCATCGCCGGCGCGGACGCAGCTCAGATGATCGAGCAGAAACAAGCAGCAGTCCAGCAACAAATCGAAGCGAACCGCGAGCTCTCCGCGGCACTGTCCTACGACTCTTAGGGAAGCACTTATGCCAATTCTGACCGATCCACTGACACTCGCCACGGGTTCGGTGTTGCAGAACCGGTTCGCTCTCGCCCCGCTGACAAACCAGCAGAGCCACGACGACGGAACTGCTTCAGAACACGACCTCCACTGGTTTGAGCAACTGGCCGGCGGCGGGTACTCGATGCTCACCACGGCCGCTGCCAACGTGCAGACAAACGGCAAGTCCTTCGCCGGCCAGCTTGGCATCTACGACGACCGCCACATCCCCGGACTCTCAGCCATGGCAGAAATCGCGCACCGCCACAGGACTCTCGCATCAGTCCAGCTGCACCACGGGGGCATGTTCGCGCGTCAGGAACTGATCGGATCCGAAGCACTCGTTGGACCCTCCGACAACGAGGAAACCGGTGCCCGGGCGCTCACCCTTCCGGAAGTCGAACAGCTCCGGGATGATTTCATTACAGGAGCCGGACGCGCCCAACGGGCCGGCTTCGATGGCGTCGAACTTCACGGGGCCTTCGGCTTCATCCTGTCGGCGTTCCTGTCTCCTCAGACGAACCGCCGCACCGATCTCTACGGCAAAAACCCGGAGGGACGCTCACGCCTGCTCCGGGAAATCATTCAGGGAATCAGGGCGGGCTGCGGCCCCGACTTCCATATCGGACTGCGACTCGCCCTCAGCGGCCAGGACCCCCACCTGCCCGAACTTCGGGACTTGGTCGCCGTCTTCCTCGAACGCGGCCTGGTCGACTACCTCGATCTGGTCGTCCGCAGCCTCGACACCCGGGTAGAGGGCGGCCTCCACACCGGCGAGGTGCTTGTCGATCTCTTCACAGATCTCCCTAGGGGCACAACCGTGGTGGGTGTTTCCGGGGACGTCATGAGCGCCGCGGGCGCACAACGAGCCCTCGATCACGGCAGTGATTTCGTTTTCGTGGCCAGCGGCGCTGTCGTGCACCACGACTTCCCCCAGCGGGCCCTGGCGGACCACGCCTACGAGACTCCCCGCCCGCCGCTCCCGGCTTCATTCTTCCGCGACCAGGGACGAAGCCCCGCCTTCGTCAACTATCTCGAAGAATCCCTGGGCTTCGTCCAAGCCCAGTAGACAACACCAGAACACTTCTTATCGAAAGGGAACACACAATGAAGACCGCACGCCTTGGAGACCTGGAAGTCTCCGCCATCGGACTCGGCGCCATGACTATGGCCGGCACCTACACCAGCGAGGGCACTCTGGATAACGCGGAGTCAATCCGCACGATCCACCGCGCACTCGATCTCGGAGTCACCCACATCGACACGGCCGAGATCTACGGGCCTTTCCTGAGCGAAGAGATCGTCGGCCAGGCGATCAAGGGAAGCCGGGACCAGGTCAAAATCGCCACAAAGTTCGGGCTCGTCTCCCACTCCAGTGGCGGCGCCGGCGTGATCGACAGCAGCGCAACGAACCTCCGCACCGCTGTGGAGGGGTCCCTGCAGCGCCTCGGCACCGACCACATCGACCTCTACTACCAGCACCGGGTCGACAAGAACACCCCCATCGAAGAAACCGCAGGCGCCGTTGCGGACCTGATCGCCGAGGGCAAGGTGCTGCACTTCGGGCTGTCCGAGGCCTCCCCGGAAACCATCCGCCGCGCACACGCCGTGCAGCCCGTAACCGCGCTGCAGACGGAATACTCCCTGTGGACCCGCGACGTGGAAGAGGAGATCCTGCCGCTGCTGCGCGAACTCGGCATCGGCTTCGTCCCCTACTCACCACTCGGACATGGCCTGCTGACCGGTCAAATTCGCTCCGTGGAGGACTTCCCCGACGACGACTGGCGCAAGACCAACCCCCGTTTCACCGGCGGGAACTTCCACCGGAACCTCGCGATCGTCGACGAAGTGAAGGCTATCGGCGCCGAGGTCGGAGCAACTCCCGCACAGACTGCCCTTGCCTGGCTGCTGACCCGGGGCAACGACATCGCCCCGATCCCCGGCACCCGCCGGGTCGCCCGGGTCGAGGAGAACACCGCGGCATACAGCATCGAACTCACCGCCGACCAGCTGGGACGGCTGAACGCGCTCCGGCCCGCCGCCGGAGAACGCCACGACGAAACCAACATGGCCTCAATCGACCGCTGACCCCCGAGTCGAAATCCAATTCTCTGGTGCATTTCCTGCCTGTGGTGTCACCCAGCTATAGCCCTCGTCAATCTAATGACAGGTCCGTCCCCCGGGATAAACTATAGCCAAAAAGGGACACAAGGCAGAATCTCGGCTGATACATGCGCGCGTGTGGCGGACCGAAGAAAAATCACTCTGGGGCCAGTCTCAGTTAATGATTAAGATTCGCGCATTTTTCACCTAGCTAAAAGCTAACAATTTTCCCGCCGAGCTTTTCCTGCATGTTGGCCGATACCGGACTGTTGATCACCCAGTTTGCACCTACGAGCCAGGAATTCCCTCCGGTCGTCTTCAAATCGGCGTTCAGCTTTTTTACGGTTTGAATAAGCTGACTAATGTCATTACTTGAGACATATGTCGAAATGACCGTGTTAGTCGAACACTCGGCAGACTCTGCAGCGAGAGTAATCTTGTTAGTTTGCTTGAAGTCGGGACACGCACCGCCAGCCTTGACGAACGCGGCCTTGAGCGCGGTGACAGTTGCGTAGGTGCCCCCATCGGCCGGAGGCGCGCTGACAGTCGGCGTGGGTGTCGGTTTCACTGCTGGCGTGGCATCTGTGGTAGAGCCTGCACAACCGAAGAGAGCGAGCACTCCCGTCAACACACCAATAGAGTGAATACTTTTTGAGAACACTTCTTGGGTTCCTCCCCCTTTTTAATGGCGCATGAGAACGAATAAGCGAGTAAAATTCGCTCTGCGGACTTTTCCTTGAACTGCACAGGTATCCGCTTCATCGTCAGTCTTTCAGCGCCCCCGCTACCAGTGAGTTAGAAGACAGCTCCTCCAGCAACGGGCCACGCAGGACCACAAACTGGTTCGATTTCAAGATGAACCTAGAACGACATATAGTCCAAGACCGGCTCCAACCACACCGATCCGTAGTGCAGAGAGCTTATCTATTGCTTCACCCAAGAACCGCAGCGAGATGATTTGAAATCCTGCCCGGCAGAGAGCGTCACAGAAGGACGTCCCCCAGTCACGATGTCGTTGTCAACAATGTCCGAGCCATTGGAACCAGTGCGGTAAATACCCCAATAGCAGCTTCCGGAGACATCGGAGGTAGTTCGATAAGTCCCTGGTTCGACGTCCCTGCCAACGGTCCAGGTTCCTTCTCGTATTGTGTTCGCGGCTTTAGTCTTCTCGGCCGCCGTCACAGCTTCTTCGCGCTTCTTAACGTTTTCCTCGGCGGCTTTCACGGCGGACTCTCGAACGGTGATAGCAGATTCTTTAGTGGAGATCGTGGTTTCACGCCCGCTAATACTCGAATTCAAAGTGTTGTAGCGGCTCTGCAGCTTCGAAAGGTCTGCGCTGACTCCGTCCTTTTCGGATTGTAGAGCAACGAATTCTTTGCTCTTCTTCGGGTCAGGGAGAGTCGTGCCAAGCACCGTTCCACCAATGAGGAACAGAATGGCAGCCGTAGCAGCCCAGTACCACGCAATCCTCACCGATCGCCGACCCTGACTGCCACCGGACGGGGAGGCTGGGGTCAAACCCGGCCTCGTCTTGCCCCGCGCAGACGTTTTGCTACCGAGCCCAAGCCAACGGCGTTTCCCGGAAACCGACTTCGTTGGAGAGGACATGAAAGGTTTGGCGCCTGGCGCATTGCCTGACGCAGTGAAACTAGGCGAGCCCTCTGGCTTGGGAGGTACTCCAAGAGTGGGATTGATGTCGGTCACGGCGATAGCCCCCAATGGTCGTGCGAGTTCGTAGATTCAACTACGACTTATCGACCAAGAGTGAAGGACTGCTCGCCCGAGGTTACAGAGACTTTCTTGCCGGATAAATCGCGTCTTTGAAAAGCGTATTTTGTTCCAGGCAACAGCTAGATCACGCAAAGGGCGTCCTTGATAAAAACTTGGTGAGCCTTGAGGAATTCTTGAGCAAAGGGGTACCTTCGAAGCCGTTTCTGCGTAACATTTGACTTTTACTCGCAAAGTCTTCGAACCGACAGGCACCAAGATCTTCAGTGGCTGTAATTACAACTAGCGGCCAAAGCGTGCACTTCTCCCCCAAGCACAGACTGACGCCGGGACAGGCTGATCCGAAACCCGAGGAGCTGTCATGGCCCGGTTTGTACGGACAATCGATTTATCGACTTCCCTACCGCAGGGCATCATGCAGTTGCGCAATGGCTAAGGCATCACGCGGAGGCGGCAGTGGGAACTCTCTAAGCCGAACACCCGGAGCCTTGCCCTATAATGTGGGCTCGAGGATGGCGCGCCCGACCAAAGCCTGACGCGCCCTCTGTGTGCCCCAAACCAGAATGCGTCAAGGCCTGGCGCCGGTTTTGGCAGGCGCAACCGATTCAAAACATCCCGTCTTCCCGAAGGTACAAAGTACTTCGTTTACGTCATCCAGATGCTTTAGGAAGGTGGTTACTTACTTGCGATCACGTTGTTTATCTGACTGGAGCAATAGCTCAGCACTGATATCAAAATGAATTTGTATCCTTGCTCTTGGCCCCAGGCGCGGCGTGCCTCTTGGACCGTCGCGGCACTGCCCGCCAAGCCCTTGGAAACAGCTGGGCATGCGCTTCGGGCTTGGCCAAGTATGGCGGAGTCAGGGTTTGCTGCAATGGTAGGAGCAACCTCGCGCAGCCGCTTAAGAATTGCGTCGTCTCCTGTGCCGGTAGTGGCTCGGAACTCAGGGCAGAACTCAACGGTCCCGGTGCCAAAGACGAGTTGCATGTCGGACTGATAGGTCGCCGGCAGTCCAGCGGCGACCAAGTTAATGGCCATCTCTTCGAATAGCTCTCCGTCGCGCATCCGGTCGCACATCTTCTTAGCGCTCGCCACAAGTTCGTCGTCTGTCTGCCCTCGGACCGTACCGCTAACCGCGCGGTCGCGAACGTACTCAATCCAGGCGTTCGCTGGCGCCTTGGACCTCGTGGCTGTTGGGGTTGGCAAGGATTCGCTGCCCGTGCTCTGACTCTTCCGGCTCGCCGTCGGTTCTGCTGTAGCCGGTGGTACCGCCGACACCGTCTCCGACGACAGCGGGGCGGCCGTGACAGAACCGGAGCAACCGGCCACGAACGGCATTACGACGGAGATAGCACCGATGGATAGCGTTCGTAGTAAACGCTGTGTTCTCTTCACCCGAATTTCCCCCTTTCCATCTTCGAACGTCAACCTTCGCACCGTCGCGCAAAAGCAGTCACGCGTAATTGGTACTCGACTTCTTGTTGGGGGTGGGCATGACGGCTGGGATCGTACTCAGATACAGCCACCCGCACTGCATTCCGGGTGAATGGCGGAGGGAAATTAGCGGTCATCGATGTACTCCGCCGCGAATCCAAGCAGGGCCGACCCGGATGATTTCATTCTAGGCAGACACCCCCGCTGGACGTCACAGGCCAGCGACCGGGAAATCATTAACAAAACCCGATTGCCGGTAGAGCGCCAAAGGCGCGCCCGGTCAAGATACCGGACGCACCCTTAGTGCTGCTTGAAGCGGCGAATTGTTCAGTCGACGAGCACCGACTGCTTGACCTCGTCCAACGCTTTAACTCGGCCCGGAACCTTCCGTGACCGCTGGTTCACCCAGCACCCCACAGCCAGCAGCACCACGAGTCCAAATGTGCTCAACAGCTGGGGACGGGAATCCTCGCCGATGAAGCCCACCGTGAAGATCGCCGCCAGGATGAGCAGGCCAAGGGACGTGAGCCACGGGAAGCCGGGCATCCGCAACGGAAGCTCCGTTCCGTTCCGGTCCGCGCGAAGACGCAGCCCGAGCTGGGCCAGGAGCGCGGAGGTCCACACCAGCAGGCAGGTCGAGCCAACAATGTTGAGCAGAACGGGAAGGACCTTCTCCGGGAAGGCCAGCTCCAGCACCACCGTGACCACGCCGAAGGCAACGCTCGCCAGGACCGCCACCACCGGAACCCGGGCCTTGGAGACGGAAGCGAGCCACCGGGGCGCTTCACCGCGCTCGGCCAGGGAGAACGCCATCCGCGAAGCACCGTAAAGGTTGGCGTTGAGCGCGGAGAGCAGTGCCGCAACGGCCACCAGGGTGATGGCAGTCGCCGCACCGGGCAAGCCCGCGGCATCCAGCACCGCGGCGAACGGGCTCTTCAAACCGGCAGAACCCACGGGAACCACGGCCGCGATCACGAAGATCGCGCCGATGTAGAACACCAGGATGCGCCACAGCACCGTCCGGACAGCCTTCTTCACGCTGCGCGCAGGCTCAGCCGTCTCAGCTGCCGCCACGGACACAATCTCAGTGCCGCCGAACGCAAACGCCACCACGAACAGCGCCGTCGCAATCCCGGCAAACCCGCTCGGCGCGAAACCGGCACCAGTGAAGTTGGACAGGCCCGGCGACTGCACGCCCGGCAGCCAGCCGAACAGCAGCGCAAAGCCCACCAGCAGGAACCCGACGATGGCCGCCACCTTCAGCAGGGCGAACCAGAACTCGAACTCGCCGAAGTTCTTCACGCTGGTCAGGTTCACGGCGGTGAGCACCACGATGAACACGAAGGCCATCAGCCACACCGGCAGCGCCGGGAAGATCGTGGCCAGCAGGCCCGCAGCACCGAGCGCCTCGGCCGCGATGACCACCACCAGCTGCAGCCACCAAAGCCAGCCCACCGTGGCGCCGGCCACCGGCCCGTACGCCTTGGCGGTGTAGACGGAGAACGCACCGCTGTCCGGGTTGGCGGCAGCCATCTCGCCGAGCGCCCACATGACCAGGATGATCAGGGTGCCGGCCACGAGGTAGGAGATCAGCACCGCCGGACCGGCGGCCTGGATGCCGGCGCCGGAGCCGATGAACAGGCCGGCACCGATGGCGCTGCCCAGGCCCATCATGGTGAGCTGCCGGGGTTTGAGGGCCGCGCCGAGGGCGCGGGCAGACGTCGTTGTCTGGTGTTCCATGGGGATTCCTCTGGTTGTAGGTGGAACGGAGTTGGGGTTTGGGTTAGTAAGGTGTCAGGCCGCGTGGGCTGCCAGGAGCTGGAGCACGCGGTCGTTGGAGGCGGGGTCGGCAACCGTGATCCGCACGCCGTCGCCCTGGTACGCCCGGACCAAGATGCCGGCGGCATCGAACGCCTCGACCAGCCGGCCCCGGAGGCTGTCATCGGCGCGGATCCACAGGAAGTTGCCCTGGCTCGGCTGCAGCTTCCAGCCCTGCGCCTCCAGCGAAGCGGCCATGCGCGCACGCTCCTGCTTCACCAGGGAAACCCGGGCTGCCATCTCCTTCCCCGCGTCCAGCGACGCGATGGCCCCCTTCTGGGCCAGCGCGCTCACGGCGAAGGGCAGGGCGGTGCGGCGCAGTCCTTCGGCGATTACCGGCGTGGCAATTGCATACCCCACGCGGAGGCCGGCGAGTCCGTAGGCCTTGGAGAAGGTGCGCAGGACGCAGACGTTCGGGTACCGGCGGTAGAGCGCCAGGGAATCGGGGCCGCTGCCGGCGTCGGCGTACTCCACGTAGGCCTCGTCGATCACCACCAGGACGCTGGACGGCACAGCCTGCAGGAACGCCTCCACACGCTCGTGGCTGATCGGCACACCGGTGGGATTGTTGGGCGTGCAGAGCAGAATCACCTTGGTGCGCTCGGTGACGGCGGCGGCCATGGCGTCCAGGTCGTGGCCTTCAAACTCGTCCAGCGGGACGCGGACCGGCCGGGCACCGGCCAGCTCCACCAGGATGGGGTACGCCTCGAAGGAGCGCCACGCGAAGACCACCTCATCCCCGGCGTCGCACAGTCCGGTGATGATCTGCTGGAGGACGCCCACGCTGCCGGGACCCACCGCGATCTCCCCGGCGGTGACGCCTAGGTGCCGGGCGATCCGTTCGCGGAGTTCGACGGCGGCCATGTCCGGGTAGCGGTTCATCCTGCCCGCCGCGTCGGCCACCGCAGCCACGGCTGCGGGCAGGGGGTCGTAATGGCTTTCGTTGCTGGCGAGGGCGGCGATGTCCGCGCCGGCACCCCGGCGGCCGGGGACGTAGGCCGGAAGTCCGGCCACGGCGTCCCGAAGGGTGGGGAGCGCGGTGTCCGGAAGGACAGGGGCCGGGTGGGCCGCGATCTGGTCAAGGGTCATGAGGACCGATCATGATTGTGACCCCGCCCACAATGCAAGATACGCTCTAGCCATTGGGACTTCTGCTCAACTTCTACTGTGTGTGGTGAAAATATGACCATCGCGAACTCTCGCACCCTCGATTCACTCGACGGCAGGATCATCCTGGCCCTGGACGAGGACCCCGAAGCCAGCGCCCTGGCACTCTCCCGGACACTCGGCGTCGCACGCAACACCGTCCACGCCCGACTGGCACGGCTGGAGCGCAGCGGCGCGCTCCGCTCCTTCAGCCGCAGGCTGGACCCCGCCGCACTCGGCTACGAACTGATGGCCTTCCTCTCGCTGGAAATCAGCCAGACGCGGTTCGGCTCGGTGGAAAGCGGGCTCGCCGCCATTCCGGAGGTCATCGAGGTGCACGCCACCACCGGGGACGCGGACCTCATGGCCAAGGTAGTGGCCCGCGGCACCAGCGACCTCTACCGCATCACCAACCAGATCCTGGAGATCGACGGGATCCAGCGGACCAGCACCGCCATCTCCGTCATGGAACTCATGCCGCCCCGCTACGACGGCCTCATCAGCCGGCTGTCCGAGCAGGAGTCCGCCGCTTCCAGCTAACCTGGGGTGATGCGCGCCACAAGTGCGCTTTTTGGCAGTTCTCCTGCTTCCCTGCTGCCAAAAGTCCCACCTGCATTTCTGTGTGTTGCCGATTTCTATACCGGGCCGCAGGATTCCTGCATGACTTCACTTACCGTCTCCGGCCGTGTGGCACAGGTTCTCAGCAGCTATGTCAGCGACGTCTTCGGCGTCATGGGCAACGGCAACGTCTACTTCCTGGACGCCGCGGAGCAGCAGGGCCTGCGCTTCACCGCCGTCCGGCACGAGGGCGCCGCCATCGCCGCGGCCGACGCCTACTACCGGACCTCGGGACGGCTAGCCGCGGGCACCACCACGTACGGCCCCGGCTACACCAACGCGCTCACCGCCCTGGCAGAGGCGGTCCAGGCGCAGATCCCGGTGGTGCTGGTCACCGGCGACGCCCCCAGCAGCGGCGCCCGCCCTTGGGACGTGGACCAGGCGGCCATCGCCGCCGGCCTTGGCGCGGCCACCTTCACCGTCACCCGCGACGCCGCGGGCGCCGTCAGCCGGCAGGCGGTGGAGTACGCACTCACCCGGCGCACCGCCGTCGTGCTTGCCATCCCCTACGATCTCGCGGCACTCGAGGCTGAGGAAGAAGACCTTGCCGCGCCGGCCGCACCCAAGGTGACGCACGACGGCGGCACGGACCTTGGGCAGGTGGCCCGCCTGCTCGCCGGGGCCAGGCGGCCGCTGATCCTCGCCGGCCGGGGCGCGCATCTGGCCGGGGCCGGCCCGGAACTCCGCGAACTCGCCGACCGGCTCGGCGCACTGACCGCCGGAACCGCCCTGGCGCTCAACCTCCTCAACGGCGAGGGGTACCTGGGCGTTGCGGGCGGTTTCGGCACCGACACCGCGGCCGGCATCATGGGCGAGGCCGACGTGGTCCTGGTGGCCGGGGCCAGCCTGAGCCCGTTCACCATGCGGTTCGGGCACCTGCTCGGCACCGATGCCACCGTCATCCAGATCGACACGGCGGTGGAGCCGACGAATCCGCGGGTGGACCTGTTCGTTCAGGCGGACGTGAAGGCTGCTGCTTCGCGCCTTCTCTCTTTGGTTGCAGGAGCGGCTGCGGCTGTTGCTTGGCGTGAGGAAGCTTCCATGCGCCTGGCTGCGGGGCCGGGGCATGATGCCGGAACCACCGAGACTCCGGACGGGCGGCTGGACCCGCGCGCCCTCGCCACGGCGCTGGATGCCGTGCTGCCGAAGCGCCGGACGGTGGTCCAGGACGGCGGGCACTTCATCGGCTGGGCACCCATGTACTGGAACATCCCGCGGCCGCAGGACCTGGTGATGGTGGGGACTGCGTTCCAGTCGATTGGGCTGGGACTGGCGAGTGCCGTCGGGGCAGCCCGCGCGCTGGAGGACGGCCGCACCCTGGTGCTGGCCTCCGGCGACGGCGGTTTCCTGATGGGCCTGTCCGACCTCGAATCGCTGATCGGCGCCGCCCGCAGTGCGATCGTGGTGATCTACAACGACGCCGCCTACGGAGCCGAGATCCACCAGTACGGCACCCAGGGCCTAACCGAGAAGCCGATGCTGATCCCGGAGGTGGACTTCAGCAGTGTTGCGCGGGCACTGGGTGCCCAATCCGCGGTGATTCGTTTTTTGTCCGATCTGGCCGCGCTGCAGCACTGGATCGTGGCCGGCGCCCAGGGCACCTTCGTGGCCGACTGCCGGATCACCTCCAGCGTCCGGGCGCCGTGGCTGACCGAGTGGATGAACGCCACCCGGGCGGCGAAAGCTGCGGTGGCGGGGTAAGGCCCATCAGGAACGGAAGGCCGGCAGCCGTTTTTTGTCAGTGAACCGGCTTAGGATTCCTTCCATGAGGATTGCCGTCGCAGGGGGAACCGGTACAGTAGGCCGCCACGTTGTGGCCATTGCCAGGGATCGCGGGCACCACGTGGTCAGCCTCAGCCGCACGGAAGGGGTGGACTTGGTCACCAGCCGCGGCCTCGACCAGGCACTGCAGGATGTCGAAACCGTCATCGACGTCTCCGGCATCCAGACCGTGTCCACCAAGAAGGCCGTGGATTTCTTCACCAACGCCACCCAGAACCTGCTGGCGGCGGAAAAGAAGGCCGGCGTAACGCACCATGTGGCGCTGTCCATCGTGGGCATCGATCACGCCGATACAGGCCTGTACGCCGGGAAGCTGGTGCAGGAGGACGAAGTCAGGCACGGCGGCATTCCCTGGACCCTCCTCCGGTCCACCCAGTTCCACGAGTTCGTGCCGATGTCCATCAAGGCCGCCTCCGTGGGCCCGCTGGTCTTCGTGCCCACCATGGTCACCCAGCCGGTGGCGGCGAAGGAGGTGGCCGCTGCCCTGGTGGACGCCGCCGAGGCCGCCCCCCAGGGACGCATCCCGGATCTCGGCGGCCCGCGGGCCGAACAGCTGAAGACCCTGGTCGCGGCCTATCTGGCCAGGACCCGGCAGAAAAAACGGATCGTTCCGCTCCGGGTGGTGCCCGGCCCCATGGGCAGGGCAATGCGCAACGGCGCGCTGATCCCGGCGCCGGGCTCCGCCGTCGGACGCCAGACGTTCCTGGAATGGCTCGAAGCCATCGACGCCGCGTAGAAGACGATCCTAAATGGGGCACTTGCCCCATGCCCTTGCTGCGGCCCGGTCCTAATCTCATCGCATAGAGAAAAGGAGGCGGCCATGACCATCTACCAGCCGCAGTCATCAGCAGAGGCAACACCGACACTTGCGGAACTTCCTTACGACGCCGCGGAGCATTTCGCCGGCTACGCCGTCCTGGGGTTGCCTTTCACCAGCGGCCACTATCTGGCTTTCCGGGATTTCCCGGTGAGCTCCGTGGGCCCCGGCTACCGCTCCGTCTGGCACCGCACGCCCGGCGGCGACTGGACCATCTACGCCAACACGGCGCCGGAGTTCAGCTGCGCACGCTACTTCGGTTCCGCCGTGCAGCACACGGTGGAGACCGACGTCGACATCCAGTGGAGCGGGCCGTTCACCGCCCTGATCACGGTCCCGGGCGTCCTTGACTGGCGCCTTCAGCTGGGCACCTCCGCGGCCACCTCAATGCTGACCGCCATGGCCGTCCGGATGCCCGAAAGCCTGTGGCGAAACGAGCTGGTGCTCCGCGCCATGGGAGCATTCGCCGGGCCGCTGCTGAACGCCGCCAAGATGAAGGTCTCCGGTTTGGTGCCCAACGGCCAGACATTCCAGGCCCAGCCCCGGCAGCTGTGGCTGGTCACGGATTCCCAGGCCACCATCCTGGGTGAGGACGCGGGACAGCCCGGGCCCCTGGAGGTGCAGGACCACCTGGCGGACTTCTGGCTTCCCCAACGTGGACTGTTCGGAGCCCGGGTGGGCGTGCGGTTCCCCTCCGCTGCCAAGCCCAACGCGCCGGAACCCGCGAGCGCACGCGCGGGGAAGAACCACGCCACATAACGCGCTCGTCCCTACTGCCCGCCGTAGTGGCGTCCCTAGAATGGCACGTGTGAAGCAGTCACCGGCTGGACCCCGCCGCAGTGAAGTCCTGGCCGCGCTGTCGCTCGCCATTGACCTGGGCCTGGGGCAACCGATGGAGCACATGCTGCGGTCCTGCCTGCTGGCGTTGCGGATCGCCAAGGCAGCAGGGGTGGACGCCGCCGGCCAGGGCAGGCTCTACTACGCCAACCAGGTGGCCTGGATCGGCTGCCACGCGGATTCCTTCGAACTGGCAGCACTGTTCACGGACGATATCGCCTTCCGCGCCGACTACTACAACCGCGACCAGCACGGACTGCCCATGTACGCCGGCATGTTCAGCCATGCTGGCGCGGGCCTCCCGCCACTGGCCCGCGTTGCCTACTGGACACGTTTCGCGGCGACGGGCAGCGCCGCGGTACGCACCATGATTGCCTCGCACTGCAGCTCCGCCGGTGTGCTGGCCACCAATGTAGGGCTCGACGGCGGCGTGGCAGGACTGCTTGCCCACACCTTTGAGCGCTGGGACGGCAAGGGCCTGCCGGAGGGGGTCGCGGGGCCGGACATCCCGCTGGAAATGCGGATCATGCATCTCGCGGATACGGCAGAGGTGTTCCTGCGCCAGGAGGGCGTGACCGGTGCGGTGGCGATGGTACGGGCGCGCCGCGGGAGCCAGTTCGATCCAGCCCTGGCCGGGCTGTTCATCGACCAGGCCGAGGCGCTGACCGAAGGACTCCTCGAGGTCGACTGCTGGCAGGCGGCCCTGGAGCTGGCCCCCACCGACGCTCCCCTGTCCGGCCCGCAGCTGGACGCGGTACTCCAGGCGGTGGGTGACTTCGCGGACCTCAAGTCTCCGTACACCGCGGGACACTCCCGCGCCGTGGCCGCCCTTGCCGCGGCTGCGGGCGAGGAGCACGGGCTGCCGGCCGACGATGTCACGCAGCTCCGCCGGGCGGGATGGGTTCATGACATTGGCCGGCTGGGAGTATCCAACCAGGTGTGGGACAAGAAGGAGCCCCTCTCCCGGGCGGACATGGAACGTATCCATATGCATCCGTACCTGGGCGAACGGATCCTCAGCCGCGTCCCCGGGCTGAAGGGCGAGGCGGCCCTGACCGGCCTGCATCATGAACGGCTGGACGGGTCCGGCTACCCCCGCGGACTTGGCGGAACGGAACTCGGGATCAAGCAGCGGATCCTGGCGGCCGCAGACTCCTACCATGCCTCATTGGAGCCGCGTCCGCACCGGACCGCACTCACGCCGGCCGATTCAGCTGCCAGACTGCGGCAGGAAGTTTCAGCCGGCCGGATCAGCCGCGAGGCTGCTGATGCAGTGCTTGCAGCGGCAGGCCAGCAGCCCCACCGCCGGCCTGCCGCTCCGGCCGGGCTCACGCCCAGGGAAGTGGAAATCCTGGGCATGCTGTGCCGCGGAATGACTCCGGCGGAGATAGCCGCCAGCCTGTTTCTGGCCCGCAAGACCGTCCGCAACCACGTGGAGCACATCTACACCAAGATCGGTGCAACCAACCGGGTGGGTGCCACATTGTTCGCCGTACGGAACGGCATGACCGGTTAGAGGGAGGACTGAACATCCCGCGGGACGTTCCCGCCTCACATCACGGTCGGTTTCCCGGGCCGCCCCTTGTGCTCCGCCCGTGCAGTCTCGAAACTGCTCTCGAACGGCAGCGAGTCCAGGTCCAGCAGCGGGTTGTTGTCCTGGGTCTCCACCAACTTCCGGGCCGCCTCCTCCGAGTCCACGCTGGGCATGGACCCAGGCAGGTGCCGGCCGGCTGATTCGGGCAGGAACCGGATGGCCACGGCGGCAACCACGGCCACTGCCATCAGGTAGTAGGCCGGCATCATGTCATTGCCGGTCAGCTCGATGAGGGACGCGATGATGAACGGGGCCGTCCCTCCGAAGATGGCTACCGCCAGGTTGTAGGCGATGCCCATGGCGGAGTAGCGGTGCTCGGTGGGAAACAGCGCCGGCAGCGCCGAGGCGAGGTTCGGCACCGAAAACGCCACCGGGAAGGCGATGAGGGCCAGGCCCAGGAGCGTTGCCGGGACGCTGCCCACCGCTATCGCCAGGGACGCGGGAACAGCGAACACCACGGTGCTCAACGCCCCGATCCACAGCACCCGACGGCGGCCGATCCGGTCTGAGAGTAGCCCGGTGAAGGGAATGCACAACGCCATGGCCACCAGCACCGGGAGGGTCAGCAGCGTCCCCTCAACCTCGTCGTACCCCTTGTTGCTGGTCAGGTACGTGGGCATGTAGGACGTCAGGGCGTAGGCCACCGTATTGGCGGCCGCCGCCAGGATCATGGCCAGCACGAGGGGCCGCCAGTGCGCCTTCACAATGCCCACCGGCCCCACCGGCCGGAGCTCTTCTCCTGTCTCCGGATGCTTAGCCGCTACGGCTTCGGCTTCCAGCGTGGCCTTAAACGCGGACGACTCCTCGATCTTCATCCGGAAGTAGACGGCGACGATACCCAGCGGACCGGCCACCAGGAACGGGATCCGCCAGCCCCACGCCCCCATCTGCTCCTGGCCCAAGGTCAGCTGAAGGGCGGACACCACCGCCCCGCCCACCGCAAATCCCAGGTAGCTGCCCATGTCCAGGAAGCTGACGTAGAAGCCCCGGCGCCGGTCCGGCGCGTGCTCGCACACAAAAGTGGTGGCTCCCGAGTACTCGCCGCCGGTGGAAAACCCCTGCACCAGCTTGGTGGCCACCAGCAGCACCGCCGCCCAGAGGCCCAGCACCTCGTATCCCGGGAGCAGGCCGACGGCGAACGTTGCGGCGGCCATAAGCATCAGCGTCATGGCAAGCACCTTCTGGCGGCCGATCTTGTCCCCCAGCCAGCCGAAGAAGATGCCGCCCAGCGGCCGGGCGATGAACGTGGCGGCGAACGTTCCCAGCAGGAACAGGTTCTGCACCGCCTTGTCCGCCTCGGGCAGGAACACCGGCCCCATGGTGGTGATCAGGTAGCCGAACACCCCAACGTCGTACCACTCCATCGTGTTGCCGACGATGGTCCCGCCCAGCGCCTTCTGCAGCGTCCGGTGGTTCACCACATTGACGTCGGATACCTTCAGCCGCCGCTGCTGCCCATTGTGCTCTGTCATGGCCACGCTCACCGCCGCCTCGCTCAACACGCTGGGCACACGCCGTCGTTCTTCCGGCCGGTCCGGCTGGCAGGAGCCCAACACTTGTGATCATCCTGTCACTGCCGCACCGTCATCGAAAGTGGTCGGCCTACCCGTCCTCCAGCTCCCAGTCCTTGGGCCTCGCCATCCAGGACCCGCCTCTGCCGGAGCCTTAGGACATCAGTGCCCTCAGTCGAGCAACCAAGCCTCAGAGCCGCCCGCTCCGCTCACCTTCCTGCGACGCCGCAGCATCACAACCAACGCAGCAGCGCCAGCCAGGAACAATAGACCGGCTCCGGCGGCGACGGCCGGCAGGGCCACGTCGAAGGAACCCTGGGCGATCACGGCGTCGCCGGGAATGCCACCGCCGTCGTCCACGCCTGTCTCTTCCCCGCCCGGCGTGACCGGCGACGCCACGGCCGCGGCCTGTCCGCCGTCGAGCACTGTCAGGGACCTGCCGCGCCTGTTCACCACCACCACGGATCCGTCGCCGCGCTCAACCATCCGGCTGGGATCATCGCCGACAGCAATGGTGCGCGTGGCAGCCGCCGCGCCGGCGGGAATGACGGAGACGGAGTCGTCCAGGCTGTTGGTCACGTACACCGTCCCGTCGGCAGCAGCCAGCACCTCCTGCGGCGCCTTGCCCACGGGAATCCGCCGCGCCACCGCGGTGCCGCCGGGCTCGATCACCGCCACCTCGTTGGTCATGATGTTGGCCACGTAGACGGTTCCATCCGGAGCCGCCGCAACCCCGTGCGGGTGGGTCCCCGCGCCCACGTCAATGGTGTGCGACGGCGACGGAGCACCGGCGGGAATCACGGTCACGGTGCCCGCGAGCTGGTTGGCGGCATACACCGTCCCGTCCTTGGCCAGGGCCACCTCCACTGGATACCGGCCTGCCTGGATGGTCCGGTGCACCCACGCATCGCCCGGCTTCACCACGGACAGGGAGTTCTCCTCCGGATTGACCACGTACAGCGATCCGTCCGGCCCCACCACCAGCCGGTGCCTGCCGAAGGACACCTTCATGACCAGCGAGACCCGGTCCGCGCCGGGGGCCACCAAGCCGATTTCCGATTGGGCGCCCTCGCTCTGCGCCACGTACAGCGTCCCGTCCGGCGTCACAGCCAGCGACGAAGGACCATTACCCGTGGTGATGGTGCGCGACGGCGCGGTCTCCCCCGGCTTGTAGACGCTGACGCCGCCGGGGTAGGTTTCGTCGCTGACATACAGCGTGCCGTCCGGCCCGGTGGCAACACCCACCGGCTGGCCGACGGCGTCAAGCGCCTTCGCATCGTCTGCGGACGCAGGAGCGGCCACGACGGCGGACGCCAGTAAGAGCGCGGCGCCGGCCTGCAGCGCTCTCCGGGCAGCCGGGAGCGGCATGGTAAACGGGCGTGCAGGCTTGGATGTCATGTAGTTCCCCCAGAAAGGCTGCCGACCCCCTCGGCAACCCTCCGATCCTACCTGTCGCTCCGGCGGTACCCGCGCCGACCCAGCCCTAGACTGAACCGCATGACCCTGGTTCTCACCAACGTCCGTCCCTGGGGCGGGGACGCCACTGACGTAACGCTCGACGGCGGGGCGGTCGCCGCCGTCGGGCCCGCTGCTTTGGACGGTGCTGCTTCAGCCGGCGCTGACGCAGTGGACGGCCGCGGCCGGATCCTGCTGCCGTCCTTCTCCGACGTCCACGTCCACCTCGACTCCACCCGGCTGGGCCTGCCGTTCCGCCCGCACACGGGATCGCCCGGCGTGTGGAACATGATGCTCAACGACCGCCGGAACTGGCGTGATGCCGAGGCCTCCATCACCGAGCGGGCCACGCACACCCTGGGCGCGATGATCGAGCGCGGCACCACGCGCGTGCGCAGCTACGCCCAGGTGGACGCCGACGCCGGGCTGGAGCGTTTCGAGGCCGTCCTCGCCGCCTGGGAAACGCACCGGGACCGTGCGGACGTCGCGGTGATCGCTTTCCCGCAGGCCGGGCTGCTCCGGGAGCCGGGCAGCGCCGAGGTGCTGGAGGAGGCACTGAAGCTGGGTGCCGATGTGGTGGGCGGGATTGACCCCTGCGCCCTGGACCGCGACCCCGTGCGGCACCTGGACATCGTGTTCGGCCTGGCGGAAAAGTACGGCCTGCCGGTGGACTTCCACCTGCACGAACCGGGCCAGCTGGGCTTGTTCAGCACCCAGCTGATCCTGGACCGCACCAAGGCGCTGGGCATGCAGGGGCTGGTGACCATCTCGCACGCCTTCTGCCTGGCGGAACTTCCCGCCGGCGAGCTCCAGGAGCTCATCGGCCAGATGGGCGCCCTGGACGTTTCCGTTGCCACCGTGGCCCCGGCCGGGTGGCCGCTGCCGCTGCAGCAGCTGGTGGCCGCCGGTGTCCGGGTGGGCCTTGGCGAGGACGGCCAGCGCGACTACTGGTCCCCCTACGGGAACGCGGACATGCTGGACCGCACCTGGCAGCTGGCCTTCACCAACAAATTCCGGGCGGACGAACAGATCGAGCACTGCGCGGCCGTGGCCACCATCGGCGGTGCCAGTGTCATCGACCCAAGGGCGCAGCGGCTTGGCTCCGTCGCGGACCGGCCGGGGCTTGCTGTTGGTGATCCTGCTGAGCTGGTGCTCCTGGAGGGTGACTCCGTGACCGCCGCCGTCATGGACAGGCTCCCCGGCCGCACCGTGATCCACCGTGGACGGGTGGTGGCCGACGGGCTGCAGCTGGTGTAGTTCACCTGCGATTCCGCCTGTGGCTGGAACAGGCCCAAGGCAACCTTGCCGCCTAAGCTGACGGGCCGCCGTCGTAATTCACGACGCCGGCCCCCTGGCAAGAGGTGCCTCCGCTCCCCTACTGTGCCTGGCTCCCCTACCGTCCCGGGCCCTATTGTCCAGGGGCGCGGTAGGACGGCGTCTTCTTGGCGGCCTCGTCCAGGTCCTCCACGCTCAGCAGCGGCTTTAGGCGAACGTTAACGCTGCCGCTGGAATTGATCAGCAGCGACAGTGCTGCTGCACTTGCGTCATCCGGCACGTCGAAAACGCCCAGGACGTCGTAGTAGCCAAAGGCGTAGTAGAAGCTGTCCAGCGTTCCGCCCACGGATTTCAAGGCCTCCGTCAGTGCATCGCGTCGCGCGGTGCCGCCCTCCTGCATGAGCCCCTTGATGCCCTGGCCCATGTAGGTGGCTTCAAACAGATACTTCGGCATGGTTCGTCCTTCCCTGGATCCTCACAGCGGTGTGCTTACTACGGTGTGCTGCGGCCGTGCGGAAGGCGTCTGCGGAGCCCGGGTGCGTTTGGTGCTGGATGAGGTGCGCACAGAGTCCTCCTCACCTGGCTCAATGGCCGAGCAGGAGCGGCCCAGATCCGGCCCCTTATCCGTGGAAACGGGGTGGATGGCCCCGCTAAGGCTGAAGCTATTCCTCCCGCTGCCGGCAGTCAATATGCCGGGATACCTAATGGCGGCCACCTAAGAAGCAACCTACAAGGGGGTGCACTGCCGATCCCCCAACCTCCCGGGAATCAGCAGTCCAAGGCCGTTCGGCCCTACCACGATGCAGCGGTGCGGCGAAGGCTGAAACAGTCAGGCGCCGGGCAGGATGCCCGCTGGCCCCGCGTCGGGCCATGGCAGAACTGCGGGCTCTGAGGAATCTTCGGACATGTCGATCCGGAAAGGACACCTCCAGCGACGCCAGGGACTTTCCGCGTCCGAAGGCCCGCGCCGCGATGCCGTGCGAAAGAGCCTCCTCGCTGCCGGCCCCTTGTCTTCACTCCTGTACGTGGTGTTCACCGACGCCATAGCGGCCTCCCGGTGGGACGGGTACCGCCGCACCGAACAGATGGTGAGCGAACTGTTTGCCGTCGGCTCCCCCGGCCGCGACGTCCTGGCCCCGTTCACCTGGATGTACACCGTGTTGTTTATTGCTTTCGGGGTAGGCGTCTGGGCCTCCGTCCGCGGGAACCGGGCGTTGCGGGTGGGCGCCGGGCTGCTCATTGCCTACGGGCTGTGGAACATCATGGGAAGCATCTACCCGCTGAGGCTGGGCGATGACACGTCCATTCCCATGCATATCGTCGCCACCAACATCCAGTTGGCCCTCATGGTGGCTGCCATGTGCTTCGTAGCTGCCGGATTCCGCGGCCGGATGCGAGCCTACTCAATCGTCTCGTTGGCCGTGTCGGCGCTGATGGGCATGATCGCGTTCATGGCGGCGCCGGGCCCGAACCTTGTATTGGGCATCGGCGAGCGCATCAGCATCGGGGCGTTCCTGCTCTGGGTTGCCGTCCTTGGCGCCGCGCTCTGGAATCGCCCGCCGCCTATCGCTTACCGCAACCAGGTGCAGTACGTTGAGCGGAGGCCGTATGAATAGGCGCTGCTGGGCGCTGTTGTTCCGGCCATCTCCGCTGGAATTCCAGCCCTCAGCCCGCTGCACGACCAATCGAGCCCAAGGTCAAAGCCCGGCCACGCGCCACCGGCTCGACCAGAAAAGCCAACCCATGAACACCGCAGCTATTCCCCGTTCCCGCCCCGCCGCCAAGGCCCGCTGGTTCGTTCCAACCGGCCTGATCCTCCTCAGCCTCGTACCGATCCTGGCCGGCACACTACGCCTGACCCAGCTGGCGGGCGGCCAGATAACACCGGAAAACGCCAGGTTCTTCGATTCGCCACTTCCGGTGCTGATCCATATCCCCACAGTCACTCTGTACCTTGTGCTGGGCGCCTTCCAGTTCGTTCCCCCGCTCCGCCGGGGCGAGCGCGGCAGGGCCAGCTGGCACAAGGTTGCCGGCCGCGTCCTCGCACCAACCGGCCTGCTCGCCGCCCTGTCAGGCTTGTGGATGGCCGTCTTCTACGACCTGCCACCCCTGGACGGGCCACTGCTGCTGGCCCTTCGGCTGGTGTTCGGGTCCGTGATGGTGGCGTTCATCGTCCTGGGGTTCATCGCGGTGCGGCGCCGGAATTACGTCCGGCACAGCGAGTGGATGTCCCGGGCGTACGCCATCGGCATTGCCCAGGGAACCATCGTGGTGGTCACCCTCCCCTGGATCGCGCTGGTGGGGCCGGTCACCGAGCTCAGCCGGGCTCTGCTGATCGGCGCGTCCTGGGTGCTCAGCCTGGCCGTGGCCGAGTTCTTCATCCACCGCCGCGCCCGTGGACCCGCTCCTGGAGGAGAGCTGCTCCGCGGCGGCGGCGCTGGCCCCGACCAGCCCGCCATTACCTAAACCCCCTATAGCGGCGCGAGGTTCACGGTGCCAGAATGTTGCGCACCATCTTTCTTCATCCGTCCGGGAACGGGCACCAAGGACGCATCTTTCATGACGTACGTCAAGGAATTGGGCGATGTGGGGCGGGAGGATGTGGCCCTGGCCGGCGGAAAGGCGGTGGGCCTGGGCGGCCTCATCCAGGCCGGGCTGCCCGTCCCGCCAGGGTTTGTCCTGACCACCGCCGCCTACTCCGAGTTCGTCGCCGTCAACAACCTCGAGGCGGCGATCCAGGAGCTCGCCACGCTGCAGCCGAGCGCCGTGCCGCAGGACTATGAGGATGCCTCCGCGCGGATCAGTTCGCTGTTCAAGGGCGGCACCATGCCCGCCGGAATCGCCGCGGAACTCGAAGCAGCCTACGCACAGCTCGGCCCGGAAACGGGGGTCTCGGTCCGCTCCTCCGCCACCGCCGAAGACCTCGCCTCCGCCAGTTTCGCCGGCCAGCAGGAAACCTACCTGAACGTCCACGGCACGGAGGCACTGACCCGGGCCGTCATCAACTGCTGGGCGTCGCTTTGGACGGCACGGGCCATGGCCTACCGTGCCCGCGCAGGCGTGCGTCCCGACCAGGTGCGGCTCGCCGTCGTGGTCCAGCGGATGGTGGAGGCGGACGCGGCCGGGGTCATGTTTACCGCCAATCCCGCGAACGGCCGCCGCGACGAGACGGTGATCAGCGCCGCGTGGGGCCTGGGCGAGGCCGTGGTCAGCGGCACCGTCACCACGGATGACCTGGTGGTCGAGTCCGCCACGGGCAAGGTCCTCTCGCGGCAAACAGCCGACAAGGACGTCATGACCGTGCCCACGGAAAATGGAACGGCCGAGCAGCCGGTGGCGGAAGCCCGCCGTCGTGCGCCCGTCCTGGACGATGCCGCGGCAGCTGACCTCGCCCGCTACGGCCAGCGGAGCGCAGACCACTTTGGCGCGCCGCAGGACATCGAATGGGCGCGGGCCGGCCGCCGGTTCTTCCTGTTGCAGTCCCGGCCCATCACGGCGCTGCCCGAACCCGCGGCCGACGTCCCCGATACCTGGCCGGTGCCCTATCCCAAAGGGATGTATTTCCGGGCGAGCATCGTGGAGCAGATGCCGGACCCGCTCACCCCGCTCTTCGCCGACCTCATCGACGGCTCCGTGACGCGCTCGCTGTCGGCCCTGATGAACCAGATGCTGGGCGCTAAATCCGTGCGCGACGGCGAGGTGCGGTTCCCCACCATCAACGGCTACGCCTATTACTACTACCGCAACCTGGCCATGCTGCGGATGACGGGAAAGACGGTCCCGGCGCTGGGCGCGCTGTTCAGCGGCAAGGCGCACATGGGCATCACCGGCTGGCGCGACTATTCGCACCCACGCTACGAACGGGTGGTCAGGGACTGGTCCATGACCACGCCGTCGGAGCTCTCCGGCGATCGGCTGCTGGCCGGGGTGCAAGCGCTCCTGGACGCCGGAACCGTCTACTACACCGCTGTGCAGTCCATCATCCCGCTCGCCGCCATGAGCGAGCTCTCCTTCCGGGCCTTCTATGACAAGGCAGTGCGGCGCCGCGGCGATCCCCCGGCCCAGGAGTTCCTGCTGGGCTTCGACAGCGAACCCATCCGGGGGGAAAAGTCCCTCTACGACCTTGCGGGGTGGGCGCGCAGCGATCCCGCGCTGGCTGCGGCGTTGCTGGAACCGCCGACGGCGGAACTCGCCGTGTGCCAGCGGACCGGTTCCGCGCCGGATGGGGTGGAGGACGTCCTGTGGCAGGAATGGCGTTTCACCTTCCAGGAGCACCTGGACCTCTACGGCCACGCCGTCTACAACCTGGACTTCGCTACCCCCGTTCCGGCCGATGACCCGTCCGCACAGCTCGAAACGGTGAGGTTTTACCTCCGGGGACAGGGCATCGATCCGCATGAGCGGCAGCGACAGCTGACCGAACGCCGGGAGGAACTCACCCGGGAGATGGCCGCCCGGCTGGGGCCCCGTCGCCGTGCCCTGTTCTTCCGCCTGCTCCGCTGGGCGCAGGAGGCGGCGCCGATCCGCGAAGACGCGCTGGCCGACGTCGGACTGGCCTGGCCGCTGCTGCGGCGCATGCTGCTGGAACTCGGGCTACGGCTGGCGTCCTCGGGGGTGCTTGCCGCGCCGGAGGACGTGTTCTGGCTGCGGCACCAGGAATTGCGGGCCGCCGTCGACTTCGGCCTCGCCGAAGCCGGTCCCGGTAGGGGCGCTGCCATTTCCGGGGCTGACCGTCCGGTTCGGGCCGCCGCCGTGGAGGAGCGGAAAATGCTGTGGCGGGGCCAGGCGAAGGCCGCGGCACCGCAGATGCTGCCCGAGAGCAGGTGGATGGAGCGGTCGTTCGGGTCGTGGATGCCCTCGGGTTCCCAGCATCAGGCCGGGGATGTGATCAAGGGCGCCGGCGCGAGCTCCGGCAAGGTCACCGCGCAGGCCCGAGTGCTGCGGGGCCCCGGGGATTTCGGGCTGCTGCAGCCCGGTGAGGTGCTGGTGGCCCGCATCACCACTCCCGCGTGGACGCCGCTGTTTGCGATGGCGTCAGCGGTGGTGACGGACGTGGGCGGACCGCTCAGCCACAGCTCCATCGTGGCCCGCGAATACGGCATCCCGGCCGTCCTGGGCACCGGGGTGGCGACGCAGCGGCTGGCCGCCGTTCAGCAGGTCACGGTTGATGGCGACGCCGGTACGGTCACCATCAGGCACCCGGCCACCAGCGGGCAAGGTTAGGAAAGAGGGGCCGGGAGGAGCATAGTTGGGAGATGACCAGTCCTTACACCCGGGGCGACTCCTTCAGCAGCGAGGCTTCCCGGAAACACATCAGGCAGGCGCTCGCCAACTACGGTGCAACGGACGTCGTGTTCACTCAACGGGGAAACCTGAGTGCCGTCGCCTTCAGGGGTGACGGGCGGCAGTTCCGGATTGTCATGCCCATCCTGCAGTCCGAAGGCGCCCTGGCGGTCCGGGGGGACATTGCGGACAGCCGGCTCCATGAAGCGAACGCAAGAATCCTGGAACGCGCCAACCGCAAATCCTGGCATGCCCTGGCCCAGGCCATCGACGCCAAGCTCGGAGCGGCGGCGGCGGGCATTGCCACCCTTGAATCGGAATTCCTGGCCCATGTGGTCCTCCCCGGAAACCACACCGTGATTGACGAACTCGAACCCATCATCGACTCTGCCTACCGGACCGGCCGGCGCCCATCATTCGGCGGTCCGGATCCTTCTGCGCGTGCCGCTGAAGGCGAAGCGGATTTCCCGCAACTCCGGGCCGTCCCGTCCCCCACGTCCCGTGGGGGAAGCTAACCGCAACCGCCTGGGGGTCTGCCTGCGCCACCCCAATGAGCCCGAACAGCACGATGGTGAGCCGGCTACTCCCCCATCCCCGGGTGCACAGGAACGAAGTCGATCTTGTTGCCAGAGTTGGTGCGGCCTGCGGGGGTCCGGTTGTAGCCCCGCGCGTCGAACCCATTCCTGCCGCGGAATTCCGCGAGCGCCGCGTCGTAGGCGTTGTTGAGGGTCCGGCCCGGGAACTCGCCGGTGCTGCCGTCATTGAAGGTGATACGGATACGGACGCCGGCCGGGTAGTGCCGGTTCATTCGGATGAAGCCGTCGGCGTCCTGCTGGAGAGTGATCATGGGAATCCGCTTTCGTTGGTGGGAGCAGTCTCAAGTTTGCCTCAAATCCCGCAGGATGCCGGACCTGCCGGTGCCATACTGGGCCATGGGGATGACACGGCGTGGAACATGGCTGCGGTACGGGCTGCTCTCAGCCCTGCTGATCGGGATCCACCTGGGCACCCGGTGGTACTTTTCCGAGGGCGTTTACCAAGGCGGCGCGAACGTCCCGCTGCGGAAATTCCCGGAAAACGTGGACGTCCTGGATCTTCTGACCTTCACACCGGTTTTCATCGGACTCAAGTTCCTGGCTTACGACTCCGCAGTGCGGGCCTTCACCAAGGGCTACACGCCGCCCGCAGTGATCGTCGTGTTCATCGCCGGCTACCTGGTGGCCCTGGCGATGGACATTGCCTGCCTCGTCGCGGCGGCAAGACCCATTGCGGACTCGGGGTTCGCGCTTCTGGGCCCGATTCTTCAAACACCGTTTGTACTCTTCCTTGCCGGCGCAATCGTCGCAGGTCTCGCGCTGAACAAAGACTTCCCCCCAGAGACGCAACCGGACAGGTCACGTTAACCTTGCCTCCGGCATGGCGCACCCAGGAGGAGCGCGGCGTCGGGCGGGTGCTCAGCCCTCGCAGGCCACCCCGTCGCCGTCGCCGTCCAGCCCGGACCGGTAGCCGGGAGTATCCGCATACAGTGGCGCTGCCCCGGCGGTGACCACCTCGGTGCAGTTGGCGTAGTAGACCACTGTTGTCCCCGCGGCGGGCGTGACGGACGCCGGCGCCGGTTCACCCGGGCAGCCGGCCAAAATGTCCGCAATCGCATCGTGCTCCGCCTGCGTCACCCACAGGCCGTACCGGGCCTTCACGGACACCTGCCGGGCAACGTACCCGCACCGGTACCCCTTGGCGGTCGGCAGCCAGGTGGCGGCGTCGCCGTCGCCCTTTTGCTGGTTGGTGGGGCCATCGGTGGCCTGCAGGTTCAGCGGATCGTTGGCGAACGCCGTCCGCTGCTCAATCGTCAGCTGCTGGGCGCCCTTTTGCCAGGCGTCGCTCAGCGCCACCACGTGGTCGATCTGCACGGCGCTGCTGGTGGTGGTGCCGCGGAGGAAGTTGATGACCGTGCCGGTGTAGGGATCGGCGAGCACGCCGGTCTTGACGGTGCAGGGGACGCTGCTGGTGAAGGTCACCTCGGTCAGGTCCCGCCGGAGGATGTCGTTGCGGGTGTCGCAGCCGTTCCGGTCCACATCCGCCCACGTCGGCCCGAACAGCGACCGCTCATACCCCGTCTTGGGCGCCCGGCCCTTCACCGGAAGGGTGGCCAGCAGGTCTGCGGCCTCGACGGCAGCATCCGGCCCGGCCACGGTGGTGGAGGTGCCGTCCGGGGCGTCGGTGGCGATGGCCGGCAGGCTTGGCGTGAAGAGCGCCAGCAGGGCGGAAAGCACGACGGCGGCCGTCCAGCGGATGCCGGACGCGGGCGGTGTTGCGGACATGGACGTGTAGCCGGACATGCAGGTTCCCCAGGTTGTGTGCAGGAAGGGTTTGGGGCGTCAGCCCCCCATTGCCGCTGACGCCACGGACGAGCCTAGCGTTCTGCACCTGCCGAAAAGGCCGGTTCCGGCGGAGTGGGCGAATCCTTCCCGGTTCCTGCGCCTATCCTGCGACGGCGGCTCGCGCTTCAGCCATCAGATGGTTTCCCGCTTGCTCGTCCCCAAGGGTTCAGGGCCTTTCCAAAAACCCAGCGGTTCCATTTGCTGGAGTCCCCGCCCGGCGGCAGGCCGAGTTTGCGGACTGCCTTCTTGCACCAACTGTTGCTGAGGTAGAAGACCGCCCCGATCAGGACGAGGAGAACGGCCAGCACAACCAGGGACCAGTCCTTCGCAGCCTGGTACTCGTAGTACCCCGGCTGACCCTAGGCCAGTTACGGGACGGCGAGGTCGCAACTTGAAAAGTAAGCATGCTTGCTATTAGGGTTGGGATCAGCTTCTCCGCCTGGCCCCCATTAGGCGGAGTGGTCGCCAGGAAGGCCCCGCGTACTCCAAGTACTGCGGGACTTTTCCTGTTCGCCCTCCGGCAGCACCATGGACGTCCCCCCACGTCAGCTGTTGACGGCAAACACGACGACGGCACCCAAGCCGGGTGCCGTCGTCGTTCTTCATTCAGCTGAGTCTGGTCACGGACCTGCAGGCCGCACCACGATGGCCGAGCCGCACTGGTTGAGGAGCGTACCCAGGCTTGAGGCTGCGGTGGCGGTCTTCGTTCCAGTGGCTGACGTATCGGTCAGGGTGAGGGCGTTGACCTCCATGGCCGCGTTCGACTTGGCCGCGATGTTGGATGTTGCGTCGCCCAGCTCAGTTGTCCCTGCCGGTGGGGTGAAGGACGTTGTGGCCGAGTTGGTACCGTTCCTGACGCCGTGCGCGGTCAACAGCAGCGCCCCCGGCGTTACCGGCGTGATGGACGGCGCCCGGACATCCGGGTAAGCCACGCCGGTGTTGGTGTCAGTGGCTGGCGTAACGTCCAGCGGTGTGGTGGTGTTTGCCCCCTGCACCGCAACGGTTGACCAGGCGTACCGGGAAGTCGGTTCAGGCACGCTCGGCGGAGTATCGCCGGCCTGCATCACGCGGTACCAGACCGCCTGGTGCGCCGAGGCAGAGCTTGCGCTGGTGAAGTCACCAACCGCCCGAGTCCAGCCAGCTGGGGCCGTGACATTGGCAGAACCGGACACCGTGACCTGCGAGAACAGGAAGACCGTGTCGCCGGGTTGCCACCCGGCCGGCAGGGCCGCCGTGTACGAACCCGCTGCCGTCAGCTCGCCGGATCCCGTGGCGGACGACCGGACGGAGATTGCCGATGTTGTCGGCGGAGGCGTCGTTGTAGGTGGAGGCGTCGTCGTCGGTGGAGGCGTGGTCGGTGGCGGTGTTGCTGTTGCTGTCGGAGTCGGAGTCGGAGACGGTGCCGCCGCCCGCGTGATGGTGAATTTGTCCGTATAGGTTCCGCCGGAAGCGCGGACGAATGAACCGGTCAAAGTGGTGCTTGTCACCGACACGTTCAAGAAGCCGTATGTGGGGTTGTTGTTGCTGCCCATGAAGCTCTGGAAGTACGGCGCCGTCGTCGTATTGCTCTCACTGTTGATCGACCTGCCGCCTGAACCCACGGTGGCCAGGATGGTGCCGGTCCCGGCCGCGAACTGCCCGTTGGGGTCCGTGTCGGCCACGCAGTCCGGGTTGAAGCTGCTGACCGGGATGGCTGTGCAGCTGCCCTTGAGTGCCAGCGGGTAGCTGCGTGCGTACGCATGGTCGTGTGCCTGCAGGTACAGGTCCACCTTCTTGGAGACCAGCATGTTCATCAAATCGGGGCTGGCGGCGCAGGGGTAGTTGACCATCGACAGGCAGTACATGTGCATGCCCACGACGACAAACGTGATTCCGGCAGCGCGCGCCGAGTCGATTGCCGATGTCACGAACTTGTAGCCCTGGGTGCCGGACTTGTAGGACCAGTCAAGGCCGCTGCCGCTGTATGTCAGCTTCGGGGACACCATGATCAGCCGCACCAGGGGGCTGCTGGCCGGGTAGTCGGTGTAGAACTGCTGGGCGTAGTTTCCTACCGACCCAAGTTCGTCCGGCAGGCACGAGGCGAATTTTGACCACACCCCGTCTGGTCCGTCATCCTCGTGGTTCCCCGTGATGAATTCGTACGGCATGGTCCCGGCGTGCTGTTTGACGAACGAGCACCAGGCCGATTCCGGGGTGATCTGGGAGTAGGACAGGTCGCCAAGGTTGAAAAATGCCGAGGTTCCGGCGTTGCGTGCTGCGTCGATCACCTTGCCGGTCACCGTGTTGCCGCCGGTGTCACCGGCGAAGCCCAGGCTCACCGACGTTGCGGCTGAGGCCTGCGAGTCGCGTGACGAGCCCAGGAAGTAGACATTGGCGAGCACGAGGGCGGTGCCCAGCAGGAGGGCCAGCACCGCACTCACTGGATGGCGCAAGCGCCCCTGGCCTTTCACTTGCAGCTCCATTCGGTTGCGCGGCGCAGCCCGTTGTCAGCTGCGGAGAAGCCAATGACAACGGCGTTGGCACCTTGGCCTGAGACCGAGGTCGCAGACCCGGACACGCCGGCGAACTGGGCATCGGATCCCGGCGGCAGGATCCGTGCACTCTTGCCGATCCAAATCACCGCCTGCGGCCTCGATGCCCGGAAGTTGGGCGAGCTGCCTGCTCCCACGGTCACGCCTGCAATTGCTGATGCGGCGCTGGACGTGGCACCGGCCGCGGCTGCCCCGACGTCGGTAACGGCGCCGGTGGCAGCCCAGGCTACGGCATGCGTTCCACCGGCTACGCCGCTCTGGCCCACTGCCTGCCCGGTTGAATCGATCCCAAGAACTACACCGCCTTTACCGCTGAGGGTGGGCAATGCCTTTGGAGAGCCGTCCGGCCCCCAGAGGACCGGAGTGGCGTCATCCCCAATAGCCACACCGCCCGCCGCACCGTCCTTGCCGACCGCGAAGGCGTGGCCGCCGCGGGTTCCGGAGGGCAGGGCGAGCTCGTGGGGTGCCGTGGTCACGGAAGGCCAGACGGCGGGGTGCTCATCTTCGTCGGCGCCCGGCCCGTCTGAATGTTCTTCGTCGGCGACCAGTGCCCCGGCAACGACGCCGCTGTCTGACACTGCCGACGGTATCGCTATGTCTCCGGGTTTAACTGGAAGTGGATGGTACTGCCCGTCCTGCCACCACCAGCCCACCAGCATCTCGTTGGCGGCGTCATACCCCGTGCCGACAACGACTCCTGACGCGTTAACCGATGCCGGGGCCACGGCCTGGAGTGGGATCGCAAGCTGCGTGGGTTGGCCGTTACGCCAAAGCACCGGTGCCGACTCGCCTGCCGCTGTGTCTGCGAGGCCGACCACCAGGCCGTTGCTGCTCGATGCGACGGCGTTGCTGCCCCGGCCACCGAGTCCGGGAAGGAGTCGTGGCGTGCAGTTCGTGGCCGCGGGAAGGTCAGGACCGGCCGCGGTGGCAGCAACCGGCAACATCACCATGCCGCCCTCAGCCGCGAGCACGAGTGCCGTCAGCAGCGCACCGGGCCGCATGTCCTTCGACCTGGCTGGCCGGGACGGCCTGCCTTTGCGGCCGGGTAAACCTTTATTGGTAAATCCATACTCTGACAATGTCGCTCCCCGGAGTTGAACCCCATGTTCCCCAGCAACATGTGCAGCGCAAAAGGCCTTTGCTTAACCGCACTGTCTTTCGAGATTAGGTTCCGGCCAAGCAGCAGTCACGAGTATGGGGTACCTGCTTGGACGGGTAGGGGGTACTTGCTTCCGGCAACCATCCTGCAACCGCAACGGCGGCACCCAGCCCGGGTGCCGCCGTCGTCCATCCTGCCGCGAAGGTCCTATTTGAGCTTCGGCACCAGCACGGGCGTGTTCCGCTTGTACTCCTCGTAGTCCGGCTGGCCGCCCCACTTCTTGTCCGCCTTCTTCTCCAGGGGCGGCACGCCGCTGCCCTTGATCAGCAGCAGGGCCACGAACACCGGGGAAACCAGGGCGGCCCACTGCCAGCCCTGCAGGACGGGCAGGGCGATGATGGCCACGCCCACCCAGAGGGTGATTTCGCCGAAGTAGTTGGGGTGGCGGGACCTGGACCAGAGCCCGGTGCTGATGAAGCGGCCCTTGTTGGCCAGGTTGTCCTTGAAGCGGTTTTTCTGGAGGTCCGCAAGGGTCTCGATGGTGATGCCCGCGGCCCACACCAGCAGCCCCACCCAGAAGAATCCGTCCAGGCCCACCTTCTTGTCCGAGGTGATGGCCACCCACGCCAGCGCCGCCGTGAGGACCACCCACAGGCCCTGGATGGTCCACGTGTTCAGGAAGCGGAAAAAGTCCGGCTTGAGCTCGTCGAAGCGGTCGTCCTTGCCGTGCTTGCTGATCCGGATGAACAGGAAGCTGCCCAGCCGCGCGGCCCACAGCACCACCATGGCTGCCAGCAGCATACCGCGCGCATCCACGCCCGGGCTGGCCAGCACCAGGAACACCGTGATGGAGATGTACGTCAGGGCGCCGGTGAGGTCGTAGAACTTTTCCGTCTGCGCCTTGTAGGACGGGATGAACACCAGCCACTGGATCACGAAGGCGACGGCAACCCCCAGCGCGAACACCGGGAGCCCGCCGATCCGGGACCCGCCCTGGCTGCCGGCCAGGGCAATGAGTACCGCCACCACCACGGCAACGACGGTACTGATGAGGGCCTTGCGGCTCTTTTCGTTCACGGACAGGTTCCTTTCCCCTGGCCTGCCGCGCTCTGCTGCACGGCCGGTCCCTACACACCCCTGCGGGCACGTTTGCATCCAAACTACGCATAGCGCGGTCCACTTAGTCTTCGGAGCGGGGGCAGGTTTGTATGGGTCAGGCAATCCGCCGGGTACACCGGCAGCGAACTGCTTCTGGAACCGTTACCGACGCAAGGAGCCACGCATGAGCCCCCGCACCAAAAACTGGCTGACCACCTATGTTGTCAGCGCCCTGATTTTCGCGGTGCTGGACGTGGCGTGGATCCTGCTGGTGGCCAACCCGCTGTACCAAAGCCAGATCGGCCACCTCCTGGCACCCAGGACCAACCTGCCCGGGGCAGTCCTCTTCTATGTCATCTTCGTGGCGGGGATGGTGCACTACGGCGTCCGGCCCAACAGCCCCGGCCTCGCGCTGCGGCAACGGGTCACGGGTGCCGCCCTGTTCGGATTCTTCACCTACGCCACCTGGGCGCTGACCGGGTTCGCGGTGCTGAGGGATTTCACCGCGCTGGTGGCCGTGACGGACATTCTCTGGGGAGCCGCGGCCTGCAGCGTGGTTACGTGGGTTTCGGCCAGTGTGCTGCGCCGCCGGCTGGCGAGGGTTGCCGCGGCCTAAAGCCTGCTTTCGCGTCCGCACCCGCGTCACGCAGGGCAGACTTTGGACCCGGCCGTCGCAAGGAAACCCCGGAAAGCCGGGGGCCGGCGTCGCCCGCTGCCCTGAAAGCGTGCCCGGCGTGACGCGGCGCCGCCCAGACTGGCCCACTTTTCACGGTCCAGCCTTGAAAACCCGCGGCTCCCGCCGTGACAGCTCCGTGAAAACTGGGCCGGCGTGGCACGCGGCCCGGCGCAGGAGTCAGCCGAACAGCGCCGTCACCTGGGTCAGCGTTTGGAAAACCCCATAAGCGAGCGGGATTCCCACCAGAACCCACGCCACGACAAGCCTGCCTGTGGACTTCTTGTGCGCCGGCTCCTGTGCGCCGTGGGTGTGTGCAGTGCTGCTCATTTCAGGCCTCCTTGGGAAGATTCGTGCCGCTCGGGGCGGCGTTCGTGGAACCGTGCGTCGACGGGCTTGACCAGCAGGTTGGCCAGGAAGCCCACCACGAGCAGCCCCACCATGGTCAGCAGCGCCGGCTGGTAGGACACGGCATTCAGCTGGCCGGGCTTGCCCTGCGCGTCCAGGATGCTGTTGACGATCAAGGGCCCGGCTACCCCGGCCGCGGACCAGGCGGTAAGCAGCCGGCCGTGGATGGCACCCACCTGGTACGTCCCGAAGAGGTCCCGCAGGTAAGCCGGCACGGTGGCAAACCCGCCTCCGTAAAACGAGATGATGATGAAGGCGAGCATTACGTATAGGGCCGTGGCGGAGGAACCGGCAAACGCCAGCACCGTATACAGTACGGCGCCCACGCCCAGGTACATCATGTAAATGCGCTTGCGCCCGGTGACGTCAGAGGTGGCGGACCAGGCGAACCGGCCCGACATGTTGCCGATGGACAGCAACCCCACGAATCCGGCGGCGACACCGGCGCTCACCAGGGACTTGCCGTCGGACTGCCGGAAGAAGTCCTGGATCATGGGCGCCGCCTGTTCCAGGATGCCGATGCCCGCCGTGACATTGCAGAACAGCGCCACCCACACCAACCAGAACTGCCTGGTCTTGATGGCATTCTTCGCGGAGACATTTTCCGTGGTCACCAGCTTGGCCGCCTTGACTTTGGCGGGGTCGAACCCGGCGGGCCGCCAGCCGTCCGCGGGCACGCGGACGGTGAACGCGCCGAACAGCATGTAGGCGAGATAGACGACGGCGAGGGTCAGGAAGAGCTTCCCCACGGCGTCGCCGCTGGCCACCCAGCCCTGGCCGCCCGAGTTGGGATCGTAGGCCCTGAGCAGGGCCTGGGATACCGGGCTGGCGATCAGCGCGCCGCCGCCGAAGCCCATGATTGCCATGCCGGTGGCCAGGCCGGGCCGGTCCGGGAACCACTTGATCAGCGTGGACACCGGTGAAATGTAGCCGATGCCCAGGCCGATGCCGCCCACCACCCCGTAGCCGAGGTACACGAGCCACAACTGGTGCGAGAAGATACCCAGCGAGCCGATCAGGAACCCGCCCGCCCAGAACATCGCCGAGGTAAACATCGCCTTGCGGGGTCCGTTGGTGTCCACCCAGGTTCCCATGACCGCGGCGGAAAGACCCAGCATCACGATGGCGATGGAGAAGATCACCCCGATCTCCGTCAGGCTGGCGCCAAAGTGCTTGACCAGTGCGGTCTTGTACACGCTGGTGGCGTAGGCCTGGCCGATGCAGAGATGGACGGCGAGCGCGGCCGGCGGTACCAGCCAGCGGTTGAAGCCCGGCGGGGCGATGGAGTGGTCGCGGTCCAGGAAGCCCATGGTGATTCCCTTTACTTCTCGATGACGTCGATGTCTGATCGATCCAGAGGCGAAAGGCCCTGTTGAACCCGGGCCCATTACCTTGGGCAATCATCATGCAAATCATCAGCAAACGTACTGTTGGCGCGCCGAGCGGCAGGAAATGCGCGGCGAGCGGCTGGCTGGCCGATGTACTCCCCGTTTAGCCCTGCACCCGGTGCCCCACTTTCGGCCCGCCGGGGCGGGTGGCAGAGTGGGACGATGAGTGAGCAACCCGCCGCCCTGGTCCTGAACCTGGAGTGCACGGTGGCGTCCCCGCCGGAGGCAACGTTCCGGCTGCTGACGGACCCGGCCCGGCTTGCCGAATGGTGGGGCCCGCACGGATTCAGCATCCCCCAAGTGGACGTCAACCTGGTGGCGGGCGGCCGCTACCGGTTCCGCATGGCCCCGCCGGAGGGCGAGCCCTTCCACCTTTCCGGGGAGTTCCTGGAGATCGATCCACCCTGGCGGCTGGTCTACACCTTCGCGTGGGAGGAACCGGCGCCGGACGACCGGGAAACCGTCGTGGACCTCTCCCTCGCCAGCACCGGAACCGGCACACGGGTGGCGCTCTCACAGGGACCGTTCCTCACGAAGGAGCGGCTGGCCCTGCACCGGGACGGGTGGAATGAGTCGTTCGAGAAGCTGGTTCTCGCCGCCCGGGGCACAGGTTAGCGAAGTACAGGTACCGGCCCGCGTCACGCCGAGCAGACTTTGACCCCGCCCACGGGGACAAAACCCCGGAAACCCGGGGCCCGCCGTCGTGCATTGCCATGAAAGCATGCTCAGCGTGACGCCAGGCGCACAGACTGGACCAGTTTTGGCGGCGGAGTCGGGAAAATCCTGACACCCCAGCGCGACAAACGGGCGCGGCCAGGCGGCTACAGGCACGCCCAGCCGTGCGATAGCTTGGGCCAGTATTCACAGCAGCTTCGAACCCCGGGCAGGTATGGCATGGACGCGGACGTCATCATCATCGGCGGCGGGCTGGCCGGGCTGGTCGCAAGCAATGAACTGGTCCGTGCCGGCAAGCGCGTGGCCATCGTCGAGCAGGAGAACGCGGCAAACCTGGGCGGGCAGGCCTTCTGGTCCCTGGGCGGGCTCTTCCTGGTGGACACTCCCATGCAGCGGCGCCTGGGCGTTAAGGATTCCTTCGAGCTGGCATGGCAGGACTGGCAGGGTTCCGCGCAGTGGGACCGGCTGTCCGGGCCGCACCCCGAGGACGAGTGGGCGCAGCAGTGGGGCCGCGCCTATGTGGAGTTCGCCGCCGGCGAGAAGCGCGCGTGGCTGCGGGAACAGGGCATCCGGTTCACGCCGCTGGTGGGCTGGGCCGAGCGGGGCGACGGCCGGGCCGGCGGCCACGGCAACTCGGTCCCCCGTTTCCACGTCCCGTGGGGCACCGGCACCGGCGTGTCGGAGCCGTTTGCGGACAAGGCCCGGGAGGCTGCTTCGGCGGGCAGCGTCCGGTTTTTCTTCAGGCACCGGGTAGACGCTTTGATGTACGACGGCGGCACGGTCACCGGCGTGCGGGGCGTGGTGCTGGCGCCTGATGGTTCCCCGCGGGGTGTGTCCTCCAACCGGAATATGGTGGGCGGGTTCGAGCTGCGGGCGCAGGCCGTCGTGGTCGCGTCCGGCGGGATCGGCGGCAGCCACGAGCAGGTGCGGCGCTGGTGGCCTGACCGGCTGGGGACGCCGCCGCAGAAGATGGTCACCGGGGTGCCGCAGCACGTGGACGGGCGGATGCTGGACATCGCTGATGAGTCGGGCGTCCGGCTGGTGAACCGCGACCGCATGTGGCACTACACAGAGGGCATCCAGAACTGGAACCCGATCTGGCCGGACCATGCCATCCGGATCCTGCCTGGCCCGTCGCCGCTCTGGTTCGACGCGCTGGGCCGGCGGCTCCCCTCCCCCGGCCTGCCGGGCTACGACACCCTGGGCACCCTCCGCCTCCTCCGGACCACCCCCGGGCTCCAGCAGTACAGCCATTCCTGGTTCATCCTCAACCAGCGCATCATCGAAAAAGAATTCGCCCTCTCCGGCTCGGAGCAAAACCCGGACATCACCAACCGTGACCTCAAGCTGCTGCTCCGGACCCGGCTGGGCCGCGGCGCCGGCGCCCCCATCGAAGCCTTCAAGGAGCGAGGTGCGGACTTCGTGGTGGCGGACAACCTGGCGGAACTGGTTCGCGGAATGAACGCGCTGACCGACGAGCCTCTGTTGGACGTGCCGCTGCTGGATGAGGCACTGATCCGGCGGCAGATCGAGGAGCGCGACGCCGAGATCCGCAACCCCTATTCCAAGGACATCCAGGTCGCCGGTATCCGCAACAGCCGCCGCTACCTCGGCGACAGGCTGTTCCGCACAGTGAAGCCGCACCGGATCCTGGACCCCGCAGCCGGTCCGCTGATTGCCGTCCGGCTGCACGTGGTCACGCGTAAGACCCTCGGCGGCATCCAGACCAACCTGTCCGGACAGGCCCTCGGTCATGACGGCGTTCCCATTCCTGGCCTGTACGCCGCCGGTGAAGCTGCCGGCTTCGGTGGCGGCGGCGCGCACGGCTACAACGCGCTGGAAGGGACGTTTCTGGGCGGCTGCCTCTTTACCGGCCTGACCGTGGGCCGGGCCCTGGCCCGCACACTGTAAACAGGGTTCGTCCGAAAGGCTAGTGCTGGCCGCGCCGGACCAGCCGGAATTCCGGCAGCGCCTCCCACTCGGGCGGAAGGGTGTTGTGCTTGCCGTCGGGCCGGAACCCCTGCTTCATGTAGAAGGCCAGGGCGCGGGGATTGTCCTCCACCACCCAAAGATAGGCCGGGCCGGAGCCGACGGCGGCACTCACCAGCGCTGCCCCCAGGCCCGTCCCATAGGTGTGCCGGAGGGTGTAGATCGAGTAGAGTTCGAGCGCTTCAGGAGAGTCATCATCCCGGCCCGGCCCCGCGTCCGCGTAGCCCACAACCTGGTTGTTGGCGTCCAGGGCGAGGATCCGCGGCTGGTCGGTGGCCAGGAACGTACGCCGGCGCTCCACCCGTTCCGGGACGCTGGCCCTCCGGCGGCGGAAGAATTCCGCTGAAAGCAGGTGCGGGTAGCACTCCTCGTGCGCCTGCGTCTGCATGAGCACCACCGCCTCCGCGTCCTCGGGCGTGGCCTGGCGAAGCTGAAAGTCCATTCCGCCAGCCTAACCAGTGACGCTCCCAAGCCGTGCGCCGCCGTCGTACCCTCCGCCATGCCCCACCCCTCGGCCAAAGGTCCTGCGCACTTAGGCTGCGGTCCAGGGCACTTAAGATGAGGCATGACCTTTGAGGACGCGCTCCTGACGGCGGTTGGCTCCGCGCTGATTCTGCTGATGGTCGCCGACGTGTTCCATACCCTGCTGTACCCCCACGGCTCGGGTCCGGTGGGCCGGACCATCATGCGCGGGTTCTGGCTGCTGTCCAGGAAGCTCAGGGGCGGGGCCTCTTCGGTGGCCGCGCCGCTGGCGATGGCGGCCGTCATCGCCGCGTGGGCCGCCCTGGCTGCTGTGGGGTGGGCGCTGCTGTACCTCCCCCATTTGACCGACGGGTTCTCCTACTCAGCGGATGTGCCCCAGCAGGCTGACTTTGCCGAGGCACTGTACATTTCGCTGGTGGCCCTCTCTACCGCGGGATTTGGCGAGATCGTGGCCACGCACCCGCTGCTCCGGCTGGTAATGGCGTTCCAGGCCGTGGCCGGTTTTGGCCTGCTGACCGCCACGGTCTCGTGGATCCTGCAGACCTATCCCGCCCTGAGCCGCCGGCGCGCGCTCGCCCACCAGTTGAACCTGTTCCGGGAAGCGGCAGGACCGTCCGGGATCGCCTCGCTGGAGGCCCGGCATGCGGCTGGGCTGCTGGAATCGATGGCGGAAAACGTAGCGTCCGTCAGCATTGATCTTCTTTCCTTCCACGAGAGCTATTACTTCCACGAGGTGGAGCAGCGCGGCTCGCTTCCCGCCACCATCGCCTACGCCCACCAGCTGGCGTCGGACGCCCAGGGCAGCGACAACCCTGAGCTTCGGTTCGCCGGGCGGATGCTCTACGCGGCGCTGGAGGACCTGGCCGAAGTCCTGCGGGGAAAGTTCGGCCATGTGGGAAGCACCTCCTCGGACGTGTTCGACCACTACGAGCTCCACCACCGGCACCGGCGCTCCCCGGAACCGCGGCCATAGCCCATGCCCTCCGGGCCCGGGTTTCCGTTGTAGCTCCGGTGGCCCGGGCGTAGACTCAGCCCACCATCCAGGCGGAGGCGGGAAGCCATGAAGAGCATCCGGGCGCAGGTTATTGACGCTGAACGGGATGCCGCACTTGGGCCGGGAGGCGATGAGCAGTTTTCCGGCTACGGCGTGATGGGCCTGCCGTTCAGTTCCGGCTACGTCCTGGCCCTGCGCCGCTTCCCCGTCACCAGCGTCGGCCCCGGCTACACGTCCGTGTGGCTGCGCCGGCCCGCCGGTTCCTGGACCATCTACGCGGACACAGCTCCCGAAGTGTCCTGCGCCCGCTACTTCGGGTCTGCCCTGGAGGGCGCAATCCAGTGCCAGATGAGCGTTGATTGGAGCGCGGACAATGCCTTCACCGTGTCCATCGCCGGGGACGTGGACCTGACGTGGAAGGTTGAGCTGGAGGCCACACCACTGACCGGTGCCATGAGCGCGGTCATGACGGCGCTGCCCAACACGCTCCTGTCCAGCAAGGCGTTCCTGAAGGCCATGGGCTCAACCGCCGGGCCGATGCTCAGCGCGGGCCGGCTGGGGCTGGAAGGCAGCGTGCCCAACCGGCAGGGTTTCCGGGCCAAACCCAGGCGCATGTGGTTCATCTCCCGAAGCTCCGCGATGCTCGCAGGGGAGGACTTCGGCAGCCCCAAGCCGCTGCCTGACCAGACAAGGCTGGGCGACTTCTGGATCCCCCAGCGGGGCATCTTCGTGATCGGCGCATCGTCCTTCGACCAGTTCGACCCCGCGCAGCATCTTCCGGCCACCGCCCGCAAGACGGCCTAAGCCGCCGGGCTTCGCCGTCGACCGCCGGGGTCGCACCGGCACCGGGGTAGGGTGTGGACCATGACACGCGAAGGCCGCCCCTGGACGTTCGCCGCGGTGTGCATCATGGTGATCGCCATGACGGTCCTGCTGTTCGGGCTGTCCTGGGGTCCGGCGGACGCGTTGGCGCCGGTGTATTGCGCGGCCTACCTTCTGATGGGCATCTGCATCTTCGGCCCCGCCGGGAAGTGGCCGTCGCCGGCGCAAACTGCGGCATTCCTGCTGCCGGGCGTGGTGCTGGCGCTCCTTGCGCTTCTGGGGACCGGCTTCTGGTGCGGGCTGTGGCTGCTGGGGCTCCCGGGCTGGGTTGTGCTGCTCGCCCGGTGGCCCACAGAAGGGAGACTGCCCACAACCCGGATCCTCACGTTCCTGGGATTGCTGGTTGTGGGCTCCCTGGTCCTGGTGCTGACAGGCTTCTACCTGTTCCTCTTCGCACCTGCCGTGCTCCTCCTTCCGGTGATCAGCCTGGTCCGTGCCGCCCACCCGTATTACAGGGAAAACCCCCTGCGTCCGGCCCTGGAGATCTTCCTGGCCGTGGCCGCCGTCGTCCCGGCCATAACCCTTCCCAACCAGCCCGGGTCCTGGACGTCGCTGTTCACCTACGCCGGGGGCGCCACCGTTGCCGGACTGATGATCGGCTACTGGGCCACCAGGACGCCGCTCCATTTTGCGCAGAGGCAGGTGAACGACGGTGTCCGGCTGTAGGACACGCTCAGTCAGTGCCAGTCATGCGGTGAGCCTGGCCACCAGCTCGCCCCGGCTGCCGACGCCCACCTTTTCGAAGAGAGACTTCAGGTGGTCGTGCACCGTGTGCGGGGAGATGAACAGGTGCCCGGCGATCTCCGCCGTTGAACTTCCGGCCAGTACCTCCAGGCAGACGTCCCGTTCCCGCGCGGTGACGCCGAACGCCATCAGCAGCAGGGCCACGAGATCGTGGGTGGTTGCCGGTTCCACGCTGACCACCATCTGGTCGGGGTCATCGCCGGTGATCAGGCGGCTGGCCTGCAGCACCACCCAATTGTTCGCGGCGTCGCGCATCCTGGCCCGCGCCGTCCCCGATGCGGCCGCGTGCGCCTGTGCCACCACCGCATAGAGCGTCTGGTTGAAGCGGCCGGGCGCGGCATCCTCCACCGTGGCGAGCCAGGAGGCTGCGGCGGGCGTGGCCGCGCGCAGGTCGCCGTGCAGCCCGGCCAGGACAATGACAGGGCCGACGGCGGCCGGTCCCGCCGGGTGCGCCACGCGGACAGCGGCCCTGGTGGCCGAAGCCAGGGTGGCCGTGACCGCGCCCAGGAATTCCACCTCCCGGTCGGTGAAGTCGCGGCCGCCTTCGCGGAAAATGCTCCCCACGCCCCAGCACAGGTCATCCACCCGGAACGCGGCACGCAACTCATGGTCAAGGCCCAGCGGCTTGAGCAGGTCGTTGATCCGGATACTACGGACCACCTCCCGGTGCGGCGCATCCGAAATCCTGGCGATGGGGTGCGTCCGCCGCAGCAGCTCCATGAAGGTGTTGGGTTCCCGGCCCGAGTACTCGGACTGGGCAAAACGGAGGAAGTACTCCTCAAACTGGTGCCCGCCCACCGGCCACGGCTGCCAGTTGGTAATGGAGGTCATCGCCATCGAGTCGGGGTCGACGCCGGCCCAGCACCCCTGCGCGAACGGCACCTCCCGCTGCACGACGGCGAGCGCGGAGGTGTAGAGGTCGGCCAAGTCCATCCCGGCGGCTGCCATGGCCGCGATCTCCCGCCGGGCACGCTCCGCGCGCTCCTCCCACATACCTCCAGTATCGTCCCGCCGGCCGGTGCGGCAATCCCCCATTTCGGGGGTTTTTTCAGCCCGCTGAAACCCCTGGTGGGGGGATCGCGGCGGTGGCTGGCGCCGTCGTACTTTTCTTGCATGGGCGCCGCACCCGGATCGGCGTTGACGTACCAAGGGAGGCTGCAATGGGACAGGCACGCGAGGTCATGGATCGGCTGATGACGGCCATGGATACAAAGGACCGGGACGCCTTGGCAGGCTGCTATGCCGCTGACGCCGTGATCCAGACCCCTGACCAAGGCGAGGTCGCGGGCCGTGAAGCGATCACCAACTACTTCTTCCACTTCTGGGAGGCGATGCCGGACGTCAGGTATGAACAGTTGGCCACTCACGAGGCGGGGAACGTGGTGATCATCGAGGGCTTCGTGGCGGGCACGAACACCGGGCCGTTGAGCCGGCCCACCGGCGGGACGCTGCCGCCCACCGGCAGGCGGGTCCGGGTGCGAAGCTGCGACGTCGCCACGGTGGACGCAGGCCTGGTCAGCACCCATCACGCCTATTTCGACCAGCTGGAGCTTCTTGGCCAGCTGGGGCTGCTTCCTGAATTGTCCAAACAGTGAGGGGCAGCTCCGCCACGACCCGCTAGGCCGTGGCGGAGCCGCCCCCTAAAGCAGCAGCGTTACCGGTCAGACGGCAGCGGCAACCTCCACGACGTCGGACGCATCCTCTGATACCCCGGCAAGCCGGAGCCAGGTGTCCACCACGGTGTCCGGGTTCAGGGAGATGGAGTTGACGCCTTCCTTCACCAGCCACTCGGCGAAGTCGGGGTGGTCGCTGGGGCCCTGGCCGCAGATGCCCACGTACTTTTCGCGCGCCCGGCAGGCCTTGATGGCCATGCTGAGCAGCTTCTTCACGGCCGCGTCCCGCTCATCGAAGCTGTTGGCCACGATGGCCGAGTCCCGGTCCAGGCCAAGGGTCAGCTGGGTCATGTCGTTGGAGCCGATGGAGAAGCCGTCAAAGAATTCCAGGAACTCGTCGGCCAGGAGCGCGTTGGACGGAAGCTCGCACATCATAATCACCTCAAGGCCGTTCTCGCCGCGGCGGAGCCCGTTCTCGGCAAGCAGGTCGATGACGCCCCGCGCCTCGTCCAGGGTCCGCACGAACGGGATCATGAGCTTGACGTTCGTCAGGCCCATCTCGTTGCGCACGAAGGACAGCGCCTCGCATTCAAGGTCGAAGCAGTCCCGGAAGGACGGCTCCAGGTAACGGGACGCGCCACGGAAACCGATCATCGGGTTCTCTTCGTGCGGCTCGTAGGCCGGGCCGCCGATCAGGTTGGCGTACTCGTTGGACTTGAAGTCGGACATGCGGACGATCACCGGTTCCGGCGCAAACGCGGCGGCGATGGTGGCCACGCCCTCGGCCAGGCGCTTGATGTAGTAGTCGCGCGGGCTGCTGTAGGCGCTGATCCGTTCCCGGATTTCGGCGGCCACGTCCTCCGGCTGGCTGTCCAGGTTCAGCAGGGCCTTGGGGTGGATGCCGATCTGCCGGTTGATGATGAACTCCAGCCGGGCCAGGCCCACGCCGTGGTTGGGCAGCTGCGCGAAGGTGAAGGCCTGTTCCGGGGTGCCCACGTTCATCATGACCTTCACCGGCGCCTCGGGCAGCTGGGTGACGCCGGTCTCCTCCACACTGAAGTCCAGCAGGCCCTCGTAGATGCTCCCGGTCTCGCCGTCGGCGCAGGACACGGTGACTTCCTGGCCGTCGGAGAGCGCGTCGGTGGCGTTGCCTGTGCCGACGACGGCGGGGATCCCCAGTTCGCGGGCAATGATGGCCGCGTGGCACGTGCGTCCGCCGCGGTTGGTGACGATGGCGGAGGCGCGCTTCATGATCGGTTCCCAGTCGGGGTCGGTCATGTCCGCCACCAGCACGTCGCCGGTCTGGAACGAGGCCATCTGGTCGATCGCAGTGAGGATCCGGACCTTGCCGGCGCCGATCCGCTGGCCGATGGCGCGGCCTTCCACCAGTACAGGGCCAGTGGCGTTCAGGCGGAAGCGGCTCTGGCTGCCCGGAGCGCGGCGGGACTGCACGGTTTCCGGGCGGGCCTGCAGGATGTACAGGCCCCCGTCAATGCCGTCCTTGCCCCACTCAATGTCCATCGGACGCCCGTAATGCTTCTCAATGGCGATGGCGTGGCGTGCAAGCTGCTCAACGTCGTCGTCCGTCAGGCTGAAGCGCGACCGCAGGGAAGCCTCCACCGGCACGAAGTCGATGGTGCGGCCGATCTCGCTGTTGTTGGTGTACGTCATCTGCAGGGCCTTCTCGCCCAGGCCGCGCTTGAGGATCGCCGGACGGCCTGCCTCCAGGGCGGGCTTGTACACGTAGAACTCATCCGGGTTCACAGCGCCCTGCACCACCGCTTCGCCCAGCCCGTAGGAGGAGGTGACGAAGACGGCGTCCTGGAAGCCGGATTCGGTGTCCATGGTGAACATGACGCCGGAAGCGCCGACGTCGGAGCGCACCATGCGCTGGATGCCCGCCGAGAGTGCCACGTCGGCGTGTTCGAACTTGTGGTGCACCCGGTAGGCGATGGCGCGGTCGTTGTAAAGCGACGCGAAGACGTCCTTGATGGCCTGCAGGATGTTCTCGATCCCGCGGACGTTCAGGAACGTCTCCTGCTGCCCGGCGAACGAGGCATCGGGAAGGTCCTCCGCCGTGGCGCTGGACCGAACCGCCCAGGACAGGTCGGCGGAGCCAGCGTGCTTGTCCACCAGCTGCTGGTACGCCTCGCGGACCTGTGCCTCAAAGTCGGGCAGGAACGGGGTGTCCCGGACCAGGGCGCGGATTTCCTGGCCGGCCGAGGCCAGGGCCGTCACGTCATCGGTGTCCAGTCCGACGAGCCGGTCGGCGATCTTCTGGTCCAGGCCCGAATCGGCCAGGAACCGGCGGTAGGCGTCTGCCGTGGTGGCGAAGCCGTCCGGGACCTGGACGCCGGCGGAGGTGAGGTTCTGCACCATCTCGCCCAGGGAGGCGTTCTTGCCGCCCACCTTGTCCAGGTCCTTAAGTCCAAGTTCAGAGAACCACAGAACGTCTGTCGTCATAATTGCTGCTCCTTTGCAGTGGGTGGCGTAGGCAATGCCGGCCGCCACGGTAGTGCCGGCCGGAAGAAAAACCCTGCTAACAGTTTCAGGTCTGCAGCGTACTTTCCACATGATGTGGTCCACACCACGTTTGTGAAACAACCACTAGTGCTTGAGGTTCATCCGCTGCAGGATGGTGGCGGCCATTTCCTCCACCGAGACGGTGGCGGAGTTCAGGTAGGGAATCCGGTGCGAAACGTACAGCTGCTCGGCGCTGCGCAGCTCAAACCCGCACTGGCGCAGGGACGCGTACGGCGAACTTGGCCGCCGTTCCGTACGGATCTGGCTCAGGCGCAGCGGGTTGGAGGACAGGCCGAAACACTTGGACACGAAAGGCCGCAGCGGTTTGGGCAGCCCGTCCCGCTGGAAGTCCTCATCCACCAGCGGGAAGTTGGCGGCGAAGATCCCGTGCTGCAGCGCCAGGTACATGGTGGTGGGCGTTTTCCCACAGCGCGACGGGGCCACCAGGATCACCTGGGCCTTCTCCAGCGCACGCAGGCTCTGCCCGTCGTCGTGCTCCATGGCATATTCGACAGCGGCCATCCGGGACTGGTAGCGCGCGGCGTTCCCCAGCCCGTGCGCCCGGCCCGGCTCTCCACTCGCGGGTGTGCCCAGAGCCTGTTCAAGGACGCCCACGTGGGTGCCGATCAGATCCACGATCACAGCGTTGCAGCCGGCCAGGATCTGCCGGATCTCGCCGTTGACCGCGGTGGAAAACACCAGGGGCCGGGGTCCGGCGGCGGCCAGGCCGTCAATGGTGCGCACCACTGACCGCGCCTGTTCGGGGGTGGTAATAAACGGAATGGTGACGCGGTCAAAGTTGTCCACCGGGAACTGCGTCAGCAGCGTATTCCCCAGGGTTTCCGCGGTGATGCCGGTACTGTCCGACAGGAAGTAGACAGGACGTAGAGCAGCAGTGGTCATGAAATGACCTTAGCGTCCTCCTGGTGCTGGGCTTGTACGGGTCAGGCCGCCTTCACCGGTGATTTGCCGCCGGAGGCCGCGGCCTGGCTTTCGCGGGCCAGGAATGCTGAGAGCTCGCCGATGGTGCTCATGAGCGGGGCCGGGAAGACCACGGTGGTGTTCTTGTCGACGCCGATTTCAACCAGGGACTGCAGGTTGCGCAGCTGCAGCGCCAGCGGGTGGGCCATCATGGTGTCGGAGGCGTCACCAAGGGCTGCAGCGGCGATGGCTTCGCCTTCGGCGGCGATGATCTTCGCCCTCTTTTCACGCTCCGCCTCAGCCTGGCGGGCCATGGCGCGCTTCATACTTTCGGGCAGCTGGATGTCCTTCAATTCCACCAGGGTTACCTCCACACCCCATTCGACCGTCAGAACATCAAGGATTTCACGGATGTCGACGTTGATCCGTTCGGTCTCGGACAGGGTCTGGTCCAGCGTGTGGCGGCCCACGACCTTGCGCAATGTGGTCTGGGCTATCTGGTCAATCGCCGCGGCCACATTTTCGATTGCGATGACGGACTTCACGGCGTCCACAACCCGGTAATAGGCAACCGCGGACACGTCCACGCTCACGTTGTCCTGGGTGATGATGCCTTGAGACTGGATGGGCATGGTGACGATCCGCAGGCTGACCAGCGGCAGCCGGTCAATGACCGGGATGATCAGCCGCAGGCCAGGATCCCGGATGCCCACCACCCTGCCAAGCCGGAAGAGCACGCCCTTCTCATATTGGCGTACGATCCGGATGGCCATTTTCGCCACGATGAGCAGCAGGACGACGAGAACGACGAGAACAATAATGGTGGGGTCCATCAGGATCCCCTCCTATTTAGCTGAGCCGGACATGCCGGTGCCGGGCCGGCCCCGTGGCAGTTGTCCTGGGTCCATTCTCCCACCAACGGCGGCAGTCCTCCCTGGGCGAGTCGCCCCCGTCCCGGTCCCGAACGTCAAACGGCCGGCACGCAAACACGGAGGGCTAGACTGGCCCGGTAAGGACGGATTGGGGGATCCACGGCGGCGCTGCCGCCGTTCCACTGGTCGGTCGCAGCCAGCGGACCCAAGGACCATCATGACGTTCTTCCAGGACTTTCCCGTCCCTCCCCTGCCACCCCGGCCGCGCTCACAGCGGTACGTCCCGCCGCCCTGGGCCGCCGCTCCGGCCTACGAACTGCCGGCCGTGGTGCACGTGGGCATGTTTGTCTCCCGGACCCCGGGGATGGTGCTGGCAATCAAGAGCGCGGACGTATTCTCCACCGGCTGCGTATTCAGCCTGTCCTGGCTCTTCCGCCGCAGCAGTCAATCCGACGAGGACTGGGCCGACCTTCAGCACCTGTTCTTCCAGCCGGGGATGGGCATCCGCCGCGGCAGTGGGCAGCAGACCGGCCTGATGTTCGGCGTCCAGTTCCCCGATGGTTCCACAGCCAGCACCGGCGCTCTGGGGCCCCACGTCTTCATTGAACGTGACCAGCAGCCGGAGCCACCCGTCCTGGCGCTGAACAATGGCGGCGGCAGCGGCGGCGAGGACGAGTTCTCGGGCACCGGGACGCTCTGGCTGTGGCCCCTTCCCCCTGCCGGCGACCTCCGGCTGGTTGCGCAGTGGACGGACTTCGGCCTGGCGGAAACCTCGGTAACGCTCGACGGCGGGCGGCTGCGGGACGCCGCTGCCGGCATTCAGGAGTACTGGCCTGAGGAGGACGTTCAGCTGCTGTAAATGTCCTCGTCCGCGGCCGCGGATTCGTGTGGCAGCCCGGACACGATGCTTCCGTAACCCTGCAGGAACATCCGGCGGCCCTGGCCTTCGTCCGTCCACACCCAGATGATGGAGTAGTCGGACGTGACGGCATCCACCACGCCCGTGCCGGCCAATGTTCCTTCGGCGAACCGGACCCGGTCCCCCACCGCCAGCCGTGGATGCCTGGTCCGCTTCCTCCGGGGCCGAAGCGTGCTGGGTTCTCCTGCCGGTGCAGGGTCTGAGGGGCAGGTGGTGGACTGCTGGCGCATCGGTTTCCTTGGGCTCGGGGCGGATGGTCAGCTCATTACAACCCTGCCCGCTGCTCCCAGGTCACGTTTCACACGTGGTGCAGCAAGACTAACGCGCCGATACTCCCGGATGCACACCCGGCGCCCGCGGGACGGAGTGTGACTGCCCTTTGACGGGTGTTCCTTCCCCGAGACGCCCGCTCACTTTTGGCAGGTTTCCTGTAACGCCCCATCAGTTCCTGCGGGTTTGCCTGGGCGCCGGTGTGGGGGTTTGTTGGGTGGATGTCGGGTTAAAGCAGTAGGACCCTGACATTCCTTTGTCAGGGTCCTACTCAATGTGTGTCCGGCGGTGACCTACTCTCCCACACCCTCCCGGGTGCAGTACCATCGGCGCTGTGGGTCTTAGCTTCCGGGTTCGGAATGGGACCGGGCGTTTCCCCCACGCTATGACCGCCGTAACCCTTTGTCCGCACACCTTGGTGGGTGTGGGAAACTTGTGTGGTTACAACATTGTGGTGTTGTTATTCAATTGTGTTGGTTCCGTTCAACCATTCCCCGGTGTTGGGGGTTGTTGGTTGGGAACCACATAGTGGACGCAAGCAGAGTTTGTATATATCTGTGTGGTGTAAGTTGTTGGCCTATTAGTACCGGTCAGCTTCACGAGTCGTTAGTCCTCGCTTCCACATCCGGCCTATCAACCCAGTGGTCTGGCTGGGGGCCTCTCACACATAAATGTGTATGGAAATCTCATCTTGAAGCGAGCTTCCCGCTTAGATGCTTTCAGCGGTTATCCCATCCGAACGTAGCTAATCAGCGGTGCACTTGGCAGTACAACTGACACACCAGAGGTTCGTCCGTCCCGGTCCTCTCGTACTAAGGACAGCCCTTCTCAAATTTCCTGCGCGCGCAGCGGATAGGGACCGAACTGTCTCACGACGTTCTAAACCCAGCTCGCGTACCGCTTTAATGGGCGAACAGCCCAACCCTTGGGACCTACTCCAGCCCCAGGATGCGACGAGCCGACATCGAGGTGCCAAACCATGCCGTCGATATGGACTCTTGGGCAAGATCAGCCTGTTATCCCCGAGGTACCTTTTATCCGTTGAGCGACGGCCATTCCACAATGTACCGCCGGATCACTAGTCCCGACTTTCGTCCCTGCTCGAGATGTCTCTCTCACAGTCAAGCTCCCTTGTGCACTTACACTCGACACCTGATTGCCAACCAGGCTGAGGGAACCTTTGGGCGCCTCCGTTACTTTTTAGGAGGCAACCGCCCCAGTTAAACTACCCATCAGGCACTGTCCCTGACCCGGATTACGGGCCGAAGTTAGATGTCCAAAGTGACCAGAGTGGTATTTCAACGATGACTCCACCCGAACTGGCGTCCGGGCTTCAACGTCTCCCACCTATCCTACACAAGCCACTCCGAACACCAATACCAAACTATAGTAAAGGTCTCGGGGTCTTTCCGTCCTGCTGCGCGTAACGAGCATCTTTACTCGTACTGCAATTTCGCCGAGTTTATGGTTGAGACAGCGGGGAAGTCGTTACTCCATTCGTGCAGGTCGGAACTTACCCGACAAGGAATTTCGCTACCTTAGGATGGTTATAGTTACCACCGCCGTTTACTGGGGCTTAAATTCTCAGCTTCGCCTTGCGGCTAACCGGTCCTCTTAACCTTCCAGCACCGGGCAGGAGTCAGTCCGTATACATCGTCTTGCGACTTCGCACGGACCTGTGTTTTTAGTAAACAGTCGCTTCCCCCTGGTCTCTGCGGCCCCGATCCCCTCCCGGTCGCTAGTACCGTTCAAGGTTGGGGCCCCCCTTCTCCCGAAGTTACGGGGGCATTTTGCCGAGTTCCTTAACCATAATTCTCTCGATCGCCTTGGTATTCTCTACCTGATCACCTGTGTCGGTTTGGGGTACGGGCGGCTAAAACCTCGCGTCGATGCTTTTCTCGGCAGCATAGGATCACCAAATCCCCCCAAACGGGGGTCCCATCAGATCTCAGGCTTCGTGAGTGGCGGATTTGCCTACCACTCGCCCTACATCCTTAGACCGGGACAACCATCGCCCGGCTCGGCTACCTTCCTGCGTCACACCTGTTAATACGCTTGCCTCCCGGGATCAGGTCCTGCGCTCCACCAAAACCCTCACACCACAAGGGTGATCGGGCAGGTCTCGGGCAGTTAGTATCCCCCGCTCAGCATGGGCGGTTTTTCGCCGGTACGGGAATATCAACCCGTTGTCCATCGACTACGCCTGTCGGCCTCGCCTTAGGTCCCGACTTACCCAGGGCAGATTAGCTTGACCCTGGAACCCTTGATCATTCGGCGGACGGGTTTCTCACCCGTCTTTCGCTACTCATGCCTGCATTCTCACTCGTGTAGGCTCCACCGCTGGTTTACACCGCGACTTCACCGCCCACACGACGCTCCCCTACCACTCCGGACGCCTGAACTAACTCCACAAGGAAGCAGCTTAGCTATAATCCGAAATCCACAACTTCGGCGGTGTACTTGAGCCCCGCTACATTGTCGGCGCGGAATCACTTGACCAGTGAGCTATTACGCACTCTTTTAAGGGTGGCTGCTTCTAAGCCAACCTCCTGGTTGTCTGGGCAACTCCACATCCTTTCCCACTTAGCACACGCTTAGGGGCCTTAGTTGGTGGTCTGGGCTGTTTCCCTCTCGACTATGAAGCTTATCCCCCACAGTCTCACTGCTGCGCTCTCACTTACCGGCATTCGGAGTTTGGCTGACGTCAGTAACCTTGTAGGGCCCATTAGCCATCCAGTAGCTCTACCTCCAGCAAGAAACACGCAACGCTGCACCTAAATGCATTTCGGGGAGAACCAGCTATCACGAAGTTTGATTGGCCTTTCACCCCTACCCACAGCTCATCCCCTCCATTTTCAACTGAAGTGGGTTCGGTCCTCCACGACGTCTTACCGTCGCTTCAACCTGGCCATGGGTAGATCACTTCGCTTCGGGTCTAGATCACGCCACTGCAACGCCCTATTCAGACTCGCTTTCGCTACGGCTGCCCCACACGGGTTAACCTCGCGACGTAACACTAACTCGCAGGCTCATTCTTCAAAAGGCACGCCGTCACCAGAATCAGACTGGCTCCGACGGATTGTAAGCACACGGTTTCAGGTACTGTTTCACTCCCCTCCCGGGGTACTTTTCACCTTTCCCTCACGGTACTGGTCCGCTATCGGTCATTAGGGAGTATTTAGGCTTATCAGGTGGTCCTGACAGATTCGCACGGGATTTCTCGGGCCCCGTACTACTTGGGATACTCTCACAGGCGGTACAAACACATTACGGTTACGGGACTAACACCCTCTCTGGCCGGCCTTTCAAAACCGTTCACCTATGCGCGCACATCACACCCCACCAGCCCGGCAGAACTGGTACGGAAAGTCCCACAACCCCGACCATGCAACGCCCGCCGGCTATCACACATGGAACGGTTTAGCCTGATCCGCGTTCGCTCGCCACTACTAACGGAATCACTATTGTTTTCTCTTCCTGCGGGTACTGAGATGTTTCACTTCCCCGCGTTCCCCCCACGCACCCTATGTGTTCAGGTACGGGTCACCAAGTCACTCGCGCGCTTGGCGGGGTTTCCCCATTCGGACACCCTGGGATCACAGTCCGGTTATCGACTCCCCCAGGCTTATCGCAGATTCCTACGTCCTTCTTCGGCTCCTAATGCCAAGGCATCCACCGTGTGCTCTTAAAAACTTGACCACAAAGATCAAAAACAAAAAACACTCGAGAGAACCATGAAAACCAACCACGCTCCCAACACCCCAAAAGGGCATCAACAACACAGCCAGATCCAGGTTCATTATCTTGGAAATTGCTTCTTATACAAGATGCTCGCGTCCACTATGTAGTTCTCAAACAACAACCCCACACCACACACCCCCACACACAACCCCCAAAAGGGAGCCAGCATGCGCGGAGGCGTCATGGCAGGGAAACCAGAAACAAACAAACCCACAAGGAGAACAAACCCCCCATGGCCCTGTTGCCTCAGGACCCAACAGTGTGCCAAACACTAAACCATGCCATCACTCCCCCACCGTTCCAGAACCATCACTGGCTCGTACTAGGACAAGAAGAAAACAACGCGGCCGCTATTTGTTGATATTCCACCCATGAGCACCCGCCGCAGAACTTGCGTCTGCGCAACGGGCTTTGCTTCCTGACAAACCCCCACCACCACATACGCGGCATGAACGATTTGTAGGTGCTCCTTAGAAAGGAGGTGATCCAGCCGCACCTTCCGGTACGGCTACCTTGTTACGACTTAGTCCCAATCGCCAGTCCCACCTTCGACAGCTCCCTCCCACAAGGGGTTAGGCCACCGGCTTCGGGTGTTACCAACTTTCGTGACTTGACGGGCGGTGTGTACAAGGCCCGGGAACGTATTCACCGCAGCGTTGCTGATCTGCGATTACTAGCGACTCCGACTTCATGGGGTCGAGTTGCAGACCCCAATCCGAACTGAGACCGGCTTTTTGGGATTAGCTCCACCTCACAGTATCGCAACCCTTTGTACCGGCCATTGTAGCATGCGTGAAGCCCAAGACATAAGGGGCATGATGATTTGACGTCGTCCCCACCTTCCTCCGAGTTGACCCCGGCAGTCTCCTATGAGTCCCCACCATCACGTGCTGGCAACATAGAACGAGGGTTGCGCTCGTTGCGGGACTTAACCCAACATCTCACGACACGAGCTGACGACAACCATGCACCACCTGTAAACCGACCGCAAGCGGGGGACCTGTTTCCAGGTCTTACCGGTTCATGTCAAGCCTTGGTAAGGTTCTTCGCGTTGCATCGAATTAATCCGCATGCTCCGCCGCTTGTGCGGGCCCCCGTCAATTCCTTTGAGTTTTAGCCTTGCGGCCGTACTCCCCAGGCGGGGCACTTAATGCGTTAGCTACGGCGCGGAAAACGTGGAATGTCCCCCACACCTAGTGCCCAACGTTTACGGCATGGACTACCAGGGTATCTAATCCTGTTCGCTCCCCATGCTTTCGCTCCTCAGCGTCAGTTAATGCCCAGAGACCTGCCTTCGCCATCGGTGTTCCTCCTGATATCTGCGCATTTCACCGCTACACCAGGAATTCCAGTCTCCCCTACATCACTCTAGTCTGCCCGTACCCACCGCAGATCCGGAGTTGAGCCCCGGACTTTCACGGCAGACGCGACAAACCGCCTACGAGCTCTTTACGCCCAATAATTCCGGATAACGCTTGCGCCCTACGTATTACCGCGGCTGCTGGCACGTAGTTAGCCGGCGCTTCTTCTGCAGGTACCGTCACTTTCGCTTCTTCCCTACTGAAAGAGGTTTACAACCCGAAGGCCGTCATCCCTCACGCGGCGTCGCTGCATCAGGCTTGCGCCCATTGTGCAATATTCCCCACTGCTGCCTCCCGTAGGAGTCTGGGCCGTGTCTCAGTCCCAGTGTGGCCGGTCACCCTCTCAGGCCGGCTACCCGTCGTCGCCTTGGTAGGCCATTACCCCACCAACAAGCTGATAGGCCGCGAGTCCATCCAAAACCACAAAAGCTTTCCACCAACCACCATGCGATAGTCAGTCATATCCGGTATTAGACCCAGTTTCCCAGGCTTATCCCAGAGTCAAGGGCAGGTTACTCACGTGTTACTCACCCGTTCGCCACTAATCCAGGAGCAAGCTCCCTTCATCGTTCGACTTGCATGTGTTAAGCACGCCGCCAGCGTTCATCCTGAGCCAGGATCAAACTCTCCGTTGAAGTAAAACAGACACAACCACAACCACCGGAAATAACGGCGACCACGGCTGCACAAAATTTGAAACCAGCTGTAAAAACCATGCCAACCACGAGGTGGCGGCACAGCAAATTCAACCAATTTTATAAAAAATCGGTATCAACAAACTTGGCACACTATTGAGTTCTCAAACAACAGACACACCCGGCACCACCCAAACATTCCGTTCAGGATCGCTCCGGAGCAACTTTCCAAACTTACCCGGTTTCAAGGAGCTTCGCAAATCAGCGTTTCCGCGATCTTCTCTACTCTGAAACCGGCCCCACCCACGTCCGGCACGCCAAGAGGCGAACCATTTTCAGGCTGTCTGGTAAGGGGGTTGGCCGCTATCTTTCCGCTTCAGCGGCGGCGACTCAGAAAACAATACCCGCACACAACCCCCACCGCAAATCGACCCCTGGTGACTCAAATTCCGCGGAATTCCGGGGCAGGAACGCTCACTGAAGCTCCCAGCCACCTCCCGCCGTCGTAATTCCCTTCTGTGTGCTGCAGCACAGAACGCCTGGCCCCCGTTTCTCCCCCTCCGGGGCTTCCTGTCCTGCAGTAGTTCTTAAACTGGACGAGCCGCGGACACCACCCAAAAGGAGGCACCGCGGCTCGTCTTAGCTGGTTCAGCTACTGCCGCCACCGTGAACGTGAATCCGTAGCAGACGGCTTGCAGGTGTAGGTAACTCCCTTGCTGCTCAGCGCCACCGATCCCGTAGGTGAACAAAAGGCCCCGGGCGTTGCGCCTCCCACAGCTGCCGGCGCTGGTGCTGGTGCCTGCGCTGCCTGTTGAGCAGCCGCGGTCCGCGCGGCCTGGTCAGCTGCAGCCTTTGCGGCGGCAGCCTGATCGGCAGCGGCTTGGTCCACAGCAGCCTTATCCGCTGCGGCCTTCTCAGTGGCAGCCTTCGCCGCGGCTGCCTGATCGGCTGCAGCCTTCTCGGCCGCAATCTTGGCAGCTGCGGCCTTTTCGGCAGCAGCCTTCTCAGCGGCCACGTCGTCGAGGTTCCTGACACCAAGATGCACGGTGGAGCCCTTCGCGGCCTGTGTACCGTTGGCGGGGTCCTGGGTTGTCACCTCCCAGTTCTTCTTGAGGACGATCGACTTGCCCTTGACGGTGTCCACAGCCTCAACCTTGAACCCGAGCTTTTCCAGCTGCTCCGTGGCCTTGTCCAGGGTCAGGCCGGTTACGCCGGGAACGGCAACATTCTCCGCAACCGCAGCCACAGCGGTTGCCGTTGCGGTGGTCTGAGTTGCCGCTTCCTTGCCGCCGCAACCCGTCAGCATCAGGCCGGCCAGCACAGCCAGCGCCAGCGTCTTGTTCATCCTGGTGAGTGCAGGACTGGGATTTACTTTCATGATTCCCCCTAGGAATGCGTGATGGTGGTAAAGGTGCGTCCGGAGAATCCGGACAAGGTGGGCCTACTCGCAGGCGATGCCGTCGGAGTCACGGTCCAGGGCGGACCGGTAGCCGGCCTGGCCGGCGTAGAGCGGCGCAGCACCGGCAGCTCTCGCCGCAGCGCAGTTGGCGTAGTAAGCGGCGGCAGGTGCCGGTGCCACTGGCGCCGGTGCCACCGGAGCTGGCGCGACGGGGGCGGGTGCAACGGGTGCAGGAGCGGGTGCGACCGGAGCCGGTGCAGGAGCAACCGGTGCGGGAGCAGGAGCAACCGCGGCAGGAGCCGGTTCAGCCACTGCCGGCGCGGGAGCCGGAGCCTGCTGGTTCGTCGGGGCCAGCTGCCCGGAGCAGTCGCCAAGGATGCGCGCCATAGCGTCGTGCTCCGCCTGCGTGACCCACAGCCCGTACGTTGCCTTCACCGAGATTTGCCGGGCCACGTACTCGCACCGGAAGGCCTTGTTCGGTGGCAGCCAGGTGGCCGCGTCGCCGTCGCCCTTTTGCTGGTTGATGGGACCATCGGTGGCCTGCAGGTTCAGCGGATCGTTGGCGAACGCCGTCCGCTGCTCCGTGCTCAGCTGCTGGGCGCCCTTCTGCCAGGCGTCACTGAGCGCCACCACGTGGTCGATCTGCACGGCAGTGCTGGTGCCCGAGCCGCGGACAAAGCTGATGGTCTTGCCCGTGTAGGGATCGGCCAGGGTCCCCGTCTGGACCTTGCAGGGAACACTGTTCGTGTAGGTGATACCGGAGAGGTCGCGTTTGAGGATGTCGTTGCGGGTATCGCAGCCGTTCCGGTCCACGTCCGCCCACGCCTGGCCGAACTGCGCCCGGTCATAGCCGGTCTTCGGCGCCCGGCCCTTGATGGGAAGGGTGGCCAGCAGCTCGGTCGCCTTTGTGGCGTAAGCGGGCTGGGCGTTGGGGGCGGTGGCGGTGACGCCGGCCGCAAGGACGTAAGGGGTCTCCGGGTCCAGGGGCTCCCCACCGCTGTCAGCGGTGGGAGTAGGGGTGGACGACGGCGATGCCTTGGCTGTTGCGGTTGGGCTGGCATTGGTGGGCGCTGCCTTCGCGGTGCTCCCCGAGGATGCCGCCTTCAAGTCCGCGCTGGCGACGTGCGGCAACGCGACAGCCCCGCCAATGAAGAGGGCGAAGGACGCGGCGAGCGCAACGGCGCCGGCCTTGCGTTTTGCCGGGAGCCAGGCCCAGGAACGCCGCCCTGTCAGCAGGACGTACAGGCCCGTGAGTGCAGCCGAAATGCCCAGGAACATCAGGGCTCCGCCGATGCCGCCGCTCAGTGATCCCAAGAGCATGAAGAGTGCGGTGAGGCTGGCAACAATGAATGTTGAAATGCGTGGGTTCCGCGGCGGCTTCGGTGCCGGCGAAGGCGGAACAAACCCTGAAAGGGTTTCGTAGTCGGACATTCTTTCCCCATTTTCGAGGGGTCCCCATAAAAGGGACCCCACATTTGCCGGGCCTGCTGCTTAGCCCGGCAAACTCATCGCCATGAGTTTATTGGCCGATGCGGGCTGAAAACGGCTGCCCGAAGCGTCCTGGGCCAACATTCAGCCAGTCTTGATGGGACCTTGAGGAAAGGCCGACGCAATACGGTTTCAGTGCTTAACAATTTGTGGCATTCATAATGCCAAAACCCGCTTACGCACCGGCCATTCCCTGGGACAGGACGTAAAGATAGAGTGGCCGGATGCAGATGCGGCTCGAGGTTGTCCAGGTCCCGGTTTCCGATGTCGACAGATCGAAGGCGTTCTATACAGAAAAGCTGGGCTTCGTGCTGGACCACGACGTGGAGCACATCCCGGGCATGAGGGTGGTCCAGTTGACTCCCCCGGGTTCGGCCACATCAGTGGTCATCGGCACCGGGATGACCACCATGGCACCGGGCAGCCTGGAAGGGCTGCAGCTGGTGGTCCCGGACATCGCCGATGTCCGAACCGAACTGGTCAGGCGGGGCGCGGACATCAGCGAGATCCAGGACCTCGGCGGGGTCCTCTTCGCCTACTTCAGCGATCCGGACGGCAACCGCTGGGTCATGCAGGGCCAGACACCGCCGGACATCCGGGACGTACACAAACCATAGATGCGGCTGCCCAAAAAGTGCGCGGGCGTCGGCGGAAACGCTGCCAAAAGTGAGCGGGCGTCGGGAGGGGCTGGCTACTTTTTGGCCGGCGGCGCTGTGGAGCCCCGGACTACCAGCTCCGTGCCAAGTTCGATCCGCTGTGGCAGTTCCTCGTCCCCATCCAGGTGCCGGAGCAGGGCCCGCATGGCGGTTTCGGCCATCTGAACCACTGGCTGCCTAATGGTGGTCAGTCCGGGTTCGATCCACTCGGCAGCCGGAATGTCGTCAAAGCCGACGACGGACAGGTCCTCCGGAATGCGCAGCCCGGCAGAGCGCGCAGCCCGGTAGGCACCGAGGGCCTGGTCGTCATTGCCGGTGAAAATCGCCGTCGGCCGGTCCGGTAGCTCCAGGAGTTTGCGCGTGGCTGCCTCCCCCGCCTCGATGGAAAAGTCGCCGGGAACCATCAACGCCGGGTCCAGGGCTATGCCCGCGCGCCGCAGTGCCGAGATGTAGCCGTCTTCGCGGGCGCTGCTGCACTGCAGGTCCTCGCGGCCGCCAATCATGGCGATCCGTTTGTGCCCCAATTGCAGCAGGTGGTCCGTGGCCGAGTAGCCGCCCTCCCAGTTCGCGGCGCCTACAGTCATCAGGTCCGGTCCGGGCTGGCCGACGGGATCGATCAGCACCACGGGTATTCCCAGGGATTTGACGCGCTGGATCTGCTTGGCGTCCAGCTGGTAGACGGCCATGAGCAGCCCGTCCGATTTCCGCTCCGCTAGGTTGGCCAGCCAGGGCCGGATGCGCGAGCCGTCCAGGTTCAGGCTGCTCACCACGGTTCCGTAGCCCGCGTCCTGTGCCACGCGTTCCACACCCTCGATGATCTCCAGCGCCCACTCCGAGCCCAGTCCCGGAAACACCAGATCCACCAGGCCGGCTTTCTGCCTGCGTTTGGCGGGGCGGCGGGCATAGTCGCGCCGTGCGATGATCTCCTCCACCCGGGCCCGGGTCTCGGCCGCCACATGGGCGTGCCCGTTCAGCACCTTGGACACAGTGGGAACCGAAACCCCTGCCTCACGTGCGATCTCACTGATCGTCGCGCGCCTGGTGTCCTGCTTGCTCACCACGGAAACCGCCCTTTCACCCGGGTCATGCGCCCGGTGCTAGTTATCGGAAAGTTCCCACGTCTGGATCCGGCCGCACATGCCGTAAATTCTGCGGTTTTCCCGTTTTCCCATCGTAGTTCGCGCGTTCCCCAGATAGGCACTTTCTGCCAAGTCCAGGGAAGCCAGTTGCTGCCGGGTGACCTCCGCCTGACGGGCTGCTCCCCCGGCGAGCAGTTCGCCCCAGGTCCCGGTCCTGTCAGCCACCAGCCGGGCTGCCGCTGCGTGGAACTCCGCGAGGGCTGCCGGGCCGGAGGCAAGCACGGCCTGCTTCAGCGCAAAGTAGCCCTCGAGCGCCAAATCACGACGGCGGCGCGCGGCTTCCTCCCCTGCGGCGAGTCCTACGTCGGTATCTTTTTGCTCCAAAGCCGCCGCACGACGGTAGGTTTCCGCGTCCGCGAGGTGCTCGGGCGGAAAGGTCATCACGGCGTCACCGTGCTCGGGCAGCCCCGCGTTCTGCATGACCACCAGGACCCTCAGGTTGCCCGAATCATTGATGGCCCGGTGCACGGTGCCGGGAGTGAACCAAAGGACCACGCCCGGAACCAAGGGGATGGACGTGAAGCCACGTGAATCCAGCGTCTCCAGCCGCCCGGCACCTTCCAGCACCACGTATGCCTCGGTTGAGGCGGTATGCACGTGCGGCGACCCGCCGGCGGCGCCGTCAGCGCCCGGCCAGTCATAAATGCTGATCTCGGAGAGCCCCGTTGCACCGGGAAAAGTGGAGCCCATGCTCTACGCCCAGCTGCGAAGCGCTGCCTGTGCAGCATCCGCCAGCGCCTGGGCGCGGTCGGCATCCACGCCGCCGTCGGCAATCACCACGGCGTAGCGGTACGTCAACGGCGCCCCCTCGTGGAGGGGCACCTCCTCACTGAAGAAGGGGGCCGATCCCAGGCAGGCGAAGATGGACGACCTGGCGAACCACTGATTGGGTGCACCGGGGTTGGTGCCGTCCTCCACGAACGCGATGGTGGAGGACCTGCATGTGAGGTCATGCTTGCCCGTGAAGGCGATCCACGGTGAGCGGGTGCCCATGAATTCATCCGTACCGGTGGCCTCCTTGTTGCGGAACACGCCGCCGGTGAAGGACCGGGGGCCCCGCCAGAAGAGGCCGCCATATCCGGCGTTGTGCCGGCCTTCCGTGGTGGGGCTGCCGATGCGGATCTCCTCGCCGGAGATATTGCTCATCCTGGTCTCAAAGAGGATGGCGTAGGCCCCTTCGGTTTCGCTGCCGTCCGTCACCGTGTCCTCAAGCAGTTGGAAGCTGAACCGGCGGCTCTCCTTGATTACCGGTTCCCCTTCCTGTGAGGTCCAGGTCAGGGATTCCGACGCCGTAATGCCGGCGCCGGACTGGTCGATGCCCGTAAAGGACCCATGGGTCATGGCGCCGTTGTTGTCCAGGTTGGCGTACTCAGTGGCGCGTGTGTAGGTGGCCCCGCCCCAGAAGTTGTGCTTACCCACATTGGGCAGTGCCCAGGAGAGTCCCTTGTGCCAGACGTGGTCCCAGGGGCGTGAAATGGTCACCACGTCCCCGCCCAGGGTGGTGAGCGGGTGGAAGAACGGCCGGGGGCTCTCGTACTGTTCGTCCTTCGGCTTGTAGGTGTAGGTGGCGATGGGCCGGCCGCTGGCGGTGACGGTCAGGGCAGTTCCATCGTCCTCGAAACCGAGCCCGGCAGGGGACACGGAAGATCGTGCGGTTGACGTGGGGGTGGTCATGCTGGTGGCTCCTTGGTGTGGGTTCAGACAGCGGCGTCGACGGCGGGTCGGTTAAGTGCGGTGGCGTCCAACACATGGGTGCCCATCCCGTCGCCGTCCATCCCGCCATAAAACGGGTGGCCGGGAACAATTTCGCCCCGCCGCACTGCCCGCCCGGTGAAAGCGGAAGCGTAAACAGCGGCCGCGAGCTCCAGCGTTTGCCGTGCGGAGGCGGAGCCGGCCGGGAGTGGGAGTGCGGCGTCGAGCGCGTCATACATGGCCAGGAACTGCGCCGAGTGTCCGCTTCCGCGTTCCAGGGGCACGCCGTTCCAGGCTCCTGCGACCTGGTCCTCATGGCCCGGCGCCGCGGTGATGGTCCAATTGTCTGTGCTGTAGCCGTAGAGGTGGCTCAGTTCCACGGTTGCGAACTCGCAGTCGATCCGGATGTCGGAGGTTTCCCGGGGCGAGAGCAGCGAGTTGATCATGGTGGCCACGGCACCGTTACGGAACCTGACAATGGCGGCCGACAGGTCCTCCGTGGAGGTGGCCCGCGCCTGCCGGGCGGCGACGGCGGTCACTTCCTCCCATGGCCCCAGCAGGTGCAGGAGCAGATCGAACTGGTGGATGCCGTGACCCATGGTGGGTCCTCCGCCTTCGGCGTTCCAGGTACCCCGCCAGGGCAGGTCCCAGTAGCTGTCCGGCCGATACCAGAGTGTGTCGCATCGTGCCACCAGGGGACGGCCGAACTCATTTCCACCAATAAGTTGCCTCGCCGCGGCTGCTGCATCTCCGAAACGGTGCTGGAATACGCAGGAGAACTGCGCTCCGCCCTTTGCCTGTGCGGTCTCAAGCCGGTCGAAGTCCGCGAGGCTCAGCGCCGGGGGTTTCTCGGATAGGACGTGGACGCCTGCCTCGAGACATTCCATGGCCTGGTCGATGTGGAACATGGGCGGAGTGCAGAGGTGGACGATGTCCGGCCTGGCCTCTGCCAGAAGGCCGCCCAGGGTCAGGTAGGTGCCTGGGATGGCGTGCTTCTCCGCGAACGCGTCCAACCGTCCCTGGTCCACGTCGCAGGCGCCCACGAGTTGTGCCCGGCCGTCCGTCCGGTCCAGGTTGTCCGCATGGACCGCCGCAATCCCGCCGGTTCCGACAATGGCCACTCTGTACGTCCGCATGTTCTCTCCGTCGTTGCAGTGAATGTTGGTAGGTCCGAAGGTGCCGGCTCACTTGCCTCAATAGGGAATGGAAACTTTCCAAGCGGTTCTCAAAGTTTCACTGGCCATTTCTGCCTTTTTCACCGGTTCCGCTGTCTAACGTAGGAGCTTTTTTGGGTACGGGTCAATGCCTTTACACCTAGAAACTAACATTAAGTTTCTGATACTTTCTTAGAAAAGTCCTACGAACAGGAGACGCCCGTGACCAGCGGTGCCGCCGAAAAGCACGTCATCCCCTCACCAACCGTCGGCAAGAACCCCGGTGAACACGCCCAAGGTCCCTCCATTGATGATCTCGTCCTTCACATGACCTTGGAGGAGAAGCTGGCCCAATTGGCAGGCGTGTGGGTCAACGCGTCCACGGACGGGGACTCTGTGGCGCCGCTGCAGAACGAGATGGCCGGAGATTCCCGCTCCTGGGAGGAGATGATCGCGTCGGGGCTAGGGCAGATCACGCGGATGTACGGCACAGTCCCTTTGGAACCACTTGAGGGCGCCCGGCGGCTTGCCGCAGCGCAGGAACAGATCATGGCTGCCTCCCGTTTCCGGATCCCTGCCCAGGTGCATGAGGAATGCCTGGCCGGCCTGGCTGCATGGAAGGCCACCGCTTTCCCCGTCCCGATGGCGTGGGGCGCCACCTTTAACCCGTCGCTGGTGCGGCGGATGGCCGGGCTGATCGGTGAGCAGATGCGGGCGCTTGGAGTCCACCAGGGACTGGCTCCCGTGCTGGACGTTGTACGCGACCTGCGCTGGGGCCGCGTGGAGGAAACCATCGGCGAGGACCCCTATCTGGTGGGCACGGTGGCCAGCGCCTATGTCTCCGGCCTGGAAGGGGCCGGGATCGTGGCAACGCTCAAGCACTTCGTCGGCTATTCCGCTTCGCGTGCCGGACGGAACCACGCTCCAGTGTCCATGGGCCCGCGCGAGTTGGCGGACGTGATGCTCCCACCGTTCGAGATGGCACTCAAACATGGCGGCGCCCGCTCTGTGATGCATGCCTACACGGACACCGACGGCATCCCTGCAGCCGCCAACCGCGCCCTGCTCACCTCGCTGCTGCGCGAGGAGTGGGGATTCGCCGGCACGGTGGTGGCGGACTACTTCGGCGTCGCTTTCCTGAACGTAACCCACGGCGTGGCCGCCGATTCGGGGGAGGCAGCTGCCCTTGCCCTCACAGCTGGCGTCGACGTGGAGTTGCCAACGGTGAACTGTTACGGCAGGCCACTGCTGGAACGCGTGCGGTCCGGCGAGGTTTCCGAATCCCTGGTGGACACCGCCCTTCGCCGCGTGCTGCGGCAGAAGCAGGAGGCCGGGCTGCTCGCACCGGATTTTGACCCCGCTCCCCCGGTCCTTGCATCCGGAGCCATCGACCTGGACCCGGCCGGCAACCGCGTTTTGGCCCGCGAGATGGCCGCCCAGTCCCTGGTGCTGCTGACCAACAGGATGCACGACGGCGGTCCAAGCCTCCCGCTGCCCGCCCAGGCGCTGGCATCACTTGGCGTGGTGGGGCCACTGGCGGAAGATCCGTTCGCCATGCTGGGCTGCTACTCCTTTGACGCGCATGTGGGCGCGTCCCACCCGGACGTACCCATGGGCATCCGGGTTCCCACCGTGGCCGCGGCCGGCAGGGAACGATTCGGATCATTGCGCAGCGCGGCAACCGGCACCTGCGAGACCATCACTGACGAACAGATTGAGGAGGCCTGCCACATTGCAGCCTCGGTGGACACTTGCGTGATCGTGGTGGGCGACAACGCAGGCCTCTTCGGACGCGGCACATCGGGTGAAGGCAATGACGCAGCGGCCCTTCAACTACCCGGTGACCAGCACCGCATGCTGGACCAGGTGCTTTCCGCAGCCCAGGCTGCGGGGACACGCTCCGTCGTCGTGGTCCTCAGCGGCCGGCCGTACGCCCTGGGCGACTTCGCGGACCGGGCCGGGGCCATCATCCAGGGCTTTTTCCCCGGCGAGGAGGGAGCGGAAGCGCTTTGGGACGTCCTGACCGGGGCCGTGAACCCGTCCGGCAAACTGCCGGTTTCGGTACCTCGAACCTCCGGCGGACAGCCAGGCACCTATCTGCACAGCCGACTGGCCGGACCATCCGGTGTCAGCGCACTGGACCCTTCGCCATTGTTCGGCTTTGGCCACGGCCTTTCCTACACCTCGTTCGAGTTCTCCGACCACGCGGCCAGTGCGCCCACCATGTCGACCGCGGATGCCGTCGCCGTGGCACTTAAGGTGACCAACACCGGCCCGGCCGACGGCGCCGAAGTGGTGCAGCTGTACCTGGAGGACCCGGTGGGCGAGGTGGTCCGGCCGGTCCGGGAGCTGATTGGCTACGCCAGGGTGGAACTGGCTTCCGGCGCATCGGCCCGGGTGGAGTTCAGGGTGCACGCCGACCGCACATCATTTACGGGTGTGGACCTGAAGCGGGTGGTGACGCCGGGCGTGGTGAAACTTCATGTTGCAACCTCCAGCACCGCAGACGTCCACACACACGAGGTAATCCTGCAAGGCGGGCGCCGCGTGGTGGGTTACGGGCGGGAGATGCTGACGCCGGTGACGGTGACGCAGCAATAGGTCCTAGGCAGCGGTAAACTTCTCCTCCACCAGGCGCAGCAGCGGCCGGGAGTTCAGGCACACCAGGAACACCACCGCGCCGCCGAGGACGGGGAGCAGGTACGTGGTGGTCATCAGCAGCAGGGTTGCGGCCAGGAAGAGGATGCCGGCGTTGCCCAAGGAGACGCGTTTGCTTGCACTGAAGCTGTACAGGGACAGACGGTAAAGGTCCCTGGTTCGGAACGAAAAGCGGGACAACAGCAGCAGCGCGTTCAGGCCCGCGGTGGCCACGAGCAGTCCGAGGACCAGCAACGCCAGCCGCAGGGCCGGTTCGACGGGATTGGCAGGACCCAGCAGGAAGGGCAGCCCTGCCAGGTTGACGCCGACCACGGCCAGGACCAGCAGGTACGGCGTCCAGATCTTGACGGCCTGGCCGGCATTCATCCGGTAGCCCCGCAGGAAGTCCCGGTACACCGCAGTCTCCTGCCCGGCCAGCAGCCGGTTGAACGCATACATGCATGCGACCAGGGCCGGTCCCGCCGGGAGGAGGGCGACGACGGGCAACAATGCCCCAACCAGTGGCACCGCGGGCAGTGCCACCAGCAGCAGTGCGTTGGCGAGCACCAGCAGGGCCGAGCCCATCATCACGCCGGCCACGGTGCCGGCCGCCCTGAACAGGGGGCCGGCACCGTACTCCGCCTTCTTCTGAACCACTGACTGCCTTTCGGTCACTGCTGACAGCCCGCGGCCGCCGTCGTACGCCCTACTTCTTGTCGGCGTATGCCTTGTAGGCCTTGTTGGCCAACTCTACGTACTTGCCCATGCCCTTGCTGTCCAGCTCCTTGACGTAGGCGTCAAATTCGGAGAGGCTTCGCTGGCCCGTGATGAACTTCAGGGTGTTCTGCTTGACGTGGTCCTTCAGGGGCGTGAGGGTCAGTGTTGCCTGTTCCCGATCAGTGTCGCTGAACGGCACGGGAGGGGCAACGGGCCTGGGCTTCTTGCTCTTCATGGCCTTTTGGAATGCCAGCTCCTCCTCGTTGAAGGTGGACTGGAGCAGGTCCGTGGTGCCGCCGTAGGCGAAGTTGCCGCCCGAAAAACCGTAATCCACGCGCAGGTCCTTGGTTCCCGCCGGATTCAGACCCTGGAAGTTGATGTCCTTGGCCAGGACGCGCTTGCCCCCTTCCTTGTTGTAGGTGGTGCCCTGCACGCCCCACTTGGCGAACTCCTGGCCTTCGTCGCTGTAGAACAGCCAGTCGATGTACTGCATCAGCGCCACGAAGCTGTCCTTGTCCTTGACGGACGAGTTCAGCATGATGCCGTTTTCCAGCCGGGAGCCGCCGATGATGTCGCCGGCCGGACCACCGGGCACCGTGATCTTGCGGACGGCGAAGTTGCCCTTGCCCAGCGACTGTTCCATCGAGGTGCGGTACGTGATGACGTTCTGGGAGTTGGCGCTGATAACGAACGACTTGCCGGACGTGAACTTCTGGATGGCAGCGTCATCGGTCTGGGTGAAGCTTTCCGGGTCCATCAGGCCCTCTGAGACCAGGGAGTTGAAGTAGGTCACGAGGTCCTTGAACTGGCTGCTGCCGGCACCGAAGGCGAATTCCTTCTTGCCCTCATCGAACGTCAAGCCGTCCACCAGGCCCCATCCTGCGACTGTGCCAAACGCGGTACCGGCAATATTCAGCACGCTGTTGCCGTTGAACCGGTCGGAGAACGGCACCACGTCGGGATGGTTCTTCTTGAGTTTGCGCAGCACCTCACGGAACTCGTCCCAGGTCTTGGGCTCGGCAATGCCGTCCTTTTCCAGTATGTCGGTCCGGAAGGCCAGGGTGTAGTCCGGCCAAAGTTCCTCGTGCAGGCCGGGCAGGACATAGTACTTGCCGTCCTGCTGGGTGAGGCCCGCGATCTCAGGTTCCAGCTTCCACTTCTTGATCTTGTCCTGGTAGTGCGGCATGAGGTCCACGTAGTCACTGACCGGAAGGACGGCGCCGGAGGACACATATGCGCTCTCCTGCCCCGGGTATGTCTTGGCGATGATCTCCGGAGCCTTGCCGGAGCTGATGAGCAGGCTGCGCTTCTGTTCGTAGTCACTGTTGGGGACGATGGTGGGTTCCAGCGTGACGTTGTTGTCGCTGGCCATCTTGGTGAACAGCAGCCAGTCCTTCTTGTACGGATAGGTGGGCTGGTCACTGAACAGAAAGGTGAAGCTCAGCGGGGTCGTCGCCTTGAACGTATCCCCCAGCCCAAAGCTGTCCATCGCGCCATTGCGGGCCTTGGAGGTGTCGGCCTTGCTGCCGGAATCGGAGTCACACCCCGCCATCACCAGGCCGAAGGCTGCGAGCGCGGACAGGCCGAGGAAATCTCGTCTGCGGATCATGGGTTTTCCTTTCATAACGGGTTATTCCTTGACGGAGCCGAGCATGACGCCCGAAAAGAAGTACTTCTGGACAAACGGGTAGACGCAAAGGATGGGGATGACGGTCAGGACGATGGTGACCGACTGGATGTTCGCGGCGATCTGGCCCACGTTCTCGGCGGTACCGCCGGCAGAGCCTGCCGTGGTGACGCCGGCAATCATGTTTCGGAGGTAGATGGTTACCGGGAACAGGTCCGGGTTGTCCAGGTAAAGGAACGCTTGGAACCAGGAGTTCCAGTTGGCTACGGCGTAAAACAGGACCATGGTGGCAACGATGGCCTTGCTCAGGGGCAGGACCACCTTGAAAAGCACGCCGTACTGGGTGAGGCCGTCAATGGCCGCCGCTTCCTCCAGTTCCCGCGGCATGTTCTCGAAGAAGGACTTCATGATGAGCAGGTTGAAGACGCTGATGGCATTGGGCAGCACCACGGCCCAGAGGGTGTCCCGCATTCCCAGCGAGGTGATGAGCACATAGTTGGGGATCAGTCCGCCGTTGAAGAACATGGTGAACACTGCGATGCCGATGAACACGCTGCGGCCCTTCAGGTCCTTCTTGGCAATGGCGTAGGCGAAGCTGGTGGTGAGCACCATCGAGATGGCTGTTGCCACCACCGTGTACAGGACCGTGTTGCCGTAGTTCCGCCAGAACGTCGAGTCGGCCAGGATCAGCTGGTACGTCTCGGTGTTAAAGCCCATGGGGAACAGGTTGACCTGGCCGGCGTTGATGAACCCCTCGCTGGAGAAGCTCTGCGCCAGGATGTTCAGGAACGGATACACGGTCAGGAACACCACCACCAGCAGGAAGGCCAGGTTCACCACGCGGAACACCTGCATGCTTCGTGAAACCTTCATGTCCTTAATCAGGACACCGGTGTCCTTTGGTGCTGCTTTCACGCCGGTTGCTTTCACGGCAGTCCCTTTCACAGTTGCCCCCTTCACCAGAGGCTCGTTCCTGCGACCCGCTTGGAAATGGCGTTGGCGGAGAGAATCAGCGTGAGGCCGATGACGGATTCGAACATGCCGATCGCCGCTGCATAGCTGAAGTTGCTGGATTCCAGGCCCACCCGGTACAGGTAGGTGGAGATGACGTCGGAGGTCTCGTAGTTCAGCGGGTTGTAGATGAGCAGGATCTTCTCGAAACCCACAGCCATGAACGTGCCGATGTTAAGGATCAGCAGGGTAATGATGGTGGGCCGGATGGCAGGCAGGGTCACATGCCAGGTCTGCTGCCAGCGGTTCGCGCCGTCAATCCGGGCCGCCTCATACAGGGACTCGTCCACCCGGGTAAGGGCCGCCAGGTAGAGGATGGCGCCCCAGCCCATGGTCTGCCAAACCTCCGAGCTGATGTACATGGGCCGGAACCAGGCGGCGTCCTGGGTGAAGTTCACCGTGGTGCCGAACACCGTGTTGGCGATCTGGTTCACCGTGCCCGTCATGGAGAAGTTCTGCAGGATCATGCCGGCAATGATCACCACGGACATGAAGTGCGGCAGGTACGCCACGGTCTGGACGAACTTCTTGAACTTCTGCGAGCGCAGTTCGTTGAGCATCAGCGCGAAAATTATGGGCATGGGAAAGCAGAACAGCAGCGTCAACACACCCAGGATGATGGTGTTCTGGAATGCCTGCCAGAAGCTGGGATCATTGATGAACAGGGTGACGTATTTCAGGCCCACCCATTTCTCACCGAAGATGCTCCCGCCGGGCTGGAACTGCCGGAAAGCGATCACGTTGCCGGCCATGGGCAGGTACCGGAAGACGGCGAAGTAGGCCAGCGGCAGCAGCACCAGGGTGTAGAGCCGCCAGTCCCGTTTGATGGCCAGCTTCCAGCCGCCGGGTTTGTTCCGCGGTTTGTCGGTTCCCGCGTCGGCGTCCGCGGAGGCCGCCTCGGGAGGTACTTCCAATCGCATGGCCATGACTGCCTCCTACCGGCCCGTTCCTGCGGTTGCGTCGTTTATGGGTTTTTCCTCCAGCACCAGGACGCCGTTGGCGGCGAGTTCCACTGTGCCGGTGATGTCCGCTCCGGTGAGCCGGTCTCTGCCACCTGACTTCACGTCCACCCTGGCGGGTGCGTCGTTGTGGTTCAGGACCAGCAGGTAGCTGCGTCCGTTGCCGGCACGACGGCGGGCCTGCACTCCCAGCGGCGCGTCCAGTTCGGGACGGATCCCCGCGGCGCTGCATTCGGCGTCGAGCAGTTCCGCCAGGAAGGTGCAGTCCACGCGGGCTGAGAGGTACAGGGCCGTACCGGCGCCGAAGCCGTTACGTGTGACAGCGGGCGAGCCGTCCAGCCGGCCGGAGGCATAGCTCGCTATTACGTCCGCCGTGGTGGTGTGCAGGTGCTCGGTCCAGTAATCCGCTGAGGCCGTGCCGCCGTCGGTTGTTGAAAGCTTGACTGCCTCGCCCTCACCGGAGAGCGGATGCATCTCCTCACTCCAGGCCCCCAGGACGTTGCGCAGCGCCCCGGGGTAGCCACCCAGGCGGATGGCGTTGTCCGGGTCCACAATGCCGGAGAGGTAGCTGGCCACCAGATGGCCGCCGCCGGCAACGTAGTCCTCGAACCGGTTCGCAGACTCGTCGGTCAGCAGGTACGACGCCGGCAGGACCACCAGGCTGTACTGGCTGAGGTCGCTCTTGGTGTCCACGAAGTCCACGGGAATATTGGCGTCGAAGAAGGGCCGGTAAAGGCGGAGGACTTCCTGGGTGTAGTTCAGGTCAGAGCGCGGGGAATTACCCAATTCCAGGGCCCACCAACAGTCCCAGTCGAAGACAATGGCCACCTTGGCGCTGGAGCGGGTCCCTGTGATGCCGCCCAGGCCCTTGAGTTCCTGACCCAGTTCGCACACTTCCCGGAAGATGCGGGTATTGGGTCCGGCGTGGTTGACCATGCCCGAGTGGAAGCGTTCGGTGCCGCCACTGGCCTGGCGCCACTGGAAGAAAAGAATGGAATCAGCCCCCTGGGCGATGGCCTGGTAGGAACCCAGCCGCATCTTGCCGGGGAGTTTGGAGACATTGACCGGCCATTGGCTGACTGCCCCGGTGGCCTGCTCCATCACCAGCCAGGGCTGGCCGCGGCGAAGGGAACGCATCAGGTCGAAGTTCAGGGCCGCAGCCACGTGGGCGTCTTCTTCGCGTGGGTCCGGATAGATGTCCAGGGCCGCGGCGTCTTCCTCGGCAGCCCAGGCCCAGTAATCGTTGTTCTTGTAGAAGCGCATGAAGTTGGTGACGATCGGCAGGTCCGGAGTGTACCGGCGCAGGATGTCCCGTTCGGCCTTGTAGTGCTCCAGCATGCTGTCCGAGGTGAAGCGGTGGTAATCCAGGCGGCGGGACGGGTTGGACCAGGTGCGGGGCTGGGCAGGGGCGTTGACCTGTGACCAGTCGGAGTAGCGCTGGCCCCATACATCGGTGCTCCAGGCGCGGTTCAGGTTTTCCAGGTCCCCGTATTTTGCCTGCAGCCATGACCGGAAGGCACGGTCTGCGTGCGGGCCGTAGGACACCGGCCCGTATTCATTGTTGACATGCCACATGCACAGGGCCGGGTGGGCAGCGTAGCGCTCCCCCATCTTCTCCGCCATGGCCAGGGACTTTTCCCGATAGACAGGGTGGGAGACGTCGAAGTGCTGCCGGGAGCCGAAACCAAAAGTGGAACCGTCCGCCAGGACCGGCAGGATGTCCGGGTGCCGGGTGATCAGCCAGGCCGGCGGGACGGCGTCCGGAGTGGCCAGGTCCACGCCGATCCCGTTCGCATGCAGCAGGTCCATGATCTCGTCCAGCCAGCCGAAGTCGTAGACGCCGTCCTCCGTTTCAAGACGGCTCCAGGAAAAGACGGCCAGCGTGACCAGGTTGACGCCCGCTTCCTTCATGAGGCGGACATCCTCGTCCCACACCTCGCGGGGCCACTGTTCGGGGTTGTAGTCGCCCCCATAGGCGATGCCGCCCAGCCGTTGGTGCAGGTGTTTGAGGCGGTGTTCCGAGGTACTCATGCTGTGCTCGCTGGTCATCATCGTCCTTTGGTTGGCATGTTGGCCGCGGACTCCCACCAGTGCGACCTGCATCACAGTGAGAAACTATCGTAAAGTTTCAGCAATAACAACAGGAAAAAGGAAGTGGGAGAAGACTCCTAAGCGCAGGCCGCGGCAGACGAAGGCGCAGAAAGACGGCATCAAAGGACCCTGAATGGGAATGCTGACGTTACGCGCAGACCTGTCCTGCCGCCGATCTTTCCGGAGCATAAGGAAAGTATCGGATTGGGGTGGGATGAAGGGGCCCTGCTATTTCCGCCTAGAAGCGCGACGCCGCTCCACCCGGTTCAGGTTCGAGCACATCCTGGAGCACTTCGTTGTGCCGCAGGAACCACGGCTTGAACGGCGGGTCGAAACGGGCGAACCTCGGCGCACCAGCAGGCGTCAGCCCGGCCAGGGTGAGCGCCGCTTGCAGTCCCTCGTTGCGCTTCTGGAAGGCCGCTGCGGACCCGCTGCCGGAGAAACCCAGCACTGCGGCAAGGGAACCAGGCACAGCACGTACCCTGACCCTGGGATCCGTAGGTAGTGGAGCAGTTTCGGCAGTCACTCCAGCCGGAAGAACGAAGGCCACCGAAAATTCGGCGGGCGCCGAGGACCCGGGCAGCGGGCCGCTCTGGATCACCGGGGCGGTCATGGCCAGCTTCTGTGGTCCCGGCTCCTGGAGCACCGGGGCGGTCATGGCCAGCTTCTGCCGGGCAGCATTGTTGCCGCTGATGTAGTTGAAAAGATGCCGGAAGGCGGCGTTGCCGGCGCGGTCAAAGTCCGCCGTGACCGTCACTTCGGCCACGGCGTAATCCGGATACCGGCGCAGTTCGAAATGCGGATAGCGCCGGATCAACTCATAGGGCTGCTGCTCGGTCATGGTGGACAGAGCCTACGCCCGCGAAGCCTGAGTGGCCAGAGCCGGGGGCACGGCCATCACCCCCGCGGCTCACGGAAGATGTTGCCGAACCCACTCCACCGACTGTTGCCCAATGATAAGCAAGCGGACCATAATAGTTAGCAGAACTAATTAGCACTGCTAAGGAACGTCAGCAGGAGGCGCACCCGCATACATGTCCCCTACCCAAACGAAGAACAAGACAGCTGCAGACCCCACCGCCCCGGACACCCTCGCCATCGATCTCCGCACCGCCGTGATGCGTACTTCCCGCAGGCTCCGTGTGGAAGCAACCGGTGACATCATCACTCCGGGCCAGTACACCGTTCTGGCCTTGCTGAACGGCAGCGGCCCCAGCACCTTGCGGGCACTTGCGGAAAGTGAACATGTCCAGGCGCCGTCCATGACAAGGATCGTCAACGCGATCGCCGACCAGGGCTTTGTTACCAGAAGCGCCGATCCCGACGACGGCCGGCAGGTCCGCGTGGACATCACCGATGCGGGAAGGGCGGTCCTCGCCGAAGCGCGCAACCAGCGCACGGCCTGGCTGGCCCAGCGCGTGGCCGGGCTCAGCGAGGAAGACCGGCTCACCCTCAGCCGGGCGGCCCGCATCATGCAGGAAATGAGCGGCAAATGAGTGCGATGTTCCGGGCCCTCGAAAACCCCAACTACCGCATCTGGGCCGGCGGCGCGATCGTCTCCAACATCGGCACCTGGATGCAGCGCGTGGCCCAGGACTGGCTGGTCCTGACCGTCCTCACCGACCACTCCGGCGCCGCCGTCGGCCTCACCACGGGCCTGCAGTTCCTGCCCATGCTGCTGTTCGGCCCCTACGGCGGTGTACTCGCCGACCGGTACAGGAAGCGCATCATCCTCATGTGGACGCAGCTGGCCATGGCGTTCACCGGCCTCGCCATCGGCCTCCTGGTGGTCACCGGGTCCGCCCAACTGTGGCACGCGTACGTGGCGGCCTTCTGCCTGGGCGTCGCCAGTGCGGTGGACGCGCCCGCACGCCAGGCCTTTGTCTCGGAACTGGTGGGGCAGGAGAACATCTCCAACGCGGTGGCATTGAACTCTGCATCCTTCAACACCGCCCGGCTCACCGGCCCCGCCATTGCCGGGGTACTTATCGCCTGGGTGGGTACCGGCCCGGTGTTCCTGCTGAACGCGGCGAGCTTCGCGGCAGTCCTGGTCTCGCTGTTCCGGATCCGCGTCAGCCAACCCGCCCCGCCCGCAAAAGGCGACCGGAACAAGCACCAGGTGGCCGAGGGTGTCCGGTATGTGCGCCGCCGGCCGGACCTGATGCTGATCATGGTCCTGGTGGGCATCCTGGGCGCATTCGGCATGAACTTCCCCGTCATCAACTCCCTGATGGCCACCACCGAGTTCCGCATGGGCCCCAGCGAATTCGGGCTTCTGGGGTCAATCATGGCGGTGGGAACGCTGGCCGGGGCCCTCCTGGCGGCACGCCGGTCCCGTCCGCGGCTGAGGTTCCTGCTGGGCGGCGCGCTGGGGCTGGGTATTTTCACGGTCCTGGGCAGCGTGGCCCCGTCTTTCTGGGTCTACGCCACCATCCTCATTCCCGTAGGGCTGGCATCCATCACCTTCCTGAACAGCTGCAACACCAGCATCCAATTGTCCGTGGAGCCAGAGTTCCGCGGGCGCGTGCTGGCCCTGTACCTGGCCATCCTGCAGGGCGGCACCGCCCTGGGTTCGCCGCTGGTCGGTTGGATCGGAAGCGAGTTCGGCGCCCGCTGGTCCGTGGCCTGCGGTGGACTCGTGGTGCTGCTCGCCGGCATAGCGGCGGTTATTGCGGTCACCAGGCGGAACCGGCTCACCCTCCTGGGCGCGCTGCGGATGGCGCTGGGACGCCGCGAGCCCGCCGTCTGACGTGCGGCGGGCTCCTGGCTCCCTGTTTTGGCCGTGGGCCGGTCCCCCAACATCACGCGTCGCCGGCCCACGGCGGTCTAGTCGCCTGGGGCGGGCGGAAGCGCCGAGCGGCGCATGAGCTCGTCCTCAACGAGGCATCGGAGGGCGTAGGACTGGTCCGGTTCCAGGGAGACATCGCAGTCTTCGAGTGCGTGCCGCAGCAGGAGCAGATCGGCGGCCGGAACGAGCGGCCAGCGGCGGAAGGCATGGAATACCCTGCCCTGTGCGTGGGCGCCGGCACGAATGGTTCCGGCAGGTGGTCGGTCAGCAGCGGCGTCCATCATCAGCTCCCATGAGTAACTTGCCAGCTGACTGCTCAACCACGGGTATGGACAAGATACCCAGAACAAAGCCGTTAGGCCACCGGTTTCTACAACCCGTGGATTTATGACGGAGGCTTGTTGACGATGTCCACGGAGATTTCCACCGCCGGAACCGTTCCCCTGTTCTCCAACCAGTGGTTGGTGTTCCGGTCCTCGGGCCAGCCCACTCCGGGCCCGTATTCCCGGGCCTCGCCAGCGCGGTGGTCGGTGATGGATCCCTGCAGGATGTACACAGTGCCGGGCCGCCCCGCGTGGTCATGCAGTGGACCGAAGACCCCGCCGGGCTCGATCGTGACCATCCGCATCCGCAATTGCCGGCCTTCCATTCCTTCGATTTCGCCGGCAAGGTCAACGGTCGCCAGCAACTCCACCGAGACGCCTTTAGTCTCCGGGGCCACGTCTTCCGCACCCATGCCCGTCGCCTTCCTTAAGCCCGCTTACGACGGCGGCGCCGGCCTGCCGCTGCCGGGCACCCGGGTGCGGGTGCTTTAGGCGGCAAGTGCCGGCGTCGTCCTTCTGGCTGTGCTGCCAGGTGTTCGAGTATGCGCCTGTTGTCGGTGGTCGGCTACGTGACGGGGATGGAGGAAATGTTCAGGATGTTGCCCTCGCTGTCGAGGAACCACGCACCCTTCCCCATGCCTTCCATGGTCGCGATGCCGTTCTCGGTTTTGAGCCCCGGCATGTCGTACTCTTCAAAGACGACGCCGCGGCTCCGCAGCTCTTCCACTTCCCGTTCCACGTCTTCGGCTCCCCAGCCCATCTGCGTGTTCTTGGCCGAACCGGCATTGTCCGTCCGGTAAAGCAGGAACCCGGTGCCGTTGCCGCACTGGTAAACCAGGTTGTCGTTGTCAATGGTTTGGGTGGGTTCGAGGCCCAGCTTGTCCCTGTAGAACTCCCTTGCCCTGTCAATGTCCTTTGCGGGCAGTACAGGCATGACTTGCAGATCCTTGAGCATGACGGACTCTCCTTGTGCGTTAATGGCGTTGCTCTCCCCCTGAAACAGTCCGGCCGTGCCCCGCCGGGCCTCGTGGCCGTCCTTCCCGCCGATTGCCGGGGCGGCCGCCTGGAACCCCTGCTTCCGCCGTGGCACAGGACAGCGGCGGGAGGTTCCCGAAGTCTACGAGGCCATTATGGAACCGAATGCGCCGGGGCGATATAGGGGAATTTTTGACCGCCGCCGGGCACGTGGCGGCGGCCTATTTCCGGGCGGCCAGCACCGCTTTGCGCATCGCCCCACCGGCGACAGAGACCAAGGGGACGAGTAACACCAGCATGGCGATGGTGTTGGGGCGGAAAGCAGCGCGTCCATTAACCGTCCGGTACACCCCCAGCGGCACCACAAAGCCGCCGCCCCCGCCGCCGGATGCGCCCTGGTCCGACTCCATACCGCCGCCGAAGCCGAAGGACACCAGTGCGACAGGCACGATGTCCTCCCCGCCCAGGTTCACTGGCGGGCCGTATGCGCGGGCAACGCCCATGTTCTTGAAGGAGTCTGCAAGGGACGCGAGAGTGTCAGCCATGGCAACAGGCTAGGCACGCGGGCAACGCGCGGGAAGGACCATAGGTCCCGCCTGCAGCACTGCTACTTCCGGATTTCGGCGATCCGCAGCCGGACGATGTCCGCCAGCACGTCGTCGGGCACGGGGTGGTCCGCGGTGAAGCGGATGGTTCCCTTGGACAGCGAGTACCCCTCGAGCCGGTCCGCCACCGCCTCCACCACGGCGGAGGAGAACGGAAAGATCGAGAGGTGCTTTGCCGTGGCTATGGCGGCCACCAGTGGTTTTTCGTCGAGCTTGAGGGCGGGCATGCCGTAGCTCATGCCCTCCGTGGCGTCGGGCGCCAGGGACCGCGCAAGCTCCACCACGTGCTGCAGGCAGCTGCGGTCCGGTTCCTCAACCTGGGACAGCGCCTGGTCCACAGCGCCCACCTGGACGCCTCAGCTCTTCCGTGCCGCAACGGTGGAAGCCAACGCTGCGAGTCCCCGCTCGAAGTCGCCACCCACCATCTTGTCCATGTCCATGAACAGCGCGAACACCCTGCCCATGCCCTTGTTCTCCCCGGTCATCCGCCAAGTCACCTCGGTGCCGCCCTGGACAGGGGTGAAGCTGAACGTGGTGGGATTCAGTGCCTTGAAGGGCCTGGTGAACTGCAGCCGGATCCGGACCAGGCTCGAAGGCAGGGACTCCTCGATCTCCATGGTGCCGCTGCCCGCCTTGCGGTTGCCGCTCCATTCGTACCCTGCCCCCGCACCGGAGTCACTGCCGAAGTAGCGGCGGCTCATGCCGGGGTCGATCGTTTCCCATGGGGACCATGCGGTCCATTCGTGGAAGTTGTTGACCAGCGGAAAGACCTCTTCGGCGGCGGCAGGGATGACGGTACTGCGGCGGACTTCAAATGTGGACATGGGCCAAGCATAGGGGCCGGAGCCGCAGCGGTTAAGGAAGGACCACGTTCACCGGGTCCTTGCCCTCCAGCAGCAGACCGATCTGCTTCCGGAGCAGCCGGACCATCCGGGGGAACATGGCCGAGCTGGCACCGCCCACGTGCGGGGTGATAAGCACGCCGGGGGTTATCCACAAGGGATGGTCAGCGGGCAGCGGTTCCGGATCGGTGACGTCCAGCGCCGCCCGGAGGCGCCCGCTTGACGTCTCGGCCAGCACCGCCCCGGTGTCCGCTACCGGACCGCGGGCCATATTGACCAGCAGGGCGCCGTCCGGCATGGCGGCCAGGAACTTCGCGTCCACCAACTGCTGGGTGTCTTCGCTCAGGGGGACGCTGACCACTACAATCTCGTGGAGCGGCAGCTGCTCGTAGAGCGAGTCAATCCCGAGGATGGTGCCGCGCTCATCGTCCCGGGCGCGGCTGGCCATCCGGGTGACCTCGGTTTCGAACGGCAGGAGCCGGGCCTCGATGGCCTTGCCCACTCCGCCGTAACCCACCAGCAGCACGCGCCGGTCGGCGAGGCTGGGCCGCTGGCTGTTGTCCCAGGCACCAGCCTCCTGGTTACGGACAAAGTCCGGAATGCCACGCTGGGCGGCGATCATCATGCCCACGGCGAGTTCCGCCGTCGACGTCTCATGGACTCCCGCCGCGTTGGCGAAGGTGACGCCTGGCGGCAACACCGAGGCAACGCCGTCGTACCCGATGGACTGGCTCTGCACCAGCCCGACGTCGACGCCCTCCAGCGCGGCGAGCGCCGTCGGTTTGCCCATGTAGCCGGGGACCAGCAGGTCCAGCCGGCCTTCCGGCGCCGGCCCGGTCAGGTCCCAGAGGACAAAGTCGACGTCGTCCATCGGCGCCAGTGCGTCCAGCAGATTCTGGGCGGGCAGGCAGACGCGCAGGCGGGTGGTCATGCGGCCACCATCAGCTTGACGTTGGCGGCCCTCAAGGCATTCTCGATTTCCTGCGGCGGCGGCGCATCCGTCACCAGGATGTCCACGGCGTCGAAACCCTCCAGCCGCGCCAGTGCGTACCGCAGCATCTTCTGGTGGGTTGCCACCACCACCACCTGTTCCGCTGAATTCATAAGGGCGATCTTAGTGGCGCGCTCGACATCGCGCTCAATGTAGAAGGCCTCGTCATGGATGCCGCTGACTCCGATGAAGGCTGTCTTGGCACGCAGCCCGGCGGCGGCGCTGATGGTCATGGGGCCGTTGAATGCCTGACTGTCAAGCAGCAACTCCCCACCCAGGCAGATGGTGCGTGCCGCCGTCAGCTGCAGGCAGCGCTGAATGGCGGGCGCGGAGTGCGTGATGATGGTGCCGGTGAAGGACGTGGGGAGTTCCTGCGCGATCTGGTAGGTGGTGGTGCCGGCATCGAGGATGATGGCATCCCGCTCGCCGACCAGCGATAGACAGGCGCGGGCCACCCGCAGCTTCGCGTCGGCGTCCTCACGGACGCGCGCCGCGAAGTTTGCGTTCTGCCCATGCCCGTCCACGGCACTAACGCCACCGTGGACCACCCGCGCCAGTCCACGCCTGGACAAGACGCGGGTGTCCCTCCGCACGGTCATGTCGGAAACGGCAAATGTCTCCGCCAGGTCGTTCGTCGAAATGAACCCCCTCCGGCCCAGCTCGTCCAGGATGGTGCGCTGGCGGGGTGTCAGCGGCGCCTCTTCATGTGCGGTACTCATCGGCCGTTCTCCCTCCCCAATGCGCCGGGCAGGAGCCTGGCGGGATGTTGCAATTCCAACACGTATCTTCTTATGAACGTACCCCGACGGCGGCATTACCAAGCTCAACGGGGCGGCCCTCCGTAATAGAACGTTCGGCAGCGAGGCCCATCCGAACGGACTGCAGGCCGTCCGCCACAGTGACCTCCACCGGACCTTCACCGAGGATGGCCTTCCGGAAGCCCAGGTGCTCATAGTAGGTGGAGCCGTGGTGCGCGCCGGCCGCCAGGACAGCCTCATCGACCGGAACCTCATGCTTTTCGGGGCCCAGCGGGGACCGTGGGCTGAATTCAACAGTCGCCTCAGCCTCATCTCCGGGAATCCAGTGGTTGGCGGCTACCGGGATGAGGGTTTCAATCTTGGCAGCGTCACCCACGATGGAGATCCGTTCCTGGAACTTGGATCCTTCGGCGAACATGGACAGCTCCAGCATGGCCCGGCGGCCGCCCTTGAAGTCGACGATCACGTACGCGTTGTCCACCATGTCAGACACCCGGCCGTCGTACACCTCGTCCATGTGGTTCACGTCGTGGCCACCGCTGGCGTAGACGCGGACGGGTTCGTCCTGCAGGATCAGCCGCATCAGGTCGAAGAAATGGCAGCATTTTTCCACCAGCGTGCCGCCGGTGCGTTCGGCGAAGCGGTTCCATGCGTCCACCTTGTGCAGGAACGGGAAGCGGTGCTCCACGATGGAGAGCATGCGGATAGTCCCAAGCTTGCCGCCGTGCGCTGCCTGGATGATCTCCTGCACCGGCGGCATGTAGCGGTACTCCATGGCTACCCATACCGGAGCCGAGTAGTTGGCGGCGAGGACCTCCAGCTCGTCCGCCTGCTCCGCGCTGGTGCACACAGGCTTTTCCACGAGCACGGGCAGGTTGGCGCCGCTGGCGAAGATGTCCTTCAGGATGCCCAGGTGCGTGTCGTTGGGGCTGGCGATGACCAGGGCATCCACCAGGCCTGAAGCCAGCAGTTCCTGGTGGGAAGGGAAGGTCTTCGCCTCATAGCCGATCTCCTTCACCGTCTCTTCGAGCGATGCCGGCGTGGGGTCAGAGACTGCGGTGATAAGGCTGCCCGGAATCAGTGCAAGGTTCCGGACGTGTTCGCGGGCCATGTGGCCGGCTCCGATAAGGCCGTACCGGATGATCCGGGGTGATTCCGCAGTAGGCAATGACATTGAGCTGCTCCGTTTCTCTACGTTGAGGGGGCGGGACCGCGGCGTTGCGTCCCAAACACAACTATACCGAAAGTGTTGTTTTTCCAACATAGCGTGTGTATATTTCTTCAGTACCAGCCGGAACTACAACGAGGTGGAACGTGCCCCAACCGTCAACTGGAACCCTGCTCTTTGTAGGATGCGCCACTCTTGACTCCATTGCCCTGGTGCAGGATTACCCCGCCGCGGACAGCCGCACGGTTGCCACCGACTTTGCGACGGCCGGCGGCGGCCCCGCTGCTACTGCAGCCGTCGCAGCCGCCCGGGCCGGAGCCAAGACCGCCTTTGCAGGCGTCTTGGGCACCGACGAGGAGGGTGACCGCATCATCCACGGCCTTGAGGCCGAGGGCGTGGACACCTCCGCCGTCATCCGCGATCCCGGCGTCAAGACCGGCGCCAGCGTGATCATCGTCAGCCGGGCCACCGAAAGCCGGGCCATCGTCACCCGGCCGGTGCCGCCCGTCACCTTTCCCGCCGCCAGCCGCTTTACAGAGCTGCTGCAGTCTGCGGCCTGGGTCCACACGGACCACCTGGGCTGGAATGCCGTCGCCTCGGTGCCCGGCTTCAACCCTGCGACCCTGAACATCAGTGTTGACGCGGGCAACCCGATTCCCGCCTTCAGCCCCCGGGGCGTCGCATTGTATGTACCCACCATCGAAAGGCTCCAGGCAGAGTACGGGGCGGACCTCTCCCCCGAGGCCCTCCTGGGCAAAGCGCTCGACGACGGCGCCGCCGCCGTCGTCGCCACCGCCGGCTCCGAAGGTGCCTGGGTTATGGAACGCGGCGGTGAACCGGTCCACGTGCCGGCCACGCCGGCAGAGATCGTTTCCACCCTGGGCGCCGGCGACGTGTACCACGGGGCGCTCCTCGCCGCCGTCGCGGCCGGGCTCCCGCTGGTGGACGCCGCCGCGTTCGCCGGCCGCACCGCCGCCGCATCCTGCGCCGGGCTGGACGGCCGCTCAGCCATCCCGCACCAGGCCGTCACCTCCGAACTTGCCACCAACCAACCTGCCTAGCCATATCACCAGCCAGCTGAAAGAAGCAGCCCATGAGCCACACCGACCTTTCCCCCCTGCAGCGCCCCTCAGGCGCCTTCGCGATGCTCGCGGTGGACCAGCGCGAAGCCATGCGCAACATGTTCGCCGAGCACACGGACAAGCCCGTTACCGACCAGGACCTGCAGGACTTCAAGCTGGAGGCCGCCCGGATCCTCAGCCCCTATGCCTCGGGAATCCTCATCGACCGGCAGTTTGCCCTTGACCAGGCCATCGAGGCCGGCGTCGTGGACCCCGGCTGCGGACTCATCGCCTCGGCGGACCACTTCGAGTCCGCGCACGACGAGCTGGTGGGCGAAGTGACCATCGACCCCCTGGTGGAGCCGCACAAGTACAAGGCCCTCGGCGCCAAGGCCCTCAAGCTGCTGGTGCTCTACCGCCCCGACGAGCCCGCCGAGGGCCGGGTGTCCATGGTCCGCGAATTCGTGGAGAGCTGCCGGTCCGCCGGACTGATCAGCATCATCGAACCCGTCTCCCGCAAGCCCCTTGCTGGCGGCGACTTCGACTGGAACGCCGGCATCCTCGCCGCTGCCAAGGAACTCGGCAGCCTGGGCGCCGACCTCTACAAGGCAGAGGTCCCCTTCAAGGGCCAGGCCTCCGAAGCCGAGGTCCGGGCCGCGTGCGCCGAACTGACCAAGGCCATCGACGGGCCTTGGGTGGTCCTGTCCTCGGGTGTCCCCGAAGACGTCTTCCCCGACGCCGTCCGCTGGGCCTGCCTGGAAGGCGCCAGCGGCTTCCTCTCCGGACGCGCCGTGTGGGCCTCCTGCATTGGAGCCCCCGACGTCGTCGAATCCCTTTCCACGGACGCCGTCCGGCGGCTGCAGCGCCTCTGCGCCGTGGTGGACGACGTCGTTTCCAGCCAACGGACCCACGCCTAGGCGCGGTTGGAGCGCCGAAACGTAGCCGGGGCAACCCCTCTCTGTAGCAAGCAAACAAGGCACAGCAAACACTCAACGAGGAGATTATTGTGAGTCAGATTTCACGCAGGCAGGCCATGGCCATTCTCGGCGCCCTGGGCTTCGGCGCCACCGCGGCGGCGTGCGCCGGGCCAGGCGGTTCCACCGCACCCGGAGGCGCCAGCGGACCGGCCGCCCCATCAACGGGCGCGATCACCGGCAAGGTCTCCTTCGCGCACTGGCGCGGCGAGGACAAAGCCGTGTTTGACGAGCTCATCAAGCGCTTCGTGGCAAAGCACGACGGCATGGAGATCGCCCAGGACATCTCCACCTCCAACGACTACAACGCCCAGGCCCTGCAGAAGCTGCGCGGCGGCTCCATCGGCGACGCCTTCGCCACCTTCCGCGGCGCCCAGTTCAAGAACTTCACCGAAGCCGGGATCTACACTGAGCTGAAAGACAGCCAGGCAGTGAAGAACTACCAGAAGGGGCTGCTGTCGGCCGGCCAGAACGGCGACAGCCAGCTAGGCCTGCCCTACCAGGTGGTCTTCCCCATGCCCATGGCCAACCTCGACATTTTCGACAAGGCCGGGGCGGAGACCGCCCCGAAGAACTGGGACGCCTTCCTGGGGATGTGCGAAAAGCTGGCCTCCGCCGGCGTCATCCCCATCTCCTGGCCGGGCGGCGATGTGGGCAACGGCGGCCAGCTGTTCAACTGCATGATTGCCAACAACGCCCCCGTTGACGACATGTGCGCGCAGATTGAACAGGGCAAGCTCAAGTGCACCGACGACTGGTTCATCAAGATGCTCAACCAGTACAAGGACCTGACGCCCTTCGTGCAGCCCAACGCCACGGGCACCGCGGTGGAGCCGGCACAGAACCTGTTCTCCCAGGGCAAGGCCGCCATGCTGGCCACCGGCTCGTACCACCTCGCCGCGGTCCGCGGACTCGGCGCCAAGTTCCCCATCGACCTGGTGTTCCCCAACACCACCTCGGACGGCAACGGCAAGTATGAGGGCGCCTACAACGCCACCTTCATCCTGGGCGTCAACTCGGCCAGCAAGAACCAGGCCGCCGCGGCAGCCTGGATCGATTTCCTCTCCGAGCCGGAGAACGCCGGCTACTACGCCAACCAGACAGCCCAGCACGTGTCCGTGGACAAGGTGGAGTACACCAACCCGGACCTGAAGCGGCTGAGCCCCTGGCTGCAGAAGAAGACGGCGCTCGCAGCCCGCTTCCAGTTCAACAACCTCGATGTCCGCAACGCGGTGGAAGCCAGCGCCACCGCCGTCATCTCGGGCACCAGCCCTGAGCAGGCAGCCGCTGCCGCCCAGAAGATTGTTGACGAACGGCTATGAGCATCCATCCCGGAACCGCCGCCAAGCACAAGGCACCGGACAGTCAGGCCGCCGCGAACGCTCCCAAGGTGCGCCGCCGCTCCCCCACCCGGGTGAATCCGGCACTGTACCTGTTCCCGCTCCCCGCCGTCGCCGTCATTGCGTTCTTCCTGGTGATGCCCACGCTGCAGGCCTTCCAATACGCCATCACCGACTGGAACGGCTTCTCCGCGGCATTCAACTACGTGGGCCTGGACAACTTCATCCGCGCGTTCACCAACGACTCGCTGTTCACCAACGCCCTGACCAACAACCTGAAGTTCGTGCTGCTGGTGGTGATCGCGCAGACGTTCTTCTCGCTGATCCTCGCCCTGCTCCTGACGAAGAATTCGCGGGGCAGCATCCTGCTCCGTGCCCTGTTCTTCTTCCCCACCATCCTGTCCTCCGTATCGGTGGCCTTCATCTGGAAGTTCATCTACGACCCCAACTTCGGGCTGGCCAATTCTGTCCTTCGAACCGTTGGGGTGGACGGCGGCGCCTACCTCGGCAACGACGCGCAGGCCCTCTATTGGGTGGCTGTCACCCAGGTGTGGTTCCACTCGGGCCAGATGATGGTGGTCTACATCGCCGGGCTGCAGGCCATCCCGCGGGAACTCTATGAAGCAGCGGAAATGGACGGGGCCAACAAGTGGCAGCAGTTCAAGTCCATTACTTGGCCGTTCGTGGCCCCCGCCACCTCCATTGTGGTGGCCTATACCACCGTGCAGTCGTTCAAGGCGTTCGACCTGATCCTGGGCATCGCGGGCAACCCGCCCAAGAGCTCGCTGGACATCTTGTCCACCCGCATTTACAGCACCTTTGCCAACTCGGAGTTCGGCTACGCCGCCGCCCAGTCGATCATCTTCATGGCGATGATCGCCCTGGTCACGTGGCTTCAGCGCCGCCTGCTCCGGCTGACCCCGAAGGGGGAATAGCAGCATGCTCACCTCGCTAAGCCGCCGCGCCATCCTGGCCATCTATGCGGTCATCATCATCGTTCCGCTTACCGTAGTGGCCTTCGGCAGTTTCAAGACCACGCAGGAACTGTTCGCCGGGCCTTTCAGCCTGCCCCACTCCCCCTCCGCCGATAACTTTGCCGAAGTGGTAGGCGGCCAGAACCTGGGCTCGTCCTTCGTCAACAGCGTCATCGTCACCGGCATCTCCGTGCCACTGACCCTGTTCCTGGCCAGCCTGGCCGGCTATGGAGTGTCCCGATTGAAGGGGTTCATGTCCTGGGCCATCTTCGGCTTTTTGGTGCTGGGCATGGCCATCCCGGCGCAGGCCAACATGGTGCCGCTGTACGTGCTCTTCGGCCGGCTGGGCCTGCTGGACAACCTGGGCGGCCTGATCCTGGCCAACCTGGTGTCCACGCTTCCCATCGCCGTGTTCATCCTGGGCGGGTTCATGCGGACCCTGCCCAAGGAACTCTATGAAGCATCCTCCATCGACGGCAGCGGGCCGTGGAAGACCTACGCCTCCATCGCCTTGCCGCTGTCCGCCCCCTCCATCGCCGCCGCCGCGATCTTCCTGTTCGTCATCCACTGGAACGAACTGCTGTACCCGCTGCTGTTCATCCAAACCCCCGGCAACCGCACCCTGCCGCTGGCGCTGTTGAGCTTCCAGGGCGAGTTCCAGACCAACTACCCGCTGCTGTTCGCCGGCGTCATCCTGGCGTCCCTGCCCGTGGTGGTGGCCTACGTCTTCCTCCAGCGCTACTTCGTGGCCGGCATCACCGCAGGCGCGAGTAAGGGATGAGTACGACGACGGCGCCTGGCTTTGCGCCCGGCGTACAATTTCCAGCCAACGAAAGGCACCCAGTGAACCTCAAATCAGCCCGGCACCTCGTGAACGGCACATGGCACGCCGCCAGAACCACCAAGGACGTGATTGACCCGGGCAACGGCAGCACCGTAGGCGAGGTGGCCTGGGGCGGGGCCGAAGACGCCACCAGAGCCGCGGACGCCGCCGCCGAGGCTTTTGGTTCCTGGTCCCGCACCACGGTCCGGCACCGGGCAGACCTGCTGCGCAACGCCGCCGACCTCCTGGCCGAACGCCGCGACGAACTCGCACACACCCTGGCGCTCGAGGCGGGCAAGCGGCTGCCCGAAGCACAGGGCGAGGTGGACTTCTCGGTGGAGTACTTCCGCTGGTTTGCCGAGGAAGCGCGCCGTGCCACCGGCACCGTCAGCCCGCCCGAGCTCCAGGGCCGCCGCCATCTCAGCAGCCGCAGGCCCATCGGCGTGGCCCTGAGCCTCACGCCCTGGAACTTCCCGGTGTCCATCCAGGCCCGGAAGCTGGCTGCGATGCTCGCGGCTGGCTGCACGGTGGTGGGCAGGGTCTCCGAAAAGGCCCCGTTGGCTGCCACTGGACTCTTCGAGGTCCTGCATGACGCCGGCTTCCCCGCCGGGGTGGTCAACCTGGTCCATGGGCCCTCCCGCGAAATCACCGGGGCCCTGATGTCCCACCCGGCGGTCAGGGCGGTCAGTTTCACCGGTTCCACCGGGGTGGGGCGGCAGATCATGGTTTCGGCTTCCCAGCGCGTGGTCCGGCCGCTGCTGGAACTGGGTGGCAACGCACCTTTCATCGTGTTCGAGGACGCCGACCTGGACGCCGCGGTCGAAGGTGCCGTGCTGGGCCGGCTCCGCAACACCGGCCAGTCCTGCGTGGCCGCCAACCGGTTCCTGGTCCAGGACAGCATCGCCGCGGAGTTCGCCCGGAAGCTGGGCGCCCGCTTTGATGCGATGACCGTTGGGCATGGAGTTCCCGACGACGGCGCACCGGTTCCGGACCTCGGTCCCGTGATCGACGCCGAAAGGGTGTCCGCGGTGCAGGCGCTGGTGGATGACGCCCTCAGCCGAGGCGCCCGGCGCGTCACGCAGCGGACCGATGTCCCCGGGCAGGGCGCCTTCATGGCACCCACGCTGCTCACGGACGTCCCCGACGACGCACCACTGGTGACCGAGGAAGTGTTCGGCCCGGCGGCCGGCGTCGTCACTTTTTCCTCGGAAGAGGACGCCGTTCGCAAGGCCAACGCCACCGAGATGGGCCTGGCCGCCTACGTATGGAGCAGCAGCCCCAAGCGCGGCTGGGATATCCCCGAACGCCTCGAAGCCGGCATTGTGGGGGTCAACGATCCCCTGCCCTCTGTCGCCTTCGCCCCCATGGGCGGGGCCAAGCAGTCCGGCCTGGGCCGGGAAGGATCAAGTTTGGGCCTCGAGGAGTTCGAGGAGGTCCAGTACGTGGCCTGGAGGCCCTAGGTGCTGACCACCGGGCTGGTGCTGGGCGCCGTCGTCATGGGTGCCGGGATGCAGCGCGTCACGGGCATGGGGTTCGCCTTGGTGGCCGCGCCCTTCCTGGTCCTTCTGCTGGGCCCGGTGGAGGGGGTGGTGCTGGTGAACGTGTGCGGCGCCGTCACCGCGGGGGCCATCATCTTCCGGGTGGTGCGGGACATCGACTGGAAGCGCTATGGAGCGCTGACGGCCTCGGCACTCTTGGGCATCGTTCCGGCGGCCATCCTGATCCGTTTCATCCCACCTGCGGTCCTTGAGATCTCCATCGGCGTGATCCTCGCCGTCGGCCTGACCGTCCTGCTGGTCCTCAAGTCCGCCACCCTGCCCGCTCACCGCCGCTACCTGCTGACCGCCGGCAGCCTGAGCGGGTTCATGAACACGGCGGCGGGCGTGGGCGGCCCGGCCGTCAGCATGTACTCCATCGCCACCCGCTGGCAGCACAAATCATTCGCCGCCACCATGCAGCCGTACTTCTTCACCATCGGCACGTTCTCCCTGATCTCCAAGGCGATCACGGCACCTGCCTCGTTCCCCGTGCTGCCGTTGGCCATGTGGGTGGCCGTGGCCGTCGCCTGCCTGGCTGGCCTTGTGCTCGGCGATCTTGCCTCCAAACACGTTCCCGCCCGCGCCGCACAGATCCTGCTGATCGTCCTGGCGTACCTGGGAGCGGCCGCCACCATCATCCGCGGCGTGCTCGACGCCGTTGGCTGAAAATTGCTGCACCCGCCCAACATCCGCACCTGCAAAGAAAGAGGAAACAACATGACGTGGCTCGACAATGCCGCCCACGCACGATGGCTCGAGGCCGAAACCGACCGGCTGATTAACTTCGCCGAGGCTTCCAAGGTCCCCACGGGATTCGGCTGGCTGGATAACTACGGCAAAGTGTTCGCGGATAAGCCCACCCATCTTTGGATCACCGCCCGGATGACGCACAGTTTCGCTGTGGCCGCACTGATGGGACGGCCTGGCGCTGCACTGCTTGTGGACCACGGCATCGCAGCGCTCAACGGCCCCCTCCACGATGATGAGTTCGGGGGCTGGTACGCCGAGGTGGACGGGAACAGTCCCGTGAACGATACGAAGTCCGGCTACCAGCACTCCTTCGTACTCCTCGCCGCTGCCAGTGCCGTAGCCGCAGGGCGGCCGGGGGCCCGCCAATTACTGGACGAGGCGCTCCGGATAGCCGACACGAAGTTCTGGGACCACGAGGCGAACATGTGCTTCGACTCGTGGAACCGGGAGTTCACGGAAACCGAGGCCTACCGTGGCGGCAACGCGAGCATGCACTCGGTCGAGGCCTACCTGATCGTCGCCGACGTAACCGGGGAGAACCGATGGCTGGAACGGGCCCTGCACATCGCCGAGGTGCTCATCCACAAATTTGCGCGCAACAACAACTACCGGGTATTCGAGCACTTCGACCCCGAGTGGAACCCGATGCCGGAATACAACACTGACGACCGGGCAAGCCAGTTTCGTGCATACGGCGGAACCCCCGGCCACTGGGTGGAATGGGCCCGTCTGCTCCTCCACCTCCGGGCCGGACTCGAAGCCCGCGGCCTGGACGTCCCCGCCTGGCTGCTCGACGACGCCCGGGGTCTGTTCGACGCCGCCATCCGCGACGCCTGGCAGCCGGACGGCAATCCCGGTTTTGTGTACACGGTGGACTGGGAAGGCAAGCCGGTGGTCACCACCCGCATCCGCTGGGTTCCCGCGGAGGCCATCGGAGGTGCGGCAGCGCTGTATATCGCCACCGGGGAGAAGAAGTATGCGGACTGGTACGAGCGGATCTGGGACCACGCTCGCGATTGGTTCATCGACTACGAGCATGGTTCCTGGAAGCAGGAACTCGACGAGCATGGCAATGTCACGTCCACCGTGTGGTCGGGCAAGGCGGACATCTACCACCTCTGGCACTGCCTTGTGGTCCCGCGCCTTCCGCTGGCGCCCGGCCTGGCCCCCGCAGTCGCAGCAGGCCTGCTGGACGCGCGCCTTAACGAGACCTTGAAGGCAACGGAACCGGCAGGCCGCTGATTCCGTCCGGCCAGGTTCGTACACGGACACCGACTTCGGCCGCCGGTAAGGCATCCTTTGCGAGGGGCGGTTCGGGGACCGTGTGGTGGCTCCGCACAGCAGGAGCGGCGCACTGTGTCATGTCCGTGACAGGCCCTTCGATCCGGTAAATTTAAGGGAGGAATTGTCAGGCGAGCAGCGCCGCATTCCGCCCCTCCCCCTTGAATGGATCCACACCCCCATGTCCTCCGCGACTTCCGCGCCCGTGCCTGCCCGTTTTCCGTATGCCGCCATGATGGTCCTTGCCACCATCGCTTTTACTGCCATCACCACCGAACTCCTGCCGTCCGGCCTGCTGCCCCAGATCAGCACCGGGCTGGGGGTCTCCGAGCCGGTGGCCGGCTACCTTGCCGCCGCCTACGCCGCCGTCATCGTTGTCACGGTGGTTCCGGCGGCCCGCCTGTTGGGAAAGATTCCCCGGCACGCCCTGCTGGTGGGGCTGGTCCTGACCTTCGCACTGAGTAATGCCATGGTGGGCCTGGCACCGGATTTCACCGCGGCGATGATCGCGCGGTTGGTAGGCGGCCTGGCGCATGGGCTGCTGTGGACCACCATGGCGCCGTTCGTATCCCGAGTGGTCCCGGCAGACAAGGTGGGCAAGGCCCTGGCGATCGTGTTCAGCGGCAACAGCCTGGGCCTGGCCATCGGCGCCCCCGTGGGTACAGCACTGGGCGGATTCCTGGGCTGGCGCGCAGCGTTCCTGGTGCTGGCCGGGTTCGGCGTGGTCCTGACCGTGCTTGCGTTCTGGCTGCTCCCCCGCGTCCGGCGTATTTCCGATGCCGCCCGGCCGTCCCTGCGCAAGGCCATCGGCCAGCCGGGCGTGAAATCAGTGGCGGTTGCCTGGCCGCTGCTGGTCCTGGCCCACTTCGCGCTGTTCACTTACATCGCCCCCTTCATCCGCCAGGCGGCATTGCCGGATTACTCCATCAGCCTCTCCCTCACGGTGCTGGGAGGGTCCGGATTGCTGGGCATTTGGATTGCGGGACTCACCGTGGATTCCCGGCCGCGCCGTTCGTTGCTGATCACGACGGCGGCCATCGCCGCATCGATGTTCCTCCTGCCTTTCGCGGTGGGGAACCTGCCCCTGGCCCTGGTCCTGATGACCATTTGGGGGGCCGGCCTGGGCGCGATCGGGATTTACAACCAGTCGGCGATCCTCCGGGCCGGCGGCGAGTACAGCGAGGCTGCGAACGGGCTCACCGTCCTGACCATCCAGCTGGGCATCACCATCGGTGCGCTGTACGGTTCCGCGGCGCTGGTGGTGGGCGGCCCGCTGCTGGTCCCGGCAGCGGCCGCGGTACCCGTGGTTGCCGCGTTTGTGATTACCCTCGCCGGGAAGCGGTACGCCTACCCGCCGGGCCCCCGCGAACGCATCTGGCTGGAGCCGCGGCCCATCAAGGAAAGCGTCAAGGACCGGGCTTAATTCCTGCATCGATTGCTCCGTAGATGCCGCTTTCACGGCACAAAACGGCATCTGCGGAGCAATCGATGGGCGCTGGGATGACAAGTTAGTCAAAAGTTTTTCGCAAACCCGTAACCTTTGTGACCTGTGTTTCGATCCACTAAGTGCGGGGCAACCCGCGCAGTTGATCGCAATCCATAAAATTCGTCAACGGAGGGTCTTATGTCTTTCTTCACTTTCTCGGGTAACAAGCTCGCCATGACTGTCCTTGCAGCAGGAGCCTTGGCGGTTGGCGGTACGGGCGTGGCCGCCATGGCCGAGTCGCTGCCCGACACACCGTCCGTCCTTGCAGAAACGGAATCGCCGTCGCCAAGCCCCACGGCAACGGAAACCGAATCCCCCGAGCCAACTCCTACGGAAACCGAAACCGAGGCGCCGGAGCCGACGCCAACGGAAACGGAGACGGAAGCGCCGGAACCTACGCCAACGGAAACAGAAACGGAGTCACCAGAACCTGCTCCCACGGAAACGGCTGACCCCGAGCCGTCGCCTACGTCCACGGCCGCGGGACCTGACGCCACCGGCCCTGCGGCCTTCGGTTTGTGCAATGCCTTTACCAACGGCGGATTGAGCACCACGTCCACGGCCTACACCGCCCTGGTCCAGGCTGCCGGCGGGGAGGATGGCGTCGGCGCTTACTGCGCCGCTGTTGCGGCTCCGGACATTGAGGACGCTGAAAGCGGCGACTCGCCTGCCATGACAGGGCAGGACCAGCAACAGCAGCCGGTAAAGGAGCAGCGTCAGGGCGCAGCCTCCTTCGACGGCGCCGGGCACCAGGCCGGTAACGGCGCCAAGCACTCCAACAACGGCCAGCGGTAGCTGTCGTATGGTTCGGCTGCGCCGGGGCGGGCTCACCCTCCCGGCGCAGCAGCCAATCTGGAGAGTGTTGCAGGGAAGTCTGCCGCAGGGGGGGGCGGATGCAAAGGATTGAGCACGGGGCAGGGCCGTCCGGAGAGACGGACGACAGCATCTTTTGTGCTGCCTACCGCGAATTCTCGCCCGGGGTGCTCAGCTACCTGCGCTCACGGGGCGTTGAGGACCCCGAGGGCCTGACCCAGGAGGTCTTCCTGGCCCTCGTTCCGCAGCTTGGGGACGTGCGCGGCGGGATGAAGGGCGTCAAGTCCCTGGTCTTCTCCATCGCCCATGCACGCTACGTTGACGAGCACCGGCGCAGGCTGAAGACGCCACACACCACCGACTATGACCCCGATCAGGACCCCCGCTGCAGCAGTTCGGCCGAGGACGACCTGCTGGTGGTGGAAAGCTCGGGCAACGTCAAAGCCTTGCTGAGTGACTTGCAGCAGGACCAACAGGATGTGATCACGCTGAGGATCGTGGCGGACCTTTCGGTTGAGACGACGGCGGAGATCATGGGCAAGACCCCGGGTGCCATCAAACAACTGCAGCGCCGGGCCCTCTGCCGCCTACGCAAGCTCTGTACCCCATTACGGGAGGACCGGTAATGACGACTGAAGACAAGGCCCGGCAGAAGCGCAGGCTCAGCGACGAACAATCCGTCGAGGCGCTGCTGGCCGAGGCCGGCGTCCAGGATGATCCGGGACTTCGGAAGGCGTTGCTGCAGCTGCGGGCGCTCAGGGTTTCCGAAGTCCCTACTCCGTCAGCCGAGCTTGCAGCGCTTTTGGGAGAGTCCAAAACGGCTGACGTGGTCGGTTTGGAACCGGGCAAACCACGGAAGAGGAAGCACGTTGTCTTCACGACACTGGCAGTCGCCGCTTCCTTCAGTATTGCCGGCGGCGCCGCGGCAGGAAACGAAAACGTCCGCCGTGAAGGTGGGGAAAGCATCCGAGCCGTCATTGAGTGGTTCTCGCCTCCGGCCCCTGCGACTCCTGCCCCCACGCTTTCCACCGGCGCACCAACGCCCGGGACCGCTGTCGTTTCCGCTCCTGCATCAGACATGCCCCCTGCTGCGCTGATCCGTGAGCCTTTGCCTGCTCCTCCTTCGGAACCCGCTCAGTCCGCCACCCCGTTTACTGCCGAACAGCGGGATCTACACGAGCGGGGCGCGGATGCACCGGAGGTTCCGTTGAGTGACACGACACGCGTGCCGGCAGATGTTGGCAGCGAGGCTGGGTCCGGTGCCAGGGCCGCAGGACCACGCGGCAGTGCCGCTCCTCCTGAGGCAGGCGGGGCCACCGCCCCCGCCATCGATGCCACCGAACCAAAGGCCGGCGGCAAAGGGACGGCAGACCGGCCGGACACACACTCGGCGCCTCCCACCTCCAAGGCCAAGCCAAGCACGGCACGCTGATCCGCAGGCATCCAGAACGACCGCGGGACTTCGGAACGAAAGCCGGCGGCCGCCGTCGAACTTTATGCGCCGAACACCATCGAGTGCTCCATACCTGTCGTTTTCAGGGCTCAAAACGACCGTTGCGGAGCAATCGATGGGACTTAGTCGCGGTACTTGGCCACCGTGAACAGGAAGGTGGAATCCTCCTCCGCGTGAAGACTGTGCAGGCCGGGCGGGACGATGAGCAGGTCGCCCACCTTGCCCTGCCAGGATTCCCCGCCGGCGCGAAGGCTAACGCAGCCCTGGATCACGAACACGGTGGCGTCCCCCGGATTCTGGTGCTCACTCAGTTGGGTTCCGGCCGTCATGGCCATCACCGTCTGGCGAAGAATCTTCTCGTGGCCGCCGTACACTGTGTCCGCAGCCCTGCCGTTGGTGGAGCCGATGGCGGCCTCGAGCTGCTGCCGGGCCAGTGCATCGATCGATATCTTCTGCATGGGCCCAAGGCTACCCACCAGCGGCAACCTTGGCGACAGGGTTTGGCGCCACGCCACAGTCCACCGATTTCGAAGGCCGGTAACAGGCTTGGTAAAGGTTAAGGAATGCTAGACGTCCTGAATCCCGCCCTGCCCTTCATCGCCACTATCCTTGCCGTCGTGGCCGGACTGGCGCTGTCCTGGCTGCTCCGCAAGGTCGTCCTGAGGCTGAACCGGAAACGGCCAGAGCTGCAGGCAACCTCCCGGGTGGCGCGCCGGCCGCTGCGCCTGGCACTCTGCCTGGCGGGCGTCCGTACCGCGCTGGGGCTGACGGCTGACCACGAAAGCTGGCACGCCGGCGTCGACCATTTCCTGTTGATTGCCCTCATAGGTGCGGTGGCCTGGTTGGCCATCGCAGTACTGCTCATCGTGGAAGCCGTGGTGCTGACCCGGCACAGCGTGGACGTGGCGGACAACCGGCGGGCACGGCGGCTGCGCACGCAGATGATCCTGGCCCGCCGGATCGCCGTGGCGCTAGTGGTGGTGCTCGCCGCCGGCACCGCGATGCTGACCTTCCCGGCCATCCAGGCACTGGGCGCCGGACTGCTGGCGTCAGCCGGCGTGATCTCCATCGTTGCCGGCCTCGCCGCGCAGACGTCCCTGGTGAACGTCTTCGCCGGCATGCAGCTGGCGTTCACCGATGCCATCCGGGTGGATGACGTGGTGGTGGTGCAGAAGGAGTGGGGCCGGATCGAGGAGATCACCCTTACCTACGTGGTGGTGCATCTCTGGGATGACCGCCGCCTCATCCTGCCGTCCACCTATTTCACCACCACTCCCTTCGAGAACTGGACCCGCCGCCAGTCCGAGGTGATGGGCACGGTGGAGTTCGACCTCGACTGGCGCGCCCCGGTGGAGGACATGCGTACCGAATTGCGCCGCGTCCTGGCCGGTACCGACCTGTGGGACGAACGGGTGGGCGTCCTGCAGATCACCGACGCCACGGGCGGTTTTGTCCGCGTCCGGATCCTGATCAGCGCGGCGGACAGTGCCGCGCTCTTCGACCTGCGCTGTCTGGTCCGCGAAACCATGGTCACGTTCCTGCAGCAGCACCATCCGGAAGCCCTCCCCCACCAGCGCTGGGAGCAGGCAACGGACGACGCCGGCACCGCCAACCGTCGCAGGGCACCATTGCGCGGGCTGGGTTCGCCCTCTGCCGACGGCGCGCATCCGCCCGCAGATCCACACGGATCGCAGTTGTTCACCGGCTCCATCGAGGCAGTGGAGCGGTCGCGGGCGTTCACCGGGCCGGGCGAGGAGGTTTTCGAGGAGCGGGACAGGAACCTCGCGTCACGCAACTGATCGGACGGCGGCAACCCCTTGATATGTGACCATTTAGTCACCTACCATTGCTGTCATGGACGACGTGTTCAAGGCACTCTCCGACCCCACCCGCCGGGACCTGCTCGATGAACTGTTCCGCGAGGACGGCCAAACCCTGAGCGCCCTTGAAGCACGGTTCGACATGACCCGCTTTGGGATCGCCAAGCACCTCCGCATCCTGGAGGACGCAGGCCTGGTGGTACCCCGCCGTCGGGGCCGGGAAAAGCTGCACTTCCTGAATCCAGTCCCCATCCGCCTGGTCCACGACCGCTGGGTCAGCAAATATGCAGAACCATGGGCCGCTGCCCTCAGCGACCTCAAATCCAGATTGGAAAGTCCCATGGAAAAGATCTTCGAGATTTACATCAAGACCACGCCCGAACGGCTCTGGGAAGCCATCACGGACAGCGATATCCGCAGCAAGTACCAGTTCGGGAACACCATCACATCCGACTGGGTCCCCGGCGGGCATTTCGAGATGGGCAATCCCAAGGCCGGAGACCTGCTGGGCGAAGGCGAAAACCTTGAGGTCGATCCGCCGCGGCGGCTCGTCCAGTCCATGCGCGCGCTGTGGGGCGAGGACGTCAAGGCCGAGGGTACGTCCACCATCACCTGGGAGATCGAACCGGTAGGCGATTCCTGCCACCTCACCGTCACCCACAGCGACCTGCGCGAGGGCGCCAATGAACAGCTCTACGGCGGCTGGCCGATGATCCTCTCCGGCCTGAAAACCTGGCTGGAAACCGGCGAAAAGCTCACCACGCCCGGCTCACTTCTGTACACCTAAAGCTCCTCCATCAAAGGTTCGACGGCGGCGCGTGCTGCCCGCCGCCGTCGAACCTTTGGTGGGACTATCGGCGCGGAATGCGGACGATGACCGGCCCCGGGCGGGCCGCGTCCAGAGTCACCTTCAGTTCCTGGCCGTCAAGGTCCAGGCTGCCCCCGGCGCCCTCGACAGACGCTTCGGCTGCTGACAGCCCCTCCCCGCTGAGCCTCAGCACGGCTTCATGCCCCTCGCTGAGCGAATCAACAAAGGCAACCACCTCAGAACCACGCTCAACCCAGCGGACCCAGGTATCGCCCTGGCCTTCCGTTGCGCCCGATGCCAGCGGGCGGGCACCCACGAGGTACTGCTTTGCGGTTGCCATCCAGTGGCCAAGGTCGGTCAGGGCCTGGCGCTGGATCTCGGGGATGGTTCCGTCCGCCCGCGGCCCAACATTCAGCAGGAAGTGGCCGCCACGGGAAACGACGTCCGTCAGGTGCCGGGCCAACTGGCTTCCGGACAGTGACTGCTCGGGACCTTCCACCTGGTTGTAGCCGAAGGAGAATCCGATGCCCCTGCAGTTCTCCCACTCGGACTCAGACTCGGACTCCCTGGCCGCTTCGTACTCGCTGGTGGCGTAGTCCTTGTGGGTGGCGCCCCACCGGTCGTTCACCACGCCGTCCGGAACCGCTGCGTAGAACTGTTCAAAGAGGGTTCCGAGTCCATGCTCGCCGAAATGCTTGCCGGCGTCGGGCCATTCAATGTCGTTCCACAGGACATCGGGCCGGTACTTGTCCACCAGGTCGGCCACATGATTGTAGGCGTATTCGGCGTAGCCGGCGTCCTTTGGGCGGGAAGTGTCGTGGACACTTTCGCTGGTGGTGTGCGGCGGGAAGGGGCGCACATGCCAGTCCAGGCCGCCGGAATAGTACAGGCCCAGCTTTATGCCTTTATCCTTGACGGCCTGGGCGATCTCTCCGATGAGGTCCCTGCGGGGTCCGCGGTGGACGGTGTTGCGCTCCCCTGTTCCCGGAGCATCCCAGAGCGCGATGCCGTCATGGTGCTTGGTAGTGGGCACCACGTAATCGGCCCCGGCGAATTTGAACAGCTCTACCCACTCCGCCGGATCGAACTGTTCTGCCTTCCACTGGTCCAGGAAGGCATCGTAGTCCTCGCCGCCGAACACGTCCCGGTGGTGCTGCTGGGCCGGGCTGCCGTCAATGCGGATGGTGTTGTAGTACCACTCTGCATAGGGGTTGTGGGTGAACCATTCGCGGTCCTCGATGGTGCCGAGGGCGCCGATGGGTTCGCCCCAGGCGGGAACGGAGTAGGCGCCCCAGTGGATGAAGATGCCGAAGGGGGCGTTCTGGAACCATTCCGGAACGGGCCGGGACAACTTGCTCCATTCTTCGGGGGTGGCCAACGGCTCGGTCATTAGATCACTCCAATTCTTGGTTCGAAGCGTTCCGCACGGTGGAAGGACCACTGAAGGATGATGTGTGATCAGGGAGGGCCGAGATGTAGTCCTCCACCGCATAGAGGTGGTTTGCCATGCGGGTCCTGGCCCTGTCGGCGTCATGCTGCCGCAGCGCTTCCAGGATTCCCAGATGCTCCCGATGCGTGTCCGCCAGGCCTTCATTGTCATGGATGGACCGCCACATCCGGCCGCGAATCGTGTTCGTGGATACAGTCTCGATCAGCGCTGACAGCACGTGGTTCCTTGAAGCCTCCGCGATGAGCCGGTGGAATTCGATGTCACACTGCATGGCGCCGGCATGGTCGATGGGTGAGGCCTGGATGGCAGCGTTCGCCCGCCCCAAGATATTTTCGGCCTGATCAAGCTGGGAGCTGTCGATACACACCGCCGCCGCCGCTGCCGCTTCCGTTTCAAGGGCCCGGCGGACTGTATGCACCTGATTCGCCCGCTCTCCATCCTGCAGGCCTACCCAGAATTCCATAGCGGACAGCAGGGCGGACGGCTCCAGTCGGGTTACGAAGGTGCCGGCACCCTGCCTGGTTTCCAGGATGCCCATGGTGGACAGTGCGCGCACGCCTTCCCGAAGGGAGCCCCGGGAAACCTGCAATTCCGCTGCCAGGTCCTTCTCAATGGGCAACCGGTCGCCCGGCCGCAGCCGCCGGGAGGACAGCATCTGTTTCACGCCTGAAATCACGACGTCTGTCTGGGACATCGACCCAATGGAATTGCCGTTACTCACGGCAGCCGCCTTTCCTAGTACTCCGACGAGCATATTTGGCTTTCATCAGATGTATCACTTGGAAGAACCTGCTTCTGCCTATAATCTCATCGAATACTTCAAAATACATCAGATGAACAGCAGGGCAGTCCAGGAAAAGGGTAGGGGAAAAGGCATGATCAACTACACGCTCACCCACCCGGGCCTGCTGGCGGCCCTCGCCGAATCCGGGCACGGTTCGCAGATCCTCCTGGCGGATGCCAACTACCCGCACAATACCGGCGCCCCTGCAGCTGCCCGGCGGATATCCCTGAACCTGAGGCCTGGCCTGTTGACCATCGACCAGATCCTGGAAGTACTGATCGACGCCGTTCCGCTCGAAGCCGCCGCGGTCATGGCACCCCCGGACGGAAACTGGACAGAGGCAGTCAAAGGCTACGAAAGCGCACTGGGTGCACGGGTTCCCATCACTTCCCACCAGCGCTTCGACTTTTACGACGCCGCGCGGTCGCCGAACGTCGCCGTCGTCATCGCCAGTGGGGACACCCGGCACTACGCGAACCTGCTGCTGACCATTGGGGTCCGGCCCGATGGAGCGGCATGAGGGCCGGCAGTTGCTTCAGTTAGTAGACTCACACGTCCATGTCTGGGACCCGGCCGTGCTCCGCTACGACTGGTTGAACGGCGTTCCCGGGATGAACCGGCCATTCCTTCCACACCAACTTCCGCACCCGCCCGGGACACGGTCCGTCTTTGTGCAGGCCGATTGCCGTGATGACCAGGCTCTGGGGGAAGTTGACTGGGTGGCCGGCCTGGCGGCCGACTGGCCCGAGTTGGCGGCGGTTGTGGCTTTCGCCCCCATCAGCCGCGGGGACAGTGTGTCCCATGACCTTGACGAGCTGCGTCAGCGGCCCCTGGTCCGCGGGGTGCGCGAGCTGTTCCAGGACAGGGAGGCAGGTTTCATGCTGGCACCGGAAACAATTGCCGGAGCGCGCCAGGCAGGAAAGGTTGGATTTACCTTTGACGCCTGCATCCGCTCGTCCCAACTTTTGGAGCTTGCAGAGTTTGCTGCCCTGGTACCGGAGCTGGACATCGTCCTGGACCACATGGGCAAGCCACCCATTGCTGCCGGTGAACTCAGCGACTGGAGCACCGCGATGCGTGCACTGGCCAGGCAGCCCAACGTCGTCGTAAAGATCTCGGGGGCGGGCGCGGAAGCCGACCCGACGCGTCCATTTGCGCCGCAGGCCCTGCCTTTCATCCGGGAAACCCTGAACCTCTTTGGCGCCGGGCGGTGCATGATCGGCAGCGACTGGCCCGTCTCGCTCACGGAACCGGCCGGGTACCAGGACTGGATCACAACGGTGGAGCAGGCGATGACCGGCGCGTCAGCAAGCGAGCGCGAGTCCGTGGCACATGGAACCGCAGTTCGCGTTTACCGGCTGGAGGCTGTCCGAGGTCCCGCGAACCAGGAAGAGGAGAAGGACTAACCATGCAAACAGAAACCCGCACCATCCCCGGCACTGCGGTGCGTCTGCCCGTCCTCGGGTTCGGGGGCGCCCCCATCGGCAACCTGTACCGGCAAGTGCCGGAACAGGAGGCGGTCGAAGCCGTCGAAACAGCCTGGGAGGGTGGTGTCCGGTACTTCGACACAGCACCGCACTACGGGCTGGGACTTTCCGAACACCGTCTGGGAAAAGCCCTCGCTGGCCAGGACCGCAGCAGCTACGTGCTCAGCACCAAGGTGGGGCGCCTGCTGCGGCCCAATCCGTCCCCTAATGGAAAGGACAGCGAGGGGTTCGACGTTCCCGACAACCTGGCCCGGGTCCGCGACTACTCCCGGGACGGAGTGCTGCGCTCCATCGAGGAAAGCCTCCAGCGGCTCGGGACTGACCGGATCGACGTCGTCTACATTCATGACCCGGACGACTACTGGACCGAAGCCGTCAACGGCGCCGCACCCACTCTGTCCGCCCTCAGGGATGAGGGCGTCATCGGCGCGTGGGGCGCGGGCATGAACCAATCCGAAATGCTCGCCCGTTTCGTCACGGAAACAGACATCGATGTGATCATGCTGGCCGGCCGGTACACGCTGCTGGAACAGGGAGCAGCGCAGGAACTGCTGCCGGCGTGCCTTGAGCGGGAAGTGGGAGTGGTAAACGTCGGGGTCTTCAACTCCGGCCTGCTCTCCAAGGACCGTCCGGCCCGCGACGCCACCTACAACTATGCACCAGCCCCGCAGGAGCTTCTGGACCGCGCCAACCTGCTCGCGGACATCTGCGAATCACACGGAACCACACTCCCCGCGGCCGCCCTCCAGTACCCGTACCTACACCCCGCCGTGACAAGCGTGGTCCTGGGCATGCGAACGCCGGAACAGGTCAAGCAAAACCTCGATTTGGCATCGAAGGCCGTCCCGGACCAGCTCTGGGATGACCTGCGCCACCGCGGCCTCATCATCTAACTTCCGAAGGCCAACACCCCAATTCACGAAAGAAGAACCATGCAATTTGCACGCATCGGAGAACCGGGCAAGGAAATACCAGTCCTGCTGCACGAAAAGAAGTACTACTCCCTGGAACAGGTGGCGGCGGACATCGACGCCGGTTTCTGGGAGTCCGACGGGCCGGGGCGGGCAGCGGCGGCCCTTGCGGCGGGGGAACTGGCAGAGATTGACGTTGAGGGTGCCCGGATCGGCGCCCCGATCGCCAGGCCGTCATCGGTCATCTGCGTGGGCATGAACTACGCGGCACACGCCGCCGAGTCAGGGTCCGCTCCCCCATCAGTACCCATCATCTTCCACAAGGCCCCCAACACCGTGGCCGGCCCGTTCGATGCAGTGGCGATCCCCCGCGGTTCCACCAAGACGGACTGGGAGGTGGAGCTCGGCGTGGTCATTGGACGGCGGGCTTCCTACCTGGAATCCCCCGAACAGGCCCGCGACCACATCGCCGGCTATGCCACCGTCAACGACCTCTCCGAACGCACCTTCCAGCTGGAGGTATCCGGCGGCCAGTGGTCCAAAGGAAAGAGCTGCGCCGGGTTCTGCCCCACCGGCCCGTATCTGGTAACCCCGGACGAAGTGGAAGCCGGCGACCTGCAGCTGCGGAGCTGGGTCAACGGCGACATCCGCCAGGACTCCTCCACCCGCGACCTGATCTTTGGGGTGGACCAGGTGATCTACGACCTCAGCCAGTTCCTGGTCCTTGAGCCGGGAGACCTGATCTGCACCGGCACTCCGGAGGGCGTGGCCCTGTCCGGGCGCTTCCCCTACCTGAAGGCCGGGGACGTCGTCGAAATTGAAGTAGCCGGACTCGGCCGCCAGCGCCAGGAATTCTTCCAGGGCTAGCCAGCCCAACCACGAAAGGACCAAACAATGGAGTTTGCGGGACTTAAGGCAATCGTCACCGGAGGAGCCTCCGGAATAGGGGCCGCAACGGCCCAGCTGCTGCAGGAGCGCGGCGCCGCCGTCGCCGTTCTGGACCTCCGCCCCGAACAGGCGCCGGAAGGGCTCACGGCACTCCACTGCGACGTCTCCGACGACGCCTCGGTCCGGCAGGCTGTGGAAGAGGCTGCGGGGCAACTGGGCGGGATCGACATCCTGGCCAACAACGCCGGCGTGGGTGCGCAGGGCACCATTGAATCCAACGACGACGACGAGTGGCACCGGGTGTTCGATATCAATGTGCTGGGAATGGTCCGCGTCTCACGGGCCGCCCTGCCATACCTGCGGCAGTCGGCGCATGCTGCCATCGTCAACACCTGCTCCGTGGCGGCCACCGCAGGGATCCCGCAGCGGGCCCTTTATAGCGCCACCAAGGGCGCCGTGCTGTCACTCACCCTGGCCATGGCTGCCGACCACCTCCAGGAAGGGATCAGGGTCAACTGCGTAAACCCCGGCACCGCTGACACTCCGTGGATCGGCCGGCTGCTGTCCACGGCGGCAGACCCCCAAGCTGAGCGTGCCGCGCTCGAGGCCCGCCAGCCGCACGGCCGGCTGGTATGCCCGGAGGAGGTCGCTGCAGCCATCACCTACTTAGCCAGCCCGCTCGCCGGGTCAACTACGGGCGTGGACCTGGCTGTCGACGGCGGCATGCAGGCGCTCCGGCTCCGGCCCCGCTCCGTAGCCTCCTGACGCCGGGCCCAGAACGCGCAAGCGGTTCCGCGGCTGGGTAAGGTCGTCCCATGGACAGCGGCGCCCTGGTTAATATCGCTTTGGTTCTCGGTTTCGTGCTGCTGGGCGGGGTGTTCGCGGCGGCGGAGATGGCGCTGGTATCGCTGCGCGAGAGCCAGGTGCGCCGCATCGAGAGATCCGGGGACACCGGCGCCCGGACGGCCGCCCTTGCCCGCAACCCCAACCGCTTCCTCTCCACCGTGCAGATTGGCGTGACCCTGTCCGGTTTTTTCTCGGCAGCCTATGGCGCCTCGGCGATCGCGCCGGCCGTCGTGCCCCTCCTCGAAGCCATCGGGTTGGGCGCGGCGGCTGGGCCCGTGTCCGTCGTCGGCATGACCTTGCTGGTTGCTTATCTTTCCCTGGTTCTGGGCGAGCTCGCCCCCAAGAGACTTGCGCTGCAAAGGCCTGTTGCCTTCACCAGGATCCTGGCCCCGCCGCTGATTGCCCTCTCGGGTGCCATGCGGCCGGTCATTTGGCTCCTCTCCGTGTCGACAGACGCGGTGGTCAGGCTCTTTGGCGGCGACCCGCGCATCAAACGGGAAGGCATCAGTTCCGAGGAACTTTGGGACCTGGTGGCGGAGAACGAACTCCTCGAAGAGAACAGCCGCACCATCCTGGCCGATGTGTTCGGCGCCGGGGACCGGACGCTGCAGGAGGTGATGCGGCCGCGCACGGAGGTGACCTTCATCGACGGCGCGCTGACCATTGCCGAGGCCCGCAGGATGGTCCGGGACGGACCGTATTCGCGCTTCCCGGTCATCGGGCGGAGCCCTGACGACGTCCTGGGCTTCGTGCACATCCGCGACCTGATGCCCCGGGACGAAGCACAGGACCAGGCACCTGTAAGGGACATCGCGCGGGAGATCCTGCCGCTGCCCGGGACCAACCGCGTGCTCCCGTCGCTTTCCCGGATGCGCAAGACCAACCAGCACATCGCCCTGGTGGTGGATGAATACGGCGGCACCGATGGCGTCGTCACCCTCGAGGACCTGGTGGAGGAACTGGTGGGCGAGATCTACGACGAATACGACACCGGTGCCGAGCACGAGGACCGGGTCAATGTGGCCAACGGAACCATCGATGTGGACGGCGGCCTGATCCTGCAGGAGTTCAAGGCCGCCGCCGGTATCGCGCTCCCTGAGGGCCACTACGAAACGGTGGCGGGGTTCATGTTGGACCGCCTGGGCCGGCTGCCGAAGGCAGGTGACCGGGTGCAGATCCCCGGATACGTCCTGACCGTCCTCAGCATGGACCGGTTGCGGATCGCCCGGGTCAGGGTCACACCCGTTGCCGGCCCGCCCGGCTGAGGCTGAGGCGGACGACGGCGGCACCTGGCGGGTGGAGGCAGGGAACCTGCTGACCTGCGAACGCAGCCCCGGCTTCCTTGTGGCGCTTGCCATGGGCAGTGAACCGGTGAAGCTGCCGGCCGGCGTCGTCCTTTTCAGCGCATTTCCGCTGGAACACGACGGCTGGCTGCAGCCGGACAACGCTGTATGGATCCGGCGCTGACGCCGCGCGAGACAGGCCATTGCAGCTGAAGATCCGGCGGTAACCTACGCGCTGAGGCTCCGCTCGAGGAATGCGAGGGTACGCCGCCAGGAGTCTTCGGCGGCCTCAGCGTTGTAGGTGTACCTGTTGGTGTCATTGAAAAAGGCGTGGCCGGTTCCGGGATACACCGCCGCTTCGAAATCCACGCCGGCGGCCCGCATCCGATGCTTGAGCCCGGGCAGTTCCTCCATGAGCGCGCTGTCCTGCTCCCCATAGAAGGCCAGGACCGGGCAGTTGATGGCTCGCAGCTCGGCATCCTTGAACTCTGCGTGGCCGTAGAAGGGAACGGCGGCCCGGAGCCTGGGTTCGGCGACGGCCAGTGAAAAGGTGTAGGTGCCGCCCAGGCAGAAGCCCGTGGCGGCCACCCGCCCCGCCAGTCCCGGCACGCCTTCCAGATGGTCGAAACACACACGGAGGGCGGCCACGGCGTGCTTGGCGTACTCCGGCGAGCGCATCGGCGCCATGTGCTTCCGCAGGCGCGGCTGGGCATTGCTGCGTTGCTGGGGATCGAAGGCGGCCTCCTGCAGTTCCCCGCTGAGATCGGGCACGCCCCCGACCCCGGACAGCAGGTCCGTGGCTACTGCCACATAGCCTTCAGCTGCGAAACGGTCCGCCACATCCTTGGTGTGCCGGACCAGGCCCCACACTTCATGGACCACCACCAGCCCGCCCTTGGGAGTGCCGGCCGGTTCACTGACGTACGCCTGGACGGACGTTTCAGCGTTACCCAGAGCCATCATGTTTCCCATTCGGCCAGCATGGCACGCCCACCGCACGCTTTATAGGGGTTTCCCCGACGCTTCGCGGGGAGCACGCCTACACTTTCTGCGGCCGCCAGAACACAGAGATTCCGAATGTCACGGCACAGAGCACCAGCATGGCCAGGACCATCCGCATCCAGCTGTCCTGGTGCACCCCGCCGGACGCAAAAACACCGATCATCACAGTGGCGGTAATCGCGCCCACGTAGCGGCAGGTCTGGTAGATCCCGGCAGCCACCCCGCGGTCCTGGGGCCGCGTGGACACGAACATGCCCTGGTTGGAGGCGATGCTGACCGTGCCGTACGGGATGCCCATGAGGGCTGTCAGGACCACCACGAAAGGGATGGCCAGCGTGCCGGTTAGCAGCCACATGAGTGCCGCCACCACAGTCAAAAGGACGACGCCGGCAAGCAGCACCCGCCGGACGCCGAACCTTCCCATGGCGGAGACTGCCCACGGCGTGGCCACCACGGACATGCCCGCCAGGGGCAGCATCAGCAGGCCCACTACGCCGGGATCGTAGCCGCCGGCTTCCTGCAGCAGCTGCGGGAGGCCGAAGAAGACGAAGTAGTAGACGCTGCTGAACACCGCGAAGGCCAGGTACACCAGCATCAGCGGCCTGTTCCGGCCCAGCAGCCGCAGGTCCAGGAAGGGTTTGGCGAACCGCAGCTCCCGCCAGGCAAACAGTGCCCCGGTGACGGTCCCGCCGGCCAGCATCAACCAGCGGTAGTCCGGGGCCACGTTCAGGGCCGCCATCATGACCAGCAGGAGCGCACCGATGAACCCGGCGATGCCTGGGACGTCGGAGTCCCGCACCAGTTCCGCGACGCTGCCCCGTTCCCGGACCTTGTCCGGCGGCGCGGCCTTGCGCACGATCAGCAATGCCGCGAGCGCCAGCGGGACGTTGATCAGGAACAGCGACTCCCAGCCCACGAATCCCACCAGCAGGCCGCCGACCACCGGGCCCACGGCGGCTGCGGACGTGTTGGCCATCTGCAGCCGGCCCAGCGGCCGGGCCGAATCCACCTTGGCCTGATGCGCGAGGGCGCCCACCATCACCACGGCGCTGGGATATGCGGTGGCTGTTCCCAGCGCCATCACCGCCCGCGCCACGCAGAGCAGCGCGAAGTTCGGGGCCAGCGGAGCCAGGGCACAGGTGACGGCCACCAGCCCCATCCCCAGCATGAACATCCGCCGCGGCCCGAACCGGTCGGCCAGCCTGCCCATTACCGGCTGCCCGGCTGCGGAGGCAAGGTAGAAGGAGGTCACCACCCAGGTCACGGCGGCGACGTCGAGCCCGAAGTCGGCGCGCAGCACTACCAGGGCCACGGCGATCATGGAGGAGTTCAGCGGGTTCAGTGCCGTGCCCAGGCTGAGGCCGGCGACGGCCAGGGCAGTCCGGGGGTTGTTGCTCACGGTAACAGTCTGGCCTAAAGCTTCCGCCCGGGGCGACCTGGCGGGCTTCCTGCTTTGGTGTGGCGGGCGCTACTTGCCCGCCGGCACCACCGGGAACAGTGCGTCCTCCACGGCGCGGGTCAGGTCCCGGATCACTTGGGCCTGGCCGTCATCCGGCGCGCCGTCAGGGTTCTCCGTGTAGATGACCAGCGCGAACGTCGAGCCGCGGTAGCTCAGGAGTGCGGCGTCGTGCAGTTCCCCGGACACTTCCCCGTACTTGTGGTGAACGTCCACGCCGGATCTTGAGCCGGCCGGAATGAGGTCTTCGTTGTTCGTGTCCCGCATGTAGCTGAGCAGCTCCGTCGTGTTGTCCTTGTCCAGGAGCTCTCCCGCATAGAGCTTCTTCAGGATCAGGGCCATATCGGCCGCGGTCAGGAGATTTTGTTCAGGGTCATAAGTGACGCCGATGGAGTCCGCGTAGGCGATCAACTCCGGGTAGCCCACGGCGTCCATCAGCAGCAGCCAAGAGTCGTTGTTGCTGTCATTGACCATGGCCTTGAGCTGGAACGCGGCGTCGTAGTCACCCATCGCGTCATCCAGGCTCGCCTGCCCGTTTTCCACGAGGTGGTAGTAGGCGGCGGCGGTGAGGATCTTGGCCGTGCTGGCAGCCGTGAATGTGTCCCCGTCGCCGAACGTCCGTTCCGCGCCACCGGACACGTCCGCGAGCGCCAGCCCGATCCGGTACTCGTCCGCCTCACTGAGGATGTCGTCCACGCTGTCCTGCAACGACGGCGGAGCTGCCGCCACCGGTGACGCGGGGATGGCCGGCTGGGTGGGAACCACTGCGCCCGTGGGCGGCACGGACCGGACCACGGCCAGGGTAATGGTGCCGACAATGACCAGCACCACCACAAGGGCCAGAACCAGCAGCCGTCTATGGCCCCGTTTCCTGCTGGAAGACGGCCCGCCGGAGGACGGCGTGCCCGGCGGCGGCGAGGGAGCACCGCGGCCTGGCTTGGGCACCACGGGGTGCACGGACATACAAGGGCTCCTGTCCCGCCTCGGCAATCAAAACACCGTCAGCGCGGCAATGAACCTCGCTGACAGATGCTGATTAAATCACCGGACGTTGGGAGCTTCCTGAAGGCTGGCGGAGTGTTCCATACCCCTGTTTTAAGGTTCGCCTAGCCGCGGGTTCGGGCAGCCAGCGCTGCGTCCAGGAATTCCAGGTGGGCCGGTGCCACGGGCACTGCGCTGGCCGAATATTCGGGGTGTTTGGCCAGGAACTTCTTGATGAACGGGCACACCGGAATGATGCCGCTCCCGGCGGCCACCGTCCTGTTCAGCGCAGCCGTGGCCAGTACGCCGGCCAGGCCCTGCCCGCCGTATTCCTCGTTGATCACCGTGTGGTAGAAGATCCGCTGAGGCGACTCCCCGCCGTCGTACTCCTTGTACGCCGCCTTGCCAATGACGTTGCCGGCGTCGAGGATCTCGAAACGTTCGCGTCCCGGGTTGTGGCGGACGGTGATGTCATTCAAGGGAAACTCCTTCGTTTGCGGGTTTGTGCTGCCCGTGCAAAGCCTAACCCGGCCCGGGCAGCACTTATTTCCGCAAGCAAGGGGTCCTTGGTGGCATCCCCGCCCGCCGACCCGTCAGCTCAAGTAGCCGTTCGGGTTCAGGACGTACTTGGTGGCTGCGCCGGCGTCGAACTCCGCGTAGCCCTGGGGCGCCTCCTCCAAGGGGATGGCCTTGGCGTTGACGTTCTTGGCGATGCTGACCTTGTCATTGAGGATGGCCATCATCAGCTGCCGGTTGTACTTCATGACCGGACACTGGCCGGTGGTGAAGCTCAGCGACTTTGCCCAACCGGTACCAAGGCTCAGGCTCAACGATCCCTTCTGTGCCGCCTCGTCAATGCCGCCCGGGTCACCGGTCACGTACAGTCCGGGGATTCCCAGGGCACCGCCCGCCGCGGTGATGTCCATCAGGGTGTTCAGCACGGTTGCGGGTGCTTCCTGCGCGCCCTTGCCGTGGCCCCGCGCTTCGAAGCCCACCGCGTCAACGGCGCAGTCAACTTCGGGCACGCCAAGGATCTGCTCAATCTGGTCCTTCGGCTCGCCCTGGGTCAGGTCCACGGTTTCGCAGCCAAAACCGCGTGCACGCGCCAGGCGGTCTTCGTTCATGTCGCCGACAATCACGACGGCGGCACCCAGCAGATGTGCACTGGTCGCCGCTGCCAGGCCCACGGGACCTGCTCCGGCAATGTAGACGGTGGAGCCGACGCCCACGCCCGCGGTGGTGGCGCCGTGGAACCCGGTGGGGAAGATGTCGGAGAGCATGGCCAGGTCCATGATCTTCTCCATGGCCCGGTCCTTGTCCGGGAATTTCAGCAGGTTCCAGTCGGCGTACGGAACCAGGACGTAGTTGGCCTGGCCGCCAACCCAGCCGCCCATGTCCACGTAGCCGTAGGCGGCGCCGGGCCGGGCGGGATTGACATTCAGGCAAATGCCGGTCTTGCGCTCCTTGCAGTTCCGGCAGCGGCCGCAGGCGATATTAAACGGCACCGAGCAGAGGTCGCCCACCTTGATGAACTCGACGTCCCGGCCCACTTCCACCACTTCGCCGGTGATTTCGTGGCCCAGCACCAGGTTGGGCGGGGCCGTGGTGCGTCCGCGGACCATGTGCTGGTCCGAGCCGCAGATGTTGGTGGCCACCGTTTTGAGAATCACTCCATGGTTGACCGGGCGTCCCACATTCGCGGGGTTGACGCCTGGCCCGTCCTTGAGCTCAAACGTCGGATAGTCAATATCGATTACTTCCACCTTGCCGGCTTCTTTGTAGGCAACGGCTTTGTTCCCTGTCATCTATCGCTCCTGTAGTCAGGCGTCCGGTGGGACGGCCGTGATCTGGGTAGGTGAGACATCCCGCGTGGGAACAGTGCTGGCCCATGGGTCTTGGAGATTTAGCGCGGTCAGGTACCGGTTCCCGGGTGGGGATCCGCCCAGTCTAGGGAGGGGCCCTGACAGTGGTCTAGGGGTAGGAAGCCCCTTGTTTAGGGGAGCATTCCATAGGGGAAAGCGCTATTGTGGCCTGCGCTGCACAACCCGCGCCCGCTGTTCTGCCAAACGCACCCAGGCGCCCTATCCCCGCCTTATGGACAAATCCCCGTCGCATGCCGAGGGGAAAAGTCCACATGGCAGGGAGTTGCCAACGCAGGAGGTTGCGACGGCGGGGCAGGGCTGGCGTAGGGTGGTTCCTACGGCTGAAGCAAGCGGCCCCAGATTGCGTCTGTGCGGAGCCACTTTTCATGTCCGACGAACCAGCCCTTCGTGCCCTTGCTGAATCTCCCTTCTCGCTGCCCCACCTGCGGGACGGCCAACTAGCCGGTATGGCGGCCCTTTCGGACGGCCGCGATGTCCTGGCCGTCATGCCCACCGGATACGGCAAGTCCGCCATCTACCAAATCGCCGCCCTGCACCTGCACAGGACCACGGGACGTCCCGCCGTCGTTGTTTCACCGCTTATAGCCTTGCAGGAGGACCAGCTTGACGGGCTGGTCCAGGTCCTGGGGCCGGATGCGGCGGTGGCCATCAACTCCTCGCACAGCGACACCGACGTCGAGGCCTCATGGCAGGCCGTTGAGGACGGCAGGACCGTGTTTCTCTTCCTCGCGCCGGAGCAGCTGGCCAAGCAGGCCACCGTGGACCGGATCAAAGCCCTGGACATCTCGCTGTTCGTGGTGGACGAGGCCCATTGCGTTTCGTCCTGGGGCCACGACTTCCGCCCCGATTACCTGGCCCTGGGCAATGTCCGGGAGCAGCTGGGGAACCCGCCCGTGGCTGCCTTGACCGCCACTGCCTCCCCGCCGGTCAGGGACGAGATCGTGGAGCGGCTGGGCATGGAGGCCCCCCTGGTCCTGGTCCACGGCTTCGACCGGCCCAACATCAGCCTGGACGTGGTCCGGCACCACGAGGACAAGGGCAAGCGCAAGGCGGTGCTTGCCCAGGTGGCGGACCTGGCTGGGGAGGGGCAGTGCCTGCTCTATGCGGCCACCCGGAAGGACACGGAGAAGTACGCGGCCAAGCTGGAAAAGGAGGGGCTGCGCGCTGAGGCCTACCATGCAGGCCGTTCCGCCAAGGACCGGGAACACATCCACGAGCTGTTCCTGGCCGACAAACTGGACGTCGTGGTCGCCACCACCGCATTCGGCATGGGCATCGACAAGCCGAACGTCCGGTTTGTGGTGCATGCGGACATCCCGGAATCCCTGGACTCCTACTACCAGGAGATCGGACGGGCAGGCAGGGACGGCGAACCCGCATCCGCCGTGCTGCATTACCGCTCCGAGGACCTGGGGCTTCGGAAGTTCTTCAGCACCCACTCCCCCGACACGGATTCGCTGATGGCTGTGCTGAAGATCCTCAAGACCGCCAAGGCTCCCGCACCCAAGGCGTCGTTGGCAGAGCTGACCGGGTTACCCGCCCGCCGCATCACCGGACTCATCAACCAGTTGGAGGAAATTGGCGCCGTCACCACGGGCAAGCGCGGAATCCGGCTGACCTCCAAAGCCAAGCTGCCCACACTGGTGGGCGACGCCGTCGAACTCGCCGAGGCCCGGCAGCGCGTGGACCAGTCCCGGCTCACCATGATGCGCGCCTACGCGGAGACGGACGGCTGCCGGCGGCAGTTCCTGCTGGGTTACTCCGGCGAGGACCTGCCGGAGCCCTGCGGAAACTGTGACGGGTGCGCTGCTGCGGCCGCTGCAGGGGACGTGGAGCAGCCAGGCAAGGCGTCCGACGGCGGCGGGCCGGCTTCCGCCGCCGACGAACCATTCCCGCTGCAGTCCGCGGTGGTCCACAAGGAGTGGGGCCCCGGCCTGGTGATGCGGCACGAGGACGATGTCATCACGGTGCTCTTTGAACAGGAGGGGTACAAAACGCTGTCCCGGTCCGCCGTTGTGGAGAATGAACTCCTGAAGCCCGCTTAGGTACGCTGGAGGGACCCTCCGACGAAAGGCCCGCCGCGTGGAAGTACCTGCTTATGTCTGGACCCTGACCATCGCGGGAATCGTGGGGCTGCTGGCCTTCGATTTCTTCTTCCACGTCCGGAAGGCCCACACCCCTTCCCTGAAGGAATCCGCCACCTGGTCCGCCATCTACGTGGGCATTGCGGTGCTGTTCGGGCTGGCGGTACTGCTGTTCGGCGGACCCGAGATGGGCACCGAATACTTCGCAGGCTACGTGACGGAGAAGGCGTTGTCGGTGGACAACCTCTTCGTCTTCCTCATCATCATGGCCAGCTTCAAAGTGCCCCGCGCGGACCAGCAAAAGGTGCTGCTGTTCGGCATCGTCTTCTCGCTGATCGCCCGCACGGCGTTCATCTTCCTGGGCGCGGCACTGATCAACAGTTTCGCCTGGGTGTTCTACATCTTCGGGCTCATCCTGCTGGTCACCGCGGGCAACCTGCTCAAGCCGGACAACCACGACGACGACTCTGAAGGCCTGGTGGTCCGGCTCGCCAAGAAGTTCCTGCCGGCGTCGGAACACTACGACGGCGACAAGCTCTTCACGGTGGAGAACGGCAAACGGGTCCTGACCCCAATGCTGCTGGTGATGGTGGCCATCGGCGGCACGGACATCCTGTTCGCCCTGGACTCCATCCCGGCGATCTTCGGCCTCACCCAGAACGTGTTCATCGTGTTCACCGCCACCGCGTTCTCGTTGATGGGCCTGCGCCAGCTGTTCTTCCTGATCGACGGCCTGCTGGACCGGCTGATCTTCCTCTCCTACGGTTTGGCGGTCATCCTGGGCTTCATCGGCGTGAAGCTCATCCTGCACGCCCTGCACGAGAACACCCTTCCCTTCATCAATGACGGCAAGCACGTCAACGTGGTGGAGGTCAGCACCGGCGTCTCGCTGGGCGTCATCCTGGGTGTCCTGGTGATGACAATCCTGGCGTCCATCTTCAGTCCCAAAGGCAAAGCCAAGAACGCCGTGTCCGGGGCGCGGCGCCACGCCACCGAATACCTGGACCTCAACTACGAAACGGACATGGCCGAACGCGACAAGATCTTCGCGCGGATGTGCCGCGAAGAGGCCCAGATCCGCAAACTTCCCGAGAAGTACAAGCGGCTGGTCCGCAACGAAACCGAGTTCATGGAGCTGCTGCGCAACGCCCATGCCGAACACGACAAGGCCCAGGTCCGGGCTGCTGCCGCCGAGGGCTGACCGGCTGGCCCGCCTGTTTGTCAGTCCCTCTTGCTAGGTTTGATTAAAGGCCAGGGGAATCGTCTCCGGGCCTGCAAACAGTTGGGGAGGCCCCGTGTTTCTGCTGGACGCTGCCGTTGGTCATGACGGATCCGCTGCGCCGCCGGACCTGGTCTTCTCAGCCAGCGACCTTGTTGCTGCATCCGAGTGTGAATACCGCACGCTCCGCATCCTGGACGAAAAGCTGGGACGCGCTCCCAAGGCAGAGTTCCCCGCTGATGAGATGCAGAGGCGTGCCGGTGAGCTGGGCGATCGGCACGAGCAGACCGTGCTCGCAAGCCTGGTGGCCAAGTACGGCGAATGGGATGCCAGCCGCGGGTCGGGCGTCTACTCGCTGGAGCGCGGCGACAACCTGCGTGGCGAGCTGCAGGCCAAACACGCAGAGACCGAACTCGCCCTAAGATCCGGAGCGGACGTCGTATTCCAGGCCACCTTCTTCGACGGCGAATTCCTGGGCTACGCCGATTTCCTGGTCAACGAGGCCGCGGGTACCGGGAGTCCGGGCCGTTACGAGGTTTGGGACACCAAGCTCGCCCGGCACGCAAAGGTAGGCGCATTACTGCAGCTTGCGGCCTACGGCGACCAGCTCCTCGGGATGGGGCTGGATCCCTCGCCCGTCGTCACGCTGGTGCTCGGCACCCGCCTCGGCGACGACTGGCTGCGGAGCAGCCATTCCCTGCCGGACCTGCTGCCCGTCTTCCGCGAGCGACGGCGGCGCTTCCGCCAACTCACAGCCGGCCACAGGGCCGCTGACGTCCCTGTGCAGTGGCAGCAGGACGGCATCGTGCATTGCGGGCGCTGCGACTATTGTGCGGAGCAGGTGCAGCTCCACCGGGACCTGCTGATGGTTGCGGGCATGTCCGTGGTCCAGCGGCGGAAACTCCATGACGCAAACATCACCACCATCGATGAACTCGCGGCCATGCCGGCCGGCGAGGCCAGGAACTCAGTGGTCCGGCTCCGGGCGCAGGCACGGATGCAGCTGGGCCTGGAGCAGCCGGCCGGCTCGCGGACGTTTACCAAGGATGGCCTGCCGCACACGGTCTCCTACACGGTCCTGCCTGACCACACCATCGGATCGTTGCCTGCACCCAGTGCCGGGGACATCTTCTTCGACTTCGAGGGCGATCCGCTGTGGCAGGAACCCGCCACAGGCGCCTGGGGCATTGAATACCTCTTCGGCGTGGTCGAGGCGCCGGTTGCGGGAACGGAAAGCGAGCCGGTGTTCCGCCCATTCTGGGCACACTCCCGTTCCGGGGAACGCCGCGCCTTCCTGGACTTCCTGGACTACGTGGAGAAGCGGCGTGCCCGGTATCCGGACATGCACGTGTACCACTACGCCCCATACGAAAAGACGGCGCTGCGGAATCTCTCCCTCGTGCACCAGGCCGGCGAGGACACGGTTGATGACTGGCTCCGACAGGGGCTGCTGGTGGACCTGTACGCAACGGTGCGGCATTCCCTCCGGATCTCGGAAGCGTCGTACTCCATCAAGAAGCTGGAACCGCTGTACATGGGAGACAACCTCCGCTCCGGTGACGTCAAGGATGCTGGTGCTTCCGTGGTGGCCTATGCCTCCTACTGCGCCGCACGCGACGAGGGGCGTCAGGACGAAGCCGACAGGATCCTTAACTCGATTTCCGACTACAACCAGTACGACTGCCTCTCCACCCTGCGGCTGCGGGACTGGTTGCTCCAGTTGGGAGCCGGTGGCAGGCAGGGTGGCGGAGCCGAGGCTGCAGATCCCCGTGATGCTGCTCCGCAGCCAGCCCACGTTCCGGCTCCGGCAGCAACCGACTCGGATGATGCAAACCCTGCCGAGGAGACGCCGGAGGAAAGCAGGCTCCGCGGGTATCTTGCCGGCCTGCCGGACGACCGCCCCTGGACTGATGACGAGCGCGCCATCGCCATGGTGGCGGCCGCCACCGGATACCACCGGCGTGAGCGCAAGCAGTTCTGGTGGCAGCACTTCGACCGGGTCGAGGCACCGCTGGACAACTGGTCCGACCAGCGGAACGTGTTCGTTGTGTCGTCAGCGGAAGTGGTGTCCGATTGGGCGTTGGCCAAGCCCCGGGAACGGATGCAAACCCGCGTCCTGAGGCTGCGGGGCACCATGACAGAGGGCTCCGATTTCCGGGCTGACTCCAGCTGGTGCCGGCTGTACGACGCCCCGGGACCTGATGGCATGACCGCTCCGGAGGCTGCGCCCGGGACACGGGCCTATTCTTTCGGTACCAGGATCAGTGACCTGGAGGCGGCGCCGGACGGCCCTGAGCACTTCGTCACGATTGCGGAGCGGGAGTCCGGAAAGGTCCGTGCCTACCCGCACCTGCCGGTGGCACTCACGGAGGACCAGCCTCTGGGGACTGCCAGCATTGAAGCGGCCATCGCGGAAATAGCCTGCGCGGTTGGTTCCTCCGTGCCGTCCCTCCCGGCGCAGCCTGGCCTGGACATCCTGCGCAAGCTGCCGCCGCGGTTCCGCTCGCTGCCAGGGCCGGCAGAGGTCCAGCATGGGGACGATGGCGCCGCCGACTACGCCGGAGCCATTACCCAGTCCTTGCGGGATTTGGACCATTCCTACCTCGCCGTCCAAGGTCCGCCGGGGACGGGCAAGACCTACGTGGGGGCCCACGTCATTGGCAGGCTGGTGGCTGAGGGCTGGAAGATCGGCGTGGTGGCCCAGTCCCACAACGTGGTGGAAAACCTGCTTTGCCGGGCCATCGAGACCGGCGGAGTGGACCCGGAGGTGGTGGGCAAGAAACTGGCCGCTCCTCATCCGGTTCCCTGGAGCCTCACTTCCGAAGGCGACGTGTCCCGCCTGCTGGCATCACCCGGCGGATGCCTGGTGGGCGGCACAGCGTGGACCATGACCGGCAAGGAAGTCCCCGCCGGGTCCCTTGATCTCCTGGTCATTGACGAGGCGGGCCAGTTCTGCCTGGCCAACACCCTTGCGGTCAGCCGTGCCAGCGGCCGGCTGCTCCTGCTGGGTGACCCCCAGCAGCTCCCGCAGGTCACCCAGGGCGCGCACCCGGAACCGGTGGATGAGTCCGCCCTCGGCTGGCTCGCGGCCGGACACGCTACCCTGCCCGCGAACCTGGGCTACTTCCTGGCCGATACCTGGCGGATGCATCCGGAGCTGTGCCGGGCGGTGTCGAACCTCAGCTACGAAGGAAAGCTGAAGTCAGCTCCTGCCGCGTCCCTCCGTGAACTGGAGGTCCTTCCCCCCGGGGTGGAGACAGTCTTCGTCAACCACAGCGGCAACACCACCGCATCGAAGGAAGAAGCCGGGGAAGTGGTTCACCAGGTCCGCCGCCACCTGGGCTTGAAATGGACCTGTGGTCCGGACAGCGACGCCCACCCCCTGGAGCAACAGGACCTGCTGGTGGTGGCCGCCTATAATGCCCAGGTCCACCTGATCCGCACGTACCTGGCAGAGGCAGGACTGTCCGATGTCCGAGTGGGCACCGTGGACAAATTCCAAGGCCAGGAAGCGGCGGTGGTGCTGGTTTCCATGGCATGTTCGGCGGTATCAGAGGCTCCCCGCGGTGCGGAGTTCCTGCTGAACCGGAACCGCATCAACGTGGCGGTATCCCGAGGCCAGTGGCGGGCCGTCATCATCCGCTCCCCCGAACTCACAAGCTACATGCCACACAAGCCTGCCGCCTTGGAGGAATTGGGGGCCTTTATCGGATTGAGTCCGCGGGAATAGAGGGGAAATAAGCCTCAGGACGGCCGGCAGAGTTTCAGTGCGCCCGGAAGCCGCGGAATGTCCCTGAGGCCTCGGACATCGAGGCTTCCACGTCGTCCACGCGGCCCGGTGTGCGGCCGGAGTTGAGCCACTCCAGAAGTTGGCGCACCTTCGGCTCCGGCCCCTCGGCGACGACCGAAACCGAACCGTCGTCGAGGTTCCTCACCTCGCCCGACAATCCAAGTTCCTCAGCCTGGCCCACTGTCCAGAAGCGGAAGCCCACAGCCTGCACCATCCCGGACACGCGGGCGTCCAGCCGCACCGCTTCCTGACCCGGCTCATCGCGCGCAGGGCGTTCATGCCTGCCCATAATGCTCCTCCCGCACCTGACGCCCCCCTCCCAACTGGGTAGCAGCAAGTGTCGCTTTGAGCCTCCAAAACGACATTTACTGCTACCCAGTTGGGCGGGAGGGCAATCCGTTAGTTGATGGTGATGTCGCGGGTGGCGTGGTTGTAGCGGATGGTCACAGTGCCGCCGCCGTGGTGGAGTTCGTGGTTGGGGCCATCGAACACGCCGAAAGCGCCGTAGTTCTCCGTCCAGGACCGGTTCAGGGCGATCTTGAAGGTGTAGAAGCCGGCGGGAAGCTCAGCACTCTTCTTCCACAGCTGGTCCAGGAAGTCGAACTCCATCTGCGCTTCGTCGTACTGCGGTGCCCAGTTCTCGGGCGCACCCAGGATGGTGTTGAAGTCACCGGCCACGGCCACAGCTTCGGGCTGCGGAAGGGTTTCGACGTCGGGGCCTTCGAACGGCTCGGTGGCGCCGGAGGTTTCGGCGGCAGCCGCAGCGGGCGCCGCTTCAGTCTTGTCCTTGGCCGAGGCCTTGCCCTTGCGGACCGCCTTCACCACAGGCTCGACGGCGTCTTCGATAGCCTTGGCTGCCTTGCCCACAGCCGACGCTGCCTTCTTCGCAGGCGCCTTCTTGGCGGTCTTCTTCGGAGCCTCCTCCTTGGCCGGAACCTGCAGCGTTGCCGCGGCGGCGGAAACCGGGCGGACAAAACCTTCGGGAGCCGTGGGAACGGGAGTGTCGGCAGGAACGGGCGTGCCGGCGTCGAGCGCTGCTGCGAAGGAATCAGCATCAGGGAAAGCAACTGTGGCGCGCATGCCGTCCTCGGTGATGGTCCAGCCGGACCGGCCCTTGACCAGCCAGCCTGCCTTGACAAGCTTGGCAGTGGCCGAGGTGAGGGTCTTGTGCCCGCGCGGGATGCCGCCGCTGAGGAGTTCGGACTCGTGCTCGTTGAACGGCACGCGGGCCGTTGCTTCCGCCAGGACCTGGCCTGCGTTCAGTGCATCGCCGGACCACACGCCTTCGGTCAGGACATCCAGCACGGTCTTGAGTCGAAGGTAGGTGTTTTCTGCGGTGGACTTGGCCATGATTCCCCTTATATAAAAGCGATCGGTCTTAGGCATCTTGCCAACAGCCCATTAAATCGCGCGACTTTAATTGGTTAACTCTGCGTGTCGTGACCGACTATGAAGCGGATAGCGCCGCAAGTGAGGCGGAGGTCTCGGGTAAGGGCCGTCTGCATAACCCTCAAGCGCTGACATGGGTGCTGCCTTGCACTCCCCAGACACGCCTGCGGCACTTAGTTTACCGGGCCGAAAGCCCGGCTGTTGCCCCCGACACAGCGGCGGTCAGTCGGACACTTCCCTGCCGTTCAATTCCGCCAGCAGTTCCGCCTTCCGCTCCTCGGATGCGAAGGAGGAATGGATGGAGTTCGCTGCCAGGCGGGCCTTGTCGAAATCGGAGAGGTCAAACACCGACGTCAGCTGCGCGAAGTTGTCGTCCACATAACCGCCAAAGTAGGCAGGATCGTCCGAGTTGACCGAAACATTCAGCCCCGCAGCCAGCATCGCCGGCAACGGGTGGTCGGCCAGGGTGTCCACCGCGCGGAGCCGGACGTTGGAGAGGGGGCAGACCGTCAGGGGAATGCGGGCGTCCACGAGGCGCTCCACAAGGTCGGGATCGTCCATGCAGCGGATTCCATGGTCAATCCGCTCCACGCCCAGAAGGTCCAGGGCTTCGATGATGTACGACGCCGGGCCCTCCTCCCCCGCGTGCGCCGTCAACCGCAGGCCTGCTTCACGCGCCGTCGCATACAGCCGCTCGAACTTGGATGGAGGATTCCCCACTTCGGCCGAGTCCAGGCCAATGGCACCGATGGGTGCTTCCATGGCCAGCAGCCGGTCCAGTACTTCCAGGGCCGAGTCTTCCGGCAGATCGCGCAGGAAGGCCGCAATCAGGAGGGTGGAGATGCCGTACTCCTCCTCCGACGTTGCCAGCACCGAAGCGACACCGTTGACGCACGCTTCCAGGGGAATGCCGCGGGAGAGGTGCGCCTGCGGGTCCATCATGATTTCCGCGTGCCGGACCCCGGCGGCAGCAGCCCGCTCCAGGTATGCCCGAGTCATGTCAGCGAAGTCCTGCTCGGTCCGCAGCACCGCCATATTGGCGTAGTAGAGGTCCAGGAAGGACTGCAGGTCCGTGAACTCATACTTATCGCGGAGTTCGTCCAGTCCCGAGTACGGCAGCTCAATGCCGTTGCGTTCGGCCAAGGTGAAGATGAGCTCGGGCTGCAGCGTGCCTTCGATGTGCAGGTGCAGTTCTGCCACAGGGAGGGGCATGGCAGGGGCTACGGGTTCCGCTGGGTCCGTTTCGGTTTCGGGCATGATGCTGCCGCCGGCAAAGTTGTCCATCCGGTCAGAATAGTGCCCCTCCCGGTTTCGCGCCTTCCCGGCATTTCAGGGCCTTAGCAGCGCTTGGCCCGGCGGATGCCAGGACCACAATCCGACACACCCGCTGGAATCTCGATTTGATAACGCCCCCGCGATGTCCTAGCGTGAAATGTATGCCCGTTCAGCGGGCTCTTTGATTGCCCGGTGCTGCCTCCACCAGAACTGCCCAGCGGCAGCCACCGACAGTGACCTCTATTCGTCAGAGGCGGGCAGTGGCGCGACGATCTCCGGGGACGGAACCAGCGCTGGTGGCCTTCAGGAGCATCACCATCATGAAAAACACCAAATTCCGTACTGCCGCACGCCGCGGAGTCACCCTGGCCGCCGTCTCCGCGGCAGGTTTGGCACTTTCAGCCACGGCGGCCAACGCAGCCACCCCCACATCCACCTGGGACGCACTCGCGCAGTGCGAGAGCGGCGGCAACTGGTCGATCAACACCGGCAACGGCTTCTCCGGCGGCCTGCAGTTCACCCCCAGCACCTGGGCCGCCTACGGCGGAACCGGTTCGCCGGAGAACGCCAGCCGTGAACAGCAGATCGCGGTGGCCGAGCGGGTGCAGGCCTCCCAGGGCTGGGGCGCCTGGCCGTCCTGCTCCTCACAGCTCGGCCTGAGCGGTGGCGGCGGCGCTCCAGTCCAGAGTGCGCCAGTCCAGGCCGCCCCGGTCCAGGCTGCTCCGGTGCAAAGCGTCCAGGTTCAGAGCGCACCTGTCCAAAGCGCTCCGGTCCAGCAGGCACCGCGGCACGCAACGTCCGTTGCCCTGAGCGGTGAGACCTACACCCTGCAGGCCGGGGACACCTTGAGCATTGTTGCCCAGAAGCTGGGCATCCAGGGCGGCTGGCAGCACCTTGCCGACGCCAACCTGGACACCATCACGGACCCGAACCTCGTGTTCGAGGGACAGGTCATCCAGCTTCCCGCGTAACAGCCTCGGCAGCATCACCGGCGGCCCTGGCCGCCCCGCCTCTTTGAAGGCAACACAGACAGGTCGGCGATAGACAAATTCCGTTGACCAAAAACGACGCCGGCACACCCCCACAAGGGATGTGCCGGCGTCGTTCTTTAATGCTCAGCCCGCCGCCGCAGCAGCAGTGAAGAGGCGCTCAGCTGGCCGGCAGTTCCCGGACGATCCGCACCTTCCAGGCGGAGTCGTCGCTGGTATCCAGCAGGGCAACCGTGCCGTGCGCCAGGTTCAGGGCGACCCGTTTGACGGCGAGCAACTCCAGGTAGAGGTGTTCGTTCATGCGGGTGGGGGTGTCGATCATGTACTTCACGGCGTCGCGCATCTTGCGGTAGTTGGCGCTGCGTTCGCGGTGCATGTGCAGTTCCAGGGCAGAACGCTGCTTGAGACGCGGCTCGTGCCGGTTGAGCAGCGTCACCGCCGCGTGGACCGCAACAACAAGGGTGAGCGAAACTCCATAGATCCACCAGCCACTGGACAGCAGGAACAGCGGCAGGTTGCCGATGGCCACGAGCGCAATAACCACTCGAAGCGCGGCAATCCGCCGGACCGTCCTGGCGACGGCGGCCATGCCGTCGCGGAACCGGTGCTGGTCCTTGCGCGCGGCGGCGGGATCGATGGTGAACTCGTCGAGGACCAGGATTCCCTGGGCTTCCGGGCCCAGCAACTGCCCGTAACGGGGCAGGGCGGTGCGGGCGTGGGTGACGGCTTTGTCAGGTGTAGATGTCATGAGAGAGCTTCCGAAACGCGGTTGGGGTTGCGGTGATCTTAGTGGTTCAACCTGGACGCCGTATGCATGTGTCCACTATTTGGACAGAACGCACCCAATGCTGTGGCAGCCGGCACAGCAATTGGCACTTCCGCCGGGGACCGTCAGACTGAATGAATGCAAACCTTCCTCCCTTACCCCGACTTCCGCCAAAGCGCCAAAGCCCTTGACACCGCACGGCTGGGTAAGCAGCGGGTCGAAGCACTGCAAACGCTCCGGGCGCTGGTGATTCCGGACTACGGCTGGCAGAGCCACCCCGCGATCCGCATGTGGATGGGCCACGTGCCGGCCCTCACCATGTATGGACTGGCCATGGCGGACGAGTGGATCGAGCGTGGACACCCTGACAACACCCGCGCCAACATCGCCGAGTTCGCACCCCAGGCGGCCCATCCGGACTACGCGGACAGGATCATCCTGCCGCCATGGCTCGGGGACCCCGACTTCCACCTGAGCCACCGTTCCAAGCTGGTGCACAAGGAACCGAAGTTCTACGCCTCCCTCTTCCCCGACGCCGTTCCGGAGATGGACTACGTCTGGCCCGAGCCCCGGCACGAATTCCTGCCGCAGGAGCCGGAAGGAGACATTCTGTGGATCCTCAGGGACCCGCATGACGACGTCGACCCGCAGCGGCTCAGCACAGTGGCGCTTCCGCCGGTGAACAGGAGCGCTGCTGCCGCGGCCGCCATGTCCGCCGGAGATGACGACTACTCCCCCGTCTATGTGGACGACGGCTCACGCCGGCCGTCCCGGGCGCCGAAGAAGGCGCCGCCCAAGCCGCAGCAGAAGAAGCCCACCCGCAAGCGCCAGGCGCAGGAGGAGGCCTTCCGGACCCTCCCGGGGAAGACGCCGGTTGCGGTTCCGTTCGAGAACGGGGCCAGGTTCGCGGTGGGGCAGGTGGTGGGGCGTCCCATTACCCTCGACGACGGCCGGTTCGGCAGGAACTTCGAGGTCACGGAGATCATCGACCGTTCCGCATTCGCCTACCCCGCACTCTTGCAGGACCCCCGTGTCTTCTTCCCGGTGGAGGCACCGTAGGCCATGACGATTCTTATGGCGGGGTGCGGGGACCTGGGCACGGAGGCGGGGCTCAGGTTCGCCGGGTTGGGGCATCGGGTGGTGGGATGGCGCCGGTCCCCCGCAAAACTGCCGGCAGCGATCGAAGGTGCCGCGGCGGACTTGGGCTCGCCTGACCTGCCGCCGGTCCCTGCGGACACCACCGCCGTCGTCATTGCCGTCGCTGCCGATTCCCCCTCCGAGGAGGCATACCGCGCAGCGTATGTACGCGGAGTGGAAAACGTCCTGGACGCGCTTGAGCGTGACGGCGTGCGGCCCGACCGGGTCATCTTTGTTTCCTCGACGGCCATCTACGGCAACGCAGATGGGGGCTGGGTGGATGAATCGACGCAGCCGGATCCGGGCGGCTTCTCGGGCAGGGTGCTGGTGGAAGCCGAGGACTTGCTCCATGCCAGGCTTGCAGGAACGGGCACCGCCGCCACCGCACTCAGGCTTGGCGGAATTTACGGGCCGGGCCGGACGCGGTTGATCGATCAGGTGAAAACAGGCACTGCAGTCGTCCCTGAAGACGTGCGCTACACCAACCGGATCCATCGTGACGATGCCGCGGCGGCCATCGTGCACCTCGCCACAATGGCAGATTCACCCGCGCCTGCTTATGTCGGAGTGGACAATGAGCCCGCCGATCTGGGATCCGTATTGCGCTTCCTTGCCGCCGACCTTGGCCTGCCGAAACCCCCTGTGGGTGATGCTGGCCCCGCACGCGGAGGCAACAAACGCTGCCGCAACGACCTGCTGCGAAGCACGGGGTTTACCTTCACGTTTCCCACGTTCAGGGAAGGGTACAAGGACGTCATGGCGGGGAACGGCATCCGCCATCCATAACGGGTGCCGCCGTCCAAATGGTCACAGCCAGGTTGGCGGCGGGACGCCTGGCCCGAGGTAAGGCGGGGCATGGATTTTCGGCAGGTCATTGAGACGGTTGGGCAACTGGTCGACTTCGCTGGAGTAGCAGTGATGGTGATTGGAGCTGTGGTTTCCCTCCCGTTGGCCATCCGTGGACATCAGCCGCGGCAGCTCCCACAAGGCGCCGAAAAGTTAAGCTTCTACCGGTCCTACCGGCAGTTGCTGGGCCGGTCCATCCTGCTGGGCCTCGAACTGCTCGTCGCCGCCGACATTATCCGCACCGTTGCCGTCACGCCCACGTTCACCAGCGTGGGGGTGCTGGCCGTCATCGTGCTCATCAGGACGTTCCTCAGCTTCTCCCTGGAACTTGAAATCACGGGACGCTGGCCTTGGCAAAAGGAGGCCGCCCCGGCCCGTTCCGGTGCCACCGTTCCAGGGGGATAAGCGCGGCTGTCCGGGTTTTCCACATAGGGGTTCTGGGGTCTCTTCTTTGTCGGTGGTGGCTGGCAGAGTTGGGTTATGGAGGCCATCGGGGAAGATCTTGGGCAGGCGGACGACGCCGGCAGTTGGCTGCCGCGCCCGGCCCACCTTCAGGCAGTCCCCCGGCAGGTTGCAGTCACCGGCGAGGAGCCCGCACGGCCATCCCATGGTCTCCCGGCTGCCGCGGCACCTGTTGGACGGGACGTGGCACCTGTTGCACGTAATTTGTTGGACGGACTGGGTGCGCGGCTTGCGGCCGCTGCCCTGGCCGCCCCCGACGTGCTGGCCGCCGCCTCCTATGTCGAGGCCGCCGACTTCGCCGACGCGGTTGAAGAGCTGGTCCGCACCGCGGAATACCTGCAGATCCTCTCGGCCGGCGCCGTGGACCGGACCCGCACCCAGGCCATCAACGACACCGCCACGGCCAAGACCCGCGGCAGCCGGGCCCGGGGCTGGATCACCGGATGGGACGCCAACGGTGCCGAAACCCTGAAGACCGGCCCAACAGCTGTGCGCGAAACCGACGCCGAGTGGCCCGGATCGCCCTCCCGGCCCGGGCCAGCCGCTGCACCCGGCCGCCTCGCGGCGTCTCCGGCCGACGACGGCTGCCGGAACACCGCAGAGTTCCTCCGCCTCCGCCTGCGGATCCCCATCCGCGAAGCCCGCCGCCGCCTCACCCTCGCCCGGCAGGTCCTCCCCGGCACCACCCTCACCGGCGAACCACTCCCACCAGCCCGCCCACACCTCGCCGCCGCCCTCACCCCGGGCCCGCGATCGGACGCCAACCCCCAGGCACCGGCGGCGTCCTCGCACGCCGCGACCCTCATCACCGCCACCCTGGACCGGCTCCAGCACCACACCAACCCGGACACCCTGGACCGGATCGAACACCACCTCACCCACGCCGCCACCACCACCGACCCCGACTTCCTCACCCGCCTGGCCCAACGCTGGACCGACACCATCGACGCCGACGGCACCGAACCCACCGAAGAAGCCCTCCGCCACACCCAAGGCGCCTTCATCCGCAAACCCCGCCACGGCCTGCACCACGTCGAAATCTTCGCCACCACCGACCAATACGAACACCTCCTCACCGTCATGAACACCGCCACCAACCCCCGCACCACCACCCCCGACACCAGCACCGGAAACGGCAGCACCGCAGGCACAGGCACGGGCACCGGGGACAGCCCAACGGCGAACACCGCAACCGAACACACCGCCCAGATTGACCTGGACCGGCGCACCCGCGCCCAAAAACAACTCGACGGCATCATCACCGCCGCCAAAACCGCCCTCGCCACCAACACCCTGCCCACCACCGGCGGCAACCGCCCCCAGATCATCGCCACCATCCACTACCAGGACCTCTTCCCCGAAACCCTCAGCACCTCTGGAAGAACAGAATCAACAACAGGGGTACAGCTAGAAACCCGGCCGGGAACAGGGACAGGCACTTTCATGTTCACCGGCCCCGTCGCCGCGGCCACCCTGCGCAAAATCGCCTGCGACGCCGACATCATCCCCGCACTCCTGGGCACCGGCGGCGAAATCCTCGACCTCGGCCGCAAAACCCGCCTCTTCACCCCAGCCCAACGAACCGCCCTCACCGCCCGCGACCAAGGCTGCGCCTTCCCCAACTGCACCATCCCCGCACCCTGGTGCGAAGCCCACCACATCACCTACTGGTCACACCGCGGACCCACCACCACCGGAAACGGCGTCCTGCTCTGCAGCCACCACCACCACCTCATCCACAAAGAACAATGGAAAATCACCACCACCAACGGCACACACCCATCTTCATACCCCCACCCCACATCGACCCCACCCAAACACCACAACAAAACCACTACTTCAAACCACCCCCACCACCCGCAAACCCCCAGGGAAGCGGATGAACGATGCGACGAAGAGGACTCCAGAGCGCCACATGTCCCTCCGGCAGGGACATGTGGCCGCGTCGAAGGAGTAAGTACCGCTCAGCCGCCGTTGGCGGCGGCAATGCCCGTTAAGCTTGGTGGGCCGAGCGAAGGAGCAGACGGACCTTGACTGAACATTTGAATGCGGCAGCAGCGTGGCCGCGGCCGCCGGAACTTCCCGCGCCGGTGTTCTCCGACCAGCGGTGGCTTGACGCCGTTTTCCTCCACTGGCGCATCCCGGTGGAAGAGGCAGCGGCTTTCATGCCTGACGGGGTACGGCCGGATGTGTTTGACGGCAGTTCATGGGTGGGACTGATCGGCTTTCGCATGGAGCAGGCCGGAATTGGACGAGGCCCGGGCATTCCCTATTTGGGAAGCTTCAACGAGGTCAACGTGCGGCTTTACTCACGGGAACCAAACGGCACCCGCGGCGTGGTGTTCCTGAGCCTGGATGCGGACCGGCTGCCGGTCGTTCTGGCTACGCGGGCGGTGGAAATTCCCTACGTATGGTCGCGCATTCGGCAATGGCCGCCCTTTCCCGGCGGTAGCGGCCGGCAGCATGAGAACGGCGGGGCGGAGGCTGCTTCCATCACGGACGAATTCCCTGTGGGCTATTCCGTGCGTCGGTTTGGTTCCACAGCAGCACGAAGCGACTTCACGGTAGTTCCCAGGCTTCGTACGGCCGCAAGTGATCCCCTATCCGTCTTTCTGACTGCCAGGTTCGGCATGCACGGCCGCTTCTTTGGCAGGAGCGCCTACATACCAAACAGCCATCAGGCATGGCCGCTCTTCGGTGCGGAGGTCCACGAGCTCAAGGACGGGTTGATCAAGGCGGCAGGCATCACCGTTAGCGGTTCGCCGGAGTCTGTCCTCTTTTCGCCGGGAGTACGCACGCGATTCGGGCGGCCACGCCTGATCAGCGGCACTGCCTGAACGCCAAAATCCAGGCTGAACGCCTGAGGCTAGACGTCCTGCCAGCCGCGGCCTTCACTGAAAGTGCTCACCAGCGTGCCCACACCCGCCTGCAGCGAGTTCGACGGGTCAAAGTACAGGGATGCTTCCGAGGCGCGGCTGTGGGTAATCAGCTGCTCAGCCTCAAGCTTGGCCTCCGGAACGGTGGCCCCAATAATTCCGGTGCGGGCCGGGAGGTCGGGAGTGTGCACCACGTCGGCGCCTGTCTGGGTCAGCGGGACCGTGGTGCCTGAGTTGATCTCGTCATGCGGGAACTCGAATTCGGTATCACCGGGGGCAGTAGGAACGGTGTATTCCAGGAAGTAGGTCATACTCCACCCTTGCAGAAAATCGGCCGCTGCCAAAGGACCCGGAGGGCTACTTGCCCAGCCCGGCCTTCCTGAGCGCCTCAGCCATTGCCGTGTTGGCCGGCTGGGCTGGAGGAGTGGGGCGGCCACTGCCGCCGGTCCTGCCCGATGGCTGCTTCCCCGGCTGTTGCCGTTCCGGGCGCCCGCTGCGCTCGTCTTTTCCTCCGCCTGCTCCCCCGCGGTTGTCCTTCCCGCCCGGCTTCCCGGGGCCCGGCTGCGCTGAATCGCGCCGTCCGGAACCTGCACCGCCGCCGGCCGGTTCGTCGTCGAGCCTTAGCGTCAGCGAAATCCGCTTCCGCTCCGGATCAGCCTCCAGGACCTTCACCCGGACCACCTGCCCGGACTTCACCACTTCACGCGGATCGGACACAAAGCGGTTGGCCAGGGCGGAGACGTGGACCAGGCCGTCCTGGTGGACCCCGACGTCCACGAACGCACCGAATGCCGCAACGTTGGTCACGGTTCCCTCGAGAATCATGCCCGGCACCAGGTCGGCGATCTTTTCGATCCCCTCCGAGTAGGTGGCGGCGGCAAAGGCGGGCCGGGGGTCGCGCCCGGGTTTGTCCAGCTCGGCGAGGATGTCCCTGACTGTCGGCAGACCGAAGATATCGTCAACGAACTTTTGCGGGTCCAGGGAGGACGCGGGGGCGGAACCGGCGGCCACCAGGATCTTCCGCGCCACGGCGTACGCCTCCGGGTGCACGCTCGACGCGTCCAGCGGCTCCGCTCCCCCGGTGATCCTCAGGAAGCCGGCGCACTGCTCAAACGCCTTGGCACCCAGCCGCGGTACCTTCTTGAGGTCCGACCGTTTCTTGAAGGGCCCGTGTTCGTTCCGGTAGGCCACGATGTTTTCACTCAGCAAAGGCCCGACGCCGGCAACCCGGCTCAGCAGCGCGGGCGACGCCGTGTTGACGTCGACACCCACGGCGTTCACGCAGTCTTCCACCACGGCGTCAAGGCTCCGGTCCAGCTTCGATGCCGTCACGTCGTGCTGGTACTGGCCCACGCCGATGGATTTGGGGTCGATCTTCACGAGTTCGGCGAGCGGGTCCTGCAGTCGGCGGGCAATCGAGACGGCGCCCCGGAGTGAAACGTCCATTCCCGGCAGTTCCGCCGCGGCGAGGGCGGAGGCAGAGTAGACGGACGCGCCGGCCTCGGATACCACGAGTTTCTGCGGTTTCCGGTCGACGCCGGGAAGGAGCTTGATCAGTTCGGCTGCCAGTTTGTCCGTTTCACGCGACGCCGTTCCGTTGCCGATAGCGATGAGTTCGACGGCGTGCTGCCGCGCCAAACCCACCAGGGTGGCCAGGGCGTCGTCCCACTTCCGCACGGGTGCGTGGGGATAGACCGTGTCAGTGGCCACCACCTTGCCGGTGCCGTCCACCACGGCGACTTTGACCCCGGTCAGCAGTCCGGGATCAAGCCCCAGCGTGGCGCGATTTCCGGCGGGGGCGGCCAGCAGGACGTCGCGGAGGTTGGCGGCGAAGACCCGGACGGCTTCGTCTTCCGCCGCGGAGAACAATCTTGCGCGAAGGTCAGAGGTCAGGCGGGACAGCACGCGGGAGCGCCAGGCCACCTGCGCGGTCTGCATCAGCCAGGCGTCGGCGGGCCGGCCGCGGTCGGCGACACCGAGGAACTTTGCCACCGCGGACTCGTAGCGGGCGCGGGCGGCGGAAAGGGCGGCGTCGTCCGACGGGTCGGCTTCGGCGAGGTCCAGCTCAAGCATCCCGTCCTTCTCCCCGCGGAACAGCGCAAGGATCCGGTGGGACGGCATCCTGTCGGGCGCCTGGGCGAACTCAAAGTAGTCCGCGAATTTCTGGCCCTCCGCCTCTTTGCCCTTCTTGACGCGGGACACCATCCGGCCCTGGCTCCACAGCCGGTCCCGCAGATTCGCGGCGAGGTCGGGATCCTGCGCCACCCGCTCCACCAGGATCGCCCTGGCACCTGCGAGAGCGGCGGCGGCATCATCGATGGCATGCCCGCTGTTGAGGTACTTCGCGGCTTCCCGTTCGGGATCCAGATCCGGCCGCTTCACGAGCGTGTCGGCGAGCGGCTCCAGGCCTGCTTCCCGGGCAATCTGGGCCTTGGTGCGCCGCTTCGACTTGAACGGCAGGTAGATGTCCTCCAGCCGCGACTTGGTATCCGCTGCCAGGATTGCCGTGCGCAGTTCCGATGTCAGCTGGCCCTGCGCCTCGATCGCTTCGAGGACTGCACGACGGCGGTCCGCCAGCTCACGGAGGTAGCGGAGCCGCTCGTCGAGGTCGCGCAGTTGGGTGTCATCCAGTGTCCCGGTGGCCTCCTTGCGGTACCGGGCGATGAACGGAACTGTGGACCCGCCGTCGAGCAACTCAACGGCGGCCTTCACCTGCCAGGCTTTGACCCCCAGCTCGGCAGCGATCTGGGCAAAGATCGCGTCGGGCTCTGATGCGCTGGAGCGGGCGGACGCGGGGGAAGATGCTGGCAGTTGAGTCACCAGAACATCTTGCCTTACGGGCCTGCGGGGCTCCACCGCCACCAAGCCCGCGGAGGTGCCGCCGGGAACAGCAGCTATTCCCCTGGGGCGCGCAAAGTGCTGTAGTGGACTTGCCATCACTGGCACCCATGCTCGAGGAAGAGGCCACCATGCGGGAATTGCTGGTTGTGTTCCAGGACGGGTTCGACGAGGCGAACATCACCGTAACCGTGAACGGGAAGGCAGTGCGGAGGGATTTGGGCATCTCCACGAATCCGCTTCTCGGCATCGCATCAGAGGTCTCCGTAGAGCTGCCGGCCAAAGGTGCCCAGGTTGGTGTCGAGGTCACCAACCGTGGCCTGAAAGCCATCACCAAGGTCAGCGGCAGGCCCAAAAGCGTGCTGGTGTCCATCGAGGACGGACGCTTGGTGATGAAGGAAGGCACCGGCCGCGAAGCGGTGCTTTAGCCCGTTTTCCGCATGGCAAAAATGGCTCTGGTAAGAGTCCATTCGATGGAGTAGCATCTGATCACCGCCGGCATCCGATGGAGTCCGGCGGGCCACATAAGTCTTCAGCCGGGAGGCCGTCGGATGGCCTCCACGGCGCCGCTGCCCGGGACCAGCACCCCAGACAGCCAACGACGGCGGCACCCATGATGGGCGCCGCCGTCGTCGTTTTGTTCAAAGTGGCTGATCAGCCTCTTAGCCCTGGTACACCGGGTAATCCGTGTAACCGGTGGCGCCCTCTGCGTAGAACGTGGAGGCGTCGGGCTCGTTCAGCGGAAGGCTTTCCTTCCAACGGCGGGCGAGGTCCGGGTTGGCGATTGCGGGGCGGCCAACCACCACAGCGTCCGCGTGGCCCTCGGCCACCAGGCTCACGGCTTCTTCCCTTGTGGTGATCACGCCGAAGCCGGTGTTGACCAGGAAGGTGCCGCCGAAGCGTGCGCGAAGGTCCTGGACGAGTTCACCGGCAGGTTCGTGGTGCAGGATGCTCAGGTATGCCAGGTTGAGCGCCGCGATGCTGTCCACGAGGACCTCGTAAGTGGCACGAACATCCGCGGCATCCGTCTCGGCAATGCCCTGGACGTTGTGCTCTGGGGAAATGCGCAGGCCCACCCGGTTCGCGCCAAGGGCTGCAACCACGGCATTGATGGTTTCGATGACAAAGCGGGCACGGTTCTGGGGCGATCCGCCGTAGCTGTCCGTCCGGATGTTGGAGTTTGGCGCCAGGAATTCGTGCAGCAGGTAGCCGTTGGCCGAGTGCAGCTCCACGCCGTCGAACCCTGCCTCCATGGCATTCAGGGAGGCGTTGACGATTTCCTGGATGACCATGGGGAGCTCGTCCGTGGTGAGTGCATGCGGCACCGGGTACTGCTGTTTGCCGGCCGGCGTCCGGACAACACCGTCAATTGCTACGGCGCTGGGACCTACGACGGGAAGCCCACCGATGATGTCCGGGTGGGAAACCCGGCCGCCATGCATGATCTGGGCGAACATGCGGCCGCCTTCGGCGTGGACTGCGTCAGTAACCTTCTTCCACCCGGCCACCTGCTCCTGAGTGACGATCCCAGGCTGTCCGGGGTAAGCCTGGCCCACGGGGGTGGGGTAAATGCCCTCGCTGACGATGAGGCCAAGGGACGCGCGCTGGCGGTAGTGCTCGACGACGAGCGGGCCCGGGACGCCCTTCTCACCAGCGCGGAGGCGGGTGAGGGGTGCCATCACCAGCCGGTTGGGAAGTTCCAGTTCGCCGAGGGTGAGAGGGGAAAACAGCATGCGCAGTTCCTTTCGAAGGCTGAAGACGTACTGCCTATGCCAACTGTGGGGCGCGTGCAACTATTCCGAACTTTTGCTGGTGCGACGGGGATCACAGAGTGCTGTCTTTTCACTCCCGCCCTAGCGCGGTGCTCCGGCACCCGGACACCCCTGCCCCCGGGGATTGGCGTTGCAATCGTCCGCGTAGTTGCGGGTGAGCGACCGCCAGACGCTGATGCCTTGCGGCGGGGCGCTGAACTGGCCCTGGCCGGGGATTGGAAGGGGCGGGCCGGAGTTCACCGAATAGGTGCCTTGGAACGACGTCGTCAGCACCACTTGGAAGTCACCGGTGGATGCGTATGCGTGGCTGGTCCGGGTCTTCTCGCCCCACCGGTCCTGGGGCAATGCTCCACCCATCGACGGTTGCGGTCCGAAGACCGTGCCGTCCCCGTAATTCCAGGTGTACTGGACCGGCGTTGCCACAACGTGAACCTGTTGGCCGAACATGGTGATGTCGAACTGCTGTTCCGCCGCTTCCGCGTAGAAGTTGGTCTCAGCGCCTCTCAAGGTATTGGGGCTGGGCTGCGCCACGACCTTCCCCGCACTGACCGGCAGGTTCTGGAACTGCCGCTGGATATCGGCGGCGATCCGGGGCAGGAGATCCTCGGGCTTGGGATCGTAAAGGCAGGTGGGTCCCGAGTGGTGCGCCCAAACCGCGCCTGGTACGCCTCTTGGCCGCGACAGCCACATGACCGGAATGCCCTTGGCGCCGTCCTCCCGGTCCTTGCAGTCGAGCTGGCGGGCAAGGCACGGAGTGTCGAAATCCCCTCCGCCGAGGTGGCATTGGAGCTCGTACTTGTACTCGTTGGGGTCGTTTGAGGGCACCATCGGGTCCGCCGGGACGAACTCATTTCGTTCGGGGTCCCAAGTGTGAGCCCCCATAGTGAGACCGGGACTCCAAGCACCACCAAATTCTGGATCGTCAGCGCCCTCCGCCCGGGCTGCCCCAGCAGTAGATCCAACAGTCATGACGACCACGAATAGGAGAGAGAGCAGCCGCAGAAGGAACATTTGCTATCCAGCTATGCTTCCGAGCTCGACCACCGACCATCCATCCTCACCATAAGTAAGGATGAGCAGGTTGCCTTGATCTGGGGCTTGGGGGTCTGTCCGCGCCACAGTTCCGTCAGCTCTCATGTACGACAGGGGCTCTTGATGAACCTGCACTGCGACTTGGTACGTCGCATTCTGACCTTTAGTGAAGGTTGAATTTGTGACTGGTGTCGATAACGTCCCGCCGACCAACCACCGACCTTCCGAGTGCCAATCTTTAATCACTTTGCTGACCTTCTGGCAGGCTTCGCACGGATTTGGGGCGATACTCTCGAATAGGCCAAGGTCACCGGTTTCATATGCATAACTGAGAACGGAGAACCAATACTTCGTAAAAGCCTCTGCACCTTCCTTCGTCTCCGTCTTGGCCACTTCGGGCAGCACGGGAACGGGCACGTTTTGGGCCGGGCCTGACGCGTCGGCGGGCTTGTAGATGGCGCTGGGTGTGGGCGTGGGGGTTGGTGTGGCACTGGCCGTGGGCGTCTCGGCCGCCACGGGGGATGACGTGCCGCCGGCCCCGGGAGAGCCACCGGAATTGCAGCCGGACAAAACCACCGCAAAACCAATGACAAGCGCTGCTGCCCCAGACCGCACAGCGCGGGACGAAAAGAAGTTCTGTGATGTCATGGGCCGCTATTCCCCCAGTAGTTTCAAGACGGCTTGCTCCGAACAGTGAGTTAAGGGTAGCCCACGTCACACCACGGCGATTAAACTTATCCACAGGCATAACTCGCTCCCGGTTCTACCACCCCGAAATGCAACAGACGAAGTCACAAAGGAAGCCGGCGCATACCAAGGCACCGGCTTCCCTCATAAGATGACCACCCAGAACCAGCCTCCCTACTTCTGGGCCGGCAGCACCAACTCCCCCGTCTTGTCCGTAGACAAGGCGAGCGAAGAAACATACTGGATGCCGCCGTCGGGCCCGTCCTGCGCGGAACGCACCATGTCCGGCCGCTCAAATTCCAGCCCTGTCACGTGGCACAGGAACTTGGCGTCGCTCGGGTTCCCGTCGGCGTCGAACATTGGCAGGTCGATCCCGTCGTCAAAACGCCGCAGGTAGAACCGGCCACGGGTTACCACGGCAAGCACTGGCGGCAGCACCAGTGCCAGGCCCACCGCGAAGATCGGCGAGTACGGCTGGATGGCGGCACCGAACGCCCCAAAGAACACGGCAATCGAAACCCCGGCGGACACCAGCATGGACACGAATCCAACCGGATTCACTGCGTACAGCATGCCGCGGCGGAACTCCGGCACCTTCGGCGAGATCTTGAGCAGGTACTTGTTGATGGCAATGTCGGACGCCACCGTGACTACCCAGGCCATGGCGCAGTTGGCGTAAAACCCGAGGATGGTGTTGAGGAAATCGAACATGTTGGCTTCCATCAGGACCAGCGCGATCAGCAGGTTCACTACGACGAACACCATCCGGCCCGGGTACGTCTTGGTGATGCGGGTGAACGAGTTTGTCCACGCCAGGGAGCCCGAATAGGCGTTGGTGACGTTGATCTTGATCTGCGAGATGACCACCAGCACCACGGCCAGCGTCATGGCCAGCCAGGCAGGCATCATCTCCTGGTAGACGCCCAGGAACTGGTGCACGGGCTCATTGGCAGTAGCTGAGGCGGCGGGATCCAGCGTGGCGATCAGGTAGATGGCGATAAACAGGCCCACAATCTGCTTGATCGCACCAAAAATCACCCAGCCCGGGCCCGCGAGGATCACTGCGCGCCACCAGGCACCCTTATTCGCGTCGGTGCGCGGCGGCATGAACCGGAGGTAGTCGATCTGCTCGGCGATCTGCGCCATGAGGGACAGGCACACGCCGGCGGCCAGCATGACGGATGCCAGGTTCGGCCCACCGTCGCCGGACGCACCCGTGTACGCGAAGAAGCTGTCGATGCTCTCCGGGTGCGAAACAAGCAGGTAGCCCACGGGAACCACCATGAGCAGCAGCCACAGCGGGGTGGTCCACACCTGCAGCTTGGCCAGGGTGTTCATCCCGTAAATCACCAACGGAATGATGATGACTGTGGAGGCTGCGTACCCCAGCCACTGCGGGATGCCGAGCCCCAGCTCCAGCCCCTGCGCCATAATGGAGCCCTCCAGCGCAAAGAAGATGAAGGTAAAGGTCGCGAAAATAACGTTCGTGACCACCGAGCCGTAGTAGCCGAAGCCGGATCCCCGGGTAATCAGGTCCAGGTCGATGTTGTACCGGGCGGCGTAATAGGCCAGGGGAAATCCGGTGGCGAAGATGACGACGGCGGCCACCAGGATTCCCAGGATTGCGTTGACCGTGCCGTACGCGATGCCGATGTTCGCGCCGATCGAGAAGTCCGCCAGGTAGGCGATGCCGCCCAGCGCACTGGTGGCCACCACCCCGGCGCTCCACTTGCGGTAGGAGCGCGGCGCGAACCGCAGGGTGTAGTCCTCCAGGCTTTCCTTGGTGGCGTTGAGCGCGGCGGTAGTGCCCGCCGTCGTGCTTGCCGGAGAACGTCCGACGACGGCGGCACCGGCGGGTGCCTCCGGTTCCAGTAATTGCGTTGAATCCAAGTCGCTGCCCATTTGGGTGCCTCGCTTTCGTTTGCATGATGCCGTCACGGCCCTGCGTGCGACGCTATCCAGCGGGAAAGACAGCACGGTCACAGGCCTGTTTCCGAAGTGTTAAGCCTTGACGGCCTGTCACAAAGAGGCGGGAGGTGGGGTACAAAGCCTCTGGCGTATTTCTACCCTTAGTAGAAGAATGACCGCATGATGTTTGAACACGCGGACGGCAATCCCGTCCTGGAACTCGATGATGAGCAGTCGTGGCGTCTGTTGGCCGCAACGCAGCACGGGCGGCTGGTGGTTTCTGTTGCAGGGGAACCGGACATCTTCCCCGTGAACTATGTGACCTCGAACCGGAAGCTTTATCTTCGAACGGCTCCGGGAAACAAACTCGCGCAGCTCACCATCAATGCCCAGGTGCTGTTCGAGACGGACGGCATCCTGTCGCAGGAGGCCTGGTCCGTGGTCCTCAGGGGGACAGCACGGGTCCTCAGCAATTCGGATGAGCTCGCAGCCATTGAGCAACTCGGATTGAAGACCTGGGTTCCAACACTCAAGGACTTCTACGTGGAGATAGAACCGAAGTCCGTCAGCGGTCGGCACTTCGTGTTCGGCGAACAGCCCGAACGGGAGATCTAGGCCCTCCTAGACTGGAAGGATGGCGGACCGGCCCACTGCAGACAAGCTCACCCCAGAGCAGCGCAGCTGGAACATGTCCCGGATCCGCGGCAAGAACACCAAACCTGAGTTGCTGGTCCGCCGCCTCCTGCACGCCAAGGGCTATCGCTACCGCCTGCACGGCAAATCCGGCAGCACAAAACTGCCAGGCAATCCAGACCTCGTCTTTGCTGCCCGGCACAAGGTGATCTTTGTGAACGGCTGCTTCTGGCATTTCCATGACTGCAGGGTGGGACTGCACGCGCCGAAAGCCAACGCCGACTTCTGGGCCGCCAAGCGCACCAGGACTCGCGAGCGCGACGAAGGCCAGCGCCGCCAGCTCGAAGACGCCGGCTGGAAAGTACTCACGGTTTGGGAATGCGAACTTAAGGACCGGTCTGCCCTCGAAACCCAGTTGGTGGACTTCCTCGAAGCCGCCGGATGAGGCACGCTTCCTGAGGAAGCCACTAACTGCTGTATGGGCAGAAGCTGCTGGCCCCATCAAGAAAACCACAATTCTTGCCGGGTCTTCTGCAGGCTCAGGGGAACGGTCCTAACCTGAAAAGACGAAGCACCTCCACCTAGCCGCCGTGCTTCCCGGGTCCGCAATTCCAGCAGAAAGGAGTGTCATGAGCACGTCAGATGATGCGCCCAAGCCGCTGGTTGACCAGTCCGTCCTGGACCGGTTGCGGGAAGAACTCGAGGAGGAAGAAGGATACACCCTGGTCTTCGTAGGGAACTTCATCGAGTACCTGCCACAACGGCTGGGAAAGTTGCGGCTGGCCCTGACCACGGGAGACCTGGACGGGTCCATGGACGCCGTCCTCAGCTTGAAAACCTCAAGCCAAATGGTGGGAGCAGAGCGGCTTGCCGGACTTGCCCTGGAGTTGGAGAACGAGATCCGGGCCCAGGCGCGCCACGCTGACATGTCGATGGCACTGCCCAGGCTGGCGGCCACCTACCTGCGGCCCATCACCCAGTGCAGCAGGCAAACCACGCACCGGCTGCAGGCTCAGTGCTGCCCCGGCGCCAAGCGGTAACCCACCCCACGGACAGTCTGCAGCCACCGCGGATGCTGCGGCGAATCGCCCAGCTTTTTGCGCAGGTTTCCCATGTGGACCTCCACGGAACGTTCGTCTGCCTCGCTGATGTAACTGCCGACGTCGTAATCCTCGTCGCGGAGGCGCCGCACAAGGTCCGACTTGGTCCGGACTGTCCGGCCGGCTTCCAGGAGCGCGTACAGGAGTTCGAACTCCGTGCGGGTCAGGTTCATCTCTTGGCCGTCGACGGCCACAGTGCGGGAGGCGTAGCTGAGCTCCAGGCCGTTGTGGCTGAAGTTTCCGCGCTCGGGATGGGCAGAGCCGTCCGGGGAAGAAGCGTCCACCGCAACCTCGCCGGGGTCGGGAACGGAGCGCGGCCGCCGCATCATGGCCGCAACCCGGGCCCGCAGTTCCCGCGGCCGGAACGGTTTGGTGAGGTAGTCATCCGCACCCGATTCAAGCCCGATCAGCGTGTCCAGTTCCTCGGCACGCGCCGTGAGCATCACGATGTAAGCATCGGAAAACTCGCGGATCTGTCGCGAAACCTCGAAACCATCGATGTCCGGCAGCCCCAGGTCCAGGGTGATGACATCAGGATTCAGGCTCTTGGCCATCAGGACGCCCTCCGCGCCGCCGCTGGCGACACTCACGTCAAAGCCAGCCTGGGTCAGCACAGTGCGAACCAGTTCCCGAATGTCGTGGTCATCCTCGATGACCAGACCCACACGTGCCTCACTCATAGAGCCCCCTCAGTGCCAACGTCAGAAGTATAGCTGGCTGCCGATATCCTGCTGCTATGGCCTTGCACACCCCGACAACCGCGTCTTCCACGCCATGAGCAACCCCACAGCCTGGTCCTCCGGACGGCTGCGGTTTTTCAAGCGCCCCTTTCATGAATACCGATTGACGGACCGGGTGGCCTTGAGCCAAATGCCGTTGTTCGTGACCACCATCCTGACTGCCCTGCTGGTGTGGGGTTTCTTCCCGGACACCATGGACAACCCGCTGTTCGTCACCTTCCTCATCTCGCAGCTGGCTCTCATGGCGCTTTGCTACCTCATCCCATGGGAGCGGCTGCCCTACACCAGCTTCCTGGCCATCCCGCTGCTGGACTTCTTTTCCATCGCAGCTGGACGGGAAGGCGGCCAGGAAAGCTTGGCGGGCATCAGCCTGCTGGCCGTGTTCCCGGTGATATGGCTCTGCACATCCAGTTACTACCCGCGGGCTGCCTTGTGGCTCTCCTTTCTGGGACCCCTGGCCATCATCTGGGTGCCGCTGCTCCTGAAGGGGACCTACACGCCGCAGGACTTCGCCCGGTCGCTCCTGCTGCCGGTCATGATGCTGGGGATCGGCGTCTCCGTGAGCGTCCTGACCCTGAGCATGATGCGCCAGCAGAGCCAACTGGAGGAAAAGGACGAGCAGCTACGGGCCAACCTGCGCGTGAGCAAACGCCAGGAGTCACTGCTGAACACCGTGCTGGAAACCGTGCACCTTGGCGTGCTGGCTGTTGACGCGGACGGCCATGACATCCTGATGAACCGGAAGCAGCGCGCCAACCACGAACTGGCCCGGCCCAAGGATATAGCCGACCCCAACGAGTCACAGCTGCTGGTTTATGGCCCGGACCGGAAGACCCTGGTTCCCGTGGAGGAGCGGCCGGTGCGCCGGGCTGTCCTGGGCGAAACCTTCACCGATTACCTGGTCTGGCTGGGTGAGGGGAAGGACCAGCGGGCCCTGGTGACCACGGCGCGCGCCATGAAGGATTCCGACGGCAACTTCGCCGGTTCCGTGATCGTCTTCAGCGACGTGACGGACCTGGTGAACGCCCTCACCGCCAAGGACGACTTCGTCTCGAGCGTCTCCCATGAATTCCGCACACCGTTGACCTCCATCCTTGGGTACGTGGAGATCCTGCTCGCCGAGGACCCGGAAGGGCCCCAGCGGGACATGCTGGAGATCATCCGTCGGAACTCCGACCGGCTCCTGACCCTGGTTTCGGACCTGCTGTCCAGCCGGAACGGCCAGTTGGTCGTCACGCCCCACGCCGTGGATGTGGCCGAACTGGTGCGCAGCAGCGTGTCCTCGGCCCTGCCGCGGGCAGCCGTCGCCGGGGTTGAACTGCGGGCCGAAACGCCCAACCGCCTGGAAGCCCACGTGGACAGCGCACGGATCTCCCAGGTCCTGGACAACCTGGTGTCCAACGCCATCAAGTACTCACCGGACGGCGGTGAGGTGGTGGTGTCGCTGGCCCAGGAGGACGGGCACCTGGCCTGCCGCGTCAGCGACACCGGCATGGGCATGAGCCCGGAGGACTCCTCCGAGGTGTTCGCCAAATTCTTCCGCACCAGCAGTGTCCGCCGCACCGCCATCCCCGGCGTGGGACTGGGCCTGCCCATCAGCAAGGCAATCGTCGAGGCACACGGCGGCACCATCGGCGTCGACAGTACCCTGGGCGAAGGAACGACGTTTACGTTCCGGGTGCCGGTGTGAAAGGCCGGTGTGAAAGGACGACGGCGACGGGCGGCCGGATGCGTCAGTCTTTCCGGGCTTGACGGACCACTTCGCCCCAGGACTGGCGGGCGAGTTCCCGGACGGAGGCCAGGATGGCCGACGGCGGCTGGCTGAGATCCAGCGGGAACTCCACGATGTCGATGTCGGTGTTCAGGATGCGGCGGAGTTTTATGTCGCCCCTGCCCGCGTAGACGAGCCAGGCGGTGGGTACCGCCAGCGCGGTGCAGTGCGCCAGCATTTGGTAGTGGTCGGCGGTGAGGGAAGCACCGGAATCCGAGGCGGCGCGGTACTTGGCGTTGTAGGCCACCACCGGCCGGCCACCGAGCATGTGGACCGCGTCCGGCCGCACGGACAGGCGGTCCGAATCGCGCACCGCCTCACTGAGGAGGGCGTTGTACCGGAGACGTAGTTCTCCCGGATAGGCGGCCATCGCCGCGCGCAGGGCCGTCCCCACGAAGTCCTCGAACACCTGGGCCATGTCCACCACGAACGAGGCCGTCTGATGCTTACCCTCCCCGGCTTCGGCGGATGCATTCCGCAGGATCAGCTCTGCCAGGCGCAACACGGCGTGATACCGCAGGTTCATCCTGGTGGGCTTCCACGGCGGCACCGTCGCTCCGGCAGGAAGGCGCGTAACGGCGTCGAGCTTTCCCTTCAATTGCCGCAGCCGGCCCAGCACCTGGGGCCGGACCCCCGGCACCTGCCCCATCCGCTCCAGCGCGGCGCGCAGGATCCGGTTTTCCGCGATGTCCTCGGTGAACTCGTCGTAGGAGACCTCCAAGGGGACAAGCATCCCGGGACGGCGGGAGATCTGGTCCGAAATCCGGATCCTGCCCTTGACCGTCCTCAATGACTCATCCACGGTGAGGTAGCCCTGCAGGACGCCGCGGCCCAGCGCCCGCTCGGCCAGCTGCGCCAGCGATTCGGCCAGGGCGCTCCACAGGTCCAGGTCCTCGTCAGCTGCCACCAGGTCCGGCCGGAAGCCCTGCTCCCCCGCGTAGCTGAGCAGGAACAGGAGCCGGCTGAGTCCCAGCCGGTCCTTGGGCCGGACGTCCAGCTGGACTGTGGGTGTCCGCACGGAGCCAACCTTGCCCACTGGTTCAATCCGGTACAGCCCCAGGCCCATGGGGGACGCCTTGGCCAGGCCGCTGGAGTTCAGGAAGGAAGCGCTCGGGGCGTCCAGCCGCTCCACCAGGCCGCCGGAGAGCTCGTCCAGGACCAGGTGCCGCACGGACGCCCGGGGGTCAGCGCGCCGCAACGCGTCCCAGCAGCTGGTCCAGCCCGAAGCGCTCCTCCAGCTGCGCCCGCGTGAGTTGGCCGTGGTAGTGCTCCTCCAGCAGCGGCATCAGCTCGTACTTCCAGATCCGCCGCAGCCCGGCCGTGGTCTGGGCCGCCGGCTTCATGAAGTAGGACGGCCCGATCATCAGGTCGCGGTCCCACTCGTCAATGGCCTCGTTCAACGCGTCCAGCAGCAACGCCGGAGTGGTGTCCAGCTCCCTGGCCTGCAGGAACCGGAGCAGGGAGCCTTTCACGGGCTCAGTCTGCGGGTGCAGCTCGATGAAGGAGAAACGCCGACGGATGGCGGCATCCATCATGGCGATGGAGCGGTCCGCGGTGTTCATGGTGCCGATGATGTAAAGGTTGTCCGGCAGCGTGAACGGTTCGTTGGGGCTGTACTGCAGGTAGATCCGGTCGTCGCGGTATTCCAGCAGGAAGTACAGCTCGCCGAACACCTTGGCCAGGTTGGCGCGGTTCATCTCGTCGATGATCAGGAAGTAGGGCTTCTTCTCGTTGCCCGGCTTGGCGGCCTCCTCCGCCAGGCGCCGCAGCGGGCCGGCCACCAGTTTGAAGGACACCTGGCCCTCGTCCGTCTTGTCCGGCCGATAGCCCTCGAAAAAGTCCTCATAGGCATAGGACGGGTGGAACTGCACCAGCTTGACGCGCTCGTCAGTGCTGTCCTCCGCCAGTTCCGCGGCGAGGTGCTTGGCCAGGTAAGTCTTGCCGGTCCCCGGAGGCCCGTACAGGACCAGCTGGCGGTTCTCCTCCAGCAGGTCGGCGATCTCCTGGAGCGGTTCCAGCTCCATATGCAGCGACGCCGCAAACTCCTGCGTCAGCGGGCGGAAGCCCTCCTGGACAGGGATGACGACGGCGGCAGCGTCAGCGTCGCCGTCGGGCTCGGTTTCCGCCTCGGCCGGCAGCAGCGCCTGCAGCGCCTGGACCACGCGGGTCACGTCCACCACGATGCCGGGGGTGGCGAGCTGGCGCTGGACGTGCCGCGGAAGGCTGGTGGTGGTGTGCCCGTCGTCGAACCAGCGCACCTTGCGCCGGAGCCGGCGGTTGTCATCGTTGTACTCGGGCTCCCCCAGCACACCGCCCAGCCGGACGCTGCCGGCGTGCTGGTAGAGCACCAGGTCGCCGGGCTTCATGACGGTCAGGAAGGCAAACACCGCCGTCTTGGTGTCCTCGCGCTCCACGTAGCCAAGGTGCTTGTAGTCCTCGTCCACGGCGTGCTGGACCAGGCCGGCGGTGACGCCGGGACCCAGGTGTCGGAGATGTTCGACGTCGAGGGTCACTTTTTCCTCGCTGTGCCAGGCCGTGAGCAGCTCGCCGTGGTCGCTGTGCGTCCGCAACAGCCAGGCGCGGCGGCCGGGGTCGCCCACTTTGCGCCACTGGCTGACCAGTTGCCGGGAGTACCAGTCGATGCGCTGACCGGCCTGCTCGTCCAAGTGCAGCCGGATGCGGTGGATGTCCGCGGTGATGTCCTCTTCGCTGTCGCCCTTGGCCCCGCCCACCAGCGAGGCGAACGCGTCCCGGATTTCCTGCCGCTCCACGTCCGCCACCACCGGCTCGAAGTAGCTGGGCCAGGCGAGGAACTCGATGCTGCGGCGAATGGCGGGCTGGTCGTCCGGGGTGGAGGCCGCGAGGAGGTGGAACTGCTGGGGATCCTTGATGGCGGCCTGCACCACGCCTGCAGGCCGCTGCGCCACGTTCTGCACAAACCGGCACAGCCACTTGAGGTGGTCCCAGATGGTCCAGTTGAATTCAGCGGTCCGGTCGCGGATCACGCCGTGGTCCGTCATGCCCGCATACAACTCATCGGGAAGTTCCAGCGGCGGCTCCAGCCACCCGGCGGCCTCGGCCACGCGGGCGCGCTTGACCTTGAGAGACTTCACCTCGTGGGCCAGCGGAAGTGACTGCAGGAAAAGCAGTTCCACGGCCAACTGCTTGGCCCCGCGGGTGGCGCCCTCCAGGTTTTCGCGGAGGTTGGTCATCATGGGGGCCTTGGAGTCAGCGATGCCCCGGTCCAGCCGGTCAAGCAACTCCGCGGCCGCCGGAACCGACCATGTCCTGGTGCGGCCGTCCAGGGGTGAAGCCTTCCCCTGGAGACCCGGTCCCAGCACAAACCACGCCGCATCCTCTATCTCCTTGGAGATGCCGAGGGCGCGGGTCATGGCAACAGTGGCAGTGGGGGTCATGCCCTCAAATTTACAGGGTTCAACTGGGCGGCCGCTCCACGCGACCGGCCGCCTTACGCCAAACCAGGGTTACTGGCCCGTGGCCTCTCGCTTCCTGCCGAAGACGAAGTACCCCATGGGGCCAATGAAATTGATGAAGGACGCTGCCCGCCACGCGGCCTTGGGCCCGTTGATCAGCTCAGCAGGCCTGCGCGAGATGTCCCGCTGGGCGGCAACCAACAGGGACATCTGGACGACCGCCGTGATGATGATTCCCGCCTTGCCGGACGGGGACATTTCCTTCCAGGTCTTCTTCTTCCTGCCGGCACTGATCTTGTTCCTGGCCATCGGGCTTTCCTTTCGAGTGGGTGGTGGTTCCAGTTCTGTGGTGGTTCCAGTTCGTGGTTGTTCCAGTCCAGTGCGTCCAGTGCACCCCTGTCCAGAGGCTTACTGCCTGTAGGGGGCCATCCGGTCCTTCTGTTCCTGGGTGAGCCGTTGCACGCGGCCGGTGGCTTCGTCGACGAACGCCAGGTGGCTGCTCGCTTTCACACAGTCCTCCCGGGTGACCGGGTCCTGGAGCAGGTAGTGGATGTCGAAGCTGGCCCCCTTGACGGCACCAATCCAGACCTGCACCACCGCCGGAATGTTGCGGTACTCCAGCGTCCGGACGTAGCGGATCTTATGGTCCACCACCAGCGCCAGGGTTCCCTCCGGAACGTCGTTGAACAGCGATACCGGGGGCTCAACTCCGGGGAGGCCGGCGCCCCGGGGCGGCCCGAAGGCGGCGATCCGCGCCTCCTCCAGCATCCGCACGATCTGCACATTGTTGATATGGCCGTAGGCGTCCATGTCGCCCCAGCGCATGGGCACCAGGACCTCAATCCGACCGCCGCCATGCTGCCCGGAGCCCTCCGCGGTTTCCTGTCCATCGTCCTGCCGCTGCAGCCGCTGGGCTGCCTGGGCCTGCTGCGCGCTCAGCTGTGCACCGCCGTCGAATCATCCACGGGTACTTCCCCGGCGTCCGCACCCGCGAACTGCGACATGTAGAGGCGGTGGTAAGCGCCTCCGGCTTCAAGCAGCACCTGGTGGTTGCCCTGTTCCACGATTTGTCCGTTCTCCATGACCAGGATGGTATCGGCATCGCGGATGGTTGACAGCCGGTGCGCGATCACGAAGCTTGTCCGGTCCGAGCGGAGCGCCGCCATGGCCTTCTGCACCAGGAGTTCGGTGCGGGTATCCACGGAGCTGGTAGCTTCATCCAGGATCAGCAGCGAGGGATTTGCCACGAACGCCCGGGCAATGGTGATGAGCTGTTTCTCCCCGGCACTGACGTTGTTGCCTTCTTCATCGATCACGGTGTTGTAGCCCTCGGGCAGCGCCCGGACGAATCGGTCCACGAAGGTGGCCTTCGCGGCGGCCATCACCTGTTGGTGGGTGGCGTCGAGGTTGCCGTAGCGGATGTTGTCGTAGATGGAGCCGCCAAACAGCCACGCGTCCTGCAGGACCATACCCACCTTGGATCGCAGCTCCGAGCGGCTGAGGTGGGTGATGTCCACCCCATCGAGCATGATGGAGCCGGAGTTGAGCTCGTAGAACCGCATGACGAGGTTTACCAGCGTGGTCTTGCCGGCGCCGGTGGGGCCCACGATCGCCACGGTGTTACCCGGTTCGGCCGTGAAGGACAGGTTCTCGATGAGCTTCCTGTCCTCCGTGTAGCTGAACGTGACGTTCTGGAAGTCCACGTGCCCGTCGGTCTTGGCCGGCAAGTGTTCGGTGGCTGTTTCGGCGTCCTGTTCGTCGGCGTCCAGGAATTCGAACACGCGCTCGGAGGACGCAACACCGGACTGGAGCATGTTGGCCATGCCCGCCATCTGGCCCAGCGGCTGGGTGAACTCCCGGGAGTACTGGATGAAGGCGGTGGCATCGCCCAGGGACATGGCACCGGATGCCACGCGCAGGCCACCCACCACGGCGATGCCCACGTAGCTGAGGTAGGAGACGAACTGCATGACCGGGAAGATGATCCCGGACACGAACTGTGCTCCGAAGCTTGCTTTGTACAGGGCTTCGTTGCGTTCCTCGAACCGGGCCAGCATGTCCGCATCACGGCCAAAGACGCGGACCAGGTCGTGCCCGGAGAAGGACTCCTCGATCTGGCCGTTCAGTGAGCCGGTGTTCTTCCACTGGGCTGCGAAGAGCTTCTGGCTCCGGACCCCGATCAGGCCCGCGGCCACGCCGGACAGCGGAAGGGCGACCAGGGCAATCAGCGCCAGCTGCCAGGAGACGATGAACATCATGATCACAATGCCCACCACTGTCAGCACAGAGTTGACCAGCTGGGCAAAGGCCTGCTGGAGCGCCTGCTGGATGTTGTCGACGTCGTTGGTCACCCGGGAGAGCACGTCGCCGCGCTGCCGCGTGTCGAAGTAGTTCAGCGGCAGCCGGTTCAGCTTGCTCTCGGTATCGTCACGCAGCCGCCGGATGACCTTCATGACGATCCGGTTCAGCACGTACCCTTGCAGCCACATGAAGATGTTCGAAACGAAGTACATGAGCAGGACGATGGCGATGAGCATGCTTAGCTTGTCGAAGTTGATGCCGGTACCTGGCACCAGTTCCATGCGGGACACCATGTCCGCGAAGTTGTCCTGCCCCTGCTGGCGCAGGCCGGACACGAACTGTTCCTTGCTTGCTCCCGCGGGCAACTGTTTGCCCACCACCCCTGCGAAGATGACGTCCATGGCCTGGCCCAGGATCCTGGGGGCGATCACGTTCAGGACCACGGAAATGACTACCAGGCCCACCACGGCGTAGATGCCCACCGCTTCCGGCTTGAGCAGGCCCATGAGCCGTTTGGCGGAAGGCCAGAAATGCGCGGCTTTCTTGGCAGGCATGCCGCCGAACATGTCCCCGTCCGCTTCGGAGGGCGTGAACTCCTCCTCGAAGAAGTCGTCATCCTCCGGCTGCACGGCACCAGGTTGCGCCTCCCCTGCAGGTGCCTGGGCGGACAGTGGCATCTCTTCCACTGGGGTGGAGTCTTTCTTCCGCGGGGTCATGCCACTTCCTCCACGCTTAGCTGGGATTCGACGATTTCCTGGTAGGTGGGCGAGGTTTCCAGGAGTTCCTCATGCGTGCCGCGGTCCACGATCCGCCCGTTGTCCAGCACCAGGATCTGGTCGGCCTCTGTAATGGTGGAGATCCGCTGGGCCACGATGATCACGGTGGCGTCCGAGGTGGTGCGCTTGAGGGCGGCACGGAGCCGGGCGTCTGTGGCAACATCCAGGGCGGAGAAGGAGTCGTCGAACAGGTAGACGCGCGGTTTGGTCACCAGCGCGCGGGCGATGCACAGACGCTGGCGCTGGCCGCCGGAAACGTTGGTGCCGCCCTGGGAGATCCGGGAATCGAGCCCGTTCTTCTTTTCCCGGACAAATGATTCACCCTGGGCTACCCGCAGCGCATCCCACAGTTCCTGGTCCGTTGCCTCGGTCTTGCCGAATCGGAGGTTGTGCTCGATGGTGCCGGAGAACAGGTAGGGACGCTGCGGCACCAGGGCGACGCGTTTGGTGATCTCCGCGCGGTCGAGCCTGTCCACCGGGACGCCGTCCAGCAGCACCTGGCCTTCTGCGGGGTCGTACAACCGCGGCAGGAGGGACAGCAGGGAGGTTTTGCCGGCACCCGTGGACCCGATGATCGCGATGGTTTGTCCCGGGCGGGCAGTGAAGCTGATGTTGCTGAGCACGGGTGACTCGGCGCCCGGGTAAGCGAAGGTGACGTTGCGGTATTCGACCACACCTTCCAGGGCGGCCGGCGCCACCGGACGCAGGGGGTCGTGGATGGAAGGTTCGACGCCGAGCACCTCGCCGATGCGGTCCGCGCAGACTGAGGCACGCGGAATCATCATGGCCATGAACGTGCCCATCATGACGGCCATCAGGATTTGCAGCAGGTACTGCAGGAACGCGGTCAACGACCCCACCTGCATGGCACCGGCGTCCACCCGCTGACCGCCAAACCAGAGCACCGCGGCAGTGGACAGATGCAGGATCATGCTGATGGCCGGGAACATCAGGACGAACAGGGCGCCGATGCGCAGCGAGACGTCCGTGAGCTCCTTGTTGGCGCCGCCGAACCGGTCCGTCTCATACGGTTCGCGGACGAAGGCCCGGACCACCCGGATACCGATGATCTGTTCACGCAGGACGGCGTTGATCCGGTCGATCTTCCGCTGCATGGAACGGAACAGCGGCATGAGCCGGACCACTAGGTATCCCACCACCACGGCCAGCAGCGGGACGGACACCCACACCAGCCAGGACAGATTGATGTCCTCGCGGAGCGCCATGATGATGCCACCGATGCACATGATGGGGGTGGCAACCATGAAGTTCAACCCCATCAGCAGGAGCATCTGCACCTGCTGGACATCATTGGTGCCGCGGGTTATCAGCGTGGGTGCCCCGAAGGCGTTGACGTCCTTGGCGGAGAAGCTGGTGACTTTCCGGAATACAGCGCGGCGCAGGTCGCGGCCCACCGCCATCGCCGTCCTGGAGCCGAAGTAGACGCCGGCGATGGCCGCAGCCACCTGGGCGAACGCCACGAGGAGCATCACAGCGCCGGTGCGCCAGATGAAATCGGTGTCCCCGCGGGCCACCCCTTCATCGATGATCTGCGCGTTCAGGCTGGGCAGGTAGAGGGCGGCGATCGTGGATGCGAGCTGGAAAATGACCACAGCAAGGATGTAGGGAAAATACGGTTTGGAGTAGCGCCGTATCAGGGTGAGGAGCATGGACCCAACTCTAGTGACGCCCACCGACATTGGGTCCCTTTGGATGCTACTTTTCCGGACGGAACCCCTGCGCGGATGGGTCCCGGGCCGGCAGCAGCGGTAAAAGCCGCAGCCCGCACCGGGAGTGTTTTCCCGGTGCGGGCTGCGGCTTCGGTATTGCCTTCGCGGGGTCAGGCGGCTCCGGCAGGGAGAGGCTACTGCGCGCGGCCCTGTTCCGAACCGGCGCCCGCGGATGGGGCATTGGCAGACGGAGCGGCAGCGGACGGAGCTGCAGCACTGTGCTTGCCGCGCCCTGCAAGGTACAGCGCGGCAGCCGCCTGGACCTTCCGCTCCTTCAGCAGTTTGCGCTGGAGCCTACTCAGCTCCGCGGCCGTGGCTGCCTGTTGGGCTGCCACCTCCTGCTGGGAGCGCAGCTGCTCCTGGATGTCCAGCACCAGGCCGCCCAGTTCCACCTGCTGGCGGGCCAGCAGGTGCTGGGTGTCCTGCAGTTTCTGGAGTGTGGCAGCGGCGCTGGCCACGGCGTCGGCAGCCTTGTCGACGGTCCCGGCGGAGAGGGCGTCAACGGAGCCCGCGTCAACGGATCCCAGGTCGAGCCCATCGGAACGGAAGCTCTGGGCAAAGGCTTCCTCGAAGTCCTCCGTAGCCACCCGGCCGGACGCCGCGGCGGCAGCGGCAGCACCGCCGTCGTACATCTTTGCCGGTGCACCGGCAGTGCCTGCACGCGCGGCACTCCTGGCGGGCATCGCGCTCCCGGCTGCGGCGTTGCCGTTCGCACCGGGAGAGACCATGGGCAGCTGGCCGGTCATCGCGGTCATTCCCGCTTCGCCGGCGGCGTTCGCCTGCAGCGTGGCCTCAGGGGTGATGTCCACGGTCTTGCGCAGCGGTACTTCCTTGATGAAGATCACGGCGAGGAGGGCCACCGCGCTCACGATGGCGGAGATCATGAAGATCCCGGCTGTGGCGTCACCGTAGGCGGCGCGCATGACGTCCGCCACCGGCACGGGCAGGTCCTTGAGGTCCAGGGTGGCACCGCTGTTGCCGGAAGCCTGGATGCCAAGCTTCGAAAGCCCGTCGGTGGCAAGGTCCTTGACGTGGTTGGCCATGACAGCGCCCAGGACGGACACGCCGATCGCGCCGCCCACGGAGCGGAAGAAGGCAACGGAGGCACTGGCCGAGCCGATGTCCTTTGCCTGGACCGTGTTCTGGACGGCCAGGACCAGGTTCTGCATCAGCATGCCCAGGCCGATGCCGAAGATGCCGGTGTAGAGGCCGGTCAGCCAGAGTTCGGTGGTGTGGTCCATGGTTCCGGCGAGTGCCAGGCCGCCGATCAGCAGGATGGTGCCGCCGATCAGGAAGCGCTTCCACTTGCCGTAGCGGCTGATCAGCTGGCCGGACACCACCGAACCCACCAGGTTGCCGGCGATCATGGGCAGGGTCAGCAGGCCGGCCTCGGTGGGCGTGGCGCCGCGGGCCACCTGGTAGTACTGGCCCAGGAAGGTGGAGGAGCCGAACATTGCCACGCCGACGGCCACGGAAGCCACGATGGCCAGGGCCGTGGTGCGCTCGGAGATGATCTTCAGCGGGATGATCGGCTGCGACACCTTCGATTCAACCAGCACCAGCAGTGCGAGCAGCAGGACGCCGCCGCCCACCATCACCGCGGACTGCCAGGACCACCAGTCGTAGTAGTCGGCCTTGCCGGCGAAGGAGACCCAGACCAGGAGCAGGCTGACGCCTGAGGTGAGCAGTATGGCACCGAGCCAGTCGATCTTGGCCGGGCGCTTGACGTGCGGAACCTTGAGCGTCACCTGGAGCAGGATGAGGGCGACGACGGCGAGCGGCACGCAGACGAAGAACGTCCAGCGCCAGCCGAGCGAGCTGTCGACAATGAAGCCGCCGAGCAGCGGACCGCCGGCAGTGCCGACCGCCATGACGGCGCCCATGTAGCCGGAGTACTTGCCGCGTTCGCGCGGCGGGATGATGGAGCCGATGATTGCCTGCGCCAGGGCAGTGAGCCCACCCATGGCGATACCCTGGATCACGCGGGCGGTCAGCAGGAACGGAATATTCTCGGAGAAGCCTGCCATCACCGAGCCGGCCACGAAGATCACGATGCTCAGCTGGACCAGGACCTTCTTGTCGAAAAGGTCGGCGAGCTTGCCCCAGATGGGGGTGGTGGCTGCGTTGGCCAGCAGCGCGGCCGTGATGACCCACGCGAAGTCCGTCTGGGTGCCCTTGAGCTCGGACATGATGGTTGGCAGCGCGTTGGCCACGATGGTGCTGCTGAGGATGGCCGTGAAGAAGGCAGCGAGAAGACCGGTGAGGGCCTCCATGATCTGCCGGTGGTTCATGACTGCGCCGGGTTCGTGGCGCTTGGATTGCCGCGACTCCTGTTTGGCGCTGCGCTGGCGCTGGCGCTCCTGTTCCTGGTCCGCGGCGGCGGTGACGTTAGCCATTGATGGACTCCTGCTTTTCGTGTTCAGTGATGGTTCCGGCCGCCCTTGCCCGGATGGAATTCTTCAAGGATGAGGTGAGCTTGCTCAACATCGCGGCTGTTGCAGCGGCGTCGTCCTCGTTCCAGTCGGCGAGGTACGCCTGGAGCGTCTCCGTCCGGTGCTGCACCACCTCTGCGAGCTTTTCCTGCCCCCGCGGGGAGAGTGCCAGCAGCTGCGCCCTGCCGTCGTGCGGGTCCGGAGTGCGGACCACCAGGCCCGCGTCCGCCAGCTCAGCCACGTGCCGGCTGAGCACCGGAGGACTGACCCCAAGGCGCTCGGCCAGGTGCGCGGCCCGGGTCTCCCCTTCGCCGATGAACCTGAGCACGCCCTGGAGGGCGATGCCGGTGTCCTGGCCCTTGATGTTGGCCATAGTGACGCAGCGCAGTGCACGCTGGAGGTCATAGATATGGCTGACGAGGTCGGCTGCGGTGGCCGGTGCGACAGACATGATCCTCCTAAAGAATTAGTTGCTGCAAGCAACTGTATCGGAAAAAGGTTGCTTAGGGAAACGAAGTTGTTGGGGAAGTGCCTTTACAACAGCGCTCCCCCACTTCACCGGGCGAACCGGGAGGTGAGGGAGCGTTGCTGGCCGAGGGTGCGTTCAAACGTCCACGTGGGTGGGGGCGAACATCTTCAGGAGGGTTTCAACCACGACGACGTTGGGCCCGTCCGCAGCGAAGCCGGCCTTAAGCGCGTCCCCCACATCCTCCGGCGCAACCCTGGTGGCGGGCACGCCGAACGATTCGGCAAGCTTGACGAAGTCCGGGCGGGCCAGTTCGGTGGCCGTTGCCATGCCGAACGCACCCACCATGTATTCGCGCAGGATGCCGTAGCCGCCGTCGTCCACGATCAGCCATGTGACCGGAACGTTGTGCTGCTTCGCGGTGGCCAGCTCGGCAATGGAGTACATCGACGAGCCGTCGCCGGAGACGGCCAGGACGCGTCCGGGCCTGCCCGTGGTTTCCAGTCCCACGGCCGCTCCGATGGCACCGGGAAACGCGAAGCCCAGGCCGCCGGCGCCCTGCGCGGAGTGGAACTGACCTTCACGGGCGTCCCAGCAGGACCAGCCCCAGTAGGCGGCGATGGTCATGTCCCAGAACGTCTGCATGTCCGCGGGGACGGCCTCGCGGATGTCGGCCATGAACTTCAGCTCCTTGGCCAAGTCCTGCGATTCCAGCCGGGCGCGGACCTTGGCGAGGGACTCCTTGACCAGCCCTTCGGGAGTGGAACCATGCCAGTCAGGACTTGTGGTCCTGCCGGACTGCAGTGCCTCGTCCAGGGCTGCGAGCGCCTGGCCAGCGTCGGCACGGATACCCAGGCCGGGCCGGTTGGACTCGAGGACCCGCGGCTCGGCGTCGATCTGGATGATCCGCCCGCGCGGTTCAAAGGTGAAGTAGTTGGAGGTCACCTCGCCCAGGGAGGAGCCGACCACCACCAGGACGTCGGCGTCCTCCAGGACGTCGGTCATGTAGCGGTCCTCGATCCACGCCTGCAGCGACAGCTCGTGGTTCCAGGGGAACGCACCATTGCCGCCCGGGGTACAGATCACCGGGGCGCGCAGTTTCTCCGCGATGGACAGCAGGGACTTCTCCGCCTTGCCGCGGCGGGTTCCGCCGCCGGCGATGATGGCCGGGCGCTTGGCTGTCTCCAGCCACTTGACGGCCTCCCGCACCAGTTCGATCCGGGGCGGGTTGTCCGCCGCCTCGGCCAAGGCATCCTCCACCGGAGGCACCATGATGGGGTCCAGCAGCACGTTTTGCGGGATCTCCAGCCACACCGGACCCTGCGGTGAGGAGATAGCCTCAGTCCAGGCATCCTGGATGGCGGACGGGATGCCCGAGGCGTGCTGGATCAAGCGCTGGCTCTTGGTCACGTTCGCCGCAGACGCCTTCTGGTCATCAAGCTGGTGCAGCATTCCCTTGCGCCGGGCACCCAGACCCTCCAGTGGAATCTGGCTGGCCACCACCACCATGGGCACACCCGTGGCGTACGCCTCCTGCAGGCCTGCCAGGGAGGTCAGCGCGCCGGGCCCGGTGGACAGGAACAGCACGCCCACTTCCCCGGTGGCGCGGGAGTATCCGTCGGCGGCAAAGGCTGAATTGTTCTCGATCCGGGAGGAGACGAAGTGCAGATTGCCCCGGCCCATCGCATCGAACAGTCCCAGGGCATGCTGGCCCGGGATGCCAAACACGGTCTTCGCGCCCAGCGCTTCGAGGGTCTCGACGACGAGGTCCCCGCCATTACGTACACCGCTCCCCTGCCCTTCGGCGGGCACGCCCAATTCGCTCACCGCCTACTCCGTGGTGACGCCTGCGAAACCTGCGGGGCGGCGGGCTTCCTGGCCAAGGGCCTGTGCCTGGTAGCCGGTCTCGGCGCCAAAGCGGCTCCCCGGCACCGCGTTGTCAGCCATGAGAGTCACCAGTTCGTAGGCGACATGGCTCGCAGCGACACCGGTCATGTCGGCGTGGTCGTAGGCGGGGGCGACTTCGACGACGTCGGCGCCCACCAGGTTCATCCCGCGGAAGCCCCGGATGATTTCGAGCAGTTCGCGGCTGGTGATGCCGCCGGCTTCCGGGGTGCCGGTGCCCGGTGCGTGGGCCGGATCCAGGACATCGATGTCCACCGAGATGTAGAGCGGCCGGTCGCCGATCCGGTCGCGGACCTTGGCTACGGTTTCCAGCACGCCCTGGTAGTAGACGTCCGCGGAGGTGACGATGCCGAAGCCGAAACGGTGGTCGTCGTCGAGATCCTTCTTGCCATAGAGCGGGCCGCGGGTGCCGATGTGGCTGATGGCCTCGGTGTCCAGGATGCCCTCCTCCACTGCGCGGCGAAAGGGCGTGCCATGGGTGTATTCGGCGCCGAAGTAGGTGTCCCAGGTGTCCAGGTGGGCATCGAAGTGGAGCATGGCGATGGGTCCGCCGGCGCGCTCGGCAGCGGCCCGAAGCAGCGGCAGCGCGATGGTGTGGTCCCCGCCGAGGGTCAGCAGTTTGCTCCCGGCGGCGGTGAGGTCCAGCGCGTTCTGCTGGATGGTCTCGATGGCTTCATTGATGTGGAACGGGTTGACGGCCATGTCCCCAGCGTCGGCCACCTGGATGTTTTCGAACGGGCTGACGTCCCAGGCGGGATTGTAGGGGCGCAGCAGCCTGCTGGCCTCGCGAACATGGTTGGCGCCGAAGCGGGCTCCCGGCCGGTAGGAAACGCCGGAGTCGAAGGGCACGCCCACCACAGTCACATCGGCTTTTTCAACCTGGTCAAGGCGGGGAAGGCGGGCATAGGTGGCAGTCCCGGCGTAACGGGGAATCCGGGATGAATCGATGGGGCCAAGGTTGCCGTTGGCTTCAATGCGCAGCTCTTCCAATGGAGGCCTCTCCTTCGAGGAGTTGAGGGGACTGGTGTGACTGCAATCATACACCCCTGTTTTCTATGAGGCACCAGGTGTTTACTTAGCATCGTTGGCCCGCACATTCCTGCCCAGTTACTCCCGCTGCGCACACTTGGTCTGCGTCTTATCCCCCGCGATTCCGGGACTTCGCGCTGCAAGGAAATGCGGGCTCGGCAGGCAACCGGGAAGGAGCCCACGCCACAGCCCCGGGCTTGTCCACTTAGGGCGACCGTGGGCTTCCGCTACGCCGACCGGGGAGATCAAATGGCGGCGTGGAAATTCTTGAGTATCTTCACAAGGCTGGCGGGGTTGCCCGGTCGGCCCAACTCCTCGACGCCGGATTCTCCAGGCGGGACCTGTTGCGGCTCAAGGAAGTCGGTGCAACCCAACCCAAGCGCGGGCTCTTTGTGCTGCCGGGCTGCGACGAGGACTTTCGGGCTGCAATCGAGCACAATGGCCGGCTCAGCTGCGCGAGCGCGGCCTCCCATTACGGTCTCTGGCTAAGAAGACCGCCAACGCGGCTTCATCTGGCCTGCAACCATGGCCACGGAACCGGTTTCGTCCGTCACCGCACCGTCAGGTTCCAAGGGCAAGCCTGGTCGCCAGTAGCAGCGGTCGAAGATGTCGCACTGCATGCGTTGGGTTGCCTTACCCCTCCGGCCTCCACCGCACTGGCAACCTCGGCCATCCGTCTGCACGGCGTGCCGCGGGAACTTTTGGCGGAGCAACTGCGCGCGGATCGCTCGGGCACGGCGCTTCGGATGCTGCGGGAACTCGACCTGCGCGCCGAGTCCATGGTTGAGGTCGATGCGCAGCACCTGTTCCGCACGAACGGGATTTCCTACGAGGCACAAGTGTTTCTGCCGGGCATTGGGAGGGTGGACTTCCTGCTGGACGGCTTCCTCATTGTCGAAATCGATGGCTTCGCATTCCACTCACAAAGGGCTGACATGTTCAGGGACAGGGACCGGAATAATTCATCAACGGTTAAGGGCTTTGCCGTCCTGCGCAATATGCCGGAGCACATCTGGTTCAACCAACAGCAGGTGCTGGATGACATCAGGGCAGTATTGGCGGACCGCCGCAGGCCGGCTTCCTGACGGGTGTCCATTCCAGCCCAGTTACCCCGGCCCCTGGGCACGCGTGGGGGACAACCTCCCCGGAAAGGGCGGAGACCGCCGCAGGCCGCGGAAAGTAACCGGGGAGGAATGCACAGTTAGCGGCTGGCGGCGGGGACCAGGACCCAGAGCACCTCAGCCGGCTTGTCCGTGGGATTGACCCAGGTATGCGGCTCGCGGCCCGGGAAGGTCACGGTGTCGCCGGTATTGAGTTCGTATTCCTCGTTGGTGAGGATCAGCTTGATGGACCCCTTGATCACATGCAGCACATCCACGTCGCAGTCCACTGCGTAGAGCTCGGACTCGCCGCGGCCATGGGGCTCGATCACGGCCTGGATAATCTGGACGCGGCGTTCCGAGCGTGCCGTCAGGAGCCGCTCCACGATGCCCTGGCCGCCAAGCGAAATCCGCGGGCCATCGTTCCGCTTGGTCAGGTGGGTTTCCGGCGCCGCAAAAAGATCACCGATGGAAATGGACAGCACTTGGCAGAGCGTTACAAGGGAGGCGACCGACGGGGAGGTGAGGTCCCGCTCCACCCGGCTGAGGAAGCCTTTGGTCAGGCCGGTGGCGTCGGCAACCTGCTCGATGGTGAGCCGTTGGGACTGCCGGGCGGCCCGGATCCTGGAGCCGATGGCAACAGGGACGTTGCTGGGCTCAACTGGCAGTGCCTTCATCTACGAACCTTTCATGGCCGGCAGTCCGGCTCCACTCTCGAGCCATACTAATCGGCGGCGCTTTTGTGACACGCCCATGCCACACGGGAGCGGCCGCCGGTATCCCCGCCCCTTGACTGTTGCGGCCGTCACACCCTAATCTGTGAAACTCCTGTTGCCTATAGGTGAAAAGCAGAATCCCCTCTTCGTTCGTCCACGGCGGTGCCGGGCGCCGTTCGCCCCCGGCACCACACCCCCAACAGCTCCAAGGAGCCAACTATGGATGCAAGTTCCATCAACATCGCCATCGTGGTGGTGTATCTGCTCGCAATGCTGGCCTTCGGCTGGTGGGGCAAATCCCGCACCAGGAACAACAGTGATTTCCTCGTTGCCGGCCGCCGCCTGGGACCGTTCCTTTACACCGGCACCATGGCCGCCGTCGTCCTGGGCGGGGCTTCCACCGTGGGCGGCGTGGGGCTTGGCTATAAGTTCGGCATCTCCGGCATGTGGCTGGTGGTGGCGATTGGCGCCGGCGTCCTGCTGCTGAGCCTGCTCTTTGCCGGGACCATCCAGAAGCTGAAGATCTACACAGTGTCCCAGATGCTCACCCTCCGCTACGGGAGCAAGGCCACCGAAGCCTCGGGCATCGTCATGCTCGCCTACACGCTGATGCTGTGCGCCACCTCAACGGGCGCCTACGCCACCATCTTCGTCGTGCTGTTCGGCCTGGACCGGGCACTGGCCATCGCCATCGGCGGCGCCATCGTCCTGGTGTACTCCACCATCGGCGGCATGTGGTCCATCACCCTTGCCGACCAGGTCCAGTTCGTCATCAAGACGGTGGGCATCTTCTTCCTCATGCTCCCGTTCACCCTGAACGCCGCCGGCGGCCTGGACGGCATCCGCAGCCGTGTGGATGCCAGCTTCTTCCAGATGGACGGCATCGGCGTCCAGACCATCATCACCTACTTCGTGGTCTACACCCTGGGCCTGCTGATCGGCCAGGACATCTGGCAGCGGGTGTTCACGGCCAAGACGCCCAAGGTGGCCCGCTGGGGCGGCGCCACCGCCGGCATCTACTGCATCGTCTACGGTGTGGCCGGCGCGCTGATCGGGATGGCGGCCAACGTGGCCCTGTCCAACGTCAAGATTGCCACCAAGGACGACGTCTACGCCGAAGTGGCCCAGAACCTGCTCCCCGTCGGCATCGGCGGGCTGGTCCTGGCCGCGGCGGTGGCAGCCATGATGTCCACGGCATCCGGCGCCCTCATCGCCGCCGCCACCGTTGCCCGCGCCGACGTGCTGCCGTTCGTCGCCGGCTGGTTCGGCAAGGACATCAACACCGGCGAAACGGAGAACCCGGAGCATGACGTCAAGGCCAACCGCCTCTGGGTCCTGGCACTGGGCATCGTGGCCATCGTCATCGCCATCATCACCAAGGACGTGGTGGCTGCGCTGACCATCGCCTACGACATCTTGGTGGGCGGCCTGCTGGTGGCCATCCTCGGCGGCCTGGTGTGGAAGCGCGGCACCGGCGTGGCGGCCGCGGCCTCCATGGCCGTCGGATCAGTGGTGACCCTGGGAACCATGATCATCCTGGAAGTGAACGCCGAGGCGCCGCTGGACGGCATCTACGCCAACGAGCCCATCTACTACGGCCTGATCGCCTCCGCGGTCGTCTACATCGCAGCCTCGCTGCTCAGCCGCCCCACGGATCCCGCGGTGATGCGCGCCTGGCAGCTGCGCGTTGCCGGGCAGGAGGCGGAGGAAGCGCCCGAGGACGTCCTGGCCGGCCGCTGACCCTGCACAAGCGCAAAGCTGCAAAAGCATTAAGCACGACGGCGGCGCCTCCTTTCACCGTGAAGCGAAAAGGAGGCGCCGCCGCCGTAAGTCCTACTCGCCTGTGTCGCGGGGCTCGTCGTCGTCCAGCGGGACCTCACGGTCCTCGGCATCGATGACTACCGGCTGCGGCTGGACCACCGGTTCTTCCTCGTCAATCAACCCGTCCTCCGCGTCCCAGTCCGCATCGTCTACCGGTGCATCCTCGGCGTAATCGTAGGCGGGGTCCGCTTCGACGGCGTCCAGGTGCGGCATGTCCGGGTGCTGTCCGGTGGTGCTCATGATTCAACCTCCGTATATTCGCCTGACGTGCTCTTTCAGGTAGGGCGCAGCCTGCGCCACACCTTCATCACAACACCGGCCGGGTGGACGGGTCAATAGACGCCGCGGCGCCTGGAAGAGCATTGAATGACGGCGCCGTAAGCCGAAGTTTTACGGCGAACCGAAACTTCCCAGCGAGGTTTGCCAGCCAAAAAACCGCGGAATTTCGCAGTACGCTGGCAGGGCAAAGGCGCGAAAAACATGCCCTTTCCAGCCCAGGAGTTACCAGTGTCGCAGCACGCCCGTCCCAATTCCCATGCCACCCCGCCGGAGGCCGCCCACACCCCGCAAAGCCAGCCCTCGCCGTCGAACATCAAACGGTGGCGCCAGTACTTGGCCGATGAGCGTGCGGAAGCCGCGGTCTACCGGGACCTCGCCCAGAACCGCGAGGGCGAAGAACGGGCCATCCTCCTGGCCCTGGCGGAGGCTGAAGGCCGGCACGAGGCCCACTGGCTGGCCCTGCTGGGGGACCATGCGGGCAAACCAAAAAGAGCCTCCGCGCGAAGCCGTTTCCTGGGGTTCCTGGCGCGGCACTTCGGCTCCGTGTTTGTGCTGGCCCTCGCCCAGCGCGCCGAAGGCCGGTCCCCGTACGCCAAGGACCCCAACGCCACTCCGGCCATGGCTGCCGATGAGCAGATCCATGAAGAAGTGGTGCGGGGCCTGGCCACCCGCGGCCGCAACCGTTTGGCCGGCACGTTCCGCGCAGCTGTCTTCGGCGCTAACGACGGCCTGGTCAGCAACCTCTCCCTGGTGATGGGCATGGCGGCGTCCGGTGTTGCCAGCACCGTAGTGCTGCTGAGCGGCATCGCCGGGCTCCTGGCGGGTGCCATGTCCATGGGCGCCGGCGAATTCATCTCCGTCCGTTCCCAGCGCGAACTGCTGGCCGCCACCCGACCCACGCAGATCACCCTGGCCGCCGCACCCAAGCTGGACCTTGAACACAACGAACTCCTCCTGGTGTACCTGGCCCGCGGCATGTCCCGTGAGGCGGCGGAACACAGAGTGGCCGAGCGGATGGGGCTGCTGTCCTGCGACTGCGACCCCAGCCTGTCCCTGCAGCCGGACCTGCCGGAGGAAGAGGACCAGCACGAGGCAGTGGGGACGGCCTGGGGCGCGGCGCTGTCCAGCTTCTGCTTCTTCGCCTCCGGCGCCATCGTGCCCATCCTGCCGTTCCTGTTCGGCCTGACCGGGGTCGCCGCGCTGGTGGTGGCCGGGGTCCTGGTCGGTGTTGCCCTGCTGGCCACCGGTGCCGCCGTGGGCCTGCTGTCCGGCACGTCCCCGTTGACCCGTGGCCTGCGGCAGCTCGCCATCGGCCTGGGCGCCGCCGCCATCACCTACCTGCTGGGCCTGCTCTTCGGCACAGCAGTCGGATAACGCTCAGCCCCGGAGGACCTCCACGGCCTGGTCCACCGTATCCACCAGGAAGATGTAGTCCGCCATGGGCCGCCCGGCGGCAAGGCTGCGCAGCATGGGCCAGGCCGGGTACTCCTGCTCCCAGTGGTGCCGACCCACCAGGACCATGGGGGCCACCTTTTCGCGGGCGCCGTAGTAGTTCTCGCACGCGTCCTGGAAGATCTCCTGGACAGTTCCGGCCGCCCCCGGCAGGAAGACGATTCCGCCGTGGCACAGTTCCAGCAGGATGGCTTCGCGGATGGCGTTGGCGAAGTATTTGGCGATGTGCGTGGCAAAGTAGTTGGGCGGCTCATGCCCGTAAAACCAAGTGGGGATCCCGAGCGACGGAGTCCCGTCCGGATGGCATTCGACGACGGCAGCCGCCGCCCGCGCCCACGCCGACACGGACGGCCGGAACCCCGGGACCTCCGCGAGCGTGGCAAGCGCCGCCTGCAGGTCGCCGTCGGACGCCTGGCACAGGTAAGCACCCAGGTTTGCCGCCTCCATGGCACCGGGGCCGCCGCCGGTGGCCACCGAATAGCCCTCAAGGGCCAGCAGCTTTCCGAGCCGCGCCGCGTCCGCAAACTCCCGGCTTCCCCTGGGCGCCGCATGGCCACCCATGACGCCGACGATGGACCGGCGGGTCCACGCCGCTGACCGTGTCAGTTCCTCCAGGGCGTCCCCGATCGCATGGTCGTGCAGGGCAGAGGCCAGGGTGGCGTCCACGCGGTGCCGCTGCCCCGGCTGGATGCTCCAGTGGTAGATGCGGGCATCCGGCAGTTCCTCGTACGGGGACCTGGCAAGTCCGGCATACAGTTCGGCCGGTGAGTACAGCGAGGCCCGGTAGGGGTCGAAGGGGACGCCATCAAGCCGTGGAAAGATCAGGGCACCGCGGCTGCGCAGGTTGGTCTCCATGCCGTCATCAAAGAGGCAGCCAAGGAACATGGCGCCTTCGACGCTGACGCTTTTCAGTGCGGCGGACCGGCCCCGCAGGTCCAGGGACTGCGCATGCCAGCCGTGCAGATTGACCGCACCCCCGGCCACCAGGCGGTCGAAGCTCGCCAGGTCCTGAACTTCGAGGGTGCGGGGACGGGGACCAAGGCTACCGGCGTAATTCACGGCTGCTGCCTCACAGTCCACATCATGGAGCCAGCCTAGGCCACCGAAAGCAAACGCGGGACCGGACCCTGCCCTTTTCGTCAATGACGGAAAATTGCCGGGTCCAGCCCCGCGTAGGTCAGCGGCTGCCGGGAAGCGCTGCCTGCCTAGGCCGGGAGCCTGGCCGGCACGGCGCCGTCACGGAAGTGCGCTTCCAGGTCCTCGAGCGAATGGCCCTTGGTCTCCGGAACGAACTTGATGACGAACGCCAGGGAGGCGAGGTTGACCAGGACAAACAGGCCGAAGGTGCCAGTGGAGCCCAGGGCGTTGACCACGATGGGGAAGAGGAACGAAATGGCGGCGTTCACGGTCCACAGGGCGAAGACCGCGATTCCCATCGCAAAGCCGCGGATGGCCAGCGGGAACATTTCCGAGAGCAGGAGCCACACGCAGGTGCCGATGAAGCACTGGACGAAGGCGACGAACAGCATCATGGCCGCCAGGACGGTGTAGCTGGCCAGGTCCGACTGCGGCAGGAGGAAGACGACGGCCAGCAGGGCCTGGGAACCAACCACTCCGGAGAAGCCGATCACCAGCATCCTGCGGCGGCCAACGAAGCCGAGCAGCCAGATGCCCAGGATGGTCATCAGCACGGAGGTGACGCCGACGCCGATGGTGGCCACGAGCGAAGCGCTGACGCCCAGCCCGCTCTTTTCCAGGATGGTGGGAGCGTAGTAGTTCACAGTATTGATGCCGGTGGCCTGCTGGACGGTGGCCAGCCCGATGCCGATCCACAGCAGGCGGCGCATCCAGGGGTTGTTCTTCAGGTCCCGCAGCGCGTGGCCCCGTTCTTCCTTGGCGGTGCGTGCCGCCCGGGCGATCTCCTCGAATTCGGCAGCCGCTTCCTGTGGGCTGCGGCTGAGGTTCAGGACGCGGCGGCTGTCCTCAAGGCGGCCACGGATGGCGTACCAGCGCGGCGATTCAGGCAGCATCAGCATGCCGGCGAGCAGGGCGAGTGCCGGGATTGAGGCGATGCCCAGCATGGTGCGCCAGACCTCGTTGTCGTGGATCAGGGCATCCAGGAGGGCGTTGATGGCGAAGGCGAGCATCTGGCCGGTCACGATCATGAGCTCATTGATAGTCACCATTCGGCCACGGAGGTGGGCCGGTGCCATTTCGGCCAGGTACAGCGGGCAGGTCACGGCGGCGGCACCGACGCCCAGGCCCAGCACGATGCGGGCAGCGACCATGAAGGTCACGTTGGGAGCGATGGCGCAGCCGATGGCGCCGAGCAGGAACAGCAGGGCGCAGACCAGCAGGGAGCCGCGGCGGCCCAGTTTGTCGGCCATGCGGCCGCCGGTGAGGGCGCCGACGGCGGCACCCGGGAACAGCAGTGCGCTCACCACAGTTGCTTCCTCGACGGCGGTCATGTTGAGGGAGTCGTTCATGTACAGCAGGGCGCCGGAGATGACGCCGGTGTCGTAACCGAAGAGCAGGCCGCCCAGGGTGGAGATGACGGTGAGCCGGGCCAGGTAGCCGCGGCGCTGGGTGCCTGGTGCGGCCATCGTTTGTTTCTGCAACAGCATTGTTGCCTCTCAGATTCTCTCGGGGACCGGAAGGCCGGTCAGGAATGTGATGCGTGGCACTAACGTTAGAGCGCTCTAACGCCCAGCGTCAATAGAACGTCCTAATGTCAGCACAAAGATTTTCTCGGTTCCGCCCGACCGAGTGCCGCCAAAATCCCTTGACCGGCGAGACCCACCTGCTACGATCAAGGGAGAAAGTATGTCCTATCAAGCGGACATATAAGTGCCGAAGAGGCCCGCCAGCGCCGGCGTCGAGAGCAGATCAAGGTGCTGACACCGACGTATGAGGAAATGCACTGTGGCGAACAACCTGGGACTCAGCATCGACCGCTCCTCCCCCGTGCCGTTGTACCATCAGGTGGTTCAGGGCATCGAGGCTGCGATCTACAGTGGCGTGCTTGAACCGGGCAGCCGGCTGGACAACGAAATCGACCTTGCCGCCCAGCTGAACCTTTCCCGGCCCACCATGCGCAAGGCCATGGACGAGCTGGTCCGCTCCGGCCTGCTGGTGCGCAAACGGGGCGTGGGAACGCAGGTGGTCTCCAGCCAGGTGCGCCGGCCACTCGAACTGTCCAGCCTCTACGACGACCTCACCAACAACGGCAAGAAACCCACCACGGAAGTCCTGAGCTTCTCGCACCTGGAAGCGGACGACCCCACGCTGGCCACGCTCCAGCTTCCCGCGGGCTCCAAGGTGTACCACTTCACTCGACTGCGGAAAGTGGGCGGCAAACCGCTCGCCCTGATGGAGAACTGGGTTCGCGACGACATCGCCGAGATGGACGAGGCGATGCTGGGTGCCGAGGGCCTGTACTCGATCCTCCGCCGCGGCGGCGTGAACTTCCGGCTGGCCACGCAACGCATCGGCGCCATGACGGCCAATGACTACCAGGCCTCCATGCTGGACACCCCGGCAGGATCGGCGCTGGTCACCATGGAACGCACCGCCGTGGACGATACCGGGCGCCGGGTGGAAACGGGCCACCATGTGTACCGCGCCGATTCCTACAGCTTTGAAATGACACTCGTACAGCGATAATCCAAGGAGCCAACTCCATGACCAACTGGGTCTACCCCCTGGGCACTGCCGCCGACAGCAAATGGGACGTCTCAATCGGAACTTCCGATTCCTCCTTCACCGTGGACGGCTGGGCACACACCGGCCTGAAGGTGGCCAGCGTGCCTGCCGGCGCCGCCGTCGAACTCCCCGCCGCGGACGAGGAACGGATCGTGGTGCCCCTCAACGGGTCCTTCACCGTCACCGTTGACGGCACCAACTATCCGTTGAACGGCCGGCCCTCGGTGTTTTCCGGGCCCTCCGACGTGCTCTACTCAGGCACGGGCCGTGCCGTGAGCATCAGCTCGGCCGACGGCGGCCGCGTCGCCGTGGCCACGGCACCCGCCAAGGCCGCTTACCCCACCCGGCTCGTGACGGCGGCCGAAACACCGGTGGAACTGCGCGGCGCCGGCAACTGCTCACGCCAGGTCCACAACTTCGGTACACCTGCAGCACTCGAGGCGGACCGCTTCATTGTGTGCGAGGTCCTCACCCCTGCCGGGAACTGGTCCTCCTACCCGCCGCACAAGCATGATGAGGAGAAGGACGGCGAGACCTCCCTCGAAGAGATCTACTACTTCGAGACGCAGGCAGCCGCAGGATCAGGCGCCCCCTCCGACGCCGACGCCATCGGCTACCAGCGCGTCTACGCCTCGGACGAGCGCCCCATCGATGTTTCGGCGGAAGTGCGCACCGGCGACGTCGTCCTGGTTCCCTATGGCTGGCACGGTCCCGCCATGGCCGCGCCCGGCTACGACATGTACTACCTGAATGTCATGGCCGGCCCCGGCCCCGTGCGGGAGTGGCTGATCAGCGACGATCCGCACCACGGCTGGGTGCGGCAGACCTGGGAGAGCCAGAACATCGACCCGCGGCTGCCGTTCGGCTCGTAAGGAACCTCGCCCGGCAAGGGGCGGCAGGCTGGCATAGTGGAGTCTTGTGAAACAGACATCTCCTGCGCCGCGGTCCGTGACCATGGAGGATGTGGCACGGGACGCCGGAGTGAGCCGCGCCCTGGTGTCCCTGGTGATGCGGGATTCCCCAAAGGTTTCTCCCGCCAAGCGGACGGCCGTGCTGGAAGCAGCCGCCGCCCTGGGCTACTCCCCCAACAGGCTGGCCAGCCGGTTGGCCAGCCACCGGACCAACACCATCGGAGTCCTCTTCCTCGACCTGCACAACTCGGTCTTCGCGGACATCTATGACGGCATCACCGAAGGCCTGGCGGGAAGCGGCAACCAGGTGATGGTCGCCGTCGGCTCCGCTGATCCGGGAACGGAACTGGAGGCCGTCCGGTCCTTCGTGGACCTGCGCGTGGACGGTGTCCTCCTGGCCGGCTACACGGGCACCTCGGCAGAGCTGGCTGCGGCACTGCGCGGAACACCCGCCGTCGTCATCACCCGGGAGATGGAGGTCGACGGCGTGGATTCCGTCTTGACGGACGACTTCCGTTCCGGAGCACTTGCCGTGGAGCACCTGTACGGACTGGGGCACCGGCGGATTGCACACGTGGACATCTCGGACTGGCTCCCCTACACCGCCAGGCGGGAAGGCTACCTGCACGCCATGGGGCAGTTCGGCCTGGAGCCCCAGCTGGTCCACAGCGACATGACCGAACGCGGCGGCCGGGCCGTGATGGAGCAGTTCCTGGACTCGGGCGGCATCCTCCCCACGGCAGTCTTTGCGCACAACGACCTCACCGCCATCGGAATCATGGAGGCCCTGGCGTCGCACGGACTGTCCGTCCCGGGCGACGTGGCAATCGTCGGCTGCGACAACATCGAAGTGGCGGCCTCCCCCCTGATTGGCCTGACGTCCATTGACCAGCACGCCGGCCAGCTGGGCCGCCTGGCCGCACAAGCCATGCTGGACAGGATCGCGGGTACGGCAGGACCGGCCACCACCCGGAAACTCGAACCCGCCCTGATGGTGCGCCGCTCCTCCGGCCCCACTGCCTAGCGGCTGGCCAACTCCACCACGGCCGCTGGCGCCTGGCCCTCCCGGCGCTGCTCCTTCCGCCTGGCGCCTGCGGCGGCGAACGCCATGACCGCCAGGCCTGCAAGGGTAATCACCGCGCCGGCCCAGATGGGTGACGTGTAGCCGAGGCCGGCAGTAATGGTGACCCCGCCCAGCCACGCGCCCAGGGCGTTGCCCACGTTGAAGGCACCGATGTTGGCGCCGGAGGCCAGGGTGGGAGCCCCGGAGGCGTACTTCATCACGCGCATCTGCAGTCCCGGCACGGTGGCGAAGCCGAAGCCTCCCATGAGGACCAGGGACACGATTGTCAGGACGGGGTTGGCGGCGGTCAGGGCGAATGCCACCATGACCACGGCCAGCGCGGCGAGCACCACCAGGAGCGTCCGGTCCACGTTGCGGTCTGCGGCCTTGCCGCCCAGGGTGTTGCCCGCGAAGAGGCCGGCGCCGAAGACGATGAGCAGCCACGGCACGGTGGACGCCGCGAACCCGGAGACTTCGGTCAGGGCGTACGCGATGTAGGTGAACGCGCCGAACATGCCGCCGAAGCCCAGGATGGTCACCACGATGGAAAGCCACACCTGGCCGGAGCGGAAGGCGCGGAGCTCGGTGCGGAGGCTGGCTGCCTCTTCCGCTTCACCCGCCGCCTTGGGAACGAGCGCCAGGATCCCGGCGAGCGCGGCCACGCCGATGACAGTGATGGCCCAGAAGGTGGCACGCCAGCCGGCGGCCTGGCCCAGCAGCGTCCCGAACGGCACGCCCAGGACGTTGGCTGCGGTCAGTCCGGTGAACATGAGCGCGATGGCTCCTGCCTTCTTGCTCGGCGGGACCATACCGGCAGCCACCACGGCTCCGATTCCGAAGAAGGCGCCGTGCGAGAGGGCGGCAACAACCCGGCCCAGCATCATGGACCAGTAACCGTCCGCCGTGGCGGAGAGCAGGTTTCCGGCGATGAACAGGACCAACAGGGCGGCCAGGACCGGCTTGCGCTGGAAGCGCGTCACGGCGGCCGTGAGGCCCAACGCGCCCACCACCACGGAGAGCGCGTAGCCGGAAATGAACCAGCCGGCCTCCGCTTCGGTGACGCCAAAGTCGGCCGCCACCTGCGGCAGGAGGCCCGCGATGACGAATTCAGTGAGTCCTATGCCAAACCCGCCAAGGGCGAGTGTGATCAGGCCAACAGGCATGCGAATGCTCCTTTGAGCTGTACGTGTGGTTGTTCCCTCTGGGGAAGGCGCCTAAGATATTTGCAAGCGCGGTATTTATTGTTGCACATGCAAATATGCCGCGCAAGCAACTATCTCTGACCGCAGCTACCGTTGGCCCTCCTGCCGGGCCATTCCGTAAGGAGCAAACCATGGGCATCAAGGACGACGCCGTCGAGGTCCGCTCCCAGGGCTGGCGCACCCTGGCGGCCCTGCACGGGCTGATCGAGAACGAACTGGAACGCTCCCTCCAGGCAAAGTCGAAGCTCTCCGTGGTGGAGTACACAGTGCTGGACGCCCTCAGCCGGCAGGACGGCTGGCACATGCGGATGCAGCAGCTGGCGCGTGCCACTGCGCTGAGTCCCAGTGCCACCACGCGACTGGTGAACCGGATGGAGGACCGCGGCCTCCTGACCAGGATCCTGTGCGACGACGACCGGCGGGGTATCTACACCGAGCTCACGCCCAGCGGAAGCACCCTGCTGGCGGATGCTCGGCCTGTCCACGACGCAACGCTGGAGCGCGCCCTCGATGAAGCCAGGGCCATTCCGGAGCTGGCACCGCTGGTGGATGCCCTGCCGCGGCTGCATGCCCGCACGTAAGGCAGCAGTGCAGGAACAGCAGCGCCCCCTTGACGATGCTCAAGGGGGCGCTGCTGTTGAACGGGTGGTTCTGGTGCGTCAGGAAGCCTTTGCCGCGGCCGCCTCAGCTTTGCTGCCGGCCACGTTCTTGAAGTAGTGCTCCAGGTCCTCAAGGCTCTTGTCCTTGGTCTCGGGCACGTACCTGGCGGCAAAGGCGATGGCGCCAACACCCAGCACGGCGAACACGAAGAACGTGTTGGAGATCCCGATGGCCGCCAGCAGCTGCGGGAACCCGAAGCCGATCAGGAAGTTCACAATCCACAGCAGGAACGCGGAGGCGCCCATGCCCAGACCACGGATCTTCAACGGGAAGATCTCCGAGAGCATCAGCCATGTCACCGGGGAGATGGCACCCTGCTGGAAGGCCAGGAACGTCACGGTGAGCGACAGGATGACGAATCCTCGTGCTGACCCTTCGGGCAGGATCAGGGAGAAGAGGCCAATGAGCAGCAGCGCCGTCGTGGTTCCCACCTGGCCGGTGATGAGCATCCTGCGCCGGCCCACCTTGCCCAGCAGCCAGATCCCGACGAACGTGGCCAGGACCGAGATGGCGCCGTTGGCGATGTTGGCGGTCAACGCCGCCTCCCGGCCGAAGCCGGACTGCGACAGGATCTGCGTTCCGTAGTACATGATCGAGTTCACGCCGGTGATCTGCTGGATCACCGCAAGGCCCAGGCCCACGAAGAAGATCCTGCGGAGCCATGGGATGCCCAGGTCCTTCCAGGAGCCCATCTTGGACTTGTAGTCCTCCACCGCCATGGCTTTGACTTCTTCGAACTCCCTCCGCGCTTCCTCCTGCGACCGGATCCGCTGCAGCACGCTGAGGGTCTCGCCGAAGCTGCCAATGGAGGCCAGCCAGCGGGGGCTCTCGGGCATGAAGTTCATCCCGATCCAGAGTGCGATGGCCGGCAGGGTGGCGATGACCAGCATCCAGCGCCAGATTCCGTGGGACTCGCCGAACGAGTTGCCCAGGTAGGCGTTGAAGATGAAGGCGAGTAGCTGACCGGTGACGATCATGAGCTCGTTCTGCGTGACGATCCGGCCGCGCCGGTTGCTTGGCGATACCTCTGCCAGGTACACGGGAACCGTGACAGATGCACCGCCCACCGCGAGCCCCAGGACGAACCGGGCGGCGATCATCACTTCGGTGCTGGGTGCAAACGTGCAGCCCAGCGTGCCCAGCAGGAAGACGATGGCCAGCACCATGATCATCTTGCGCCGGCCGTTGCGGTCCGCCAGGCGTCCGCCGAATAGGGCGCCAAAGGCGGCACCGAACAGCAGGGACGAGGTGACCAGGCCCTCGGTCAGCGGCGTGAGGCCCAGGTCTTCCTGCATGTACGGCAGGGCGCCGTTGATCACGCCGGTGTCGTAGCCGAACAGCAGCCCGCCGAACGTGGAGATGATGGTGACGGTCCGCAGCGCGCGCTGGTGGTTGCCGGGCTGCTTTGCGGCTGCTTCACCGGAAACAGGCGAACTCATACGGTGACCTTTTGGACGTACTGCTTCATGGTCTCCAGTTGGTAGCGGGAGACCTCCTCGGCATGTTCGTTTTCGGCAAAGACGCTGGAGACCGTCACAGTATTCTCCCGGTCCAGGAAGCCGATCTCCTTCAGGCCGCCGAAGAACTCGTCCCAGTTGACGTCGCCGTCGCCGATCTTCAAGTGCTGGTGAACGCGGACGGGGTTGCCCGGCGGGTTGGTGATGTACCGCAGGCCGTGGGACGCGTGGTGGTCCATGGTGTCGGCCACGTGGACCAGGCGCAGCTTGTCCCCCGCGGCCCTCATAATGTCCAGCGGCGAGTTCTTCATGTGGAAGCTGTGTGAGGCCACGTAGACCATGCCCACATTCTTCGAGTTAACGCCGCGGATCACGCGGATGGCGGCAAGACCCTCTTCCACGAAGTCGTCGGGGTGGGGGTCGATCAGCAGGTCGATGCCCTCACGCTCGATGATGGGCAGCAGTTCCTCCATGGAACGGTAGAACGCCCGCTCGGACTCCTCCGCCTTTTCCGGCCGGCCGCTGAACTCCGTGTTCATGGTGCTGACGCCCAGGTCCACGGTGATCTGGATGGCACGCTTCCAGTAGCGGACGGCTGCTTCGCGTGCATCCTCGTCGGGGCCCGACCAGCGGAGCACCGGCAGGACGGAAGCGATCTCGATTCCGGCGTCGCGGCAGGCCTTCTTCAGCTGGCCCACCAGTTCATCATCCGCTTTGGGGTGGTTGAAGAAAGGGATGAAGTCCGCGTGCGGGGTCATCTGCATGTACTTGTAGCCAAGGTCCGCCACCGCCTTGGGGAACTCCAGCAGGCTGTGCGAGTGGTGGAACGGGGTGGGGTCAAGTGCGATTTTCACGAAAAACACTCCATTGTGGATCAGTCAGGGGAATGGAAAGGGGACGGAAATGGCTCCGTCCCCTTCTCCTGTCCTACTTGTAGAGGTCGGGTTTTGCGGCCAGCTTCACGGCGACCTTTTCGCCGTTCTTCTGCGCTTCGACGCCTGCTTCGCAGCACGCTGCGGTGGCGTACCCGTCCCAGGCGGAGGGGCCACCGATTTCGCCCTTAAGTGCCGCGTCCACCCACGACTGGATTTCGACGTCGTACGCTGCGCCAAAGCGCTCCTCGAAGCCGGGGGTGACATTGCCGCCCCAGTGGCCGGCGCTGCGGGTGTAGGGTCCCTTGTCGCCGCCGATGCTGACGATGCCGTCCTCGAAGGAGGCCTGGGTGGCAACCTCGTAGCCGAACTTGGCGTTGACGTAGATTTCAACATCGGCCAGGACGCCCGATTCGGTCTCCAGCAGGACGTGCTGGGGGTCGTGCTGGCCATTCGGGGCGTTCCGGGTGGCCTTGCCCAGGCGGACCTGGATGCTGGTGATTTCCTCGCCGGTGAAGAACCGGATGGCGTCGAACTCGTGGACCACGGAGTCGTTGATGAGCATCTCATTCGTGAAGCCCTCGGGGGTGCTCGGGTTGCGGTGCTGGTGGTGCAGCATCAGCAGTTCACCCAGCTCGTGGTCGCGGATGATCTTGCCCAGCGAGGCATATTCGGCGTCGAAGCGGCGCATGAAGCCCACCTGGATCCGCTTGTGGCCCAGCGCCACCTCTGCCTGGACGATCTTCCAGGAGGACTCGGCGTCCGGGGTGAGCGGCTTTTCGCAGAGGATCGGGATGTCCTTGGCGATCGCCTTGAGCAGGATGTCCTCGTGCAGGAAGCCGGGGGTGGCGATCAGGACCGCGTTGACGTCGCCATTCTTCAGGGCTTCGTCTGCGTCGCCCAGGGCCACGGCGCCGGGGATGCCTTCGATGGCGGCCTGGGCGCGGGCGAGGTCGACGTCGACGACGGCGGCAACTTCAGCTCCGTGGATGCGCTTGTTGAGGCGCTGGATGTGGTCCGCACCCATGCGGCCTGCGCCGATGACGGCGACGCGGAGGTTTTCAGTCATTGTTTTCGTCCTTTGGTGTGTGGCGGAGGTTAGCTTACGGCTGTGCGGGAGCCGCAGGACAGCAGGTAATTGCGGGTGCGCTTGGCGATGGGCATCGGCACGTCGAAGGCCACCGGATACATGTCCTGCTCCACGATGCCGAAGATCGGCCGGTTCAGGGCTTCCACGGCTTCGATGACCGCGCGCAGGTCTGGCAGGCCGTTGGGCGGTTCGGTCATGACGCCGGCCAGGTTGGCCGCGGCCCAGGTCATGTTTTCCTCGTTGACCTTCTTGAGGATGTCCGGGTTGATCTGCTTCAGGTGCAGGTAGCCGATCCGGTCCGGGTAGTTCTTGATCAGGTCCAGGCTGGAGGCGCCGCAGTACTCGGCGTGCCCCGTGTCGAGGCAGAGGTTCAGGTACTGCGGGTCAGTGGCGGCCAGCAGCGTTTCGATGTCCTGCTGCGCGCCGACGTGGGAGTCGGCGTGGGAGTGGAACTGCTGCTTGAGGCCGAAGTCCTCCAGCAGGGTCTTGCCCAGACGGTTGTGGCCGGCGAACAGGTCGCTCCAGGCCTTCTCGCTCAGCGTACCGCTTTCCACGGCTTCGCCGGTGACGTCGTCGCGCCACATGGCCGGGATGACCACGATGTGCTCGCCGCCCATGGCCGCGGTGAGCTCGGCCACCTTGCGGGCCGGCTCCCAGGCGGTTTCCCACTGGTCCAGCCCGCGGTGGAAGGCAGTGAACACGGTACCGGCGGTGACCTTGAGGTCGCGCTGCTTGAGTTCCTCCGCCAAGCGCGTGGGATCGTTCGGAAGGTAACCGTACGGGCCCAGCTCGATCCACTTATAGCCGGACTCGGCCACTTCGTCGAGGAACCGTTCCCACGGGGTCTGCTTGGGATCGTCTGCGAACCAGACGCCCCAGGAGTCCGGCGCCGTGCCGATGATCAGCTTGTTCTCAGTCATTGTCTGTTCCTTTGCATCGATTGCTCCGCAGGTGTCGTTTTGGTCGTTCAAAACGACATGTACGGAGCAATCGATGGTGGTGGTAGTGGGGATCAGTTGGAGGGGAAGTTGTAGGAGGCGCCGGAGGCGTGGTGGGTTTCGGGCCAGCGGGAGGTGACCACCTTGCCGCGGGTGTAGAAGGATACGCCTTCGGGGCCATAGATGTGCTTGTCACCGAAGAGGGATGCCTTCCAGCCGCCGAAGGAGTGGTAGGCCACCGGGACGGGCAGGGGCACGTTGATGCCGATCATGCCGACGGTCACGGAGCGCTGGAACTTGCGCGCGGCGGCACCGGAGGAGGTAAAGATGGCGGTGCCGTTGCCGTAGGGGTTGGCGTTGATCAGCCTGATGCCGTCTTCGAGGGTGTCAACGCGGACCACAACGAGGACCGGCCCGAAGATTTCTTCGGTGTAGGCCGTCATTTCGGTCTTGACGTGGTCGATCACGGTGGGGCCTACCCAGAAGCCGTCTTCGTGGCCAGGGACCACCAGGTCGCGGCCGTCCACCACCATGGCGGCGCCGGCAGCTTCGGCTTCGGTGACGATCCGTACGATTCGTTCCTTGGAGGCCGGGGTGATGACCGGACCCATTTCGGCGTCGGGTTCGGTACCGTTCTTGACCTTGACGGCCAGGGCGCGCTCTTCGACCTTCTTGACGATGAGGTCGGCTGCGTCCCCGACGGCCACGGCGACGGAGATCGCCATGCAGCGTTCACCGGCGGAACCGAAGGCGGCGGCGGCGAGGTGGTCGGCGGTGTTGTCCAGGTCGGCGTCGGGCATCACGATGGCGTGGTTCTTCGCCCCGCCCAGGGCCTGGACCCGCTTGCCGTGCTTGGTGGCGGTCTCGTGGACGTACTGGGCGATCGGGGTGGACCCGACGAAGGAGATGCCGTCCACATCCGGGTGGGTCAGCAGGCCGTCCACGGTTTCCTTGTCGCCGTGCAGGACCTGGAACACGCCATCGGGCAGGCCGGCTTCCTTCCAGAGCTTGGCCAGCAGCAGCGAGGCTGAGGGGTCGCGTTCGGAGGGCTTGAGGATGAACGCGTTGCCGGTGGCGATCGCCATCGGCGCCATCCACAGCGGCACCATCACCGGGAAATTGAACGGGGTGATGCCGGCCACCACACCGAGGGGTTCGCGGAAGTTGAACACATCGATGCCGGTGGAGACCTGGTCCGAGTAGTCGCCCTTGAGCAGCGTGGGGATGCCGCAGGCGTACTCGATGACTTCCAGGCCACGGCCGATTTCGCCCTTGGCGTCGGAGATGACCTTGCCATGCTCGGCCGTGACCAGCTGCGCCAGCTCCTCGACGTGGGAGGCGACCAGTTCGCGGAATTTGAACAGCACCGCGGTGCGCTTGGCCAGGGAGATGTCCCCCCAAGTATCGGCGGCCTTGCGGGCGGCCGCGACAGTGGCCTCAAGGTCGGCACGGTTGGCCAGGCGCAGCGTGGCGGACACGGCACCGGTGGCGGGGTTGTATACGGGGGTGGTGCGCTCACCCTCGCCGGCGGTCTCCGCGCCGTTGATGAAGTGGTTGATGACAGTTTCAGTGGTGGTGGCAGTCATGGGACTCTTCCTTGAGTGGTGGGTCTTGGAGGGAGCAGGCGTCAGCCGAGCAGTTTGCGCTGGCGTGACTTGTGGTCGACGTAGGTCTGGAAGGCCTGCTTGGTGGAGTCGAGTTCGGAGACCTGGGAGACGGGGACGTCCCACCAGGACTCGGAGGACGGTGCGTCCAGCAGCGGGTCGGATTCGACGTGGATCAGGATGGGTCCGCTGCGCTCGGGAGCGGCCTTGGCATCGCGGATGGCCTGCTCAAGTTCGGCGATGACCTTCTCCCCCGGCTCGATCCGGATGACCTTCACGCCCAGGGACTCGGCGTTCAGGGCCAGGTCCACGGGCAGGGTCTCGCCTTCGTCGAAGCTGTGCTGTTCCTCGTTCAATGCCCGGTACTGGGTGCCGAACCGCTGTGAGCCGAGGGATTCGGAGAGGGAGCCGATGGAGGCGTAGCCGTGGTTCTGGATCAGGACCACGATCAGCTTGATGCGTTCGGCGACGGCGGTGACCAGTTCGGTGTGCATCATCAGATAGGAGCCGTCCCCCACCATGACGACGACGTCACGGACGTCAGCGCGGCCCTCGCCGCCCGCCGTCGTACTTTCCGCCGCTTCTGCAAGCGCTGCACGCTTGACGCCCAGGCCGCCGGGGATCTCGTAGCCCATGCAGGAGTAGGCGTATTCGACGTGGTAGCCGAACGGGTCCCGGACGCGCCACATCTTGTGCAGGTCCCCGGGCAGGGACCCGGCCGCGCAGATGACAACGTCGCGCGGGTCCATGGCCCGGTTGGTGGCGCCGATGATCTCATTCTGGGCGGGCAGCGGGGTGTAGCGGGTGTCGAACGCCTCGTCCACCGTGTCGTTCCAGCGCTTCTTCTCGGCCGCGACCTTCTGTTCCAGGTCGGCGCCTACCCGGTAGCCGCCCAGTGCTGCGTTGAGCTTCACCAGTGCCTTGCGGGCATCGGCCACGATCGGGAGCGTGGTGCCGTGCTTGTAGGCATCGATCGGGGCCACGTTGACGTTAATGAAGCGCACGTCAGGGTTCTGGAAGGCGGTCCGGGACGCGGTGGTGAAGTCCTCGTAGCGCGTGCCGATGCCGATGATCAGGTCCGCCTCAGCTGCGATGGCGTTGGCCGCCGTCGTGCCTGTGGAGCCGATGGCACCCAGTGAGTGCTGGTGGTCCCAGGGCAGGACGCCGACGCCGGCCTGGGTGTTGCCCACCGGGATGCCGGTCAGCTCCACGAACTTCGCGAGTTCGTCATTGGCATAGGCGTAAAGGACGCCGCCGCCGGCGATGATCAGCGGGCGCTTGGCAGCCCGGATAGCGGCCGCGGCGCGGGCAATGTCGTCATCGTCAGCCTCCGGGCGGCGGATCCGCCACTCGCGCTCGGCCAGGAATTCCGCCGGGACGTCGAAGGCCTCGGCCTGGACGTCCTGCGGCAGCGAGATGGTCACGGCACCGGTCTCGGCAGGGTCGGTGAGGACCCGCAGGCCGTGGTGGAACGCGGAGAACAGCTGCTCGGGGCGGGTGACGCGGTCGAAGAACTTGGACAGCGGCCGGAACGCGTCGTTGACCGTGAGGTCGTAGGCGTAGGGCTGTTCCAGCTGCTGCAGCACGGGGTCTGCAGCTCGGGTGGCGAACGTGTCACTCGGCAGCAGCAGCACCGGAAGCCGGTTGGTCGTGGCCAGCGCGGCACCGGTCAGCAGGTTCGAGGAGCCCGGGCCGATCGAGGTGCTGACCGCGAACGTCTGGCGGCGGCGGGTGTGCCGGGCGTACCCGACGGCCTGGTGGACCTGGGCCTGCTCGTTCCGGCCCTGGTAGTACGGCATGATGGCCGGGTCCAGCTGTTGGTACTGCTTCAGGGCCTGGCCCACACCGGCCACGTTGCCGTGCCCGAAAATACCGAACGTGCCCGGAATGAGCCGTTCGCGGTACTCAACGCCGTTGACCGAGTCAACCGTGTACTGCTTGGAAAGGTATTCGACGACGGCCTGCGCCACCGTCATCCTGCGCGTTCCTGTTGTTGTGCCCATGGCTAGTTCTCCGGGATTTCAGTGGTGTGGTGCAGCAGCGAGGCGGCGCTGGCGACGGCGCCCGCGACATCCCCGTCTGCCGGGTAAAGCAGCGTCCGGCCAACCGTGAGGCCCTGGACGCCGGGCAGAGCCAGTGCGGCCTGCCAGGACGCGAAGACCTCGTCCTGGGTGCCGTCCGGGTCCCCGCCCAGCAGGACGGTGGGCATGGTGGTGGCGGCCATGACGCGTTCCATTTCGGCTACCACGGGAAGCTTCATCCAGGTGTAGGCGCTGGTGGAACCCAGGCCTTCGGCGATCGCGATGGACTTGATCACGGCGTTGGTGGACAGGTCGTTGCGGACTTTACCGTTCTCGCGGACAGAGAGGAACGGTTCCACCATGGCGATCAGCTTCCGCTCCGCCAGCGAATCAATGGCCTTCGCGGTCGCTTCCAGCGTGGCCACGGTGTCGGGGTCGCCCAGGCAGATGCGGGTCAGCATCTTGCCACCGTCAGCTCCCAGAGCCTCCAGCGCTGCTGCGGTGTGGCCGGTGAAGCGGTCGTCGAACTCGTTGACCAGCCCGGACAGGCCGCCGCGGTTCATCGAACCGAACACCAGCTTGCCGTCCAGGGCGCCCAGCAGCAGCAGGTCGTCCATGATGTCCGGGGACGCCAGGACACCGTCAACGGCGGGGTTGGCCAGGGCGATTTGCAGCCGGTCCAGTAGCTGACGCCGGTCGGCCATGGCCACGGGGTCGCTGCCGACGGCAAGGGCGCCGCGGGCGGGGTGGTCTGCGGCGACGATGAAGTTCTGCCGGCCCGACTTCAGGCCGGGGTGGCGCCTGCGGGACTTGGCGGCACGGGCCACGGCATCCGGGTCTTCCAGGCGGATGGTGCTCAGGTGCTCATAGCGGCGCGGATCGTCGTCCAGTGCGTTGTTCGACGCTAACGGAGTGAGGGTCACAGTGCTGCTCCTTCGGGAATCGAGGCGCCGGGAACCGCGCGGCCGCGTTCGGCCAGCAGCGAGGTGACCTCATCCGGCGTCGGCATGGCATCGGCGCAGGAAAGGCGGGAAGCCACAATGGCGCCGGCGGCGTTGGCGTAGTCCAGGACCTGTGCCAGCGGCCACCCCGACAGCAGCCCGTGGCAGAAGGCGCCGCCGAAGGAGTCGCCGGCACCCAGGCCGTTCAGGGTTTCCACCGGGACGGGAGCGGAGACCACGCGTTCGGTGCGGGTCTTGGCCATCACGCCTTCCGCGCCAAGCTTGACGACGGCGATTTCCACGCCGGCTGCCAGGAGCCGGTCTGCCTGCTCATCCGGGGTGCCTTCGCCTACGGCCACGGCGCATTCCTTGTCGTTGCCGATGGCAACGGTAACGTGCGGCAGGATCTTGGCGACCTCGGTGCGGGCCTCCTCTTCCGATGCCCAGAACATGGGCCGGTAGTCCAGGTCCAGGATAGTGAACTGCCCCTCGGCCAGGCCGGTGCGGGGACGGGCCTGGTGGGCGGCGATGTGGGCGCTGCGGGAGGGTTCCTGGCACAGGCCCGTGACGGTGGACCAGAAGATCCCGGCTCCGCGGATGGCGTCGAGGTCCAGTTCCCCGGCCTCGATCTGCAGGTCCGGCGCGGTGGGGAACCGGCCGTAGAAGTACAGCGGAAACTCGTCCGTGGCTGGCTTGATGGCGCAGAAGGTCACCGCGGTGGGCCAGTCCTTGACCGGCGTGACGTAGGTGTCATCGACGTTGAACTTGTGCAGTTCGCGGTGCAGGTAGGTGCCGAACGGATCATCCCCGGTGCGGGTGATGACGCCGGTGCGGCGTCCGTGGCGGGCTGCTGCAACGGCGACGTTGGAGGGCGAACCGCCAAGGTATTTGCCGAAGGAATTAACGTCCTCCAGGCCAACCCCGATGTCGTTCGGGTAGATATCAACGCTGATGCGCCCGATCGTAAGAAGCTCGTGGGTCACGTGAATCGTGGACCTTTCTGGTGTGGAACTCGAATCCTTTGAGGGGCAGGAGTTCCGGGACTGGCAGGCCGTGGTGTGGGCCACAGGCACTACTTTGCCCTAGATCGAATGTCCTGTCAAAAGTTTGTACTGACATACTTACAACGAGATTTGCGATACGCCCACCCCCCAACGAATGGGCGCTTCTTCTACTTCCTCGGAACGGCCAATTCGCCCGTTACGTACTGCGCGCGGCCAAAGCCGAAGGACCAGTCACCGGCCGTGTTTTCGACATAGCCAATGAAGACGTCCTCCCCGGCCACGCCAACTGCCGCAAGCTTTTCGGCCACCGCCGCGAAGAGCCGCTGCTTGGCCTCCTGCGAACGCCCGCCCTGGGTGAAGATCTGGATCATCACAACTCCCCCGGTGCGCTCAAACCCCAGTCCGGCATCCTGGGCGAATATCTGGCCCTGCGGGTGCTCGGTCAGGATGTGGAAGTAGTCCCGCTCCGGAATGCCGTACTCGGCAAGGATCGCGTCGTGGATTCCGCGGCTGAGCTGCTGCAGGTCCTCCGCGCTGCGCCCTTCATTAACGTCGATGCGAACCAATGGCATGGAACTTCTCCTTCACATAGTTTGTGCTGACATACTAACAAACTGAGAATCCACGAGACAAGGGCTTTAGGTCTTGAAGCGGCACATGGAGGGGACTATCCTTAGACAATCATCTGCTTGATAAACCGAAAGGTTGGCTAGAAACGGGTAACGATGAACTCTGAAAGTGCGGCCTTGGACTCGGCCTTCATGGCCTTGGCAGATCCCGTGCGAAGGAGCATCATTGCACGGCTCAGCCGGGGCCCGGCAACAGTGAACGAATTGGCAGAACCGTTCGAAATCTCCAAGCAGGCGGTTTCGAAACATATCCAGGTGCTCGAGCAGGCGGAACTGGTGACCCGAAGCAGGGACGCGCAGCGCAGGCCCGTCCACCTGAACCCGGCGCGGCTTGAGGCGCTGACCGCATGGATCGACCGCTACCGGTTGGTGCGTGAAGGGCAGTTCCGCAGCCTGGATGCCGTACTCAAATCAAACACCGCGGACAGCGGCGATGAATCATCCAAGGAGTCATGATGAGCAATTCCCTGAAACTCAGCGTTCCCGAGGGCGTCCCCTTCATCGATTTTGAGCGCGAGTTCGATTTCCCGGTCGCGGATGTGTTCCGCGCGCACAAAGAGCCGGACCTCATTGTCCAGTGGCTGGGCCCGCGGGGCATGAAGATGGCGATCGACCACTACGACTTCCGCACGGGCGGCAGCTACAGCTACCTGCATACGGGACCGGACGGGGTGGCCTACGAGTTCCGTGGCATCTTCCATACGGTGCGCGAGAACGAGTTCGCCCTGCAGACGTTTGAGTTCGGCGGTTACCCGGACATCGTCAGCCTGGAGTTCATGACGTTTGAAGACCTGGGCAATGGACGGACCCGGCTGCGGGGGCACTCGGTGTACCCCAGCCAGGAGGCGCGCGACGGCATGGCGCAGTCGGGCATGGAGGGCGGAATGTCTGAAGGCTACGAGCGGCTCGAGGAATTACTGGCAGGCGCGCGCGTCTGAGCCGCGGGTCTGGGCAAGGGCGAGGGCTTCGTCCAGTACGCGGCCCAGGTTGGCGGCGTCGTGCGCGAAGCGGCCCAGGAAGAGTCCATCCGCCGCGGGCAACAGTGGAAGCAGGCCCGGGCCGGCGCTGCCGCCGTATATAAGGGGGCAGTCCCTGCCCAGCTCGGCACGGATGTGGGCCAGGACGGCGTTGACGTGCTCCGGCGGGGCGGGTTCCTGCGCACCGATGGCCCAGACCGGCTCGTACGCCAGGAGCAGGCTGCTGAGCAGGGCGGGGTCGCCGTCCGTGGCGGCGCGGACCTGCTGCACGCAGAAGGCGGCGGCAGCGCCGGCGTCGAGCTTGTCCGCCTCGCCGATGCAGAGCAGCGGGGTGAGGGAATGGCCGACGGCGGCGCGCACCTTGCGTGCCACCACGGCATCATCCTCGGCAAAGAATTTGCGACGTTCCGCGTGGCCGATTTCGACGAGCGAAACGCCCAGTTCGGCCAGCATTCCGGGACTGACTTCCCCGGTCAGGGGCCCGTCGCCCCAGGCGCAGTTCTGCGCTCCCAGCAGGACGGGCGAGCCGGCCAGGATCCGCGCGGCAGGCTCCAGGACCGGAAAGGATGGGATGACGAAGACCCGGACCGCGGAATCCTTGGCGGAATTCGTGCCCAGTCCGGGCCTGTCGTCGACAACAGAGCGGACCTCCGACAGCCAGCGCAGGCTTGCCTGGTATCCCAGGTACATCTTGGTGCTGACACCGATGTAGAGGGTGCCGTTCCCTGTGCTGCTGCCGGAGGTGCTCATGGCTTTCCTTTGTGGAGAGGGGTGACGTGCTCAGTCGAGCAGGTCGTCGGCCTTGTTCTTGAACCGCTTGGTGGCGAACATCATCGCAGCGGCCACGAAGGGCAGGACGCCCAGGGCGTAGACGCCCATGGATCCGGTGGGCGATTGCGTGGCCTCGTTGACCGCGGTCCGCAGGATCGGGGCCACGAAGCCACCCAGGTTGCCAAGGGAGTTGATCAGGCCGATGCCGGCTGCGGCGGCCGATCCGGCGAGGAACGCGGTCGGATAGGACCAGACCACCGGGCCAACGGCCAGGAAGCTGCACACCGCCAGGGTAATGAAGATCATGCCGATGACCGGCTGGTGGTTGGTGCCTGCCCAGGCCGACCCGAAGATGCACAGGCCTGTTGAGATGAACAGGATGGTGCCGAACTTGCGGCGCTTGGCCACGGTATCTGCGGCTTTTCCGATGAAGTAGCAGGAGAAGATGCCGAAGAACCACGGGACCGCGATCAGCAGGCCGACGGCCAGTCCAACCTTCTGCCCGGTCAGGGAGGACACCTGCTGCGGCAGGAAGAACGTCACGCCGTAGACGGCGATCTGCAGGCAGAAGTAGATGGCGGTGAAATACCAGACGCGGCCGTTGCGCATGGCGGCCAGGATGCCGCGGGGCCCGGTTTCGTCCTTGATGGTGTCTTCAAGCGCCATGACTTCCTTCAGCGCGTACTTCTCTTCCTTGTTGAGGAACTTGGCCTTCTCCGGACCGTTGATCAGGAAGAAGAACGCTGCGATGCCGGCAAGGACGGCCAGGAGGCCTTCGACGAAGAACATGACCTGCCAGCCGCGCAGGCCGGGCACCTGGTCGCCGATGTTGATCAGCCAGCCGGACAGCGGGTTGCCGATCATCTGGGAGAACGGCTGTGCCAGGTAGAAGATGGCGAACATCTGCACGCGCACCTTGTTGGGGAACCACTCGGCGAGGTACATGATCACGCCGGGGAACAGCCCTGCTTCGGTCACGCCGAGGAGGAAACGCAGGATCACGAACGACGTCTCGCCCTGCACAAAAGCGAAGCATGCCGAAACGATGCCCCACGTGATGGCGATGCGTGCCAGCCAGATCTTGGCGCCGACCTTCTTGAGCAGCAGGTTGCTGGGGATCTCGAAGATCGCGTAGCCGATGAAGAAGATGCCTGCGCCCAGGGCGAAGGCCGCGGCGGACACCCCCTTGTCCGCTCCCAGCGCGGCCTCTGCGAAGCCGACGTTGGTGCGGTCCAGGAACGAAACGACATACAGGATGACCAGCATCGGCATGAGCCGGCGGGCCGCCTTGAAGATCGCGGACTTCAGGACCGGGCGGGCCAGAAGTTCCTTGGATGTTGCGGTGGTTTCGGACACAACACTCTCCTTCGAGTGGTGGGTTGGTGTTGTCCGCGGGCCGGCGGCCCGCGGGTCTTGCGGTGGCACCCGGTAGGGGTGCCGTCAGTGCATGTACAGGCCGCCGTCGACGTTCAGCGTCTGGCCGGAGATATAGCCGGCATCCTCGCCGATCAGGAATGAGATGGCTGCGGCGACGTCTCGAGTGGTGCCCACCCGGTTCACCACCAGGTCCTTGACGAGCTCATCCTTGCGTTCCTCGCTGAGGGTGCCGCCCATGATGTCGGTGTCGATGGGACCGGGTGAGATGGCGTTGACGGTGATGTCGTACTCCCCCAGTTCACGGGCGGTGGCGCGGGTCAGGCCGATGACGCCGGCCTTGGCCACGGAGTACGGGGTCTTGCTGAAGGTTCCGCCGCCGCGCTGGGCGGAGACCGAGGAGATGTTCACGATCCGCCCCAGCCGGTTCTTCACCATGGATTCAGCTGCCCGGCGGGTGGCGTAGTGGACACCGTTCATGTTGATGTTGATCACGCGGTCCCACTCGGCGCCGTCGAGTTCAAGGTAGGGAACCGGAGAGCTGACGCCGGCGATGTTGGCAAGGGCCACGAGCTGGGGCAGTTCTGCCTCGATCTCGTCGATGGCGGCACGTACGGAAGCCTCGTCGCCGATATTGGCGCCGGCCCCGTGGGCTTTGACGCCGTGCTTTTCCGCCAACTCCTTGGCGACTGCCTTGCAGGCAGCGTCATCGAGGTCGATCACGCCGATGTTCCACCCACGTTCGGCAAGGTAGTCTGCGGTGGCCCGGCCGATGCCTCGCTCTGAGACTGCCCCGGTGACGATCACCGTGCGGTCTGCGGGAAATGCTGTCATGGATTGTTCCTTCCGGTGAGGCAGGTTTCGGTCGCGGTAAAGGCGCCGCCTGGGGCGGCGCCTTTACCGTGCGGTGGTCTGGCTAGGACAGCGGGGCGGGGCCCAGGTCCTCGATGAGCTTTTGCATGGCGACGTATGCCTTGTTCCGGTAGGCAACAAGGGCAGCGGTCCGGTCAGCCGGGACGTCCAGGAAGCCGGAGCCGGTCTTGGTGCCCAGCTGGCCGGCGTCGACCTTGTCCTGCAGGATCTTGGGGGTGGCGAACCGCTCCGGGAAGCCGGTCTGCAGGGACTTATAGCAGAAGGCGTACACGTCCAGGCCTGCCATGTCGGCGATCGCGAACGGCCCGAAGAAGGGCAGCCGGAAGCCGAAGGTGGTGCGCACCAGGGTATCCACGTCCTCCGCGGTGGCGATGCCTTCCTCCACCACCTGTGCGGCTTCGTGGAAGAGGGCGTACTGGAGCCGGTTCAGCACGAAGCCGGTGACGTCCTTGACGGTGGCTGTTTCCTTGCCGGTCTCCCCCACGATGGTGCGGGCGGCCTGGACCGTTGCCTCGGAAGTTCCTTCGTGCGGGATGACTTCCACGCCGGGGATGAACGGGGCCGGGTTGGAGAAGTGGACGCCCAGGAAGCGCTCCGGGTTGTCCACCACCTCGGCCAGCTTGGCGATGGAGATGGTGGAGGTGTTGGAGCCGATGATGGCATCGGGGCGGGCGGCGGCGCTGATCCTGCCCAGGGTGGCGTGCTTGATCTCCAGGACCTCCGGCACTGCCTCCTCGATGTACTCGGCGCCGGCCACGGCTTCTTCGATGTCCTTGGCTGCCCAGAGGTTTTCCTTGAGCAGGTCGGTGGCGTTCGCAGGGAACAGGCCGGCCGCGACGAACTCGTCGGATTCCTTCAGCAGGCGCTCGTAGTTGCTCTGGGCGATTTCGGCGGAGACGTCCGCCAGTGCCACGCGGGCTCCGGCGAGTGCCAGGACCTGGGCGATTCCGCCGCCCATGTAGCCGGAGCCGACGACGGCGATGTTACGGGTGCTCATTTGGTTTCAAGTCCTTCCGACGCGCCCTCATAGGAGCAGATGGCGTCTACTTTTGCCGCGGATGCGGAGTTTTCATCGAAGCGGTAGTTGAGCCACTCGCCCACCAGCTTCTTGGCCAGTTCCAGGCCGATGACGCGCTGGCCCATGGTCAGCACCTGCGCGTTGTTGGACAGCACGGAGCGTTCCACGGAGTAGCTGTCGTGGGCCGTGACCGCCCGGATGCCCGGTACCTTGTTGGCCGAAATGGCCACGCCCAGGCCGGTGCCGCAGATCAACAGCGCGCGGTCCGCTTCGCCGGCGGCCACCTTACGGGCTGCGGCGACGGCCAAGTGCGGGTAGGCCGTGGAGTCGTCGGCGCCGACTCCTACGTCCTCCACCGACGCAACGCGGGGGTCCGCCTCAAGCATCTCGCGCAGGGCGTTCTTGTATTCGACGCCGGCTTCGTCGTTGCCGACGACGATGCGCCAGCCTGGCTGGGTTTGCTCAGTCATGCGATTCTCCTTAGGAGCTTTCGATGGTGGCGGCGTAGTCCGCCACCCTGCGGGCGATAAGGCCGAACGAGACGGCGCCGGGATCCGGGTGGCCGAGGCTCTTTTCGGCGAGCGGCCGGGCACGGCCTTTCTTCGGGCTGAGGTCGGCAGTCGCGTCAGCGGCCTTGGCGGCAGCTTCCGCTGCCGCACGCAGGCTGCCGGCCAAGCTGCCGCCGTCGTCAATTGCCTTGGTGAAGGTCTCAGCGAACGGAAGGAGCGCGTCCACCATGGTCTTGTCTCCCGCTTCCGCCTTGCCCAGGGTGATGATGGCATCGCGGAGGGCGTTGACGGCCGCCGCTGCGTCAGCGGCGGTATAGGCGTCCTTGCTGCCAAGGGTCCTGCCAACGGCGGTGACGGCCGCGCCCCAAAGGGCCCCGGAGGTACCGCCGGCGCGCTCGGCCCACTGCTCCCCCGCCGCCGCGAGGACTTCCTCCAGGCCGGCGCCGCCTGCGTGGGACTTCTCCGCTGCAGCAACGGCCGCGTCCACGCCGCGCCGCATGCCGATGCCGTGGTCGCCGTCCCCGGCGATGGCATCCAGCTTTCCGAGTGCCTCCTCGTGTTCGACGACGACGGCGCGCGCCTCCTTCAGAGCGTCCACGGCGGTGGCGGCCAAGGCAGTGGAGGCGGCGGTGGCGGCCAGCGCAGGCGCCGTGGCAGCCTCAGCCAGGGACTCCACCGAACGTGCCCGGCGCTGGGCAAGATTACCCTTGCGGAAGGCAGGGGTGTCAGCCGGCGCGGCCCAGAACTTCTCCAGTTCCTCATCCAGCCAGAACAGCGTCAGGGACAGGCCGGACATGTCCAGGCTGGTCACCAGTTCACCGCACTCAGGCTCCACGATGTCCAGTCCGGCTGCGGAGAGCAGGGCTTCGACCTTTCCGAACAGCAGGAAGAGCTCGTCATACTTGACCGTTCCCAGTCCGTTGAGGATGGGTACCACGCGTTGGCCTGCGGCGTCCGGTTTGTCCTTCAACAGACCGTCCACCAGCAGTTTGGCCAGTTCGCTGGCGCTGGGCAGGGGCTGCTCGGAGATCCCGGGTTCGCCGTGGATGCCCAGTCCCACCGACATCATGCCTTCCGGCACGGTGAAGAGGGGCTCGCTTGCGCCGGGGAGTGTGCAGCCGGCGAAGGCCACGCCGAGGGAGCGGGTGCGGTGGTTGGCCTTGATGGCGAGCCTCTCCACCTCGTCCAGGTCCAGCCCGGCCTCTGCGGCCGCGCCGGCCACCTTGAAGACGGTAAGGTCACCGGCGATGCCGCGGCGCTTGCCGATTTCTTCGAGGGGCGCACTGGCGATGTCATCGGTTACCAGCACGGTGCGGGTTTCGATGCCTTCAGCGTTCAGCTTCTCCTGCGCCTGGCCGAAGTGGAGCACGTCGCCGGCGTAGTTGCCGTAGCTGAGCAGGACACCGCCGCCGGTTTGGGAGGCTTTGGCCACCCGGTACACCTGCCCGGCGGAGGGGGAAGCAAACATGTTGCCGCAGGCGCTTCCGGCGGCAAGCCCGGCGCCAACCAGGCCGGCGAAGGCCGGATAGTGGCCGGAACCGCCGCCGATGACCACTGCCACCTGGCCCTCGGGTGATTCGGTGGAGCGGACAACGCCGCCGTCCACCCGGGCCACGTACTGGCGGTTGGCTGCAACGAAGCCGTCGAGGGCGTCGTCAGCGAACTGCGCTGGATCGTCAAATATTTTTGTCATGATTCCTCGTTGAACCCGTTGGGTCGGTTGGGATGCCTGCCGGTGCTAGCGTGCCGGAACGGCCGCCGGCGTCTGCCGGCCCTGGGCCACCAGGCTGGTGCCCAGTGCGTAGCTGTCCCGCTTCGGGAGGACCTGCCGGCGCAGGTAGTCCTGGTTGGCGGCCGTAACGCTGAGGCCGTCGCCCCCATAGTGTTCGGTGCAGATGATGCCCTGGAAGCCCACCGAGATGGCGAACTGGAAGGCCTCGCGGTAGCTGATGAGGCCGGACTCCATGGGCGCCGGCATTGCAACATAGTGGTCGCGGGCCTGGTCCTCGTCACGGATGTAGTTCTTGACGTGCCAGTAGTTGGAGTAGGGCAGCGTCTTGTGGACCAGCTCGCGCCAGTCCTCGATGGGGCGGTGCAGGCGGATCAGGTTTCCCAGGTCCGGATTCAAGCCAACGTTGGGCAGGTCGATGTCCTGGACCAGCTGGACCGAGGAGTCTGCGGTGCCAAGGTAGGTGTCCTCGTACATCTCCAGCGAGACCAGGAGCCCCAGTTCCGCGGCGTGCTTGCCCACTTCGCGGATGCGGGTGACGGCGTTGTTCCAGGTTTCCTTGTCCCCTGCCGGGTCCTTGTGGCCCTCGACGGTCCAGAACCAGAGCTGCTTCTGCTGCTCCGGTGTGATGGCCTGGTGCAGGCCGATCGAGACCACCTCGCAACCGAGCTGGGCGGCGGCCTCGAGGGTCCGGTGCGTGTAGGCCAGGTTTTCCTCCCACTTGCCTTCTTCGATCACGCTGCGGCGGATGGCGGAGATGGAGGGAAGCCCCAGACCGGCGGCGGTGGCGGCCGCCTTCAGTTCGTCCAGCCGGGCGGTTGAGAGATCGCCGGGGCGCACCCAGCTATCGGTGAGGTCGGCGTTGGTGAAGCCGGCGTCTGCCACTTCTTCGAAGACCTGCTGCCAGTCACTGGCAGGGGCATCCTGGATAGAGGTTCCGTCGGGTTTGGTTCCCGGGAACTGCAGCAGGGCAGCGGCGATGGGCCAGTTTTCAGCGGTGTACGGCATTGTCACTCCAGATCTAGAATCGCATTTCCTATAGGATCTACGCTTTACGTGGGTCCTGTCAAGGGGGTGTTTGTTGCTCCCTTGCGGGAGCTTGTGCAGGGAGGGCCTACAGGGGCCTGAGGGACGTGCTAGCTGCGCACTTCGCTGTCGTGCTGCGAGCGCTGCTTGACCCCTTCAATGTGGTCGATCATCTTTTGCCGGGCAAGCTCGGCGTCGCCGGCTTCGAAGGCCTTGAGGATTTCGGTGTGCTCGGAGATGGCATAGTCGGCATCCGTCACGCCCAGGCCGCCGAAGAAGCGGAAGCGCTGCACCTGGCCGCCCAAGGCGTTGTAGGCAGACAGCAGGAACTGGTTGTCCGCGGACTCGGCGATAAGCCGGTGGAAGCGTTCGTCGGCTTCCCAGTAGGCGCGGAACTCCGCGAAGGACGGCCCGCGCGGCGCTGCCTTCAGGTCCTCGATGGCCTGCTCCAGTTGCCCTGTCAGTTGCGGGTCCGCATGTTTGCAGGCCATGAAAGCATTGGCCGGTTCGATGACCAGGCGGGCGTCCATGAGATCGGCAAGTTCCTCCGGGGAGAACAGCGGGGCCACGCGGTAACCGCGCAGGGCGGCCCTGCGCACCATCCCGGTCGCTTCCAGCCGGGCGAGCGCCTCGCGCACCGGTGTCGGGGAAACGTCCAGTTCCCGGGCCATCCCGTCGATGCTGACCGGGGTGCCGGCTTCCAGCCGGCCGTCCATCAGGGCAACAAGAAGCGCTTCATACACGTGGTCGGCGAGGACCTGCCTGCTCACGCCGCCGGAGGCCTGGTTCTTGGTTGCCATGTAGAAATCCTATAGCCGGAAGATGCGCGGGAGCGCGTGGGTGTGGTGGTCCCGGGCACGCCTGCTGGTGCCGTGCGGCCGGGCGGCTGCACGGCACCAGCAGGAAACGGGGGTCAGGAAACCTGCAGGCCGCCGTTGATGTCGTACGTGGCGGCGGTGATGTAACCGGCATCCTCGCCAAGCAGGAACGCGATCAGCGCGGCTACTTCCTCACGGGTTCCCACCCGGCCCATCATGATCCCCTCGGACATCTGGGCCTTGCGCTCGTCTGTCAGCGTGCCGCCCATGATGTCCGTGTCGATCGGACCTGGGGCAATGGCGTTCACGGTGATGTTGTGCCCGCCCACCTCGCGGGCCAGGGCACGGGTGAAGCCCAGGATGCCGGCTTTCGACGCACTGTAGGCCACCTTGGAGTAGGTGCCGCCGCCGCGCTGGGCTGAGATGGAGGAGATGCTGACGATCCTCCCGAGTTCGCGCTCGATCATGCCCTTGAGGACCCGTTGGGAAACGATGAAGGTGCCGCGCATGTTGATGGCGAAGACCTTGTCCCATTCCGCCACCGTGGTTTCCATGAAGGTGGTGGGCGAACTGATGCCCGCAAGGTTGACCAGTCCGACGATGGGCGGAAGCGCCTGCTCGATCTCTGTAATGGCGCGGTCCACGGATGCCTCGTCAGAGACGTCGGCACCTACGCCGATGGCCTTGACGGCGCGGTTGGCACCGATTTCTGCCGCCGCCGCCTTGGCATCTTCGTCGTTGATGTCCAGGATGGCGATGGACCAGCCTTCGCTGGCCAGCCGGTCTGCGGTTGCCCGGCCGATCCCGCGGGCCGATGCAGCCCCGGTCAGGACCGCGGTGCGTTCTGCGGGAAAGGTGTGCTGTGTAGTCATTGGTGTGTCCTAGTGTGTTTCGGCGGCAGGAATTGTGGCCCCGGGGGCGGAGACACCTTCCGGCCGTTTGCGTGCGTAAAGGTAGGTGGCTGCAGCGGTTATGGCGAGGCAGGCGGCCAGGAACACCAGCCCGCTCTGGCTGTTTCCGGTGGCGTCCTTGAGGATGCCCACGATATAGGGCGCCACGAAGCCACCCAGGTTGCCAAGGGAGTTGACCATGGCAAGCCCGGCAGCAGCAGCAGCACCGGTGAGGGCTGCGGAGGGCATGGCGAGGAACGGTGCGATGGCGGAGTAGATGCCCATGGCCGCGAGGGTCAGGAACACCATGGCCAGCACGGCGTTGACCGGCAGCAGGAAGCCTGCGCCCAGGAGGCCGACGGCGGCGAGCACCATGCTCATGCTGGCATGCCATACGCGGTTGCCGGTCCGGTCCGAGCGCTTGCTCCAGAAGTAGACGAACACCGCTGCGATGGCGTACGGGATGAAGACGATGAAGCCCACCTGGGTCGAGTCGAACTTGCCCAGCGCCTTGACGATGGTGGGCAGCCAGAGCCCCAGGCCGTAGATGCCGCAGACCAGGCCGAAGTACAGCGCCGAGTAGGCGATGGTGCGGGGGTCTTTCAGGCCGGCAAGGAAGTTGTGGTTGCCGGACTTCTGCTTGTGGGCGAGTTCGGCGGCCATCGTGGTGGAGAGCCACTCACGTTCTTCCGGCTTGAGCCACTTGGCGTGTTCGGGCCGGTCCGTCATGACGAAGGGGGTGATGATGCCCAGCAGGATGGCGGGAATGCCTTCAAGGATGTACAGCCACTGCCAGCCGTGCAGGCCTGCCACGCCTTCCAGGTTCAGGAGCATGCCGGACACGGGTGCGCCGAGGGCGTTGGAGATGGGCTGGGCCAGGATGAAGATACCCAGCACCGTCACCCGCTGCGCTGCGGGGAACCACAGGGTCAGGTAGAAGAGGATGGCGGGGAAGAAGCCGGCCTCGGCGGCTCCAAGCAGGAACCGGATGATGTAGAAGGTGGCTTCACCGTTCACCAGGAACATGGCCGTGGCAAAAATGCCCCAGCTGATCAGGATCCGGGCGATCCACTTCCGGGCCCCATAGCGGTACATGCCGCCGTTGGACGGAATCTCCAGCAGCGCATAGCCGAGGAAGAAGATGCCGGCGCCCAGGCCGTAGGCGGCTTCGGTCAGGCCGATGTCCCCCTGCATGCCGAGCTTTGCGAAGCCCACATTGTTCCGGTCCAGGTAGGCGATGAAGTACAGCAGGACGATCAGGGGCATAAGCCTCCGGCGGACCTTGCGGAGGGTGGTCTCGCCCAACTCGCTGAGGGCGGGGGCAGTGGCGCGGGAGGTCATCGCCGGCCTCCCAGTGCGGTGAGGAAACCCTCGAAAGGGGAATGCGCGCGCATAACGACTCCTTTGGCTGGCGGCATTTTTTTGGGGAAAACTGATATCAGATGTCTGATGTCTGTATGAGATTCTAATCACAGGGACCGGGAGCGTCAAACACGAGTGCCGACGCGACCGGACGGCATGCCGATAGCAGGAAAATACCCAGTTGGAAGAGGTTCAGACAGGCCTAGCGGGCACTTGCTCCGGTGGGGCTGGACACGGCGAGGTAGCGCTCGTAGTCCTCGAAAGTCTGGGTGATGTGCGCGTCCATGGTGGAGCGGGCGGTGGCCGGGTCCCCGGCGGCAATGGCGGCCAGGACCATCTTGTGATGGTGGATGGCGTGGCGCTGCACGTCAGGGAACGCTGAGGTTTCGCGCCGCATCGCGTAAAGCAAGGTGGACAGCTGGCCAAGCAGGGCCGGCACGAACGGGTTGCCGGATGCGCGCAGGACGGTGTCGTGGAAGGCGATGTCAGCCACGGTCAGCGCGTCCACGTCGCCGGCGTGATGCGCCGCTTCCATCTGCTCCACGCTGTCCTGCAGTGCGGCGAGGTCAGCCGGCCGGTGGCGGGAGGCAGCGAGTTCCGCCGCGCCGGTCTCCACCATGCGGCGGACTTCGAGCAAACGAAGCGCCACCTGGTCCGAGGCCACTCCCCGGGAAGCTGAGCGCATAATGGCGTCCAGTCCCGTCCAGCGCTCGGGCGGGTTGACGAAGGTGCCCAGGCCGCGCTTTACGTACACGACGTCCTGCGCCTTCAGCACTTTCATGGCTTCGCGGGCCGTCAGCCTGCTGACGCCGGACTCCTTGGCGATATCAGCCTCCGGCGGCAGGGCGTCGTCGGCCTTGATCTCGCCACTGAGGATGTGCTCAAGGACCTTGTCCACGACGGCGTCGACCAGGGTGGGTCGCTTCTCTGCCATCCGTCTTTCCCCTGCCTGCGCGCCCTGGGCGCCCCTGATTTACCTTCCTCAACATTACTCGACGCACCGGGGCACCCGTTGCCCGGCCGCCGTCATTCGTTAAACAAGGAAGTTCGTTAAACAGCAAACGCGGGGCCACCCCTTGCCGGTCCGTTGAGCGGACCGGGCGGGGGTGACCCCGCGTTGTGCAGTACTGCTAGAGGGCTGCGTAGACCTCGCGGAGCAGCTTGGCGGTCTCGGACGGCGTCTTGCCGACCTTGACGCCGGCGGCCTCGAGGGCTTCCTTCTTGGCCTGTGCGGTACCGGCGGAGCCGGAGACGATGGCACCCGCGTGGCCCATGGTCTTGCCTTCGGGAGCCGTGAAGCCTGCCACGTAGCCAACAACCGGCTTGGTGACGTTGGCCTTGATGAAGTCAGCTGCACGCTCTTCGGCGTCACCGCCGATTTCACCGATCATCACGATCGCCTTGGTCTCGGGGTCAGCCTCGAACGCAGCCAGGGCGTCGATGTGGGTGGTGCCGATGACGGGGTCGCCGCCGATGCCGATGGCGGTGGAGAAGCCCAGGTCGCGCAGTTCGTACATCATCTGGTAGGTCAGGGTTCCGGACTTGGAAACCAAGCCGATGGGGCCCTTGCCCGTGATGTTGTTCGGCGTGATGCCCACCAGTGCCTCGCCCGGAGTGATGATGCCGGGGCAGTTCGGGCCGATGATGCGGGTGACCTGGTTGCCGTCGGCGTCAACCTTGGACTGGGCCAGTGCCCAGAACTCGGCGGAATCCTGGACCGGAACGCCTTCGGTGATGACAACCACAAGGCCGATGCCGGCCTCGATGGCTTCAACCACAGCGTTCTTGGTGAATGCCGGCGGCACGAAGACGATGGAGACGTCGGCGCCGGTTTCAGCCATGGCTTCCTTGACGGTGCCGAAGACGCTGATTTCGTTGTCGCCGTGCAGGACCGTGGTGCCGGCCTTGCGGGCGTTCACGCCGCCAACAATGTTGGTGCCGGCCTTGAGCATCAGGGCGGTGTGCTTGGTGCCTTCGCCGCCGGTGATGCCCTGGACGATGACCTTGGAGTCCTTGTTCAGATAAATAGACATGGTGCGTCCCTTTACTTCGCTGCGTTGGCGAGCTCGGCGGCCTTGTCGGCGCCCTCGTCCATGGTGGCGGCCAGGGTAACCAGCGGGTGGTTGGCCTCGGTGAGGATGCGGCGGCCTTCCTCGACGTTGTTGCCGTCGAGGCGGACTACCAGCGGCTTGTTCGCGGAGTGGCCGAGTTCGGCGAGTGCACCGACGATGCCCTTGGCAACGGCGTCGCAGGCGGTGATGCCGCCGAAGACGTTGACGAAGACGGACTTGACCTGCTCGTCGCCCAGGATGACGTCCAGGCCTGCGGCCATGACCTCTGCGGAGGCTCCGCCGCCGATGTCCAGGAAGTTGGCGGGCTTGACGTTGCCGTGGTTTTCACCGGCGTAGGCGACGACGTCGAGCGTGGACATGACCAGGCCGGCGCCATTGCCGATGATGCCTACTTCGCCGTCGAGCTTGACGTAGTTGAGGTCCTGCGCCTTTGCCTTGGCCTCAAGCGGGTCTGCAGCGTCCTTGTCCTCGAGTTGCGCGTGCTTCGGGTGCCGGAAGTCGGCGTTCTCGTCGAGGGAAACCTTGCCGTCGAGGGCCAGGATGTCACCGTTGCCGGTCTTGACCAGCGGGTTGACCTCCACCAGGGTGGCGTCTTCCTTCTTGAAGACGTCCCAGAGCTTCAGGATGACGCCTGCCACCTGGCCGCGGAGTTCCTCGGCGAAGCCGGCGGCTGCGACGATTTCGTCAGCCTTGGCCTGGTCGATGCCCACGGCGGGGTCGATGGCGATCTTTGCCAGCGCTTCGGGGCGTTCGACGGCGAGCTGTTCGATTTCCATGCCGCCCTCAACAGAGCACATGGCCAGGTAGTTGCGGTTGGCCCGGTCCAGCAGAACGGAGAAGTAGTACTCCTCCGCGATGTCGGCACCCTGGGCGATCATCACCTTGTTGACGGTGTGGCCCTTGATGTCCATGCCCAGGATGTTGGTGGCATGCTCAAACGCCTCGTCGGCGGACTTTGCCACCTTCACGCCGCCGGCCTTGCCGCGGCCGCCTGCCTTGACCTGTGCCTTGACAACGGTTACGCCGCCGATCTTCTCGGCAGCTGCCTTTGCTTCTTCTGGGGTGTACGCCACGATGCCGGCAAGCACGGGTACACCGTGCGCCTCGAACATATCGCGCGCCTGGTATTCAAACAGGTCCACGGTTTAGTGTCCTTCTACGTCGAAGTAGTTTCTATACAGCCGGACACCATCGAATAGGACAATGACCGGGCTGCGGATTGCACGCACCGGCGGCCTGTTTGGAAACGAGCCACGCGGCGTGATGCTCCATGGGGAACTCTAGTCCTTTGGAGGGACCGGGCCGTCCCAGACTACCTCTTATGTGAGTAAGCACACTATTCTATGGAGCGTAGAAAAACCGCGGATTTACGGGGTTTTTGGGCCTTCTGCCTGCGGGGATGCGCTGCTTATGGCGGGGGCCGGGACCAGTTCGTAACGTTCGGGGGAAATGAAGAATCCGACGCCGGCGGAGACATTTCCACATGCCACGCCGCCGTTGTAGGCCGAACAGCGCAAGCCGTTGCGTTCGAGGTTCTGCCCGTCCGCCAGCACAGTCAGCTGAGTCAGCGGACCGGCCTTGGTCCCCCCGGGCCCGTAGGCCGCCTCCATCGGAGTGACGCCGGAGCGGCATTCCCCGTAGCGTGCAGTGTCCGGCGCCAGCAGGGCCACACCGCCCAGGTAACCAAGGTGGGTGCCGGCACAGTCATCCTTGACGTCGCCGGGTTGGGGAGGCTGATAGGTGACAAGCCCGCAGTGGGCCACCGGGACAATGGGCAGCTTGTTGTTGGCAGCATCGCTGTAGCCGTTTTGTTCGTACGGCAGGTTCACATGTTCCCCGCGCGCGGACGTCAGTGAGCAGGAAATGGTCCGGTCCGCGGTGATGAAGGACAGGACGTCCCCTCCACTGGAGAAGTTCTTTGGATCGGCCAGGGGCGCCTTTTCCAGCTGCTCCAAGGGAGGCAGCGGCGCCGGCGGAATATAGGAGGGGTCCTCGGTGGTCACGCTGCACCCCGTAACGGTCACGGCGGTGGCAAGGAAAAGGGCGGCGAGCATCCCCCATACTGTGCGTCGCATGGGCTCCATTATGCCCGCCGCCGGCCGGCTTAGGCGTCCAGCTTGGTCAGCGGCGCATACCGGAGCAGCAGGCGCTTCTCCCCAACGTCGAACTTCACCTTGGCTACGGTCTTGTCCCCCGCGCCTTCAAGCGCCAGGACGGTTCCATTGCCGAAGCTGGTGTGGTTGACCTTGTCCCCCACGCTGACGGCGATGATTTCCTTCTGCGGCTGCACCCGGTTCTTGGCGATGAACGCCGGAACGTCGGCGTTGAACCCGGCGGAGGAGTCCGCGGCCGCGCCGCGGGCGGTGCCGGCACCCCAGAAGGAGCCGCTGTAGCGGCCGGATCCGATGGAGCCGCCGCCCCAACCGCCGGCCTGCCTGCTGGTTCCTTCCCGTTTCCATTCCAGGAGCTCGGCCGGGATTTCCTCCAGGAACTGGCTGGCGGGGTTGTACTGGCTCTGGCCCCACATGCTGCGTACCTCGGACCGGGTTACGTACAACCGCTTGCGGGCACGGGTCAGCCCCACATAGGCCAGGCGCCGTTCCTCGGCCAGTTCCTTGGGGTCAGTGGCGGAGCGCTGGTGCGGGAAGAGTCCGTGCTCCATGCCGGTAAGGAAGACCACGGGGAATTCCAGGCCCTTGGCCGTGTGCAGGGTCATGAGGGTCACCACGCCCAACCGTTTGGCCTCTGCCACGGCGGCGTCAATATCCGCGCCGGGAGCATCCGGGATCTGGTCGGCATCGGCCACCAGGGACACCTGTTCCAGGAACGCGCCGAGGCTGCCCTCCGGGTTCTCCTGCTCGTACTCGCGCACCACGGCCACGAGTTCGGCCAGGTTCTCCACGCGGGATTCGTCCTGCGGGTCCGTGCTGGAGCGCAGTGCGGCAAGGTAGCCGGTCTGTTCCAGGACGGCTTCCAGTGCGGCGGCGGCTCCGGATCCGGAGGCTACCTCGGCGAGGTCGTCCAGCATTTTCACAAAGCCCAGGACTGCGTTGACGGACCGGGTGGCCATGCCGGGTGCCTGGTCGGCGCGGCGGGCGGCTTCCATGAACGACGTCCGCTCGCGCTGGGCCAGGGCTGCGACGGCGCCTTCGGCACGGTCGCCGATGCCTCGCTTGGGCTCATTCAGCACCCGGCGGAGGTTGACGTCGTCATCCGGGTTCACCAGGACGCGCAGGTACGCCAGGGCGTCCTTGATTTCCTTCCGCTCGTAAAAGCGGGTGCCGCCCACCACCTTGTACGGCAGGCCCACGCGAACCAGGACGTCTTCGATGGAGCGGGACTGGGCGTTGGTCCGGTAGAAGATGGCGACATCGCCCGGCCGCAGGTTGTCTTCGTCCTGGAGCCGGTCGATTTCCTTGGCGATGAACTGCGCTTCGTCGTGTTCGTTTTCGCCGACGTAGCCGATGATCTTGTGGCCTTCGCCCTCGGCGGTCCACAGCCGTTTTTCCGGCCGGTTGGGGTTCCGCGAAATGACTGAGTTGGCGGCGCTCAGGATGTTTTGGGTGGAGCGGTAGTTCTGCTCCAGCTTGATGGTGCGGGCTTCCGGGTAGTCCTTTTCGAACTCCACGATGTTCCGGATGTCCGCTCCGCGGAAGGCGTAGATGGACTGGTCGGAGTCACCCACCACGGTAAGTTCCGACGAACCCGGTCCTTCCCCCACGATTTCCCGCACCAGGGCGTACTGGGCGTGGTTGGTGTCCTGGTATTCGTCCACCAGGACGTGCCGGAACCGGCGGCGGTAGGACTCGGCAAGCGCGGGGAAGGCGCGGAACATGTAGACGGTTTCGGCGATGAGGTCGTCGAAGTCCATGGCGTTGGCCTGCCGGAGGCGCTGGGTGTAGCCCTTGTAGACGTCCGCCACCGCGTGTTCAAAGGGGTCGTTGTAGTTGGCCGCCGAGGCAAAGGAATCGGCGTCAATGAGTTCGTTCTTCAACGCCGAGATCTTGTGCTGGATGGCCTTGGGGGCAAACTTCTTGGGGTCCAGGTCAAGGGCCTTGGACACCTGCGTGACCAGCCGCAGGGAGTCGGCGGAGTCGTAGATGGAGAAGTTTGATTTCAGGCCGACGTTGGCCGCTTCCTGCCGCAGGATCCGCACGCAGGACGAGTGGAACGTGGAGATCCACATGATCTTGGCGCGCCCGCCCACCAAGGCCTCGATGCGCTCCCGCATTTCCGCGGCCGCCTTGTTGGTGAAGGTGATGGCCAGGATTTCGCCGTGGTGGGCACGGCCGGTGGCGATCAGGTAGGCGATCCTGTTGCTGAGCACGCGGGTCTTGCCGGAACCTGCACCGGCGACGATCAGCAGCGCCGACCCGGCGTGCTTGACCGCTTCCTCCTGCTGCGGGTTCAGTCCCTCCAGCAGCTGGGCGGCGTCCGGGCGGCGGCTGTGGTGGCGTCCGGCGTCGTGCCTGTCCCCGTGGTTCCAGCCCCCGTTGTCCTGGTCCGGATTGTTCCGGTGCTGCAGGCCGCCGTTGCCCGGCATTCCGCCGGGCCCGGCCGTGGTGGCAACGCCCTCAGGCCCCGTCCTGGTGCGGGCGGCGGCGGCAGGAGCGGCCTTGAACGGTCCGTCAGAGTACGGGTCAAACAACATATCCATGGTGCATACAAGTCTAGGCGGTGGGACCGACAACGCCTTCCAGCCTGTGGATTACTTCCCTGCGCGGGGAACCTGTGGAGGCAGCGCCTCAGGCCACCGAGCCTGACTGGAGCGCCGCACGCAACTGCTGCACCGCCGTCGTTCCTCCTGCCAGGAACCACTCCAGGCCGTTGACCCGGACCGTGTCCACGGCGCCGCCGGCGGCACGGACGATCGCCTTGCCCGGCAGCCAATCCCATTCGGGGCAGCTGTGCTGGAACCAGCATCCCAGCTGTCCGTCCGCAACGCGGCCCAGGTCGCAGGACCCGGAGCCCAGCATGCGGAGGGACGCCGCGGAGGTGGCGGCGGCGTGCCAGGGCATGGCGCACATCGGGTCCATAAGCCAGGTGGGGTGGATGTAGGTGGCCGCTCCAAGTTCGGCGACACTGGTGGCGTTGCGTTTGCCGCCGTCGTCGCTGAAAACGGTGAGGAGGTCGCCGTTCAGCGTGGCGGGCCGGTCACGGCCGCCCAGCCACAGCTTGTCCTCCTCCGGCTGGAAGATGGCGCCCAGCACTGCGTCGTCCCGGTCCTTGAGGGCGATGGCGGAGCACCAGTAGGTGGAGCCGTGCAGGAAGTTGTAGGTGCCGTCCACGGGGTCGATCACCCAGGTGCGGCCGCTGGTTCCCTGGACGGAGGCGCCTTCCTCCCCCAGGATGCCGTCCTCCGGCCGGCAGCGCTGCAACTGTTCCAGCACGTAGGCCTCGGCGGCGTGGTCCGCCGCGGTCACCACGTCCGAGACGGAGGTTTTTTGTTCCGACTGCAGGCCGGCCATGCGCATGAGGAGCGCCAACTGCCCGGCTTCACGCACCAGCGCCGCCGCCAGTTCATAGTCGTCCAGTGAGGGGTCAAGAACAGCTGCGCTGTGTCGGCCAGTGGTCATGGCTTCAGTTTATGGGGCGGGATAATGGTGCCATGGCCAAAACCCCTGCCCAGCGGATCAAGAAGCACGGCGCCAAAGCGGTTGTACCGCAACACCAACTGCCACCGGTGGTCAACCCCACCACCAACCGGACGCCGGAGAAGGCGCAGGGCAACAGCAACCTGATCGTCATTGCGGGCGTCGTGGCCAGCCTGTTCCTCTTCTGGTACCTGCACCTGCTGACCCTGGACCAGCTCACGCAACTCACCAAGGGCCTGGCCATGCCGGATTCGCTCATCGGCGGGTTCGACCCCGCCTACATCGGCCGCCTGCAGGGGGAGATGAACGGCGACGCCCTGGGCCAGCTGAACTACGTCCACAAGACCGCCGGCACCCTCTTCCCGCTGATCTTCGGGTTCACCTGGCTGCTGCTCATTGGGACCAACGTGGCGCGGAAGGCTCTGCGCTGGGCGCTGTGGGCCGTGCCCATGCTGTTCGTGGTGGTCCGGTTGTGGGGGAACGTGGCGATTGACGCCATGCTGGCGTCGGAAGGTCCCGACGGCGGCCAGGTTGCCATGGCGTCCGGCCTCACCGTTGCCGGCTGGGTGCTTTTGGTGTTGAGCCTCCTGGCCGGGGCCGCGGCGGTCTTCCTGAACAGGCGGATGCGGAACGAGGCCTAGGCGGCAGTTACCCGGCTGGCAGCAGCCCGCCGTTCCTTCCGGTGCCGGTGTACCCGCTGGGCAATGACCAGCCCCGAGGCGGCCATGCCGACCGTCACGGGATATCCCATCAGCCGTTCCAGTGTGCCGGGCTCCGGAACCATCATGTGCGTCAGGCCGCCGGTCGCCACCGCCGCCAGTGACACCACGCCGCATGCCAGGATGAACCATGCCATGCCGGTTTTGCGGAGCCAGAGCAGGCCGAGCACCAGCAGGGCAGCGCCGCCGGTCAGGAAGTACGTGACCGCGCCCCAGTAGTGCCATGGGGAGCCAACGTCTTCGGGCACCAGGCCCACCACCACCGTTCCGGCGCCCGCGGCTCCCGTGAGCAGCCGGACCGCCGCGGCCGCGAGCCACGGTTCCTTCCGGCCCCAGTTGATCCGGATACCGGGCCGGGCGGCCACGCGCAGCAGCCCCGACGTCAGCAGCAACGCCCCCACCAGCATCCCGAGCCCCTGGACCACGAACGAGGCATTCATCAGCCAGTTCAACGGGGAGCAGACGTCCCGGCCGGAGAATGTCCCGCAGTGGAGGGCGCCCAGGTCGCTGATGTACCCGGTGCGCAGGTCGTAGGGACGGGGTCCCGCCCAGGCCAGGGCCACGGCGGCCTCCGCGGCGAAGTACTGCAGCACGCTCAGGATGGCCCAGGCCCCGATGTACTGGCGGGTGGAGGCTACATTCGGAATGAAGGCAGTGGGAGCGGCAGTGGGGGCTGGACTCATGCCTTGAGCGTAGTACGGCCCCGCACCTTGTATGCTTGTAACCGTGTCCGGACGGACCGGCCCCGCCGAACCCGAACCACCGGATGCCCGCCCTCGTAGCTCAGTGGATAGAGCACGGCTCTCCTAAAGCCGGTGTCGTTGGTTCGATTCCAATCGAGGGCACTTGAACTCCCGTTCCCCGGAGCCCAGCCTCCGCGATTACCTCCTCGGCAGCCCCGCCGGCAACGCAGCCGGCCAGCCGGCACCGCCCCGGCAGTCAGGCCGCTGGCGGGTGGAGCGGGACCTGCTGGACAGGTCGGATGGCACCCAGGGAACCTTTTCCGGCGTCGTCATTTTCACTTCAGTGGACGACGGCGGCCTGGCCCTTCGCGAGGAAGGAACCATGCGCTGGCCTTCTTTCACCGGCCCCGCCTCGCGGGAGTACGTCCTGAAACCCGCGCCGCGGCCCGACGCGCTGGACGTGTTCTTCCCCGACGGCAGGCCGTTCCACCGCATGAGCTTCACCCCCGACTCCAGCCTGGACACCCACTGGTGCGATCCGGATACCTACCGCGTGTCCTACACCCGCCAGGGGCCTGACCAGTTCAGTTACAGCTGGGATGTGACCGGCCCCCGCAAGGACCTGCTGCTGGTCTCGCACTTGGAAAGGATTTCCGCATGAAGGACCGGATTGTGGTTTCCGCCGTCTGTGTGTTCGATGAAGCCGGGCGGCTGCTGACCGTGCGGAAGCGCGGAACCGCCATGTTCATGCACCCAGGTGGCAAACCGGAGCCGGGCGAAACGGCCGTGCAGGCCGCCGCCCGCGAGCTTGCCGAGGAAGTGGGCATCATGGTCCACCCCGAGGAGCTTGAACTGATGGGTGTCTGGATCGCGGACGCCGCGAACGAGGCCGCCACCGACATCGAAGCCACCGTGTTCCTCGCCCCGGGCACCTGGCAGGCCACGCCCGCGGCGGAAATCGCCGAGGTCCGCTGGCTGGATATCAGCGGGCCGGCGGGCGCGCCCCTCCCCCAGGACCTTGCCCCGCTGCTGACGGACCACATCCTTCCGCTCCTGGCGGCACGGGCAGTCTGAGAAACAGCGCCGGACCCCGGAAGCCCTAGAACTCGGGGACGGACTCCTGCGCCACGGCGGTGGCCTCCGCGAACTGCGTCCGGTAGAGCTCGGCGTAGCGGCCGCCGGCCGCCAACAGTTCGGTGTGGGTGCCGCGTTCCACGATCCGGCCGCCCTCCACCACCAGGATGGCGTCGGCCGCCCGGACGGTAGACAGCCGGTGGGCAATGACGACGGCGGTCCGCCCCTCGAGTGCCGCCCCCAGGGCTGCCTGCACGGCGGCTTCGTTTGTTGAGTCCAGCGCGGCGGTGGCCTCATCGAGGATGACGACGCGGGGCTGGGCGATGAGGAGCCGGGCGATGGTCAGCCGTTGGCGTTCGCCGCCGGAAAGCCGATAGCCGCGCTCCCCCACCACCGTTTCCAGCCCGTCGGGCAGGGACCTGATCATGGTCTCCAGCCGGGCCTGGCGCAGGACGTCCCACATGTCTTCTTCGCTTGCGCCGGGCTTGGCTAGCCGAAGGTTGGACGCGATGGTTTCGTGGAACAGGTGGCCGTCCTGGGTCACCATGCCCAAGGTGTCGCGCAGTGAATCAAAGGTGGCATCGCGGACGTCCAGCCCGGTCCCCGGAGCGGTACCGCCAAGCCGCACGGCCCCGGAGTCGACGTCGTACAGCCGCGACAGCAGCTGGGCAATGGTGGACTTGCCGGCGCCGGAGGAACCAACCAGGGCAACCGTCTGGCCGGGCTCCACCCGGAAACTGACGCCGTGCAGAACCTCCTCGCCGCCGCGGGTATCCAGGGTGGACACTTCCTCCAGCGAGGCCAGGGAGACCTTGTCCGCGGAGGGATAAGCGAAGCGGACGTCGTCGAACTCCACCGACACCGGACCGGCCGGTACCGGCACTGCGTCCGGCTTCTGCTGGATCAGCGGCTGCAGGTCCAGGATTTCAAAGACGCGTTCAAAGCTGACCAGGGCGCTCATGACTTCCACCCGGGCGTTGGACAATGCCGTGAGCGGAGCGTAGAGGCGGGTGAGCAGCAGTGCCAGGACCACCACGTCCCCTGGCGCCAACTGGCCGCCCAGCGCGAGCCAGCCGCCCAGGCCGTAGACCAGCGCCAGTGCGAGCGCGGACACCAGCGTCAGGGCGGTCACAAACGTGAACTGCAGCATCGCCATGCGGACGCCGATGTCGCGGACGCGGCCCGCGCGGGCAGCGAACTCGCGGGATTCCTCATCCGGGCGGCCGAACAGCTTCACCAGCGTGGCGCCGGGCGCGGAGAACCGCTCCGTCATCTGGGTGCCCATGGCGGCGTTGTGCGCGGCAGCTTCGCGGCGCAGGTCCGCCAGTTTGGAGCCCATGCGCCGGGCAGGGATCAGGAAGATCGGCAGAAGGACCATGGCGAGCACGGTGACCAGCCAGGACTTGTTGAGCATCACGATTAGGGTCAGGGCCAGCGCCACGGAGTTGCTCACCACGCCGGAGAGGGTGCCGGCAAAAGCGGACTGTGCCCCGATGACGTCATTATTGAGGCGGCTGACCAGCGCTCCCGTCCGGGTGCGGGTGAAGAAGGCAATGGGCATGCGCTGCACATGGTCGAACACCCGGGTGCGCAGGTCCACGATGACGCCTTCGCCGATGGTGGAGGACAGCCAGCGGGTCAGCAGCCCCACTCCCGCTTCGCCCACGGCCACGATGGCGATCAGCACGGCCAGCCAGATCACCGTGCTGGCGGCAGCCTTGTCGATGATGGCGTCAACCACCTGCCCGGCGAGCACCGGGGTGGCGACGGCCAGGAAGGCCGCTGCGATGGAGGAGAGCACAAAGGCGATGAGCTTGCCCTTGTGGGGAGCGGCGAAGGCCAGCACCCGCTTCAGGGTTTCCTTGGAGAACGGCTTGGAGCCGCTCTTGGCGGTGCTGATGTTGTAGAGCGAGCTCCATGCCACGCGGTCCATGCTCATGGTTATTTCTCCTGGCTTGCAGTGTGGTGGAGCTCCTGGACCGTGCCGTTTTCCAGATGCCACCGGTAGTCGAGTCGGACATTTTCGAGCAGCCGGCGGTCGTGGGTGACCAGCAGCAGCGCTCCGTCGTAGCTTTCCAGGGCCTCTTCGAGCTGCTCAATGGCCGGCAGGTCGAGGTGGTTGGTGGGTTCGTCCAGCACCAGCAGGTTCACGCCGCGCGCCTGGAGCAGCGCCAGGGCTGTCCGCGTCCGCTCCCCCGGCGACAGCGAATCCACGGTCCGCGACGTGTGGTCCGCCTTAAGGCCGAATTTGGCCAGGAGGGTGCGGACATCGGCGCTGTTCCAATCCGCCAAAACTGCTTCGACCGCGTCGCCCAACGGCAGGGCACCGTCGAGCAGCCCGCGGGCCTGGTCTATCTCGCCTACGGCCACGTTGGCACCCATGGAGGCATCGCCGTCGTCCGGCGCCTGGGTGCCCAGCAGCAGCCGCAGCAGGGTGGACTTGCCAGCTCCGTTCGGGCCCGTAATGCCTACGCGTTCGCCGCCGTTGAGCTGGAGGTTGACAGGTCCCAGCGTGAACTCACCCTGGCGTGCCACGGCGTTGCGCAGGGTGGCGACGACGGCGCTGGAGCGTGGTGCCTGGCCGATGCTGAATTGGAGCTGCCATTCCTTCCGGGGCTCCTCCACGACATCCAGCCTGGCGATCCGGGACTCCATCTGCCGGACCTTCTGCGCCTGCTTTTCGGAGGACTCGGTGCTGGCCGCGCGCCGGATTTTGTCATTGTCGGGGTTCTTCTTCATGGCGTTCCGGACACCCTGTGAGCTCCACTCACGCTGGGTCCGTGCGCGGGACACCAGGTCCGACTTGGTGGCGGCGAAATCCTCGTACTTTTCGCGTGCGTGCCGCCGCGCCACTGCGCGTTCCTCGAGGAAGGCGTCGTAGCCGCCGTCGTAAACGGCCACACTGTTCTGGGCCAGATCCAGCTCAACCACCCGGGTCACGCAGCGGGCCAGGAATTCGCGGTCGTGGCTGACCAGCACCACTCCGCCGCGCAGCCCGTTCACAAAGCCCTCCAGCATGGCCAGGCCCGCAAGGTCAAGATCGTTGGTGGGCTCGTCCAGCAACACCACGTCGAAGCGGCTCAGCAGGAGGGCAGCCAGGGCCACCCGGGCGGCCTGGCCGCCGGAAAGTCCCGTCATCAGCGCTTCGGAGCCGGCGTCCAGCCCCAGGTTTGCAAGCACGGCCGGGATGCGGTCATCCAGGTCGGCGGCGCCGGAGGCCATCCACCGGTCGAAGGCACGGGCGTAGGCATCGTCAGCTCCCGGTGCGCCGGAACCCAGCGCTTCCGCCGTGGACTCCATCTCCAGGGTGGCTTCCGTGCAGCCGGTCCGGCGGGCAATGTAGGCCGCCACTGTTTCGCCGGCAACCCGCTCGTGCTCCTGTGGCAGCCAGCCAACGAAGGCGTCGGACGGGGCAAGGCTCACCGTGCCCTGCTGCGGCTGGTCGACGCCGGAGAGGAGGCGCAACAGCGTTGATTTCCCGGCGCCGTTGGCTCCCACGACGCCCACCACGTCGCCGGGTGCCACCGTCAGCGAGAGCCCGGAAAAGAGCACACGGTGGCCATGGCCACCTGAGATGTCTTTGGCAACAAGGGTTGCAGTCATCGATTCGTCCTTTCGCCGCTGCCCGGACAGCCGTCGGCGGCCGGCAGATGCGGCGTAAACCGGGCCGCGGCGCCGCTGGGGCTGCAGGACATAGAAGAACCCGCTGGTCCGGACTTGGGGGGTGTACGGACCAGCGGGCTCGACCATCAACTATAGACGAACCGACTCAATGGGCAAAATCGTCCGTCACGGCACGGGGCCGGCGGCACGGTAAAATCGTGCGCACCACCCGTTCTGCAGAGAGCCCTCCATGACCCTTTCCGCCAAGGCGTTCCAGCGCTGGCTGCAAGGCATCGCGCCCGATGCCAGCACTGCAGACGTCTGCAGGGTCTCCGGAATCAAGCGGACCACGCTGGCGCAGCAGCTGGTCCGGGGCAAGGTTTCCGTGAGCACAGTGGTCAGCATCAGCCGCGCGTACAAGATCAACCCCGTCGCCGCACTGGCCGGATTTGACGCCTACACCGCCTTGGCGGGGCCGCAGCGCCCACCCACCAGAAGCGAGCTGGTCAGCCAGGTTTCCACCCCGGACCTTCTCCGGGCGCTGCTGGCCCGTCCGGCCATGGACGCGGCTTTGGGAGCAGCCGCTCCGGCCCTCAGTCATGCCCCGCACGCCACCTCCGTGAAGAACTGGGTGGATGCCATAGACGACGGCGAGGTGCGGCACCGCGTTTCGGCCTCCACAGGAGTGGCACCGCAAAATTATTCCGCCCAATTGACCGCCAACCGGCTGTCCCCCGAGCTCGCCGTCGCCACCGCGCTGGCAGCCGGAGTGGGGCCGGCAGGCGGGCTGGTGGCCACCGGAATCATTACGGAGGAGGAGGCCGGTTGGCCTCCCGGTGCCCGGCAGGCGGCGCTGGACAGCCTCTCGGATGGCGAACTTACAGCCCTTGCTGGAGACCGGCTTCAGGCGATGGGCAAAGTGCTGCGCCGCCAGGAGCAGGACCAAGCGCAGACAGAAAAAATTTGGGAGAACCTCGGATGATCGCGACACTGCAGTGGACCACGCTGGCGATATGTGCCCTTATTGCGGCGGCCCGCATCCCCAGCACCCTCCGGGGTGAGAACCGCTCCCTCTTTGGCATTTTCGCGTTGATGACGCTGGCCATCCTGCTAAGCATCCAGGAGCCCTACATCGTCATCGACCAGGCGTTGGGCGGGATCAACCTGGCCAACCTGCTGCTGCGCTTCGTCATCTTTGGCGCCATCTTCTTCATGGGCATCCGGATTTCCAGGGGCTTCGGCGCAAAAGATGCGTACAGGCTCATCACCGGGCGCACCGGGGTTTCGGTCCTCGTGGTCATCTCTGTTGTCATGGTGGCACTGTTCTTCATGATGGGCACCAGCGGGTCATCGGCCGGCCTCACAGGGGTGGTGCCTACTGACCCCTGGAACTCTGCCTTGCTCGAGTATTACGGGGCCGCCGGCCGGGCTTACCCTGCCTACATCACGCTGGCCCTGCTGCCGGCCATGGTACGGGCCGTCGCCAGCCGGCTGCCGGTCCTGATCCGGGTTGCCGCCGGGCTGCTGGGGCTCGGCGCCGTAGCCACGGGACTGAGCCTGTCCTTCCCCCTTATCCCACCCGCCCTGGGCCAGATAGAGTTCCTCATCAACTACACGGCCGTGCTGTGCTTCGTCGTTGGGCTGGCCTTGATCTGGGTGGCAAGGATCGTCAATGTCCGGACCGCACAACACCGCAGGACATCTACCGAAATGTAACCTTCCGCCGACTTTCACAAAATCATTAGAATGTGAAACAATCATGAATGTGTGAAGGCGGGGCCGCCCGAGCGTTTTCGAACGGGGATAAATTCAAGGCGCTGGCCGCCCCGGGGGCCTTTGCACACATTGGGGGGATGAGTGGTGGCGGATCGTTGGGGACCGCCCCCACTCAGCCTATTTAAGGCCTCTAACCGCTGCCCCGGCCCCAGACTATTTCCGGGTAAACCTCATCGTCACCAGCTGGAACGGCCGGAGCGTGAGCTGGGCGCCGTTGTCCGCAGGAACAATTCCGGGCGCGTCGGTGGGACGCTCCAGGAGATCCGTCGGCACCGCGCCCTTCATTGGGAAGTTGGCTGTGAGGGTTCCGGCGGACCGTTCGCCCAGCGACTCATAAAGCCGGACCACCACATCGCCCGATCCGTCCTGGGCGAGCTTCACGGCTTCAATGACAAGGGCGGGGTTGTTGACGGAGAAGAGCGGCTCCACCGCGGAGCCACCCCCGGCCAGCCGCGGCGCCAGGTTGGTTCGGTACCCTTCCTGGACGGCGGCGGCAATGTCAGCACCCGGCCGGATGGTGACTGTCAGCTCGTGGTGGCCGCGGTCGGCATCGGGGTCGGGGAACTTCGGCGCCCGCAGCAGGGACAGGCGCACGGTGGTGGTGGTCCCGCCGTCGGATTCCCGGATGGTCCTGCCCACGTCATGGCCGTAGGTGGATGCGTTTGCCACCGCCACGCCGTACCCGGGTTCACCTACGTGGATCCACCGATGGGCACAGATTTCGAACTTCGCGGCTTCCCACGAGGTGTTGGTGTGGGTGGGCCGGAAGACGTGGCCAAACTGGGTTTCAGCGGCGGAACGGTCTGCCCGCACATCGAGGGAAAACCCGAGTTTCAGAAGCTTTTCGCGCTCCTGCCAGTCCACGGAAGTGGTGATTTCCAACGACGGGCTGCCGGGGGCCAGCGTGATTCGCTGGATCAGCGGGGAGTTGCCTGCCAGCCGTTCCACCACCACCACGGCACTGCCGCCCTCACCGGACAGCCGGACTGACTCCGCGTGGACCAGCGGTGTGACGTTGCGCCGGTAGAACTCGTCAATGTCCCAGGCATCCCACTCGTTGGGGGTGTCGCGGTGAAGCTCCAGCAGGTTGCCACGCTGGCCGGGCGCGATGGCCTCGCGGCCGCTGGCATGGTCGCGCAGGGAAGCAAGGAGCCCGTCGGCGTCCACCACGGCCCGGATTACTCCGTTGTCCAGGATGTAGCCGCCGTTGTGGGCTGTGGCCTGCACCGGGTCCCGGACCGCCAAGGCTTCACCTGCAGCCAGTGCAGGCACCCCGTTCCGCTCATGCGGTGCCGCGTTGAGGACGAACTGCCGGTCACCCGGGCCCAGCATGGCCGCAGCAGCTTGGCTGATGATCGCTTCGAGTGCGGTTTCGATGGCCTGGTAGTTCCGCTCGGCGTCCTGGTGGACCCAGGCGATGGAGCTGCCGGGAAGGATGTCGTGGAACTGCTGCAGCAGCACCAGTTGCCAGAGGCGCTTAAGCTCTGCCTCCGGATAATCGAAAGCGCCGCCCGCACGGACCGCAGCCGTGGAGCACCACAACTCCGCTTCACGCAGCAGGTGCTCGCTGCGCCGGTTGCCTTTCTTGGTCCTGGCCTGGCTGGTGTAGGTGCCCCGGTGCAGCTCCAGGTACATCTCACCCACCCACACGGGCAGGGCCGGGTAGTCGTCCTCGGCCTGCCGGAAGAAACTCTCCGCGGAGCCGATCCTGACTTTGGGTGATCCCTCCAGGTCAGCGGTCCGGGCAGCCGCCGCAAGCATTTCACGGGTGGGTCCGCCTCCGCCGTCGCCATAACCGAACGGCACCAGTGACACGTTCCCCCGGCCGTGGTCCCGGTAGTTCCGCTCGGCGTGGGCCAGGTCCCTGCCGCTCAGGTCCGAGTTGTAGGTGTCCACCGGGGGAAAATGGGTGAACAGCCGGGTGCCATCGATCCCTTCCCAGTTGAAGGTGTGGTGCGGCATCCTGTTTGTCTGGTTCCAGGAGATCTTCTGGGTGAGGAACCACCGGCTGCCCGCGGCTTTCACGATCTGCGGCAGTGCCGCACTGTATCCGAAGGAGTCCGGCAGCCACGCCTCCCTGCATTCAATGCCGAATTCCGCCAGGAAAAAGCCCTTGCCCTCCACGAACTGACGCGCCATGGCTTCGCCGCCGGGCATGTTGGTATCCGATTCCACCCACATGCCGCCGACGGGGACGAACTGGCCCGCCCGCACCTTTTCCCGGATCCTGCTGAACAGCTCCGGATACAACTCCTTAATCCACGCCAGCTGCTGGGCTGAGGAGCACGAGAAGACGAAATTGGGGTCTTCATCCATCAGTGCCACCACATTGGAGAACGTCCGGGCGCATTTGCGCATGGTCTCGCGGACCGGCCAGAGCCACGCCGAGTCGATGTGCGCATGCCCCGTGGCCACCAGTTGGTGCGCGGACGCGTACGCGGGCCGGGCCAGGACCTCGGCGAGAGCTTCCCGCCCTGCCGCGGCGGTGCCGGCAACGTCGTCCGGGTCCATCACATCCATCATGCGTTCTAGGGCCCGGAGGATCTCATGCCGGCGGGGAAGCTCCAGCGGGAGCTGCTCCATCAGGCCGGCCAACGTCCACACGTCCTGCTGGAGTTCCCAGACACACTGGTTAAGTTCAGCGATGGCGATGTTCCCCAGCCGGTACTGCGGCGCTTCCCCGGCCGTCGCCCTGTCGCCCAGCGGGGTGGCGGCGAAGGTCCAGCCCTGCGCCATGTCCGGGTTCGCTGCCGCCTCCACGTAGAAGTCCACCGCCATGCCGCCGCCCAGCAGCTTCAGCGGAATGTACTGGTTACGGGGTGAGATGGCCTTGATAATGGTCCCATCCGGCCGCCAGGCAATGCCCTCGCACTGGAACCCGGGCGCTTCGGTGGTGAACCCAAGATCCACCACCACCTCAACGGTGGTGTCCGGCCCGCCGCCCCAGGAGTCCGGTACCTCCCCTTGCAGCCGCAGCCACGTGGTGCCCCAGGGCCGGCCCCACGCGGCGCCGTGCTCCTGCGGCTGGAACTCCTGCCGCATTGCTTCGAGCGCGGGAACCGGTTCGCCGGGGACTTCCCAGCTGCTCAGGGCAAGCGGAACTGTCCGGCTGTACACGGCAGGGGCGATGCGCTCGCGCACAAACCTGGCCATGCGGACTTCCGTGATCCTGCGGTCGTCATGCAATATGAATCCTCTTTAGGCTCGTGGCTGGATCATCGCGTCCATTCGATGGACAAATCTACCCGCTGGGAGCACCTCAACCAACCCCCCTTCCAGGGCAGGCACTGGCCATCCCGGCAGAGACGGCCTAGGCAATGGGCACGGCGGGCGCGGGGCGCAGGATTCGCGCGTCCCCGGCGTAGACATTGAAACTGGTTTCCCGGCTGAAACCCGCCAAAGTCAGCCCGTTCGCCTCCGCCAGCTCCACCGCAAGGCTGGAGGGGGCACTGACAGCGGCCAGGACGGGAATTCCCGCAAGGGACGCTTTCTGGACCAGTTCAAAGGATGCCCTGCCGGATACCTGAAGGACTGTGCCGGTCAGCGGCAGCAGGCCCTCGCGCAGTGCCCAACCCACCACTTTGTCCACGGCGTTGTGCCGTCCAACATCCTCGCGCAGGCACAGGAGCTGCGGGTCGCCGTCGTCCCCAATCCTGAACAGGCCAGCCGCATGCACGCCGCCGGTGTCCTCGAAGACGCGCTGGGACTTCCGCAACAGCCCCGGGAGGGCGGCCAGGACTTTGGCATCCACGGTCAACGGGTCCGCCCGCGGGCTGAAGTGGGAGGACTTCTGCACGGCCTCGATGGAGTCGGTTCCACAGATGCCGCAGGAGCTGGATGTGTAGACCTTGCGGCCTGTGTCGGGAAGCGGGACGTCCGGCCGCAGCTGGGCTTCCACTACGTTGAATGTCTGGACGCCGTTCTCGTCCTCGCCGGCACAAAAGCGGAGCGAGACCAGCTGCTCGGGAGCCCAGATGACGCCCTCGGAGACCAGGAACCCGGCCACCAGGTCAAAGTCGTCCCCCGGAGTCCGCATGGTGACCGAATAGGAAAGGCTGCCCAGCCGGATTTCCAGCGGCTCCTCGACGGCGAGGACGTCCTCGCGATGCCGGACCGGGTATTCCAGGGCCTTCGGCGAACCGTCCAAAACATACTTGTGCACTTTGCGGCGCTGGGTTACTCGTCCCATGTTCCACCCTGCCTGTTCATTACTCCATCATGGCACCAACAGCACCCGCCTCAGCCCAAGAGCGCGCTCCAGTCCACGGGTCCACTCGCTGCCGGTTTGCCCTTGGGCTGGGCGCCACGTGCGTTGCTGCGCGGTTTGGTTTTAACCCGGCCCTCCTGGACGCGGGGTATGGGCGGCCCCCACGGCAGGGCGAATGCCGGCACCGGCTCCCCAAGCTGCACGCCATGCGGGGGCACTACCAGCACACCGTCGGCAGCGGCCAGTCCCCGCATCATCCCCGGGCCCGTATGTTGTGCCGGGGACGCCATGCCATACAGCAACCGGAACGGCATCAGGCGGGTACGGCCGGGATCCGGCTCGATCATCGTCCCGCAGGGCACCTCCTCCACCGCCGGCATGGCGCGGTGCCCCAGCGCTGCCAGCAGCGGTGCACCCACGGTGGAGAGCGCCATCATTGCCGCCAACGGGTTGCCCGGCAGCCCCAGGACAAAGCGTCCGTCCGGCAGTTCGGCGAGGACCGCGGGGTGGCCCGGCCGCATGGCCACGCCATCGATAATGAGGCGGCCGCCGAGTTCGGCCACCGCCCGCCGGAGATGATCCGTTCCCGAGCGCCCGGTGCCCCCGGTCGTAATGACGACGTCGGCCGGCAGGTCCGGCGCGCCCGGCACCTCCGGCAGCACGTCCTCAAGCGCCGCCAGCCATTCGTCGTACGAGTCGCCGATCCGCTGCTGCCCGCCGGGGATGCCCCCCAGCGTTGAAACGACGTCCGGCATTTGCGGACCGAAGGTGTCGCGCACCTGGCCGGGAGCCGGCGTACCGTGTTCCACCACCTCGGACCCGGTCAACACCAGGCGCACCACGGGCTTGCCCTGGACCTGCAGTTCGTCGTAGCCGGCCAAGGCGGCCAGTGCCAGGTGGGCCGGATTCAGCTCCACCCCCGCTTTGACCAGGACGTCCCCCTCCAGGGCTTCCTCCCCGGCCTTCCTGATATGCTCCCCGGCGCGGGGTTCGCCGGGCCGGGCCTTGCCTCCGGTCATCAGGACAGGAAGTCCTTCATCATCCTGGCCAAGGACCGCGTTCTCGGTGCGAAGAACCGCCTTGCCGCCGGCGGGGATCAGCCCGCCCGTGGCGATGGGGCTGGCCTGGTGCGGCGCCAGCCGGGTGCCGGGCTCCACCGGTATCCAGGGGCCGCTTCCGTTGACCACCCAGCCGTCCATGGCTGATGAGGCGTAGTGGGGCATGTCCTGGAGGGCAACGATGTCGCGGTCGAGTTTGCGGCCCAAGGCGATCCGCAGGGGCACCGGCCCCGGGGGAATCGGTGTTGCGGCATCGAACGCAGCCCGCCGTGCTTCTTCCCAGGTATGGGCCAGATGGTGATGGTCCGCATGTCCTTCTTCAGCCGACCGGACATCCGGAGCCCCGGATCCTCCGGTGCCTGGTTCAGCGGTACCGGGTTCAGTCATACCGGCTTCAGCGGTACCGGGTTCAGTCGCTGCCGGTTCGGTTTTGCCGGCCGGGATATCCATGTCACTGCCAGGTGGCGCATCAGGATCGCCCTGGGGTTCTGCAGTCATTCGCCGGGAGTCCCGGCGGCGGCCTCAGCCTCGTAGTCCTTTGCCAGCGTGCGGGCAACGGCCAATGCCGCGTCCATTGCTTCGGCATCCATTTCCCTGCCGGGAGCGGCAGCCAGGCCTGCTGCGAATCCGGCGATAAAAGTGGTGAGCGGGGCAGCCGGACGGACTACAGCATGGGCGGCAACACCGGCAAGCGCCAGCACCGCGTTGACATCCACCTGGACATCCTCAAGCTTGTACGCCTGGAGAAGGGCCCTGCACCACTCTTCCAGCGTTTCGTCCTGGCTCTTCACGAATTGCCTCCCACGTTTGCTCGCCCGAATGCCGGTCCTGGCCATCACGCTGGTTCCCGGCGGCAATCCCCAGCGCGGCAACGTCATCCCAGGTATCCACGTCGGCGGTGGACCCGGCAGGGACTGTGACAAGCTGCACGTCCAGACTAGCAAGGAGCGCCCTGACAGAGCCGTTGACCAACGCGTCGCGGGCCGCAAGGGTCTTACAGGCTTTAGTTAACTCAGACGTGCGGTAAAAACCTGCCAGCGGCTGGGCCCTGCCGTCTTCGGCACAGGCCATGACACCTCCGGACGCCGTTTCGATGGAGGCGCCCAATGCGTCCTGCAGCACGGCCACCGCTTGGGATGCCAACGGCATATCGCAGGCCAGCACCAGGGTGTAGGGCAGCCCGCCGCCGTCGCCCGTCCGGGCGTGGTGGGCCGCCAGCGCCTCCAGACCGGCGGCGATGGCAGCCGCGGGACCGGCGAAGCGGGGTTCCTCCCGGCAGGTCAGAAGATTGGCAGGCAAGGCCGGCAGGGGTTGCGCGGCCGATGGCCGCTGCGGCAGGAACTCCGCGTCGCCCACGACGACAGTAAGCCCGGGCCCCGCGGCAGCAGCCACAGCCCGTTCCAGGAGGGTTTGGCCCTGGAAGACCAGCGACTGCTTGGGCATGCCTCCCAGCCGTGATGACCTCCCGCCGGCCAGGACCAGGGCGTCAAAGGCAGGGCTCTTCACTTCCACTCCCCCAGCCTAACTACCCGCGTGCCGGCCGGCAGCACGTGGGATCAGGGCGGCCTGAGAGGTCAGGGCGAAACGACAAGTCACGCCGCAGACAGGTCGCTGCCGGAGCAGCGGGTCAGGCAGCGCGTTCCGGAAGCAGGAAGGGATCCCACGCCGGTGTGGGTTTCTCCAGCTCCTTGATCTGCCAGATGGTTCCATGCGGAGGTGCCGGCACGAACCGCAGGGTCCATCCCATCTCGGCGGGAGTGTGGTCTCCTTTGACGTTGTTGCACCTCAGGCAGGCGGCCACCAGGTTCTCCCACGAATCTGCCCCGCCCCTGGATTTCGGATGCACGTGGTCAATGGTGTGCGCAGCCTTCCCGCAGTAGGCGCATTTATGCCCATCGCGCCGGAGCACTCCCCTGCGGCTGACGGCAGTGGAATGGTTGTACCGGGGTCGGATGTAGCGGTTGAGGAGGATCACGGACGGGCGCCCCAGGACGTCGGTGGGGCCCACCACGGGGTCGTCCCCTTCGGCCACCACACTGGCCTTGCCTGTCAGCACAAGCACCAGCGCCCGGCGGAAAGTAATAACCGCCAGCGGTTCATATCCAGCATTCAGAACGAGAGTGCGCATGCACTTACCTCTTCACGGCCGCACCCGTCAGGGGCACGAGGGCCGGCTGCCCTCGGCATGTCCGGGCTATGGATCGACATCACAAGAGTAAACAAAGAAATGCAGAATCAGGTAATCTCCGCCCGGGAGCCAACCAGCGGCTGACACGTCAGGAGGCGTCCGCCCCGGCGGCGGCACCCCACTTAAACACCAAAGACCCCCACCTCATGGGCGGGGGTCTTTGGGACATTTTGAGGCTGGCGGCCGTTCACGCCAGCGCCGGAATGCCTAGTTGACGCGGATGAAGACGGGGCCGGACCCAACGTTTGCGCTGAAGACCACCGTCTGGTTTCCGTTGTAGCCGCCGTGGACGGCCATGCCGTTTCCGGCGTAGACAGCAATGTGGGCCATGCCCGCGCCGCCGTCAGCGTAGTAAATCAGGTCGCCCGGCTGCGCCTCGGCTGCACTGACGGTGCGGCCCAGGGACAGGTAGCCGGCGGGCCAGTCGTGGAAGTGGATTCCGACGGCGGCCAGCGAGTTGGTGACCAGCATGGTGCAGTCCTGCATCACGCCGAGCTGTGCGTACGCGGCGGAGAGGATGGCGGCACCCTTACCACTGGCGGATGCCTGGGCTGCGGGAGCGGCAGGAGCGGCGGCGGTGGCAACCTTGGCCGTGACTTTGGGGGCAGCAGCGGGCTGCGCGGCAGGAGCGGGAGCGGCTTCCTGCACCTCGACCTCGGGCTCAGGCTCGACGACGGGAGCCGGCGTGGTGGTCACGGCAGGCTTCTCGTAGCTGATGGAGATGGTGGAAGCCGCGGAAATCGGGGCGTCAACGGCGGATCCAACTTCCAGCGCGGAGGCCGGCGCGGAATCACGCTTGACGTTGGCGTCGGCAGCGTTGGCAGCGATGCCGGAGGTCAGGACCAGGCCGGAAGCGGCAGCGATGACCGCAGCCTGGCGGCCCATGCCGCCTGCGTTGTCGCTGACAGCCTTGGCAATGACAGCGATTGAGTTGGTTTTGGTGACCTCGGCGCGATGCCGTGCGGTGGCACGAGTCGTCATCAGTTCTCTCTTTCGTTTTCCCTCGAACCGCAGGTGGGCAGGCGAAGGGTGTTGGACGCGCCGGCATCTTGGGGGTACGCCGGCGCGTCCCGAACGGGGATGTGGTTTTTAGCGAAGAAGCTTTGGGCAAAGAAAAAGCCCCTGGAGCGTGAAGCCCAAGAACTATTTGCTGTAGTGGTAGTACGTGGAGGAACCGGTGGCCGCGGGCGAGTGGAGCAGCGTGCCCTGCGAGGGGTTGAGGGCGCTGATCATCATGCCGTTACCGACGTAGATGCCGACGTGCGCGCCACCGTTCTGGACAACCAGGTCACCCGGCTGCGGTGCGGAGGTGGGGGTCATGATGCTCCACGCGTTGGTGCGGGGGATGCTGATTCCGGCCTGGGCGTAAACCCACTGCACGAAACCGGAGCAGTCCCAGCCGGTGACGGGGCTGGTGCCGCCCCACACGTAGGAGTGGCCGATGCCGGTGTAGGCGATAGCGGCAATGCCCGAGGTTGCCGCAGCGGATACGGACTCTTCCGCCTTTGCGGCCGGGGACGCCTCCTGGCCTGCAGTGGCGGTGTTGGCCGCGCGGTTGGCTGCTGCCGTGGACTGGGTACGTAGCGCTTCAACCTTGGGAGCGGCGGTGGTCTTGACGACCGGACGCTCGAAGGACACCGTGGCCGTGGGGGCAGCGGTGACGGCGAGTGCCGTCTGGGCCGAACCGGACTCGGTGGAGGCAGAGACACCGGCAGTGGTGTCAGCTGCCGTGGCGGGCAGGCCCATGCTCAGGATGAGGCCCGAAGCCGCTGCCACAACGGCAGCCTGGCGGCCTACGGTCCCGGCATTTGCAGTGACAGCCTTGGACATGGCGTCCAGCGGGTTGGTGCGAACCGTTTGCGCACGGTGGCGCGCAGAATGATGGCGTGAAGACACGAAGTAGCCTCTCCCAATGCCTGCGAGGTGAGCTGTCGGATTCGGATGGGAGTCACCCGGCCACGCTGCTTCCTGGGAAGCTTTGTGTCTTAACCCCAAGGCCTTCTGGAAATGAAGGCCAAAATTGGTTCCCCCGCCCCTGCCAGACGATGAAATGCGAACGGACCTTGAGCGGTGGCAGAGTTAGGCAATCCACTCAAGAGCGTCAACTTCGGAAAAGTTGACGCGAGTTAGACGGTACAGCAGTTTTGTTTCAATGTCACATTCAGGTCACGACGAGTCACGACGATCTGAGAGTGAGCAATCATTCGGTTACAGCCAGCCCATTGGATCGACCACTTCGCCATTGACCTGGACCTCGAAGTGCAGGTGGCAGCCGGTGGACGCGCCGGTGGTGCCGCTCAGTGCCACGACATCCCCGCGGGAGACGGTCTGGCCGACTTTGACGCTGAAGGACGAGAGGTGGTTGTAGGTGGTTTCCAGCCCATTGCCATGGTCGATGACCACCCGGTTTCCGCCGCCGAACGGGTGCCAGCCCGCGAAGGTGACCGTCCCTGTTGCGGCCGCCAGGACCGAGGTGCCGCACTGCGCCACGAAGTCCTGGCCCCTGTGGAAGTCTCCGGAACCTCCGGTGATGGGACTGACCCGGTAACCGAAGGGGGAAGCGGTGGCGAGGGACCCGAGGGGTGCAGCCAGGGTGCCGGCCGAAGCGGCACGCGTGACGGAGCCGGCGGACTGCGCGCTCAGGAGCTGCTTCAGCTTCCCGTCCGGGTCCGCCTGCGTCACCACCGCGGAGCGGCTGAAGTCGACCTGGGCTCCGATATCAGCGGAAATCTGAGGCTGCGGGCTGACGGCGGAAGCAGCCATGGGGGTACTGCCGGCGGCGTCCGTGGCCATGACGGGACTCGTGGCGGGCACCGTAACCGTCAGCACCAGGCCCGTTGCGGCAAGGGCCATACCGGCTTTTTGGCCGATGCCGCTGGCGGCGGCAAACTCCGTCATCTGCCGGAAGGGACCCCGGCGGCGGCGCGCGTCGCGATGCAGGTCGCGGGGGCGCTCCGCTGCGACGACTTCGGCAGCCCGGGGTGCCGAAGGGGGGCCGGCCGCGCGTCGGCGGCCCCGTGGGGTCTGCATGGTCAAGAAGGGTTCCTCTCTGGAAGAAGCCTGCGGAGTTAGCTGTCGGATTCGGGTCAGAGAGTTCAAAGACCCGGTCCGCCGTAGGCAAGCTTCTGCGCAGGGGTATTCCCGGAAGAATCCTTCACTGGAGAGGCTTGCTGCTGACGGACTTCACCCCAAGGCAGTCCCCCGCTGCCGCTTGTGGTTCCCCCGCCTCTGCCAGTAACGAACTCGTTCACCTGGCCCGCTGGCAGAGCTCGGCTCCGGGTCAGGTAACGCTTATGTATCAACGCTTGGTTCCACTATAGGGGCTTAAGTCCCTAGGTAACAATTCCGTTACCTTTGCGTGGACGTGCCTGTCTGGGGTATGGAAAGTGCCCGATCAGTCCTGGTTGATGGCAACGAAGACGTGGGCAGCAACCTCGGGCGGCAGCTCCAGCGCCCCTTCGATCCCCGCGACCCGGACGGAAATGTACTCGCCCACGCGTTCCAGCGTCACCGCAGCACCGGGCCGGATCCCGCCCTCATCCAACTGGGCCAGCAGTTCCGGTTCCACCTGGATTGGCTCCGCCAGACGGCTGATGGTCACGCCCGAGGCGGGCCCGTAGTTCTTCATTGCTTCCACCAGGCTGATGGCGCCGTCGGCAAAGCCGCGGCCCGCCTGGCCTCCAAGCGCAGCAAGGCCGGGAATGGGATTGCCGTAGGGCGACTCGGTGGGGTGGCCCAGCATTTCGTAGATGCGCCGCTCCACCCGCTCGCTCATGACGTGTTCCCAGCGGCAGGCTTCGTCATGGACGTAGGCCCAGTCCAGGCCGATGACATCTGCCAGCAGGCGTTCGGCCAGCCGGTGCTTGCGCATGACCTCCGTGGCGCGCTTGCGGCCTGTATCCGTGAGTTCCAGGTGGCGGTCACCGGAGACAACGACGAGCCCGTCCCGCTCCATGCGGCCGATGGTCTGGGAGACGGTGGGCCCCGAGTGGCGCAGGCGTTCGGCGATACGGGCCCTGAGGGCAACGATGTTTTCTTCCTCAAGCTCCAGGATGGTCCTGAGGTACATCTCCGTAGTGTCGATCAGATCCGTCATCCAGCTCAGCTCCTCGAGCGCAGTACCTTGCGTTGTCCCACCGTATCGCCTCTTCCCGCGAAATAGTCCGGGGGAAAGCTTAGCCTATTTTGACTTTGTCCGAATAGCTGCGCCCCAAGGGCTGGGCGGGACGGGCACGTCTCACTGTCCGGACTATGACGTACCCGGCTCCCGCCCCCGGCGGCGGTTCAGGCAGAATGGGAGTAGCCGGCAGCCCAGCCACCGCGCGCCCTGCCGGCCACCACTGCCCGCCCTTCCGGACCATAGCTTTCGTCCCCGCCGAATTGGAGCACCTGTGAGCGACACCAGCATCACGATCCCCGCCAACCTCCTGCCCCAGGACGGGCGGTTCGGGGCCGGTCCGTCAAAGGTCCGGCAGGAACAGATCGACGCGCTGGCAGCGGCTTCCAGGACGATCCTTGGCACCTCACACCGGCAGGCGCCGGTCAAGAACCTGGTCAAGTCGGTCCGGGAAGGGCTGAGCCAGTTCTTCCGGGCTCCGGACGGCTACGAGGTGGTCCTCGGCGTGGGCGGCTCCACCGCTTTCTGGGACGTTGCCAGCTTCGGCCTCGTGGAGAAGAAGGCCCAGCACCTGTCCTTCGGTGAGTTCGGTTCCAAGTTTGCCGCCGCCACCAACAAGGCACCCTTCCTCGAAGCCTCCTCCATCATCAAGTCCGAGCCCGGAACCCGGCCCGCAGCCCAGGCCGAGGCCGGCGTGGACGTTTATGCCTGGCCGCAGAACGAAACCTCCACAGGTGTTGCAGCCCCCGTCCAGCGGGTGCCCGGGGCGGACGAGGAATCGCTGGTCCTCGTGGACGCCACGTCCGCGGCCGGCGGGCTGGACGTGGACGTCGCCCAAAGTGATGTCTACTACTTTGCCCCCCAGAAGAACTTTGCCTCCGACGGCGGCCTCTGGCTGGGCCTGTTCTCCCCCGCGGCGCTGGAACGTGCCGCCGCCATCAAGGCCGGCGGCCGCTGGATCCCGGACTTCCTGGACCTGCAGACCGCCATCGACAACTCCCGCGTGAACCAGACGTACAACACGCCGTCGCTGTCCACGCTGGTAACCCTGGATGCCCAGGTTCAGTGGCTGAACTCCAACGGCGGCCTCGACTTCGCCTCCAAGCGGACCGCCGATTCCGCCGGCCGTATCTACAGCTGGGCCGACGCCTCGGAGTTCGCCACCCCGTTTGTGACCAATCCGGAGGAGCGCTCCAACGTCATCGCCACGATCGACTTCGACGAGTCGGTTGACGCTGCCACCGTGGCCAAGGTCCTCCGCGCCAACGGCATTGTGGACACCGAGCCGTACCGGAAGCTGGGCCGCAACCAGCTGCGCATCGCCACCTTCGTGGCCATCGAGCCCAGCGACGTCTCGGCGCTGCTGGCCAGCATCGACTACGTGGTGGGCCAGCTGCGCAAGTAACCAAAGTTAATGCACGACGGCGCCGCCCGGGTTTTCCCGGGCGGCGCCGTTTGTTTGTGGTCAGGAAGTCCTTGCTTCGTCGCCAGGCTCCGCGACATCGCCAGGCTCCGCGACATCGCCATGCTCCGCGACGCCGCCAGGCCCGCCGCCGTCGTCGTCAGGCCCTTGGCCGCCAGGTTCCTGCTGCCCTGCCGGAAGCTCTTCCGGAGTCTCCTGCCCTGGCTCCTGCTGTTCGGGCTCCTGCTGCTCAGGCTCCTGCTGCTGCTCGTCCTCGGGACGGACACGTTCGGCCCACGGCACCCACTCCGGCGCCAGGATGGACTCCTCGGACGGCAGCAGGCCCAACTCGTTGACCGTGACAGCCTTGGAGCGCGAGTTGCGGGTCAGCACCGCGTACCACTGCCAGCCCACGTAACCGGGCAGCCGGGACTCGAACAGGTGCGTGACCAACCGGTCGCCCTCGCTCTTGGCTGCCAGGTGCGCCCCTATGGTGCCGGCCGGGGTGATGCCTTCCACTGCGGTCCGGGCAGTGTCCACCGCCGCGGCCAGGAAAGCATCGGGCTTGCCCGTACGCCACACGGGCACGCCTGCCTTGCGCTTGGGCGGAGTCTTGGCAGCCTGCTCCTGCACTGGCGTGCCCGGCTGTTCAGATTGGGGGTCCATGGGCGCCTAAACGTCCAGCTCGTCGGCGACCTTGCGCAGGGCGGCAGCAATGGCCTTGCCCTTGTTGCCGTCCGGGTACTTGCCCTTGGACAGGGTGCCGGACAGGTTGTCCAGGACGGTCACGAGGTCCTGCACCAGCGGGGCGAGGTCCTTCGCACTTGGGCGCTTGGCCTTGGCGATGGACGGTGTCTTGTCCAGCACCCGCAGTCCCAGGGCCTGGGCGCCCTTGCGGCCGTCCGCCACCCCGAATTCCACCCGGGTGCCCGCCTTCAGTTCCGTCACTCCCTCGGGCAGTGACGACTTGGGCAGGAAGACCTCCTGGCCGTCTTCGCCTGCGAGGAAGCCAAAGCCCTTGTCCTTGTCATACCACTTGACCTTGCCGGTAGGCACGTAATCAACCTTCTTCGTTCTGCTGTCATGAGACACGGCCCGCTGCCACCGCGTCCGCATTGTCGTGCGGGTTCAGGGTATGGCCAGCGCAAACCGTGTTGGTCTGTATCCTTCAAGGTTATCCTGCCGCATGCCCTAATCATGCTTCCGGCCGCACCGTTCCGCCCCAGGCGCAAGCTCCACGGCTTTCACGGGCGGCGGCCCGGCCGCTGTACGGTTACGTCCATGACTCCATCGCGTTACCGGCGGCCGTTGATGGTCCTCGCCGCAGTTATTGCCGTGCTTTCCCTCGTCGCCGTGGGGACGGTCATGGCGCTGGCCTTCGGGAACTCCGTCGCCCCGGCATGGGTCACCTACTCGGCCCTGTACGGCCTCCCGGTCGCCTTCATCCTGATGCTCCTGCTGGTCCTGGACGGGGTTGCCGCCCGGCGCCGGGCGGGGAAGCGGGAGCCGCGGTAACGTTGAACTAATGTCCCTCATTCGTGCGCTCGGCAAGGACCTGGAGGCGCGCAGCAACGACTCGTTGCGCGCGTTGTTCGCCGCGCGGCCGGACCTCATTTCCCCGCCTGTTCCGGACTTCGCCGCGCTGGCGGCCCGGGCCAGTTCACGAGTCAGCGTGCAGCGCGCCCTGGAGCGCCTCAACCGGCCGCAGATGCAGGTCCTCGAGACCCTCCACCTGTGCACCAACACAGATACCGGCCACAGCGCCTCGACCGAGCACCTGCACCAGCTGGTGCGGGGTGCGTCGCTGGCCGTCGTCGAACAAATCATGGCGACCCTGCAGGAACTTGCCCTGGCACACCCTGCCATTCCCCCGCACGGCACCCCGCCCCAGGCTGCCGCGCAACACTTCTACCTTCCCGTCGGTTCCCTCAAGGATGTGGTGGGAATCTATCCCGCCGGGTTGGGCCGCAGCTACACGGAACTGGTCCGCCTTCAGCCTGCCTTCGCCCAACGTGTGGTCCAGCTGGTATCCGAGCTGCACCGCAGCGGCTTTGCCATCCACGATGCCACCACGCCCATGGAGGCGGCCCTTGCGCTCCAGCACTGGACCTCCTCCCCCGAGGCACTGCGGGACATCCTCGCCAACGCTCCGGAACGGACGACGGCGCTGCTCGCCCGGTTCCGCAACTGGGCCATGGGTGCCGTCCCCCAGGCGCAACGGAAGGCATCGGTCACCACGGAGGGTGCCGACGTCGGGCCCGTTGACTGGCTCCTTGCGCGCGGGCTGCTGGTTCCGCTGGACGCCGCCCACGTGGAGCTGCCGCACAGCGTGGGGCTGGCCCTGCGCGGCGGCGCAATCATCAACGACTTCACCCTGTCACCGCCGGTTCCGGAGCTGGGCCGGACCACCGCGGCGCTGCGCAGGAACGCAGCGCTCAGCGCCATCTCGGAAACCCTGCGACTGGTCTCCGAACTGCTGCATGCCGTCAGGGAAACCCCGCTGTCCACGCTGCGCAGCGGAGGCGTGGGGGTCCGCGAGATGCGCCGGCTGTCCGACCAGCTGCGCATTGACCAGGACGCAGCCGGCCGGCTGCTGGAGCTGTGCGGCCTGGCAGGGCTGATCCGCCTCGACGTCGACTCGTCGTCATGGGTGCAGCCGCCGCAGCTGGAGTGGCTGGTGCTGCCGCGGCAGGAACAGTGGCTGTGGCTGGTGAACGCCTGGCTGGCCAGCGAGCGCGTGCCCTCCATGGTGGGCCAGCCCGTGAACACGGCGCCGGGGGCCCCGTCCCGGGGCGCAGCAGGAACCACCATCGCGGCATTGTCCGCCGGGGCGCAGCGGCCTGACGCGCCCGTGGTCCGCAAGCGCATCCTGGAGATCCTGCACGAACTCACCCTCGAAGCCGAAGAGCCGGACGGTGCCGTGCCCGTCCTTGACGCCGCTGCGGTCCTGGAGCGTGCGGAATGGTCACAGCCGCGGATGGCCCGGCGGTTCAGTTCCCTCATCCGCGGGGTGCTCGCCGAGGCGGAGCTGCTGGGCCTGGTGGGATCGGGGGCCCTGAGCCAATTAGGGAGCGCCTTCGCCGAAGACGACCCCGATGCCGCCCTGGCCATCCTGGGTGAACACCTCCCGGCGGCCCTGAACCACGTGCTGCTGCAGGCCGACCTCACCGCTGTGGCGCCCGGCTACCTCGCTCCCGCCCTGACCGAAAAACTCCTGGTCATGGCCGATGCCGAGGGGCGGGGGCCGGCCACCATCTACCGGTTCTCGGCGACGTCCATCAAACGCGCACTCGACGAGGGCTACGACGCCGCCGGCCTGCTGGCATTCCTGCGGGAACACTCCGCCACCGCTGTTCCCCAGCCGCTGGAGTACCTGGTGGAGGACACCGCTTCCCGGCACGGCAGCCTTCGGGTGGGCCAGGCCGCAAGCTTCATCCAGAGCGATGATGAAGCCGCACTCCGGGAGTTGCTGGCAGGACCCAAGGCGGCGCAGCTTGGCCTGGCCAGGCTTTCCCCCACGGTCCTGACGTCATCGGCACCGCCGCGCGAACTGGCCGCCGCACTCAAGAACCTAGGCCTCTCCCCGTCCATCGACGGGACCGAACCCGCCGCGCACTTGCGCCGGGCTGCCGCAGCGCAGGAAAGCCCCCGTCCTGTCTACAGCGCTCCGGGGATTGCGCCGGCGGCGGAGGAGGTCGAAGCCCAGCTGGACGTCCTGCGGCAGGCCGGCCCCGCCGTCGGACACCACTCCGGCGCCGCGGACGGCGAGGCAGCCACCCAGCTGGGGCTTGAAGCGCTGCAACGGGCCATCCGGCTGAAGCAACGGATCAACATGAATGTGGTGGACAACCTGGGGAATGCCAGCCTGGAAGTTGTTGTTCCGCTCTCTGTAAGCGGGGGCCGGGTCCGCGTGTTCGATCCTGCCAAGGACACCGAACGGGTCCTGTCCGTCCACCGCATCATCGACATTGAGGCCGCAGAGGAACTGCGCCAGTAAAGGATTCCCCGCGTGACCGACGGACCCCTGATCGTCCAAAGCGATAAGACCATCCTCCTCGAGGTGGACCATGAGCTGGCCACCGAGGCCCGGCACGCCATCGCGCCATTCGCGGAGCTGGAGCGGGCGCCCGAGCACATGCACAGCTACCGGTTGACCCCATTGGGACTGTGGAACGCCCGTGCCGCCGGACTGGACGCGGAAAAGGTGCTGGACGCGCTCCTGAAGTACTCGCGCTTTCCGGTTCCACACTCGCTGCTGATCGACGTGGAGGAAACCATGTCCCGGTACGGCCGGCTGCGCCTCGAAAAGGACCCGCGCCACGGACTGGTCATGCGGACGGACGATTATCCGGTCCTGGAGGAAGTGATCCGTGCCAAGAAGATTGCGCCGCTGCTGGGCCCGAGGATCGACGGCGAGACGGTGGTTGTGCACGCCTCCCAGCGCGGGCAGCTCAAGCAGCTGCTGCTGAAGCTCGGCTGGCCGGCAGAGGACCTGGCCGGCTACGTGGACGGCACGCCGCACCTGATCTCGCTCAACGAGGACGGCTGGGAACTGCGCCCGTACCAGCGCCTGGCCAGCGAAAACTTCTGGGCGGGCGGCAGCGGCGTAGTGGTGCTGCCCTGCGGCGCCGGCAAGACGCTGGTGGGGGCTGCCGCCATGGCCACCGGGTCCACCACCACTCTGATCCTGGTCACCAACACCGTCGCCGCCCGGCAGTGGAAGGACGAACTGCTGCGGCGCACCTCCCTCACGGAGGAGGAAGTGGGCGAATACTCCGGAGCCCTGAAAGAGGTCCGGCCGGTGACCATCGCCACCTACCAGGTACTGACCACCAAGCGCGGCGGCATCTACCCCCACCTGGAGCTGGTGGACGGCCATGACTGGGGACTGATCATCTACGACGAGGTCCACCTGCTGCCGGCACCGATCTTCAGGATGACGGCGGACCTGCAGGCCCGCCGCCGCCTTGGGCTGACCGCCACGCTGGTGCGGGAGGACGGGCGCGAGGGCGAGGTGTTCAGCCTGATCGGGCCCAAGCGGTACGACGCGCCCTGGAAGGACATCGAATCCCAGGGCTACATCGCGCCTGCCGACTGTGTGGAGGTCCGCGTCGACCTGCCAAAGGACGAACGCGTTGCCTACGCCATGGCCGACGACGCCGACAAGTACCGGCTGTGCGCCACCTCCGAATCCAAGACGCAGGTGGTGGAGCAGCTGGTGGCACGGCACGCCGGAGAGCAGCTGCTGGTGATCGGCCAGTACATCGACCAGCTGGACGACCTCGGCGAGCGCCTGCAGGCACCGGTGATCAAGGGCGATACCTCCGTCAAGGTACGGCAGAAACTTTTTGACGCGTTCCGCGCCGGGGAACTGCAGACCCTTGTGGTGTCCAAGGTGGCCAACTTCTCCATCGACCTGCCGGAGGCCTCGGTGGCCATCCAGGTCTCCGGCTCCTTTGGCTCCCGCCAGGAGGAGGCGCAAAGGCTGGGGCGGCTGCTGCGGCCCAAGAAAGACGGCCGGGCGGCACGCTTCTACTCGCTGGTGGCACGCGACACCCTGGACCAGGACTTCGCCGCTAAACGCCAGCGGTTCCTGGCCGAACAGGGGTATGCCTACCGGATCATGGACGCCAAGGACGTGCACGCGGCGGAGTAGCCGCCCCGCACGCCGTTCACGTCACGCCCTCGGAACTGTCCCGCTCCATGGTGCCTGTCCTGGGGTCGAGCTGCGGACGTTCGTAGGCCAGCTCCCCGCCGCTGCGGCCGCCGTAGGGACGGCCGTGGTCCGCAAACTCCTCCCGGAAAAAGGCCAGGCACCACTGCCCCATCTGGATCCTTGCCCCAGTCCGCAGGACAGATGGCCCGGTCCGGGAGACGCTGCCGCTCACGGGCCCGTTTGGCACCAGGACATATTCGTCCTGCCCGTCGTGCCTGATCTCGGCGTGCAGCTCCTCCAGGCCGTCCAGCCGCACATCCGCCCCCGCGCCGCTACCGATCGTTGTAACGTCTGCCGTCAGGGTCACCTCCCGCGGAATCTGTCCGGTCCAGGTCGCGGCGTCCTGGACAAAGATCAGCCGCGGCCGGCCACCGCCCCTGGCGTAGTGGGTGGTGGTGATGCGGCGCTTGATCTTCCGCTGGACGGTAGGCACCAGCGGCAGGGGTGTGGACGGCGGCAACAGCGGCATGCCCTTGGGCTTCCGCCTGCCCTGCCGGACCAGCGGCAGCAGGGAGCCGAGCTTCCCGAGCTTGATGTGGGGCGAACGCGTAATCAGCCGCTGTGAGGCAGGGCCGTCCACCTTGCCCAGGCTGAGGATGTTTCCGTCAGGGCCGGCCACGGTGATGCTGACCCCTTTGCCGGCCAGCAGCTCTGCCAGCGGTTTGATCTCCTCCAGGGAGGGCAGCCCACCGCCGGTCAAGGGTGCCAGGCCCGCCAGGGACACCGTTACTTCGGTCCCGGCAGCCTTGGCGCTGCCCGTTGTGACAGCGCCGGCCCCGTCCGTGTATGAGAAGTCCAGGTCAAGGTCCAGACGGTACTCCGGCATGTCCGTCAGCCGCGGTTCGCGTCCGACCCGGCGGCATCCCTGTCACTGGTGGTGACGCGCAGGCTGCCGTTGAGCTTCCAGGTGGCACGCGGCGCATCAGGGCCAATGTCCCGTGGAACTTCCACCGTCATATCGATGAACTGGTAATTGATCGCAGCACCTTTGCCGGTGAGATAGGACCACATCTCCTCGGCAAGGTCTGCCCAGTCACGGATGCTGCGTTCGTTGGCAGTTGCGTTTTCAGAAGCACTCAGGTCAGTCATGATGGTCTATCCCCTTCGATGGGCCAGGAACAATCGGGTAACTACCGTGGTTGGCGCAGGGTCACCGGCAGAGGTACAGGCAGCAACAGGTGATCCGTTGGAACGCTGGTGCCGGCTTGACCGCCCGGCAAGCATCACTGTATTCCCGGGGACATGGCTGCGGAAGACGCGGGGCGCGGAACGTTCTTGCCGAGAATTGGGTTCCCGCGAGCGCAAGCGTGCGCAACAGCGGTCCGGGACGCACACTGGAAGCATGAGTCCACGAATCATTCCCGATGTGCCCGGACCCGGCCAGGAGTCCGCCTGGGACTATCCCCGTCCGCCGCGGATCGAACCGAGCACGGAACGGGTACGCATCGTCCTCGGCGGCGAGGTAATCCTTGACACCACCGATTCCCTCCGCGTTCTTGAGACCAGCCATCCGCCGGTGTACTACGTCCGGCAGTCTGCATTTGTCCCCGGCGCGCTGGAGCCCGCTGCGGGCAGCAGCTTCTGCGAATTCAAGGGCGCGGCGGACTACCTGACCGTGCGCGGCGGCGGGAAAGAGGCGGAGGGCGCTGCCTGGTCGTATCCCCAGCCGGCCTCCGGGTTTGAGGTGCTCGCTGACCGGGTTGCCGTCTACCCGGGAAGGATGGACTACTGCGAAGTGGACGGCGAACGGGTGCGGGCGCAGCCCGGCCGCTTCTACGGCGGCTGGATCACCAGCCGCGTGGTGGGGCCCTTCAAGGGAGACCCTGGAACCATGGACTGGTAAGGGCAGGCGCCCGCCCATCATGCTCACAACGAATATCCAGACAACTCCCAGACACTGGGAGCATGATGGGAGCATGAACAAGAACGGTCCAGAAGCCAGGCTGCTCGTCGTCGATGATGAACCCAACATCCGGGAGCTCCTCTCCACCTCATTGCGGTTCGCCGGCTTCGAGGTGGTCTCCGCTGCGAACGGGCGCGACGCCCTGGCCGCAGCCGATACCCACGCCCCTGACCTGGCCGTACTGGACGTCATGCTCCCGGACATGGATGGGTTCACCGTCACCCGCCGGCTCCGTGCCTCCGGAAAGCACTTCCCTGTCCTCTTCCTCACAGCGAAAGACGACACCGAGGACAAAGTCACCGGGCTTACGGTAGGCGGCGACGACTACGTGACCAAACCATTTAGCCTCGACGAAGTGGTGGCGCGGATCCGCGCCGTGCTCCGCCGGACGCAGCCCCTCCTGGACGATGACGCGGTGATCCGGGTCGACGACCTGGAACTCGACGACGACGCCCACGAGGTGCGGCGCGGGGGTACCGTCATCGAACTCTCCCCCACCGAATTCAAGCTGCTGCGCTACCTCATGCTCAACCCCAACCGGGTCCTGTCCAAGTCGCAGATCCTGGACCACGTCTGGGAGTACAACTTTAACGGCGACGCCTCCATCGTGGAGTCCTACATCTCCTACCTCCGGCGGAAAGTGGACATCGACCCGGAGGCGCCTGCCCTCATCCAGACCAAGCGCGGCGTGGGCTACGTGCTGCGGACGGCTGAAAAGCGCTGATCTTGCTTAAGCGGTGGAAGTCGGCCTCGCTCAGGTCCCAGCTGGTGGCCATGATCATGGCCCTGCTGATCGTGGCCCTGACGGTAACCGGGGCGGTCACGCTGACGCTGCTGCACAGCTATCTCCAAGGCCAGGTGGACGACAAGCTGAATGCCGCCGTCGACTCTGCCCGGAAACAACGCTCGTTCACCCAGCTGCAGGCGCCCAGTTCCATTCCCACCGACTATTCGCTGATGCTCTTCGCCCCGGGTGAGGAGCCGTACACGTTCGGCGGGGATCCCGCCGACCACCCCGACATCAGCGCCATCACCGTGGAGCAGGCACAGGCCCGCGGGCTGGTTCCCTTCCAGGTACGCGGGACTGACGGGGAAAACTGGCGGGTGGTTGCAGTGACCGTCCAGAACGGCCAGACCACCGCCGTGGTGGTCATCGGACTGCCCCTGGAGAGCGTTGACGATGTCCTCAAGCATGCCACCCTGGTAGTCACCGGCGTGGGCCTGTTGACGCTGCTGCTGGCCTCGCTGATTGCCAGCTGGACCGTGTCGCGGTCCTTCCGGCCGCTGGCCCGCGTGGAGAAAACGGCGGCTGCGATTGCCGCCGGCGACCTCTCCCGCCGTGTGGAGGTGGAGAACCCGGCTACCGAGCTTGGCAGGCTGAGCAGTTCGCTGAATGCCATGCTGGCGCACATCGAGACCGCGTTCGCTGCCAGGACTGCCTCCGAAGCACGGATGCGCCGCTTCGCCGCTGACGCCTCCCACGAGCTGCGCACTCCCCTGGTCACCATCCGGGGATTCTCGGAGCTGTACCGCCATGGCGCCCTGGCCACAGATGAAGACGTTGCCACAGCCATGGGCAGGATAGAAAGCGAAGCCAAACGCATGGGGTCCATGGTGGAGGACCTGCTCCTGCTGGCCCGCCTCGATGAACAGCGGCCGCTGCAGCAGAAGCCTGTGGACCTTCAGCTCATTGCACACGACGCAGTGGTTGACACCCAGGCCAGTGACCGGTCCCGGCTGATTTCGCTCACCGGGCTCGACGGCGGACCAGCGGCACCGGCCCCCGTGCTTGGGGACGAGGCCAAGCTGCGCCAGGTAGTGGGCAACCTCGTGGGCAACGCGCTGCGCTACTCCCCGGAGGCCAGCCCCATCGAACTCGCCGTTGGGGTCCGCAGGACCGACGGCGGGGAACGCTCGGTCATCGAAGTGCGGGACCATGGTCCGGGCATTTCGGAAGAGGACGCCGCCAAGGTCTTTGAACGCTTCTACCGGGCTGACACGTCCCGGACCAGGGAGACGGGCGGCAGCGGCCTTGGGCTTGCCATCGTGGCGGCGATCGTGGGATCACACGGCGGGTCGGTAAGGGTGGAAAGGACCGACGGCGGCGGCGCCACGCTGGTGGTCAGCCTTCCGCGGCGTGAGGATGCAGCCGGCACCGACGGCGCGGACGCGCAGGACGTTGCTGCCGCTGCCGAAGCCAGCGGCGGATCGGTTATCCACATATAGCCTGCCGCCCATGGCTGCCTCCTGCCCATGCTCCGTAGGCTCGTCCCAGCAGCCCGGATCCGCCGGGCGCGGGCGTTCAGCCCGCCGTTCGAAAGGGACAGCCATGAGCATCATTTCCGTCGACACCGAATTACTGCAGCTGAAGTCCGCCAACGTCCAGGCAACCGTGGACCGGATCAGTGCGGACGTGCAGACAATGAAGCGCGGCCTCGACGAACTGCAGGGTTCCTGGCGCGGTTCCGCGGCCACCAGCTTCCAGGCGCTCGTCACCGAATGGACCATCACCCAAGGCCGGGTGGAGGCGTCGCTGGCGTCCATCAACGCGGCCCTGGCCTCTGCCGCCGCCACGTATGCCCAAGCCGAGCAGGGAAACACGCAGCGGTTCAGCTGACAGTCCCCCCAGCCGGAGGGGCCTTAGGCTTCCGGCGTTCCCTGATGGAACCGCAGCCGCCACCGGTCGCCGTCCAGGACCCACAGCGAGCTGCGCAGCGTGGTGCCGGAGCGGGCGAAACTCCGGTACGTCAGGAGGACGGCGCCGGCACCGATGCGGTCAGCGCCCAGAATCTCGATGTCGGTCCGTTCCCCTGGGTCCTCTTCGAGGGCCATCATCATGGCGTCCCGGGTCCAGACCCTTCCAGAGCTGCCGATCTCCATGAAGTCCGGGTGCAGCAGGACAGCGGTCCGGCCAATATCCCCCCGGACCAGTGGGCCCAGCAGCTCGCGTTCGAGCTCCTCCACCAGCGCCTCGGGCGGGATGGAGCCGGCCTGCTGCGTTGCCTCGGCCTCTTCAAGGGCCTCGCTGTCCAGTTCGCTGAACAGGTCAAGTTCATCGAAGGCAGTGACCGGTTCAGGGGTAATCCGGGGCTGGCCGCCCCCCGCCACAGGTGCGCTGGCGCCGGCTCCGGCTGCCCGGCGTGCAGACGCGCTGGCCGGGATGTTAAAGGTTGCGGAAGGGATGCCCAGGGTGGCGGGCTGCGACGCCCTGCCCGAGGATGAATGGGCATTCGCGCTTCGCCCGGAAGCGGCCTGGTGTGTGCCCGGATGGTGCCCGCCGGGGAAACCGGGGCCGGACCTCGCTGCCACTCCCTGCTGGTACGCGGTCGCCGCGGCCCTGGCCCGTTCGTCGGCGGCCTCGTTCAGCTCATGTCCGGCGTGGCCCTTGACCCACTCAAACGTGTAGGTCCGGCCGGCCAGTTCTCGGTCGAGTTCCTTCAGGAGTTCCACGTTCAGGACGGGCTTGCCATCGGCCTTGCGCCAGCCCTTGCGCTTCCAGCCCGGCATCCACTTGGTAATTGAGTTGATGACATACTGGCTGTCGCAAAGGATGCGCAGGTCCTCCCCAGGCAGATGCGCGGTGGCCCGCAGGAGATCCAGGACAGCCATCAGCTCGCCCTGGTTGTTGGTGCCGTGCGGCCAGCCGCCGGCCCGCCAGCAATCGTCATTCACGTACCAGGCCCAACCGGCCGGACCGGGATTTCCCAAGGCCGAACCATCAGCCGCTGCAGTAATCGTCACCAATCCATCCTGCCAGAAGCCACCGACAACGGAATGCCATTGGCGGGGGGCATCATGGGCGTTCAACCGCGCCGTTGCACACTTGAGCGGGGCGTGCAGGGCGGGGCCAGGCCAAGGGCGAGGAAAGCGGCAAACAGGCGTGGCCGGTCGAAGCGATGGGAAAACGTTTACCGAAAGTTCTTGACTCGAGCGGCGATCGCGCGAAACAATCACAGCACTAGTTAAGAAAACGGTTTCTCGCGCAAGTGGGTTAGCGGCGGTTGCTGCCCCGCCCAGGAGGAGCCAATCCGGAAGGAACATCAATGACGACTCCAGCCGTAAGCCGGCGCCGCTTCCAGCTGGGTGCCGCCGCACTGGCCCTTTCCATCCTGGCCACGGGCTGCGGAGCCCCCGGCGGGTCAGGCGACAACGGCCAGGTCACCCTGCGGTTCGCCTGGTGGGGAAATGAATACCTGAACTCACAGACGGACAAGGTCATCGCGGCCTTTGAAGCATCGCACCCCAACATCAAGATCAAGGCGGAACCGGGCGAATGGTCCAGCTACTGGGACAAGCTCGCAACGAAAACTGCCGCCAATGATGCGCCGGACGTCATCCAGATGGACCAGAAATACATCGCCGAGTACGGCGGGCGCGGAGCGCTGCTGGACCTGTCCAAGCAGAACGGCATCGATACCTCAAAACTCGACAAGGAAGCACTGGCCTCCGGCCAGTACGACGGCGCCCAGTACGGCCTGAGCACAGGCCAGAACGCCTACGTCATCATGGCCAACACCAAGGTGTTCCAGGACGCGGGAGTGCCTGTTCCGGACGACAAGACGTGGACGTGGAAAGACTTCGTGGAGACGGCGGCGAAGATCAGCGCCGCAGGAGACGGAAAGAGCTACGGGGCCGCTTATGGGAGCAACGAAGCGGACCTGATCATCTGGCTCCGCCAGCACGGGGAGAACCTGTACTCGGCGGACGGCAAGCTCGACTTTGAGACCGCCACTGCGGCATCCTTCTGGGAACGGCTCAAGGAACAACGCGACTCCAAGGCCAGCCCGCCGGCCACCGTGGCCACCGAGGACGCAGGCGCCGGCCTGGAGGAAAGCCTGTTTGGAACGAACCGGGTGGGCATGGCCTGGTGGTGGACCAACCAGCTTGGTTCGCTTCAAGCCACCACCGGCAGCAGCATCAAGATGCTGCGGGCCCCCAGCGTCGGCGGCACCTCGGCCGGCAACGGCATGTACTACAAGCCCACCATGTTCTGGTCAGCTTCCTCCCGCTCAAAGCATCCCCAGCAGGCTGCCGAGTTCATCAACTACCTCACCAACAGCCCCGAGGCGGGCGCCATCCTGATGACGGACAGGGGCGTCCCCACGAATTCGGAGATCGTTGCCGGCATCACTCCGCAACTCAAGCCGGCCGACACCACCGTGGTTGGATTCCTGAAGGACATCGCGCCGGACATCAAGGAGGCACCGCCGGTCCCGCCAGTGGGTGCGGGCAGTGTCCAGAACGTCATCAAGCGGTACACGGATGAAGTGCTGTATGACCGGATGACTCCCCAGGCTGCGGCGGAAGCCTTCAAGAAGGAAGTCCAAGGAATGCTGGACTCGGCCCGGAAGTAATCCCACCGGACACAAGAATGCGGCCCCCTCGCGAACGAGGGGGCCGCATTTTGTTTAGCGGGACAGGTCCCGGCAGGAAGGCTTAGAAGCCGCCCATGCCACCCATGCCGCCCATGTCGTCTCCGCCTGCGGGGGCAGCGTTCTTCTCCGGCTTGTCAGCCACCACTGCTTCGGTGGTGAGGAACAGGCCGGCGATGGAAGCCGCGTTCTGCAGGGCAGAGCGGGTTACCTTGACGGGATCGTTGACGCCGGCAGCCAGCAGGTCGACGTACTCGCCGGTTGCTGCGTTGAGGCCGTGGCCTGCGGGGAGCCCGCGGACCTTGTCCACAACCACGCCGGGCTCGAGGCCCGCGTTGAAGGCGATCTGCTTCAGCGGAGCGTCGATGGCAACACGGACGATGTTGGCGCCGGTTGCTTCGTCACCGGACAGCTGCAGGTTGGCGAACGCCTTGGCACCGGCCTGGATCAGGGCCACGCCGCCACCGGCAACGATGCCTTCCTCAACTGCAGCCTTGGCGTTGCGGACTGCGTCCTCGATGCGGTGCTTGCGTTCCTTGAGCTCAACTTCGGTGGCGGCACCGGCCTTGATGACTGCAACGCCGCCGGCCAGCTTGGCCAGGCGTTCCTGCAGCTTCTCGCGGTCGTAGTCGGAGTCCGAGTTCTCGATCTCGGCGCGGATCTGGGAAACGCGGCCGGCGATCTGGTCGGCGTCGCCGGCACCTTCGACGATGGTGGTCTCGTCCTTGGTGACAACAACCTTGCGGGCCTGGCCCAGGAGCTCCAGGCCGGCGTTCTCCAGCTTGAGTCCAACCTCTTCGGAAATGACCTGGCCGCCGGTGAGGACGGCAATGTCAGCCAGCTGGGCCTTCCGGCGGTCACCGAAGCCCGGAGCCTTGACGGCGACGGACTTGAAAGTGCCACGGATCTTGTTGACGATCAGGGTGGCCAGGGCCTCGCCCTCGATGTCCTCCGCGATGATCAGCAGCGGCTTGTTGGACTGCATGACCTTTTCCAGGACAGCAACCAGTTCCTTGACGTTGGAGATCTTGGAGTTGACGATCAGGATGTACGGATCCTCGAGGACCGTTTCCTGGCGCTCGGTGTCCGTGACGAAGTAGGCGGAAATGTAGCCCTTGTCGAAGCGCATGCCTTCGGTGAGCTCGAGCTCCAGGCCGAAGGTGTTGGACTCCTCGACGGTGATGACGCCTTCCTTGCCCACCTTGTCCAGGGCTTCGGCGATGAGCGCACCAATTTCGTCGTCACCGGCAGAGATGGAGGCGGTGGCCGCGATCTCTTCCTTGGTTTCGATTTCCTTGGCGGAGTTCAGCAGCTCGGCGGTGACGGCGTCAACGGCCTTCTCGATGCCGCGCTTGAGGGACAGCGGGTCGGCGCCGGCGGCAACGTTGCGCAGGCCTTCCTTGACCAGGGCCTGTGCCAGCACGGTAGCCGTGGTGGTGCCGTCACCGGCAACGTCGTCGGTCTTCTTGGCAACTTCCTTGACCAGCTCGGCGCCGATCTTCTCGTAAGGATCGTCCAGCTCGATCTCCTTGGCGATGGAAACACCATCGTTGGTGATCGTGGGGGCGCCCCACTTCTTTTCGAGGACGACGTTGCGTCCCCGCGGGCCGAGGGTGACCTTAACGGCGTCGGCGAGGGTGTTCAGGCCACGCTCAAGGCCGCGGCGTGCCTCTTCATCAAATGCAATGATCTTGGCCATAACGGCAGTAGTCCTTTCGGGACAGTCGTTAAGAATGAACCTCCGCTGCAGTGCCCGCGACGGACGATCCTTTGGCGGCGGCCTCTGTATGCCTCCGGGTGGGGATCTCACTGAAGTGAGGTGTTTCTTTCGCTCCTCGACCGGTTGCCAGGCGCTGCCGGCCGGAACCAGGCTTTGCTTTAGCAGTCGGTACGTCAGAGTGCTAACTCAATAATTAGCACTCCCCAGGTGAGAGTGCAAGCGAAAAGACGCCGCAGAGACGGGTGAAGGGAGCCGCTTCGCCCAGGGCGATCAGCCGGCGCGCCCGGCCGTCTCCCGGCCTGTGGGGCTGGGGTTGTTGTCCGGGCCGTATTTATAGACGGAGAAAACGGCGCTGGTGATATCCCCGTTGGAATCGAAGGCAACTGACCCCGATTCCCCGTCGTAATTGATGTCCTTGCTGGCAGCCAGCCCGCCCAGGCACTCCTTGTATGTCAGGCACGGGGCCGGCGGCGATGCACCTGCACTGCCACCGCCCGCAGGTGCAGTTCCGCCCGATACCGGGATCAGGTTGGCGGCGATGGAGCGCCCCGCGTCGTCCTGGGCCCTGGCAGCAGCCAGTGCCGCCAGCGTTACGGCGTCGTAGGTTTCAGCAGCATAGGAAACGTCCTTCAGGGAAGGATCCACGCCCAGGAGTCTCCCCTGGAAGGCGGCAGTGGGCAGCTGGCCGGGGACGACGGCGCGGGCTCCGTCCAGGACCCGGGAGGCGAGCCCGGATCCGTAGCGGGCGAAGCCGCCGTCGCTGAGGATGATTCTCGAACCGTTGAGGCCGGAATTGTTCAGCTCGGCCAATGCCCCCTGTGCACCTTCCCGGGCAATGAGGACGACGGCGTCCGGGTTGGCCTTGGCGGTGGAGCGCGCGGCCTGGGCGGGGTCGCCTGGCTTGAAGCCGGCCCCGGGCAGGACCGTGAGGCCGGCTTGTTGGGCAGCCTCCGTGACGGCAGCCGAGAGGTCCTTGCCGTAGGCGCCTTCCTGGTGCAGCACGCTGATGGTGGCGGCCCCGGCGTCCCTGGCGAGTTTGGCGAGCACGGGTCCTTGTGCGACGTCAGCGGCAGCGGTGCGGAAGTAGTAGCCTCCGCTGGCGATTCCGGAGAGGGCGGCAGCGGTGTTGGCCGGCGAGATGAGGGGTATGTGCGCACGGGACAGGACGTCCACAGCGGCGGTCGCGTGGCTGGAATCTGTCGGTCCAATGACCACATCCGCTTTGGCAGCCGCGAGGTCCTTCGCCTGCCCTGCGGCTTCATGGTCCGGATGCGCCGGGAGCAGCTCCACCGGACGGCCTTTGTGTCCGCCCGCGGCGTTGATCTCCTGAATGGCCAGCTTGGCGGCGGCCAGCTGGGGCGCATTAAGGAAGGCGTTGTTCCCGGTGTTGTCCAGGATCAGGCCAACCCGGAGCACACCGTCTCCGGAGGCTTCCGGTGTGTCCACCCGGGCGTTGCCGCCGGCCCCCGAGCATGCCGTGACCGCCAGGACGGCTCCCAGGGAAACGGCCAGCGCCGGGCGGACGCGGACTGTGGAACGGTACAACCGGGTCACTGGGCGGGCCGGACGTTTTCCGCCTGCGGGCCCTTTTCGCCCTCACCGAGGTCCAGCTGCACCCGCTGTCCCTCATCGAGGGCACGGTAGCCCTCCCCCTGAATCGCGGACCAGTGGACAAAGACGTCGTCACCGGAGCCGTCAACGGTGATGAAGCCATAGCCCTTCTCAGCGTTGAACCACTTGACGGTTCCCAGTGCCATGATGAACAACTCTTTCCGTTGGGGGCCGGGCGGGACCGGACCGTGGGGCGTCAAGCCGGGCAGGCCCTGGCCTGGAAATCACTCTAGCCAATCCCCGCAGCCCGACCCTGACAGCGGCCTGCCCGGAACCAGGAACGTTATGCAGGTGTGACGGGAGAGGGTGCGGTTACCGGTACCCGGGGCCGAGCACTACCACCAGCGGCACCTGGAATTCGGTGCTGCTCACCACGGTGGGGATGTTGAGCAGCTCAGCAAGGGCCTGCGCGCTGGCCAGCTGCTGGGGGCCGGAGTAAAAGATCACGGAGGATTTCTGGGGGGCTCCGGACCAGTTGCCTACCTGGCCCAGGCGCCACCCGTCCGCTTGGACCGTTCCGCCCACCCGGCTGGCCAGCCCTGCCGTCCCTGCTGCGTTATAGACGGCAACGGCCTGGGTCCTGTCGACGGCGGCCTGGGGAGTGGCAGAAGGGCTCGCCAGGGGCTCGGGGTCGCTGCTCGGGGTTTGCACGGACGAGGCAGACGGCCCGGTCGCGGCAGGGGGAGCGGATGCCTGCGTGGACGGTGGGGTGGTTCCGGTGCCGGCCAGCGGTGATGCCTCCACGTTTGCCGAGGCTTGGCTGACCGTGGCGTTGAGCCCCAGCTTGGGAAGGATCAGGAAGGACACCAGCCCAATGGCCAGGGCCGCCATTCCCACCGCCAGGATGGGCCACAGCCGTACCCGTGACGGGGCCGAAGCCGTCCGGTGGACACCTTGTCGCGACGCGGCCTCCGGGACCTTGTCGAATTCATCGCGGGCGTATCTGGTCATGGTGGAAGGACATCCTTGTTGATTGCGGCGGTTCTCCCGGCCTGGGGCGTGTTAAGCGTCTGATCCCAGGCGCCGGGCAGTGCGCGCGCGATGGCGCGACGTACGTAGTCTACGCAATCTCTTCACCAGCATGGGATCGTGGGCCAGGGCATCCTCGCGGTCGATCAGTGCGTTGAGGAGCTGGTAGTAATGCGTCGCGGAGAGGTCGAAGAGGTCGCGGATGGCCTGTTCCTTGGCCCCTGCGTACTTCCACCACTGCCGTTCCAGGGCCAGCATCTGCTGTTCCCGCTCTGAGAGGGAGGACTCACGGAGGGTGAAATCCGCCAGGAGGGACTTCCGTGGATCCTGCTCCGGCAGATGTTCCCGGGCCGGTTCCGCCACGGCACACTCCTTCGCTGGTTACGGTAATGTCTCACCCCCATGGTACCGGTGGAACAACACGAGTGTCATTTGCGCACGTGCGGGCAGCCGATGGTGCCGGCGGGAGGGCTTGGGCCGAGCGCCTGCAAGGAGGCCTGCAAGAATGGAACGATGTTTGAATCGGACGCGCTCTTCGAGCTGGAGCAGGACCGGGCGGACGGAATCCGCTTCGCTGACCTGGCCGCCCTGCCCCTGGCAGAGCTGATGGCTCCGGACTGGGCGGCAGCCCTGCAGGGAGTGGAAGGCAGGCTCCGGTCGGTCCTGGCCTTCCTGGCCGCTGAAGAGGCGGCGGGGCACCAACTCCTGCCGCCGCCGTCGAACGTCCTGCGCGCCTTCCGCCAGCCGCTTGACCGGGTGAAGGTCCTCATTGTTGGGCAGGATCCGTACCCCACCCCGGGACACGCCGTGGGGCTGTCGTTTTCCGTCGACCCGCGCACGCGCCCCCTCCCCCGCAGCCTCGTGAACATCTACCGTGAGCTCGAATCGGACCTCGGAGTTCCGCCACGCGCCCATGGCGACCTGTCGGCGTGGACGGACCAGGGCGTGCTGCTCCTGAACCGCGTGCTCACGGTCAGGGCAGGAGCCGCGGGGTCCCACCGGGGCAAGGGCTGGGAGGAGATTACGACGGCGGCAGTCACCGCGCTCGCCGGCCGCCGGGCCCCGGACGGGTCCAGGATGCCCCTCGTGGCGGTGTTGTGGGGCAAGGAGGCCGAGGGCGTCCGGCCGCTCCTGGCCGGTGCCCCCGCCGTCGCCAGTCCCCACCCAAGCCCCCTGTCCGCCTCCCGCGGGTTCTTTGGCTCCCGGCCGTTCAGCCGCGTCAACCAGCTGCTGCGTGAACAAGGTGCGTCGACCGTAACCTGGGAGCTCCCGCCGTCGCCCTAGCTTAGGCTTACCTTATGAGCACCGTCCCTGCCGCCACCAGCGCCACGAAGAAGAGCCGTCCCCAGGTCAACCTGACCGTGCTGCGCAAGGAGCAACTGTCCCCGCACATGGTCCGGATCGTGGCCGGCGGCGAGGGCTTCAGCGACTTCACCAACAACGGCTTCGTGGACAGGTATGTGAAGATCGTCTTCCCCCAGCCCGGCGTGGATTACCCCTCCCCGCTGGACCTGTGGGCTGTCCGGGAAACGATGCCGCGCGAACAGTGGCCGTTCACCCGCACCTACACGCTGCGGTGGGTTGATCCGGAGGCCCGGGAGCTTGCCATCGACTTTGTAGTCCATGGCGACGAAGGCCTGGCTGGTCCCTGGGCGGCCGCGGCCCAGCCTGGCGAGACCCTCATCTTCACAGGCCCCGGCGGGGCCTACAACCCCAACCCGGACGCCGACTGGTACCTGTTCGCCGGAGATGAAGCGGCGCTGCCGGCCATCGCCGCCTGCATCGAGGCGCTGCCGGCAGACGCAACCGGCCTTGCCTTCCTTGAGGTTGGTTCCGAGGCCGACATCCAACCCATCTCCGCTCCTGGCGGGCTGGACATCACCTGGCTGGTCCGCAACGGGACTCCGGCAGGTTCCAGCGACCTGCTGCTCAAGGCAGTGGCGGAGGCCGAGTGGCCCGGCGGCACTGTGGATGTGTTTGCGCATGGCGAACGCGGCTACATGAAGTCCCTCCGCGAAGTCTTCTTCAAGCAGCGCGGCCTGGAGCGCCGGCAGGTGTCCCTCTCTGGATACTGGGCGCAGGGCCGGGTAGAGGATGTATTCCAGGCCGAGAAGAAGCTTCCCGTCGGCCAGATCTAGGGGACCGGCGGCGGCAGCTAGCGGCGGCGGGCCCGGCGCCGCTCGTTGCTCGCCAGGCTGCGGGTCAGCGGACGGGCCAGCACGTCACCCAGGACGATTCCCCCTGCCGTTCCCAGCACGATGGCCCCGGCACTGAGCATTCCTCCCGCGCCGGCCAGGATTTCGGACTCCTCGACGGTCAAGACATACATGGAACGGAATATTGTGAGGCCCGGCAGCAGGATCAGGGCGGCGGGAACTGCCACCACGAGCTGGGGCGCCCCCATCCGCAGCGCCACCACCCTGGCCAGCAGGCCAATGACGACGGCGGCAATGGCGGGGGCGAAACGGTCGCCGATGCCGAGCAGGCCGCAGCCGAGCAGCACAAGGTAGCCCGCTACGCCGACGCCTGCCGTGGGCAGCAGGAGCTTCCAGGTGGTCTGTTCCGTGATGCCGATGGCCATCACTGCGGTGGCCACGAAGATGATGAGGACCCACAGATCGTAGGCGGGCGGGAAGGTCTGCGTGACGTCGATGCGCTGCAGCCCGGTCAACTCCCCCACCACGAAGGCCACAGCAATTCCTGCAACGATCGCGCCGAACGTCAGCAGGGTGGACAGGAACCGTCCGGCCGCCGTCACCGGGAAGCCGTTGATGGCGTCCTGCACAGAGGACACCAGGCGTCCGGTGGGCAGGAGCAGCAGGATGCCGCCCACCACCACGATGGACGGCGACGCGGTGAGGCCGAACTGCCAGAGCAGCAGCGCCAGCATGGTGACCACGAAGGAGCAACTGGCGGTGATGAAGAAGTCCGGCACCCGCCAGCGCCCGAGTTGCCGGGCCAGCAGGCTGATGCCGATATTGGCCGCGAACGCCACTGCCGAGGACACGGGACCGCCGCCCAGAACGCCGACGAACACGGCCGCGAAGATGCCGAACGCCACCGTGACCATCCAGCGCGGGTACGGTTTGGGGCTGGTGATGGCCTCGTTGAGCCGGCGGATCGCTTCGTCACGGCCCACGCCGCCGGCCACGATGTCCGTGACCAGCTGGTGCACCTTGGCCAGGCCGGCATAGTTGTTGGTCCAGGACCGCACCACCCGCAGCAAGGCGATGGGCGTTTGGTCCTTGGGCGCGTAATTGATGCCCACGGACTGGTTGGTGATGTCCACCTCGATGTTCTTCAGCCCCAGCGCCGCGGTGACGGCGATGATGCTGGTCTCCACCTCCAGGGCGCCGGCACCGTACCGGAACATGGTCTCGGCCAGGTGCAGGGCGAAGTCCAGGGTCTTCCGGGCGGACGTGTCCACGCCGCCCACCTGGATGGTGGGGTTGGCATACGGGCTGCCCGCCAGCCGGTCCACGATGCTCAACGGTGCCGTTGGCGGGTTCTCCCCCTGCACCAGGCGGCGCAGCATCCTCTTGGCGGCTGCGTCCTGGCGAAGCTGCGCAGGGGTTAGCGATTCAGTCTTGGGCAGGCCGTCAGTCTTCGGCCTGTGGCCTGGCCGTGGGGGCCGGTCGGTCATGCCCGTTTCCTCCCTGTACGCGGTTTATGGACGGTCAGGCTGCACGCTTCGAAGGCAGCTTGCCCAGCAGCGTGCGGGCAGCCGCCGCGGCGGACCTGGCAAGCCGGTTGGCGTGGAAGACGGCCGGCCGCACCGGCAGGACGAAGTCGCCCACCAGCTGGACCACTTCCCCGCCGAATCCCTTCTTGAATTCGTAGCCGCCGTGGCCTTCCTCGTCCTGGCCGGAGATGCCGAAGGTGCCGTAGAAGTTGTACCTGGGGTATCCCTTCTCGAGCGCATGCAGCATCATTCCCCAGTACAGGGAGGTGGCGCCATTGAAGTAGATGTAGTCCTGCACGGTGCCGCCGATGACGCACACCACCTCGTCCCCGTAACAGACGAAGTGGATGGCTGCCACGGTGGCGGTCCCCACGGAATCGGGGAACCTTTCGATGTCCTTCAGGCTGCGCTCGTAGCTGTCCACCAAGTCCTGGACCACTTTGAGGCGGTTGGCCTTCTTCTTGCTGCCCGTCTCCTCCACTTCACGGCGGAGATCTGCGGCGGTGGCTGACTCCGTGGCCAGGCGCTCAGTAATGGATTTCCGGTAGGCCGGGATGTCGATCTTGGCCATCATCAGCTTGGTGAATTCCGCAGAGGTGGTGCGGAGCAGGTGTTCATAGTATTCGCGTTCACGGTAGACGAATCCTTTTTCGTCACCGGCCCGGCTCAGGGCGCCGTAGAAATCATCCAGGGTTTCCAGGGTGGCCTGTTCCAGGAAGACGCCGTTCTTTTCCGCCTTACGGATGGCTTTGCGGGTCCGGTAACTGGTGCTCATGATCAGTTCTTCGGCGTCCTGGATGCCCACCAGGTTCTTGATGAACATCCAGTTGACGTTGACAAAGTTCATGTCCAGGCCCTGGTGCCGGAATCCCAGCCGTTCCAGGCCGGCCACCAGCGGCCGGTTGTCCTCGATGTCAGGGTGTTCGACGCCGTCGGCGTCGCGGGCGATGTAACGGATATTCGGCGAGATCCGCAGTTCGGCGGCCTTGCGGCCTGCCGCGTGCTTGCGGAGAACTTCGACGACGGCACTTACCTGTTCACGGTCCGTGTAGTCCATGAGGGGACCCTTGGCGCATTCGCAGACGGTGTAGCCGAGGCGCGTAGTGGTGTAGTTGAGCTTCCCCGCCGCCAGGAGTTCCCCGTTGCGCCGGACCCCGAAGAGTTCCACCTGCTGGCCGCGGGAGCGCTGGAAACGGGCAAAATCGACAGACTGCAGGAAGCTGTTCTGCGGGTGCTTCAGGGCGAAGGCCTCAAATTCGGCGTCGCTGAGGTTGGCGTATTCAAGCCCGGTAGCGGCGGAAACTGGATTCAAGGGGTGACCTTCTTCTGGACTCGTCGCGGCCTGGCGGGCACGCGCTGGACGGGAGGTGTTCGGGGGCAGGGCCGCACGGGGTCGGGCGGACCTTTGGGGTCGCGTTGGCTGTGGGGTGCGGCGGCGGCAGGTCAGTAGAACTGCCGGCCGGTCCGTGCGGTTTCGATGCGGCGGAAGACCTTTTCGCCGCCCTTGACCCAGAGCCGGTGCCGCAGCGGGGACAGGACGTAGTCGTGGCAGCCCACGAAGTCGGTGACTGTCTTGGTGAAGCTGGTCTTGAACATGCCCATTCCGTACAGGTTGTGGGTCTTGTCCTTGATGCGCGCGGCCGGCGGGGTTCCGCAGAAGTCGTATTCCGTGCAGCCGAGTTCCTGCATGCGCCGGATGGCGGCCCACTGCACCAGGTGCGAGTCCCCGTACTGCTTGCGGTTCTGGGTGGAACCGCCGTCCTTGTAGGTCGCCTTGGCACCGTAGTTGATGACGAATGCGCCAACGCTGGGCTTTCCGTCCTCGTAGGTGAAGAAGAAATTCCCCTGGCCCCGGTTGCAGAACTCGTCCCAGAACCGTGCGTAGTAGTCGTAGCTGCGCAGGGGCATGGATCCCTTGGCGTTGACTGTGTTGGCCATCAGGTCGTACAGGGCGCGGTAGGTTTCAGGTCCCTGTTCCTGCCGGACCACTTGGCAGCCCTCGCGCTCGGCGCGCCGGACGGCGTTGCGGGCGCGCGAGGAGATAGCTTTGAAGACTTCCTCCTCGGAGCCCGAGATGTCCAGCAGGGCCGTGGAGTCGTTGGACTGGATATTGGGTGCCTTGACTAGGCCGGCGTCGCGCAGTTCCTTCTGTGCCTCGTCGGAATCGACAATGTCCGGCTCCACTTTGATGGTGAAGACGTTCAGCTTGCTGCTGCGGACAAAGGATGCACAGGCTTCAAGGGCGGCTCCAAGGTCCGCTGCAGCCGCCAGGTCAGGGCCCTTGATCAGGTACCACAACCGTCCCAGGACGGGGAAGCTCTTCTCCAGCACCAGGTTGTAGCTGGCGTTTCCGTCGCCTTCCAACACCAGGAACCGGACCTTCCAGCCACTTCCATTCTTGACCGATGCATAGGCTGCGGACTGCAGCATATTGCCGCCGTTCGGGTTGGCCGTGACGTGCTTGTCCCAGTTTTCGATTTCCTCGGCGGTGGCAAAACGTGCGTTGAGTTGTCGCAAGGGGGCCTTGTCCAATCGGGTCTGTGCGCGGTTTCTGTACTTCTGGATGCGTGCGGACATGCAGCCTCAAGTCTAAAGCCTGATGTGCTTCCGGCTTTTCCCCGCATGGCGGGACAGCGTGCCTTCCGCGTTGCCCGGCGCCGGCTTGACGGCAATGTTCGCCTTCAACAAGGGTTGAGGCATGAGGCCGGATAGGGAAGAAACCACAACTCGCATGGGAACCGGCAGGCAGCCCTACAGCGCTGGAGTCCAGGTGGCAGCGCTCATCGGATTCCTGGTGGCCTCCCTGTTGGTGGCGGCGCTGGGAGGGCTCGCTTCTGCGGCCAATGTCACGGGCTGGTACGCCACCGCCGACAAGGCACCATGGTCCCCTCCCAACGGCGTGTTTGGTCCCGTCTGGACCATCCTCTATACGGCAATGGCCGTGGCCGCCTGGCTGGTATGGCGCAAGCGGACCAACAGGACACGGCCGGCGATGACCGCCTACGCCATCCAGCTGGTCCTCAACCTCGCATGGACCCCGGCGTTCTTTGCCCTCTACCCCGCCCTCGGCACGCCGGCATTGTGGCTGGGGCTGGTCATCATCCTTGCCCTGATTGCCGCTGTCGCGGTAACGGTCCTGTTTTTCGGCCCCATCAGCCGGACGGCCGGACTGCTCCTGCTGCCCTACGTGTCATGGCTGGTGTTCGCAGCCAGCCTGAACTGGTGGGCGGCAGTGCATAACTAGCGCCGGGACACCGGTCAGCTGCGGCGCCGGGCTGGGTTGGTGGTGGTCAGCATTCGACGACGTTGACGGCGAGGCCGCCCATGGCGGTTTCCTTGTATTTGGAGGACATGTCCTTGCCGGTTTCGCGCATGGTGATGATGACTTCGTCCAGCGAGACGCGGTGGGTGCCGTCGCCCCAGAGCGCCATTTTCGCGGCGTTGATCGCTTTCGCGGCGGCGATCGCGTTCCGTTCGATGCAGGGGACCTGGACCAGCCCGCCGATCGGGTCACAGGTCAGGCCCAGGTTGTGTTCCATCGCGATCTCCGCGGCGTTCTCCACCTGCGCCGGGGTCCCGCCCATCACCTCGGCCAGGCCCGCGGCGGCCATCGACGACGCTGATCCCACCTCGCCCTGGCAGCCCACCTCGGCCCCGGAAATGGAGGCCTGTTCCTTGTAGAGCACCCCGACCGCGCCGGCGGCGAGCAGGAACCGCACCACCACATCGTCCCGGTCGGCCTGGCTGGCCTGGTCCATGCCCGGAGCGAAGTGCAGCGCGTAGAACAGCACCGCGGGAATGATCCCGGCCGCCCCGTTGGTCGGGGCGGTGACCACCCGGCCGCCGGAGGCGTTCTCCTCGTTCACCGCCAACGCCACCAAGTTAACCCACTCCTGCCAATACCGGGGATCGAAACGGACCGCGTCCCAGTCCGCCTCCTGGCCGCTGTGCTGTTCCTCGTCCTGGGTGTGCGCGGATTCCTTCTTGAGCCGGTCGTACCAGTCAGGGGCGCGGCGGCGGACCTTCAACCCGCCCGGCAGCACCCCTTCGCGCTTCAGCGAGGTGGCCACGCAGTTTTCCATCACCGACCAGATCTGCAGCAGCCCCTCCCGGATCTGCTCCTCATCCCGGGAGGCTTTTTCGTTCACGAGCATGACATCGGCGATGCCCAGCCCGGTCACCGCGCAGTGCTCCAGCAGTTCCGCGGCGGTCCGGAACGGCAGCGGCAGTTCCTGTTTGGACGCGTCCAGTTCCTGCTGCGCCGCGTCCTCCTCACCCTCCCGGACGATGAACCCTCCACCGACCGAGAAGAACGTGGCCGCATGCAGCACCGAACCTTCCGCGCCGGAGACGGTGAACGTCATCCCGTTCGTGTGCCGCGGCAACACCGTCAACGGCCGCAGCACCATGTCCTTCACCCCATACGGCAACGGCACCGCACCGGCCAGGTTCAACGTCCCGGTCTCCGCGATCGAGGCCAGCCGCTCCTCCACCTCCTCCGGCAGGATCAGCTCCGGATGGAACCCCTCCAACCCCAGCAGGACCGCAGTCATCGTCCCGTGCCCGTGCCCCGTCGCGGCCAGCGACCCATACAGGTCCACCCGCAACGCCCCCACCCCAGCCAGCACCCCCGAGGCCTTGAGTTCCTCAGCGAACACCGCAGCAGCCCGCATCGGCCCCACAGTATGCGAACTCGACGGCCCAATACCGATCGAAAAGAGATCAAAAACGCCAACAGCCATGGGATTGGTTCCTAACTAAAACGGGTGGTTTGGGTGGAGCGGGCAGGACATCCTCTGCGTGCTCGGTCGCGAAAACGCCGCTGAGCGGACGTGACGCGGTGGCCGGGCTGGGTGCGGCTGGCCGAATTCCTCCGCGTGCTCGGTCGCGAAAACGCCCGCTAAGCGGACGTGACGCTCCCTTAGACGCACGTCTCCGGATCCGCCCAGTCGCCAACGGACGTCACCAAAGCGACAGGACAAGCAGGCAAGTACGCACAGGACACGGGTTGCCCGGACAGGAAAACGTACATAGTCCGCCGCCACCCGCTTCCTCTACGCCCTGCTGTCTTCCCCGCACCACCGCACTTTGGCACGAGGGGCCAGCGGAGCCGGACTTTTCGAAAGCGTGCGTCAAAGCGACGAAGGAGCAGCACGCGTGAAAATGTCCGGTCCGTCGGCCCCGGAGCCAGCCACGGCACGTCACGGCACGAAGGACTACTTGAGTCGCTTGTAGAACGGGAGGGTGACGACTTCGAACGGTTCGGCCTTGCCGCGCAGGTCCACGTCGAGGGCCGTGCCGGGGGCCGAGTGTTCGACGTCGACGTAGGCCATGGCGATGGGGTAGCCGAGGGTGGGCGAGGGCTGGCCGGAGGTGACTTCGCCGACGGTGGTGCCGTCCTTGAGGACGGGGTAGTGCGCGCGGCCGGCGCGGCGGCCCTGGCCTTTGAGCCCCACGAGGCGGCGTCCGGAGGTGCTGCCGGCGCCGGCTTCCTTCATGGCTGCCAGGGCGGCTTTGCCAACGAAGTCGCCTTCCTTGGAGAGTGCGACGACGGCGCCCAGGCCGGCGGCGAACGGGTCGCCCTGCAGCGACAGTTCGTTGCCGTACAGCGGCATTCCTGCTTCGAGGCGGAGGGAGTCGCGGGAGGCGAGGCCTGCCGGGATCAGTTCCCCGTCGTCGGCGATGGCGATCAGCGACTGCCACAGCGCGGGCGCATCGTCGTTGTCCACGAAGATCTCGAACCCGTCTTCACCGGTATACCCGGTGCGCGCAAGCAGCAGTTCTTTGCCGGTGCCACCTACCAGGAGCGGGACGGCGACCGCGGCGTAGTACTTCAGCTCCGTCACCAGGGAGTGTTGCGCGGCCGGAACCAGGCGCAGCAGGAGTTCCTGGGCTTTGGGACCCTGGACGGCGATCAGGGAAGTGCGGGCTGAGGCATCATCCACCACAACATCGAACCCCGCGGCCCGTTCCTGCAGGGCTGCGGCCACTACGGCGGCGTTGCCAGCGTTGGGGACAACCAGGAAGACGTCGGTACTGCCTTGTGCGGTACCCGCAGCCGCCGGGCGGCGGTAGGTGATGAGGTCGTCGATAATGCCGCCGTCCTCGTTGCAGATCAGCGAGTACTTGGCCTTGCCCACGGCCATGGCGGAGATCTTTCCCACCAGGGCGTAGTCCAGGAAGGCGGCCGCATCCGGGCCGGTCACCCAGACCTCGCCCATGTGGGAGAGGTCGAACAGGCCGGCAGCGTTGCGGACGGCGTGGTGCTCGGCAAGTTCAGAGCTGTACTTGAGCGGCATCTGCCAGCCGCCGAAGTCCGTAAAGGATGCGCCGAGCTTTTTGTGCTCGTCGTAAAGCGCGGTGTATTTCTCGGTCATTGGTGCCGGTCCTTAGTTTTCGAAGTCTTCCAGCGGCGGGCAGGAGCAGATCAGGTTCCGGTCGCCGGCGGCGCCGTCGATCCTGCCCACTGGCGGGAAGTACTTGTCCTGCTTGTGGTGGGCAGGGAAGGCGGCCTGCTCACGGGGGTACGCGCGGTCCCAGTCAGAGCTGACGACGGCGGCCGCCGTGTGGGGTGCGCGGCGTAAGGGTGAGTCCGCCACGGCAAAGTCGCCGTTGGCTACCTGGTCGATTTCCTTGCGGATGCTGACCATGGCCTCGATGAAGCGGTCGATCTCCGCCAGGTCCTCGGACTCGGTGGGCTCCACCATCAGGGTGCCCGCCACCGGGAACGAAAGGGTAGGGGCGTGGAAGCCGAAGTCGATCAGCCGCTTGGCCACATCCTCCGCGGTAACGCCGGTCTTCGCCGTGAGTTCGCGCAGGTCAAGGATGCATTCGTGGGCCACCAATCCGCCCTCTCCCGTGTACAGAACCGGGAAGTATTCGTTCAGGCGGGAGGCGACGTAGTTCGCTGCCAGCAGCGCGGACTTGGTGGCCTCGGTCAGGCCCTCGCCGCCCATCAACTTCACGTAGGCCCAGGAAATGGGCAGCACGCCCGCCGAGCCGAACCGGGACGCGGAAATCGCAACTCCATGCCCGTCCTCGTGGGCGGCCTTGTTCGCATCGCCGGGCATGAACGGGGCCAGGTGGGCCTTGGCGGCAACCGGTCCGACGCCGGGGCCGCCGCCGCCGTGCGGGATGCAGAAGGTCTTGTGCAGGTTCAGGTGCGACACGTCGCCGCCGAACTGGCCCGGCTGCGCAAGCCCCACGAGGGCGTTCAGGTTGGCCCCGTCGATGTAGACCTGGCCGCCTGCAGCATGCACGGCATCGCAGACCTCACGGACGTCCCCGTCATACACCCCGTGGGTGGACGGGTAGGTGATCATGATGCAGGACAGGACATCCTTGTGGGCCTCGATCTTGGCTGTGAGGTCATCGTGGTCGATCGTCCCGTCAGCGGCGGTGGCGACAACGACCACCTTCATTCCCGCGAGCACGGCGGACGCGGCGTTGGTGCCGTGTGCCGAGGCGGGAATCAGGCAGATGTTGCGCTGCTGGTCGCCGCGGGAGTGGTGGTAGCCGCGGATGGCCAGCAGGCCTGCGAGCTCGCCTTGGGAGCCGGCGTTGGGCTGGATGGACACCTGGTCGTAGCCGGTGATCGTGGTCAGGTCCGCCTCAAGGTCGGCAATGAGTTCACGCCAGCCTTCAGTCTGGGAGTCCGGGGCGAACGGGTGGATGGAAGCGAACTCCGGCCAGGAGATGGCCTCCATCTCCGCGGTGGCGTTCAGCTTCATGGTGCACGAGCCCAGCGGGATCATGGTGCGGTCCAGCGCCAAGTCCCGATCGGACAGGCGGCGGATGTAACGCAGCAGCTGGGTTTCGGACCGGTGGGTGTTGAACACAGGGTGCTGCAGGAAGTCGGAGGAACGCTCGACGGCGGCCTCCAGACCGAAGCCCTGGTCCTCACCCTGGTCGTCGGCAACCTTGGCGCCAAAGACATCGGCCACCTGGGCGACAATGGCCGGGGTCGTGGTTTCATCGAGGGCGATGCCGACGGTATCGGCGTCGACGCTGCGCAGGTTGATGCCCCGCGCCTCGGCGTCGGCAATGATGCCGGCAGCCCGTCCGGGCACCCGGACGGTCAGGGTGTCGAAAAAGCTCTTGTGCAGAACGTCAACGCCGGCAGCGGCAAGCGAGGCCGCCAGGGCACGGGCGTGGCCATGCGCCGTTTCGGCGATCGCCTTCAGTCCGTCCGGGCCGTGATACACCGCATAGAAGGAGGACACGATGGCCAAGAGCGCCTGGGCGGTGCAGATGTTGGACGTGGCCTTCTCGCGGCGGATGTGCTGCTCGCGGGTCTGCAGGGCCAGACGGTAGGCGGGAACGCCGGCGTCGTCCTTGGACACGCCCACCAGGCGGCCGGGAAGCGAGCGCTCCAGGCCCTTGCGGACAGCCATGTAGGCAGCGTGCGGGCCGCCGAAGAACAGCGGAACACCAAAGCGCTGGGCTGAGCCGACCGCGATGTCCGCGCCCTGCTCGCCCGGCGGGGTAATGAGCGTAAGTGCCAGCAGGTCCGCGGCCACGGTAACCAGCGCGCCACGCTCCTTCGCAGCGGCGATGACGGCGGACTGGTCCCAGACCCGGCCGGAAGCGCCGGGCTGCTGCAGCACCACGCCGTTGATGTCACCGTCGGGCAGGCCCTTGGAGAGATCGGCCACCTCCACCTCGAAGCCGAGCGCTTCTGCACGGCCCTTGACGATGGCGATGGTCTGCGGGAGCACGTCGATGTCCAGGACGGTCTTGCCGTCGGCCGCGGGCTTGGCCTTGTTGGCGCGGCGCATCAGCAGCACGGCCTCAGCCACCGCGGTTGCTTCGTCGAGCAGCGATGCGTTGGCAATGGGCAGCCCGACGAGGTCCTGCACCATGGTCTGGAAGTTCAGCAGGGCCTCAAGCCGGCCCTGGGAAATCTCGGGCTGGTAAGGGGTGTAGGCGGTGTACCAGGCCGGGGACTCGAGGATGTTGCGGCGGATCACCGGCGGAGTCACGGTATCGGAGTAGCCCTGGCCGATCAGCTGCACGGCCGTCTTGTTCTTCGCGGCCAGCTTCCGCAGCTCGGTGAGGACTTCAACCTCACTGAGGGCGTCCTGCAGGCGAAGCGCGGTGTCCTGGCGGATGACCTTGGGAACGGCCGTATCAACCAGGGAGTCGACCGAGTCGTAGCCTACGGCTTTGAGCATGGTGTCGACGTCGGCCTGGCGGCGCGCGCCGATATGGCGGTCTACGAAAGTGGTGGAGGCTGGGGTAACCGACACGAAGGAACTCCATTTACTCAGGCGGCGAAGGGTACGCCACAGCTATTCGGGTCCCTCCCCGCTCTGTATTGGACCTGAGAGTTTCCGCGTTGCCTGCCTGGACAGGACCCGCTTGCACCGTCGGTGAGCACAACAGTCCTTGCATTCCCAAAGGGTGGTGGACTGCCTGCTGCTTTCCAGAGGTGCCTCGCCGCGGCGGTACAGGGGCCTGCGAGATTCCTGGGGAGGATTTGCTCCAACGGCGCCTGCCTGTACTTCCGGCAGAACTCTCCCGCCGCAGATCAAAGGCTATTCATTTGTCGAACCATGAAGGCCGGTGACAGCCCTCACAACTCTCTATTGTCCTACGCCGCAGCCCCTCGCGGCAAATGACCGGAACTACCTCCGGAGCCGCTCCAAAGCGGCCAGGAGTTCCTCCACGTCGGCGGCCGCTCCCCCTGCCGGGGCGGGGGCAACGGACAGCATGGCGTTGAAGTACAGGCCGTCCCCCATGTAGAGGACTGCCTTGGCCAGGCCCGGCCCAACGTCGGCAGCTATCTCGTCCAGCCAGCGCTGCTGGATGGCCGCGAACCGGCGCCTTGTCTCTTCGTGGGCCACCTCTGCAAGCCGGGTGGCGGCCACGATGGCGCGGTCCAGCCGAGTATCGGCCCAGACGGAGGAACGGATGAAGTATGCCGCGGCGCCTTCAGCGGCAGCAGCCATCGCGTCGGCGTCTTCCCGGGCGAGGCCCTCCAGCCGGTCAAGCAGCACGGCGATGAGCGCTTCCTTGTTGGGAAAGTGGTAAAGGAGGCCGCCTTTGGACACCCCCGCCTTGCGGGCCACGGCATCAAGGGTGGCCGCGCGCTCCCCCACTTCGATCAGCAGGGACTCGAAGGCGTCAAGGACCGCGTCACGGGCAACAGGCTTTCGGGGCATGCCTTCCATCATGCCTTCCACCAGGCAGGAAAACGGAAATTCCTACCATTCCAAACTATACCGTCTGGACGGTATAGTTATTCCCATGACCGCTTCCATCAAGAGTTCCGCGTCCCCGCAGGCGCCCAGCACCTCCACTCGCTCCCCGTGGCGGGACTGGCTGGCGCTGGGGCTGCTGATGTTCCCGGTACTGCTGGTGGCGGTGGACAACACGGCGCTGACGTTCGCACTGCCCGCCATCGCACGCGCCTTGGAACCCAGCGGCGTGCAGCTGCTGTGGATCGTTGACGCCTACCCACTGGTACTCGCCGGGCTGCTGGTATCGATGGGTAGCCTGGGCGATCGGATCGGGCGGCGGAGGCTGCTGATCCTTGGCAGCATCGGCTTCGCCGGACTGTCCGTTGCCACCGCTTTTGCACCGGCGCCGGAGTGGCTTATCGCCGGCCGCGCCGCCCTGGGGTTCTTCGGGGCCATGCTGATGCCTTCCACGCTGTCGCTGATCCGCAACATCTTCCCGGAGCCCAACCGCCGGAGGCTGGCCGTGGCCATCTGGGCTGCCGGCTTCTCCGGCGGCGCGGCGCTGGGTCCGATCGTCGGCGGATGGCTGGTGGAGCACTTCTGGTGGGGCGCCGTCTTCCTGGTGGCGGTCCCGCTCATGCTCCCCCTTCTGGCCTTTGGCCCGGCCGTCATCCCCGAATCGAAGGATCCGGCGCCCGGCAAGGTGGACATCCCCAGCATCGTGCTCTCCATGCTGGTCATGGTGCCCGTTGTCTACGGAATCAAGGCAGTTGCCACCGAAGGCCCGGGGACTGCAGGGCTGGGCGCAATCGCCTTCGGCCTGGCGATGGGGACCGTGTTCGTGCGGCGGCAGCACCGGCTGAAGCACCCGCTGCTGGATATGTCACTGTTCCGGAACAGGGTGTTCAGCATGGCCATCAGCGCCAACATCCTTGCCCTGTTCTCCTTCAACGGGTTCATCCTGTTCCTTGCCCAGCACCTCCAGCTCCTCGAGGGCATGACCCCGTCCGCGGCGGGCGTTGCCATGATCCCGGCACTGGCCGCCACGGTGGTGGCCGGGCTGGTGGTGGTGCCGCTGGTCCGCAAGGTCCGTCCCGGCTACGTGGTGGCGGCGGGACTGGCCTTCAGCGCTGCGGGCTACACGATAGTGGCGTTCGGGAACCACGACGGCGGACCCTCGCTGCTGCTGGCGGCGCTCCTGGTCCTGGCACTGGGCGTGGGCACGGCCGAAACCATCTCCAACGACCTCATCCTCGGGTCCGCCCCGCCGGAGAAGTCAGGTGCTGCCGCGGCGATCTCGGAGACAGGCTACGAGGTGGGCTCGCTGCTGGGGACCGCAGTGCTGGGCTCCATCCTGACCGCGTCCTACCAGCAGAACCTGCGGCTGCCCGCGGGACTTGACGGCATGCTGCCCGGATCCACCCTGCACAATGCCCGTGAAACGCTCGCCGGCGCAATTGAAGCGGCAAACCTGGTGCCCGAATCAGTGTCGGAAGCCGTCCGCGAAGCTGCGGCGGCAGCGTTTGATTCCGGCGTCCACATCACTGCGGCGATTGGGTTGGTACTGATGGCTACGGCGGCAGTCCTGGCCGCCGTCGTGCTGCGGAAAGTGCCGAAAGCGGCCTAGCAGCCGAGGGTGTGCCGTGTCGGCTGCACAAAGGCGCCCGGCGCCGAGGGAATACCCCGGCGCCGGGCGCCCTTTGAAATGGCAGCCGGCTGCCCGCTGATCCCGCTACTTGGAGTCGGCGGCGGTTACCTTGGCGGTGGGCTTCATGTTCTCAGCCTGCACCATCCACGCAAACTGCTCCAGCCGGGCAATGAACTCATGGAGGAGGTCGGCGGAGGTGGGATCCTCCTCATCCACCTCGTCATGCACTTTGCGCATGGTGCCCACGGCGGCCTCCATGGCGGCAACGATCCGCTCAATGGCATCCGTGGTGCTGATCAGCCCGTCAGGGAACTGGGCCAGGCTGGTGGTTTCGGCAACCGTGGAGCTGCGGCCGTCCGGGAGCGCGTGCAGGGCACGCATGCGCTCGGCAGTGTCGTCGGCGAACTGGCGGGCAGCGTCCACGATTTCGTCGAGCTGCAGGTGAAGGTCGCGGAAGTTGGTGCCCACGATGTTCCAGTGCGCCTGCTTGCCCTGAACGTGGAGTTCGATCAGGTCCGCCAGGACAGCCTGCAGGTTGTTGGTCAGTGTCGGTGAAGCTTTCATGCATCCTCCTCAAGTGGTCCAATACGGCCGACGCTACCAGCCGCCCGCCACGTGGCGGCAGGGCCTGCGGCAATTTCTCAGTGAGCTTACTAATTTCAGGCAGGCAGTCATAAACGAACGCGATTCATATTGCGTCTTGCATCACACGACCCGCACCCCCATACTAAATGAACGCCATTCATATAGTGACTTCCGTCTCATCCCCTTCCAGAAAGTGGTGCCATGACAGAGATAATCCGCACCAGTACCGCCAAACCCGGGCCGCACGCCCACGCACCCTCCGCGGACGGCGTCAGCGCCAAGGGACTCAAGGGCGGGCAGCTCGGGCTTCTTGCCGTCGTCGTCCTCGGGATTTCAACCATCGCCCCCGCCTATACCCTCACCAGCGCACTCGGACCCACCGTCAATGAAGCCGGGCTCCAGCTGCCAGTCATCTTCCTGATCGGGTTCATCCCCATGATCCTGGTCTCGCTCGCATATCGGGAGCTCAACGCCGACTCCCCGGACAGCGGCACAACCTTCACCTGGGTGACCAAAGCATTCGGGCCCTGGATCGGCTGGATGGGCGGGTGGGGCCTGCTGGCCGCCAACATCATTGTGCTCTCCAACCTGGCCGGCGTCGCCGTCGACTTCTTCTACCTCTTCCTGTCCCAGCTCACCGGCTCCCCGGAACTGGCGGACCTGGCCGACAACAAAGCGTTGAACGTCCTCACCTGCTTCGTGTTCGTGGCGCTGGCCGTTTGGGTCAGCTATCGCGGCCTGCACACCACCAAGATGGTTCAGTACAGCCTGGTGGGCTTCCAGCTGCTGGTACTGGGCCTGTTCGTCGCCATGGCCTTCGCCAACTGGTCCACCTCCGAAACGGCAATCCCGTTCAGCTGGGACTGGTTCGACGTCACCAAAATCGAGACATTCGGCCAGATCGCCGCGGGCATCTCCCTGTCGATCTTCGTGTACTGGGGCTGGGACGTCTGCCTCACCGTCAACGAGGAAACGGCCAACGGCAAGAAGACCGCCGGCGTGGCCGGCACCTTGACCGCCGTCATCGTCCTGGCCATCTACCTGCTGGTCAGCATCGCCACCATGATGTTCGCCGGCGTCGGGGATACCGGCAACGGCCTGAACAACGCCGAAAACCACGAAAACATCTTCACGGCCCTGGCCTCCCCCATCATGGGCCCCTTCGCCATCCTGATGTCCCTCGCCGTGCTCTCCAGCTCAGCGGCCTCCCTCCAGTCCACGTTCATGTCCCCGTCCCGGAGCCTGCTGGCCATGGCGCACTACGGCGCCCTGCCGGAACCGTTCAGCCGCATCAGCAGGAAGTTCGCCACCCCGGGCTTCGCCACCATCGCAGCCGGTGTGATGTCCGCAGGGTTCTACGCAGTGATGCACGTGGTCAGCGAAAACGTCCTGAATGACACCATCCTGGCCCTGGGCCTGATGATTTGCTTCTACTACGGCCTCACCGCGCTGGCCTGCACCTGGTACTTCCGCCACAGCCTGTTCAACAGCATGCGCCACTTGGTCCTGCGGCTGGTTTGCCCTGTCGTGGGCGGCGTGGGGCTGTTCGTGGTGTTCGCCCAAACCGCCGTTGACAGCCTGGCACCGGAGTTCGGCAGCGGTTCCGAGGTCTTCGGCGTGGGCCTGGTGTTCATCCTGGGCGTCGGCATCCTGGCCCTGGGCGCCGTGGTCATGCTGGTCATGTCCCGCACCCACCCCGGCTTCTTCCGCGGCGAAACCCTGAAGCAGGACACCCCCGCGCTGGTGGTCCCGGAGTAGGTCCCACCGCAAAAAGGTGCCGTGCCCCAATCAGGGGCACGGCACCTTTGCATTACGACGGCGGCTTGTCACCAGAAGTGCGCCACGTCCACCACCAGGCGGTGACCGGAACCCGGTCCGTCCAGGGTGAACACCCGGAACGGAAGACGGGCACGGACGCCCAGGCCGAGACTGGTGTAGCCCTCGAACCCACCGGCGGAAGCTACCTGGCGGAATGTCTGGTAGCCAGCCACGTTGGCAAGTTCTGCCGCGTCGGCCGAATTGTAGGTGGACTTGCCGTTGCTGTCCATGGACGAGGCATTGATGGTCACCTGCAGCTTTGCATTGCCCCGGACCGGCACCGGGAAACCGGAGCCGTCCTGGACGATGCCCGGAACGTAGCGGACTGTGTAACCGGGGGCCGTGCCGCCGCCGAGGTCGACCACCAGCCGGTCGAAGCAGTAGTGCTGTCCCGTCCGCACGTTGGTGACGGGCGCGGTGCCCATGCTGGTGTCCTGTTTCATCAGCGAACCCCACGTGAGCCCGCAATACGGCGTTGTTGCCGAGGCGGGCGCTGAAACCACGATTCCCAGCGCAGCAGCCATAACGATGGCTGCGAGCCAGATAAAGAACTTTTTCATTGCGGTGCCATCCGGAAAAGAAGGCCATTGGATGCTTCCAGCGTAGGAGTGTTCGGTCCGGGAAACGAGTGAGCATTTTGATAACGACGGCGTCCGGGGACAAAGCAGCGCCGGCCACCTCGGGGAGGTGGCCGGCGCCGGCAAAAAAGATCAGGAGAAATTCAGCCTTCGCAGTCGCGGCAGTACTTCAGGCCGTCCTTTTCGCGGGCAACCTGTGAGCGGTGGCGGACCAGGAAGCACGACGAGCAGGTGAACTCATCGGACTGTTCGGGAACCACAATGACCGTCAGTTCCTCGTTGGACAGGTCCGCGCCGGGCAGGTCGATACCCTCAGCGGTGTCGTTCTCCTCGACATCGATGACAGCGGTCTGCGCGTTGCCGCTCCGTGACGCCTGGAGGGCCTCGAGAGAGTCGGCGGGCGACTCTTCTTCCTGCTTGCGTGGAGCATCGTAATCGGTAGCCATAACGTGTTCACTTTCGTTGCTGCGCAGCGCCATTTCAGGCACCTCAGTGCAGCAGTTTAGGGCATTCTCCCGCTACCGGCGCAATAGTGTGGCTAAGCAGACATCATGCCGCTTCCACCCGCTGTTCAGCATGCTCTGACCGGGCGTGCTCGGACCGGGCCTGGTCCGCGCCTGCGGACACCCCGCTCAGAGCCGGGAGCCAGCCCCACCGGGTGGCATCAGCCATGGCGCCGGCGGCCGCCGATTCGGAATCGTACGTGAACGTATCCAGCAGCCAGTCGCGGAGCCGGATGAGCAGGTCAGCCATCATGCCCTGAAACCTACGCAGCGATTGTTGTGGCCACGTTTCGGCGCGGTCTCCCCCGGATTAAATCAGCTGGCGGCCGGACTTCCGGGCAGGTTGTCCACGTGGATTCGTCAGGCCGGCGGCGCCGTGCTGCTGCGCAGGACCAGTTCCGGCTGCACCACCAGCGTCCGTGGTCCGCCTGCGCCATCGAATGCGGTAAGCATCATCTGCATGCACCGCCGGCCCAGTTCTTCAAAGTCCTGCCGGATCACCGTCAGCGGCGGACTGAAGTAGCCGGCCTCGGGCTGGTCATCGAAGCCCACGACGGACACGTCCTGCGGCACCCTGATGCCGGCCTCTGTCAGGGCGCGCAGCACCCCCAGGGCCATCTGGTCGTTGCCAACAAAGATGGCGGTGGCCCGGCGGGTGGCCGCAATCCGCCGCCCGATTTCATAGCCGCTGCCGGCGCTCCAGTCACCCTCGATCATCAGGTCCGCATCGAGCCCGGCCGACGCCAGGGTGGACCGCCAGCCGTCAGCGCGGGCCACGGCATCAATCCAGTCCTGCGGCCCCGCGACGTGACCGATCCGGACGTGCCCCTGCCCTATCAGGTGCCACACCGCCAGTTCGGCTCCGCGGCGCTGGTCCACCCTGACGCCGCCAACTGCGTCATTCCCCTCCGGTCCCACGGCCACCACCGGCACGCCGATGGGAAGTTCGGCCAGCGCGGCCAGCGTCTGAAGGTGCGGAACGATCACCACGATGCCGTCCACCGACTGGTCCAGGAAGTGCCTGACGGCGTCCAGGATGGTGTCCCGGCTGACCTCCCGCAAGGCAGCAACGCTGACGAAATACCCTGCGTCCCGCGCAGCGCGTTCCACTCCCAGCATCGTATTGGCGGGCCCGTACTGTGAAAGTTCGCTGCCCAGGACGCCGATGGTCTGTGAGCGCCGGGTGACCAGGCTCCGGGCGGCGGTGTTGCGGCGGTAGCCCAGCCGGGCAATGGCCGCTTCCACCTTTTCCCGTGTCCCGGCGCTCACATTGGGGTGGCTGTTGACCACGCGTGACACCGTCTGGTGTGAGACCCCGGCCAGCTCCGCCACGTCCTCAAGCCTCGGCAGCCGTACCGGCTTGCCGGGCGTCACGAGGTTCTTGCCATTGGCGGGGGCCAGGAGCTCAGCCGTGCCACGGAGTCAGATCCCGCCGGCGAGTTTGTAGTAGGCGGCGTTCCAGTTCAGGTCCTTCTTGAACTGCCGGATGGTGGTGCCCTCGTCAATCGTGAGCAGCTCCGTCCGGGCAATTTCCGCGAAGTCCTCGAACACGTCCATGCCCACCTGGGTGGAGAGCACGGTGTGGTGGGCAGCGCCGGCGGTGAGCCAGGCGGCGGCGGAGGTGGCGAAGTCCGGCTTGGGCTCCCAGAGGGCGCGGGCAACGGGCAGGTTGGGCAGCGGCTGGTCCAGGGGAACGACGTCCACGGCGTTGGCCACCAGGCGGAAACGGTCCCGCATGTCGGACAGGGCGACGACGACGCCCGGGGAGGCGTCGGCGTCGAACACCAGGCGGACCGGGTCCTCCTTGCCGCCGATGCCCAGCGGGTGGATTTCCAGGCGGGGCTTGGATGCCGTGAGGGAGGGGCAGACCTCCAGCATGTGGGCGCCCAGGATCTTTTCGGACCCGGGTTCCAGGTGGTAGGTGTAGTCCTCCATGAGGGAGGCGCCGCCGGGCAGGCCTGCGCCCATCACCTTGGCAGCGCGGACCAGGATGGCGGTCTTCCAGTCGCCTTCGGCGCCGAACCCGTAGCCGGCGGCCATGAGACGCTGCACCGCCAGGCCCGGAAGCTGGCGCAGGGCACCGAGGTCCTCGAAGGAGGTGGTGAACGCGGCAGAGCCGTTGCCCTCCAGGAAGCTGCGCAGGCCCAGTTCAATCCGGGCGCCGTACCGCAGCGAATCGTGCCTGTCCGCGCCTGCGCGGAGCTCCGGCACCACGTCGTAAAGGTCCTCATATTCGGCCACCAGGGCGTCGACGTCGGACTCTGCCGCGCCGTGCACGGCGTCCGCGAGTTCGTTGACGGACCAGGTGTTGACCGCGACGCCGAAGCGCAGCTCCGCTTCGGTCTTGTCGCCTTCGGTGACGGCCACGTTGCGCATGTTGTCTCCGAAGCGGGTCAGCTTCAGGGTCCGCACGGCGGCCCAGCCGGCGGCGGCGCGCTGCCAGGAACCCACCTGGCGTGCCACCTCGGGGTTGGAGACGTGCCCCACGACGGTCTTCCGGGCGATGCCCAGGCGGGACTGGATGTATCCGAACTCGCGGTCGCCGTGCGCGGCCTGGTTCAGGTTCATGAAGTCGAAGTCGATGTCCGCCCACGGCAGGTCGCGGTTGGCCTGGGTGTGCAGGTGCAGCAGGGGCTTGCGCAGCAGGTCCAGGCCCTGGATCCACATCTTGGCCGGGCTGAACGTGTGCATCCAGGCGGTGACGCCGACGACGGAATCATCCGAGTTGGCCTCAAGGGCGGTGCGGCGGATGGCGTCAGAATCGGTGAGGACCGGCTTCCAGACGATCTTTACCGGGACGGCGGAACTGGCGTTGAGCTGGTTGGCGATCTCCTGCGACTGGGCGGCAACCTGTTTGAGGACTTCCTCCCCGTACAGGTGCTGGCTGCCGGTGAGGAACCAGACCTCGTAGCCGTCGAGGGAGGTGTTTGCTGCGGTGCTCATGGATTCTCCTGGAAGTTATTGGGTGACGGCGTTACTGGCCGTAGACGTTCTGGTAGCGGGCGTAGAGGGAGTCGATGGAGCCCTGGTCGATGGGCAGCGGTTCACCGAGCTGCCGTGAGATGTGGACGGTGCGGGCCACTTCCTCACACATCACGGCCGCTTTCACGGCGGACCGGGCGTCCTTGCCGATGGTGAACGGGCCGTGGTTCTGCATCAGGACCGCCGGGGAATTGGAGTTCTTAAGCGTTTCCACGATGCCGTGGCCGATCGAGTCGTCCCCGATCAGCGCGAACGGGCCCACGGGGATGGAGCCGCCGAACTCATCGCCCATCATGGTCAGCACGCACGGGATGGCCTCGCCCCGGGCAGCCCACGCGGTGGCGTAGGTGGAGTGCGTGTGCACCACCCCGCCCACCTCAGGCATGTGGCGGTACACGTAGGCGTGCGCGGCGGTGTCCGACGACGGCGACAGCGCCGGATTGCCCCAATCGACAGTGCCGCCGCCACCGACGTTGGTGCCCCGCACGGGAGTGCCGTGGAGGTCGGTGACGATCATCTGCTCGGGAGTCAGGTCCTGGTAGGAGACGCCGGAAGGCTTGATGACCATCAGGTCGGTGCCCGGCACGCGGGCCGAGACGTTGCCCGCCGTCCATACCACCAGTTCGTAGCGGGTCAGCTCGGCATGCAGCGCACACACTTCCTCGCGGACCCGGGCAATGGTCTCCAGGATTCCTGCATCGGTGCTCATGCGGACACCTCCACGGCCGTTTCGGCTGCAGAACCGGCGCCGGTGCCGGGAAGGACGGTCCGGGCAGCTCTGCGCTGGATGGCCTTAAGCCGGTGCATCACGTCATTGCCGCCGCGGCCGAAGTAGTCGTGCAGGGCCTTGTACTCCTGGAACAGCTCGTCGTAGGCAGCAACGTTTTCCGGGATCGGGGTGTAGACCTCGCCGGGTTCGGCGCCCATGGCTGCAGCAGCTTCGCGGATGTCCGCGTATTCACCGGCGGCAACGGCCGCGTGGATGGCCGACCCCAGGGCCGGACCCTGCTCAGAGCCGATGGTGGACAACTGCAGGCCGGTGGCGTCAGCGTAAATCTGCATCAGGAGCCTGTTCTTCAGCAGGCCGCCGGCCACGATGAATTCCTTGACCGGAACGCCGGCGTTACGGAATGCGTCAACAATGGTGCGGGTACCGAACGCGGTGGCTTCAAGCAGGGCCCGGTAGGTGTCCTCGGGCCTGGTGGCGAGGGTCTGGCCCACCACGATGCCGGACAGCTCGTGGTCCACCAGGACTGAGCGGTTGCCCGAGTGCCAGTCAAGCGCAATCAGGCCGTGCTCCCCGATGGCCTGCCGCGACGCCAGGCCGGTGAGGTACTCGTGGATACCCATTCCGGCTTCCCGGGCCGCCTGATGGTATTCCGGCGGGACGCCGTACTTGGTGAACCAGCCGAAGATGTCCCCCACGCCGGACTGCCCTGCCTCATAACCCCACAGCCCGGGTACGATGCCGCCGTCAACAGCCCCGCACATGCCCGGTACTTCATGCAGTTCGGTGCCGTTCATGACATGGCAGGTGGAGGTGCCCATGATGGCCACCAGCTGGCCGGACTCCACTGCCTTCGCAGCCGGTGCCGTGACGTGGGCGTCAACGTTTCCCACGGCCACGGCGATGCCCTCCGGAAGGCCGGTCCAGGCCGCCGCCTCCGACGTCAGGGTGCCGGCGGCGTCGCCCAGCCGTCCGATGGTGTGCTCGAGTTTGGAGCTGACAAAGTCCTTGAAGTCCGGGTTCAGGGCGGACAGGAACTCCTCCGATGGGTACCGCCCGTCCTGGTAGATGCCCTTGTAGCCGGCCGTGCAGGCGTTGCGGACGTAACGGCCGCACAGCTGCCAGACGATCCAGTCGGCCGCCTCCACCCAGTGGTCCATTTCGGCGTAGGCGTCCGGGTCCTCTTCCAGGAGCTGCAGGCCTTTGGCGAATTCCCACTCGGAGGAGATCAGGCCCCCGTACCGCGGAAGCCAGTCTTCGCCCCGTTCGGCCGCCAGCCGGTTGATCCGGTCCGCCTGCCCCTGGGCGGCGTGGTGCCGCCAGAGCTTTACATAGGCGTGCGGGCGGTTGGCATAGCCAGGCAGTTCGTTCAGGGGCGTGCCGTCAGCTTTGACCGGCACCATGGTGCAGGCGGTGAAGTCGGTTGCAATGCCGACGACGGCGGCCGGGTCGATCCCAGCGTCCGCCACCGCGGCCGGGACCGCGTTGCGCAGGACGTCCCGGTAGTCGTTGGGCACCTGAAGTGCCCATTCCCCGGGAAGCCGTGCCCCGTCGTCGCCCGCCACGTCTTTGGGCAGGGAGCCGGTCACCACTGCATGGGGATACTCGTGGACGGCGCTGCCAAGCTCCTTGCCGTCGCGGACGCGTACCACCACGGCGCGGCCTGAGAGCGTTCCGTAGTCCACCCCAATGACGCAGTGGTCGTGGCGGGGCTCGGAACTGGAAGTGAACAACGCATCTGGCATGGGGTTGCCTCCATCCGGGAGGCAAGGGCCTCATTACCGGGTTTTGTAGGGTCAGGGTCAAGCTAAGTGCTGCAGCAAGTGTGAACGCTAACAAAGCAGAAGTCAATGAAGTCGAAAGAGTTTCGGGATTCTGGGAGGATGCTCTTGTTAGCGTTCACAAATCAGTCTATATTGAACCGACACATCAACAATGTGGCCAGGACCGGAAGCGTCGCCGCTTCCCCGTCCAACAACACTTCGCGGCAATGCTGCCGCGGAAGGAGATAATGGTGAGAATCAAAAAACTCATGGGCGCGGTGGCCCTTGTCCTCGCCCTGACCGTGGGGGCTACCGGTTGTGGCTCCCGTGGCGGAACCAGTGAATCCAGCGGCGCGGCGAAGCCGGCCGACTCGCTGGTTGGCATTTCGATGCCCACCCAGACATCCGAACGGTGGATTGCCGACGGCGCCAACGTTGAGAAGTCCCTGAAGGACCTCGGCTACAAGACGGACCTCCAGTTCGCCAATGACGACATTCCAACACAGGTCTCGCAGATCGAAAACATGCTGACCAAGGGCGCCAAGGCCCTGATCATCGCTGCCATTGACGGCACCACGCTGACCGACGTCCTGGCAAAGGCCAAGGAGCAGAACGTGAAGGTGGTTGCCTACGACCGCCTGATCAACGGCACCGCCAACGTGGACTACTACACCACCTTCGACAACTACACCGTGGGCGTCCAGCAGGCTACCTCGCTGCTGACGGGCCTGGGCCTGGTGGATGCGAGCGGCAAGAAGGTGGAGGGCAAGGGGCCCTTCAACATCGAACTTTTCGCCGGAAGCCCGGACGACAACAACGCCAACTTCTTCTGGACCGGTGCCATGGACACCCTCAAGCCGTACATGGATGCCGGCACCCTGAAGGTTCCCAGCGGCCAGACCAAGTTTGAGCAGGCGGCCATCCTTCGCTGGCAGGCACCCGTGGCACAGAAGCGCATGGAGGATATCATCACCTCCGCCTACAGCTCGGGCACCAAGCTGAACGGCGTCCTTTCGCCGTACGACGGACTGTCGATCGGCATCATCTCCGCCCTCACCAGCACCGGCGGCTACGCCAAGGGAAGCCTGCCGGTGGTCACCGGACAGGACGCCGAAAAGGGCTCCGTGAAGTCCATCATCGCCGGCGAGCAGTACTCCACCATCTTCAAGGACACCCGCCAGCTCGGCGCGCAGGCTGTCAAGATGGTTGACGCCGTCCTCAAAGGCCAGGAACCTGAAACCAACGACACCAAGACCTACAACAACAAGGTCAAGGTTGTCCCGGCATTCCTGCTGAAGTCCGTGATCATCACCAAGGACAACTACAAGAAGGAACTGATCGACTCGGGTTACTACAAGGACTCCGACGTCAAGTAGTCAACGTCCGCGGGCTGTGGCCGGACCTCCATCCGGCCACAGCCCCGCCCGCAGCCTCCTGCACCAGCAGGAAGGCCAAGCTTCGACCAGTCAGTGGGAATTGACGATGAACACACCCATTCTTCAAATGCGAGGAATCACCAAGACGTTCCCCGGCGTGAAAGCGCTGCAGGACGTCACACTGGATGTGAACCGTGGAGAGGTCCACGCCATCTGCGGTGAGAACGGAGCCGGCAAATCAACGCTCATGAAAGTGTTGTCCGGCGTCTATCCACACAACACCTTCGACGGGGAAATCCTCTTCGAAAATGAACCCTGCAATTTCGCCAGCATCTCGGACAGCGAGAAGCGGGGCATTGTGATCATCCACCAGGAACTGGCGCTGAGCCCGTTCCTCTCCATCGCCGAGAACATCTACCTTGGCAACGAACAGGCCACCAACGGGTGGGTGGACTGGCGTAAGACCAACCTGGAGGCCGCAAAGCTGCTGGCCCGCGTGGGCCTCGACGAAAACCCTGTCACCCCCGTGCAGCACATCAGCGTGGGCAAGCAGCAGCTCGTGGAAATCGCCAAGGCGCTGTCCAAGGAAGTGAAGCTGCTCATCCTGGACGAGCCAACGGCCGCCCTCAACGATGAGGATTCCGGCCACCTGCTGGACCTGATCCTCCACTTGAAGGGCCAAGGGGTCACCAGCATCATCATCAGCCACAAACTCAATGAAATCCGCAAGGTGGCCGACGCCGTCACCATCATCCGCGACGGCAAGACCATTGAGACCCTCCGGCTCGATGAAGGCCAGATCACCCAGGAACGGATTATCCGGGGCATGGTGGGCCGGGACCTGGAGAGCCTGTACCCGGACCGCGAGCCGAACATCGGCGAAGAGGTCCTCCGGATCGAAGACTGGTCTGTCCGGCACCCCCAGGACCACAGCCGCATGGTGGTGAGGAACGCCAACCTCCATGTCATGAAAGGCGAGGTGGTGGGACTTGCCGGACTGATGGGCGCCGGGCGCACGGAACTTGCCATGAGCGTCTTCGGCCGCACCTACGGCACCGCCACGTCCGGCAAGGTCTACAAGTACGGCGAGGAAATCAACACCGCCACGGTCTCGGACGCCATCAGGCATGGCATTGCCTACGCCACCGAGGACCGCAAGCATTACGGCCTGAACCTCATCGAGGACATCAAGCGCAATATCTCCCTGGCAGCGCTGCGCAAGCTCGCCAAACGCGGCTTCGTGGACAAGAACCAGGAGACCGTGGTGGCCAACGGCTACCGGAAGAGCATGAACATCAAGGCGCCCTCGGTGGCCGCCATCACCGGGAAGCTCTCCGGCGGAAACCAGCAGAAGGTGGTGCTGAGCAAGTGGATGTTCTCTGACCCCGACGTGCTCATCCTCGATGAACCCACCCGCGGCATCGATGTCGGCGCCAAGTACGAGATCTACACGATCATCGCCAAACTCGCGGCCGAAGGAAAAGCCGTAATCGTCATTTCCTCGGAACTTCCCGAGCTCCTGGGCATCTGCGACCGCATCTACACGCTCGCCGCCGGCCACATCACCGGTGAAGTGCCCATTGCCGAGGCCACCCAGGAAACCCTGATGCACTACATGACCAAAGAGAAGGAATAGCGAAATGTCCGCCTTACGAGAATCGCTCGGATTCCTCACAAGCCGCCTCCGCCAGGTTGGCATCTTCGTTGCCCTGATCCTGATCGTCCTGCTGTTCCAGGGGCTGACCGGCGGAATCCTGCTGGAACCGCAGAACGTGACCAACCTGGTGGTCCAGAACAGTTACATCCTCATCCTGGCCATCGGCATGGTGATGGTGATCATCGCCGGGCACATCGACCTTTCCGTCGGGTCCGTCGCCGGGTTTATCGGCGCCGTGGCCGGCGTCATGATCGTCCACTGGGGCTGGCCCTGGTGGGCGGCAATCCCTGCCTGCCTGCTGGTCGGCGCCCTTGTAGGCGCCTGGCAGGGGTACTGGATCGCCTACGTGGGGATCCCCGCCTTCATCGTCACGCTGGCGGGCATGCTGATCTTCCGCGGGCTGACGCTGATCACCCTCAAGAACCAGCAGATCACCCCCTTCCCCGCCGAGCTGCGGGCCCTGGGCGGCGGCTTCCTTCCCGACATCTCCGGCGGCACGTCCGTCCTGGAATGGCTCACTGTCATCCTGGGCGTCGGGGCCACGGCGGCCCTGCTGATCCAGGCCTTCAAGGAGCGAAGGATCCGCAGGAAGTTCGACCTCGAAAGCGAGCCCCTGGTCTGGTTCATCATCAAGACCACGTTCACGGCCCTGCTTATGCTCATCATCACCTTCCTGCTGGCCTCCTACCGTGGCACGCCGATCGTCCTGGTGGTCCTGGCCGTGCTGGTGATCGCCTACACCGCCCTGATGAACAACAGCGTCTTCGGCCGGCACACCTACGCCATCGGCGGCAACCTGCATGCGGCTGAACTGTCGGGCATCAAGACCAAGGCCGTCACGTTCCGGCTCTTCGTGAACATGGGAGTGCTCTCCGCGCTGGCGGGCCTTGTCTTCACCGCCCGGCTCAACTCGGCGCAGCCCGCCGGTGGTACGGGCTTCGAACTGGACTCCATCGCCGCGGCCTTCATCGGCGGCGCCGCAGTCACCGGCGGCATCGGAACGGTGGCGGGAGCCATGATCGGTGGCCTGATCATGGGGGTGCTCAACAACGGTATGTCCATCCTGGGCCTGGGCACCGATTACCAGCAGCTCATCAAGGGCCTGGTCCTCCTTGTCGCCGTCGGGTTCGATATCTTCAACAAGAACCGCAGCGGAGGCGGCGGGGACCTTGGCAAGCGGTTCAAGCTGAAGACCACACCCCCGCCCGCGGAGGAAAAGCCGACGCCGGCTGCCAGCGAAACGGTGGAGGCAGGCGTTAAGTAGGACGCGCTTTGAAGGCCCTTGGACCCGGATTAATTTCGGGGCCAAGGGCCTTCACGTGCGTCCTGGCTCTTTACGGCGTTGCGGCCAGTCCCGTGGCAACATCCGCCGGCGAGCGCCGGCGCCGGCTGAGGAGGATGAAGGGTGCCGCCAGCAACTGCACCACGCCGCCCAGTGCCAGTGACGCGGGATATCCGAAGACGTCGGCCGACCTGCCGAGCACCGGCTGCACCACCACTCCCCCGCTGGAGCCCATCAGCGAGGCGAAACTCAGGACGGTCGCCCGCTGCTTCGAACCGATCATGTCATTCAGGTAGGCCTGGCGCACCGGGGTGCCGGCGGACCCCACCACGGCCCAGAGTGCCAGGAGCACCAGGGCCAGCCAGAAGATGCTGGTGGCCAGCAGCACCACCAGGACCACGGAACTGGTGACGGTTGAAGCGATCAGCACGGTGGTTCGGCGGCGGACCAGTTTGCGGACCAGCGGGGCCAGCCAGCCGCCTGCGATCTCCGAGCCCGCAACGATGGCCGCTGCCAGGCCTGCGATGGCGTAGGCCTTGGGATCGCCGAACAGCTGCAGCAGGTAGGGCTGGAGGGCATAGAAAACATAGAACCCCACGCCTTCGGTGAACGGGGCGGCCAGCATCATGTACCTCACCGGCGGGTTCCGAAGGCCGCCGTCCAGCGAGGCCTTGAGGACCGCCCGGGTGGCCTGGACGGGGTGGGCCGAACGCTCCGGTATGAAGCCGACGTCGTGCATGAGCAGGAAGGCCACCGCGAACATGGCCACCAGCACCCCAACGCGCAGCAGGAACGGTACGCCCAGGTTTGTTGCCTGCGCGATCACGCCGCCGGCCACTGAACCGGCCAGCATGGCGATGCCGGAGACCATCTGGCCGCGGCCCAGGACAGCTTCCAGCCCGCCGTCGTAACCGGAAAAGTGCAGGGCGTCCACCAGCCAGGCTTCCACTGCCCCCGAGAAAAAGGTGAATCCAAGTCCCAGCAGCGCCGACACCGCGGCCCACCACCAGAACGGCGCGGACAACTGCCACAGCAGGTAATAGAGGTAGGTGGAGGCGGCCAGGGTCACGGTCCCCAGCAGGAAGGATGCACGCCGCCCCCAGCTGTCCGCCACCACCCCGGTGGGCACCTCGAAAAGCACCATCCCGGCCGTGAAGAAGGCATTCGCGGCAAAGGCCTCCAGGTTGGTCAGCCCGGCGTCGAGCAGGAACAGCGTGTTGATCCCCCAAATGAACGATGCCGCAAGGGTGTTGCCCAACGTCAGCGTCAGGTAGACGGTCTGAATCTTCCGTGCTGCAGCGTTCACCGGCGGACGGCGCTCTTGATGCCTGTTCCCACGGCGGGCTCAGGACGGGCTGTAGTTCGGGGGCACGGGGTCATGGCGCAGGTACTGGCGGCGGAAGCGCCCGGTGCCGGCCGTCAGGGCCCGCAGTTCAACCGCATACCGCAGGAGTTCCTGGTCCGGGACTTCGGCGCTGATCTCGGTGAGCCCCCCGCCGGAGGAGGTGGTGCCGGTGAGGCGTCCCCGCCGGCCGGACAAGTCGCTCATCACCGTCCCCACGTGTTCGTCGGCCACGGTGATGGAGACGGAGGACACCGGTTCCAGCAGCTGGATCTTCCCCGCCGCCGCGGCCTCCCGGAGTGCCAGGGCACCGGCCGCCTGGAACGCCGCATCCGACGAATCCACACTGTGGGCCTTGCCGCCCACCAGGGTCACCCGCAGGTCAACCACGGGGAAGCCGGCTGAAACGCCTTTCTCCATTTGGGCCCGGACCCCCTTCTCGATCGACGGGATGAACGTTCCGGGGATGACACCGCCCACCGTCTTGTCCACGAACTCGAACCCGCCGCCGCGCTCCAGCGGTTCCACCTCGATGTCGCACACGGCGTACTGGCCGTGGCCGCCGGACTGTTTGACGTGGCGGCCGTGGCCGGCGGCGGCGCCCGCAAAGGTTTCACGCAGCGGCGTCACCACGTCCACGCTGTGCAGTTTCACGCCCTGGTCCCGCAGCCTGTCCAGGACTACCTCCGCATGCGCTTCGCCCATGCACCACAGCACCAGCTGGTGCGTTTCGGCGTTCCTGTCCACGCGCAGCGTGGGATCCCCTGCCGCGATACGGCCCAGGCTGCGGGCCAATGCGTCCTCATCACTGCGGGAATCGGCTTCCACGGCAACCGGCAGCAGCGGCTCCGGCATCTCCCAGGTGGCGAGCAGCAACGGGTTTTCCCGGGCGGAAATGGTGTCCCCTGTTTCGGCGCTGCCCAGCTTTGCCAGCGCGCACATGTCCCCCGCCACGCAGAAGGGAACGGGCCGAAGGGCGGCACCCAGCGGTGAGTAAATGTGGGTCACCCGTTCATCGGTGTCATGGTCCTGGTGGCCCCGGTCCGCCAGGCCGTGGCCACCCACATGGACCGGAGAGTCATCCCGGAGCGTCCCGGAGAAAACCCGCACCAGGCAGATGCGGCCCAGGAAGGGATCGTTGGAAGTGCGCACCACTTCGGCGGCGAGCGGGCCGGACGGATCGCAGGAAAGGCTTCCGGCAGGTTCCCCCGCGAGATCCGTGCTGTCCGGCAGGCTGCGTTCCCCCGGCGGTGGAAAGGCGCGGACCAGCAGGTCCAGCAGTTCAGCGGTGCCCAGCCCGGTGACGGCGGATGTGGGCAGCACGGGAAAGAACGAGCCGCGGGCGACGGCGGTTTCCAGGTCGGCTGCCAGCACCTCCGTATCGATGTCCTCGCCTTCCAGGTAGCGGTCCATCAGCGTCTCGTCTTCGCTTTCGGCGATGATGCCCTCAATCAGGTCGCCCCTGGCCGGACCGGCAGCCGCACATTCATCCGGCGTTGCAGGCCGGACCTCAGGGGTTGTATCTCCGGAGGCGTAGTCCGTCACCTCCTGCGGCAGCAGGTCAAGCAGGGACAGCGGGCCGGCGGCCTCCTCCCCTGTCCGCACCGGGACGCACAGCGGCAGCACGCCGTCGCCGAACGCTTTGCGGCAGGCGGCCAGGGCGCCGTCGTAATCTGCCCGCGGGTGGTCCATCCGGGTGATTACGACGGCGCGTGGCAGCTGCATGTGCCCGCACTCGCCCCAGAGCGCGGTGGTGGTGGCGTCGATTCCGTCCACGGCGGAGACGACAAAGAGCGCGGCGTCGGAGGCGCGCAGGCCCGCACGAAGCTCACCAATGAAATCAGGGTAGCCGGGCGTGTCCAGGAGGTTCACCTTGACGTCATCCAGCATCAGGGGCACCAGGGACAGCGTGACGGACCTCTGCTGGTGCACCGCGGCGGGGTCCGAGTCGCTCACCGTGGATCCATCGGCGATGGAGCCTTTCCGGGTGATCATGCCGTTGGCCGCCAGGAGGGCCTCGATCAGCATTGTTTTCCCGGCGCCGGAGTGACCCACCAGGGCCACGTTCCGGATCCGCGCCGGGTCCTGGGCTGCGATGCCGGTGGCTTGGTCAGCCCGCTTTGATTCAGGCCCGTTCCTGCCGCCTGCCGCCCGCGCTGACTCCTTGGTGCTCTTCACCGACATTGGAACCTCCTGGCATCATCGCCACCCGACCGGACGTGTCCTCTGATTCGACACCTTGGACGGCGGGACGGCAAGAGCGCAGGCTATTTGCTGCGGGCTTTGCGGGTGGCTGCGTCGTTGGCCTTCTGAATGGCCTTCACCAGCTCGTCCTTGTCCATCTTCGAGCGGCCCTTGACGTCCAGTTCCCTGGCCAGTTTGTAGAGGTGGTCCTTGGATGCGTTGGCATCGACACCGCCGGCGGTGGGTTCGGAGGAGCGGAGGCCCTGTTCCGCCCGCTTGTCCGACGGTCCGCGTTTTTCCTTGGGCTCCCAGTGGTCGCCCACCTTCTCGTAGCTGTGCTTCAGGGATGCGTATGCTGCGCGGGCCGCCCGTTGCTCGTCCTGGTCGTACGACTCAAGGGCGGAATCGTAGGTCTTGGCGAAGGTGTCCTGCGCCTTTTGCTCTGAACGCTGAAGAGTGGAAGGAAGTTCTTCCTTGCGGGCGTGATCGTTCTTGCCGGTCTTGGGCATGGCACCCATCCTCCTTTAGTCAGCACGCTGATTACTTGGATGGATCCAGCTTAAACCCGGACGTTGTATGGAGCCCCCTGTCGGATTCGAACCGACGACCCCCGCTTTACAAGAGCGGTGCTCTGGCCAACTGAGCTAAGGAGGCGCGCCCCTGCGGGCGTGCGCCGTGAAGGCGCTAGATAAGGTTAGCCCAACTCCCGCCGGGCGTAAAAACGCGGCGGTACGGGCTGCGGAAGCGGCAGGGGCCCGCCCCGGAAACGCTCCGGGACGGGCCCCTGCCCTGTCTGGTGGTCCTTAGCCCTTGGCGGCGATGGCTGCCTGCAGGAAGTCCGGGAACGGCGTCTGGGCGCTGTCCCCCTTGCCCCACTGCTTGCCGTCCACGAACACGGTGGGCGTGCCGGTGACCCCGATGGCCGACGCTTCCTTCGTGGTGAACTTCACGAACGGGCGGTAGGTCTTGTCATCCACGCAGGAGTCGATCTTGACGCCCATGTCGGACGCCATCTTCTTCAGGTCGTTGTCGGAAAGACCCGCGGTGCCCTCCGCCGGCTGCTTGGCGAACAGTTCGTTGACGAAGTCTGAGTACTTTTCCGGGGATTCGTTGACCACACAGGCTGCTGCGTTGGCGGCCCGGGACGAATAGTTGGTGGTGGACCGGCTGTCCAGGAAGCCGAGGGCCCGGTACTCAACGGTGATCTTGCCTTCGTTGCGCAGCGACGTGAGCTGCTCGTTGTACTGGGTCTCGAAGTTCTTGCAGATGGGGCAGATGAAGTCGATGTACAGGACTACCTTGACCGGCTTGCCGGCCTCCGCTTGCGCCCCGGGCGCCACTACCTCGGCCGGCGGAGTCTTCGGGGCCTCCCCCAGGGAGGCGGCGTCCACAGTGGCCGGCTCCGACTTGGCCACGTTTGTGTTGGCCAGCAGGGTGACGCCGCCATGCACGTTGGCGTTGGCCGGAGTGGGGCCCTGGTCCGCAACCGGGGCGTTCTGCTTGAGGCTGTTCGTCACCACCAGGGCCACCACCACCAGGATGGCCACGACTGCCGCCACGATGCCCCAGCCGATCAGCAGCTTGTTGCGCTTGTCCTTCTTTAGCTGCGCTTCGCGGATCAGGCGCGCCTTTTCGCGCGCCTCCGCGGTTCGCTCAGCCTTGGACTTACGTACTTCGTTTGCGGGGCTCATGAGTTCCTTGGGTCGGTCGACGTAGGGGGACCACTTCGTGGCACCTCCAACATTTTAGGGGAGAAAGCTGAGAGCTTGCGGGTTCAACTATTCCTTCGGGTTGACCAACGGACGAATAGCCCCGATGATTCCGTCCGGCTAGGGTGGCTTAGAGGCACAAGCAACCCCAGGGGGCAGCAATGCAAACACCCGTCCAGGAAAAACCCGCAGGCAAAGCAACAGCCGGCAGTTCCGGTTCCGGCCACGCGGGCCACACCAAGTATGACTTCATGGTGGTCTCCAACAGGCTGCCCGTCGACCGGGTTGCAGCAGGCGACGGCCCTGACGACGAATCAGGCTGGCGCAGGTCCCCCGGCGGCCTGGTGACTGCGCTGGCCCCGATGATGACCAAGACCGACGGCGCGTGGGTTGGCTGGCACGGGGCACCGGACGAGACCGTGAAGCCATTCAGCCATGGCGGAATGGACCTTGTCCCCGTCCAGCTCAGCACGGACGATGTGGAGCTGTACTACGAGGGCTTCTCCAACGCCACGCTGTGGCCGCTGTACCACGACGTCATCGCTCCGCCGGAATTCCACCGGACCTGGTGGGACGCCTACCGCAAGGTCAACCGCAGGTTCGCCGACGCCGTCGCGCACCACGCGGACCAGGGCGCCACCGTCTGGGTCCAGGACTACCAGCTGCAGCTGGTCCCCCGGATGCTCCGCGAAGCCCGGCCGGACCTCCGGATCGGGTTCTTCAACCACATCCCGTTCCCGCCGCCGGAGATTTTTGCCCAGCTCCCCTGGCGCCAGGCCATCATCGACGGCCTTCTCGGCGCAGACCTGGTGGGCTTCCAGCGGCCCAGCGACGCGGGAAACTTCATGCGTTCCGCGCGCCGGTTCCTGGGCGCCAGCGTTAAGCAGCAGCAGGTGCACGTCAAGGGCCATGACGGCCGGATCACGCACATCGCCCGGGCGCAGGCCTTCCCCATCTCGATCGACGTCAAGCAGATCAGCGAACTTGCGGCCAGGCCCGACATCATCGAACGCGCCCGGCAGATCCGTCAGGACCTGGGCAACCCCAAGACCATCCTGCTCGGGGTGGACCGGCTGGATTACACCAAGGGCATCCGCCACCGGCTGAAGGCTTTTGAGGAGCTCCTGGCGGACGGCCGCCTCACGGTGGGCGATGCGACCCTCATCCAGGTGGCCTCCCCCAGCCGGGAGCGGGTGGAGCAGTACCGGCTCCTGCGCGAGGAGGTGGAAGGAACCGTAGGCCACATCAACGGCACCTACGACACCCTGGAAAACACCGCCGTCCGCTACCTGCACCACAGCTACCCCGTAGAGGAGATGGTGGCGCTGTACCTGGCTGCGGATGTCATGCTGGTCACCGCGCTGCGGGACGGGATGAACCTGGTGGCCAAGGAGTATGTCACCGCACGCAACAACAATGATGGCGCGCTGGTCCTGAGCGAGTTCGCCGGCGCCGCGGACCAGCTCAAGCAGGCGCTGCTGATCAACCCGCACGACATCGCAGGCCTCAAGAACGCCATCATGACCGCCGTCGAGCTCAACCCGCGCGAAGCATCCCGGCGCATGCGGTCCATGCGCCGGCAGATCCTGGACCACGACGTGGACCATTGGTCTGCCGACTTCCTGCGTGCCCTGGACGAGAAAGTGGTCCGCGATGACTCCTGACGGCCGCACCAAGGCATCGCTGGCGCTCACCCCGGAACTCCGGGAAGCGCTGCACCGGATCGCCGCGACGGAGCACCTGCTCGTGGCCATGGATTTTGATGGCACCATGGCGCCTATCGTGGACCGCGCCCAGGATGCACGGCCGCTTCCACGCACGGCCGCGGCGTTCGCAGGGCTCGCCGTGCTTCCCCGCACGACGACGGCACTCATCTCGGGCCGCGCCCTCGCCAGCCTGCGGGAGGTTGCTTCCCCGCCAGTGGATACCCTGCTGATTGGCAGCCACGGCGCCGAAGCCTGGCTGGGACCGGGTTCCACCGAACTGGCGCTGGATGACGGCCAGAAAGCGCTCCTTGAAGAGGTGCGGGCCGAATTGGCGGCGATCGTGGCGGAGGCGCCGGGCACGTCGCTCGAATACAAGCCCGCCGGCGTCGTCCTGCACACCCGCCAGGCTGGAGACGACGTGGCCGGGGACGCGGTGTCAGCAGCCCGGTCCGTGCTCCAGGACCGCAAGGGTGTCTTCCTGAAGGAGGGCAAGCGCGTCCTGGAGACCTCAGTGGTCAATGCGTCCAAGGGCGAAGGCGTCACCTTCCTGCGGCAGGCCACCGGGGCCACAGCCGTGCTGTTTGCCGGTGACGACGTCACGGACGAGGACGCGTTCGGCCGGCTCGAACCAGGCGATGTGGGGGTCAAGGTGGGTCTCGATTTTACCCAGGCCCAATACCGGGTGGAGGCGCCTGTCCACATCGCAGAGCTGCTGGAGACCCTGCTCCAGGAGCGGAGTCTCGCCGTCGCCGAGGAAGACCCCCAGGCAGCTTCCGGGTAGCCGTGGCCGGCAGCACATGTGACATTCGTAACATTTGCGATAAAAGAAGCAACTTCTGGCATACTCTTGGGTGTGATGTGGCGCACAACAACCGTGCGGCGTCACGTGGTGCTCCGCGCTTAGCCGCGGAGCATTTTGTGGGAACACAACTGAATAAACATGAACCATTCACAACGGATCGTCCGGCACGTACCTGCCGGTGAAGGGATTGATAACTGTGGCTACAGTTACTTTTGATAACGCTACGCGTCTGTACCCGGGCACAGATAAGCCCGCCGTCGATAAGCTCAACATCGACATCGCCGATGGCGAATTCCTGGTCCTCGTTGGACCCTCCGGTTGCGGCAAGTCCACCTCCCTGCGGATGCTCGCAGGCCTCGAGGACGTCAACGCAGGCCGGATCCTGATCGGCGACCGCGACGTCACCGATGTTCCGCCGAAGGACCGCGACATCGCGATGGTTTTCCAGAACTACGCGTTGTACCCGCACATGACTGTGGCCGACAACATGGGCTTCGCCCTGAAGATCGCCGGGGTCTCCAAGGAAGAGCGCGCCGAGCGCGTCCGTGAAGCCGCCAAGCTCCTGGACCTCGAGCAGTACCTGGACCGCAAGCCGAAGGCACTCTCCGGCGGCCAGCGCCAGCGTGTTGCCATGGGCCGCGCAATCGTCCGTAACCCCCAGGTCTTCCTCATGGACGAGCCGCTGTCCAACCTGGACGCCAAGCTCCGTGTCCAGACCCGCACCCAGATCGCATCCCTGACCCGCCGGCTGGGCGTCACCACCGTTTACGTGACACACGACCAGGTCGAGGCCATGACCATGGGCGACCGCGTCGCCGTGCTGAAGGACGGCCTGCTGCAGCAGGTTGACACCCCGCGCAACCTCTACGACCGCCCGAAGAACGTCTTCGTTGCAGGCTTCATCGGCTCCCCCGCCATGAACCTGCTGGAACTTCCCGTCGTCGACGGCGGCGTCCAGTTCGGCGGTACCGTCTACCCGGTGCCGCGCGACGTCCTCGAAGAGGCACACGGCTCCACGGTCACGCTGGGCAGCCGCCCCGAAGACCTGGAGACCGCTCCGCACGGTGAAGGCCTGAAGGTTGAGGTTGACGTCGTCGAAGAACTCGGCGCCGACGCCTACGTCTACGGCCACACCACCCTGGACGGCAAGGACCACGACATCGTGGCACGCGTCGACGGCCGCCGCCCCCCGATGAAGGGCGAGGTCATCTACGTCCGTCCGCAGTCGGGCCACGTGCACCTGTTCGACACCAAGACCGGCCTGCGCCTGGGCGACTGATCGCCACCGGCACCCCAACCGCAGTACCGACGGCGGCCCTCCTTACCGGACGGCCGCCGTCGGCGTTTAACCGTGCCTGCAGGAGAATTAGCTGGCCGCGCCCATCTACGGAAGAATTGAGCCCATGACCGAGGAACACAGCGCGCAGTGGCACGACGAACCCACCGACTACGCCCAGGTGGGTAAGCTGCCGCGGTTCGTGGCCGCCAGCGCCGATGACAACAAGGCAGCCTCGGTAGCCTCATCATTGAGCATCACGGCAGCAGCAGCTGATCCCGAGCTGCTGGACCTGCCCTGGCACATTGCACTCGAAGAGTGGCCGGCCCAATACCTGGCGGCACTCCCCCGCGGCATCTCCCGGCACATCGTGCGCTTCGCCCACCTTGGCGGCTCGGTGATTGCCATCAAGGAAACGTCCGAACACGTGGCCCGCCACGAGTACCACATGCTGCGCAAGCTGGCACGGCTGGACGTGCCCTGCGTGGAGCCCGTAGCCGTGATCACCGGCCGCACCACCCCGGACGGGCGCCCGCTGAACCCCGTCCTGGTAACCCGGCACCTGAAATTTTCCATGCCGTACCGCGCGCTCTTTTCCCAGATGCTGCGCAAGGACACCCTCACCCGCCTGATCGACGCCCAGGCTCTCCTCATGGTGCGGCTGCACCTGATCGGGTTCTACTGGGGCGACGTCTCGCTTTCCAACACCCTGTTCCGCCGTGACGCCGGAGCGTTCGCCGCGTATCTGGTGGACGCCGAAACGGGTGAGCTCTACCCTGACCTCTCCACGGGCCAGCGCGAATACGACCTGGAAATTGCCCGCGTGAACATCGCCGGTGAGCTGATGGACCTCCTGGACGGCGGGCTCATCGAGGAGAAGGTGGACCCGGTGGCCACCAGTGAGCTGATCATGGACAGCTACCGGCGGCTGTGGGCCGAGCTGACCGAGAAGGAATCCTTCGAACTGGGCGAGCGCTGGCGGGTGAGTGCCCGTATCCGCCGCCTGAACGAGCTCGGCTTCGACGTCGAGGAATACGCCATCAAGACCACGCAGAACGGCTCCACCATCCAGCTCCAGCCCAAGGTGGTGGACGCGGGGCACCACCAGCGGCGGCTGCTGCGCCTCACCGGCCTGGATGCCCAGGAGAACCAGGCCCGCCGCCTCCTGAACGACATGGACTCCTTCCGCGCGGACAACAACCCGGAAATGGATGAGGAATACAGCGCCCACCTGTGGGTCAGCCAGATCTTCGAACCGATCGTGCGCGCGATCCCCCGCGACCTGTCCGGCAAGCTGGAACACGCAGAGGTGGTCCACGAGGTCCTTGAACACCGCTGGTACATGTCCGAGAAGCAGGAGCGCCACATTCCGCTGGCGGAGGCCGTGCAGTCCTACATCGATTCCATCCTCCGGCACCGGCGGGATGAAGCCGCGATCATGCTGAACCCGGACACCGAACTGCTGAAGATCCTTGAGGTGGAGAACGAGGAGTCCCGCTACGGTGCTGATGAATCCGCGGACGAGTATCCGGACTCGGACGACTAAGTCCTAGATCGCCTTACCGGGGTTGAGGATTCCCGCAGGATCAAACAGGTCCTTGATCCTGCGCTGGAGTTCCCGGACCGGTTCCGGCTGCTCCTGGCCCAGCCACCGGAGCTTGTACTGCCCCACACCATGCTCGCCGGTGATGGTGCCGCCCATGGCCAGGGCCGCGGTGATGGACTCGTCCAGCGCCACCTGCAGCCGCTGCATCGCCGCGGAGTCCACGCTTGCCCCCTGCCGGTCGATCCAGAAGGTGGGGTGGAGGTTGCCGTCACCGGCGTGGGCCACCACCTTGAGGTGCACCTGCTGCCTGGCGGCCATGGCTTCGAGCTCCGCGACGTAGTCCACCAGCCGGGACCGGGGAACAGCCACATCCTCGCCGACGCGGTATTCGTCGTCCACCTCTGTCCCCCTGCTGTGCCGGCGGAGTTCCACCAGCCTCTCCGCCTCGGCACTTGCCTCCGTGCTGACAGTTGCCCCGCCTTCACGGAGGACCTGGCGCACCACCTCCGCCTCGGCGGCGGCCCCGAACCCGTCCGTCTGGATCAGCAGCAATGATCTTCCGCGGGAGGTGAGGTCGGAGCCGTGGATGTCGTCCAGCTGGGCCAGGGTGCCGCCGTCGAGCAGTTCCATGATGGCGGGCTGGACCCGCGCCTTGCCTACGGCCAGGACCCCTGCTGCGGCGCTCCTGAAGTCCGGGTAGAAGGCGGCCACGGTGTGGACTTCCCGGGGCAGGTACTTCAGCCGCACGGTAATTCCGACGACGACGCCCAGGGTTCCTTCAGACCCCACGAAAAGGCCCGTGAGGTCGTAGCCCGCCACGCCTTTGAAGGTTTGGTGGCCTGTGTGGATGAGGGATCCGTCGGCCAGGACGACGTCCAGCGCCAGGACCGAATCCCTGGTGACCCCATATTTGGCACAGCGCAGGCCGCCGGCGTTGGTGGCGACGTTGCCGCCGAGGGTGGAGCTTCGGAAACTGGCCGGATCCGGAGCGTACATGAGCCCATGCGCTGCAACGGCCTCATTGAGGACGGCATTGACCACTCCGGGCTCCACCACGGCAGTCTCGTCGTCGGGATTCAAGGCGAGGATCCGGTTCATCCGCTCCAGCGAGAGGATGATGCAGTTCCTGGTGGCATGGGCCCCGCCGGATACTCCAGTGCCTGCGCCCCGGGCGACAATTGCCACACCACTGCCGGCACAGGCCTTTACCACTGCCTGGACGTCGGCAACTGATTCCGGGAACACTACCGCCAGGGGAAGCTGGAAATCGACGACTGGTGCCTGGTCGATGGCGTACCGCCGGAGCGAGACCTCGCCGACGTCCACCTGCCCCTGCGCCAGGATGGCATCCAGCTCATCAACGATGCTTCCCACAAAGCCTCCACCCGTCGTCGGACATATCTCCCCAGTTTAGGACGTGCTGCCCGCTGGACCCCTGGATGCCCTTTCCTGCAACCGCTTCCAGTTCGCTGACTTCCTCACCAGGAAGGCGGCGGAGCTATGTCCGTAACGCTGAATGGAAGCGTTTCCATTAAGGCGCCGCCAACGCTATGCTGACTCTCATGTCTGTCGATACTGTGACCCAGGCCACTTCCACTGCTGCCGGTCCCCTGACGCTCATCCATGCTGCCGACAATGCCCCCGGCTGGTGGCGCTCCGCAGTGATCTACCAGGTGTATCCCCGGTCGTTCCGGGACCTGAACGGCGACGGCGTGGGAGACCTTGCGGGAATCACCGAGGAACTGCCGCACCTTGCAGACCTGGGTGTCGATGCCGTTTGGCTCTCACCCTTCTACCGTTCCCCCCAGCGCGACGCAGGCTACGACGTCAGCGACTACTGCGACGTGGATCCGATTTTCGGAACGCTCGGTGACTTCGACGTCATGATGGCTGAATCGCACCGGCTGGGCCTGCGGGTGATTGTGGACCTGGTGCCCAACCACTGCTCCGACCAGCATCCCGCGTTCCAGGCAGCCGTTGCCGCGCCGGCAGGAAGCCCGGAGCGGGACATGTTCATCTTCCGCGACGGAACCGGCCCCGACGGGCAGGAACCGCCGAACAACTGGCAGTCCCACTTCGGCGGACCCGCCTGGACGCGGGTAGCAGGCACGGATGGCCGGCCGGGGCAGTGGTACCTGCACCTCTTCGATTCTTCGCAGCCGGACTTTAACTGGGACAACCCGGCCGTCCACGCCGAGTTCGAGCGCGTGCTTCGTTTCTGGCTGGACCGGGGCGTCTCCGGTTTCCGGGTGGACGTAGCCCACGCCCTGGTGAAGGCCCCCGGCCTGCCCGCCTGGGGTGGCCGTGCCGATGGCGGCAGCAGCGACGGGTACCCAGGCCACGAGGCACCAATGTTCGGCCAGCCCGCCGTCCATGACATTTACCGTAACTGGCGGCTGATCCTGGACGAGTACGGCCCGGACCGCATCCTCTGCGCCGAGGCAAGCGTGGACCTCCTCCGGCTGGCCCACTGGGTGCGGCCGGATGAGATGCACCAGGCGTTCAACTTCCCTTACCTCCATGCCGGGCTGGACGTATACCGGCTGCGCTCGGTCATCACGGATTCCCTGACCGTCCTGGACGGCGTGGGCGCCCCGAGCACCTGGGTACTCTCAAACCATGACGTTGTCCGCCATGCCAGCCGGTTTGGCTATAACGGCCATGGCCCCCGCGACGGCGACGGCATCGGGGTGGCCGATCCCCAGCCGGATGAGGAACTGGGCCGGCGCCGCGCAGCTGCCGCTTCGCTGTTCATGCTGGGCCTGCCCGGCGCCGCCTATCTCTACCAGGGCGAGGAGCTTGGGCTGCCGGACGGCATCGACATCCCCGGCCACCTGCGCCAGGACCCCACCTTCGCGCGGACCGGGGGTCAGCGGCTTGGCCGTGACGGCTGCCGGGTGCCGCTGCCTTGGCGGGCCGGAGACAAGCACTTGGGCTTCAGCTCGGGCAGCGATCCCTGGCTGCCCATTCCTGCCTCGTTTGGCGGCCTGGCGCGGGACCTGCAGGCGGAGTCGCCGTCGTCGCACCTCTCCCTCTACCGCACCGCCCTGGCCTGCCGCCGGGACCTGGACCTGGGCAGGGGCTCGCTGTCCTGGGCAGAATACTGGTGCACCGGGTCCTCGCTGGGGTATGTGAACGGCACTACGCTGGTGCTTATGAACCTGAACCACGAGCCGCTGGAGATTCCCGCGGGCCGCGTCCTTGTCCGCAGTAACCTGTCAGGCACGGAAGGACTCCTGGCCTCGGGCGAAACAGCCTGGATCAGTATTCCTGCAGCAGACTGACAATGGCGGGCATCAAAGAAGTTGCCAGCCGGGCAGGCCTGTCGGTAGCCACCGTCTCCAGGGCGCTCAGCGGCAAGTCCAACGTCTCGTCCAGGAGCCGCCGCCTTGCCCAGGAGGCAGCACGGGAACTGGGGTTCGTCCCGTCATACCACGCGTCCAGCCTCGCTTCGGGGCGGAACCACAATATCGGGCTGGTGGTGCCGAACGTCCAGCGCTGGTACTTTTCCTCAGTCCTTGAGGGCGTTTCGGAAACCCTCCTGGATGCAGGCTACGACCTGACGCTGTACAACGTGGGCGAGCAGCCGGAGCACCGCAGCAGCATCCTGAACGACTTCCTGCTGCGGAAACGCCTGGATGCGGTGATTGCGGTGGCACTGGTGCTCAGCGAGGAAGAAATCGGCCAGTTGCTTGCCGTGCACCGTCCCATTGTGGGCATCGGAGGGGCGCTGCGCGGCGCCTCCACCATAAGAATCGATGACGAGGGCCTGGCCATGATGGCCACCCGGCACCTGATTGGGCTGGGCCATACCCGGATCGCCCATGTCACGGGGGACGCGGCACTGAACCGCGATTTCAATCTTCCGCAGCTCCGTCAAAAGGGCTTTGCTGCGGCAATGGAAGCCGCGGGCCTGCCGCTGCGCCACGAGTGGCAGGCCAGGGCCGACTTCACCATCCAAGGTGCATATGCAGCGGGCCGCCGGCTGCTGGGGACGTCCGCTGAACGTCCCACCGCCGTTTTTGCGGCTTCCGACGAGATGGCCGTGGGCATCATGCTCGCCGCAAGGGACTTCGGCCTTCAGGTGCCGCGGGATCTTTCCGTCGTGGGCATTGACGGGCACGAACTTGCAGAAACGTTCGGCCTGACCACCATCAGCCAGGATCCGAAGGGCCAGGGAAGGCTGGCGGCTGCCACAGCGTTGGCCTTGCTGGACGGCCCCGGCGGAGAGTCCGACGGCGGCCCGGCAGGGGATGGAGAGCGGGACCAGGAATATCCGACAAAGTTTGTGATCAGGAGCAGCACCGCAGTACCGCCGGACACAGCCGCGCACCGGGGTTAGGTCAACCGTTACCGCACGGAGTCATCCGGGGTGTCCTCCGCTCCCATGAAGCGTGCATACCTGTCCAGGATCAGCGGCCAGGCCTCCACGTACTCTTGGCGCGCGGCAGCAGGGTCCTCGGCGCCCTCCCACCCTTCATGGAATACCCGGACCTCAGTTCCCGCGTCGACGGCGCGGAATACCACCAGGAGCTCAGTAGACCACAGCGCCGTAGTCCCGGGATGCCAGCTGGCGTGGAACGACAGGGGCGGCTGCCAGTCATCAAGGGTTCCCCAGATACTGGTGCGGCCGTCATCTGCAGTTTCGAGGATCAGGTTCTCTTCAAACTCGACATATGAGCCGGCGCCGTACACGCCATGCTGCTCCAAGGGCCACCACAAGTGGGCGTGGTCCGTAAAGCCGGCAAAAGCCCGCGCGACGGGGCCGGGGACAACGACGGTGTTCACCACCGGTTCCAAGGGATCAGTTGCCCGCTGTCCGGCGTCATCAAAAGAATCCTGTGCGTGGCTAAAGATGCTGCTCATGGGGAAATACTTTACCCGCGCAATCCTGCGGAGGGCGGCACGCGAACCAGGAGGAGGGGCTGGGTGCTCACAGCCAAGTAGTAAAACGAGTGGTTAAAGCAGTAGGACCCTGACATTCCTTTGTCAGGGTCCTACTCAATGTGTGTCCGGCGGTGACCTACTCTCCCACACCCTCCCGGGTGCAGTACCATCGGCGCTGTGGGTCTTAGCTTCCGGGTTCGGAATGGGACCGGGCGTTTCCCCCACGCTATGACCGCCGTAACCCTTGTACCCGTCACCAACCCGTGGGGGGTGGTGTGGGAAGACTTGTGTGGTTACAACATTGTGGTGTTGTTATTCAGTTGTGTTGGTTCCGTGCAACCATTCCCCTGGTGTTGGGGGTTGTTGGTTGGGAACCACATAGTGGACGCAAGCAGAGTTTGTATATATCTGTGTGGTGTAAGTTGTTGGCCTATTAGTACCGGTCAGCTTCACGAGTCGTTAGTCCTCGCTTCCACATCCGGCCTATCAACCCAGTGGTCTGGCTGGGGGCCTCTCACACCCGAGGGTGTATGGAAATCTCATCTTGAAGCGAGCTTCCCGCTTAGATGCTTTCAGCGGTTATCCCATCCGAACGTAGCTAATCAGCGGTGCACTTGGCAGTACAACTGACACACCAGAGGTTCGTCCGTCCCGGTCCTCTCGTACTAAGGACAGCCCTTCTCAAATTTCCTGCGCGCGCAGCGGATAGGGACCGAACTGTCTCACGACGTTCTAAACCCAGCTCGCGTACCGCTTTAATGGGCGAACAGCCCAACCCTTGGGACCTACTCCAGCCCCAGGATGCGACGAGCCGACATCGAGGTGCCAAACCATGCCGTCGATATGGACTCTTGGGCAAGATCAGCCTGTTATCCCCGAGGTACCTTTTATCCGTTGAGCGACGGCCATTCCACAATGTACCGCCGGATCACTAGTCCCGACTTTCGTCCCTGCTCGAGATGTCTCTCTCACAGTCAAGCTCCCTTGTGCACTTACACTCGACACCTGATTGCCAACCAGGCTGAGGGAACCTTTGGGCGCCTCCGTTACTTTTTAGGAGGCAACCGCCCCAGTTAAACTACCCATCAGGCACTGTCCCTGACCCGGATTACGGGCCGAAGTTAGATGTCCAAAGTGACCAGAGTGGTATTTCAACGATGACTCCACCCGAACTGGCGTCCGGGCTTCAACGTCTCCCACCTATCCTACACAAGCCACTCCGAACACCAATACCAAACTATAGTAAAGGTCTCGGGGTCTTTCCGTCCTGCTGCGCGTAACGAGCATCTTTACTCGTACTGCAATTTCGCCGAGTTTATGGTTGAGACAGCGGGGAAGTCGTTACTCCATTCGTGCAGGTCGGAACTTACCCGACAAGGAATTTCGCTACCTTAGGATGGTTATAGTTACCACCGCCGTTTACTGGGGCTTAAATTCTCAGCTTCGCCTTGCGGCTAACCGGTCCTCTTAACCTTCCAGCACCGGGCAGGAGTCAGTCCGTATACATCGTCTTGCGACTTCGCACGGACCTGTGTTTTTAGTAAACAGTCGCTTCCCCCTGGTCTCTGCGGCCCCGATCCCCTCCCGGTCGCTAGTACCGTTCAAGGTTGGGGCCCCCCTTCTCCCGAAGTTACGGGGGCATTTTGCCGAGTTCCTTAACCATAATTCTCTCGATCGCCTTGGTATTCTCTACCTGATCACCTGTGTCGGTTTGGGGTACGGGCGGCTAAAACCTCGCGTCGATGCTTTTCTCGGCAGCATAGGATCACCAAATCCCCCCAAACGGGGGTCCCATCAGATCTCAGGCTTCGTGAGTGGCGGATTTGCCTACCACTCGCCCTACATCCTTAGACCGGGACAACCATCGCCCGGCTCGGCTACCTTCCTGCGTCACACCTGTTAATACGCTTGCCTCCCGGGATCAGGTCCTGCGCTCCACCAAAACCCTCACACCACAAGGGTGATCGGGCAGGTTTCGGGCAGTTAGTATCCCCCGCTCAGCATGGGCGGTTTTTCGCCGGTACGGGAATATCAACCCGTTGTCCATCGACTACGCCTGTCGGCCTCGCCTTAGGTCCCGACTTACCCAGGGCAGATTAGCTTGACCCTGGAACCCTTGATCATTCGGCGGACGGGTTTCTCACCCGTCTTTCGCTACTCATGCCTGCATTCTCACTCGTGTAGGCTCCACCGCTGGTTTACACCGCGACTTCACCGCCCACACGACGCTCCCCTACCACTCCGGACGCCTGAACTAACTCCACAAGGAAGCAGCTTAGCTAAAATCCGAAATCCACAACTTCGGCGGTGTACTTGAGCCCCGCTACATTGTCGGCGCGGAATCACTTGACCAGTGAGCTATTACGCACTCTTTTAAGGGTGGCTGCTTCTAAGCCAACCTCCTGGTTGTCTGGGCAACTCCACATCCTTTCCCACTTAGCACACGCTTAGGGGCCTTAGTTGGTGGTCTGGGCTGTTTCCCTCTCGACTATGAAGCTTATCCCCCACAGTCTCACTGCTGCGCTCTCACTTACCGGCATTCGGAGTTTGGCTGACGTCAGTAACCTTGTAGGGCCCATTAGCCATCCAGTAGCTCTACCTCCAGCAAGAAACACGCAACGCTGCACCTAAATGCATTTCGGGGAGAACCAGCTATCACGAAGTTTGATTGGCCTTTCACCCCTACCCACAGCTCATCCCCTCCATTTTCAACTGAAGTGGGTTCGGTCCTCCACGACGTCTTACCGTCGCTTCAACCTGGCCATGGGTAGATCACTTCGCTTCGGGTCTAGATCACGCCACTGCAACGCCCTATTCAGACTCGCTTTCGCTACGGCTGCCCCACACGGGTTAACCTCGCGACGTAACACTAACTCGCAGGCTCATTCTTCAAAAGGCACGCCGTCACCAGAATCAGACTGGCTCCGACGGATTGTAAGCACACGGTTTCAGGTACTGTTTCACTCCCCTCCCGGGGTACTTTTCACCTTTCCCTCACGGTACTGGTCCGCTATCGGTCATTAGGGAGTATTTAGGCTTATCAGGTGGTCCTGACAGATTCGCACGGGATTTCTCGGGCCCCGTACTACTTGGGATACTCTCACAGGCGGTACAAACACATTACGGTTACGGGACTAACACCCTCTCTGGCCGGCCTTTCAAAACCGTTCACCTATGCGCGCACATCACACCCCACCAGCCCGGCAGAACTGGTACGGAAAGTCCCACAACCCCGACCATGCAACGCCCGCCGGCTATCACACATGGAACGGTTTAGCCTGATCCGCGTTCGCTCGCCACTACTAACGGAATCACTATTGTTTTCTCTTCCTGCGGGTACTGAGATGTTTCACTTCCCCGCGTTCCCCCCACGCACCCTATGTGTTCAGGTACGGGTCACCAAGTCACTCGCGCGCTTGGCGGGGTTTCCCCATTCGGACACCCTGGGATCACAGTCCGGTTATCGACTCCCCCAGGCTTATCGCAGATTCCTACGTCCTTCTTCGGCTCCTAATGCCAAGGCATCCACCGTGTGCTCTTAAAAACTTGACCACAAAGATCAAAAACAAAAAACACTCGAGAGAACCATGAAAACCAACCACGCTCCCAACACCCCAAAAGGGCATCAACAACACAGCCAGATCCAGGTTCATTATCTTGGAAATTGCTTCTTATACAAGATGCTCGCGTCCACTATGTAGTTCTCAAACAACAACCCCACACCACACACCCCCACACACAACCCCCAAAAGGGAGCCAGCATGCGCGGAGGCGTCATGGCAGGGAAACCAGAAACAAACAAACCCACAAGCCAAAAGACCCGCGGCCCTGTTGCCTCAGGACCCAACAGTGTGCCAAACACTAAACCACCCCGTCCCCCACCCACCGTTCCAGAACCATCACTGGCTCGTACTAGGACAAGAAGAAAACAACGCGGCCGCTATTTGTTGATATTCCACCCATGAGCACCCGCCGCAGAACTTGCGTCTGCGCAACGGGCTTTGCTTCCTGACAAACCCCCACCACCACATACGCGGCATGAACGATTTGTAGGTGCTCCTTAGAAAGGAGGTGATCCAGCCGCACCTTCCGGTACGGCTACCTTGTTACGACTTAGTCCCAATCGCCAGTCCCACCTTCGACAGCTCCCTCCCACAAGGGGTTAGGCCACCGGCTTCGGGTGTTACCAACTTTCGTGACTTGACGGGCGGTGTGTACAAGGCCCGGGAACGTATTCACCGCAGCGTTGCTGATCTGCGATTACTAGCGACTCCGACTTCATGGGGTCGAGTTGCAGACCCCAATCCGAACTGAGACCGGCTTTTTGGGATTAGCTCCACCTCACAGTATCGCAACCCTTTGTACCGGCCATTGTAGCATGCGTGAAGCCCAAGACATAAGGGGCATGATGATTTGACGTCGTCCCCACCTTCCTCCGAGTTGACCCCGGCAGTCTCCTATGAGTCCCCACCATCACGTGCTGGCAACATAGAACGAGGGTTGCGCTCGTTGCGGGACTTAACCCAACATCTCACGACACGAGCTGACGACAACCATGCACCACCTGTAAACCGACCGCAAGCGGGGGACCTGTTTCCAGGTCTTACCGGTTCATGTCAAGCCTTGGTAAGGTTCTTCGCGTTGCATCGAATTAATCCGCATGCTCCGCCGCTTGTGCGGGCCCCCGTCAATTCCTTTGAGTTTTAGCCTTGCGGCCGTACTCCCCAGGCGGGGCACTTAATGCGTTAGCTACGGCGCGGAAAACGTGGAATGTCCCCCACACCTAGTGCCCAACGTTTACGGCATGGACTACCAGGGTATCTAATCCTGTTCGCTCCCCATGCTTTCGCTCCTCAGCGTCAGTTAATGCCCAGAGACCTGCCTTCGCCATCGGTGTTCCTCCTGATATCTGCGCATTTCACCGCTACACCAGGAATTCCAGTCTCCCCTACATCACTCTAGTCTGCCCGTACCCACCGCAGATCCGGAGTTGAGCCCCGGACTTTCACGGCAGACGCGACAAACCGCCTACGAGCTCTTTACGCCCAATAATTCCGGATAACGCTTGCGCCCTACGTATTACCGCGGCTGCTGGCACGTAGTTAGCCGGCGCTTCTTCTGCAGGTACCGTCACTTTCGCTTCTTCCCTACTGAAAGAGGTTTACAACCCGAAGGCCGTCATCCCTCACGCGGCGTCGCTGCATCAGGCTTGCGCCCATTGTGCAATATTCCCCACTGCTGCCTCCCGTAGGAGTCTGGGCCGTGTCTCAGTCCCAGTGTGGCCGGTCACCCTCTCAGGCCGGCTACCCGTCGTCGCCTTGGTAGGCCATTACCCCACCAACAAGCTGATAGGCCGCGAGTCCATCCAAAACCACAAAAGCTTTCCACCAACCACCATGCGATAGTCAGTCATATCCGGTATTAGACCCAGTTTCCCAGGCTTATCCCAGAGTCAAGGGCAGGTTACTCACGTGTTACTCACCCGTTCGCCACTAATCCAGGAGCAAGCTCCCTTCATCGTTCGACTTGCATGTGTTAAGCACGCCGCCAGCGTTCATCCTGAGCCAGGATCAAACTCTCCGTTGAAGTAAAACAGACACAACCACAACCACCGGAAATAACGGCGACCACGGCTGCACAAAATTTGAAACCAGCTGTAAAAACCATGCCAACCACGGGGTGGCGGCACAGCAAATTCAACCAATTCATAAAAAATCGGTATCAACAAACTTGGCACACTATTGAGTTCTCAAACAACAGACACACCCGGCACCACCCAAACATTCCGTTCAGGATCGCTCCGGAGCAACTTTCCAAACTTACCCGCTGACCTCCTGCGTGTCAAACCGGTTTCCGCGACCATCCTCAGCGTAAGCTTCGGGGGGTTCGGTTTTCCGTCTGACTCCGTGGAGCAGCGCGGAAATAAACTCTACCACCACTCATCCTGGATCGCCAGTCCGCCGTCAGGAGGCCTCCCACCTAGGCCCGAAAAGCCCGGAATCGCGCGGATCCCGGGCCTTTCGTTCTCAGTCCCTACCGGGACAACGCATGAGCCGGGCTCAGCTGGCGGACGAGGTAGCGGGTTTGAAGTAGGACGCTCCAAGCGGGGGCAGCGTGACACTCAATGTGGCCGGCTGGCCATCCTGCCCTTCGTTCGTGGCCTTCAGCTCTCCACTGTTCAGAACCCCGGATCCACCGTAGGTGGTGTGGTCCGTGTTCAGGACCTCGGTCCACGCGCCTGCCAGGGGAACGCCCAGTGTGTAGCCGACGTGCGGCGAACCGGAGAAGTTGATGGCGCAGACAATCGGATTGCCTTCGGTGTCCCGCCTGATGAAGGACAGCACGTTCCGGTCGGAGTCTCCCCCGTTGATCCACTGGAACCCGGCAGGAACATTGTCCTGGGTGTAGAGGGCAGGCGTTGCGGCGTACAGCTCGTTCAGGTCCTTGGTCAGCAGCTGCAGTCCACGGTGGGCCGGGATGTCCGCGAGCCACCAGTCCAGGCCGTGCTGCTCGGACCACTCGGCTTCCTGGCCAAACTCGGTTCCCATGAAGATGAGCTGCTTGCCCGGATGCGCCCACTGGTAGGCAAAGAAGGCGCGGAGGTTAGCCAGCTGCTGCCAGCGGTCACCGGGCATCTTGCGGAGCATGGAGCCCTTGCCGTGGACAACCTCGTCGTGGCTGATCGGCAGCAGGAAGTTCTCGGTGAAGGCGTAGACCAGGGAGAACGTGACCGTTCCGTGGTGCCACTTGCGGTTGTACGGGTCCTCCGAAATGTACTTCAGGGAGTCGTGCATCCAGCCCATGTTCCACTTCAGGCCGAAACCAAGGCCGCCATGGCTGGTGGGAGCGGTGACGCCCGGGAAAGCCGTTGACTCTTCCGCAATCATGACGGCGCCGGGGTGCGTCTTGTAGACGGTGGCATTGACTTCCTGCAGGAAGGAAATGGCCTCGAGGTTCTCCCGGCCGCCGAAGCGGTTGGGCCGCCACTGGCCTTCCTGCCGCGAGTAGTCAAGGTAGAGCATGGAGGCCACCGCGTCCACGCGCAGGCCGTCAATGTGGAACTCCTCCAGCCAGTAGAGGGCGTTGGCCACCAGGAAGTTCCGGACCTCGGTGCGGCCGAAGTCGAAGATCAGGGTGCCCCAGTCAGGGTGCTCGCCAAGGTTGGGGTCCGCGTGCTCGTAGAGCGGCTCGCCGTCGAACTGGGCCAGCGCCCAGGAATCCTTGGGGAAGTGTGCGGGAACCCAGTCCAGCAGCACGCCGATGCCCGCCTGGTGGAGGGCGTCCACCAGGTAACGGAATTCGTCAGGATGCCCGAACCTGGACGTCGGGGCGAAGTAGGACGTGACCTGGTAACCCCAGGAACCGCCGAACGGGTGCTCCGCCACAGGCATGAATTCCACGTGCGTGAACCCGAGCCACTTGACGTAGTCAACGAGTTCCTTGGCGAGTTCCCGGTAGCCAAGGCCCAGGCGCCAGGATCCGAGGTGTACTTCGTAGACGCTCATGGCCGAGTTGTGCGGGTCCCGCTTGGCCCGCGCTTCCATCCACTCGTCGTCCTTGAAAGCGTAGGACGGTTCCACCACCCTGGAGGCCGTCAACGGGGGAACTTCCGTACCGAACGCCAGCGGATCGGCTTTTTCAACCCAGTAGCCGCCGCGCGTCAGGATCTCGTACTTGTAGCAGGCGCCTGCCGGAACGCCGGGGATGAAGACTTCCCAGACGCCGGAGGAACCCAGTGACCGCATGGAGTTTTCCCGTCCGTCCCAGGCGTTGAAATCGCCCTTGACGCGGACAGCCTGGGCGTTGGGGGCCCAGACGGCGAAGGACACGCCGTTGACGTCCCCGAGCGATGACTTGTAGTGACGGACGTGGGCTCCGAGCACCTGCCACAGCTTCTCGTGCCGGCCTTCGCCGATGAGGTGCAGGTCCACTTCGCCTACCGTGGGCAGGTAGCGGTATGGCTCATCAACGGTCACCGGGTCCTTGCCCGGGTAAGTGACGGTGAGCCGGTAGTCGGGTACGTGGCCGTGTTCCAGCGGCTCCAGGACCGCTACCCATACGCCGTGGGCCTCGTGCTGCATGGGCACTTCACCGGCCTGGGTGACCACCGTGATTGCTTCGGCCAGATGCTTCACCGTGCGGATGGTGACGTGCCCGTAATCGTCCAGGTGCGCACCCAGGACGGAGTGGGGGGCGTGGTGTTCACCGTTCGCGATCCTGCCCAGGGTGCCTTCATCCACGTGCAGCGGCACCCCCGGGCGGTCAGTTCGTGCTGAGCCTGTCATTTTGTTACCTTCCGATGCTGCGCCGGCGTGTTCGCCGGCGCCGTTACCGCTTAGGAGCCGTCTGGAGGCGTTCACTGGAATCGCCAGCCAGTCGGGCCTGTTTCGCATTTCATAAACAACTTCGTACAGCGCCTTGTCCAGCCACAATGCCACAAACAGGGGCGAGGACCGGTCCACCGTGCCGGGAATGACCCCTGCGTAGCCGGCAAGGAAGGCGTCGGAACAATCATCAACCCAGCTGTCGTGGACCTGGGCACCTTCCTGCTCGCGCTGCGCTGCTCCGGCCGCGTAGTCGAAGGACCGGAGCATTCCTACCACGTCGCGCAGGGGTACATCCGGGACGTTCCGTTCGGCGATGGGCCGCAGCGGCTCGCCTTCGAAGTCCAGGATGGCCCAGCGCGACTCGTCGCCGGACTGCCCGGTCACAAGGAGGATCTGGCCAAGGTGCAGGTCGCCGTGGATCCGCTGCAGGGGCCCGGCCGGAACCTTGTCGACGTCGGCCAGCAGAGCGTCCAGGGCGTCGTCGTAAGGTCCGACGGCGGCATGGGCTTCCGCCCAGGCAGTCCGGACGCGCTGGGCAACAGCAGGTCCGGGCGCCTTGCCGGGTTCAGGCTCGGCTGATTGCCCCAGTGCCTCCGCCATGCGCTTGTGCACTGTGGCGGTGGCCGCCCCCAGGGCGCGGGCTTCTGCCGTGAAGTCGGTGCCGGAGCGGGCCGCGTCCACCGCCAGCCGCCAGGCGTCACGGCCGCCGGCGAGGAATTCGTGGGCCACGGCAAGCTCGCCCTGGACGTAACGGCTGCCCTCTCCGGCGTCGCCGGGCTTCCCGAGCCATTCGCCGCGAACCCAGCCCAGGGTGGCGGGGACTTCCGCGGTGCCGGCCTTGGTCAAGGCTGCGCCCACTTCGATTTCCGGGTTGGTCCCGTCCGACAGGACCCGGAAGAATTTCACCATGGCAGCCGATTCGCCGTCGTCCACAATGACGGAGCTATTGGACTGCTCGCCGGAGAGCACCTTCACCACGCCCTTGGCCGTGGGCAGACGGTGAGGCCCCTCCACCCGGAATCCAGTGGCAGTGCCGCTGGTGGCCTTTGACTCTTCCCGGATGAGCTCGAGCCACGCGCCCACGAAGTCGGGATCGTGCACGGCGTCGTAGACCCAGGGGCGGGTGGGATCCATTCCGGCGGCTTCGCCCATCAGCGCGCGTTCCATGCCGCCGGCCGGTGCCGGCCGGAAGCTCAAGGGGACCTGGACCACGGCGGTGCGCGGGCCGCCGTCGGGCCCCTCAACGGTGACGTTGAGGAGGAACACGGCCAGCGCGGCGTGCCCGCTGGGGTCCTCCAGCCCCAGGCTGCCGGCCTGGGAGATGGTGAAATCCGGGGTTTTGACGGGGAACCACCGCTGCTGCGGCAGCCATTCCTTGAGCAGCGCGGTGAGGGCAGGAGTGAGGATTGGCTGGTTCATCTCAGTTCTCTATCGACAGGATGGGCATGGCCTGGGTGTAGGGCGATGACGGATTGGATCCCGCCGAGCGCATTCGGAGCCAGAAGAAATCGTGGCTTCCGATGGTCAGGGTGAGGGTTCCGTCATCGCCGATGCCGGGGAAGATCTGTCCACCGAAGACGTCGCGCAACCCGCGCCCGGCATATTCGGGGATGCGCAGGGTGGCTGCGACGGGGTGCTGGGAGAGGTTGAAGGCGCACAGGACGGTCTCGCCGTCGACTCCCGCCGGGTTGCTGTCCGGCAGTACACGAAGGTAGGCCACGACGGCGTCGTGGTCTGCCTCGACGTGCTTGAATCCGCCCAGCCCGAACGCGGGGTGGTTCTTGCGGACGCTGAGGATCTGCCGGGTCCAGCGAAGCAGGGAGCCGGAATGGGCGGCCTCGGCTTCGACATTGGCCATGCTGTAGTTGTAGACCAGTGATTGGATGGGCGGCAGGTACAGCTTGCCGGGGTCCGCGCTGGAGAAACCTGCATTCCGGTCCGGGTTCCACTGCATGGGGGTCCGGACGGCGTCGCGGTCCTCAAGCCAAATGTTGTCCCCCATGCCGATCTCGTCCCCGTAGTACAGGAACGGGCTGCCCGGGAGCGAGAGCAGGAGGGCATTGATCAACTCAATCTCGGCCCGCGAGTTATCCAGCAGCGGAGCCAGCCTGCGCCGGATGCCGATATTCGCGCGCATTCTCGGATCCGGGGCGTACCAGCCCAGCATGGCGGCGCGCTCGTCCGCCGTGACCATTTCAAGGGTCAGCTCGTCGTGGTTGCGCAGGAACGTGCCCCACTGTGCGCCCTCCGGGATGTCCGGGGTGTCGCGCATGGTTTCGATGATGGGCGCGGCCTTCTGGTCCCGCAGTGCGTAATAGAGGCGCGGCATGATGGGGAAGTGGAACGCCATGTGGCATTCAGGTTCGTCCTCGGTGCCGAAGTACTCCACCACTTCGTTGGGCGGCTGGTTGGCCTCAGCGATGATGACGCGCCCGGGGTAGCTTTCGTCCACCATGGTGCGGAGCCGCCGGAGGAACTCGTGGGTTGCCGGAAGGTTCTCGCAGTTGGTCCCTTCCTCCTCGTAGAGGTACGGGATGGCGTCCGCGCGGAACCCGTCAATGCCCTGGTCCAGCCAGAACCGGACCACATCAAAGAGCGCCTCGATGACCTTGGGGTTTTCGAAGTTCAGGTCCGGCTGGTGGCTGAAGAAACGGTGCCAGAAGAACTGCCGCCGGATGGGATCGAAGGTCCAGTTGGATTCCTCGGTGTCCACGAAGATGATGCGCGCGTCCTGGTACTTCTCGTCCGTGTCGCTCCAGACGTAGAAGTCCCCGAAGGGGCCGTCAGGATCTTTCCGTGACTCCTGGAACCAGGGGTGCTGGTCCGAGGTGTGGTTCAACGGCAGGTCGATGATGACCCGGACGCCGCGGGCGTGGGCTTCTGCCACCAGCCGCTTGAAATCGCTGATCGTGCCGAATTCGTCCAGGACCGAGTTGTAGTCGGAAATGTCGTAGCCGCCGTCTCGCAGCGGTGACTGGAAGAACGGGGGCAGCCACAGGCAGTCCACGCCCAGCCACTGCAGGTAGTCCAGCCGGTCGATGAGTCCGGAGAAATCCCCGGACCCATCGCCGTTGGCATCCGCAAAGGCCCTGACAAGCACTTCATAGAACACGGCCTTGCGGTACCACAGCGGGTCATGCTGGAGGCCAGGCGCATTTAGCTCGAACGTGCTCTTTGGGGTGAAGTGGCCGGAACTTTGCGGATTGAAATTCACGAATGCATTCTCCTCACGCTCAGGATGTGGGCCGGTTCCACGTGCGGGTCAAGCCGCACGTAGTTGTACTCGCCCCACTCCCAGCTTTGGCCGGAGATCAGGTCGTCCACGTAGAAGCCGCCGCCCGGTGTGCGGTCCTGCGGGTCCAGCTCCAGGGCTGCCAGGTCCAGGACCACACTGCATTCCTTGGTGACATGGGGGTCCACGTTGACCACCACGATGATGGTGTCCTTGGACCCGTCCGGAAGGGTCTTGTGCTTGGAGTAGACCACGGTGGACTCGTCGGTGCTTTGGTGGACCGTCAGGTTCTGCAGGTCCAGCAGCGCAGGGTGGTCACGCCGGATGTGGTTGAGCCGGGTGATGTACGGCGCCAGCGAGCGCCCCGATTCCGCGGCCGCATCCCAGTCGCGGGCCTTGTACTCGAACTTCTCGTTGTCGATGTACTCCTCGGCACCGGGCCGGGCGACGTGCTCGTACAGTTCGTAACCTGCATAGACGCCCCAGAGCGGGCTTCCGGTGGAGGCAAGGACAGCCCGGATCCGGAACGCCGCCGGCCCGCCGTACTGCAGGTACTCGGTGAGGATGTCCGGGGTGTTGACGAAGAAGTTGGGGCGGAAGAACGCCGGGGATTCGTGGCTGACTTCGTCGAAGTAGGCCTCGATCTCCTTCTTGGTGTTGCGCCAGGTGAAGTAGGTGTAGGACTGCTGGAAGCCGGCGCGGCCCAGTGCGTGCATCATGGCAGGACGGGTGAACGCTTCGGCGAGGAACACCACGCCGGGCTCTGTTTTATTCACTTCGGCAATAAGCCATTCCCAGAACCACACCGGTTTGGTGTGCGGGTTATCCACCCGGAAAATCTTTACGCCGTGGCTGACCCATAAGAGGACAATCCGCAGAATTTCCTGGGAAAGCCCTTCGGGGTCATTATCGAAATTGAGCGGATATATGTCCTGGTACTTCTTTGGCGGGTTTTCGGCATAGGCAATGCTGCCGTCCACCCTGGTGGTGAACCATTCCGGGTGGGACTGCACCCAGGGGTGGTCCGGGGCCGCTTGGAGCGCAAGGTCCAGGGCGACTTCCAGGCCCAGTTCGTTGGCCCGCGCCACGAAGGCGTCGAAGTCCTCGAAGGAACCGAGGTCGGGATGGATGGCATCGTGGCCACCCTCCTTGGCTCCGATGGCCCAGGGTGAGCCGGGGTCGTTGGGCCCGGCGACCAGGGTGTTGTTCGGTCCCTTGCGGTGCTGGACGCCGATGGGATGGATGGGCGGCATGTACAGGACGTCGAAGCCCATGGCGGCCACGGCGTCGAGCCGCTGTGCCGCGGTCCGGAAGTTTCCGGACGTCCACTCCCCTGTGTTGTGATCCTTGACCGCGCCTTCGGAGCGGGGGAAGAACTCGTACCAGGCGCCGCGGCCGGCCCTGTCCCGCTCCACCAGCAGCGGATACTTCTCGGAAACCGTGACCAGTTCCCGGATGGGCTGGCGTGCCACGATGTCTGCGATTTCCTGGCTGAACCCGGCGCCCAACCGTTCCTCGGTGCTGCGGGACTGGTCGGCCAGGACGCCGGAAGCATGCCGCAGGGCGGCCCGGTCAACTTCGTCGCGGAAGTCTTCCGCGGACGCTTCGCCCAGCAGTTTGGCACCTTCGGCGAGCATGAGTTCGACGTCGATCCCGGCGTCGATCTTCACCTCCGCGTTGTGGTGCCAGGTGCCGTAGCGGTCGTGCCAGGCTTCGATCACAAAGGACCAGTTTCCGGTTTCCGACGGCGTGAGCACGCCTTCCCAGCGGTCCGTTCCCATTCCGCGTTCCCCGCGGGGCGGCGCAAGCCGCACGCGCTGGCGCTCTGCGCCGGAGGGATCCAGGAGTACGGCGCTGACGCCGAGCTGGTCGTGCCCTTCCCGGAAGGCGGTGGCACCCACCACAATGGACTCGCCGGGCAGGGCTTTGGCCGGAAACTTGCCGTCCTCGACGACAGGCTGCACGGCGGTGATGGGAAAACGCCCGAACCGCAGGCCCTCGGTGATGCGGCGCTGGGGCATTTTGGTGGATGCGGCACTGGTTCCTGAGTTAGTCGTCACAGGCTCGACGTTAGCGAGAAATGGCCAGGATTGCTAAGCGTGCTCACTAAATTCCTTGTGCCGTGGCGTAATTTCTTCATGCCCCTGTCATTTACCCAAAAGAAACCGAAAGCTGGTTCCAGCCGCGCATGTTGTCGGTTAGTGTGACGCAGGTGAAGGCAATCCGCAGGTTTACGGTCCGTACAGTCCTCCCCGAGCCGATCAGGCCACTGGCCCGGCTGGCCAGCAATTTGCGGTGGTCCTGGCACCGTCCCACCCGGGAACTTTTCGCCGGGCTGAACCCGCGGCTGTGGGAGGAAAGCGGGCAGGACCCCGTGGGTTTCCTGGGGATGGTCAGCCGCGAGGAATTCCAGCAGCTCGCCGCGGACCAGTCGGTGGTGGACCGGGTGCGTGCTGCGGAGGAGGACCTTGACCGGTACCTTGAGGAGCCGCGCTGGTACCAGGGCCTGGGCCCGGAGGCCCCGGCTTCCATTGCCTACTTCTCCCCCGAGTTCGGCATCACCGAGGTCCTGCCGCAGTATTCGGGCGGCCTGGGCATCCTGGCCGGTGACCACCTGAAGGCTGCCTCCGACCTGGGTGTTCCCCTGATCGGGGTGGGCCTGCTGTACCAGGCCGGCTATTTCAAGCAGTCACTGTCGCGCGATGCCTGGCAGCAGGAGACCTATCCCGTCCTCGATCCGGACGGGCTGCCCCTGACGCTGCTCCGCGAACCTTCCCCTGACGGTAACGGCAAAGCCCTGCAGATCTCCCTCCCCCTCCCCAACGGACGGCGACTGCTGGCACATATCTGGCGTGCCGACGTCGGACGCGTTCCCCTGCTCCTGCTGGACTCCAACGTGCCGGGCAACGACGACGCCGCCCGCAGCATCACGGACCGGCTGTACGGCGGCGGCGGCGACCACCGGCTGCAGCAGGAGCTGCTGCTGGGCATGGGCGGGGTCAAGGCCCTGCGCGCCTTCCAGAAGCTGACGGGCTGCGCCGCACCCGAGGTGTTCCACACCAACGAAGGGCACGCGGGGTTCCTCGGGATCGAACGCATCCAGGAACTGATGTCCGGGGAGCAGGCGCTGACGTTCGACGAAGCGCTGGCCGCCGGGCGCGCCTCCACGGTTTTCACTACCCATACCCCCGTCCCTGCCGGCATTGACAGGTTCGAAATCAACCAGATCAGCCACTTCTTCCAGGCCGGGCTGGCGCCCGCGGTCCCGGTGGACCGGATCCTGGAACTGGGCCGCGAAAACTACGCGGACGGCAACCCTGCGGTGTTCAACATGGCGGTGATGGGCCTGCGCCTGGCCCAGCGCGCCAATGGCGTGGCCAAGCTCCACGGTGAGGTGTCCCGCGGCATGTTCTCCGCCCTGTGGCCGGGCTTCGACCACTCCGAGGTGCCCATTACCTCCGTGACCAACGGCGTGCACGTGCCCACCTGGGTGGACAGCCGCATTTCCAAGCTGGCCCGTGACCAGTTCGGCAGCGAGGCGGAAGCGCTGGGCAAATGGGACCTGGCCTACAACGTCAGCGACGCCGATGTGTGGGCTTTGCGCCGGGAGATGCGGGCTGCCCTGGTGGAGGACGTCCGCCGCAGGCTGCGCGCAGCCTGGAAAAAGCGCGGCGCGGCCGACGCCGAGCTTGGCTGGACGGATAACGTCCTGGACCCGGATGTGCTGACCATCGGGTTTGCCCGCCGCGTGCCCACGTACAAGCGGCTCACGCTGATGCTGCGCGAGCCGGCGCGGCTCAAGGCACTGCTCCTGCACAAGGAGCACCCCATCCAGCTGGTCATCGCCGGAAAGTCCCACCCCGCCGATGATGCCGGCAAGAAGATGATCCAGGACCTGGTGCGCTTCACTGACGATCCCGAGGTGCGGCACCGCATCGCGTTCCTGCCCAACTACGACATCGCCATGGCCAGGACCCTGTTCCCTGGCTGCGACGTCTGGCTGAACAACCCGCTGCGGCCGCTGGAGGCCTGCGGGACGTCCGGCATGAAGGCGGCGCTGAACGGATCCCTGAACCTGTCCGTCCTGGACGGCTGGTGGGATGAGATGTACGACGGCGAGAACGGCTGGGCGATCCCCACGGCCAACAATGACGCCTCCCCCGAGGAACGCGACGACATCGAGGCCGCGGCCCTGTACGAACTGCTGGAAACACAGGTGGCGCCGCGCTTCTACGGGAGCACGGTGTCCGAAGGGGCAGGAGCTGCGGGGCCCTCGACCACCAGGAGCGAGACGGTCCCCACGCACTGGGTGTCCATGATCAAGCACACCCTGTCCCACCTGGGCCCGGCCGTGTCCGCGGAGCGAATGCTCCGTGACTACGTGAACATCCTGTACCGCCCCGCCGCGGAGGCCGGCCGCAGCGCCACCGCCAACTCGTTCGCCCAGGCCCGTGCCCTGGCATCCTGGTCCGCGAAGGTCCGCGGCGCCTGGCCCCAGGTGCACGTGGAGCACGTGGACTCGGTGGGCGTATCGGAGGACCCCCAGATCGGCGATACCCTCCAGGTCAACGCCTACGTGGCCCTGAACGCGCTGACCCCCGACGACGTCTCCGTGGAAGTGGCCTACGGCCGGGCGGAGGAAAATGACGCCCTTGCTGACATCACCATGATGGAACTGCAGGTGAAGGAGGACCTGGGCAGCGGCCGGCACCTGTTCAGCGGTTCGCTTGTCATCGACCGCTCGGGACCGTTCGGATACACGGTCCGCGTCCTGCCCCGGCATGAAGCCCTGGCCTCGAAAGCGGAACTGGGACTGATCGTCAACGCTTAGCCCCTTTGCCGGATGGGTAAGGCTCCTCGCAGGCACGGAACCAACCCGACGCAGGAGGGCTCAATGACCGAACGTACAGTGGCCGATGTCATCGTGGAGCGCCTCACCACATGGGGTGTTGGCCGGGTCTTCGGCTACAGCGGGGACGGCATCAACGGATTCATGGGCGCCCTGCGCCGGACCGACGGGCAGATGGAGTTCGTCCAGGCCCGGCACGAGGAGTCCGCGGCCTTCATGGCCGTGGGCCACGCCAAGTACACCGGCGGTGTGGGGGTGGTGACCTCCACCCAGGGCCCCGGCGCGGTCCACCTGCTCAACGGCCTGTATGACGCAAAGCTGGACGGCGTGCCGGTGGTGGCCATCGTGGGACAGCAGAGCCGCACGGTGCTGGGTTCGGCCTACATGCAGGAAATCGACCTCATGGCGTTGTTCAAGGACGTCGCGTCGCAGTTCGTGCAGCAGGTCAGCGCACCGGAGCAGGTGCCCATGGTCCTGGACCGTGCCTTCCGGACGGCGAAGGCCACCTCCTCCCCCTGCGTGGTCATCATTCCGCACGACGTGCAGTCCGCTCCCGCCCCGCAGCTGGAACAGCAGCACGGCATCGTGGTCACTGCCCCCTCCTGGAGTGCTGCAGCCAAGACCCCGCGGGAGGAGGACCTGGCCGCCGCAGCCGCCCTCCTGAATTCTGCGGAGCGGGTGGCCCTCCTGGTGGGCCAGGGCGCCAGGCATGCCGCCGGGGAAGTGGTGGCCGTAGCGGAAAAGCTTGGGGCAGGCATCGCCACGAGCCTGCTGGGGAAGCCATATTTTGATGAGAACCTGCCCTTTGCGGTGGGAACCATGGGCCACCTTGGCACCACGGCGAGCGCCCACCTGCTGGGTAACTGCGACGCGCTCCTCATCGTGGGGTCCAATGACCCCTGGACGGAGTTCTACCCGCCCCCCGGGGCTGCCCGCGCCGTGCAGATCGACATCGATGAGAAGAAGATCGGCAACCGGTATCCCGTGGAGGTTGGCCTGGCGGGAGATGCCGCGTCTGCACTGGAAGCTTTGAATCAACGGCTGGAACATCGCCAGAACACCCCATGGCGTTCAGTTGTGGAGGAGGAAGTCAGCCGCTGGCGGATACTCTCGGCAGACCGGGCCGCCGTGCCCGCCAGCCCTGTCAATCCCGAACGCGTGGTCCGGGAGCTCAACGGCAGGCTGCCGGAGAACGCCCAGCTGAGTGTCGACGTCGGAAGCTGCGTCTACTGGTACGCCCGGCAACTGATGCTGCCCCAGGGCGTCCCGGCACATCTGTCCGGGACGCTGGCCAGCATGGGCTGCGCCATCCCGTACGGACTTGCCGCCAAGCTGGCGCATCCGGACCGTCCCCTGGTGGCCCTGGCCGGAGACGGTGCCATGCAGATGCTGGGCACCGCCGAACTGGTCACGGTGGCGCACCGCTGGCGCGACTGGCAGGATCCGAGGTTCGTCGTGTGCGTCTTCAACAACCGGGAGCTCACCGAAGTCACGTGGGAGCAGCGTGAGTCGGAGGCCGAACCACGCTTTGCCGCCAGCCAGGAACTGCCCGATTTTCCGTTCGCCGGCTACGCGGACCTGCTGGGGCTGAAGGGCATCCGGGTGGAGGACCCGGAGCGGATCGCAGACGCCTGGGACCAGGCGTTTGCAGCGGACTGCCCCGTGGTGATCGAGGTCCTGACCGACCCCGAGATCCCGTTGCTTCCGCCGTTCCCGGCCGGGCGCCAGAAGGCGGAAAGCATGCGCAAGGGACTGGCGGCGGAGGACGACGGCGGCCGGGCCTCGGCGCTGCTGGACACCTACCTCTCGCACGAGGAACGCCGCGAGGGCTAGGCGCGGAAGCCGGGGACGGCGTTAGGGCCGCAGGCCGGCTTCAGAGCAGCACGGCGGTAACGGCAAGGTCCTTGCCCGCGTACCGTTCGGCGTCCTGCAGGATTTCGCAGATGATGCCGAACGACCTGTCGCTGCGGAACGGGGCCGCCACCTGCCACAGGACCGTGATGGGCGGGTTGCCGTTGTCGGTGATGCTGTCCGCGAAGTCGTGGAGCGAATCGTTCAGTGCATCCAGGTTCACGCCGTAGTGTTCGGGAAAGTCCAGGACCTCACCGAAGGTTTCCAGGACAGCGCGTTTGCTGTCCGCGGGAGGGACCACCACGCTGCGCCGGCCGGCGTCGGCCACCTGTTCCTGCAGTTCTTCCAGGGTCCAGGTGTCGCCGGAGAAGATTCTCATGGTTGTGCTAGTTGCCTTCCGCTATGTACTTGAACGTTGCGTAGTGGTCACTGGTGTAATATTTCTCCCCGCCGTCGCCGGCCACGATGCGCCGCGCGCCCCGGTCTGCTTCCCCGGGAGTAGGAACGGTGTACTCGCGGTAGTAGCCGCGGTTCCGGACGGGCAGGACCCGCTCAAAGTTGCCGAACACCTGGTCATCCTGGCTGTACCGGAACGGGCCGCCCGCCCGGATCAGACCCAGCACCCGGCGGCCCTCCGCGGGGAGGGCCGATTCGCGGATCTCCGGCAGGCCGGACGGGTTGGCGCTCCGCTGTGGCGGGGACTGCTTCGCTGCCGCGGACGCGGCCGTTCCACCCGGCGTGGAGCTGCTGGGGCTGGAAGCCGTTTCCGGCGTCGTGCGTTCCGTCTGCTGGCCCAGGAGGCCGGCGCCGCCGAACGCCACCAAGGCCAGCACCACCAGGGCGGCCAGGAGCAGGGGAAGGACAGAGCGGTTGCGCATTGATGGCCTACGTGCGGTAAATGCTGATGGAGTTGGCCTCGGCAAGGTCGGTTTCCCCCGAAGCCACCTGGATGCCTTGCCGCTGCTTGTGGCGCGGCGAGGTGGTCAGCCGAAGCTCGAACAGGCTTGGAACTTTCCTCCCGGCATCCGGCAGGGTGACCAACACGTCCGACGCGCTGCCGTTGACCACCACCAGGCCGGCCAGGTCACCTTCGTCGTCCCCGAGCAGGAGCTGCATGACCCTGTGATGCGGATCGTTCCAGCCTTCGGCGGACATGGGCTGGCCATCCTGGTCGAACCAGTAAAGGTAAGACTGTTCGTCCCGGACGGGGAAGTCATGCGGCTGGGCGGCCAGGAACTCCTTGCGCAAGCGGATGTACCGTTTGGTGCTCCGCAGCATTTCGTGCGCCTCCGGCGTCATGGTCCAGTCAAGCCAGTTAATGGCATTGTCCTGGCAGTAGGCGTTGTTGTTCCCCTGCTGTGTCCTGGCCAGCTCGTCGCCGGCGGTGATCATGGGAACGCCCAGTGAAACCATCAATGACGCCATGAGGTTCCGCCGCGACTGTGCCCGTCTTTCCAGGATCACGCCGTTCTCGGTGGGACCCTCCACGCCATGGTTGTAGCTGCGGTTGTCCCCGTGCCCGTCCCTGTTCTCTTCGCCGTTGGCCTCGTTGTGCTTTCGGTCGTAGGACACAAGGTCGTTCATGGTGAAGCCGTCGTGGGCGGTGACGAAGTTGACCGATGCCAGCCGCGAGCGTCCGGACGCCTGGAAGAGGCTGGCGGAACCGGAAAGGGCATCAGCGAGTTTGGCCATGGTCCCGCCGTGGCCGCCGGAATCGATGGCCCCACGGTCTGCCAGCCAGAAGGTACGGACGGCGTCGCGGAAGTGGTCGTTCCAGTCCACCCATCCGGGCGGGAACCGGCCGGTCTGCCAGCCTCCATAGCCAATGTCCCAGGGCTCGGCGATCAGCTTGACCTCGGACAGCACGGGGTCGGCGGCGACGGCCGTGAGGAAGGGATGTTCGGGGTCGAACTCATTGGCGGCGTCCCTGCAAAGCGTGACGGCGAGGTCGAACCGGAAGCCGTCGATGTGGAACTCGTCCACCCAGTACCTCAGCGAATCGGTCACCAGCTGGACCACGCGCGGGTCCGCGAAGTTGAGCGAGTTGCCGCAGCCGGTGGTGTCGATGTACTTGCCGTGGCCGTCCACCCGGTAGTACGTGTCCTCCCCCAGGCCCCGGAAGCTCAGGACCGGACCATCGGGCCCGCCTTCGGCGGTGTGGTTGTAAACGACGTCCAGGATGACCTCGAGTCCGGCAGCGTGGAGTGCCTTGACCATGGCCTTGAACTCGTCCTGGACGGCCTGGGGGCCTTCCTCCCGTGCCGCCCTGGTGGCATAACCCGGGTGCAGGGCGAAGAACGCGGCGGTGTTGTACCCCCAGTAGTTGGCCAGGCCGAGGTCCTGCAGGTGCGGCTCATCGATGTGGAAGTGCACGGGCAGGAGCTGGACGGATGTGATGCCCAGGCTGGTCAGGTGCTCCACCACGGCGGGGTGGGCCAGGCCGGCGTAGGTGCCCCTGAGCTCTTCCGGAACATCGGGGTGGAGCATGCTCTGGCCGCGGACATGCGCTTCGTAAACGATGGTGTTCCGCCAGGGAAGGCGCAGGCGTTCGTCCGTCCCCCAGTCGAAATCGGCGGCAGTCCGTACGCTGGTGAGGAAGCCGTCGTGCTGGTCCACCGCCCGGCCATAAGGGTCCAGGAGCAGGGGCTGCCTAACGGAACCGTTCCCGTTGACCGAGGCGGCCCCCGGAGGCAGTGAATGGCCGTCCGTAGTGGGACGGAAGCCGTAGCGGGATCCGTACGGCAGGTCCTCCACAATGCCGTGATGGACGCCCCGGGTCACATTGGGCAACGTCTGGACCCGCCACCGGCCCCCGGGAGGGCAGTAAACGATGTCCAGGCTGGACACCCCGGGAGCCAGGCAAGCGACGTTGGCCCGCGCGCCGGCGTGGTGCCGGGTACCGCCGGAATCAGCGCGCGGAACGCTGACACCAAGGGGAACGGCCGAGGAGGCGTCCATGGCGGAAGCAGTGTCGAAGAGCGGCATGACCATCACCTAAATAGTAGCCGCCAGCGGCACCTGACCTGCCCGTTCGCCGCTGCGGCGCCGGGTAACCAACCCGGGAATGCCCGGGCCTGGAGGCTTACCCTGCTGCGCGCTGCCGGGAGACCTCGTACAGCGAGATGCCCACGGCCATTGAAGCGTTGAGTGACTCCATGGCGGAATCGATGGGGATGGAGACGATCTGGTCGCAGTTCTCGCGGACTAGGCGGCTCAGGCCCTTCCCCTCGGAGCCCACCACGATGCAGACGGGTTCGGTGGCCAGGGTGAGGTCAGGCAGCGAGACGTCGCCGTCGCCGTCGAGCCCCAATACGAAGATGCCCATGTTCTTGAACTGCTTCAGGGCGTTGTTCAGGTTGGAGGCGCGGGCCACCGGCACGCGGACGGCAGCACCGGCACTGGTCTTCCAGGCCGCTGCGGTGACACCCACGGAGCGGCGTTCAGGCACAATGACGCCGTGGCCGCTGAAGGCGGAGACGGAGCGGATGATGGCGCCCAGGTTCCGGGGGTCGGTGATGCCGTCCAGTGCAACAAAAAGCGGCGCATTCTTGACGTGCCCCTTCTTCCACTTTTCCACGGTTTCCTCGGCCAGTTCGTAGGCGTCCTGGTACTCGTAAGGCGGAATCTGCAGCACCAGCCCCTGGTGGACGGCGTCATCCGTCATCCGGTCCAGTTCGGGTTTGCCCGTTTCCATCAGCGGGATGCCGCGTTCGGCGGCGAGCTTCAGGGATTCCTTGACGCGGTCGTCCATCTCGATGCGGATGGCAACGTGCAGGGCTTTGGCGGGGATGCCGGCGCGGAGCGCTTCAACCACAGAGTTGCGCCCGGTCACCACTTCCTCGGTGGCACGGCCCTTGGGCCCGGACTTCGCCGCGCCCGCGCTGCGGGCACCGGTTCCGCGCTTGGCGGCGGACCGCTCGGAAAGCTGCTTGGCTTTGTGCGCCTTGTGGTAGGGACGGTCCTCGGCTTTGGGCGTGGGGCCCTTGCCCTCCAGGGCCTTGCGGCCATGGCCACCGGTTCCGATGGTTGGGCCCTTCTTCGCTTTAACCGATCGGCGACCATTGTTGGCCATGATGTTCCACCCTTGATTGTGTTGACTGAGTCTGCATACCAGTCTACTGACCGAAGAAAAATCGGCAGGCCCCGGCCATTGGCGGAGCTCAGGCGGTCCGGCGGATCAGTCCCGCTTGAGGCTCCAGGTGGCGCCGTCAGGGCCGTCCTCCACCACGACGCCGGCCTGGTTGAGGGTGTCCCGGATGGCGTCGGACGCTGCCCAGTCCTTTCCAGCCCGGGCAGCAGCGCGGGCGGCAAGCTGCGCTTCGACCAGCACGCTCAAGGCTTCGGCCTCACGGGTTGACGCCGCGGCGGAACCTTCGACGGCGTTCAGCCCCAGGACTCCGGTCATCAGGACGACGGCGTGCATCGCGTTCCGGGCAGGGTCGTCGTCGCCCTCGGCAAGGGCCGTGTTGCCCGCGCGGACTGTCTCGTGGAGTGCGGCCAGGGCGCGCGGGACGTTGAGGTCATCGTCCATGGCTTCGCAAAATGCGTTCATGGCCGGGGAAGAGGAGCCGTGGTTGCCGTCCATGGCTCCCGCGTCGCCGCCGAACCGGGCACCGGCCTTGGCAAGGAACCCGTCAATGCGTTCGACGGCGGCCGCAGCCTCCTGCAGGGAGGTGGGCCGGTAGTCCAGGACGGAGCGGTAGTGTGCCTGGCCCAGGTAGTAGCGCACCACCCGGGGGGATGCCAGTTCCAGCATTTCTGCCGGGCTGATGGTGTTGCCGATGGACTTGGACATCTTTTCGCCCTGGTAGGTCACCATGCCGTTGTGCATCCAGAAGTTGGCGAACGGGTGGCCCGCCGCCTGTGACTGGGCCATCTCGTTTTCGTGGTGCGGGAAGCGCAGGTCCAGGCCGCCGCCGTGGATGTCGAACGCGGTGCCCAGGTACTTGGTGACCATGGCGGAGCACTCAAGGTGCCAGCCGGGCCGGCCGGCTCCCCAGGGCGAAGCCCAGCTGGCGGTGGCCGGTTCCCCTTCTTTGGAGCCCTTCCACAGCGCAAAGTCGCGGGGGTCCTTCTTGCCGCGGGGATCGGCGTCGGGCGCTGCCTGCATGTCGTCGATGTTCTGCCGGGTCAGGGCGCCGTACTTGTCCCACGAACGGACATCGAAATACACGTCCCCCGAATCGTCCAGGGCGGGGTAGGCGTGGCCGCGCTCGATGAGCTGCTGGATCAGGGCATGCATCTCGGGAATGTGTCCGGTGGCCCGGGGTTCATAGGTGGGCCGCGAGACGCCCAGGGTGTCGTAGGCCTTCAGGAATTCCTGCTCGTAGCGGTACGCCAGCGCCCACCACTCCTCGCGTGGCACTTCGCCTGCCTCTGGGCTGAAGTCCGGCGCGAAGGATGCCTCAGATTTGGCAAGGATCTTGTCGTCGATGTCCGTGACGTTGCGGACCACCGTGACGCGCAGGCCACGGTACTCGAGCCAGCGGGTGAGCTGGTCGAAGGCGATGGCGGAGCGGATGTGGCCCACGTGCGGCATGCCCTGGACGGTGGCACCGCAGTAGTAGAGGCTGACCTTGCCGTCGACGATGGGGACGAAGTTCCGGACTTCGGCGGAGGCGGTGTCATAGAAGCGCAGGGTCACCGCTCCAGACTAGCTGATGGCTTGGGGCTGCTGCGGGTACACCAGTGCGGTGGCCACCGCGGAAATACCCTCTCCGCGTCCGGTGAATCCCAGGCCGTCGCTGGTGGTGGCCGTGACACCCACGTGGGCGCCGGCGGCTTCGCTGAGGACCTTCTGGGACTCTTCCCGCCGCGGCCCGAACTTGGGCCGGTTGGCTACGAACTGCACCGCAACATTGCCGATCTCGAAACCCGCGGCCCGGACGATCCGCGCAGCTTCCGCAAGAAGGGTGGCGCCGGACGCGCCGGCGAACTCGGGGCGGTCGGTACCGAAGTGGGTGCCAAGGTCGCCGATGCCGGCGGCAGAGAACAGGGCGTCCGCGGCAGCGTGGGCCACGGCGTCACCGTCAGAGTGTCCCGCCAGGCCGCGTTCGCCGGGCCAAAGGAGTCCGCCCAGCCAGAGCGGGCGGGGTGAGTCTTCCGGCGCGTAGGCATGGACGTCGATTCCCACTCCGGTGCGCGGCAGGACCATGTCCGCGCTCATCCTTCCACCCACCGGGCTCCGAGCGGACCTTCCAGGAGTCCTTCGGCGAAGATCAGGTCCAGGGGTGTGGTGATCTTGAGGGACTGTGTTGAGCCGCGGACGGCATGGACGGGTGTGCCGAGCATCTCCACCAGCATGGCGTCGTCGGTCACGGCCGCGGACTGCTGCTGATCCAGCGCTTGTGCGGCCTGGTGGGCCTGTAACAGGGTCCTGATCGTGAAACCCTGGGGCGTCTGCACAGCCCTCAGCTCCTCACGGCGGGCCGTCCCCGTGACAACCTCCGGCGCAAAGGCAGTGTCCCCGCCGGTGGTGGCGGCCACGGTCTTGACCGTGTCCACTACCGGGACTGCGGGAATGACGGCGGCAGCACCGGCGGCAAGGGCATCGGATACGCGGTGGAAGACGGATTCGGGCGTCAGTGCGCGGGCGGCATCGTGGACCAGGACCGCCTCGATGCCGTCCATCAGCGCCTCGATCCCGGCCCGGACGGAATCAGCCCGGGTGGATCCGCCGTCGACAATCGTCAGGAGCGGGCCGCCGTCGGCAAGCTCGCCACGGAAACTGTCACACAACTGGCGCAGGCCCTGGTCCCCGGCGGGCAGTGCCACGCACACCTGGCTGGCCACTCCTGACGCGACGATTCCCCGGAGGGCATGCATCAGGATGGGCTCGCCGCCGAGCGGCACAGCCGCCTTGGGCATGCCGTAGCCTAGGCGCTGCCCGGAACCGGCGGCTACAAGGATGACGGCGGTGACCAGGCGCGTGGATGAATCACTCATGCGGACAAGCCTACGACGCCGCCACTTCGGTCAGGTGCCCAGGGCACCGCCGGAAGGGCGCAAAAAAGAAGCCCCGGCGGCACTTGCGTGCCGCCGGGGCTAAATTCTTAGGAAGCCAGGACCTCGTCGAGAACGCTTGCAGCCTTCTCCTCGTCGGTCTTTTCAGCCAGCGCCAGTTCTGAAATCAGAATCTGACGGGCCTTGGCCAGCATTCGCTTCTCGCCTGCGGAAAGGCCCCGGTCGTGATCCCGGCGCCACAGGTCGCGAACAACCTCTGCCACCTTGATGACGTCACCGGAAGCAAGCTTCTCCAGATTTGCCTTGTACCTGCGTGACCAGTTGGTGGGCTCTTCGGTGAACTCGGCGCGGAGCACATCAAACACGTGCTCCAGGCCTTCCTTGCCCACTACGTCCCGGACCCCAACAAGGTCAACGTTCTCTGCTGGAACTTCAATGGTCAGATCACCCTGAGCCACCTTGAGCTTGAGATACATCTTCTCTTCGCCCTTGATGGTGCGCATCTTGATTTCTTCAATCTTCGCAGCACCGTGGTGAGGGTAAACTACTGTCTCGCCGACCTCAAATACCATGTGGACATTTCCCCTTTCCCGCAGACCAGTTTATCACGATTCAGGCATATGACCGGCCGGAGAAAGGGCTTCCAACCGCGAAAATACGCGGAAAATGGGCCCAATCAACCCCCTCCGCCCCCTTGACGGATGGCAAGATTAGTGCATCGCGTGAGCGCTCCCACGGCAGATGTGACACTGCCGAATCCTCGTTTGCCCCTCATTGCGGATAGGCTATGGCTGAAAAAGACTTCAAAATTCTTGAGGAGTACGTGACGTGCGTTCCACTGCGATGAACCGGGCCCAGCGCGGCAAACTGGCACTGACGGCTGCTGCCCTTGGCGCCAGCCTGCTGACCGCAGGCTGCGGTTACATCACACCCCAGCAGACCAGCCACCAGTACTCCGCCTCAGACGGCATTCGCGCAGACCTTGGTCCCCTCCAGCTGCGGAACATCCTGATTGTTTCCGCGGGCGAGGACCAGCCCGGCCGCCTCATCGGCGCCGTCTACAACTCCTCCTCCAAGGACGTGAAGCTCACGGTCAACGGCGCCAAGGGTTCACAGACCGAGGTGCCCGTGAAGGCCAACTCGTACACGCTCCTGAACGAGGACTCCGACGAGGCCATCCTGAGCACCACCGGCGGCAAGCCCGGCTCCCTGGTGGACGTCAAGATCAGCGAGAACGGCACCAACGTCAGCAATACGGTGAAGGTTCCCGTCCTGGACGCCACCTTGGCGGAATACAAGGACTACGTGCCTACCCCGAGCTCCTCGGCGACATCCTCGTCGTCCGCGAGCCCCAGCGCGGGCTCCTCAGCCAGCGCCACCCCGAGCGCTTCCGCCGGGGCCGGCTCATCAGCCAGCGCCACCCCGAGCGCTACGGCAACCGCCACCAGCCGCTAGGCGAACAGCGGGTCGCCGCCCGAAGCAGGCATAACGAAAGGGAGGGCCATCCAGGCCCTCCCTTTTGTTATGCCTTCCGGGCTTGTCCCGGCTCGGCCTACGGCTCGAATTTGTACCCGAGGCCGCGGACGGTCACCAGGTAGCGCGGTGCGGAGGGGTCCGGTTCGATCTTGCCGCGGAGCCGCTTCACGTGAACGTCCAGGGTCTTGGTGTCGCCCACGTAGTCGGAGCCCCATACCCGGTCGATCAGCTGGCCGCGGGTCAGTACCCTGCCCGAGTTGCGCAGGAGCATCTCCAGGAGCTCGAACTCCTTCAAGGGAAGCAGGACCTGCTCTCCGTCCACGCTGACCACATGCCGTTCGATGTCCATGCGGACCGGACCCGCCTGGACGGTTGCGGAGATCAGTTCCTCCGGCTCGCCCTGGCGGCGCAGTACTGCCCTGACACGGGCCACCAGCTCCCGTGAGGAGTAGGGCTTGGTGACATAGTCGTCCGCACCGAGCTCCAGGCCCACCACTTTGTCGATTTCCGAGTCCTTGGCCGTCAGCATGATGACGGGAACGCTGGAGCGCTGGCGGAGCTGGCGGCACACCTCGGTGCCGGAGAGCCCGGGCAGCTGCAGGTCAAGCAGGACCAGGTCGGCGCCGTTGCGGTCGAATTCGGTGATGGCGTCAAGGCCGTTGTCCACCACCTCAACCTCGAACCCTTCTTTGCCCAGCAAATAGGACAAGGGGTCGCTGAACGACTCCTCGTCCTCGACAATCAAAATCCTGCTCAAGCGCTGGCTCCTCGTTCTGTTGCGCCGGCGGCGCGGGGTACTTGAGTGAGAGTTAGCTTCTCCGGCGCCAACGCCGGTGCTTCCGTTGCGGCCGGCACGGTCTCGTCGTCCTGGCCTTCCATCTCGGGCAGCCGGAGGGTGAAGGTGGACCCCTGCCCGGGCTGGGACCACAGGGTCACTTCGCCGCCGTGGTTCGATGCCACGTGCTTCACGATGCTCAGGCCCAGGCCGGTGCCGCCGGTGTGGCGGGACCGGGCGGCGTCCACGCGGTAGAAGCGTTCAAAGACGCGTTCCTGGTCCTCGGGGCTCAGCCCGTCCCCCTGGTCCGTGACGGAAATCGAAACCAGGCCTTCCCGGGAACGGACACCGATCCCCACCCGGGTGTTGGCTGGCGAATAGCGGATGGCATTGTCGATAAGGTTCCGCAGCGCCGTCACCAGCAGGTCCTGGTCGCCGAAGACCTTGCCGTCGGCGCGGCCGCCCACCACAATGCTGATGTTCTTGCTCTCCGCGGGAAGCTGCGACCGGTCCACGGCCTCGGTGATGACGGCGTTGATGTCCACCGGGCCGCCCTCCTGCGTCACGCTGGCGCCCTGCAGGCGGGAAAGTTCGATGATGTCCTGGACCAGGGCAGCAAGGCGGGCCGATTCCTTGTGCATGCGCTTGGCGAAGCGGCGGACGGCTTCTTCGTCGTCGGCGGAGGATTCCAGCGCCTCTGCCAGCAGGGAGATGGCACCCACGGGGGTTTTCAGTTCGTGCGATACGTTTGCGACGAAGTCGTTGCGGATCTCTTCGGTGCGGGTTATTTCCGTCCGGTCATCGGCCAGGAGCAGGATGTATTCCTCGCCGAGCATGGCGGCACGGACCTGGACGATGATGGTTCCCTTGCCCAGCGGCCCGCGCGGGAGTTCGAGCTGCTTTTCCAGGATGACGCCGTCCCTCCGGACTCCGGCCGTCATGTCCAGGAGTTCCTTGTGCACCACGGTGTGCCCGCGGACCAGGCCGTAGGCGTATGCGGCGGGGCTGGCACGGACCACGCCGTCCACGTCATCCAGCACCACGAAGGCACGTCCGACGACGGCGAGCACTTCCGCTGCGCCGGCCGGCAGCGCCAGCTCCCCGGCGTCGACATCGAGCAGCTCGCGCTGCTTCTCGCTGACCCGGTAGGCGAGCACGCCGAACGTGCCAAGCGCCAGGCCGACAAGACCGGCTACCAGACCAATGAGCATAGGATCCACAGCTCCACTTTATGCTCTCGCCTTCAACCCCCTGCCGCCTTCAGGCCCATCCGGCAAACGGTTCAACTAACGTTCATCTATGGGGGCATAATCGTTTACCCGGCGGTGACAGAGTTGGTGGTCAGAGCGCCTCATGGCGACACGATTCCTGCTGCCCTGGAGCGGCCGCGGGAGTTCCAAGGAAAGGACGCCTACGTGCGTAAGGTTTTTCAGGAAGAGCTCACCCAGGTCGGTGACCAGCTGGTGGAGATCTCCCGGCTGGTCAGCGAAGCGATCAACAAGGCCACTACCTCATTCCAGGTAGCGGACGTCGATCTCGCGCAGGATGTCATCGCCGCGGACGCGCGCATCGACTTCCTGCAGAACAGCCTCGATGAGCGGGCCATCGACATTCTGGCGTTGCAGGGTCCCGTCGCCAGCGACCTGCGCATGATCGTCGGTTCGCTCCGGATGAGCGCATCCCTCGAGCGGATGGGTGACCTGGCCCGCCACATCGCCCAGCTGGCCCGTCTCCGGTACCCGTCCACGGTGATTCCGGAGTCCATGAGGGAGACCTTCAACCGGATGGCCGAACTCGACCAGGAGATCGCCGACAAGCTGACGGTCCTGCTGGAGAGCCGCGACCTTGAGGTGGCCAGGGATATCCTCAAGGCCAACACGGCCATCAATGACCTGCACCTGAGCGTCTTCAAGGCAATTGCTGCCCCTGACTGGAACGAATCCCCCGCCACCACCGTAGACGTCGCCCTCGCCAGCCGCTACTTCGAGCGCTTCGCCGACCACGGCGTCTCCGTCGCCCAGAAGGTGACCTACCTGGTCACCGGGGCATGGCAGCCGAACGCCACCGAGCACAGCTGAGGCATCAAGAGCGTATAAGCGGTACATACGACGGCGGGCTGGCCACTTAGGTGACCAGCCCGCCGTCGTCGTTTCACCTTTGACGCAGCGCGTTCTTCGGCCGGAGTGCGTCTAAGGGTGGGCCCACGACGTCAGGGTTCCCTGCCCGAGCTTGCGAGGTCAGGGAGACGTTGGGGCGAACGACCGAGCACCCGGCGAAGAACCGCGAAGTCCTACTTCTTGCCCTGGTTGGCGACGGCCAGGATGGCCTCTTCGGCAGCCTCGGGGTCAAGGTAGGTTCCACCGGGCTTGACCGGCTGGAAGTCCTCGTCCAGTTCGTAGACCAGCGGGATGCCGGTGGGGATGTTCAGGCCTGCGATGGCTTCATCGCTGATGCCGTCAAGGTGCTTGACCAGGGCACGGAGAGAGTTGCCGTGCGCGGTGACCAGGACCGTCTTGCCGGCCTTGAGGTCTTCCTTGATGTCCGATTCCCAGTAGGGCAGGAGCCGCACCAGGACATCCTTGAGGCATTCAGTGCGCGGCAGGGCGTCGCCGAGGTCCGCGTACCGGGGGTCGTGGGCCTGGGAGAACTCGGAGTCGTCATCCAGGGGCGGCGGCGGGGTGTCGTAGGAACGGCGCCATTCCATAAACTGCTCTTCGCCGTATTCGGCCAGGGTCTGGGCCTTGTCCTTGCCCTGCAGCGCGCCGTAGTGGCGTTCGTTGAGGCGCCAGTCGCGCTTGACCGGAATCCAGCCGCGGTCGGCCTTGTCCAGGGCGATGTTCGCGGTGTTGATGGCCCGCTTCAGCAGGGAGGTGTAGAGCACGTCCGGGAGAATGTTGTTCTCCACCAGCAGCTCACCGCCACGCGCTGCTTCCGCGCGGCCCTGATCGTTCAGGTCAACGTCCACCCAGCCGGTGAACAGGTTCTTGGCGTTCCATTCGCTGTGGCCGTGGCGCAGCAGAATCAGCTTGTAAGTCATGATTTTCATCCTAGCCGAGCAGTGTTGCCGCCCGCCCAGCGTTACAAGGCCGGCTGCCGTACGCCCGCCTCCCCAAGCGGCGGGGATAGGGTTGTGCGGTGGTTCAAAAGGCTGAACGGGTGAACGCCCCGCAACTTTCCGGCAGGACGCCCGGCGCCCGGCAGGGCCGTCCGGTGGGCAACGTCACCCGCGGCACCACCAATCCCAACCGGATGCGCCGCGTGGACCGCTGGCTGACCGGACCGCAGGCCTGGCGCCTGCGGTCCGCGGCCGACCCCCTCGTCGTCGACCTGGGCTACGGCGCAACCCCTGCCACCGCCGTCGAACTCCATGAAAGGCTCGCTGCCGTCCGGCCGGACGTGCGGGTCTGCGGGATCGAAATCGAACCCGGGCGCGTCCGCGCTGCGCTTCCCCTGCAGCGGCCCGGGCTGTCCTTCCACGTGGGCGGCTTTGAACTCCCTGTTCCAGGCCGTCCGGTCCTGGTCCGCGCCTTTAATGTCCTGCGCCAGTACGAGGAAGCCGATGTCCAGGGCATCTGGCGGCTGGTGCAGGACAGATTGTCGCCGGACGGCATCTTCGTTGACGGCACGTGCGACGAGATTGGGCGGCGCGTGACCTGGGTGGCGCTGGACCAACAGCGTCCGTTGTCCCTCAGCATCTCCGTGCGCTTCGGCAGCCTTGACCTGCCCTCGGACGTGGCCGAACGGCTTCCCAAGGTATTGATCCACCGCAACGTCCCAGGCGAGCAGGTTCATGCCTTCATGCAGGCGATGGACCGGGCGTGGCTTGAAAGTGCACCTCTTGCCTCGTTTGGCAACAGGCAGCGCTGGGTGGGGATGTGCCAGAGCGTGCGCGACGCCGGATGGCCGCTCCAGGATGGACCGGCCCGGTGGCGGCTGGGCGAACTCACGGTGGACTGGGAGGCGGTGGCCCCGCTGGGTTAGGGAGCCGGGTTAAGCGCTGATCACCAGGGGCCGTAGGGGCCCATGTTGCGGCTGCCGCCGCGGCCGGCGTCCTTTACCGCGGGGCGGACGTCGGCCAGGTAGACGGAGGCGGCCACCACTGCAGCGAGCCCGAAGAGGCCCAGGGTGCTGATGATGCCGCCGCCGGCACCGAACAGCGAGATGATGCCCACCAGCAGCGCGCCACCGGTCAAAGCAAGCCAGAACGTCTTGGTCCGCTTGCCCGTGGCTTCGAAGGCGTTGGCCCGGTGCCGGGCGCAGTCGACGAACGCCCACAGTTCAAGCCCCAGCGCCACCAGGCCAAGAATAAAGAACACTGCCTGCTCTACGTACGCGATGATTATTCGACCGTCCACAAGCCCAGCCTAGCCCTCCAGCGTGTCCAGCGCCTGTTTCAGGTCGGCCCAGAGGTCCTCGACGTTTTCCACGCCGACACTGAGCCGGACCAGGTTCTCCGGCACGCTTGCGGGTTCGGCTGCGTGCCGGCGCCGGCGTTCGATCAGGGATTCCACCCCGCCCAGGGACGTGGCAGGCAGCCAGAGCTCCAGCGCCTCCACCAGTTTGTCCGCGGCGTCGGCACCGCCCAGGCCCGCCGCGGGTGCCACCTGGATGCAGATGATGGAGCCGAACCCCTTCATTTGCGCTTTGGCCCGGGCGTGCCCGGGATCGGTGTCGAGGCCGGGGAACCGGATGGATTCAATGCGGGGGTGCCCGGCGAGCCGTTCCGCGAGGACCATCGCCGACTCCTGCGACCGTTCCACGCGCAACGCGAGGGTCCGCAGGCCCCTCAGTGCGAGCCAGGCTTCGAAGGGACCGGCGATGGCGCCGTGGATGATGCGGTGGTGGAGCAGCGATGAACGGATGGCCGGGTTGGAGGTGACCAGCGCACCAAGAACGACGTCGGAGTGCCCGGCGAGGTACTTGGTCACCGAGTGGAGGACGACGTCGGATCCGAGCAGCAGGGGCTGCTGCACCAGGGGCGTGGAGAAGGTGTTGTCCGTGACAACGATTGCCCCGACAGCGTGGGCGGCCTCCGCGACGGCGGACATGTCCGCGATCCCCAGCATGGGGTTGGTAGGGCTTTCCAGCCACAGCATGGCCGCGGCTTTCGACGACGGGCCTCTCGGCGCCAGGGCGTCCTTCACCGCACCGGTGTCCGCGATGTCAACGGTCCGGAGTTCGATGAAGCCCTTTTCGGCGAGTTCCGAGGCCATCACCAGCGAACCGGAGTAGCTGTGGTTGGGCATGACCAGCACGCCCCCGGCGGGAATAAGGGACAGCGCCGAACTGACCGCCGCCAGCCCCGATGCGTAGAGCAGGCCGGGAAGAGCGGATCCTTCAAGCTGGCCGAGCGCCTCCTCGAACGGATCCCAGGTGGGATTGGAGTAGCGGCCGTAACCCCGGTCCCCGTCCCCCAGGGGGCCGGTGCCGAAGTAGGTGGAGGAAAGGGTAATGGGAGGATTAACCGGCTGGTCCCTTTCCCGCGGCGGCCGCCCTGACGCCACCACCACGGTCTCGGGTGAAAGGGAAGCGGCCTGATGCTCGGAAAGACTCATGGTGAAAAGCGTACTGTTCCTCCCGGATCCGCCGGAAAGCGGTGTCGCTTTGTGGACTGGCGCCGTTCACATGGCAGCCGCCTTCCAGGCAGTTCCGGGTCGGGAAATGTCGGCACGCCTCGGTAGGCTTGAGAAGTGAATAAACAGAGGGCCGGCGCATTCATCGCTTTCGAAGGCGGCGATGGTGCCGGCAAGTCCACCCAGGCGGCCAGGCTTGCGGCGGCACTGGAGTCCCGTGGCTACACCGTGCTGCGCACCCGTGAACCCGGCGGCACCCCGGTGGGCGAGAAGCTGCGGTCGCTGGTGCTGGACCACGGCAACGGCGACATCGATGCCCACACGGAAGCCCTCATATTTGCCGCTTCCCGTGCCGCCCACGCCAGCCAGGTCATCCGCCCGGCTCTGAGCCGCGGTGAGATCGTGCTGACGGACCGGTACATCGACTCCTCCGTGGCCTACCAAGGGGCCGGCCGCAACCTGGGCCTGGAGGCGGTACGTTCCCTCAATGAGTGGGCCACCTCGGGCCTCCAGCCCCACCTCACTGTCCTCTTGGACGTAGACCCCCAACTTGGCCGCCGGCGCCGCACTGCCGGCCAGGCAGCGGAAGACCGCCTGGAATCCGAGGCCGACGAGTTCCACACCAGGATCCGGGAAGCTTTCCTCAGCCTCGCCGCCGGCCGCCCGGAGCGGTACCTGGTCCTCCCGGCCCACCTGCCGGTGGATGAGCTGGCGGGGCAGATCCTCGCCCGGGTGGATACGCTCCTGGCCGTTCCCGCCCCGGCAGCGGCCACGGACGGCGGTGCCTCATGACCGTCTGGGATGACCTCCAGGGCCAGCCCGCCGTCGTCGAACAATTGCGCCACGCCGCAAGCGGCGAAGGCCTGACGCACGCGTGGCTGTTCACCGGTCCGCCGGGGTCCGGCCGGTCCAACGCCGCCAAGGCATTCGCTGCCGCCTTGAACTGTGACCAGGAGGACGTGGGCCTGCGTGGCTGCGGGCAGTGCCAGGCCTGCCACACCATCCTGGGTGAGACCCATTCGGACGTGACGTTCGTGCGCACCGAGAAGGTCACCATCACCATTGACGAGGCCCGCGAACTGGTGGCGACCGCGGGCAACCGGCCATCGTCCGGGCGCTGGCGGATCATCGTGGTGGAGGACGCCGACCGCATGGCCGAGCGGACCACCAACGTGCTCCTCAAGGCCATCGAGGAACCCACACCGCGGACCGTGTGGATGCTCTGCGCACCCTCCCCCGCCGATGTCCTGGTCACCATCCGTTCCCGCTGCCGCAGCGTTGCCTTGCGGCTGCCGCCTGCCTCGGACGTGGCAGCGCTGTTGGTCCGGCGCGACGGCGTGGACCCTGCCCTTGCTGAGCAGGCCGCCCGTGCTGCCCAGAGCCATGTGGGCATTGCCCGGCGACTCGCCAGGGATCCCGCCGCACGGGAGCGCCGCCTGGAGACAGTCCGCTTTCCGCTTGGGCTGCGCGGTGTAACTGCTGCGGTCATGATGGCGGACAAGCTGGTCAAGATCGCCACGGCAGAAGCCAACAGCTCCAACGAGGAGAGGGATGCGGCGGAGAAGGCTGCCCTCCTGGCGACCCTGGGCGCACCGGAATCAGGAACCCTCCCCCCGGCCATGCGCAGCCAGCTCAAACAGCTTGAAGACGACCAGAAACGGCGGGCCAAGAGATCCATTACGGACTCCCTGGACCGGACGCTGACGGACTTGTTGTCCTTTTACCGGGACGTCCTGATCATCCAGCTTGGGAACGCCGTGGAGTTGGTCAACGTTGAGCTGAGAAGTGAGCTGGAAGACTTTGCCGCCCGCTCCACTTCGGAAGCCACGCTGGCGCGAATGGATGCCATCAACAAAGCCCGTGAACGCATCACCACCACCAACGTTGCCCCGCTGCTGACCATTGAGTCCATGGCTGCCAGCCTGATCCAGCCCTCCAAGGAGACCCGATGACTGCCCGCCCCCTGCCCGCACGCCACAGGTCCATCGGTGTCGCCGTCCGCGCCGCCGGCGCAATGGCCCTGGCGATGGTTCTGGCCTCATGCAGTCTCCTTAATGGCGGCGACAAGAACCCGCCGGAGGCTGCCACCGCCAAGGCCGACCCCTCAATCGTGGCGTCGGCTCCTGCCGGGCTGGAGAAGTTCTACTCGCAGGAAGTCGTGTGGCAGCCCTGCGAAGGGGAATTCCAGTGCGCCAAAGTGACCGTGCCCATGGATTACGGCAATCCAGGCGGGGATACCATCCAGATTGCAGCGCTCCGGGCCGGCAGCACAGGAAAGAAGACCGGCAGCCTCCTGGTTAATCCCGGCGGCCCCGGGGCCTCCGGGTACGACTTTGTGAAAGATGCTGCCGGGACACATTTTTCAGCGGCTGTCCGCAACGCCTACGACCTGGTGGGCTTCGATCCGCGCGGCGTGAAGCGCTCCGCCCCGGTCACCTGCCTGACGGACGCGGAACGTGACGCCGCGCGTGCCAAGACCTACTCGTATGAAACCGACGCCGGGCTGGCGGAGGCACTGGCTGACACCAAGGCCATCGCCGACCAGTGCGCGGCACAGACAGGCCCGGTTTTGGCGCACATCGATACCGTCAGCTCCGCGAAGGACCTGGACGTGCTCCGCGCCGTCGTCAACGACTCCAAGCTGAACTACCTGGGATACTCCTACGGCACCTTCCTCGGCTCCACCTATGCCTCGCTGTTCCCGGACAATGTGGGCCGGATGGTCCTCGACGGCGCCCTCGATCCATCAATCAGCAATGAGGACTTGACCAGCGGCCAGGCGCGCGCCTTCGAAAAAGCCCTGCACAGCTACGTAGCCAGTTGCCAGAGGCAGGGCAAGTGCCCCCTCGGCGGCGACGTCGACTCCGGCGTACAGCAGATCCGGGACCTCATCAATTCCGTACAGCAGACACCCCGCACTGCCAAGGACGGCCGGCTGGTGAATGGCACCACGCTGGTGAGCGGCCTGATTACCCCGCTTTACAACGACCAAAGCTGGCCGGCCCTAACCCAGGCCCTGGAAGCTGCCGTGTCCGGCGACGTCAGCCTCATGCTTCGGCTTGCCGACCTCGGGGCCGACCGTTCCCCCGATGGTTCCTACACGTCCAATTCGACGTTCGCCTTCAACGCGATCAACTGCCTGGACTACCCCATGGTTTCGGACACCGAAGGCATGCGCGCGGAGGAGAAGCGGCTGGAACAGGACTCCCCCACCCTGGGCTACTTCTTCGCGTACGGCGGGGTCACATGCGCTGAGTGGCCCTACAAGAACGTGCGTACGCCGGCCGCGGTGGAATACAGCGGTGACTCCCCCATTGTGGTCATCGGCACCACGGGCGACCCCGCCACGCCCGTTGACTGGGCCGCGTCGCTGCGCAAGCAGCTGGGGAACGCTTCCCTGCTGACGTGGAGGGGCGAAGGGCACACCGCCTACGGCCGGGCCAACAGCTGCCTGGAGGATTCGGTGGACAACTATCTGGTCAGCGGCAAACTGCCGGCCGACAACACGGTGTGTTGAGGATCGCAGAAGCCCTTGCCCGGCCATTTTGACCGCGGCGGCGCGACTCTATTACAGTTGACTCTTGCATGAAGCGCCCGGTTCCGCCGGGGATTTCATGCGGTGCTTCCTTAGCTCAGTCGGTAGAGCGTTTCACTCGTAATGAAAAGGTCATCAGTTCGATTCTGATAGGAAGCTCGGGATAAACCCCGGACAGCCCTTCTTTTAGGGGTTTCCGGGGTTTTTCGCTGGTTAAGCGGGTGGTACTGCCTAAGGGCAAGGCACGCTCACGGCACGGCTGATAAGTGATGCCAAGGCCCTTTTTGCGGAATCACGGGCAAGCGTCCCCGGTACTTTCGCCCCGGCACCGCCTACATGGACGATGTCGCCGTAGACATCCTGAACGCCTTGGGTGTGAAGCCTGCGGGATTCAGCATCAATGGCGACGGCGGCGCAACCTATCCTGCCGCCGTCGTAGCCAAAGAGGTGGGAAGGGCACAGGCAGGTGACGTGGTCATCTGCCACGGCAACCACCCCAACGGTGGAACGGCGGATGGCATGAAGCAGTCGCTGGACAAGCTCCTGGCGGCCGGATTGTCCTTCACCCATCTGCCCTGAGAATGAACACAACGCCGGCTGGCGGGGTCCCCGTCGATCCGATACGTTGACAAGGAAGCCCTGCCCAGCAGCGTACGGCTAAACCAGTAAGCCGGCGCCGAACGTGAGGAACCCGCCATGCCGGAACAGCGCAGCACCCCCACCATCGGCTGGGTCCCGGCTTGGGCCGATCTTCAGGAGCGCACGGCGGAGCCCGTTAATGGAGGCTTCGTCGTCGGGGATGCCGGGCAGGCGGGCAATGGGCAGATGGGCGAAGGACAAACGGCCGGGGGACAGGAGTACGTGGCGGCCTGGCCAGGTCCTGCCACCGAGGAGCTGGCCACCAAACCGGTGGGCGGGGCCGGCGCGCGCCTCACCCTGGTCTGCTCCGAGGCTGAGGCCATTGGCGACCCGGACGGGCTCAACCGGGTTTCGGAGCGGGTCCTGCTCATGGCTCCGACCGCCGAACTGAACACAGCGGTGCAACTGCCGGAAAACTCCCAGGTGGCCCTGGCACCCATGGAGACCTACGACGCCGTCGAAATTACTGTCTTTGACCGCCCCGCGGCGAGGGGCCGCATCCAGGTGCGGGACGACTTCGCGGCGGTGGCCATCACGGAACTCCCGGACGGTCCGCAGCAGGCGGCCTTCGAACAGGGCCTGCTTGCGGCCATGGCTGAGGAGGCATTCCTCCATGGCGCCGAGTACCTGCACATGGTGGTGGACCCGGACGTCGCTGACCGCTACGAGGCATCCGGTTGGACCGTGGCGGGCCGCCTCCTGAGTTTCACAAAAAGCTGACGACGGCGGCGGCCCGGCTTGGCCAACAATGACCGGGGGTCGGGGGCGAGACACCCAGATCCGCGCGGCGAACCTAGTCCGGTCTGCCCACCACGACCTGCGCGGGACTGTGGGTGACATAGCCGTTGGCCCACGAGAACAGCGCCCTGACCTTCTGCTGGAATCCGGGCAGCAGGGCGAGGTGGACCGCCAGCCACGACACGAATGCCAGGGGTCCCTGCAGTTGCAGGCGCCGGGGCCCCAGCTCCGCCACGGCTGCCCCGCGGCCCACCATGGCCATATAGCCCTTGTCCACGTAGCGGAAGGGCTGCCGCACGCCCCCGGTAAGGTCAGCATGGATGTTGCGGGCCGCCCATTTGCCTGACTGTTGTGCGACCGAACCCAGCTGCGGCAATTTGTTTCCTGCGGCATCGGTGATGTTGGCAGAGTCCCCCAGCACATACACCCCCTCGAAGTCGGGGACTGTCAGGTCGGGCTGCACGTCCACCCTGCCGCCCCTGCCCTGCTTCAGGCCGGACTCCGTGATGATCCGGCCGGCCTGCAGGCCACCGGCCCACACCACAATGCGGCCAGGAATGACGGTGCCATCCTTGAGGCTCACGCCGTCGGGACGCACGTCGCCGACTGCCTGCCCCATGTGCAACTGCACGCCCAGCTTGGTCAGGCGGTCGCGGGCGTACGCCTGCGATTTCTCCGAAAAGGCGGCAAGCACGTTCGGAACCATATCCACCAGGTGGACATGGCACCGGGCGGCCAGTCCCGGCGTGAAGTACTTGGGCAGAATGTACTTGACGTTTTCCGCCAAGGCGCCGGCAGTCTCCACACCGGTGGGACCACCGCCCACCACAATCACGTCGGCTTCCGCTGCCGCCGGCTCGCGGTCGGCTTCGTCCAAAACGGCGGTGATGGCAGCACTGAGCCGCGTTGCATCCGCCACCGAGTACAGCGGGTAGGCGTGCTCTTCAGCGCCCGGGGTGTTGAAGAAGTTCGGCACGGCCCCGGTGGCGATGACCAGGATCCTGGCCCGGTAGCTTGAGCCGTCTGCGGTGGTGACGGCGCGGTTGGCCGCGTCGATCGAGGTCACTTCCGCCGTCAGGACCCGCACGTTATTGATCTTGCGGAATTCGGAGCGGAGCGGCCGGGTAACCGCCGAGACGCCTATCTGGGAGGCCGCCACCTGGTAGAGGAGCGGCTGGAATTGCTGGTAATTGTTGGCATCGAGCAACAGCACCCGGACGCCCTTGCGGCCCAGCTCCTCAGCCGCCGTCTTTCCGGCGAAGCCGCCGCCAACCACGATGACCTGGTATGAATCGTCCATTCGTGCAACATACCCCTACGGGGCGATGAACAACAGGGTGCCGTTGCCACTGCAGGCGGCAGGCGTCCTGTCCGCCGAGCCGGACGGGTGACCGGCCGGCCGGCCGCAGCACGGCACCTAAGATGGCGGCATGGAAGACGAAGCCCTGGCGGACATTGCTGACAGGCTGTACGGCGGGCCGCTGGACGACTTCGTTGCGGCCCGGACCGCAGCGGCAAAGGACGTTGCGCGCCGGGACAAGGAGCTGGCAGCAGCGGTCCGGGCCCTGCCCAAACCATCCGTGGCCGCGTGGGCAGTCAACATGCTCGCCCGGTTCCGGCCGGACGTGCTGGCTGGCCTGGGCGGGCTTGGGGAGCGCATGCGGGCGGCCCAGGAGTCGCTGGATGCGCCTGCCCTCCGGGAACTGGGGCGGGAGCGCCGCTCCGTGCTGGCTGACGCCGTCGACGTTGCCCGGTCTGTTGCCCAAGAACAGGGCCGCTCCATCAGCGACGCCATCGCCGCCGACGTTGAGGAGACCCTGCGCGCTATGACGGCAGACGAGCGTGCTGCGGCTGCCGTGGGCAGTGGCCGGCTGCTGAAAGTGCTGACCGCCGACGGCATCAACGACGTGGACCTGGACGGGGCAGTGGCCCTCCCCGGTTTGCTCCCGGCAGCGCCCGCCGGCAACCGTGCCGGCCCTCCCCCGCCTGCGGTGAAGGGAACAGCGGCGAAGGCAGCAAAGGCACCAGCGGCAAAGACACGGACGACGGCGGAGCAGGCGTCGCAGCCACCGCGCGCCAAACCCCGGCTTGAGGCAGTGCGACAGACACCGCGGCCGGCGTCGCTGCCGGCGCTGGAAAGGGCCAGGGCCGCGCTGGCCGAGGCCCAGGCGACCGAGGAGGAAGCCTCCCGGCTGGCACGTGACCTGCAGGTGCAGGAGGAACGGATGCGGGCGGAAACCGCGGAACTGCAGCAGGAAACGGCTGAACTTCGAACCCGGCTCAAGGCCGCCGAGGAAAGCCTGGAACGCTCCCGCAAGGGGCTTGCCGCCACTTCGGCGGAGGCGAAACAGGCGGTGCGGGCGGCCGGCAAGGCCAGCCGTACTGCCATGCTGGCGCAGGAACGCGTCCTCCGCCTGGCCAGCAGCTGAGAGGCGGCAACGTATTGTGGAAGTCCCCTCGCCCCGGGTGCCGGCAGGACCTACTCTGGAGCCATGGACGCCGCAGCAGCACATGCCTTTGCGATTCCACCGGTAGCAGTTCACCGCCCCACGACGGCCGCGGAAGACGCCGTCACCCTCGCGGCCGGTGTCTGGCTGATTACCGGCACCTACGTCGACGGCTGGGCCCACAAACAACCTCCGCGGCCTGGAGACGTTCTTCACACCGTGGCACGCCATCCTCTACTCGGGCTTCGCGGCCTGCGCCGTCTGGATCGCCGCCCTGACCTGGCGCCGGCACGCCCCCGGGACCCGATGGCAGGATGCAATCCCCGCCGGCTACGGCGCTGCGGCGGCCGGCGTCATGCTCTTCCTGGCGTCGGGGATGGGCGACTTTGCCTGGCATTCGCTGTTCGGCATCGAGCAGAACATCAGCGCACTGTTCAGCCCGTCCCATCTGGGACTCGCCACCGGCGCCTTCCTCATCCTGGGCGCCCCTTTCTCGGCAGCATGGCACTCTCCTGACCGTGCCTGGCCGCAACTGGTGCCGGCGTTCGTGAGCGCCATGCTGGCCGGCATGGTGGCGGCGTTCATCCTGCAGGAGTTTGCGGTCTTTGCCCGCCATGGCCTCATCCAGACATACTCCAGCGCCGCCGGGACCCTGCCGGCGGTGACGGTTCCGACGTCGTCGAGCATCATGGTTTCCCTGGCCTCATTCCTTGTCTCGACCGTGGTGCTCTTCGTTCCCGTCCTGTTGCTGTCACTGCGGTGGCGGTTGCCGGCCGTGGTGCCTGCGGCGATGGCGCTGGTTCCCTCCGCAGTCCTGCAGATCATGGTGGCCCTGCGGGATGCCTGGTTCATTCCGGCGGCCCTCGCCGGTGCCGTACTCGTGGGATTGGTGTGGGCAGCAGTGCGTCCTGCCCCGGACCGGCCCGCGCGGCTCATGACCGCGGCAGGCCTGGCACCGGTCGTCTTTTGGGCCCCGTATTTCGCCGCTGTGGCACTGCATGACGGGACTCTCAGCTTCCAGCCCGAGATCTGGACCGGGACCCTCACCTGGTGCGGACTGGCAATGCTGTCGCTGGCCGGACTCGCGCTGAAGGTGCGGCCGACGCCGGAAGCCATCCCGGATTCAGGGACCAACTGACCCTCCAGGTGCGCCGCCAGACCCGCCGCCGTGGCAGGTCCCTGCAACACGCGGCGCGCTGGTTCCTGGGAATGTCAGACCCTGGTTGCACACTGGATTTATGGAAACCCACGCTGTACAGGAATTTCACGTAACGTACTTTGACGCCGACTGCGGCCGCACGCGTTCAGAGGTCTTTGAATCGCTTGAAGAGGCCGAACGCTTCGCGTGCCGCCACTGCCATGGCGAAGACAGCTGGGCCATGGTGGACGCCGTCACAGTAGAGCACGTCCAGATCGCTGCCTGACCGCCGCCGGGAAAGGCCCGGGCCAGCAGCTACTGTTCCGCACCATCGACGTTAAAGGCGTCAGCCCGCGCTGCCCGGCGGTTGCCGGCAGCACGGGCTGACGATGGTTGGCGGATTCCCCGGCCTGTTGGGCCGGTGCCGCCGTCGCGGGTTACGCGAAGTCGGAGACCGCGGGATCAGGGCCGATGCGGCCTTCGCCGCTGGCGGTCCGGTCCAGGTTGTTGATGGCTTCAACGTCCTCAGCGTCCAGGGAAACCTGAAGTGCCGCGAAGTTCTCCTTGATGCGGGACTCGGTGACGGACTTGGGGATGACCACGTTGCCGATGGCGAGGTGCCATGCGATGACCACCTGGGCAGGGGTGGTTTGGTGCTTCGCAGCGATCGAGGCGACAACAGGGTCCTCCAGCAGTTCCCCGCCCTGGCCCAGCGGGGACCAGGCCTGGGTCAGGATGCCCTTTTCGGCTCCGAAGTCCCGTAGTTCGCGCTGGTTGAAGTAGGGGTGCAGCTCGATCTGGTGGATGGCCGGGACCACTCCGGTTTCGTCGATCAGGCGCTGCAGGCCCTCGGCGGTGAAGTTGGAGACGCCGATGGACTTGACCCGGCCGCGCTTCTGGAGTTCGATCAGCGCCTTCCAGGTGTCGACGTACTTGTCCTGCTTGGGCTGCATCCAGTGGATCAGGTAGAGATCAAGCGTTTCGAGGCCAAGCCTGGCCATGGAATCCTCGAAAGCGGCGAGGGTGGACTCGTACCCCTGGTCCGCGTTCCACAGCTTGGTGGTGATGAAAATCTGCTCAGGTGACAGGCCGGAGCTGGCGATGGCACGGCCCACGCCCGCCTCGTTGCCGTAAATCTTCGCGGTGTCGATGTGGCGGAAGCCGGCTTCGAACGCCTGGCGGACAACCTTTTCAGCCACGTCGTCCTCAACCTGCCACACACCGTAGCCGAGCTGGGGGATCGTGTTTCCGTCGTTGAAAGTCAAGGTAGGTGAAGAAGTCATTCCCTCATCCTGCCAAACGTCCCCCCGGCCACGCCCCCGTTTCGGTCAATGTAAGCCACCCGCTTAACCGCAAAATTCTCCTGCCCAAGCGGGAATATTTTCGTGGCACCGGCCCAGCTAGTCCCCGCGAAGCCGCCTCTCGGCGTCGTCCACCTGCTGAAAGACGGCTTCAGCCCGGCGCCGCACCGACGCGGCACCCACCGGCACCGGGCCCACAGCGAGCCGAAGCATAGCCGCCGCTTCCGCGGTGGTCGCGAGCGAATTGCCTGCCTTGGACAGGGACCGGTGCACGTCCGCCAGGCCTGCCGGTATGTCCAGGCCCTCGCTGGGCGCACGCCGCTGTGCCTCCATGCACACCCCCCGGACGCGCTGCAGGACCGCAGCCAGTTCGTTGGCGATCTCCAGCAGTTCGCCGTACAGCTGGTCGTCCTCCACGCCCTCGAGCACCTGGTGGAAGCGGTCAAGTCCCCGTTGGAAGCGGTCGTGCGCGCGGCGCCACAGCCCCTTGCCCAATTCCGCGTCATCTTTGCGCCCCTGTCGGGCAGCGCTGAAAAGGCCCAAGCGGAACCTACAGGTACTGCCCCGGACCGTGGTCCGGGTCCTCACGCTGGCCGGGCCGCGCCTGCGGACCCGGGCGGGCCCCGGCCGGGGCACGCTGCGGCTCACCGTTTTCGCCAATCACGACGCCCGGGGCAATCATGGTGCCCGGCGGCAATTGGCGAAGCTGCAGCTGCGCTGCGGCATGTTCGCGGGCGGCGTTCTGTGCGGCGATGGCGGTCTGGATCCCGTGGAACAGGCCCTCCAGCCAGCCCACCAGCTGGGCCTGGGCGATCCGGAGCTCGGCATCAGAGGGGGTGGCCTCGTTGGAGAACGGCAGGTTGATCCTGTCCAGTTCCGCCACCAGCTCGGGCGCAAGCCCGTCCTCCAACTCCTTGATGGAGCGCGCGTGGATGGCCGCCAGCCTGCCCCTGGCAGCATCGTCCAGCGGCGCGGACTTCACCTCTTCCAGCAGTTGCCGGATCATGGTGCCGATCCGCATCACCTTGGCCGGCTCGTCCACGAGGTCCTGCAGGCTGCTGCCCCTGGGCTTGCCATCGGCGGCGGACGGAACCTGCACGGGGTCCTGGGTGTCGTCAACGGGAGTGCCTTCTACCGGGAGGTCCTCAGGTGCCTGAGTGTCATTGGGATCGCTCATGCGTTCATACTCTCACGGCCCATCCGCCCGGGGTCCACGCATGAAGGCCTGTGGCGGGCTTGTCCGCTGCCGGCTCAATCAGCAGCACCTCCCCTGCGGGTTGGCGTCCTGGCGATCCGTGCGGTCCCGCCAGAACTCGCGTTCCGTGAGGGGTGTTTCCTGGTGCCCGGCCGCCCTGTGGTGTTCCAGGTACTTGGAATAAGCGTCCGCGCCCATGACTCCGCCCAGGTAACGGGCGAAGCCGCGGAATCCATTGGCCACCAGGGCCATGCCGGCGCTCATCAGTGCCCGGCCCGTTCAAGCCGTGCGTCTGCGGGCACCCTTTCCCATTCGGCTGCCAGTTCCCGTTCGGCCGTTGTCGGCACCAGCCCGGCGGGGGCGAAGACCCGCGACGGAACGGCCGGGTCCTCGTTGTCCGTGGTGGCTCTCCCGGCCGCCCTGTCACGGAACGCCTTGACGGTGGCGAGCACCGCCGTCGCGATCACGATGATGGTGAGCACCACGAAGATCACGGACAGCCAGCCCTGGATGGCGGTGTTGCGGACCACGGCTTCCATGGCGGCCACGGTCTTGGCGGTGCCGAACTCCTTCTTGCCGTCGGCCAGCGCCTTGCTGAAGGCGGCGTTGTTGGCGAAGTACCCCACGGCGGGGACGGGCGAGAAGATCTTCTGGAAGCTGGCAGTGATGGTGACCACGGCGGCGAAGGTCAGCGGCAGGGCAACGACCCACAGGTACTTGAAGGTGCCGCGCTTGGCGACGATCGCCAGGCATACAGCCAGCGCGATGGCGGCCAGCAGCTGGTTGGCGATACCGAACAGCGGGAACAGGGTGTTGATGCCGCCCAGCGGATCGGTAACGCCCATCAGCAGCACCGCGCCCCAGGCAGCCACCATGATGGCCGTGCAGAGCCAGGCTCCCGGGCGCCAGGAGGCTTCCTTGAACTTGGGGACGAAGTTGCCGATTGAGTCCTGCAGCATGAAACGGGCAACGCGCGTGCCGGCGTCCACGGCGGTGAGGATGAAGAGTGCCTCGAACATGATGGCGAAGTGGTACCAGAACGCCATCATGGCCGTCCCGCCGATGAACTGCTGCATGATGTGCGCCAGTCCCACGGCCAGCGTGGGTGCGCCGCCCGTGCGGGAGACGATGCTCTGCTCGCCAACGTTTGCCGCCGTTTCGCTGAGCAGGCCGGGGGTGATGTTGACGCCGCTCAGGCCCAGGCTGTTGACCCAGGTTGCTGCCGTTTCCACGGTCCCGCCCGTCAGGGCTGCGGGGGCGTTCATGGCGAAGTAGAGGCCGCGGTCGATCGAGATGGCTGCCACCAGCGCCATGATGGCCACGAAGGATTCCATGAGCATTCCGCCGTAGCCGATGTACCGGGTCTGCCGTTCCTTTTCCACCAGCTTGGGGGTGGTGCCGGAGGAAATCAGGGCATGGAAACCGGAGAGCGCGCCGCAGGCGATGGTGACGAACAGGAAGGGGAACAGGGCGCCGGACAACACCGGTCCGTTCTCGCGGCCGGCGAATTCGCTGAAGGCCGGGACGCTGACTTCGGGCCGGACCACGATGATGGCCAGCGCCAGCATCACGATGACGCCGATCTTCATGAACGTGGAGAGGTAGTCGCGCGGGGCCAGCAGCAACCACACGGGCAGGACCGCTGCGATGAAGCCGTAGATGAGGAGGCCCCAGGCAATGGTCACTTTGTCCAGGTGGAACACCGTGGCGCCCCATTCCGTCTGGGCCACCAGGCCGCCGCCGATGATGGCCGCCATGAGGAGGACGAAGCCGATGATCGAGACTTCCATGACCTTGCCGGGGCGCAAAAAGCGGAGGTAGACGCCCATGAACAGGGCGATGGGGATGGTCATTCCCACGGAGAACACACCCCACGGGCTTTCACCCAGGGCGTTGACGACGACGAGCGCCAGGATGGCCACGATGATCACCATGATCAGCAGGGTGGCGATGAGGGCGGCAGTGCCGCCGATGACGCCGAGTTCCTCGCGGGCCATCTGGCCGAGGGAGCGGCCGCCGCGGCGCATGGAGAAGAACATGACCAGGTAGTCCTGGACCGCGCCGGCGAGGACGACGCCGAGGATGATCCAGATGGTGCCGGGGAGGTATCCCATCTGGGCAGCGATGATCGGGCCCACCAGCGGGCCGGCGCCGGCGATGGCGGCGAAGTGGTGGCCGAACAGGACGTTGCGGTCCGTACGGACGTAGTCCTTGCCGTCGGCTTTGTATTCGGCAGGCGTGGCGCGGCGGTCGTCAGGCCTGGTGATGTAGCGCTCGATCACCTTGGAGTAGAAGCGGTACCCGATCAGGTAGGTGCACACGGAGGCAAAGACGAACCAGATGGCATTGACGGTTTCCCCGCGGACGATCGCCAGCATGAACCATGCGACCCCGCCCAGGAGTGCGATCGCGGCCCAGAGGGCGATCTTGCCCGGCGTCCACCTCCGGTCCTCGGCTTCAAGCCGTGCCTCGTCCACGGCGGGTGGGGGAAGATCCGGGTCCGTCGCCAGTCCGCCCTCCGCCCGGGATCCGTTCTTCCGCTGGTCAGGCGCTTCGGCCATGTCTCCTCCTTGAGAGAGATTTCCCACTTTTGCTACTGGGAACCCTACCAAGGGGTAACATGCCGGGAACGCCCGACAGCGGCGCGGCGCCGGCCCGTGCGGCGAGCGGCGGCGACCAGGCGGCGAATGAGCAGGATCACGTGGACGACGGCGGGCGGCGGCGGGCAGGCGGCGCAGCGGAGGCTCCCGTCCGGTGTTCCGGGCAGGAGCCTCCAAGCTTGCGGGGGCAGGGGCAGTCAGGCGTGGGAGTAGGTGAGGCAGTCGGCGTTGTCGGCGCCGGGCCCCACGTGCACCTCCGGGGCATTGCACATCAGGTGATCGTTGTGGACGCACTCGGCGCGCTGGCACGCTCCCACATCGGCCAGGACCTTGGGCAGGCCGCCGTGGATGCCGGTCTCGATGAACGTGGCGCAGGATGCATGGTCCTGGCTTCCGCCAACAGTGATGGCGTGCGCGGTGCAGCCTTCGTGGTCGTTGAATGAACAACGGGTAACACTGCAGTCGGCAACATGTGTTGTCATGAGGTTCCTCCGTAAGTTCCGCTACCCGGCGGGCAGCTCCCGGAACCCACCGTAGGCCTGATCCCAGCGATCAAAAAGACCCAACTATGTGTCCTAATGCCGCGGGGCCAGGCTCCGTCAGGCCAAATTGCGCCGGGACAGGGGGAGACCGGAGCGGGTGAAGGCCCAGGCAAGCACCGCACCCGTCGCCGGTACAGCCAGCACGAGGGCAAGCAGGTGCAGCCACGGAACCTCCAGGGCTGTCCGCATGTCCGTGGACAGGACAAGCAGGACGGCAGGCACCGATCCCGCCAACGCTCCCAGGACAATACCGATACCGCTGGTAAAGAGGGCCTGGGACCCGGCCAACGCCTTGCGGAGCCGTGGCGAGGCGCCCACCCCGGCAAGTGTGGCATGGTCGGCGCGGGCGTCGGCCAAGGACAGGCCGGTGGTGATGCCTGCTGCGCTGAACGTGATGAGTGCGGCCACGGCGACAATGGACCAGATGGCCCATTGGGTGCCCTGGGAAATTCCCGGCTCTGCCTGGAAAGGGATGCCGGGTTGCCCGTAGACCGCCGCCGCAGCAGCGGTGGCCGCGTCTGCTTCCGCGTCAGAAGGGTAGCCCGCCAACTGCACCAACAATCCGGCCGGTGCCGCGCCCAGGTCCAGGCGCGCGGCAGTTTCCTGTGAGACAACGCCGTAATAGGGAACGGGGACGGCCGGTTCAAGCACTGCCGCTGGGAGGGAGTCACTCCTGACCGTTGCGTGGACGGAGGCCTGGCCCGACGCCGACGGCACCTGCGTCCGCACATCCTTCCCCTCCAGCAGCACCCTTCCGTCACCGACGAACACCGGGTTGGTCACCACCATCCCGCCGGCGCCCAGCACGGCCAGTGCCTCCTCGGAGGGGGAACGGCCCAGTACTGCCCGGATGTCGTCCGCGCCGCCCACCAGGATGGCCCGGTCGGACGGCTGGTCACCCACGAGAGCCCCGCGGCAGCGCCAGTCACCGGCATCCACCATCCTTCCCTGTGGTGTCCGCGGGCACTGGTTGGCTGCAGGCTTTGCCAACGAGTACATGAGGCAGTTGGAGGTTGCCGTCCGGGCAGGCACCGTAAGGTCAGCGGGCCCGTCCGAGCAGGTGCGCAGGCTTTCCGGGGCCATCATCACCCGTGTCCATTCCACCGTCTCCAGGGCAACGGAGAGGGCCGTGGACAGTTCCTCCGCATCGATTTGCCGCGACGGTGGCCTGCTGCCATCAGACGACACCGGTGAATCCACCACCAGAGGAAGATACGCCTGGTTTTCCAGCGCGCCCCAGTAATGCGATTCCCGCTGTCCCGCCTGCTGGCTGGCGGACAGCACCAGCGCGGCACTGGCGAGCGCGGCAGCAGCAAGGACGGCGGCGACGGCGGGAACGCTGCGCCCGCGGTTCCGGGCCGAGTCGCGCGCGGTCAGGCGAAGGGACAGGGACAACCGGTGGGTCCGTGAGGTGAGCCACTGGATCAGCCAGCCGGTCAGCAGCACCAGGCCGACTACCGCCAGCACCGCGCCAATAGTCAGCATCGTGACCGCAAGCGGCAGCAGCTCCGCCTGCCGGTCAGGGTCGGTGGTGGACATGCCCAGCAGCCGGCCGGCTGCCAGCAGCACAACTGCGAGCATCAGCGTGGCGACGCCCGCCAGTGTTGCGCGCCGTCCCCTTGGTGCCGGCGCCCGGCCGGATTTGAGTGCGCCCAGCACCGCCTGCCGGGACACCTGGCGCGCGGGCACCATCGCCGCGAGGATACAGGCCGCCAGCCCCATGGCCACGGCCACCCCGGTCAGCGGGAAGTCCGGATGCAGGCCGGCCAGCCGGACAGAGCCGGTGGAACGGACCACGTGGACGGTGCCGGCAGCGGCTCCCAGCCCCACCGCGACTCCCACGGCAACTGCGATGCCGCCTAGCCACAAGCCACCCGCCGTGACCACGGCGCCGATGGTGGAACTTTCCGCCCCGGCGGACGCCAGCAGCGCAAGTTCACGCACCTGGCGCTTTGCTCCGACAGCGAAGGCAGCCCCGGCGAGCAAACCGACTTCCAGCAGGGCCAGGGAGCCGACCAGACCGAAGGTGGCGTAGACCGCCACCAGGGCGGAGGAATCGTCCCGCGGCAGGGAACCGGGAACCGCGTGCTCCGGAAGGGACGGCGGGTTCAGCACCACGCTGCGTGAGAGGACGCCCACCCCCTTGCTGTTGGCCGCCTTGATCTGCCGCCAGGTGACCGGCTCCGGACCCACCAGGTAGTACGACACGGACTGGTGGGTCTGCGGTCCCCGGGCAAGGTCCGCGGGGACCTGGCTGGCCTTCAGGTACAGAATGCTATTGCTGTCCACGGCGCCGGCGTCGCGAAGGGTTCCCACCGGCACAAACGTTCCTGCCGACGTCGTAAATTCCTGCCCCAAAGCGAGGTGGAAACGCGCCATCAGCCCGGCTGACGCCAACACCTCCGCCCCGCCGCGCGGGGCCCGCCCCTCCAGGAGGGTGAACTTGCCGGTGAAGGCCTGGTGGAGCGCGTCCACCTCAACGCCTTGGAGGGCGACCAGGGCATCCCCTACTCCAGTGGTCAGCGGCAGTTCGCGTCGCAGCAGGACGTCGTAGCCGGCGGGAAGCATATCGCGGGGGTCGGTCGCGTGGAACTCCGGATCATAGCGGCCCGTGCTGGAAGCGACCATGGCGTCGTTGAGCGGGTCCTGAAGGGAATCGGCACTAGGCACCGGCAGGGCGCTGAACCTGGCCTGGGTGCTGCCCAGTTCGTAACGGACTATTTCGTCCGGTGTCCGCTGCGAGCTCTGGTAGAGGGTGGCGGCGCCGGTCATTCCGGCCACGGGCAGCATGATCAGCAGGACGATGAGGAGCGACCGTCCCTTGTGCCGTGCGATGTCGCGGCGTGCCAGCCGCAGGGCAACCCGGTAGCTGCTCCGGCGCCCTTGCAGCACCGGAGCGAGGTCCAGGGGCATCAGAGTCCGCCCTGCGTCAGGAGCATGGCTGGGTCGTGCATAGCGGCGGCCTGGTCGATGATGCGTCCGTCGCGAAGGAAGACCACCCTGTCCGCCCAGGCGGCGTGCCTGGGTTCGTGGGTTACGAGCATGACGGCTGCACCGGCGTCGGCCCTGGCGCGCAGCACCTCCATGACCCCTTGGCCCGTGGTGGAGTCCAAGGCACCGGTGGGTTCGTCCGCCAGGATCAGGCGCCGCTGGCCCACGATGGCCCGGGCAATGGCCACGCGCTGCTGCTGGCCGCCGGACATCTGGTCCATGAACCGGTCTGCCAGTTCCAGAATTCCTACCTGCCGGAGCGCATCGGCCGCCTGCCGGTGCGCTTTCCTGGTGGATATTCCGTCCAGTTCCAGCGGCAGCGCCACGTTTTCCGCGGCAGTCAGTGTGGGGACCAGGTTGAAGTCCTGGAAGACATATCCGACGGCGCGGCGGCGCAAGCGGGCCAGTTCGTTCAGTCCCAGCCCTGCCAGGGGCGTGGACTCCACATAGACAGCGCCCGACGTCGGCTGGTCCAGTCCGCCGGCGAGAGCCAGCAGGGAGGACTTGCCGGAGCCCGAGGGGCCCATGACGGCCACGAACTCCCCTGCTGTGATGGCGAGGTCAACGTCGCGTAGTGCGGCGACCGCCGTCGCGCCTTCCCCGAAGGTCCTGTCCACCTTGGCGAGTTCAAGGACCTGCTGCTGACCCTGCACGCTCACCGGCGGCTGTCCGCATTGAGCGGGGCGTCTTCGGTGGCCCCGCTGGACGTTTTCCGTGCTCCACCCGCCGCAGTGGCCTGGGCCTGCTGGACCATCCTTGCCTCGCAGAGGTCCAGCCAGCGGACTTCCGCTTCGGTCTGGAAGATCAGCGAATCGAGGACCAGCAGCCAGGCGGTGTCCGTGGCCCGCTGATTGCCGGCCGTGTCGCGGCGCGCCTTGGTGTAGTCCTGGAGCGCCCTGATTGACGCCACACGCTGCGCTTGGATGATGGCCTGGACATCCACACCGGGCAGGGTGACGGCGAGCGCAAGCTTGATGGCAAGCTCGTTGCGCGGCGGGTTGTTCCGCTCCACGGGGGCGGCAAACCAACTCCGCACCTCGGCCTTGCCGGCGGGGGTGATGCTGTACACGACGTGACCTTCGCCGTCGTCGCCCTCCTTCGCCACCAGGGCGTCGCGCTCCAGCCGGTCAAGCGTGGTGTACACCTGCCCGATGTTCAGGGGCCACGTGGCTCCGGTGCGGTTCTCGAACTCGACCCGCAGCTGGTAGCCGTAACGCGGCTGGTCCTGCAGCAGGGCGAGGAGGCTGTGACGAATGGACATTGTGCTCCCCCGGGCTGGTCAATACCGGTATGCACAGTCCCCCAAGACCCGTGCATACCGCGTATAGGGAGCCTAATGCGGATGGCACCTGAAGGCAATACCCGGTATGTAACGCGGTGCTACGTGACCAGAAGGACTTTGCCCACGTGGTCGCCGCTGTCGAAATAGCGGTGCGCCGCGGCCACCTGGTCCAGCGGGAACGTCTTGGCAACCAGCGGGCGGATCCTGCCATCGGCCACCAGCGGCCAGACAGCATCCCGGACAGCAGTCATGATGGCGCCCTTTTCGGCCACGGGCCGGGGCCGCAGGGCGGTGGCCACCACGGCCGCGCGCTTCTTCAGCAACAGGCCAAGGTCCAGCTCACCCTTGGTGCCACCCTGCAGGCCGATCACCACCAAGCGCCCGTAGTCTGCCAAGGCATCCACGTTCTGCTGCAGGTACTTGGCACCCACCACGTCCAGGATGACGTCCGCCCCCTTGCCGTCATTCTGCCGCCGAAGACTTTCCGGGAAGTCCTCTTCGGCGTAATTGATGGCAATGTCAGCTCCAAGGAAGGCCTTGGCAGTGCTGACCTTTTCCTCCGTGCCGGCCGTGGTGGCCACCCTGGCACCGAAGGCCTTGGCAAGCTGGATGGCCATGGTGCCGATCCCGCCGGTAGCCCCGTGGATGAGGACAGTTTCACCAGCCTGCAGCTGCGCGGTCATGATCAGGTTGGAGTAGACCGTTGCGGCCACCTCCGGCAGCGACGCCGCGGTGACCAGGTCCACCCCTTGCGGCACCCGCAGGACCTGTTCGGCCGGAACCGCCACCTGCTGGGCGTAGCCGCCGCCGGCCAGCAGGGCCACCACCTTGTCCCCCAGCGAGAAGGGCTTGCTGACACCGGGGCCAAAGCCTGCGATCCGGCCCGACACTTCCAGGCCGGGGATTTCGGAGGCTCCGGGCGGCGGCGGGTAGAAACCCCTGCGCTGCTGGACATCAGCCCGGTTCAGGCCCGCGGCCACCACATCAATGAGCACCTCGCCCTGGCCGGGCACCGGGGCATCCACGTCCCGGACTTCCAGCACTTCCGGGCCGCCCGGTTCCGATATGTAGACGGCTTTCATGGACCTCTCCCGTTCCTGACTCAAATCCTGGCTGCAACCAGTGTGCACCGGTCACCAACCCCGGCCTGTTTTGTTGCAGGCAAGTGCCTATGAAACACTACTAGCTGAGGAAGGTTGTCCGAGCGGCCGAAGGAGCTGGTCTTGAAAACCAGTGTGCGGTAACCCCGTACCAAGAGTTCGAATCTCTTACCTTCCGCGGAAGAAACCCCTGGCAGCCGGCAACGGCCGCCAGGGGTTTCCTGCTTTAACTTCCCGGGTCCTGAACTTCCGGTCCGCGCCTGTTGCAGGCGCGTAAATTCTTTGGATTAATCCGCTGCCAAACCCTGGACCGAAAGCTACCCGCGGGTATCGTTTGTGATTGCCGGCACACCTGGGGTTTGCCGGCGCCATCACTCCCGCCAACAGCACCTCCTGTTCGGGCCAGGCAGGATCCGGGCCGGAGAGCGGGCCGCTCCGCTGGGGAACGTCCCGCCGAATGCACGCTCCATCCACCCTGCGTTCATTCAGTGCTGTTGTCATGTGCCGGACACCCACTTGACCAGGAGCAGGATCCGGGCCCAGTCCGATTGGCACAGCCGGACGCACTCCACCGGGTCCCCCACCGGGGACACCTCAATGAAAGTAAGAGCGGATGCATCAAACACCTTGGAAGTTAGCGCTGGGCACAGCGTTGTCAGCGGGGCTCATCGCAGCCCCGCTGACAGCTGTCCCGGCGGCCGCGGAGGTCTCTGCCGCGGCCGGCACCTCCCCCGTTGTCATCAACGAGGCCTACTTGAGCGGCGGCAACACCGGCGCCGCCTACAAGAACAAATTCGTGGAGCTGTACAACAGCTCCGACGCTCCTGTTTCCCTGGACGGCTGGTCCGTGCAGTACCGTTCCGGCACCGGCACCGCGGCTCCAACGGGGGTGGCCGCCCTGTCAGGTTCGATTCCCGCCAAGGGCTACTACCTGGTACAGGGCAGCAGCAACGGCACCAACGGCGCCGACCTGCCGGCGCCGGACCTCGTTGCCGGCGCCCTGAACTTCAGCGGCAGCAGCGGCACCATCGTGCTCGCCAAACAGCCCACCGCCGTCGGCCTCCCCACCGGCTCCGTGGTGGAAACGGCTGGCGTGGCCGACCTCCTGGACTACGGCACCTCCAACACCTTCGAGACCCGGGCCGCCGCGGCACCTTCATCAAACACGGACGTGAAGAGCCTCAACCGGACAGCGGGCGCGGACAGCAACAGCAACGCCGCAGACTTCACGCTCAACACCGCCATCACGCCGGCTTCCTCCGGCGGCACCGCTCCGGATCCGACGCCGGTCCCCACCCCCGACCCTGTGGCCAAGGCCATCGCGGAAATCCAGGGCACCGGAACGGAGAGCCCCCTGGCCGGCGCCACTGTCACCACCATGGGCAAAGTCACAGCGGCCTTCCCCACGGGCGGGCTCAACGGCTACTACCTCCAAACCCCCGGCACCGGCGGGGACCTGACGGCCGCCAACCACTCAGCCTCCGACGGAATCTTCGTCTATTCCCCCGCCACGGTGGCCTCAGTGCAGGCCGGCGACTACGTCCAGGTAACCGGCACGGTGGCCGAGTACTACGGCATGACCCAACTCAACGTCACAGCCGAATCCGGGCTCACCAAGCTCAGCGACGCGGCTCCCGAAGTCAAGCCGGCACTCTTCACCCTGCCCGCCACCGAGGCCTTCCGTGAGTCGCTGGAGGGCATGCTCCTGGCACCCCAGGGACCTCTGACCGTAAGCGACAATTACAGCCTGAACCAGTACGGCGAGATCGGCCTGGCCGGCGGAACCACTCCCTTGGTGCAGCCCACCGCCGTGGCGCCGTACGGCTCACCTGAGTACGCCGCCGTCGTCGCGGACAATGCTGCCCGGGGCATCAAGCTCGATGACGGGTCCAGCACCAACTTCCTCAAGGACGCCACCACCAAGGCCGAGGTGCTTCCGTACCTCACAACTGCAGACCCCGTCCGCGTGGGCTCCCCGGCTACCTTCAACACCAACGTGGTGCTGGGCTACGCCAACAACTCCTGGAAGCTCCAGCCGCTGACCCACCTCACCGAAGCCAACAAGGCTACGGTCCAGCCGGCCACCTTCGGAGCCACCCGCACTGAGGCTCCCGCGCCGGTGGGCGGCAACGTAAAGATTGCGTCCTTCAACGTCCTGAACTACTTCCCCACCACGGGCGACACGTTGTCCGGGTGCACGTTCCATGAGGACCGCGACGGCAACCCGATCACGGTCCGCGGCGGCTGTGACGCCCGCGGGGCTGCCAACGCCGAGAACTTCCAGCGCCAGCAGGACAAGATCGTCTCCGCCATCACCAAGTCCGGCGCCGACGTGGTGACCCTGATGGAAGTCGAGAACTCCGCGCAGTTCGGCAAGAACCGGGACGATGCCCTGGCCAGGCTGGTGGAAGCCCTCAACATCCCCAGCCCCGGTATCTGGGACTACGTCCGCTCCCCCGCCAACGCTCCGCCGCTGGCTGACGAGGACATGATCCGCACCGCGTTCATTTTCAAGAAGGCCGTGGCCGAACCCGTAGGTGAATCCATCATCCACAACGACACCGTGGCCTTTGCGAGCGCCCGCAAGCCGTTGGCCCAGGTCTTCAAGCCTGTGGGCGGCGGAGCCGGCACCGAATTCATCGCCATCGCCAACCACTTCAAGTCCAAGGGCTCGGCTGCTACCCCGGACGACACCGACAAGGGCCAGGGCGCCTCGAACCTTGCCCGCACTGCGCAGGCGCAGTCCCTGCTTGCCTTCTCCGACGAACTGCAGAAGTCCAAGGGCACCGACAAGGTGTTCCTGGCCGGCGACTTCAACTCCTACGGCAAAGAAGACCCGATCAACGTCCTGACCGCCGCGGGCTATGTCAACCAGGACGACAAGGCCCGCAACGCCGACGGCTCAGCCAAGCACTCCTACCTGTTCGGCGGCCTGGTGGGGTCCCTGGACCACATCCTTGCCTCTCCGGCAGCCAATGCCGTGGTCACCGGGGCCGACATCTGGAACATCAACTCCGTGGAATCCGTGGCGCTGGAATACAGCCGCTACAACAACAACATCACCAACTACTACGCCCCGGACCAGTTCCGTGCCAGCGACCACGACCCCGTGGTGGTCGGCCTGAACCTGGCGTCCACACCTGCCACCGTTGACCTCAACCTCCTGAACATCAACGACTTCCACGGCAGGATCGACACCAACACGGTCCAGTTCGCCGGCACCATCGAGAAGTTGCGGGCCGCGGCCGCCCCCGGCGCCACCGCGTTCCTGTCCGCCGGTGACAACATTGGCGCTTCCCTGTTCGCCTCGGCAGTTGCCAAGGACCAGCCCACCATCGATGTACTCAATGCACTGGAACTGAAGGCGTCTGCCGTGGGCAACCACGAGTTCGACGGCGGCTGGGCGGACCTGCGGGACCGCGTCGTCGCGGATGGCACCAACGCCAAGTTCCCCTACCTGGGTGCGAACGTCTACAGGAAGGGCACCACCGAACCGGTGCTGCCCGAGTACACGGTGCTGGACCTGAACGGCATCACGGTCGCCGTAATCGGCACCGTCACCCAGGAGGTCCCGTCCCTGGTCACACCGGCCGGCATCGCCGACCTCGACTTCGGGGACCCGGTGGATGCCATCAACCGGGTGGCCGCAAAGATCACGGCGGACAAGCTGGCCGACGTGATCATCGTGGAGGATCACGACGGCGCCGGCTCGGGTGTGGTGGAAGGCGCCACACTGGAGCAGGAAGTGGCAGCCGGCGGGCCTTTCGCGAAGCTGGTCACCGAAACGTCTCCCGAGGTGGATGCGATCTTCACCGGCCACACGCACAAGGAATACGCCTGGGACGCACCCGTTCCCGGTGTGGCGGGCAAGACCCGGCCGATTGTGCAGACCGGAAACTACGGCGAGAACGTGGGCCAGATCCAGCTGACCGTGGACACCGCCAGCAAGGAGGTGACGGCGTACAAGGCCGGTAACGTCAAACGGACCACGGATGCTGCTGCTGGCCTGGTCGCCGCGTACCCGCGCGTGGCCACCGTCGACACCATCGTCAAGAAAGCCCTGGCGGACGCCGCTGTTGTTGGCAACCAGCCCATCGGCTCGGTCACCAAGGACATCACCACCGCGTTCACCACCGATGCCTCCGGAACAGCCAAGCGCGATGACCGTGGCAGCGAATCGACTCTGGGCAACCTGGTGGCCGACTCCCTGCTTGATTCGCTCAAGCCCGCCGACCTCGGCGGGGCGGAGATCGGCGTCGTCAATCCCGGCGGCCTGCGCAACGAGCTGTACTACGCTCCGGACGGCACCATCACCTACGCCGAGGCCAATGCGGTGCTGCCGTTCGTGAACAACCTGTGGACCACGTCCCTGACCGGCGCCCAGTTCAAGACCCTGCTGGAACAGCAGTGGCAGACCAACCCGGACGGCACGGTTCCCAGCCGCGCGTACCTGCAGCTGGGCCTGTCAAAAAACGTGAACTACACCTATGACGCCGCCCGCGCAGCCGGGGACCGCATCACCTCGGTTCGGGTGAACGGTGAACTGCTGGACCCGGCCAGGTCCTACCGGGTGGGCACGTTCAGCTTCCTGGCAACCGGCGGCGACAACTTCCGGATCTTCACCGAGGGCACCAACACCCGCGATTCCGGGCTGGTGGACCGGGATGCCTGGATCGGGTACCTCCAGAAGAGCAGCCCCGTTTCCCCGGACTTCGCCCGCCGCTCCGTGGCAGTCACCAGCACCACCGCCGCTGGGGTCAAGCCCGGCGAACCGGTCACGGCGGCAGTGTCCAAACTGGACCTGACCTCGCTCGGCAGCCCGGTGAACACGGCCCTCGAGGCTTCGTTCACGGACTCCGCCGGGACCGTGACCCAGCTGGGCACCGTTCCGGTCGCCTCCGGGGCGGCCACGGTGAACCTGGCAGTCCCGGCCGGGGCAGCGGAGGGCGGGGCCACACTGGTGCTCACCGCCGTCGAGTCCGGCACCGTGGTGAACGTCGCCGTCCTGGTGGGAGCCGATACCCCGTCGCAGCCGGTGTGCGTGCCGCCGGTCAAGCCCACCCGCCCGGCCGATCTGAAGGGCCAGGCGAACTACGGGCAGGCCATGGCCGCCTACCGCGCCTGCCTGCGGGGCTAACCTCCAGATGCGCCATCACTTCTGGTCCCTATTCCGCCGGTTTAGGGACCACAAGTGATGGCGCATCGGCATTTAAGCCCTGTTGAGGATGGCCGCCGCGATCTCGTCGGCATCCCGGAGGGTTCGCTGGCCGCTGCGGTAGGCGGGGCTGCCCGGTTGGAGGGCTTCGGCCGCGATGGCGGTGCCCCATTGCGTGGAGGACAACTGGAGCCCCAGCACGTACAGGTTTTCCGTCACCGACCCGTTGGCCGCAACCGGGCGGTACGGGTGGGGCTGCACGTCCAGGCCGGTGGACTCGACCGGAGCACCTTCCGCGGCCATCATGAGCCGGGGCCGCACCAGCCCATCGGACAGCAACTGTTCCAGGACCGGCGAATCGTTGGCCGACACCCGGTTGCCAGGGGCAAGGGCCTCCACCATGGTCCGTGCCATTATCGGGGGACCCGCAACCCACGGCGAGGAAGCAGTGAACATCGCGGACTTCCGGTCCACACCGAATTTGGGGTCCGGCCCAACAAAGCTGACCACGCCGGCCCTGGCCAGCGCAGCGAGCTGCTCGGCGCGCAGCGCCGGCGGCCCGCTGGCGAGGCCCTCCACGAAGGACTCAAACCAGCCACGCAGCCCGGCGACCCAGGACTCGTCGGTGATGCCGCCGTCGGCCACTGCCGTTTTGAGGACGGCCCGCCCGTGGTGCAGCGCGGCGATGGCCATTTTGACGGGGTCGTCCTCGCCGAGGGCTGAACGGCGCGCATCGTCCAGCAGGAATTCCACCACTGCTGCGTCATGCTCGCGACGGGACGCGAACGACCGGCCGGCCAGCGGGGCCGCCAGGCCCGGCAGGTCCAGGCGGTGCCGGGGACCGACGTGGACGGCCAGGACGCTCTCCACGTTGTCTTCCCATTTGGCGGCGCTGTGCGCGTGCGGCTGCAGGGCTTCCTCCAGCGCCGCGAGGAAGGCCTTCGCATCCGGGACCGCGGCCGGCTGCGAGCGCACGAGCGTCGAGTAGTAGGCCCAGATGGCGTCGCGGTGCAGCAGCGGCCACAGGTCGTGGTCGAACGAGGGCCGGATTCCCGCCTTCGCCAGCCGCTCCAAGGCAGCCTCCGTGAGGTAGCGGAGCGTGACGGACCTGGCGTAGTAGCCGTCGAGTGCTGCTTTGGCGCGGTAGGGGGTCCCGCGCCGGGAAGCAGCAATGATCCGGGGTTCCTGGCCGGACGGTTCATACTCGAGGCGGCTGCCCGTGGACACGAATTTTCCGCCGCGGCCTTCGGTGAGCTGCCCCATCGTGTCAAAGAAGTTCAGGCCCATGCCGCGCACCAGGACGGGCTCGCCCGCGGGGATCCGGGACCAGTCCACGTCCGCGGGCACGGCAGGGGGAAAGTACTGCAGACCCAGCTGCGAGGCTGCGGCCTGCAGCTCGCGCTGTTCCGGATTCAGCCGCGACGGGATGTGCCCCAGGGCCAGCACCACGGCGTTGGCCCGCAGCGTCGCTCCGGTGGCCAGGCCGACGTCGAACCTTCCGTCCCCCACGGGACGCACCGACTGTGCGAACGTTTCGTGGAATTCGACCGTGACGCCGTCGGGAGCGTTGCCCAGCAGTTCCTCCAGCGCGCACTGAAGGTAGCGTCCGTACAGGGCACGGCTGGGAAAGTCGTTCGACTCGAGCACCGCCAGTTCCGCCCGTTCCTCGCCGGTGAGGGCCGGCAGCGGGTCCCGCTGCTGCTGCGCCCGCCACTGGTCGAACGTGGTGCCGGCAACCGGTGCGGGCAGCGACGGGTCCTGCGGGATCAGGGTGGGGTAGAACGACTGGGTGTTCATGAGGAACAGCCGGGACTGACCGGGCTGCCACACGTGTCCGGGGCCTGCCGGGTAGGGGTCGACCACGTCGATGTGCAGCCGCACGGAGGCGCCCGCTGCGGCGGTGTGGGCGAGCAGCCGCTCCAGCACGCTGGTGCCACGGGGGCCGCCGCCGATGATGACGGCCCGGTTGCTCTGCGATAATTCCACGGCATCCAGCGTACGGGTTGGAAGCGGAGTATGCCGCGGCCGCTTGACTTGCCAGCCTTGGGGGATGTTGTTTGGATGGGCCACATGACCACCACAGCAGCTGATCAAGCGTCCCTTCCCGGTCCCGGCCAGGACACCCCCGGCACCGCACCGCAGGGAACGGCACCGGTGCCCGTCGACGAAAATGTGTGGCTGGAGGACATCTATGGCGAGGAACAGCTGGCCTGGGTCAGGGAGCAGAATTCCCGGACCGAGGACCTGCTGGAGGACTCCGGCTACGCCGAACTGGAGAACAGCATCCTGGAGGTCCTGGACTCCACGGACCGGATCGCCATGGTGGGCAAGCGCGGCGACTCGTACTACAACTTCTGGAAGGACAGCCGGAACCCCAAGGGCCTCTGGCGGCGCACCACCTGGGAGAGCTACCTCACCGACTCCCCCGAATGGGACGTCCTGCTGGATGTTGACGAACTGTCCCGGGCCGAAGGCGAAGAGTGGGTGTTCCACGGGGCCACGTTCCTGCGCCCCGCGGCCGGCCAGCCCTACCGCCTGGCGCTGCTTGCCCTCTCCCCCGACGGCGGCGACGCCAACCGCTACCGTGAGTTCGACGTCGAGGCGCGCGGCTTCGTTGATCCCGCCCGGGGCGGGTTCGACCTGCCCACCGCGAAGGGCAACGTGTCATGGCTGGACGCCGATACGCTCCTGGTGTCCTCCACCGCAGAGGGCCTGCCCAAAACTGCATCCTCCTATGCCCGCACGGCGGTGACCCTGAAGCGCGGTGACTCCCTGTCCGCGGCCCCGCGCCTGTTCGAGGTGCCGGAAGACCACATGATGGCGTTTGCGGCGCACGATTCCACACCCGGATTTGAGCGCACCTTCGCCGTGGACTACATAGACTTCTTCAACCGGACCAACTTTGTGCTGCGGGACGGTGACTGGGTGCAGATTGATGTGCCCACCGACGTCAACATCAGCGCGCACCGGGAATGGTTGCTCTTCCGTCCGCAGCAGGACTGGGTCCTGGGCGGCACCACCTACCCGTCAGGATCGCTCCTCGCCGCCAACTTCGAGGACTACCTCGCCGGTGGCCGGCGGCTCACTGTGCTGTTCACTCCGGATGACCACACGTCGCTTCAGTCCTGGAGCTGGACCAGGAACTTCCTGCTGCTCAACCTCCTCAGGAACGTTTCCTCGGAAATCCGGGTGCTGGACCCATCCCGGCCCACCGGCCACGCGGACGGCGGCTGGGCGGCCAGCCTCCTTGATGCCTGCCCGCCGCTGCATGACGTGAACGCCTACGCCGTGGACGACGAGGACGAGGGACCGGCCGACGGCGGCGCCGGCGACGACTTCTGGCTCGTGGTCACCGGCTTCACCACCCCCACCACCCTCATGCGCGGCACCCTTGAAAGGGCCGGGGACGGGCATGACGACGCCGGGACGTCCGGCGTGGTGAGCCGTCATGCCACCATTAAGACCTCGCCGTCGTTCTTTGCCGACAGTGACTATGAGGTGGAGCAGCACTTTGCCGTGTCCGACGACGGCACCCGGGTCCCGTACTTCCAGATAGCTCCGCGCGGGCTGGCTTTGGACGGGCAGAACCCCACCCAGCTGTCCGGCTACGGCGGGTTTGAGGTTTCCCGGACGCCCGCCTACAGCGGCACGGTGGGCCGGGCGTGGCTGGAGCGGCGGACCACGGTGTCGTACGGAAGCCGCGAGAAGGCACCCCACTCCCGCGGCGGAGTGTATGTGGTGGCGAACATCCGTGGCGGCGGCGAGTACGGGCCGGCATGGCACCGGGCCGCGCTGAAGGAAAACCGGCACCGGGCCTACGAGGACTTCGCCGCCGTGGCCCGGGACCTCATCTCGCGCGGCGTCACATCTCCCCGGCGGCTCGGCTGCGTGGGCGGCTCCAACGGGGGCCTCCTGGTGGGAAACATGCTCACCCGCTACCCCGAACTGTTCCGGGCCGTCTCCTGCGGTGTGCCCCTGCTGGACATGCGCCGGTACACCAAGCTCTCCGCCGGGCATTCCTGGATTGCCGAGTACGGGGACCCGGACGTCCCCGAACAGTGGGAGTACCTCAGGACCTTCTCGCCCTACCACCTGCTCAAGGACGCGGTGGAGTACCCGGAGACCTTCATCTGGACTGCAACATCGGACGACCGGGTGGGCCCGGTGCAGGCGCGCAAGATGGCAGCCCGGATGCTGGCCATGGGCATTCCCAACGTGTGGTTCCACGAAGCGTTGGAAGGCGGACACGCCGGCGCCTCGGACAACCGTCAGGCCGCCGCGCTCCAGGCCCGCAGCCAGCACTTCCTGTGGAAGGCGCTGGCAGGCTGACCGCTCTGGAATCCGGGGTGGCCGTCCGCCCGGCTGGCGCCGGGGACATCGAACAGCTGGCCCAGGTGCACGTCCGCTGCTGGCAGGAAACCTACCGGGGCATGCTGTCCGATGCTTTCCTCGCTGCAGTGGATCCGGCAGACAGGCTGCGGCTCTGGCGGCACCTGCTGGGCCGGCCCGAACCTGCCGAGGTGTGGGTGGCCTGCGACGGCGCGACGGTGGTCGGGTTCGCGGGTGCACGGCTCCTGCCGGCTCCCGGTTCCCCCGAAGGGCACCCGCCGCCGTCCTCGGGTGACCTGGAACTGTGGGGGTTGTACCTGCTGGCGTCACACCAGGGCCTTGGGCTGGGCCGGCGCCTGCTCACGGCGGCCCTCGGCACCGAGGCGGCAAGCCTGTGGGTGGCCGCCGGGAACGGCCGCGCCATCGGTTTCTACCGCCGTTTCGGCTTTGAACCCGATGGCGCCCGGGACATCCTGCCGGACTGGGAGGACCTGCCGGAGATCCGCATGGTGCGCCCCGTGCAGCGTTTCCCGTAAGCTGCCCGGATCGCGGCCGGCGTCCCAGGGCTTTGGCAGTGACCGTTTTGCACTGCATGGCCGGATCTGCGTATCCTTGGTGGGCTAGGAATAGCAATTGGAGACGTGCCAGAGCGGCCGAATGGACTTCACTGCTAATGAAGGGTCGGGGTTAAACTCGACCGGGGGTTCAAATCCCCCCGTCTCCGCGTTTGGCCCCGGTCCACTGGACCGGGGCCTTTTGCGTTTCCCGGTGCCCCGCGGCCGGCCATAAGCCCGTTCGCGGATCAGAGCGTTATAGGTTCGGATGCGCGGACAAGCTTCTGAAAGCGTGGGCGCGGCTTTCGCCTCCCGCGGGAACGCGCTGTCCGGACAGCGGACGGGGAAGGCGCCTGCCTCCACCGCAGTGGCAGGATTGGCCCATGGCGGCACGCAGCAACTCACACCAACCGGACGTCGCCCGGGCGGCATGGAACCCACGACTGGCACTTCTCGTGGCGGCAACGTTTTTCATGGAATTCCTGGACGGCACAGTCCTCACCACGGCCATCCCCAGCATTTCGGCTGATTTGGCCGTTGCCGCCGCTGACGTCAACATCACCATGACCGCGTACCTGTTGACGGTAGCCGTCGGCATTCCCATCAGCGGCTGGCTGGCGGAGCGGTTCGGCGCAAGGCGGATCTTCTGCGCGGCCATCGCCGTCTTTACGCTCGCTTCCCTGGCCTGCGCCCTTAGCCAGGACCTGGCCACGCTGACGCTAAGCCGGGTCGCCCAGGGCGTTGGCGGGGCCATGATGGTTCCAGTGGGGACCCTGGTGGTCCTGCGCGGAACCCCGAAATCTGAGTTGTTGCGCGCCACCGCCTTCCTGGTGTGGCCCGGGCTCCTGGCGCCGGTCCTGGCACCGCTGGTAGGTGGGGCGCTCACCACGTACCTTTCCTGGCACTGGATCTTCCTGGTGAACCTCCCCCTGGGTGCCGCCGCGTTCCTCGCCGCCCTGCGCCTGGTCCCAGCAGCACCCGGGGATTCCGGCCGGCGGCTCGACTGGCCCGGGATGGTCCTGACCACCGTGGGGGTGGGTGCCCTGGTGGCCGGCCTGGAGCTGGCCAGCAGCCTTCCGGACCTCCCCTGGGCCGGAATCAGTGCCGCTGCCGGAATTGCGGCACTGGCCGGAGCCGTGTTCTGGATGCGGCGGACGCCGCATCCGCTGTTCAACCTGCAGGTCTTCCGTACCCGGACCTTCCGGGCGATGGCCACGGGCGGGTTCGTGTACCGGGTGACCATCAGTTCGGTCCCGTTCCTTCTTCCGCTGATGCTCCAGACCGGGTTCGGCTGGTCTCCGCTGCATGCCGGCGCCCTGGTGGCAGCCGTGTTCATTGGGAACATCGGGATCAAACCGGCCACCACCCCGCTGATCCGGAAGTTCGGTTTCAAGGCGATGCTGGTGTTCGCCTCGCTGGGGTCCGCCGTCACCTTCGCTCTCTGCGCCCTCCTCACACCGGAGACCCCTGAAGCGTTGATGGTGGTTCTGCTGGTGTGCAGCGGAGCCTTCCGCTCCATCGGCTTCTCGGCTTATGCCTCCGTGCAGTATGCCGATATCCCGCCGGCACAGCTGACCTCCGCCAACACTGTTTCCGCCACACTGGTTCAACTCGGCACGGGCTCGGGTATCGCGGTGGCGGCCCTGCTCATCCGGACTTTCGACGGGCTGTCCCTCGCGCCACAGGACCAGGCCGGGCCCTTCCGGGGCGCATTCGTGGCGATGGCGGTCCTGATGCTGGCCAGTACCGCGGACAGCCTCCTGCTCCCCCGCCATGCAGGGGCTGCCGTCAGCCGGCCTGGGCCAGAACCAGGGGAAGCACCGGTCCCGCCCCGGCAAGCCGAAGGGCGCGCCCGGCGACGGTAAGGGTCCACCGGCTGTCGGCCAGGTCATCAATCAGCATGACTGTCTGGCCCTGGACGGACTGCAGGGCGGCTTCAAGCTCGGGTCCCACCACCAGCCGGTCCCATACTCCCGCCAGCCGGTAGGCGCTGTTTCCGCCGCGGCCGCCGGTGGGGCCTCCGTGTGCCAGCTGCAGCTCACCGAGATAGGGGATCCGCCCGATATCGGAAATTCCCCGCGCCAGCGAACCCACCAGCTGCGGTTTGCTGCGGGACGGCACCCCCACGATGGCGGCCGGCCTGCCCGCTCCGCTCCACCCAGGGGTCCGGCTGTCGCCGGTTCCCCATTCGCGCAGCACCTGCACGCATGCCTGGAGCATCCCGGGGTCCACCGGACGGTCCTCCGCACCGGCGGCAAACAGCTCCCGCAAAGCGCCGCCCCATCCGAGGTCCGTCAGCCGGGCCAGGACACGCCCCTCCGAGAGGCCCTCTCCGGCCTTGAGTTTTCCTTTCACCGGCACTCCCAGCCGGTCCATGCCGCTGGGCCACTGAAGCCGCGGTTCAAGGACGCCGCCGGCGCGGCTCAGGGTTTGGCTGGCCGCCGCTGTGGCATCGGCTGCCACCTCCGCCGGGAACCACCGGCCCGCGCAGTTGTCGCACCGCCCGCACGGACGGGCCGTCTCATCATCCAGGACCGAGGTGATGTACTCCATCCGGCAGCCTGCGGTGTCCTGGTAGATCACCATGGAGTCCTGCTCGTCCACCCGCGCCTCGGCAATCCGGCGGTAGCGTTCGGCATCGTAAACCCACGGCTGGCCGGTGGACCGCCAGCCACCACCCACCCGCTCCACAGCTCCGTCCACGGACAGCACCTTGAGCAGGAGCTCAAGCGGTGTGCGGCGAAGATCCACCCTTGCTTCCAGTGCCACCGTGGACAGGGCAGCTCCGGCCTCGGCCAAAGCAGTCAGCACCGCCGCGGCCTTTTCCTCCGAGGGCATGGACGCGGTGGCGAAATACTGCCAGATCTCCCGGTCCTCCGCGCCGGGGAGCAGCAGGACGTCAGCGTTGGCAGCACCACGGCCGGCACGCCCCACCTGCTGGTAGTAGGCCACGGGCGAGGACGGCGCCCCGAGGTGGACCACGAAACCAAGATCGGGCTTGTCGAAGCCCATCCCCAGGGCGGACGTGGCCACCAGCGCCTTGACCTGGTTGTCCTTCAGCAGCTGCTCGGCCCGCTCACGGTCCGCGGGATCGGTCCGCCCGGTGTAGGCCAGCACATTGTGACCTGCTTCGGACAACAGGCGGGCAGTGTCCTCGGCCGCGGAAACGGTAAGGGTGTAAATAATCCCGCTGCCCGGCAGATCCGCCAGGTGGGTCAAGAGCCAGCCCAGCCGCTCTTTGGAGTCGGGGAGCGACAGGACGCCAAGCCGGAGCGAGTCGCGGCCCAGCGAACCGCGGATGGTCAGGACCCCGGCGCCGAGCTGCTCTTCGATATCGTGCACCACACGCGAGTTGGCAGTGGCGGTGGTGGCCAGGACCGGGACCGAATCCGGCAGCCGTGTGATGAGGTCCGCGATCCGCCGGTAGTCGGGGCGGAAGTCGTGGCCCCAGTCGGAAATACAGTGGGCTTCATCGATGACCAGCAGGCCCGTCCGCCGGATCAATTCGGGCAGCTGGGTTTCCCGGAACGCGGGATTGGTCAGCCGTTCCGGGGAAACCAGGAGCACGTCCACCTCATCGGCGGCCAGCTGTTCACGGACGCTGTCCCACTCCAGCTGGTTGGCGGAGTTGATGGCCACGGCGCGCACCCCGGCGCGGGCGGCGGCGGCCACCTGGTCCCGCATCAGGGCGAGCAGCGGCGAGACGATCAGCGTGGGCCCGGCGCCCCTGCGCCGCAGCAACAGGGATGCCACAAAGTACACGGCCGACTTGCCCCAGCCGGTGCGCTGGACCACCAAAGCCCGCCGCCCGCCGTCGACCAATGCCTCAATGGCTTCAAACTGCCCGTCGTGGAAGACCGCGTCCGGGTGCCCCACCAGGCCGCGCAGGACCTCCAGCGCCTCGGCGTGGGTGGCGGTGCCGGGTGCGCCGGGACCTGCCATGTCTGCAACGGCGGTAGCGGAAACTGGGGACGTGTACTTGTTATCGGCCATTGATTCAGTATCCCAGCACCCTCCGACACCCTGCACAGCGGCCGGCTGCTATGTGGAAAGCGGCCCCTAAGGGCGGACCTGTTACGAAAGAGCTCCCCCAACCACATTGGCCGCCCGCGCTGCCCACGTAAGATAAAGCCCGTGACTAGCGAACAGACAGCGACATTTGACCTTTCGGCATCCTTCAAGGCCTACGACGTCCGTGGGATTGTAGGCGAGTCGATCACTGCCGAAATCGTCGAAGCCGTGGGGGCCGCGTTCGTGGATGTCCTGCAGCTTGAAGGCCAGACGATCGTAGTGGGCGGGGACATGCGTCCTTCCTCCCCGGAGTTCTCCAAGGCCTTCGCCAACGGGGCAGCAGCCCGCGGCGCGAATGTGGAGCTGCTGGACCTGATCTCCACCGATGAGCTCTACTTTGCCTGCGGGTTCCTCAACCGCGCCGGGGCCACCTTCACCGCCAGCCACAACCCCGCCGAGTACAACGGCATCAAGATGGCGAAGGCGGGTGCTGTCCCCATTTCCTCTGAAACCGGCCTCAAGGAGATCCAGGCCCTCGCGGAGCAGTACCTCAACTCGGGGTCCATCCCGGCAACCGGCACCAGGGGCCTCATCAGCGTCCGCGACGTACTCAAGGACTACTCCGAGTACCTCCGCAAGCTCGTTGACCTTTCTGCCTCCCGCCCGCTGAAGGTTGTGGTGGACGCCGGCAACGGCATGGCCGGCCTGACCACCCCGGCCGTCCTGGGCGACGCGCTGCTGCCCAAGCTGCCATTCGACATCGTCCCCCTGTATTTCGAGCTGGACGGTTCATTCCCCAACCACCCGGCCAACCCGCTGGAGCCGGAAAACCTCCGCGACCTGCAGGCCGCCGTGACCGAACACGGCGCGGACATCGGACTGGCCTTCGACGGCGACGCCGACCGCTGCTTTGTCATCGACGAGAAGGGCGAGCCCGTGTCGCCGTCGGCCATTACCGGCATGGTGGCGCGCCGCGAGATCGCCCGAGCCAAGGCCCAGGGCGAGGAAAAGCCCGCCATCATCCACAACCTGCTGACCTCCCGCGCCGTTGCGGAACTGGTGGAACACGACGGCGGACGCGCCGTCCGCACGCGCGTGGGCCACTCCTTCATCAAGGCAGTCATGGCAAAGGAAGGCGCGGTGTTCGGCGGCGAGCACTCCGCCCACTTCTACTTCCGCGACTTCTGGAACGCCGACACCGGCATGCTGGCAGCCATGCACGTCCTGGCAGCCCTGGGCGAGCAGGACGGCCCGCTCTCCGACCTGGCCCGCGAATACGAGCCCTACATCAGCTCCGGCGAAATCAACTCTGAGGTGGAGGACAAGCCGGCAGCGGTGGAGCGGGTGCGCCAGGCCTTCGCGGATGAGGACCTCACCATCGACAACCTGGACGGCAGCACCTTCACGGCCAATGACGGCAGCTACTGGTTCAACCTGCGCCCCTCCAACACCGAACCGTTCCTGCGGCTCAACGCCGAGGCCACGGACCGGGCCACCATGGAACGCATCCGCGACCGCGTCCTGTCCCTGGTGCGGGCCTAACAGCGGATGGCAGACCACACCGGGCAGGCAGCGGACGGAAACAGCGGGCAGGAAGGCTGGCGCGATTCCGTTTCCGAGGCCACGGCAACCGACCTGGAAAACCTCCTGGGCACGGGCGTCAGCGCGGCCCAGGAGCAGCTCCAGCGCAACGGCGGTTTCCTGCCCTTTGCCCTGACGGTCCAGAACGACGGCGAGGTGCGGCTGGTTGCCGTTTCCCCGGCGGATGCCACGGAAGGCAGCGACGGGGACTTCGACGCCGATGCCATGATCCACGACCTGCAGGCCCTCCTCCGCCAGAACCGGGACGACTTCCGCGCCGCCGCCGTGGTCTGCGACATCCTGCTGGTGGAGGAGGATTCGGACGCCATCCACGTGGCTGCCGAGCACCGGGACGGTTCCCTGTTTGCCGCGGTGCTGCCGTACTCCGCCAATGCAACCACCCAGTCCTGGGAATTCGGCGAGCTGGGCGCGGACGCCAGCGAACCAGCGATCTGGGTGGACTAGACCGGACTGCAGCCATGAAGATCAATGCCTTCGCCGACGTCAGCCTGCGCGCACTCATGGTGCTCGCAGCCGTTCCGGACGGTACGCTGCTCACCACCCAGAGCATCGCGGACTCCGTGGGAACACCCTACAACCACGTCAGCAAGGCCATGGCGAAGCTGCGGAGCATGGGGCTCATTGAGGTTGTCCGCGGCCGCTCCGGCGGTTCGCGGCTCAGCCATGCTGGCCGCATCGCGACCGTGGGCCAGATCCTGCGGCAACTTGATACCCGCACTGACCCTGCTGATTGCGTGGCGCCCGGCGGGAACTGCCCCCTCATCAACGAGTGCAAACTCCGCGGCGCGCTCGCCCGCGCCCGCGAGGCCTTCTATGCGGAACTGGACTCCGTGGTCATCGCGGACCTCCCGCAGGAGCGGCAGATGGCGCCGGTCTTCCAGATGATCGGCCTGCGTCCAGGGCTTTGACCTTGCCATCCGGGTGCCGGCTCCCGGTTTGATTTCAAACTTCTACAAGGTGTAGAACTGAGGCAGAAATACTTGTATTTGAAATATGAGTTTTCATCCGGCCGGACGAAGGCCCCGGCCATAACCTCAGGAGTTCAGATGCTCTCGGACAAGTCCCGCCCCGTCATTGAGGCCACCCTGCCGCTGGTCGGTTCCAGGATCGGATCCATCACCCCCAACTTCTACGCCCGCCTGTTCGCGGCGCACCCTGAACTGATGGATGGCCTGTTCAGCCGCTCCAACCAGCGCTCAGGCAACCAGCAGCAGGCCCTGGCCGGGAGCATCGCCGCCTTCGCCACCCACCTGGTCAACAACCCGGGCACCCTGCCGGAAACCGTCCTTTCGCGCATCGCGCACCGGCACGCCTCCCTGGGCATCACCGAACCGCAGTACCAGGTGGTCTACGAGCACCTCTTCGCGGCGATCGCCGAAGACCTGGCCGAGGTCATCACGCCCGAGATCGCCGAAGCCTGGACCGAGGTGTACTGGCTGATGGCGGACGCCCTGATCAAGCTTGAAAAGGGCCTCTACGCCGCACAGGCCAATGACAGGATGTGGATGCCCTGGCGCGTGGCAGCCAAGGAACCGGCAGGAACCGGTTCCATGACCTTCACGCTGGAGCCCGCCGACGACACCCCTGTAACCCCGGCCCTTCCCGGCCAGTACATCAGCGTGAAGGTGGCCGTCGCGGATGGCCTGCGCCAGGTCCGGCAGTACTCCCTTTCCGGGGATGCGGGCACCAGCCGCACCTTCACCACCAAGCTGGACGACGGCGGCGAGGTCTCCCCGGTCCTGCACAACACTGTCCAGGTGGGCGACGTCGTCGAAATCTCCAACCCCTACGGCGAGATCACCCTGAAGGAGGACGACGGCCCGGTGGTCCTCGCCTCCGCCGGCATCGGCTGCACCCCCACCGCCTCCATCCTCCGCTCGCTCGCCGAGTCCGGCTCCGACCGCCAGGTCCTGGTGCTGCACGCCGAAAGCACCCTGGACAGCTGGGCCCTGCGCAGCCAGATGACGGACGACGTCGAACGCCTTGACGGTGCCGAACTGCAGCTCTGGCTCGAGAAGCCGGTGGACGGCGCCAAGGAGGGATTCATGACCCTGCGTGAAGTGGACCTTCCGGCCGACGCCTCCCTCTACCTGTGCGGTCCCCTGCCGTTCATGAAGAACATCCGCAACGAAGCCATCAACGCCGGCATCCCGGCCACCAAGATCCACTACGAGGTCTTCGGCCCGGACATCTGGCTCGCCAGCTGATTCCATTGCTCCCCACCGGCCCCCTGGCCTCGCAAGCTCGGCCAGGGAACCCGGCCGGCGTGGGCCCACGTACTTGTCGTTTTGAAGCCTGAAAACGACAACGGTGGGGAGCAATCGATGGATGGAAAAACGGCGGCCCCGCACCTTTTCGAAAAGGTGCGGGCCGCCGTCGTTGCTTTAACCAGGGGCTAATGCTTGGCCATGCGTTCCTTCAGGGAGTCGAGCTCCGCGCGCAGGGCATCCGGCAGTGAATCGCCGAACTTTGCGTACCAATCCTCGATGGAGGCCAGCTCGGTGTCCCATTCCTCGCGGTCAACCCGGACGGCGTCCTCGACGTGGGCGTGGGTGAGGTCAAGGCCGGTGAGGTCCAGTGAGTGTCCGGCCGGAACGAAGCCTATGGGGGTTTCGACGGCGTCTGCCTTGCCCTCGAGGCGCTCGATGGCCCACTTCAGGACCCGGGCGTTGTCGCCAAAGCCAGGCCATGCAAAGTCACCGTCGGCGGTGCGGCGGAACCAGTTCACCAGGAAGATGTGCGGCAGGCGTTCGGGATTGGCCTTTCCGGAGACACTGATCCAGTGCTTCAGGTAGTCACCGGCGTCGTAGCCGATGAAGGGCAGCATGGCCATAGGGTCGCGGCGGAGCACGCCGACCTGCCCGGCAGCAGCGGCCGTCGTCTCGGAGGACAGGGTGGAACCCATGAAAATGCCGTTGGTCCAGCTGCGCGCCTGGGTGACCAGCGGAACGGTGGTCTTGCGGCGGCCGCCGAACAGGATGGCTGAGAGCTCCACGCCTTCGGGGCTGTAGTACTCCTCAGCGAGCATGTCCACCTGCGAGATGGGGGTGCAGAACCTGGAGTTCGGGTGGGCGGCGGGACGGCCCGAATCGAGGGTCCAGGAGTTGCCCTCCCAGTCGGTCAGGTGGGCCGGAACTTCATCCGTCATGCCCTCCCACCAGACACCGCCGTCGTCGGTCAAGGCCACGTTGGTGAAGATGCTGTGGCCCTTGGCAATGGCGCGCATGGCGTTGGGGTTGGTGCCCCAGCCGGTGCCGGGGGCTACGCCGAAGAGGCCGGCCTCCGGGTTGGTGGCGCGCAGTTCGCCTTCCTTGCCGATGCGCATCCAGGTGATGTCATCGCCAAGGGTTTCGACTTCCCAGCCTTCGATGGTGGGGTCGAGCAGGGCAAGGTTGGTCTTGCCGCAGGCCGAGGGGAAGGCTGCGGACATGTAGTACGACTTCTTCTCCGGCGAGGTGAGCTTGAGGATGAGCATGTGCTCCGCCAGCCAGCCTTCGTCGCGCGCCATGACCGAGGCGATGCGCAGGGCGTAGCACTTCTTTCCGAGCAGGGCGTTGCCGCCGTAACCGGAGCCAAAGGACCAGATGGACCGCTCTTCGGGGAAGTGGACAATCCACTTGTCCGGGTTGCAGGGCCATGCCACGTCCTCCTGGCCCGGGGCCAGCGGGGCGCCGAGCGAGTGCAGGGCGGGAACAAAGAAGGCGTTGGTGGCCGTGATCTTGTCCAGGACCTCGGTGCCAATGTTTGCCATGATGCGCATGGAGGCAACAACGTAGGCGCTGTCGGTGATCTCCACGCCGAACTTGGGGTCCTCCGCGTCCAGGTGGCCCATGACGAACGGGATGACATACATGGTGCGGCCGCGCATGGAACCGGCGAACAGGCCGCGCAGCTTGTCCTTCATCTCCCGCGGTTCCATCCAGTTATTGGTGAACCCGGCGTCACGCTTGTTTTCCGAGCAGATGAAGGTCTGTTCCTCAACGCGCGCAACGTCAGCGGGATCCGAGAACGCGGCGAAGGAGTTCGGGAAGAGATCCTGGTTGAGACGGGTCAGGGTTCCGGCAGCAACTAGCTCGTCGGTAAGGCGGGTGTATTCCTCTTCGCACCCGTCAACCCAGTAAATGCGGTCCGGCTGCGTAAGCTCAGCAACCTCTTCGACCCATGCCAGCAGGCCGGCATGTGTGGTGGGTGCTTTCTCAAGCAGCGGCTTCTGCGCCAGATCGCCCATTGCAGTTCCCTTCCTCGGGTTCATCGGTGTGAGCTAAATGCTATGGTCCGGACCAGTGGAGTTTTTGGGGAGCTTGACTGACATCTGCCGTCACCAAAAGTGAATTCCGCGGAAAATCAAGGAATTATTGCGGCGAAACGGCCGATTAAGTGACAAAGGTCACCTATACCGGTCTAGTTGCCGAGATTACAGTCCTTTCGATTTGGCATCCCGGCCAACCCTCGCGTAAAGTAATTCGAGGTTCGGGGAGTGCGGTTCTTCTCCCGGGACACGGAATGCGCCCATAGCTCAGCTGGATAGAGCGTCTGTCTACGGAACAGAAGGTCAGGGGTTCGAATCCCTTTGGGCGCACCAACAAGGTCCGCACCGGTTCGCCGGTGCGGACCTTTTTTGTGCCGCCAACCCCATCGTCCCCCGGCTAGGCTGTGCACATGATGCCCGACGCCACTGAGCGCGAATTTGATGTTGTTGTCATCGGCGCAGGCGCCGTAGGGGAAAACGCGGCAGGCCGCGTCGTGGAGGGCGGGCTTACCGCCGTGCTCGTGGAAGCGGAACTGGTGGGCGGTGAATGCTCCTATTGGGCATGCATGCCGTCGAAGGCACTCCTTCGACCCGGCACCGCTCTACACGGGGCACAGACGACGCCGGGCGCCAAGGAGGCAGTCACCCGCACCCTCGACACCGCCGCCGTCCTGGAACGCCGTAACTATTTCACCTCCAACTGGCAGGATGACAGCCAGGTCTCCTGGGTGGAGGACACAGGCATTGACCTGGTGCGCGGCCACGCGTGGCTGACAGGACCCAAGGCCGTGGAGGTGGCAGGACTGGACGGAAACCGGCACCTGCTAAGGGCGCGGCATGCCGTGGTACTCGCCACGGGCTCAACCCCCAACACCCCACCCATTGAGGGCATGCAGGATGTACAGGTATGGGGAACCCGCGAAGCCACATCGGCGGGTGAGGTCCCGGAGCGCCTGACGGTGTTGGGCGGCGGGGTGGCCGGCGCTGAACTGGCCCAGGCTTTCGCCCGGCTGGGTTCGAGCGTCACCCTGGTGGCGCGCAGTGGACTGCTGGGCAAATTTCCGCCGGAAGCCTCCGCACTGGTTGCGGCAGGACTTCGCGCGGACGGGGTGGAGCTTCGCTTGAACACCGCCACGGAACGCATCCGGGAGAACGACGACGGCACCCTCACCGTCAGCCTCAGCGACGGAACCGACGTCACGGCGGAGAAGGTCCTGGTTTCCACGGGCAGGCATCCGGCCCTGGAAGGCCTGGGCCTGGAGAGCCTGGGCTTCGAGCCGGATGATTCCGGGCACCTTTCCCTTACAACGGACACATCAGGGCTGGTCCAGGGAACCCCTGGAGAGGACGCCTGGCTCTACGCAGTGGGGGACGCCGCGGGCAAGAACCTCTTTACCCATCAGGGCAAGTACGAGGCCCGCGCCACCGGCGCCGCCATCACGGCGCGGGCCAACGGTGAGCTCAAGGGAACCCCCGATGACTGGTCCCGCTATGCCCAGACGGCCAATCAGCATGCCGTGCCCAGCGTCGTCTTCACGGACCCGGAGCTGGCCAGCGTCGGACGCACGCTGCAGGCGGCCAGGAAGGACGGGTACAACGCGTCCTCCGTGGAGCTGCCGATCCAAGTGGCTGGATCCTCCCTCCACTCGGAGAACTATGAAGGCTGGGCCCAGCTGGTGGTTGATGAGGACCGCAAGGTCCTTCTTGGTGCCACGTTCGCCGGGCCGGATGTGGCGGAACTGCTGCATGCGGCCACCATCGCCGTGGTGGGCGAGGTGCCGCTGGAGCGCCTCTGGCATGCCGTCCCCTCCTACCCCACCATCAGCGAGGTGTGGCTCCGGCTGCTGGAAAAGTATGGGCTCTGATTCTTATTTGAACTGACCAGTCAGTTCGGTTAGCCTTGATGCAGACCATTTCTGTGAAAGGCATGCCTTGCTCTCAGCACACCAGCTCCACGCCAAAGGACGCCGGGACCCGCTGCTTCCGCCCACCTCACTGGCCGTGGGCCGCGGTGAACTGCTGCTCGTTGCCGGCGACCGCCAGGACCAGCGCACCGCCCTGTCCCTCCTGCTCAGCGGGAGGATGAAGGCTTCAGGTGGACAAGTGAGCTGGGACAACAGCACGCGGATCAAGCACCTCCGCGTGGCGGCAGCGCTGGTGGACTCCCCCGGCGTTAACGAACCTGAGGAACACCTCAGCGTCCGCGACCTGGTAACCGAGGACCTGGCCCTGATACCCCGCCGCTACCGCGGGGCGCTGCTCAGCGGCCCGTGGCTCAAGGTCAACCGGTTCGAGGACATCGCGGGGTTGTGGACAGAACAGCTGGAACCGCAGCGGCGGCTGGAGCTGCTGACGGCGCTGGCCCTGGCCAACCCCCGCACGGACCTGCTGGTGGTTGACTCCCCGGACCGCCACAGCGGCGATGAGCTCACCTGGCTGCCGCGCCTGCAGGAGTTGGCGTACGACGCCGGGCGTCCACTCGCCGTCGTGGCGGCAGTCAGTGCCGTCCCCGGCTCGTGGGACGGGCCGGCTGCTGTGATCGGGAATGCGGCACCGGAAGCGGCACCGGCCGCGGAAGCCAGGGCGGAACCGGACGACGCGGAAACCCCCGAAAACCAGGAAACCCCACTCGAAACCGAGGTTGCCAAGTGACTGTCCTGCGGCTGGCCCGCTCCGAACTCAAGCGCATGACCGGCGGGCTGCTGCCCAAGCTGACCATCCTGGCGCTGACCATGGTCCCGCTGCTCTACGGCGCGGTATACCTCTACGCCAACTGGGATCCGTACGGGCACCTCAACAACCTGGACGCCGCCCTTGTGGTGGAGGATTCGGGCGCAACCACAGCCGACGGCACCCGGCTGGAGGCGGGGGCCAAGGTGGCGGACAGCCTGGTGGAAGGCAACGTCTTCCATTGGGTGCCCGTGGCCAGCTCCACGGAAGCTGATGCCGGAGTGAGCAGCGGGCAGTACGCCTTCGCGCTGAAGATCCCCAAGGACTTTTCAGCCAACCTGGTTTCGCCCGGCAGCTTCGACTCCGCCAGCCAGGCCATGCTGAACGTGACCACGAACGATGCCAACAACTACCTCCTGAGCACCATCGTGGACAAGCTGACCACTGCCGTGCACTCCACCGTTGCCAAGGAAGTGGGTGAGGAAACCGCCAACCAGCTGCTCACAGGCTTCGGCACCATCCACGGCAAGATGGTCCAGGCCGCGGACGGCGCCTCCCAGCTGGCCGACGGTGTGGCCACCCTCAGGGACGGAACCCTCACCCTCCACGAAGGGACTGCGGCCTTGAGCAGCGGGGCGGACCAGCTGTACGCCGGCCAGCTGAAGCTGCGCGACGGCGCCAACCAACTGACCGACGGCGCCGGGCAGCTCAGCAGCGGCCTGTCAGTCCTGAAGGACAAGACGGCCACCCTGCCCACGGATACCCAGACGCTCGCGTCCGGTGCCGCCCAGGTGGCTGCCGGGAACGCCCAGTTGAACGCGAAGATCCAGGACGTGGCGGCACAGTTGGACGCAGCGGACCAAGGACTCCGCTCCAGGGTTGCGGAGTCCAACAGCAGGCTGGTCGCTTCGGGCGTCCTGACCCAGGAGCAGGCGGACAAGGTCCTTGCCGATTTCGACGCCGCCGCGGCATCCAGTCCGGTGGCAGGCGCCAAGAGCAAAATCCAGACGGATGCGGCCCAGGTCCAGCAGCTGGCCAACGGTTCTGAAGCAGTCAGTGTCGGCGCGGCCCAGCTGGCTGCAGGGATGCCCGCCCTGAAGGACGCTATCGCACAGGCCTCGGCAGGGGCTGACCAGCTGCACACGGGCGCCGCCGCGCTGGCAGCCGGTGAGCAGTCCGCCGTCGACGGGGCCGCCGCCCTGGCGGACGGCGCACACAAAGTGGATGCCGGAGCGGCCCAGGTTGCCGATGGCGCGGGCCAGGCCGCCTCGGGCTCCCGCACGCTCGCCGATGAAATCGGGAAGGGCGCCGGCCAGGTCCCCAACCCAGACGACGCCCAGAAGAGCAACCTGTCCCAGGTCATGGCCGATCCCGTGGCCGTGAGCAACGTGTCGCAGGCCAAAGCCGGATCCTACGGCGCCGGCCTGGCCCCGTTCTTCCTCACGCTCGCCCTCTGGATTGGGATCTTCATGCTGGTCCAGGCCATGCGCCCCATTACGCAGCGGGCATTGGCCTCCAATGCGCCGTCGTGGAAGATCGCCCTGGGCGGGTGGCTGCCCTTCCTGCTGGTTTCAGTGGTGCAGGCATCGCTGCTGACCCTGGTGGTGGACGTGGCGCTGGGGCTGAACCCGGCGCACCCGATCCTGATGTGGCTGTTCATGATGGCTGCCGCCATGGCCTTCAGCGCGCTCATCCAGGGCGTGGTGGCGCTGCTGGGCTCGCCAGGCAAGCTGGTGGTGCTCATCCTGCTGGTCCTGCAGCTGGTGTCCTCCGGCGGCACGTTCCCGTGGCAGACCACGCCGCAGCCGCTGCACGTGGTGCACCAGGTCCTGCCCATGGGGTACGTGGTGACCGGGATGCGGCACCTGATCTACGGCGGCGACCTGTCCATGATTGTCCCCACCCTGGCGGGGCTGCTGGGCTACACGGTGCTGGGCGCGGCCATGTCCACGCTCGCGGTTCGCAAGAACAAATACTGGAACCTCAAGACACTGAAACCGGAGATCGCGGTATGAGCACCGAACCCACGGCCGCTGCCAAAGGGCTCCGGCCCGCCCGCACGAACGCCACCCGCCAGAAACTCTTCGACGCCTCCATGGAGCTGATCGGCGAGCGCGGGGCGGCAAGCGTCACGGTGGACGAGATCGCTGCTGCTGCCGGCGTTTCCAAGGGCACCGTCTACTACAACTTCGGCAGCAAGTCGGAGCTGATCGCGCAGCTGCTGCGGCATGGGGTGGACATCCTCAAGGCGCAGCTGCTCGAGGCCGCCGACAGCGAAGGCACCGGCCGTGACCCCTTGCTGGGCATGGAAGCGATGATTGGCCAGGCCATGGATTTCATGGCCGAGTACCCGTCGTTTGCCCGCCTGTGGGTCAGCGAGAACTGGCGGATTCCCAGCGAGTGGCAGGGCACCTTCTCGGTCCTGCGCGGCGAGCTCCTGGAAGTGATCGGCCAGGCCGTGGAACGTGTGGCCGAGGCCTACCCCGTGGACGGTTCAGTGTCCAGGGGAAGCCTGGAGACCGCCATCTTCGGTGCCTGCTTCGTGGTGGGCCTGGACCGGCAGACCTACAACCCCGAGCGCACACGTGACCAGAGCGTTGCAGCAATCATGGCCATCATGCGCGGCTACGTCCTCAAGGGACCTGCTTCTCGGGGATGATGGAGCACATGCGCCATACGGGGAAGAGCGGGAAGTTCGCGGTAATCTGCGGCATCGTCGCAGCAGGGCTGCTGGTCCTTACGGCGATGACACTGGCCGAGCCGGTGTTCATGGCGTTCCTCGGCGTGCTGGGCCTGGCCTACCTCGCAGCGCTTGCCGAGATCCTGTTCCGACGGCGGCGGTTTGCCCTGCTGGCCGCCGGCGCCGGGACTGCCCTTGCCCTCGGCTTTTCCCTGGCGTTCCTCAGCACATGGGAGCTCGCGTTCGACGGCCAGTCCTCCTTCCTGGGCACCCCACTCCCCACCGACGACCCCGACAACTATTTCCTCGGTGCCGCCTGTGCGCTGGCCGGAACCTTCGGGATCCTCTTCCTGGGTGCCGTGTGGCCGGGACGGGGAGGGAGCGCGGCGGGCCGCCGGCCTTCCGCCGCACGGCGCGGGAGTCCGCGGCCGGCGCGCACTGCCGCCCCGCGCCCGGGCAGCCAAGCCGCAGTCCGTCAACGGACTTCCGTCACCCGCACCCCGCCCGCCGGCTCCCCGCCGGCCAAGCGCCCGCCGTCGTCCGCTCCACCCTCAGCCCGGCCGGCCCCCAGGTCCGGCAGCGGCTCGGCCTCCCGCCGCTGACGCCGCGCTCCTGCCCCGGTGAGCACCGCCGTCGCCACGCCGCCCAGGAGGAGCAGCCCGCCCGCCAGTTCCGTTGGCGACGGCACTTCCGCGAGGACCAGCCAGGCAGCGCTCATTCCCACCACCGGGACCAGCAGGGTAAACGGAACAACGGCCGACGACGGGTGGCTGGCCAGGAGCCGGTTCCAGATTCCGTAGCCCACCAGCGAGGCGAAAACAGCGGTGTACAGGGCGCTGAGCATGGTGGGCATCTGGACAGTGGACAGCGAGGTCCAGACCTGGCCCGGCCCGTCAACCAGCACCGACAATGCTCCCAGCGGGAGCGGCACCACGGCGCCCGACCAGACCACCAGCCCCAGGCCTGAGGCGGCCCTGGCCTTCCGGGCGATGACGTTTCCGGCCGCCCAGGACAGCGCTGCCGCCAGGACGATGACCAGCGGCAGGAGCGGTGCCACCGCGCTGCGCCCCACGGCCACCAGGGCGAGTCCTGCAACGCCCAGCCCAACACCTGCCAGCTGGCGCATGGCTGGCCGTTCGTTCAGGAACACAGCGGCAAGCAGGACGGTCAGCAGCACCTGCGCCTGCAGGACCAGCGACGCGAGACCCGCCGGCATGCCGAGCGCCATGGCCAGGTAGAGGAGGCCGAACTGGCCGGCACTCATGAAAAGTCCGACGCCGACAATGGCCTTCCAGCCCACCTCCGGTTTCCTGACGAAGAAGATCCAGGGGACAACCACCAGGACGAAGCGGAGCGCAACGAACAACAGGGGTGGAAAGTTCTGGCCGCCCGCGTGGAGTCCGATGTCGATGGCCACAAAGTTCAGGCCCCACAGCAGGGCGACGAGAAGGGCAAGGAGGGAATCGCGGAAGCTCACGCTCCTACTCTGGCAGAGCGGCAAATGAAGCACCAGCGCCTTATTCGGCGTTCAATCATGTACCTTTGCTTCATGATCGACATAGGGTCCTTGCGGGCGCTCGCGGCCATTGAGCAGCACGGCACCGTCATTGCCGCCGCGGAAGCCATGGGGTTCAGCCCGTCAGCCGTCTCCCAGCAGGTGAAGAAGCTGGAGAAAGAGGGCGGCTTCGCTGTCCTGGAACGCCGGGGCCGCGGAGTCCTGCTGACCGAGCGCGGACTGGCCCTGGCTGCTTATGGGCGGCGCATCCTCGCGGAGCTGGAGGAGCTGGAGTCCACGCTGATGGCCGACCCTGCCAAGCCCAGCGGCAGCCTGCGGGTGGTTTCCTTTTCCACTGCCTGCCGGGGGTTAGTGGGCCCCCTATTGGCCCAGGTTGGGCAATCGGGGGCAGCGCTGGATATTTCCGTCCTGGCCGAGGACCCGCGCGAGGCCGTGGCCAGGGTCGCCAACGGCGAAGCAGACCTGGGCCTGGTGCACAACTGGAATTCCGTGCCGTTGGTCATCCCGGAGCACCTCACGCTGGAGTGGCTGTGCGAGGACGTGGCGGACGTCCTGGTCCACAGCGGGCATCCGCTCGCCCAGCAGCCGGAGGTTGAACCCGCACAGCTCGTGGACGAGCGGTGGATCAGCACGCCGGCAGGAGCGATCTGCAACGAAGCCCTGCTGCGGATCTTCGCCGACCTGGGACGCGTCCCCGACATCAGGGTTTACGACCCCGATTTTGCGACGCATATCGCTTTCGTGGAGCAGGGGGTGGCTGTAGCGCTCGTGCCGCGCCTGGGCCGCCCGGCGCTGCCTCCGGACGTCGTCGCCATTCCAGTGGTCAATCCGGTCCAGGCGCGGCAAGTGGGACTCGTCCACCGCAGGACCATGACGGCCAGCCCCGGCATCAGGCACGTGGCGGGACTTCTGCGGGAGATCGCGGGCAGTGGGACCGGGACCGGTGGGACGGGCGCCAGTGCGGCTCTGTCTAGTGGGCCTGTATCTAGTGGCCCCGGGGCACCGCGAACCGCATGATCCGGGCATCCTGGCCGTCGAGTTCCGCCCACGGTTTCTCCGTCTCCAGGACCGTGAGCGCATTGGTGGGAAAGCGGGTGGCGGCGTCCATGTAGGCGTCGTGGTCGGAATCGCGAGAGGCCAGGTGCATAACCAGGTCCTGCACGCCGGGCAGGTGCGCGATCAGCATCAGCGTGGTCACGGTGTCCGGCACGTGGTTGACCACGGTGAGCATCCGGAGGGCCGACGCCGCATAGAGTCCGTCTTCGAGCTTGGGGGTGGGGGCCTTGTCGCCGAGTTCGGAGCAGACCCAGGTGCAGGTCTGACGGGTGCGCAGGGCGCTGGAGCACAGGATGAAGTCCGGGATGATGTTGTGCTTGAGCAGCCAGCGCCCGGCCAGCGGCGCTTCCCGGTGCCCGCGCTCTTCGAGTGGCCGCTCATGGTCGGCCACCCCGCCGGGCCAGTCGGCCTTGGCGTGCCGCATGATCACAAGGCGTCGGACATGGTGCGAACTCATGGCCCAAGCCTAGCGCCAGCAAAAGCACGAGGAAGCGCACAGTTCCTTGGCCGGAGAACGTCACGCCAAGCACGCTTTAGGCACCAGCAAAAACAAAATTGGCGGAATCCCGGACCCCGGCAGCAGACAACAGCCCGAAAACGTGCCCACAGTGACACGAGGAACGTGCAGCCGCGTAGGCACAGCGCCCGGAGAGCCCCGACGTTGAAAGGCGGGATGTCCCGACAGCGCCGTTATGGCTGGGCCCACGCCGCCCGGGTTCCCTGGCCGAGCTTGCGAGGCGAGGGAGGCGGTGGGGCGGAACGAGCGCAGGCGCCGAAGGATGCCTCGCGAAAGCGAAGGCGCCCACCAGGGGGGCAGGCGCCTTTCGACCGAAGATCAAGACTAGATCGAGTACTCCGGAGCGGCCCAGACAACAACTTCCGGGTGCTCGTAGAACCGGTAGCCCTGGCCGCGGACGGTGCGGACGGTATTGGCGAGGCGGCCGAGCTTGGAGCGGAGGCGGCGGATGTGGACGTCGATGGTGCGCTCGTTGGGCACTTCTTCGGCGTTGCGCCAGAGTCCTTCGAGGAGCTCGTCGCGGCCAACGGTGCGGGTGCCGTTTTCGACGAGGTAGTTGAGGAGCTCGAACTCCTTGAAGGTCAGGTTCAGGGATTCGCCGTCGAGGTGGACTTCGCGCCGGGCGAGGTCGATGAGCACGCCGGAGGGGCGCGGTTCCTGCGGCTGGGCAGCGCGCGGGGTTTCGGTGCGCTGGCGGGAGTTGACGGTGGGGTCGCCGAAGGTGGAACGGACGACGTCGAGAGCGGAACCGGGGGTGCCGGCGGGGGCTACTGCCACGGCGGCGTAGCTCTCGGCGCCGGAGACCAGCGACTGGGCGTAGGCACGGATTTCCTGTGCGAGCTTGGCGATGGAGGTTCCGGCTGCTGCTGCGGTCTCCTCGTCGATGCCCATGTAGAGGACGAAGCCGCGGGCCACGTTCTCGTTGGCTACCGGGCGGACTGCGTTTGGACCGGCCACCACAGGGGTAGGGGCGGTAACGGGTGCGGACTCTGCGGGGTGCACGGCACGGAGCTGGCCGTAGGAGTTGGGGTTGTATCCCTGCGGGGCGAAACCCTGGCCGGGGAAGCTGCTGCCGGACGTGGAGGGAGCAAGCGACGGGCGGGGAGCGAAGCCGGGACGAAGACCGGAGGGCTGTCCTGCCTTGGCGGCGTTACGGACTGAGATGTGGACGTATCCGGATGCAACTGACATGTGTGGTTACCTCAATGTGAATGGCCGTCTTCGCGGCTCGAATGCTGGCTTCCCCGTCAGCGGACCGGGGAGGGGCGCCCGACGCTGGGCTTGGGGGCGAATGCCTAAGAACTTCGGTGGGTGGGAAGGTCAGGCGTGCATTCGACAACAGCGCATGTCGGCAGCAGCTGATGTGCTGGGCCAATATTCTGCGGCTGCAGGTGCTGTTGAGTTCTTGTTCACATTGGAAGTGTGCAGCGTAACAATGCGAACTTGCAAGTAACAATGGACCGGATCGTCCGCATCGTGAGACAAAACGTGGAATTGTGCCGCAGATCACTATTTCGGAAGAGTGAAATTTCTTTGCTGCTTATCCGGAAAAGGGGCTTGCATCTCCTCAATCCCCGAACTTTCTTTGCTGAAACCTCAATTTTTCGAATTGCGCCGAAATTCAACCGTTTGACATAGAATCGGCCGGACAGGGACCCTTCCTGTCCAGCCGACGTCCCGTCCTCTGCCGATTTTTTGGGTTTGAACGGCCTGCGCTGCCCATCGCAGGGGGCACAAGCATTGGCTGTGCGTGTCAGTTGCTGCTGGTGCCCGGGGCCGGGACTGTGCCGGAACCGGCCGTTGCCAGTTGGATGGTCTGCGCAGTGTAGGTGTCCGAATCCCTCAGCGCTGTCACGCGGACGGTGGCTCCGGTGGTCACGGTGGACAGGCTGAGCGAACTGGAAGCGGTCCCGCTGCCCCGCTGCCGCATTCCCTGCATCACCTGCACATCGGAACCCACCGCATAGGTCCGGGAAAAGCCGTCCTCGCTTTTGACGGTCAGGGAGGTGGCGGAGACCTCCGTGACGGTGCCTGTCTGGCCGGCCATGGCCACATAGCTTGAGTCCTGGAGAACCACGTATTGGAATGGACGGCTGCGTTCAGAGCCGCCGAACCCATCCCCCAGGCCCCCGGGCCACCGTCCATCCCCGTGCCGCCGGCCATGCCGCCGTCCACGCCGCCTTGGCCGCCCGGCCCCGTCATGCCGCCCTGCCCGGTCATGCCGCTTTGCCCTCCCGTTCCGGACTGGCCGGTGGCACCGGTGCCCACGCCGTTGTTCGTGGAAGCAGCAGCCGTCCCGTTTCCGGCCGCGTATGCACCGGCACCGGCTGCGGCAGCCACAACCACCGCCACGCCGCCCACCAGTACACCTTTCTTCGCCGTCCAGTTCCCTTTCCCGGAACGGGAGGAAGCGCCGGCGGGGTACTGCTGTGGTGCGCCCCAGCCCGTGCCGGCGTTGGGCACCTGGCCGTCTGTCGGCGTCGTGCCCCACCCTGCGGCATTGTCAGGGCCGGTGGCGCCGTCAGCTGCTCCGCCCCAGACAGGAGCCGGCTGGTTCTTTTGCCCGGAGGCCGGGGGTACGGCGTGGTCGTCTTGCTGATCCATGGCTTTCTCCAAAAGGTCGGAACTGATGGTGGTGATGCTGTTGTCCCCACAAGCTCTGCCGCCAGGCTGTGCAGGGGCTGTGCGGCAGGCCAAGCCAGCCTGTGACCTGCCGGGCCCGCGGGGGCAGGCCCAGCGGCTGCCTCCGTCCCCGGTGGCTAGGCTGGACCTCACAGCTGGAACACAGCAATGGCAAAGCCTTGGCAAACCGACAGATCGGAGAGTTGTCCCATGGCATCCCCGCACTCCATGACCAACAACCTTCCCCAGCTCACCCACCCGGACGGCTCCCCTATCCGTGCCCTGGTGGTGGATGACGAACCGAGCCTGTCCGAACTCATGAGCATGGGCCTGCGCATGGCGGGCTGGTCTGTGGCCGTGGCCGCGGACGGACCCGCTGCCGTGAAGCTAGCCAAGGACTTCCATCCGGATGTCCTGGTGCTGGACGTCATGCTGCCGGGGTTCGACGGCGTGGAGCTGCTGGGCAGGATCCGCGCCTTTGCGCCGGAGGTGCCTGCGCTCTTCCTGACAGCCAAGGACGACGTCCAGGACCGCATCGTGGGACTGGCCGCGGGCGGGGACGACTACGTCACCAAACCCTTCAGCATGGAGGAAGTCCTGCTGCGCCTGCACCGCCTGGTCCAGCGTTCCGGAGTGGCCGCCATGGATACCGCCGAACTGGTGGTGGGCGACCTGGTGCTCAATGTGGATACCCGGGAAGTTACCCGTGCCGGGGAAGGGATCCAGCTGACGGCAACCCAGTTCGAGCTGCTCCGCTACCTGATGGAGAATCCCAAGCGCGTGGTCAGCAAGGCCCAGATCCTGGACCATGTGTGGGATTACGACTTCGGCGGCCAGGCGAACATCGTGGAACTGTACATTTCCTACCTGCGCAAGAAGATCGAAGCCAATCATCCGCCGATGATCCACACCGTGCGCGGGGCGGGCTACGTCATCAAGCCTGCAGACTAGCCAAAGGAAACGCGTGTCTCTTTCCGGTGTCCCCCGGCCCACCGGCCGGTCCTGGTTCAACCCCTCCACCTGGCACCTCCGCACCCGCCTGATCCTGCTGTCCATGGCCCTGCTGGTCGCCATCTCGGGCGCCATCGGCGTGGTCAGCTACGCCTCCATGGACGTGGTCCTCACCAACCAGCTGGACAACCAGCTGATGCAGGCTTCCCGCGGGCGGCCGCCGGAAGGCAACCCTTCCGGGCGGCCTGACCCGCTCGATGCGCGCGGCCAAAGCGTGGGCACGCTCAACGCACGCGTGATCAACGGCCAGATCAGCCGGGAGGCAGGCTTCCTGTCCTCCGACGCCACCCGCACGGCCCTGACTTCCTCGGATGTGGCGGCCCTGCAGGCGCTTCCCCATAACGGCGTGCCGGTGGACCGCCAGCTGTCCAACGGCGATTACCGGCTGATGGCCACCGAGACGCCGTACGGCGACGTGGTGATCACCGGCCTTCCGTTGGCCACGAAGAAAGCCACCGAAGCCTCACTGGTGCTCACCATGGTGCTGGTCTCGCTGGGCGGGCTGGTCCTGATCGGCCTGGTTGGCACCGCGTTGATCCGCCGGACCATGCGCCCCTTGGAACAGCTGTCCGACGTCGCCACCAAGGTTTCCAAGCTGCCCCTCGACGCCGGCGAGGTGGCGCTCGCCGTCCGAGTGCCGCCGTCGGCCGCCCATCCCAACACGGAAGTGGGCAGCGTGGGCCACGCCCTGAACCTGATGCTGGACAACGTTTCCAGGGCGCTCGAAGCCCGGCAGCGCAGCGAGATGAAGGTGCGCCAGTTTGTTGCCGACGCCTCGCACGAGCTTAGGACGCCGCTGACCGCCATCCGCGGGTACACCGAGCTGATGCGCATGACCGAGACCCTCACCGAGGACGGCCGGAAGTCGCTGGGGCGGGTGCAGAGCCAGTCGGAACGCATGACTGCGCTGGTGGAGGACCTCCTCCTGCTGGCCCGGCTGGATGAAGGCAAGGCAACCGAGACCACCGATGTGGACCTTACCCAGCTGGTGATCGAAACCGTCAGTGACGAAAAGGTCATGGCCCCGGACCACACCTGGCAGCTGCAGCTGCCCGACGAACCGGTCACGGTCCGTGGGGACACCACCCAACTGCACCAGGTGCTGGCCAACCTGCTTTCCAATGCCCGGAAGCACACCCCGGCCGGGACCACCGTGGCCACCGGCTTGATGCGCTCCGCAGACGGGAGCGTGGTGGTCACGGTCACCGATGACGGGCCCGGCATCCCCGCCGAATTCCAAGGCAGCATCTTTTCGCGCTTCACCCGGGCTGACGCCGCCCGCTCCGGCTCCGAGGGCTCGTCCGGCCTGGGCCTGTCAATCGTCGAGTCGATCGCCATGGCCCACGGCGGCACCGTGGAACTGGTGTCCCGGCCGGGCAGGACCGAGTTCGCCGTCCGCCTTCCCGCTGCGGGCCCCGCCACGCCCTGATAGCGGCGGCGGGGCAAGACTACACAGGCACGTCACAGGTTGCGCCTAAAGCCCTCAAATCCGGCGGCGCCACTCTTGATGCATGACGCTCACCGACTCCACTTCAGGAACCTTGCAGGACGCCGCGGTGGCGTCGCCGGGCCTTCCGTCCCGGGCGCATTCCGCGCGGCGGGCCGCCGTGGACACCCGCACCGCCGTCCCCGTCCTCGATGTCACCGTTCCCGTCTTCAACGAGGAACGAGACCTTGAGGAATGCCTCCGCAGGCTCCACGCGCACCTGGTCGACACCTTCCCCCACAGCTTCCGGATCACCGTGGCGGACAATGCCAGCACGGACGGAACCCTGAAGATCGCTGAGCGGCTGGCCCGGGAGTTTCCCGAGCTCGTCGTGGTCCACCTCGACGGGAAGGGCCGCGGGAATGCCCTGCGCACAGTGTGGCTGGCCTCCCCGTCACCGGTCCTGGCCTACATGGACGTGGACCTCTCCACCGACCTCGCCGCCCTGCCCCCGCTGCTGGCGCCCCTGATTTCCGGGCACTCGGATCTGGCCATCGGCACCCGGCTGACCCGCAGCTCCCGTGTGGTCCGCGGGCCCAAGCGGGAGTTCATTTCACGCAGCTACCACCTGATGCTGCACTCCTTCATGGGCGCCCGGTTCAGCGACGCACAGTGCGGGTTCAAGGCCATCCGCACGGACGTCGCCCAGCAGATCCTGCCATACACCGTGGACACCTCCTGGTTCTTCGATACTGAGCTTTTGGTCCTCGCCGAACGCTGCGGCCTGCGCGTCCACGAAGTCCCCGTCGACTGGATTGACGATCCAGACTCCAGTGTGGATGTGGTCCGCACGGCACTTTCCGACGTCCGGGGAATGGCCCGGCTCACCCGTGACCTGGTCTTGGGCCGCATCCCGGTGCCGGAGCTGCGGGCGGCCCTGGCACGGGGCCCGGTTCCGGCGTCGTCACGGGCGGCCGAGCAGACACGTGGCAGCAGCCTCTTTGGCCAGCTGATCCGTTTCGCCGCCATCGGCGCCGCCTCAACCCTGGCCTACCTGCTGATCTTCGTGTCCTGCCGGGGCTTCATGGACCCGCAGTTGGCCAACTTCCTGGCGCTGCTGGTCACCGCCGTGGCCAACACCGGCGCCAACAGGCGTTTCACGTTCGAAATCCAGGGCGGCAACCCGATCCGGCACCACTTCGAGGGGCTGATCGTGTTCGGCATCGGCCTGCTGCTCACCTCCGGGGCACTCGCCCTGGTCCACCGGACGACGGCGCCCGACCGGTGGGTGGAAATCCTCACCGTTGTGGCGGCGAACCTTGCGGCGACGGCGGCCCGGTTCCTGCTGTTCCGGCTGTGGGTGTTCCGCGGCAACCTCAGCAACAGGGCCACGAAAGACACCACGCCTTCGAGATAAACGGCAGCATCATGACCTGCACCGTCTCCCCCGCGGACGCCGGTTCAGCCGCAGGCCGGCAACCCTCGTCATCCGGACAAGCGGTGTCCATGACCGGGTCGGCTGTGCCGGGATCCCGCTGGAGCCGCTACATATTCGGTGCCCAGCCCCGTTGGGTACGGCCGTCCGCCGCAGGGCTTCTGGTGGCCACGGCGGTCCTGTACCTCTGGAACCTGGCAGCAACCGGTTACGGAAACCCGTTCTATGCGGCAGCCATCCAGGCCGGCACCAAGGACTGGACCGCGTTCCTCTTCGGCCCGCTCGACGCCGGCAACGCCATCACCGTCGACAAGCCGCCGGCAGCACTCTGGATCCCCGCCCTTGCAGGGCGCATCTTCGGATTCTCGCCGCTGAGCATGCTGGTGCCGGAGGCACTCATGGGGGTGGCCGCCGTCGGCTTTCTCTACCTGGCCGTAAAGCGCGTTTCCGGACCGGCTGCGGGCCTGCTCGCCGGCGGCGCCCTGGCGCTGACGCCGGTGGCTGCGCTCATGTTCAAGTTCAACAACCCGGACGCCATGCTCACGCTGTGCCGGGTGCTCGCCGCCTACTTCACCACCCGCGCCATCGAGCGGGCGGGATGGACGTGGCTTGTCGCTGCGGGGGCCGTGATTGGCCTGGCGTTCCTCACCAAGATGCTGCAGGGTTTCCTGATCGTCCCGGCGCTGGGACTCGCCTATCTTTGGGCCGCCCCCACGTCGACCGGACGCCGGCTGGCGCACCTGCTGGGCGCCTTGGGAGGGATCGTCGTGGTTGCCGGCGGCTACATCGCCCTTTTCCAGCTGACGCCGGCCTCCGAGCGACCGTACATGGCAGGATCCAGCACCAACAGCTTCCTGGAACTGACCTTCGGCTACAACGGACTGGCCCGCATCACCGGTTCCGGCGAAGGCATGCCCGACGGCGGAGCCGGGGACGCCGGCGGACCCGGAGGCCGCTTAGGCGGCGGGAACGCCGGGTTCGGCGGGGCTGCGGGCCTGCTGCGGATGTTCGGCACCAGCTTTGGCGGCGAAGTGTCCTGGCTGCTGCCTGCCGCCCTGGTCCTGCTGGTGGCGTGCTTGTGGTTCACGCGCCGCGAAGTCAGGACCTCCCCGGGCCGTGCCGCGCTGATCCTGTGGGGCGGCTGGCTCCTGGTCACCGCGGGCGTCTTCAGCTTCATGAGCGGCATCGTCCACCCGTACTACTCGGTAGCACTGGCACCGGCGGTCGCAGCGCTGGTGGGCATCGGCAGCGTGGAACTGTGGCGCGGCCGGGATTACTGGCCGGCCCGGACCGTCCTGGCCGCCGCCATCCTTGGCACCTCCATCTGGTCCGCCGTCCTGCTGGGCCGCGACGCGTCATGGCTCCCCTGGCTTCGCGTCACCATCATCGCCCTGGGTGTCCTGGCGGCCGCCGCAATCCTCCTCCGCCTCGACGCACTGGGCACCTCCGGATGGTTCCGGCGGGCCGGCGCGGCCGCCGTCGTCGTCGTATCCCTCCTGGCCGGAGGACTCGGAACCGGCGCGTGGACACTCGCCACCGCTGCCTCTGCACACTCAGGCTCCATTCCGACGTCGGGGCCCGCGGGTTCGTCGGCGGCTGGCTTCGGGAGCCGGGCCGCGGGGCTGGGCGGCAACCGGGCAGGCGGCAGGGATGCCGCCGCTATGGACTCTGCCCCAGGCGCTGGCGGGCTTGATCCCTCCCGTGGTTTCGACGGTGCAACTGGCCCCGGCGGTGCCACGGATGGATCCGGCGGCCCGGGTGAAGGAACGGCAGATGCCGCAGTGACGGCACTTCTGGCGGGTACCACCACAAAATGGTCGGCGATTGTGTCCGGCGCCAGCCAGGCAGCCAACCTGGAACTCGCCACCAACACGGACGTCATTTCCCTGGGCGGCTGGAACGGCGGCGACCCATACCCCACGCTCGCCGGGTTCCAGGCCATGGTGGCCAAAGGAGAGATCGGCTACTTCATCGAAGGCGGCGGTATGGGCGGGGGCGGCATGGGCGGCCGCAGCGGCAACTCCGAGGTTGCTGCGTGGGTCCAGGACAACTTCCAGGCCCAGTCCGTAGGTAACTCCACCGTGTACCAACTCACCCGGTAGGACACCATTGGCCTGGTAACGGTCTGGTATTGGTGAGCCGCCAAACTGCCATAGCCCACGGCAGGTCCCGCAATTCGACGCGCTGTGCCTCGTGACTTCCGTTACCTAAATGTGACTTTGGCGTGTTCTTCCTGTACCGTCGATTGGGTGCGGTCCCCGTTCGGGCCGCATATCCCGGGTTGACGCCAAGCTCTGCCGCTTCCCCGGATTCCGATTGAGCTACGGCAGAGGCGGGGGACCCACCGTCCCGGGCACTGAATGCCCTTGGGGTTAAGCCAGTACGTGATCTTTCCGTACGGCCGGATGCCCTCATCCGAACCCGACAGCTAACTCCGCAGGTGTGAGAGGCGATCAATCATGTCCAAGAACACGGCAGAAGCACGTCTGCTGCAGGCAAAGGCTAAACACCGGGCCAAGCAGCAGGCAAAGAAGACCACCCTGGGCCAGCGCGCGGCCGTCCTTGCAGCATCCTGTGCGGTGCTGGTGGGGGTTGGCGCGGCAGGACAGGCCACCAGCAGTATGACTCCGGTGTCATCCACCGGGTCGAACTCTTCCACTACAGCGTCAGACGCTCAAATGAGCATCGAGAAGAGCGAAATCCGTTCCAACCCGGCGGCCAGCCCGGCTCCCGCCGCCATCAGCATGGCACCGCAGGCAGCGGAACCGGCCCCCGCTGCAGCACCGGCCGCGCCCGAAGCGCCCGCCCCTGCCCCGGCGCCAGCTCCCGAGCCCGCCCGCGCACCCGAGCCGGCTCCCGCCGTCGCGGTCAACGATCCCGCCGGGGCCCAAGCCTACGCCGCCAGCCAGCTGGGGACCTTTGGCTGGGCACCGGACCAGATGCAGTGCCTGCAGACGCTGTGGACCAAGGAATCGGACTGGACCACCACGGCCACCAATGCCAGCAGCGGGGCATACGGCATTGTCCAGTCCCTGCCTGCCGAGAAGATGGCCAGCTCCGGCCCGGACTACCTCACCAACTACCGCACGCAGATCAACTGGGGCCTGAATTACATCCAGGAGCGCTACCAGTCGCCTTGCGGCGCGCTGAACTTCCACCTGGCGCACAACTGGTACTAGGCAAGCCACCTTCAACCGCGGGCCCGCATCTTCATGATGCGGCCCGCGTTTGTGGTTAACCGGCGTCCTGTCCGGTGTTCCGCCACGGGATGTACTGGACAGCCCACTTGTTTCCGTCGGGGTCGGCGAAGTAGACGAAGTGACCCCAATCCTGCACGTCCACGTCGCTGACATCCACGCCGTTGTTCTTCAGGTGGTCATGGGCGGCTTTGATGTCGTTGACCACCAGCTGCAGGTTGGAACCGGTGCCGGGAGGGGCGTCGGTGAGGCCTTCGCCGATGCAGATGGAGCAGGCCGAACCGGGCGGCGTCAGCTGCACGAAGCGGATGGAGTCCGAGGGCCGCTCGTCGAAATCGGCGTTAAAGCCCACTTTATTGACGTAGAAGTCCTTGGCGCGGTCAACGTCGGACACGGGGAGAAAGACAAGCTCGAGTTTCCAGTCCATCCGCACAGGCTAGCGGCGGGAACTCTTTTGAAAAAGGGTGAAATCTACCCGGCGATGCCGTAGAGGCGGTCGCCGGCGTCGCCCAGGCCGGGAACGATGTAGGACTTCTCGTTGAGCTTCTCGTCGATGGAGGCCAGGACGATGTGCACGTTGGCCCCTGACAGTTCCTCTTCCAGCCGGGCCAGGCCCTCGGGGGCGGCCAGCAGGCAGATGCAGGTGACGTCGGAGGCGCCGCGCTTGAACAGGAACTTGATGGCTTCGCGCAGGGTTCCGCCGGTGGCCAGCATGGGGTCCAGGACGAAGACCTGGCGGCCGGTGAGGTCCTCCGGCAGGCGCTCTGCGTAGGTGATGATGTCCAGCGTTTCCTCGTCCCGGGCCATGCCCAGGAAGCCCACCTCAGCGGTGGGAACGAGCTTGGTCATGCCCTCCAGCATGCCCAAACCCGCGCGGAGGATGGGAACCACCAGCGGGGTGGGCTTGGTGAACGCGGTGCCGATGGTGGTGCTGACCGGCGTTTGGATGGTGACGGGCTCCGTGCGGACCTCCCGCGTCGCTTCGTACGCCAGCAGGGTCACCAGCTCTTCCGTCAGCTGGCGGAAGACCGGCGACGGCGTGTTCTTGTCCCGCAGGACGGTGAGCTTGTGGGCGACCAGGGGGTGGTCAACAACGAGAGTGCGCATCCCCCAAAACTATCACCCGCCGCTGTCCTTCCCACGTCTGGAAGATCCGCCGTCGTGCAGTTCCTCGGCCACCACGTCGCGGACAATCGGACGGTCGAACGACGGCGCTGCGCCGATGTGTTCGCGCCTGCGGACCAGGTGGAACAGCCTGTGGGCCAGGATGACGATGGCCACCCAGGCCAGTCCCAGGATCCACCCGGCCATGACGTCCGTCAGCCAGTGGTGGCCCAGGAAGACCCGGCTCAGTCCCATGGCGATGATGAAGAGGGAACCGGCGGTGATGGCAGTGACGCGGACCCGCATCGTATGGAACTGAAGGCAGATGAGGTAAATCACCAGGCTGATCACCACGGTGGTGTTCAGGGTGTGGCCGCTGGGGAAGGAGGGCGAATCCTCGTACGGGGGAACGGCGTCCGCGTGGTCCGGGCGGGTACGGCCCACCAGCTTCTTGCCAAAGGTTGTGGCGCTGACGGAGGCTGCGGCTGCACCGCCGATCAGCACCAGGGGACGCCAGTTCCGGCTGAGGAAGGTCAGCCATGCCGTGAGGATGCTGGCAAGGATCGGCATTCCGATGCCGCCACCGATGTTGGTGAACCCCGTGACAAGCGCGTCGAGCCAGGGGCTGCGCAGGGTCTCGGCGAACGACAGGGCAGGTTTGTCCAGGTTGGCCAGCCCGGCGGAGTCCACCACGTCGTCGTAGACCTCGGACCCAAGCAGCGCCAGGGACACGATGACCACACCGCCCACCAGAATGGTGAGGATCAGCGCCGCGTACGGTTTGAACCACGTACCTAGGCGGTCCCTCAGAGTGTCCATGGTGCCTCCCGGCATCGGCAAGTAACCTGACTAACCCCGAAACTATCATTGAGCCATGCGGTTGCCCGAAAAGAAACATGACGCCTGGATGGGCCTTGCCCTTGCGGAGGCCCGCCGCGCGCTGGCTACGGAGGATGTGCCCATCGGCGCCGTGGTCATAGGGCCCGACGGCGATGTGCTGGGTTCCGGACGGAACCAGCGGGAGGAGCTGGGCGACCCCACAGCCCACGCCGAGGTGGTGGCCATCAGGGAGGCTGCCGCGCGGTTGAAGGAGAGGGCACGGCTCGACGGCGGCAGGGGCGACGGCTGGCGGTTGTCCGACTGCACGCTGGTGGTCACCCTGGAACCCTGCGCCATGTGTGCGGGCGCGATTGTCCTGGCCCGGATCCCCCGGGTTGTTTTTGGGGCCTGGGACGAGAAGGCCGGTGCCGCGGGATCCGTATTCGATATCCTCCGGGAGCGCCGGCTCAACCACTGGGTTGAGGTGTATCCCGGGGTCCGCGAAGAAGAATGCGCCTTGGTGCTGCGGGAGTTTTTCGCGGCGCACCGGAGCATCCGCTAGTTCTGTTGCCGCTCTTTTTCTTCGTTGCGTCCCTGGAGGAGGGCCAGCACGTCCTGCGCCGTTTTGCTCCATGCCGGCAGCCTGGTCCGGGCATCAACCGCAGCTGTCCTCCAGTTGTCGCGCGTCCTTGCGTCCACCAACCACCCGCGAAGGGCGTCGGCCAGCCGGCCGGGACTCTCCTGTCCCCCGGCCGGAAGTGAAAGCGCTGCCCCCGGGAGGCGGGATTCGCCGTCGTCCGTTGCCAGTCCGGCCATCCCCAGCGCCTCCACCGCCCCTGTCCCTTGGCGAACCAGGACGGGGATGCCATGGGCAAGGGACTCGGTGACGGCCATGCCGAACGCTTCCACCCGTGAAACCAGCAAAGTCAGGTCCGTGCGCGCCCATTCAGCCTCAAGGGCTTCGCCGCTGAGCTCGCCGGTGAGCTGGACTCGCCTGCTGAGCCCGTTGGCCGTGATGGCAGCCCGGACCTGCTGCGCGTAGTCCGGGTCCGCCTGGTCTGAGCCCACGAGCGATGCCGTCCAGGCAAGGTCCTGGATTTGGGCCAGCGCCTCCACCGTCAGCAACTGGTCCTTGTTAGGCAGCAGCGCGGCGACCACCGCCACATGCGGGGGCGACGATCCGTGTGCCTGCGGTGCGGGACTGACTCCCGGAAGGACAACGTCCGCCCGCGAAAGCCCCCTGTCCAGGAGGAGCGTTGCTGAAGAACTGCTGGTGCAGACCACGCCTGTTGCCGCGCGGAGAGCCCTGGCTTCACGTTCCAGTGCTGCAGTTCCGGAACTTTCCTCAACAGGCATATGCACCAAGACCCATGTTTCCCGACGAGCCTTTGCCGCGAATTCCATTTCATCCGGGGCACCCACGGCAACCAGCCCATCCACGATGGTCACTGCCTCCCCCGGGCCCTCCCCTGGCCCCCATGCCCCGAGAAAGGTGCCCAGCCGGCGCCGGTCCTTCGCACCGGCGTCCGGCCAGCTGCCCTCCACGGCGACCACTTCGACTTGGGACCCACGTTCCTGCAACCCGGCAACGAGGCGCGCGTTGTAGACGTTGCCGCCTGAGCTGTGGCGGATGTTGCCGGGGACCAGCAGCCGGATGGGGCGCATGGCTAGGCGCTGAGGTCCAGGGAGTAGGTGGCCCAGGCGTCCGGATTCTCGCGCAGGGTGACGTCGATTCCTGCGAGTTCGCGGCCGTCGTCGGTGTCCTTGATCTGTGCGGCCACCTTCTGTGCAATGTACTCGGCCAAGGCTTCCGTGGTGCTGAGCTTGCCTTCGAAGTCCGGGTGCTCGTCCAGGTTGCGGTAGTTCAGGCCGGCGAGCACTTCCTCGATGATGGTTCCGGCGGCGCCGATGTCCAGGACGATCGCGTCGGCGTTCAGGGCGCGGCGGCGGAAGGCCACCTCGGCGACGAAGGTTGCGCCGTGCAGGCCCTGCGCGGGTCCGAAAGCTTCACGGGGAAGGCTGTGGGCGATCATGAAGTGGCGGCGGATGGTCAGGCTGAACATGGGTTACCTCGAGTTTTCCGGGTTGTGGGCGGCTGGTGCGGGCTCGGGAGCACCGGAGGGGTACTCGACGACGTGGCACAGGGCTTCCAGGCTGCCGTCTGCAAGGCTCTGGACCACCTTTGGCAAGTCCTCGAACGGGGACGATCCGGTCAGGAACGCGTCGAAGACGGGGTCCTTGAGCAGCGATACGGAAAGGTCCAGGCGGTCCGCATTGGTGCGGCGGTGTCTGCGTGCACGTGAGACCATCCCCACCTGGCTCGCCCTGATGGACAGCCGCCTCGCGTGGAAATCCTCTCCCAGCGGCACAGTGACCTCACGGTTGGCGTACCAGGACATTTCGATGACCTCGCCTTCATCGCCGGCGAGCTGCAGGCTGCGCGCCAGGCCTTCCTGCGATGCCGAGCAGTGGAACACGATGTCGCAGTCCGCCAAAGCATCATCCGGATGCGCGAAGTCCACGCCCAGAGTGTCCGCGAGCTGCTTCCGGCCGGGGTCGAGGTCCACCAGCTGCAGGCGCTGCAACGGGAAGGTGCGCAGCAGCGTCGCCACCATGCCGCCCACCAGGCCGGCGCCGACGACGGCAATCCGGTCACCCAGCCGCGGTCCCGCTTCCCACAGGCCATTAACTGCCGTTTCCACCGTGCCGGTGAGGACAGCGCGCTGGGATGGAACGTCGTCGGGAATCCTGGTCAGGGACGCGACCGGGACCACGTAAAGGTCCTGATGCGGGTTCAGGCAAAAGACGCGCTGGCCCTTCCACTCCTGGGGTCCTTCCTCCACCACTCCCATGGAGAGGTATCCGAACTTCACGGGCCCGGGAAACTTTCCTTCCTGGTGTGGGGCGCGCATCTCTTCGGCAACGCGCGGCGGCACGGCTCCCGCATGGACCACCATTTCGGTGCCCTTGCTGATGCCGGAGTACAGGGCCCGCACCAGTGCTTCGCCTGGTCCCGGTGCGGGCACCTCTTCGGCCCTGAGCTCGCCGTGTTCCCTGGCAGTGGTCCAGTATGCGGTTGCGTGGATTGGAGTCTGTGAATTTGTCATCTTGCTGATGAATCTAACCGGACGTGCGTGGACGGGGAAAGTCGGACGGCGGGTGGCGGGGTGTCGGGGTGTCGTGGCCTGCGCTGACGCCGTGCAGCGACCGGCTGCCGCCCGCGCCGGCCGGGCAGGCGGTTAGGCGGGCAGGTCGACATGTCACGCAAACGGATTAGCACTCCGCATTCCGGCAGCTTCGGCTCATGAGGCGAGGTACTGAACGAGTGCTTCTTCGAGGAGGCTTCGTTGGCCGGGCAGGAACCCGGGAGGCCAGTGTGGTGGTTCCCAGTCCTGATGTTCGCTGGCGTAGCGGCGACCGGTGGGTGAGGTCCAGCCCGGTGGTTCGGTCTTGCCGGCCGAGGTGGGTGTCCATCCGGTGGTGTGCCGGAGCCGATGGTGCTTGGGGCAGGGCTGTCCCAAATTGCTGATGCCGGTGGTGCCGCCTTTGTGCCAGGCGAGGATGTGGTCGGCCTCGTTGTCCAGCGAGTTGTTGCTGCAACCGGGGAACGGGCACTTGCCATCCCGCATCCTCAACCAGGCCCGCATCGCTTTCGTGATTCGGTAGCTGGTCCTGCCGATCTCCAGCGGTGCACCGTCGCGCGGGTCCACCAGGACCCGGTGGAACGAATCGGCGCCGTCCGCGACAAGCCGCCGGGCCATCGACGCCGGGATCGGCCCATACCCGTCCAGGACCGCCGGCTCCTCCGTCAACCCAAGCAGCGCGAACACCGGAACCGTCACCAGAACCTGCGCCTGGATGTGCGTCGACAGGTGTTCCCGCCCGGCGCCGTCACTCCCACCGTCGCCGCCACCGGCCGCGACGATGCTATCCGCGACGTCACCCGTCATTCTGGCACCGCTCCCGCTCATGTTGCCACTGCTGTCACCGCCCGCGCCCAGCCCACCACTCAGGATCGCTTCGGCAAAGGTATCGGCACGCAACTGGGGCATGGTGCGGGACTCGTTAGGGCCCTGCATCCCACGGGCAACAGCGGTGAGCCGGTTCCAGCCCGCCAAGGCCTGGTCCGCGGGCAGGCACGCGCTGAGCCAGGCCATCCCATCCTGGTCCGGCCGGAACTCCACCCGCCGGTCCGCCACCCCCTTGGCATGGCGCTTCTCGATGCTTTCGGCGTGGTGGCGTTCCCGCCAGAGCCGGGCCTTGACCCTAAACCGGTGCGCCGGCATCTGCCCCACCGGGCACCCCCGGGCCGCGTCAAGTGCGTCAGGATCCAGGAAATGCGCCTCCAACGCCGCCGCCCCCGCAGCATCAAGACCTGCCGTCTCATCGGCCATGGCCACGGCGTGCTGCCATGAGATCACCCCGGCCCGCAAAGCCTCCAGGGTCCGCGGCAACCTGACGGTCACGGCGTGGGACGTGGCAAGGAAAGACCCCGCAGCCCGCGGACCCAACGCCAGCACGCACCCGATCTCCGCCGCGACCGCCATCTCCTGCGCCACCACCAGCATCCCCGGCCCCGCAACAGCCCAGGCGCTGTCCGCGTACCGCACCGCGGCCTTCGCCTTTAGCCCCGCGATCCCCGCCTCGACCTCCCGTGCACCGGCCAGAATATCCAGGCACCCATCCGCCAACCCCGCCAACGGATCAGTCAACGAAAACGGCAACGACCCCGCCCCATCAACTTCCGCATCAAGCACAGCGAGGGCAGCCTTGATGTCCTCAAACGCCCTCACCACCGCCGCTTTCCCCATAAACCCATCATGACAAGGGGGTCTGACATTGATGAACTGCCTCCATCGCGTCCCGAAGGCAGCGGGCCTTTGAATGATCCAGCGGACGGCACCGGCATGGCCCCCGTTTTGGGGATGCGGGCCATGCTCCGGTACCCTATTGAGGTTGGTGACGTGTCCGAGCGGCCGAAGGTGCAACACTCGAAATGTTGTTTGGTGTAAAAGCCAACGTGGGTTCAAATCCCACCGTCACCGCTGATGAGGAAGGCTCTGATTCCCTTATAACTGAGGGAATCAGAGCCTTTTTCCTTGCCTGGAATGGTTCAGCGATAAGGCAGCAGTAACACCGGACCGAGTTCACAAATTCGGCGACATGTTCTGCGAACCGGTCAGGTTCGGCCAGATGCACGCGACAAAGGATTCAATCCAGGCGACCCCCTCTCTGAGACCCGGCACGCGCAGTACGTCACCAAATACTCGATGGGCTTGCGCATGCAATGCTAAGCATGCTTATGATGGGCTCAGTCGGATGGGGATCCGGTGCGAGGGGAATCGAAAAGGGTGCGCTCAGCGAACGGGGCGCACCCTTTCCGCCTCCACCCGCACTGCAGTTGCTTCAAATTCGTTACGTCTTGCTCAGCTGCCGTGACAGGCGGATAGTTTACTCATTGGTTGTGAAGCCGGCCGAAGCGGTAGCCGCGGAAAGCCGGGACATCATGTCCATCCATCCCCCAGCTCCTAATCTTCAGCTGTTCAGCGCCGCGCGGCAAGGAACGCCGTCGTGAGCACGCCTCAATCGGTAGTCCTGATATTCGTTGCCGCCTTCGCCTGGATCGGCTTGACCCTTCTCGTTGTTTTGGAGATGAGGCGTCGTAGGAGAGGGTCCTCAAGGGTGGCATCGGCCCTACCGCCTCCCCCCCCACCAGCGATCGCCCCCATAGGGCCTGGCGAAGGGCCCGGCCCGTGACCGATCAAGCCCCGTCCCGAAGACGACGCAGGTTGCGCATCAAAAAGGCCCCTGGCTGACGAGGAGACCCCCGTCGCACTGACGAGGCCCGGTAAGAGACCGGGCAGCCACCAATTCAATAGCACCCACCCTTCGACGGTGGCCGTTCCTTGGAGCAGACATGGATACCGGGACGATCCTCGGGTACACCTTCGGTTACTTCGCCGCTGCGGCAGGCATCTTCCTCCTATACCTCCCGGACATCATCTTGTTCCTTGCGCTGCTGGTCGTCGCCGGAGTGCTGCAACTGCTGCTCCTGCCCTTCTCCATCCTGATCAAAAAACTTCACCGGCGACCGCCGGCGGACGTGGACGCATCGTGGCTCCTGGACCGCAGCAGGCGGTAGCAGGACCCGGTTCAGCCGGGAGGGTCATTGGCGACATCCAATCATGGACCTCCGGTACGCACCCTTAGGAGCGGCGATCGGCCTGGTATTCCTGGCCGCGACCGCAGCCGATGTCAGGAGCGCCGGTGTGGAGGCCCGAAAACCTGACGTGATGGCGGCACGGACGTAGCGTCAGTCCGCTTACCTGATAGAGCAGGCTAATAGATGCTTTTCGTCGCGTCTGACTCCTCCGATGACTCAAGCAGCCACGCCAGTGCCTTGTCTTCGGATGTGAAGTACCTGATCGGGAACCCGGCCGGCAACAGGGGCAGGCGGAACATGGCGACCACCCGGTCAACGGGAGAGGAACCCAAGAGCGCCATGCGCGAGACGCTGGACGAGTCGGGAAAGACTTTTCGAGCAGCCGCGGAGTGAGTCACACCCTGGATTTCGACCAGCATCGGCAACCTGGCACCCTGGCCGAGGGTGGAAATGGCTGCGATGCCTGCCCTGGCTACGTCGACGCCTATGTATGCCCCTGGCTTCCAGCGCACGTAAAGAACTCCGCCGGACAACTCCATGGTGCCTTTGCCTTTGATGTCCACTTTGTTCGCGCTGTCCATGCCGTCCCGATTCTCCGAAGCCTTACCCCCCCAATCATGACGGTAACCCAAAGGCGTCGACCGCGAGACCGACGAGGCCTCCTGGGCAGCGCCGCTCATCCGCCAGCACCTTCAAATCCTGCCGCTCCCGTAGCCTGGGTCCAACCACTACCTGCCTGAGGTGGCGCGCCCCGGGGTCCTCGACGAAGCTCCCCCGCTCGGGCCGTTCCGCACCTACCTTGGAGATGGAGTCCAGATCCTGGTCAAGATGCTCGACAAGGTGTGCCACGGCTTTTCCTTTCCTATCCCCGCTGCCGGTGGCCGCGGGCCCAAATGACCTCGGCGACACCACCGATGGCCAGCGGGAACGCCACGACGGCGGCCAGGAAGCGCAGGAGGGTGTATGGGCTGACGAGGTCTGCCCAGCCGACGAGAAACCCTGGCAGTGCGACACAGATGCTCACCCACACCGGATTGCCTCGGAGATGTGACCAGACGGAGGCCCCAATGGACAGCAGCCAACCAAAGAAGATGTAGAGGCTGCCGATCCAGGACGCCTCCTGCTCGGCCGGCGTCGGCATCCAGAGCCAGATTCCGGCGTGCACGATGCCGTAGCCGATTACGATCATCGAGGTGAGCACGAGCAGGATCCAGGCGCTTATCCCCACCCACCGACGGGTCGTTTCAGACATGAACTTCACCTGTCCCCTAACCGCTTGCATGTCAACTGCTTGTCTACAGCACGCCTCCTGCTGCGCGGCTGCTACGGGTTTCCTTCTTAGGGCTTCCAAGAAGTGATGCGGACATTGGCGAAGGCACCGGTCCCCCAAGTGGATCCATCCGGGCTGAGGTTGATGACGTCGACAGTGACATCACCGCCGTGCAGGTCAAGAGTCCTGCTGGAAGGCTCGGCGCACGCGAACGCCTCGGAAAAGTCAACCTGACCGCTTGCGTTCCCGGGTTTTCGCTGGCTGAGGACCAGTCTGGCGTTAGTGGTGCCGATGCAGGCTGTGGTGATGACATAGGTGCCTGATGCGGGCAGGGATGCCCGCGTGAGAAAGGAAGTCATCCTGCCACTGATTGCTTCCGTTACATCCAGGTAGGTGTCCGAGACCGGAACACCAAGTACCTCGTCCAGCTTCGTCCGGTTGCCCTGTTCGAGAGCTGCCACCTCGGCAGGCTTCGTGGGCGGCCCCGCCAAGGGGTTCGTTTCAGGCGCCGAAGGCGTGGCGCCTGCAGCTGGCGTGGACCGATCCTGGTATTCGCAGCCCGCCACTGTGGCGCCAAGCAGAGCCATGGCCGCCGGAACGGCCCACAGACGACAGTGTCGTACTCCCCCAAGTTGTGACATAGCCCGAGCCTACGCCAGCCGGCGCTTCTCCTCATGCTTGATCCTGCCCTGGCCTCGTCCGCTGCCCTGTTCGGGTGGTAAGGCGGTTCCTTGTCTTTCTAGACGGGGCCAATGGCCAGTACCCGTGGACACTTCCCGCGGTTCGGCGTTACCTTCGATTCGGACACAGGAGTTTCGTGGAGGAAGGCGGCACCATGGCCGGTACTGCTGCAGAGAACCAGGTCCGCGCCGCCGTGGACCGAGCCGCCGACGAAATGATCTACATCGGCCCTGACCATCCCTACTATCCCTTGCTGGCTGACCTGGTGTCCGCGGTTGGGAAGGCGTGGCAACAGGGGTTTGAGCAAGGCCGGCGCGGCGGGCACGAACCAAACCCCTATACGTGGGCCCGGCAGGAGGAATAGCGTGAACCACTTGCCCCTTTAGATGAGGATGCTGATGGACAACAACATCGTCAGGAACTACTGGCTGGCCTTAACCGCAATGTACGGGGTGGCCATCAGCGTTGTGGCGATAGCAATCTGGGGTGGCGCGGTTTTGGGGGCCATCACTTTCCTCGGGATGTATCTGTACCTCCAGCGGCTCGGACGTTTCCATCAGCAGTCGAAGGAAACGGCCGCCTGATCTTAGGACCCGTAACGTCATCACCGAGCAGTCCGCAATGGTGTTCAATTGCCTTGGAGAATCCGCTGATACATCCGGTGGTCCTGCCATTGGCCCGCTATCCGGAGGTAGGCGGCCGCCATGCCATAGGCCTCAAACCCGTTCTTTTCCAGCACCCGCCGCGATGCTGTGTTGTGCACCAGGGTTGCGGCCTCGAGCCTGTGGAGGCCGAGGCCAGTTGCGGCGATATTGACGGCGGCACCCACAGCCGCTGTCATGAGCCCTGCGCCCTGAAATGCGTGGGAGATCCAGTAGCCCAGGTGCGCGTTCTGGAATGCACCGCGCACGATCGAGCTCAGGGTCAGCAGCCCGACGATGCCGTCGTCCCGCGCCAGCACCATGGGAAGTGCCGTGCCCGAATCCAGTTCAGCCCGCCGTCGTTCAACCAGTCCCTGCTGGCCCTGGACGGTGTAAAACTCCGCAGGCCGGACCGGCTCCCATGGGGCGAGATGTGAGCGGTTCGCTTGAAAGGCCGCCGCCAGCGCCCCGGCATCCGCCTGCTCAACGGGCCGGAGCACAACGTCCTCAGAAATTTTGCAGGAAAAGTTCACTGCTTCACAATACGCGGGTGCCCATGCACCGGACCGAGCCGGGATGTGTGGAGCATCTGTCACCGGGCGCCTGTGCTTGACGCATCATCCGGCAGCGGCTAGAAAAGTAAGCAGCCTTATCATTTGTCGATTCTGCCGAACAGCTCAACACAAGGAGGACCTGCCATGAGTGAGAAGCCTGGTAACCAGACGCCGAATACCCCTGATGTGAGTGAAACGGAACTGCGCAACATGAAGGTGGACGAACTCCGCAACGAGGCCAAGGCGGAGAACATCCCTGGCACGTCCGGCCTGCGCAAGGAAGAGCTGGTGAAGGAGGTTGCCAAGGCCCGGCAGGAAGGCGGGGACCACAGCCAGGGTAAAGGCGGCGGCAACCAATCAGAAGACACGGAAGACGCACAGGACCTGGGCGCCGGCCCCGACGGCGGCAAGGTCCGCTACGGCGACGACTCCTCCAAATCGCTGAAGTACTCACAGGAAATCACCTCCACCGATGAAGAGCCCGAACGCGAGGGCCGAAGCCTGGCAACCACCCACCACGAGGTGATCAGGCAGTGGGCCGAAGAACGCGGCGGCGTGCCTGCAACAGTTGAAGGCACAGAACATGGCGACCACCTTGGCGTCCTGCGCATCGATTTCCGGGACAAGGACAGCAACCTGCGCGAAGTCAGCTGGGAAGAATGGTTCAAAACCTTTGACGAGCGCCGCCTCAATTTCATCTACCAGGAGCAACGGACTGATGGAAACCAGTCCAACTTCTTCCGCCTGGAGAACCCGGACCGCGAGGACGCCTAAGCGCTCCCAGGACTGCGAACGAAGGAGGCGCCACCGCTGCTGCGGTGGCGCCTCCTTCGGTTCTTTCCTACAGCCGGGTGTCGAATGACCCGCAAAATACGTTCTCGTTGAACGTGCCCTGGAATTCGGACTTGCCCTGGATCTTCTCCACGGCCGCCCGGATGGCTTCCCGGGTGCCCGCATGGGCGTGGATGGCCGTCTTAACCATCGGCACGTCGATCAGGTGGTTCGGCTGGTTCAGGGACACGAACACCGTGGGCACCTCCGTCACGTACCACGGGATTTCCGCCGCCATCGGCGAGGACCACTTGATCCGGATGGCTGCCTCCTGCGCGAAGCCCTTCACGTTGGCAAAGACAAACGCGGCGTCGTACTTCCCGGCGTAGTCGCCGGTGGCTTCCTCGGAGATGATGGACATGAAGTTCACCCCCTTTTCCCCCGCCGCCTCGCGCTGTTCAGCCGTCCGGAACAAGAACACCTCGAATCCGGCAGCTTCCAGTTCCTCCTTCACCACCTCCAGGTAGGCCAATGGGTCAGAGCGGGTGAAGTCGGCCCCGCCGGAGATCCCGTACAACCGGATCCGGGGATGCGTGGCCGGCGTGATGGGCAGGTTCCCGGCCGTGTCCTTGACCAGCGTCACGGTCTTGTCCGCGATCTCCGCGGCGATGGCACGGTGTTCGGCACTCACAATCACGGCCAGCGCCCCGGCAGGCGGTACCAGCTGGTCCGCAGATTTCAGGTGCAGCCCCAAAGACGCCTTCAGCCCAAGAATCCGGCGCAGCGCATCATGAAGCCTCTGCTCGGTGATGACCCCGGACTTGTACCCGTCCAGCATGTACTGGAAGTCCTCGGACGGGTTCCGGAAAAACAGGAACATGTCGCAGCCGGCGGCAATGGTGGCCGGGACCAGGTCCCTGCGCCTCATCGCCTGCGTCAGGCCCACCATCTGCGAGGCGTCGGTGAGGACCAGGCCGTTGAAGCCAAGCTCACCGCGCAGCAGGTCCTGCAGGAGCTCCGGGGACAGAGTGGCCGGCAGAATTTCGGCATCGGAAAGGTCCGGCCGGAAATGCCGGGACACCTTAGGCGCACCAATGTGGCCCACCATGATGGATTGCACGCCGTGGGCAATCATCTCCCGGTACACGTGCCCGTAGGTCCGGTTCCATTCCTCGTAGCCAAGGGTGTTGTAGGACGTGACCACGTGCTGGTCCCGCTCATCGATTCCGTCGCCGGGGAAGTGCTTCATGGCACAGGCGGTGGGGGATTCGCTGATGCCGTCGAAATACTCCTTGGCGCGCTCCACCACAATCTCCGGCGTGTTTCCAAAGGACCGCGTGGAAATGACGGTGTTCCGCCAGTTGTAGTGGATGTCCACGATCGGCGCGAACGCCCAGTTGCACCCCAGCGCCGCGGTCTCCACCCCAGCCACCTGGCCCATCTGCCGGGCAATGGACTTGTCCGGGTGAGAACCCGCCTGGAGGTGCGTGGACACAAACGTGCCGTCGTCGCAGCTGCCGGCGCCGCCCATCTCCGGGTTGGACGCAATCAGCAGCGGAATGCGGGACTTGGACTGTGCGTAACGTATGTGTTCCTGCACGGCAGCGGAAGGACCCGGCCGGTACCGCATGCCGCCCACGTGGTAGTTCTCCAGCACACCATCGAGGTATTCGGGTGAATAGTCGTTGTTGTGGTTGATGAACAGCTGCCCGATCTTTTCCTCGAGCGTCATGGCACCAAGGGTGCCCTCCACCCAGGCGATCGCGTCGGCGTCGAGATTGAACGGCGCGGCCGCAAGGTCGACGTCGAACTGCCGCGGCCGGGTGCCCGGCGCGGCATTGGCAGGACGTACGACGGCGGCGATCCCCTTGAGTGCCTCGGCCACCACTTCTGCGACGGGCGCGGCAATGTCCACCACCACGCCGCGTTCGTCCTCCTGCAGTGGTTCCAGGGTGGCGAGCTGGGATTCGAGCAGTGCCGGTGGCATGAAGTGCCCGGTGCGGCCTTCCGTCCGCGCCTTGAGGACCTCCTTGCTGCCTTTCAGGTGCAGGAAGATGGTGTCCGGCGCCTGTTTCCGGATAGCGTCACGGTAGCTGCGGCGCAATGCGGAGCACGCCAGGACCAGTCCGCCGTCACCGGCCTTTGCCAGCTCGGTCCCCACCGTGGCGAGCCAGGGCCAGCGGTCCTCATCCGTCAGCGGTGTCCCGGCCGCCATCTTGGCCACGTTCTCCACCGGGTGGAGGGAGTCGCCGTCCAGGAACGGGACACCCAGCTCACGGGCCACGAGGTCGCCGATGGTGGTCTTGCCGCAGCCGGAAACGCCCATGACGATGATGCGGTGCTTGGTCATTGTTTGTTCCTTACCAGTCGTGGACGGTGCCGTCGACGAGGCGGTTGTAGGGCAGGTAGGCCTGCTGGTAGGGATAGGCTGCGGCGGCTTCTTCGTTGAATTCGACGCCAATGCCCGGCTTGTCGCCCGGGTGCAGGTACCCGTCGGTGAACGTCATGGACTGCTCGAAGACCTCGTTGGTCTTGTCCGAGTGCTGCATGTATTCCTGGATCCCGTAGTTATGGATCGCCAACCCGACATGCAGCTGCGCCGCGAAGCCCACCGGGGAAATATCCGTCGGCCCGTGGAAGCCGGACTTGATCTGGTACTGCGCGGCGAAATCCATCACCTTCTTCAACGGCGAAATGCCGCCAAAGTGCGTGGACGCGGCACGGACGTAATCGATCAGCTGTTCCTTGATCAGCGTCTGGAAGTCATACACGGTGTTGAAGATCTCCCCGATCGCCAGCGGCGTGGTGGTGTGCTGCCGCACCAGGCGCAGGCCCTCCTGGTTCTCCGCCGGCGTGCAGTCCTCCAACCAGAACAAGTCATACGGCTCCAACGCCTTGCCCAGCTTCGCGGCCTGGATCGGCGTCATCCGGTGATGCCCGTCATGCAGCAACGGGATCTCCGGCCCAAACTCATTCCGCACCGCCTCAAACACGGTCGGCAAGTGCCGCAGGTACGCCCGGGTGTCCCAGTCCTCCTCCACCGGGAACGCACCCCGCCCGGCCGGCTCATAGTCATACCGCTCCCCCGACGCCTGTGCCTGCGCCGCAACACCGTACACCGCCTTGATCCCCGGCACCGCCGTCTGGATCCGGATCGACTTATAGCCCAGCTCCAGGTGCTCCCGCACCGAATCAAACAACGACGGAATATCAGCCCCGGACGCGTGCCCGTACGCCCGCAACCCGTTCCGCGACGCCCCACCCAGCAACTGGTACACCGGCATCCCCGCCAGCTTGCCCTTGATATCCCACAACGCCATATCCACCGCAGCGATCGCCGCCATCGTCACCGGACCCCGCCGCCAATACGAAGAGCGGTACAGGAACTGCCACGTATCCTCGATCCGGTGCGGATCCTTGCCGATCAACAGCTGCGCCACATGCTCCTTCAAATACGCCGCAACAGCCAGCTCACGCCCGTTCAACGTGGCATCACCAATACCGGTCACACCATCCTCCGTGGTGATCCGGAGGGTCACGAAGTTCCGGGACGGACTGGTCACAAACACATCGGCGGCAACGATCTTCATGGGAATTAACTGTTCCTTCCGGAAGTAAAAAGCAGGATTCAAGTAAGCGGGGTTCAAAAAGCAGGGTCAGGTATGCGTGTGGGCGGCGGAGGCCGCAGTTGTTGCGGAAAAGGACCCGCACAGCCTGTGGACCAGGGAAACTATGTCCGTGTCCTCAGCGATGCCGGCATTGACCAGACGGAGCAGGGCCTGGACCCGTTCTGTGCCCTCAAGGGCAGCGGACGCCCGGATCTCTCCGGCCAGCGGATCCTGGAATTCCCCGGCCGCGGCCACGTAGTCGATCCAGGCGGCCAGCATCAGGGCTGCGCCGGAACCGCTGCGGCCTTCGGCGCGTTCGGCTGCCAGGACAGGTACGGCGCGCATCCGCAGTTTTGTGGTGGCATCGGCAGCGATCTGGGCAAGCCGGTGGGCGATCCGGGCGTTTCCAAAACGCTCAAGCAGCGCCTGCCGGTACCCGGGGATGTCCAGGCCCTCGGCGCGCAGGTGGTTGGCGGCCTCGTCCCAAAAATCTTCCACTGCCTTCCGGCACAGTGGGTCGGCCAGGGCTTCGGCCACAGTGGCGTGCCCCCGCAGCTGACCGGCATACGCCAGGATTGAATGTGAACCGTTGAGGAGCCACAGTTTCCGGTTTTCGTAGGGCTCGATCTCATCAACCACCACGGCGCCGGCATCTTCCCAGCGCGGCCTTCCCGCCGGGAAATCGCCGCTGAGCACCCAGTTCCGGAACGGCTCGGCAACCACCGGCGAGCTGTCACGGTAACCGCATTGCTCCGCCACTTCCGCCATGTCCGCGTCCGTGGTCCGGGGGGTGATCCGGTCCACGGAGGTGCTGACGAAGCTGACATTCGCCGCGATCCACTCCACCAGGTCCTGGCCCCAGGCTGCGGCCATGCCCAGGACGCCACGGCGGGCAACGTCACCATTGGCCGAAAGGTTGTCACAGCTGACGACGGCGATCGGTCCGGCGCCGCTGTCTTTCCGGGCTGCCAGGGCCCACACCAGGCGTCCCAACGGAGTGCCGGGCACCCTTGCCTCGCCGGAAGCAGCAGTCCCACCGGGCGCGGAAGGCTCCCCGGAAGTGGAAGTCTCCCCGGCCGCCGCTGCCGACAGCGCGCGGAGGTCATCCGCCACACCCGGCGCATCGGCGTCGAACGTTCCATCCGCCGCCAAGCCGTAGGCGGCCTCGGTGATGGTCAGCGTGACGACCGCAGTTTCCGGGGCGGCGACGAGCTGGCAGAGCCGGGCGACGTCGGCCCCATCCACGGCTTCAACAATGCTGCCGATCACTTCGAAGCTGTCCCCGCCGGCGGACCTCTCCACAAGGGTGTAAAGGCAGTCCTGGGCGGTGAGCGCCTCCGCGGCATCCGGCCGGCGTCCGGTGAACGCCGCGATCCCCCACTCGGCCGCGTCCGGCGCATGCTGGGTGTACCAGGCCTGGTGGGACCGGTGGAAGGCTCCCAGGCCCAGGTGGACAATGCGCACCGGGGCCTTGGGCAGCGGCTTCAGGCTCCGGTCCAGCGCAGGAACAGGGTTCAGGGCAGGAACAGGGTCCGGGACAGGCGGGGCCGCATTCACAGCTTGAACACCCGCCGGGGCGAGGCGTCCACGATGTCCACGATCAGTTCATGCGCCCGTTCCTCGGTGACCCGGTGTTCAGCAACCAGCCGGGCCAGGAAGGACGCCTCGATTCGCCGGGCGGTGTCGTGGCGGGCCGGGATGGAGCAGAACGCACGGGTGTCATCAATGAAGCCCGAGGACCGCGAGAAGCCAGCCGTCTCCGTCACCGCCGACCGGAAGCGCAGCATCGCATCCGGGGCATCGAGGAACCACCACGGCGCCCCCAGGTACACCGACGGGTAGAAACCGGCCAGCGGGGCAAGTTCGCGGGAAAAGACCGTCTCGTCGAGCGTGAACAGCACCAGGTGGAAGTCCTTGGCGGTCCCGAAATCCTGGAGCAGCGGCCGGACGGCCTCGGTGTAGTTGACCGCCACCGGGATGTCGTGGCCGGTATCCGCACCGAACGCATCGAACGTGGGTGCGTGGTGGTTCCGGAAGGACCCGGGATGGATAGTCATCACCAGCCCGTCCTCCACCGACATCCGCGCCATCTGGTAGATCATGTGCGCCTCGAAGGCGTCCCGGTCAGCACCACTTGCCTGGCCCGCCCGCCCCCGCTCGAAAAGCCGCTCCGCCTCGGCGTCGTCCAGCTTCAGGGTGGCAGGCGTGAAGACGCCGTGGTCGGCCGAGACCGCGCCGCGCTCCACGAAGTGCCGGCGCCGGGCCTCAAGTGCCCTGATGTAGCCGGCATACCCGGAAGCGCCCTCGCCGGCCGAGTCGACGAGACGTTCCACGTTGTCTTGCCACGCCGGATGCGCCATGTTCAGGTACTGGTCGGGCCGGAAGGTGGGCAACACGCGCGCGGCGAACGCGGGGTCGGCGTGCAGCGATGCGTGGCTGTCCAGTGTGTCCAGCGGATCATCGGTGGTGGCCAGCACCTCGATGTTGAATTCCTTGAACAGCTCGCGCGGCCGGAAGCCCGGTTCCGAAAGTTTGGCCTGCAGAGCGTCGTACAGCCGGTCCGCGTTCTCCGCGGACGGTTCCTCTGCCAGGCCGAACACGTGGGCGAACTCCTGCCGGATCCAGTAGCCCGATGCCGTTCCTTCAAAGGCAGGCCAGGCCTCACAGAAGCGCCGCCACACCTGCCGCGAATCGGTTGGCTGGCTGCCCAGCCCCAGCTGGTCCATCGGCACACCGCCGGCGTGGATCAGCCGGGTGACGTAGTGGTCCGGGGTGACCAGCAGGGCAGCCGGGTCCGGAAAGGGCGTATTCCGCTCGATGACGGCAGCGTCCACGTGCCCGTGCGGGGAAATGATGGGCAGCCCTTCCACCGTTTTGAAGAGCGAGCGTGCGATGTCCCGGACACCGGGATCGGCCGGCAGGAGCCGGTCAGGGTGGTCCGCTATCGGCGTTCCCATCGGTCAACGCCTCCCTGCAGGGACGGACAGCCCCGCCAGGGCCGCCGTGGAGCGGAGGTAGTCAAGGTTCCCCGCCGTCCGTTCCGCCAGCGGGAGTTCGGTGGAGAAGTCCTCCACGGTCACCCACCCGTCGTAGCCAAAGGCCGCGAGTGCCTTGAAGTACTGCAGCACGCTGCCCTGGCCCGAACGCAGCGGAGCCCACTCGTTCCGGAAGACGGCCGCGCCGGACTCATCGGTTTCGCCGCTGTTGACCCAGACCGCGTTCTTCACGTGGACATGGGCCAGGTAGTCGCCCAGGAGCTGGAACGCCGGGAGGTAGTCCTCCTGTCCCTCGATCAGCAGGTTGCCCAGGTCATGGATCACGCCCACGTGCCGCGGATCCAGGCCGTCCAGCAGCCGCAGCGCGGACGAGGCCGACGCTGTGATGGTGCGGTGGTGCAGTTCCACGAGGGCCTTCACCCCATGGTGGGCGGCCCGTTCGGCGATCCACTCGAAATCACGGCGCGCGCTGGCAAAGAGCTCCGGGTAGGGCGTCCCGCTGGCAGGCTCGTTTCCCCATGCCGCGGTTCCCAGGGGCGGTGTGGTCACCCGGACCTGGCCGGCGCCCAGCCTGGCGGTGGCGGCCAGCATGCGGTCAACATCCTCATGGTTGTCGCACCGGGCGTATCCGCCGACGCCGGAGAACTCCAGGCCGGCGCCGGATGTAAGGGAGGCGATGCGGTCCAGGTGGTCTTCCATGCCGGTGAGCGGGACGGTGGCCTTGTTGCCGGCCCAGAATCCCGGCTCGGGGGCACCGGCCTGGTCGGTGATCCGCCACTCCACGCCGTCCCAGCCCTGCTCAGTCAGGTGCTGCACTGCTTCTTCGGGAGTCCATTCGGGGGTTGATGCGGTAAATACTGAAAACTTCATAGCCTCAGGCGCTTTCTGCCGCGGTTCCGGTGCGGACTTCGAGGTCGTTGTACTTGCCCGCCAGGACGTCGTCGAAAAGGACGGGCTGGCCGAGGGTGGCGGATACGTAGACGGAACGCACGGCGGCGAGCGCGTTGACGGCGTCACTGACCGTGACACCGGGCTGCCGCCCTGCTGCGATGGCGGCCAGGATGTCCCGGTACTGCCGGACGTGCCCCGCGGGGTACGTGGTGGGGTCGGCGGCTTTGTAGTCCTCCTCGGGGTACTTGGCCAGTTCTTCCTCGGCCTGGTTGCCCCCGCCCTGGAGGCCCATGTCCGCGGATTCGCCGCCGGCGTCCTTGCTGTGGAAGTACTGCAACCGGTCGTTGTCCACCACGGCTGATCCTTCGGATCCCATGAGCTGCACACGGACGGTCAGACCGGGGTAGGCGGCAGTGGTGGCGTGCAGCACGGCCAGGCCCCCGTTTTCGAAGGTGACGGTGGCAACGGCGGTGTCTTCCACCTCGATCCGTTCGTGGGCCAGCCTGGCGGTGTGGGCGTGGATCTCCACGGGACGCCCCATGAACCACAGCAGCAGGTCCACTGTGTGGACACCCTGGTTCATCAGGGCACCGCCGCCGTCCATGGCCCACGTGCCGCGCCAGTCGCCGGAGTCGTAGTACCCCTGGCTGCGCCACCAGGCCACGGAAGCGATGGCAGACGTCAGCCTGCCGAAGCGGCCCTTCGCGATGGCATCGGCAACGGCCACGCTTGACTGGTCAAACCGGTGCTGGCTGATAACGGAGGCCACGATCCCCTTGCCAGCGGCTTCCTTTGCCGCGGCTTCGATTTCCTGGGCCCGCGTGAGGTCAACGTCCAAGGGCTTTTCAATGACCACGTGCTTGCCGGCGGCCAGGACTTCCAGACCCTGCTGGATGTGCAGGCCGCTGGGCGTTGCCAGCGCCACGAGGTCGATGTCCTCCGCCGCGAAGGCGTCCGCCAGCGTGCTGTACTGCGGCGGCCGCTGCCCGCCCTGTTTCTCTATGAACCCGGCGAGCGCTTCGGCCGCCTCGGGAATGGCGTCCACCAGCGCCACGATGCGTACGTCCGGGAACTCGCGGAGGGCTACGGCGTGGGTGCGGCCAATGACGCCGCACCCGGTGATGGCTACGTTCAAGGTGCTCATGCGGTCTGGACTCCTGCTTCTGCTGTGACTTTTGCGAAGGCGCGTGCTGCAATGCCGAAGGCGGTGGGGCCGGAGAAGCCGCCCAGGCCGTGGGCGCCGGCGAGGTGCGGCTCCAGGGAGGCGAAGCCCTGGTAGCCGTCGGCTTTGAGGGCCTCCACGGTGCGGAGCACGTCCCCGTCCCCTTCCCCGGCCGGCACCACGTGGCCGTTTTCGAACAAGGCGTCCTTGACCTGCAGGTACTCCAGGTGCGGACGCAGCTTCGCGTACCCCTCGTCAAAGGGCTTGACTCCCACCTGGACGAAGTTCGCGGCATCCCACGCCACCTTCAGCGACGGCGAGTTGACGGTCTCGATGATGTCCAGGACGCGATCGGGAACGTCGCCGAAGATGTCCTTCTCGTTCTCGTGCAGCAGGATCACGCCGGCTTCCTCCGCCACGTCGGCGAGCGCCCGCATCCGTTCCATGACGGCGTCGCGGATGCTGTCCACCTGCACGGACTCGCCGTAGTAAAAGGAGAAGATGCGGATGTACCTGGCGTCCAGCACCTTGGCGGCGTTGACCGCCCGGCGCAGCCGCTCAACCTCGTGTTCCACGGGAAGGCTGACGTCCACCTTCCCGATGGGGGAAGCGATGGCTGAGGCCTTCATGCCCTTCTCGTTCAGCAGTGACGCCAATGCCTGCAACTGCTCATCGCTGAGGTCCACGATGTTGGTGCCCCAGGCGCTGCGGACTTCGATGTGGTTGGCGCCGAGCGCCTGCAGCACTGCGATCTGGACCGCTGGGTCGTCGTCGATCTCGTCGCCAAAGCCTGACAGCTGCCAGGTGACCTGGTTGGTCGAAACCATGGTTATTTAACTCCTCCGGCGGTCAGCCCGCCTACTAGGTAACGCTGGAAAATCAGGTAAAGAATGACCACGGGAGCGGCACACACCAGCGCCGCCGCCATCATCTGGCCGTAGTAGGGAATGGCGCCGCCTTCCTGGGAAGCGCCGAAGATTTGAAGCGCGACGGCGGCGGTCTGGCTTTCCGGACGCGTCATCACCGAGGCGAACAGCACGTCGTTCCAGCCAAGCAGGAAGGCGAAGATGCCGGAAACAACGATGCCGGGCCAGCTCAGCGGCAGGATGATCCGGAACAGCACGCCAAGGTGGGACGCGCCGTCGATCCTTGCTGCCTCTTCAAGCTCCTTGGGGAGCCCGCGGAGGTAGGTGACCATCACCCACGTGGAGAACGGCATGGCGAACGTCAGGTAAGTGACGAACAGGCCCCACTGGGTCCCAATGACCTGGATTCCCAGATAGGTCGAGGCCGAGGAAAACAGGACGAAGACCGGCAGCACCATGAGGGTGCCGGGGACGGACTGCAGTGCCAGCAGTCCGCGGAGGATGGTCAGCCGTCCGCGGAAGCTGTAGCGGACCAGGACGAACGCCGTGGAGATGGACATCGCCGCCGAAACCACCGCGGTTGCCCCGGCCACCAGGACGCTGTTGGTCAGGCCGGTGGCCAGGCCCACGCTGGTCCAGATCTTCGAGTAGTTCTCGAGCGTGACCGTGGACGGCCAGAACTCCCCGTTGGCCACGCCGATGTCCGAGTTCACCGAGGCCAGGAAGATATACAGCACAGGAGTCAGGACAAGGGCGCCCAGGAAGACCAGGACGAAGATCAGCAAAGGGGTGGGAAGAAGGCGCAGGACCTCGTGTTGCCGGTGCGAGCCGGGACGGTCGACGTGGGCCGTGGCCGCACTCTGCCGTGTGGCTGTCGTGGTGGTCATTTCTTGCCTCCTGGTGTTTCGGCGTCGTCAAGCTTGACGGCACGCAGGTAGACGAACAGCGGGATGGCGATGAGCACCAGGGAGATGAAGGCCATCGCGGCGCTCAGGCCAAACCGGAAGCTCTGGAAGCTGGTGACGTAGGTCAGGATGGGCAGGACCTCGACGTCGGCCGGCGCCGGAACGCCGAACAGCACGTACGGGAGGGTGAAGTTGTTGATGTGGTGCAGCATCCCGATCAGGAAGGCCAGCGCCAGCGGGCCCTTCAGGTAGGGGAACACCACGTAACGCAGCTTGTTCCACCACAGCGCGCCGTCCAGGGCCGAGGCCTCATGCACCTCATGGTCAACGGACTGCAGGCCGGACAGCGCCAGCAGGTAGATGAACGGCCAGGACGCCCAGATCTGGACCAGGACCAGCGTCCAGAAGGTCTGCGGCCCGTTCAGCCACAGCCCAACATTGATTCCCACGGTTCCCAGGGCCTCGTCCATAATGCCGCCCGGCTGGAGGATGGTCCGCCAGACGGTGGCCACCACGAAGGACGGGAGGACGTAGGGGATCAGGAAGACCGACCGGATGACGGCGCGGCCCTTGAAGGCGTTCTGGGTTGCGATGGCGGCAGCGATGCCCAGCGGCAGCGTCACCACCATGGCCAGGAGCGAGTAGCTGACACTGAGCCATACTGCGTGCAGCAACGGCGAACTGGTGACGGCTTCAACGAAGTTTTCCACTCCGATGAATGGTGCGCTGATCCATTTCCGCAGCGTGTACTGGTCCAGGTTCAGGGCGGACATGTAGATGCCCAGCAGGAGCGGGACCACGATGATGATGATCATCAGGGCCCCGCCGGGGATGAGCATCCACAGCGGCCGGTTGCGTTCGCTCAGGCCTTTGCGGCGGGGACCGCCGTGGTGCTCGGGGCTATGGCCGGCTGCATCGGCAGTCCGGGCCGCCCGGCCTGCGGCGGAATCCGCCGCAGGCCGGACTTCATGAGAGGCGTCAGTTGACATCGGAACTATCCTTTGGAGGCCCGGTCCAGGGAAGCCTGGCCCTTGTTCTGGGCGTCCTTGATCCTTTGTTCGAGGGCGGCCTCGTCCACCTTGCCGGCGGCCAGGTCCGGGACGGACTGGACGGTGACGTTGAGCAGGGCGAGCTGGATGTCGCCCCAGGCACCGGTGAAGGGGGTGGCCTTGGACTTTGCGGCAGCCTCAGCGAGCGGCTTGAGCTTGGCGTCAGTGAGGGTGGCGAGGGCCTCGGCGTTGGCCGGGAAATCACCGAAGGTCTTCTGGTAGTTCAGCTGCTCGTCCTTGGAAGTAATCAGCTTGATGTAGGCGAATGCCAGGTCCTTCTGCTTGGAGTAGTCAGCCACCACCAGGTTGTCGCCTGAAAGGATGCTGGCGGCGTCGCCGTCGGACTTGGATTGCGTCTCACCTGGCGCGATGGTGGGCATCAGGGTGTATTGGTACTTGCCGGCAACTTCCGATTTGTCCAGGGTTGGGATGGAGCTGGACGTGGTCATCATCAGGTAGCCGGCCTTGCCGCTGGCGAAGGCCGCCACGGCGTTGCTGTTGCTCCAGCCCACTGCAGCGGGGTCAACCACCTTGTCGTTGGTCAGCCAGCCGAAGTAGGTCTCGTAGGCCTTCTTGACGGCGGGGTCGTCCATCTTCAGCTTGTTGCCGTCCACCAACGGGTTGCCTGCCTGGACGGACATGGCCCAGATGAACTTCCAGGGATCGAAGTTGTCCTTGTAGCCGGTAGCGATGCCATAGGTGCCGTCCTTGGTCATCTTCTTGGCCTGGGCGGCAAGTTCGTCCCAGCTGGTTGCGGGCTTGTCGATGCCTGCGGCGGCGAGGAGGTCCTTGTTGTACGCCATGACGAACGGACGGCTGACGAAGGGGATGCCGGCCAAGTGGTCCTTGTCCGGTCCGGAAATACCGAGTGCAGCCTGGTTGAAGCGGTCCTTGCCGCCAACCTTCTTCCAGTCGTCATCCGAGAGGGTGACGAATGCCTTGGTGGCGTACGCGGTGGGGGTGAACGTGGTGCCCAGTCCGTAGACGTCCGGCCCCTGCCCGGAGACCACGGAGGTCTGGATTCGCGTGAGTTCATCATTGGCCGAAGCGAAGGTTTCGAACTTCACGTCGGCCCCGGTTTCAGCCTTGAACTTGGCAGCGATATCGCTCTGCCACTGCTTCTGCTGTTCGGGGTACTGGGGAAGGACGCCTACCAGGACGTTGAGCGTTTTGCCCGTCCCGTCCACTTTGCCGTCCGCATTCGTGGAACCTCCCCCGCCATCCCCGGAACCTGAACCGCAAGCGGTCAGGGCGAGTGCTGCAGCCGTAACAATCGCCGCAAGCCCAGTAGTCGATTTAAACCTCATTGTTTTTCTCCTCTAGGACACCCACATGGCCACATCCGTCCTGTGGCGGAAATCACTGCAGGCGACTCGAAAGCCAGTCTAGGAAGATGGCAAGCACGTGGCAAGCGGTTGCCAAAAGTTGCCATAAGTGCTCAGATGGATGCAGTAAAAGACAGGGCACGCCGGCAGGAAACTGGGGATGGCGGTTCGTCCAGCCAGCAAGGAAAGGCCCACTGCCGTGGCTGATTCAGGGACTACAGACACCGCCCAGGACGCGCCCAAAAGGGATGCCCGGCGGGACCGCCCGCCCACCATCCGCGACGTTGCCGAACTGGCCGGGGTGGCAACGTCCACCGTGTCACGGGCCCTTGCCCGACCGGACCGGGTCAATCCCCGCACGCGCGTCCGCATTGAAGAGGCGGCAGCGGAACTGAACTACGTGCCAAGTTCGCAGGCGCGCGGGCTCAGTTCCGGCCGGACCAACGCAGTAGCCGTGCTGGTGCCTGACATCACCAACCCGTTCTACTTCGACATCATCCGCGGCACCCAGCACCAGCTCAAGGCCGCTGGCGTGACCCAGCTCCTGGTGGACACCGAGGAATCAAGCGAGATGGAACTGGATGCGCTGCACAAGATGCGCAAATCCGCGGACGGCTTCATCCTTGCCGCCTCGCGCCTGACGGACGCCCAACTGGCAGAGGTCTCCCGGACCCAGCCCCTGGTCACCTTCAACCGGGCCTCCACCAGCGCCCCCACGGTGATGATCGATACGCCGTCCGCCATCATCCAGGCCCTGGAGCACCTGGCCTCCCTGGGCCACCACAGAGTCTGCTATGTCGCCGGGCCGCCCACGTCATGGTCAAACCAGGCGCGATGGAAGGTCTTCGAGGAAGACGCCACAAGGCGGGGCATGGAGGTCCACCGGATCGGCCCCTACACCCCGAAGACGACCTCAGGGGCCGCCGCGGCGGACGCGGCGGTCAGGACGGGGGCCACGGCCTGCATCGTCTTCAACGACCTGCTGGCTATCGGAATGCTCCAGCGCCTGCAGGCGCGCGGCATCCGGGTGCCAGCAGACATCAGCATCATCGGATCGGACGACATCTTCGGCGCCGACTTCTGCAACCCGCCCCTGACCACCATCTCCAGCCCCATTGAACAGGCCGGGAGGGTGGCGGTGTCCATGCTGCTGGCCCAGCTCAACCCGCTGTCGGGAAGCGCCAGCCGCCAGCTGGCCGTCATGCCCACCCACCTGACCATCCGTGAGTCCACCGGCCCCGCGCCCCACTAGAGGAATCGAATGCTCCGTATCTGCCGTTTTCAGGCGTCAAAAGGACGGATACGGAGCAATGGATTGTGTTAGGCAGCCCAGACCAAAGGCGGGCGTACGACGGCGGGAGCCACCCGCCGTCGTACGCCCGCCTTTGGAAAGCGGTGCTTAGGCTTCCACCAGCTTGGCCCCGGCCGGAACCTCTGCCGGAACGCCGGGCTCGTTGCGGCCGTACAGCCAGTCGTTGTACTGGAAGTTGTTGTCACCGCGGCTCTTGAACAGCATGTTCCGCAGGACGCGGGCCACGCCGTCCACGTGCCAGGACTCGCCCCAGATCCGGGCGGTCCGCTGCACGCGGGCCGTGCGGGCGGCACGGGCTTCATTGAACTCTCGGAAGGCCGCCTCCCAGGCGCCGGCGTCGATCCCCTCGGGGGTGAAGACGTTGTTGCGCGCCACGTCCTGGAGCACCGCGGCGTCCTCCAAGGCCTGGCAGGCCCCTTGGGCCAGGTACTGCAGCATGGGGTGGGCCGCGTCGCCGATCAGGGCCATGCGGCCGGAAACCCAGTTCCCGATGGGGTTGCGGTCATACATGGGCCAGCGGATGCCCGTGGCCAGGTTCTTCAGGGCTTCCTGCACGGCGGGGACGCAGTCCTTGTAAGCCGCCTGGAGTTCGTCCACGCCGCCGTACTGCTCTTCGCCGCGTTCGAACGACGGGGACTTGAACACTGCCACGGTGTTGAGCAGCTGGCCTTTGCGGAGCGGGTACTGGACCAGGTGGCAGTTCGGGCCGAGGTAGACGATCACGTCTTCCAGGTCAGCCGCGGGGGTCTCCTCCGTGATGGGCACGGTGCCGCGGTACGCCACGTAGGCGGAGTTGACCGGACCGTCGTTGGCAACTGTGCCACGGAGGGTGGACTTCAGGCCGTCGGCCGCCAGGATGGCGTCGGCTTCGAAGACCTCACCCTTGGCGGTGTAGGCGCGGGCCCGGTCGCCGTCGGTTTCCACCTTCTGCATCAGGACGTCGTTCACCAGCGTGACGCCGGCTTCCTGGCAGGCCTCCAGCAGGATCCGATGCAGGTCGCTGCGGTGGATGACCACATAGGGGGCGCCGTAGCGTTCCTCGAACTCCCCGCCCAGGGTCTGGCGGGTCAGTTCCTCGCCGGTGACAGCGTCACGGAACACCAGGTGCTTGGGCTGGACGCCGATTTCCAGTGCCTTCTCAAGCAGGCCCCAGCGCTTGAGGACGCGGGAAGCGTTGGGGGCCATCTGCAGGCCGGCACCCACTTCACCGAAGGCCGGCGCCACTTCGACCAAGGTGACGTCGGCGCCGTTTTCGCGGAGCGCCAGGGCTCCGGCAAGTCCGGCCATGCCGCCGCCCACCACGAGGACGTCGGTGGACTCTTTGACGTTAGACATTGGAAACTCCTACTGCTGTTGATTTCTTGATTTTGATGCCGACTGCCGCGATCAGGACTGCTGCCGCGGCCGCTGCTCCGGCAAACGCCAGGAAGTTTGAATTGACGCCCAGGCCCGCAGCGAGCAGGAGCCCGCCGGCCTGCGGTGCGGCCACGGCGCCGATCCGGCCCACGCCAAGCGCCCAGCCCAGTGCCGTACCGCGGAGGTGCGCCGGATAGTGGCTGGCCACGGCGGAGATGATGAGGCACTGGGTGCCGTGCGTTCCGACGCCGGCAAGCACCAGCATAAAATAGACGACGGCGACGGGCGGCCCGGTCACCAGGACCACCAGGGCGGCGGCGGCCACGGCGGCTGCCGCGATGGCCGTGGGGATGGGACCGAACCTGGTGCCGGCCCATGCGGTCAGCACCGAACCGGCAACGGCACCCAGGTTGAGCGCCAGCGCGAAGGTCAGGGCGGAGCCCAGGTTGTAGCCGGCCAGCTGCATGAGGTTGGGCAGCCAGGTGCCCAACCCGTACCAAGCGAACAGGGTCACCAGGGTGCCGATGGCAAACAGGACACTGATGCCAAGGTAGGGCGCCCGCAGCAGCGAGCCGAATCCCACTGAGGCCTTGGCTGTGCCTCCGGCTTCTGCGCCAGGATTGGGTGCCAGGGTTTCCGGCAGGAAGCGAAGGCCCAACGGGATCACCACCACCAGGGCGACGACGGCGACCAGGAACATGACGGGCCAGCCGAAGGCCGGAATCAGCGGGATACCCACCAGTGCGGCGAGGGAGCCGCCGATGGGAACGCCGGACATCATCAGGGTGGCGATGGTGGACCGCCATTTTTCCGGCACCAGTTCGGCCACGAGGGCATTGGCTGAGGGCACCAGGCCGCCCAGTCCGATGCCGGCCAGCAGGCGAAGGCCGCCGAAGACCGGCGCGTTGGGCGCGAACGCGCAGAGAATGGTGAAGACGGAGAAGACGACGGCGCAGCCGATAATGGTGCGCCGCCGGCCCCAGGTATCGGACATGCGGCCGGCGAAGACCGCCCCGATCATCATGCCGACGAAGGCCATGGACCCAATGGTTCCGGCCGTGGCCTTGGTGAGGCCCCAGCCGGTGTCGTTGATGAGCGAGCCCTGGACGGTGCCGTAGACGATCAGGTCGTAGCCGTCGAAAACGACCAGCAGCCAGCACACCAGGACGGCGAGCACGGAACGCCGGGGGAACCCGGAACGGCCTGCGCCCGGAGCGGGGGCGGCCGTGCGCTGCGGCGCTGCAGCGGAAGTTGTGTGATTCATCCCACCACTGTGCTGGCAGTCATAGCACTCCGCCCATAAGATTCTGTCATGCAGAATCTTCCGGCCCGGCGGAAGCCCACCTATTCCATCGAAGCGGTGGACAACGCCCTGCAGCTCCTCCAGCTCCTCCGGGACGTTGGCAGCCTGCGGCTCAAGGACGCGGCAGAGGAACTGGACGTGGCACCGTCCACCGCCCACCGGCTCCTGGCCATGCTGGTGTACCGCGGCTTTGCGGTCCAGGACGAAACCCGCCGGTATGTCCCCGGTCCGGCGATGGGGGCGGGCCCGGCGGGCTTCAGCTGGACGCGGAAGCTGCGGGACATCTCGCGGCCGCACATGGAACTGCTCTGCGCCCGCACCAACGAGACCGTCAACCTCATGATCCGGGTGGGCACCAAGGTCCGCTTCCTGGACACGGTGGAGAGCACCAACATCCTGCGCGTAGGAGACCGCCAGGGCACCCTGCTCCCTGCCCACAAAGCCTCGGGCGGCAAAGCCATCCTGGCCGAACTGGATCCCGCCGTGCTGGAGCAGCTGTTCCGCAGCCCCAATGCGGAGCTGGGCGGCGACTACATTCCGGACTCCGAGTATCCGGCCTTCCTGCGCGAGCTGGAGTCCGTGCGCGCGAACGGGTTTGCCGCCAACTTCGAAGGCACCGAGGAGGGCATCAGCGCCTTCGGGATGGCCCTGCACAACGGCAAGGGCATGGTGGTAGGCGCCCTGAGCGTGGCCACTCCGGTGGCACGGTTCCGGCCGCTGTTCGATGCCGGACTGGTGGGCGTCATGATGGAAACCCGGCGGCAGCTGGAAATAGATATCGCCGCCAATCCGGCGGACGGCGCAGAGGGCGCCTGAGCAGGGCCGGCAGCGGCGCCGGAAGGAATTCTGGCAGCCAGAATATGCTGGGGATCACAGCACATCTTCCCTAGGGTCGAATCCACGTCGCAGTCAGTCCGCACGCAAGGAGAAGGCCAGTGTCGATCAGCGCTGAAAACCAAACGCACGAGTCCGTAGCGCAGGAACACCATGTTCCCGAGCCCACCCCGGAGGAGGCTGCCCAGCTGGAGCAGCTGTACCGGGATTTCGATAAAGAGAACCTGATTCCGCTGTGGACGGAGATCGCGGACCTGATGCCTATGGTCCCGTCCCCCAGGGCAGTGCCGCACGTCTGGCGGTGGGATGACCTGTACCCCCTGGCCGCCCGCGCCGGCGACCTGGTGCCGGTGGGCCGCGGCGGGGAACGCCGCGCCATCGCGCTGGCCAACCCGGGCCTGGCCGGCACCCCCTACGCCACCCCCACGCTGTGGGCAGCCATCCAGTACCTGGGCGGCCGCGAGACAGCCCCGGAGCACCGGCACTCGCAGAATGCCTTCCGCTTCGTGGTTGAGGGCGAGGGCGTGTGGACCGTGGTGAACGGGGACCCCGTCCGGATGTCCCGCGGCGACTTCCTGCTCACCCCTGGCTGGAACTTCCACGGCCACCACAACGACACCGATGAGCCCATGGCATGGATTGACGGGCTGGACATTCCGTTCGTGCACTACGCCGACGCCGGCTTCTTTGAGTTCGGCACCGAGCGCGTCACCGACGAGGCCACCCCGGACATCTCCCGCTCCGAGCGGCTCTGGGCCCACCCGGGCCTGCGCCCGCTCTCCGGGCTGGATGACACCACCAACTCCCCCATCGCCGCGTACCGGTGGAAGTACACCGACGCCGCCCTGCGCGAACAGCTGCTCCTCGAGGACGAGGGCCACCCGGCCACGGTCTCCCAGGGCCATGCCGCGGTCCGCTACACCAACCCCACCACGGGCGGGGACGTTATGCCCACCATCCGGGCCGAGTTCCACCGGCTGCGCGCCGGCACCTGGACCGAGACCGTCCGCGAGGTGGGCTCCAGCGTCTGGCAGGTCTTCGAAGGCACCGGCACCGTGACCCTCAACGGCGAAACGAAGGTCCTGGCCAAGGGCGACCTCTTCGTGGTGCCGTCCTGGGCCGCCTGGTCCCTGCAGGCCGAATCAGAGTTTGACCTCTTCCGGTTCAGCGACGCACCCATCTTTGAGCGCTTGAACTTCAACCGCACCTACATCTAAGGACGCACCAAGTAATGAAACTCCTCACCCTCCGCCTGAATTCCGCAGACACAGGCAACGGCAAGAGCACGACGGCGGTCCGCCAGGACGGTGACACCCTCACCGAGATCCCGGGCTTCTCCGACGTCGGGGCCCTGCTGAAGGACCCCCACTGGGAAACCACGGCCAAGGAAGCCCACGGCGCAACGCACGCGCTCGACGGCGCCGACCTCGCCGCCGTCGTGCCGGCCCCCGGCAAGATCATCTGCGTGGGCCACAACTACCGCAATCACATCAAGGAGATGGGCCGCGAAGTCCCGGAGCACCCCACCCTGTTCGCCAAGTACGCCGAATCCCTGATCGGCCCCAACGACGACCTCGCGCTGCCGCAGGAATCGGACACGGTGGACTGGGAAGCGGAGCTCGCCGTGGTGATCGGCAAGTCCGGCCGCCGCATCCCGGAGGCAGAGGCTGCCGGGTACATCGCCGGCTACTCCGTGCTGAACGACATCAGCATGCGTGACTACCAGTTCCGCACCATTCAGTGGCTGCAGGGCAAGACCTGGGAGAAGTCCACCCCGTTCGGCCCGGCCCTGGTCACCCAGGACGAGTTCACTGCCGGACCGCTGATGACCTCGGCCGTGGACGGTGAAGTCCAGCAGAGCACCCCCACCTCGGACCTGGTGTTCACCCCCGAGTTCCTGGTCTCCTATATCTCCACGATCATCACCCTCAACCCAGGCGACGTCATTGCCACCGGCACCCCCGGCGGCGTGGGCCACGCGCAGGACCCCAAGCGCTACCTGCAGGAGGGCCAGGTCCTGGTGACCACCATTGAGGGCCTGGGCCAGCTGACGAACCGCGTGGTCAAGGAAGCCTGATGGTTGCCCGCCACGACCAGGCCACCGATCCCGTCCTGCTCGACGGGCTGCTGCAGGCACGGCGCGGCACCGCGTTCTTTGCCCGCAAGCTCAACGAGCTCACCGACGCGGAACTCGACGGGGACTCGCTGCTGCCGGGCTGGAGCCGCCGCCACGTTGTAGCCCACGTGGGCTACAACGCCCGTGCCATCGCCCGCCTGGTGGAGTGGGCAGCCACTGGAGTGGAGACACCCATGTACCCCTCCGTCGAGGTCCGCAACCACGAGATCGACTTCGGCGCCACCCTGAGTCCCATCGCACTCCGGAACCTGTTCGACCACTCCGCCGTGCACCTGAACGTGGAATGGCGCGACCTGCCCGCCGACAACTGGCACCACAAGATCAAGACCGCCCAGGGGCGCATTGTCCCGGCGGAGGAAACAGTGTGGATGCGCACCCGCGAAGTGTGGGTGCACGCGGTGGACCTGGACAACGGGGCCACGTTCAAGGACATCCCCGCACTGGTCCTGGAACGGCTCCTGGCCGACATCACCGGTGCCTGGCACGCCCGCGGGACGGACAAGGACCTGGTAGTGGAGGTCACCGGCCATGCGCGGCCGCTCACCTACGGTGACACGGCCGCCGCCTCACCCACGGTCGTTTCCGGCTCCCTGCCGGCCGTCGCGCAGTGGGCCACCGGCCGCGGCACGGACGGAACCACGGCAAAGCGCCACGGCGGACTGGTCACCCCTGCGCCGCCGGCGCCTGCCTGGATCTAGCCTTTCGTCCGGCGGTTCAACGCCCGGGGCCGTCCGACGCGCGGCCCCGGGCTTCTTTTTAGGCAAAATCGTCACCCCAAGATTGTTGAACAATCCTTGATTCTCGTGCATCCTAGAGAGACCACTTCAACGAGACGAGAATCACTATGGCCTTCATTGACCTCAACAGCGACGTCGGGGAATCCTTCGGCAACTGGACCATGGGCGATGACGCAGCAATCTTCCGCTCAGTCTCCAGCGCCAACGTCGCCTGCGGCTTCCACGCCGGGGACCCCTCCACCATCGCCCGCACGTGCCGGGATGCCGTCGCGGCCGGCGTCGTCATCGGTGCACACGTGGGCTACCGCGACCTTGCCGGGTTCGGCCGCCGGTTCCTGGACTGCTCCGCCACGGAACTGGCGGATGACGTGCTCTACCAGCTGGGCGCCCTCAGCGCACTGGCCACCTCCGCCGGCGGCCGCATCCAGTACGTCAAGCCGCACGGCGCCCTCTACAACACCATCGTGACCCACGAAACGCATGCCCAGGCCGTCGTCGACGCGGTCAAGGCGTTCGGCGGCGACCTGCCGCTGCTCCTGCTCCCCGGCTCCGTGGCACTGGCCCGAGCCGAAGCCGCCGGGCTCCGCGGCGTGGCCGAAGCCTTCGCCGACCGCGCCTACAACCCCGACGGCACCCTGGTTTCCCGGCGCGAGGCCGGCGCCGTCCTCCACGACGAAGACGCCGTCGCCGCCAACATGGTCCGGCTTGCCACGGCGGGGACCATCATCGCCCGGGACGGGTCCACCATCAAGGCGGAAGCGGAGAGCATCTGCCTTCACGGTGACACCGCCGGCGCCGTGTCCATGGCCGCCGCCGTCCGGCGGGAACTGGAAGCCGCCGGCGTGGAAATCCGGAGCTTCGTGTGAGCCCCCTCCACATCCGCTGGGCCGGCCCGCGCGCCCTCCTCCTCGAACTCGACTCCCTGGACACGGTTCTGACCGTCCACGCCCGGTTGCAGGAGGCGCCCCTGCCCGGCCAGGTGGATGTCCTGGCCGCCGCACGGACCGTCCTGGCCGTCTTCGACTCCCGCGCGTCGGCACAGGCGGCCCATGCCGCCGTCGCCATGCTGGACAGGGACGCGGCGGCGGTGGGCCACACCGGTTCCGAGCCCGTCAGGATTGAGGTGGTGTACGACGGCGACGACCTCGCCGACGTTGGCAGGCTGACCGGGCTGGGCGCCGACGGCGTGATCGCCGCCCACACCGGGCAGCTGTGGACAGCGGCGTTCGGCGGGTTCGCCCCCGGCTTCGCCTACCTGGTAGGCGAGCACGATGCATTGAACGTTCCGCGGCGCAGCTCGCCAAGGACCGCCGTTCCCGCCGGATCCGTGGCCCTGGCCGGCAACTTCTCCGCCGTCTACCCGCGGCGCTCCCCTGGCGGCTGGCAGCTGATCGGCCGCACCGCAGCGCGGATGTGGGACCTGGGCCGTGAACAGCCAGCCCTCCTCCGGCCCGGCAGCACCGTCCGGTATGTCGCAGTGCGGGAAGTCGTGGAAATCACCGAACCCGCCGGACAGCAGGACACCCCTGCCGGCGCGCGGGCCTCCGGCCCCGCCATCGAGATCATCACGCCCGGCCCGCAGTCTCTCATCCAGGACCTTGGCCGCCCCGGCTATGGCGACCTGGGTGTCTCCCCTGCAGGCGCTGCCGACGCCGCGGGCGCCCGCCAGGCGAACCGGCTGGTGGGAAACCCGCCGGGCGACGCCGTGCTCGAAACCGTCCTGGGCGGCCTGTCGGTACAGGCTCGCGGTGAACTGACGGCCGCGCTCACCGGCGCCCCCGCAGGGGCCGAAATCCGCTCCGGCGGCAGCAGCCGCCCGGCCCCGATGTACGCCCCCTTCCCACTGCACGACGGCGACAGCCTCCACCTCGGCACCCCCGACGCAGGCCTGCGCACCTACCTTGCCGTCCGCGGCGGAATCGACGTGCCTCCAGTGCTTGGCAGCCGGTCCACCGATCTGATGTCCGGGATCGGACCGGCTCCGCTGGCCGCCGGAACCGTGCTGCCCATCGGCCCGGCAGACCAGGGCCGCGTGGTGGGCCAGCCCGAACCGCCCACCCTGCATCCGGCCCTCAGCGGGGGCGGGGCCGGCAATGCCACCGTGGTGCTTCGGGTCACCCCCGGGCCCCGCGATGACTGGTTCACCCCGCAGTCCCTCCAGGCTTTGACCGGGCAGGATTGGACCGCCACCGCCGAATCCAACCGCATCGGCGTACGGCTGGACACAACAGCCGGAGGGATGCCGCTGGAACGCTCGCGGCCGGAGGAACTGCCCAGCGAAGGCGTGGTAGCCGGCTCACTGCAGGTACCGCCGTCGGGCCTTCCCGTCCTTTTCCTTGCCGACCACCCCGTGACCGGCGGCTACCCGGTGATCGCCGTCGTCGTTCCGGAAGACCTGCCGGTGGCGGCGCAGCTCCCGCCCGGTGCCCTCATCCGGTTCCAGGCCGTGGATCCGGGAACCATGGAGCCGCTCGGGCCCGGGGCCCTGCAGCAGCCAGAACCCACCACTCCCACGCCTGCCACAAACAGCCTGTGAAAGAAGCAGCCATGAAAAAAGTCCTGATCGCCAACCGCGGTGAGATCGCCGTCCGCGTCGCCCGCGCCTGCGCTGATGCAGGCCTGGCATCCGTTGCCGTCTACTCGGATCCCGACGCCGACGCCCTGCACGTGCGCCTCAGCGACGAGGCCTACGGATTGAACGGCTCCGCCAGTTCGGAGACGTACCTGAACATCGAAAAGCTCCTTGCCGTCGCGGCCCGCGCCGGTGCCGACGCCGTCCACCCCGGCTACGGCTTCCTGTCCGAGAACGCCGACTTCGCGCAGGCAGTGCTCGACGCCGGACTCACCTGGGTGGGCCCGTCACCGGAAGCCATCCGGAGCCTGGGCAACAAGGTGACGGCGCGGGACATTGCCGTCCGGGCCGGCGCCCCGCTGGTGCCCGGCTCGGACGGGCCTGCCGCTAACGCGGACGAGGTCCGCGCGTTCGCCGCGGAGTACGGCGTTCCGGTGGCCATCAAGGCGGCCTTCGGCGGCGGCGGCCGCGGCCTGAAGATCGCCTACCGGATGGAGGACATCGACGATGCCTTCGAATCGGCGGTGCGTGAGGCGACCGTGGCGTTCGGCCGCGGCGAATGCTTCGTGGAACGCTTCCTGGACCGGCCCCGCCACGTCGAAGCCCAGGTCATCGCGGACACGCACGGAAATGTGGTGGTGGTGGGCACCCGTGACTGCTCCCTCCAGCGGCGCAACCAGAAGCTGGTGGAGGAAGCACCCGCACCGTTCCTCACGCCGAAGCAGCGCAGCCGCATCCACGAATCCGCCCGCGCCATCTGCCGGGAAGCCGGCTACACCGGAGCAGGCACCGTGGAGTACCTGGTGGCACCTGACGGCGTCATCTCCTTCCTCGAGGTCAATACCCGCCTCCAGGTGGAGCACCCGGTTACCGAGGAAACCTCCGGCATCGATCTGGTGCGCGAACAGTTCCGGATTGCTGCCGGGCTGCCGCTCTCCATCACCGAGGATCCAGAGCCCACCGGCCACGCCATCGAGTTCCGGTTGAACGCCGAGGACGCCGGCCGTGGCTTCCTGCCCTCCCCCGGCCCCGTGGACGTGTTCGAAGCACCCACCGGCCCCGGCATCCGCGTGGACTCCGGGGTCCGTTCCGGCTCGGTCGTCCCTGCCGAGTACGACTCCCTGATGGCCAAGCTGATCGTCCGCGGCGAGGACCGGGCGCAGGCGCTGCGCCGTGCCCGTGCCGCCCTGGACGAACTGCGGATCGAAGGCGTGCCCACGGTGGTCCCGTTCCACCGCGCCGTGGTGCGGGACCCGGATTTCACGGCACCGGACCGGCTGGGCGTCTACACCACCTGGATCGAATCAGAGTTCTCCGGCCGGTTGGCGGCCTCGCTGAAGAGCGGCGTTGCGGGACCCGTGGCGCGGCGCGAAACCCTTACCGTGGAAATCGACGGCAAGGCTGTCCAGCTGGGACTGCCCGCAGAGGTTTATGCCGCACTCATGCACGGAGGGGCCGGAGCTGTTTCGGCCGGCGCAGGCGAGGCCGCCGGCCATGGCAGTGACGCGGCCAACGGCAAGGTGACGGCGCCCATGGGCGGCAACCTGGTCAAGTGGCTGGCCGACGACGGCGCCGAAGTTGGCGCCGACCAGCCGCTCGCCGTCGTTGAGGCGATGAAAATGGAGACCGTTGTTGCCTCTTCCGCGGCCGGCACCTTCCGCCGCGGCGAACAGGCGCCGGGGGCCGTCGTTGTCCGTGGCGAGGTGCTGGGGACGGTCAGCTAACATCGGATGTTGACGAAAGCGGGGGAACGGACATGGACAGCGGGACACACGGTGCGGCGGAACACGCGCACACCACGGCATGGATCGCGTCCGTTCTGCGCAGGCGCATCGCTGCGGGCGAGCTGACCCCCGGGTCCAAGCTGTCCGAACAATCCCTGTCCACCTCGCTGGGCGTCTCCCGCAACACCCTGCGGCAGGCCTTCACCATCCTTGCCGGCGAGTCAATCGTCACCCATATTCCCAACCGGGGCGTCTTTGTCGCGTCGCCGGGCGCGGAGGAGGTGCGGGAAATCTACCGCATCCGCCGAACCATCGAACCCGCCGCCGTGCTCTGGGGCGAGCTCTCGCCGCAGATCCTGGATGAGATGGAAGCCATCGTCCAGCGCGCCCAGGCGGCCCGGAATGCCGGTTCCGTCATGGATATGGCAGACGCCAACCAGGCCCTCCACCGGGCGGTAGTGGGCCTGACGGGAAGCGGCACCCTGCAGGAACTGATGGACCGCGTGCTCGCCGAGATGCGGCTTGTCTTTTATGCCATGGCCTCGGCCCCCGACTTCCACAGCCACTATGTGGAGCGCAATGTGGAGCTCGTGAAGCGGCTCCGGGCAGGCGAACGGGAGGAAGCTGCCGCCGGGCTGCGCACCTACCTCGACGCCGCCGAGGCCGAACTGCTGGGCCACTTGGCCGGCCCGGGGCACTGACCGGAGGCTGTTAAAGCCGGGAGGAGCCCGCACCGGTTGGTGCGGGCTCCTCCCGGCTTCTTTAGTCGCGGGTTCACGGAACCAGGTAGTCGCTGTCCCTCGCGTCGGTGATGAGCATGTGGCCAGGGGCGTGGCCGATGGCCAGCGGCGGGCGTGACTGCATCACGGCAGCCTGCGGGGTGACGCCGCAGGCCCAGAACACCGGAATGTGCCCATCCGGGACAGTCACGGCATCCCCGAAGTCCGGCCGGGCCAGGTCGCTGATGCCCAGTTCGTGCGGGTTGCCCACGTGGACGGGCGCGCCGTGCACGGCCGGGTAGCGGGAGGTGATGCGGACCGCGTCGGCCACCTGCGAGGCGGGGACGGGGCGCATGGAGACCACCAACGGACCGGACATGGTGCCGGCGGGGGCACACTGGCGGCTGGTGCGGTACATCGGCACGTTCACGCCCTGCTCGATGTGGGCTATGCCTATGCCGCCGTCCTGCAGGGCTGCCTCGAAGGTGAAGGAACAGCCGATCAGGAACGTCACCAGGTCATCACGCCAGTAGTCTGTGATGTTGGTGGGCTCATCCACTTTCTCCCCGTCGCGGTACACCGTGTACTTCGCCACGTCCGTGCGGATGTCCCCGCCTGCCAGCAGCGGGCCGCTGGTCTCGCCGGGCTCGAGGACGCCCAGGATGGGGCACGGCTTGGGATTGCGCTGGGCGAACAGCAGGAAATCGAAGGCGTGGTCCCGCGGAATGGCAAGCACGTTCGCCTGCGCGTACCCGCGGGACCAGCCCGACGTCGGTTCCACCAGGCCGCCTCGGAAGGCTTCGCGTGCTGCGGCGGGGAGGATGCTGGGGCGGTCCATCATGCCCACAGCTTTGCCAGTCCCATGAGCGAGGTCCAGCCGAGGAACACGGTGAGGAGCCATGCGGCGGTACCGACCAGGAGCAGCCACTTGGGGTAGGCGTAGCCGTGCATCAGGTCGCGGCGGCGCCAGGCCACCCAGAGCAGGACCGCAAAGCCTACCGGCAGGATCAGTCCGTTGAAGGCGCCGGCGAAGATCAGCAGCTGCTGGGGCGCCTGGCCGAGGAAGAAGTACACGATGGCGCAGCCGGCAATGAATGCGACGGTGATGAGGTTCCGCTTGCGCTCGGGCGTGCGGGAGGAGGTGATGAAGGAGACGGAGGTGAAGGCTGCGCCGATCACCGAGGTGATGGCGGCGGCCCAAAGGACCACACCGAACATCCGGAGGCCGATTTCACCGGCTGCCGCGCCGAAGGCTTCGGCCGCCATGTTGCTGCTGGTGAGGACGGTCCCGCCGGCCACGACGCCGAGGATGGCCAGGAAGAGCAGCACGCGCATCAGGCCGGTGGTCAGGATGCCCAGGACGGAGCTGCGGGTGATCTCCTTGACGTGCCGGATGCCGGTGGCGCCGGAGTCGAGCATGCGGTGGGCACCGGCGTAGGTGATGTAGCCGCCCACGGTGCCGCCCACCAAGGTGGTAATGATGAGGAAGTCCACCTTTTCGGGAAGGAACGTGTTCTTCAGCGCCTCTCCCAGGGGCGGGGCGGCGACGATGGCCACGTAGATCATCAGCAGGATCATGACGGCGCCCAGCAGCACCACGATCCGGTCCAGTGCCATGCCGGCTTTCTTGCTGAGGAAGACCAGGATGGCGACCACGGCCGAGACAATGCCGCCCACCTTCGGATCCACACCCATCATGGCGTTGGCTCCGAGGCCGGTGCCGGCAATGTTGCCGATATTGAAGACCACCCCGCCAAGGAACACCAGGCCGGAGAGAAGCCAGCCGATGCCGGGAAGGACCTTGTTGCCAAGTTCCTGGGCCCGGAGCCCGGTGACGCCGATGACGCGCCAGACATTCATTTGCACGGCCACATCGATCAGGATCGAGGCCAGGATCGCGAACGCGAACGCGGCCCCGATCTGGGCGGTGAACACCGTGGTCTGGGTGATGAAGCCCGGTCCGATGGCACTGGTGGCCATGAGGAACATGGCGCCAAGGAGCGCTGTGCGGCGGGCGGACGTGCTTAGGTTCAGTTTGATGCCAGGTTCTGCTGCCATGGTTCCATCCATTGCCTTGGGTGACCGTAGTCACAATTATCGTCCCCAGCGACGATACAGGTTGTTGAACAATCTTGGCAAGGTATTGTTGAACAACTTTTCCTGGCGGGGCCCCGGCAGCGCCTTATAGGGCCCCCTCCTTCCATGGACCGGAAACCAAAAACATGTCGGCGGGCTTGGAATGAATTCCATAATCGTGCGCCTTGAGGCTGGATAGCATGATGTGACCGGACAGAGCCGTCCGCTGGGATCAACACAAAAGGAAATGCCATGGCCGCGGTTACGGTGGAGGACATCCTCTCGGATCTTCCCCTTGGCTTCGCCAGCCTCATCCTCCGGCCTGCCCCTACGGCGCCGGCCATCGAGCGGTTCCTGATTGTGGACGCGGACGACGAAGCGATCGAGCCCGCCAAAGCCTTTGTCCTGCTCATCGGGGTCCGTGGACGTTCTGCACTGCCTGCCCTCCGGCGCCTCCTGAAGGATCCGCCCCCGGTGGTCGCCGTGAAGGGCCAGCGTGAAGACCTCGCAGAAGCGGAGGAACTCCTCCGCGCAGCCGGGTCCGGGCTGCTGCTGGTGGACCCGGCGGCAGACTGGGACCGCCTGCTGTCCATTGCCAAGGACCGGATCCAGCCGCGCAGCTACCAGAGCGAAGTGTTGACGCTGCTCGAGGAAGACCTCTTCGCGATCGCCCAGACCACGGCCCGGCTCACGTCCAGCCACGTGCTCATCGAGGATGCGGCCAACAAGGTCCTGGCCTATTCCACCGTCACCAACGACATTGATGAACTCCGGAAGGCGTCCATCCTGGCCCGCCGCGGCCCCCGCAAGTATGAACTGCTGCTCAAGGACCTCGGTGCCTACCGGGAACTCCACCGCACCCGCCAGCCGGTCCGCATGCCCGCCAGGCCCCAGGACGGGCTGCGGGAACGGGTTGCCATCGCGCTCTTCGCGGGTGAGCGGATCATGGGCTACATCTGGCTCCAGGAGACCGGCGGCGGCTTTGGGCCGGATGTTGAATACGTCCTTACGGGCTCCGCGGCCCGCGTTTCCGCCGAATTGATCCGCTACCGGAACCAGCAGTCCGTCCATATGCGGGAGGACCGGGTTGTGCGGATCCTGTCCGGCCCCGCGGAGGCCGCCGCCAGCGCGCACAGCGGAAAGATCCCTTCGGAAAGGCCGGCCGCGCTCATCCTCATCGGCATGTCCGATGCCGACTCGCGTGCCGATGACGCAGCGCTCAAGCACGGGGAACTTGCCAACCTCGCCTCCATCCACGCGGCCGCGTACAAGCCCACCGCCGTCGTGGGCCAGTTCAACGGTGACACCGCCATCATCGTGCCCGACCTGCAGTCAAGCACCGCGGAATCGGGGCTGCGGTCGCTGGCCGAAGCGATCGTCCGGGATGCGGGCAAACACCTCGGCATCAGTCCCTTCGCAGCCGTCGGCCCCCTGGCGCCGGACCTGTTGTCCCTCCACACGGTGACCCGGATTACGGAGGCGCTGTTGGCCTGCGTGGGCACCGCGGAATCCGGCACGGTTGCCTCGGTAGGAGATTTCGAAGCCGAGATCCTCTACCGCGAGGCGGTACGGAACTTCCACTCGTCCCCCTTCCGCCACCGCAGCCTGGCAACACTCCTGCAGGAAGACGCCGAACTCGCCGAGACCCTCCGCGCGTATTTCGACGCGTCCTTCGACGTCGCCGAATGCGCCAGGCGGATGAACCTGCACAAGAACACCGTGTACTACCGGGTAGCCAAAGCCACCCGCGTGACCGGCCTCAACTTCAGCAGTCCCAGGGACTCCCTGGTGGCACTGCTCCACCTCCAGGAGTGGGCCTCCACCTCCTACGACACTTCAGGCAGGAAATGACCACCACGCTCGGCGCACCACCCCTGGACGTCCTCCTCGAGGACATCGTCCGGCATCACCGGCCGCGGAAGGAGACGGGTGCAGTACCCCGCAATATCCCCTTCCTGGCCAAGGTTCCCTTCAACCGGTTTGGAATCGCCGTCGCCACCACCACCGGTGACGTCTTTTGCTCCGGCGACGCGGACGTCCCCTTTTCCATCCAGAGCATCTCCAAGGTATTCACCCTTGCCATGGCGCTGCAGGGCGGCGGATCGGCCCGCCTGTGGTCACGGGTGCTGCGCGAACCGTCCGGGACCGCCTTCAACTCCCTGGTCCAGCTCGAAGCCGAACACGGCATCCCCCGCAACCCCTTCATCAATGCCGGCGCACTGGTGGTCACCGACCACCTGATGGAAGGGACGCCCGACGCCGCTGCGCACCTCCTGCGGTTCCTCACCGAACAAGCGGGCCGGCAGGGACTCACAGGGAAGCAGGGACAGTCCGGGCCGTTCATTGACGAGGCTGCGGCCGCCGGTGAATTGGCCGGCAGCAGCCGCAACCTGGCCCTGGCCCACTTCCTGAAGGACTTCGGAAACCTCTGCCGGCCCGCGGAATCAGTGGTGGAAAACTATGTCCGCCAGTGTTCCATCATGATGACCTGCACCGAGTTGGCCAAGGCCGGCCTGTTCCTTGCCAATGACGGCCAGGGGACCTCCGGCACGGTGTTGTCGCCAAGCGAGGCCAAGAGGATCGGCTCCATCATGCTGACCTGCGGCATGTACGACGCCGCCGGCGAATTCGCCTACCGCGTGGGCCTGCCCGGCAAGAGCGGGGTGGGCGGCGGGATCCTGGTCATCGTGCCGGGCCAGTGCGCCATCTGTGTGTGGAGCCCCCGCCTGGATGCGAAGGGCAATTCCCTCGCCGGCACGGCAGCCCTTGCCGACCTCTCGGACCGCACCGGCTGGTCCGTTTTCTAGATTTTCCCACCCCATCAGATCTCCCCCGGATCGAAAGGAAATACCCATGCCCAACAACCCCAATGACGAGGTTGGTTTCGACCACATTATTGATGGTGGTCACACGCATGCGTCCGAGACCTCCCTGCACGCGGAGGACAAGGGTTACCACAAGAACCTCAAGCCCCGGCAGATCCAGATGATCGCGATCGGCGGTGCGATCGGCACCGGCCTGTTCCTGGGCGCCGGCGGCCGGCTCAACGCGGCCGGCCCGTCCCTCGTCATCGCGTACGCGGTCTGCGGGTTCTTCGCGTTCCTGATCCTGCGCGCCCTGGGCGAACTGGTCCTGCACCGGCCCTCCTCCGGCTCGTTCGTCTCCTACGCCCGGGAATTCTTCGGCGAAAAAGCCGCGTTCGTCTCCGGCTGGTTCTACTGGATCAACTGGGCCACCACCACCATCGTGGACATCACCGCCGCCGCCCTCTACATGCACTTCTTCGGCAACTACATCCCCTGGATGGCCGACGTCCCGCAGTGGGCCTGGGCACTGACCGCCCTCATCGTCGTCCTCGCCCTGAACCTCGTCTCGGTCAAGGTCTTCGGCGAAATGGAATTCTGGTTCGCCCTGATCAAGGTCGCCGCCCTCGTCGCCTTCCTCATCATCGGCACCTACTTCGTCATCTTCGGCACCCCCGTGGACGGCCAACAGGTCGGCATCAGCCTCCTGAACGACAACGGCGGAATCTTCCCCAACGGCCTGCTCCCCATGATCATCCTCATGCAGGGCGTCCTGTTCGCCTACGCCTCCATCGAACTCGTCGGCACCGCCGCCGGCGAAACCGAAAACCCCGAAAAAATCATGCCCAAAGCCATCAACTCCGTGGTCTTCCGCATCGCCGTGTTCTACGTCGGCTCCGTCATCCTCCTGGCCCTGCTGCTGCCCTTCACCTCCTACCAAAAAGGCGTCAGCCCCTTCGTGACCTTCTTCGGCTCCATCGGCGTCCAGGGCGTAGACGTCATCATGAACCTCGTGGTCCTCACCGCCGCCCTGTCCTCCCTCAACGCCGGGCTCTACTCCACCGGCCGGATCCTGCGCTCCATGTCCGTCAACGGCTCCGCCCCGCGCTTCGCCTCCCGCATGAACAAAGCAGGCGTCCCCTACGGCGGCATCGCCATCACCGCCGTCGTCTCCCTCCTCGGCGTCCCCCTGAACTACCTCGTCCCCGCCGAAGCCTTCGAAATCGTCCTGAACATCGCCTCCGTCGGCATCATCATGACCTGGGCCACCATCGTCCTCTGCCAAATCCAACTCAAACGCTGGGCCGACAAAGGCTGGGTCACCCGCCCCTCCTTCCGCATGTTCGGCGCCCCTTACACCGGCTACCTCTCCCTCCTCTTCCTCATCAGCGTCCTCATCATGGTCTTCATCGACTCACCCCTGACCATGCTCGTCACCGCCATCGCCTCCATCCTCATGGTCATCGGCTGGTACGCCTGCCGCCAACGCATCCGCGACATCGCCGAAACCCGCGACGGCTACACCGGGAAGTCCCCCGTCATCGCCAACCGCACGCCCATTTCCTGACCCCGGCGCTTCCGCCACCCTCCGAGCTAAAGAAAGAACATGACACCAGAGCCGCAGCCCACCCTGACCTCCTCCCCTACCCGGCCCGCCGCCGTCGTCCATCACCGGGACGCCGCGGTGCCCGCCCTGAAATCCGCGGGGCACATGATCGTTGATTCGCTGGTGGCGCACGGCGTGGAGCGCACCTACGTGGTTCCCGGCGAGAGCTTCCTGGACGTGCTGGACGGCCTGCACAACTCGACGATCGAAACCATCGTCTGCCGCCATGAAGGCGGCGCCGCCTACATGGCGGAAGCCGACGGGAAGCTGAACCAGCGTCCCGGGGTGGCGATGGTGACCCGGGGGCCCGGTGCCGCCAATGCCCACGTGGGACTGCACACCGCGTGGCAGGATTCCACTCCCATGCTGCTGTTCGTGGGGCTGATCCCGTTCGCCCACCGGGACCGCGAGGCCTTCCAGGAATTCGACATCAAGTCCTGGTTCGACACCGGAGCCAAGCGTGTGATGGTCCTTGACCACCCGGAGCGGGCATCCGAGATCGTGGCGGAAGCGATGTTCGCGGCCATGAGCGGGCGGCCCGGGCCCGTGGTGGTGGGCCTGCCCGAGGACATCATCCGGCAGCAGGTGAGCCCCGCCCTGCACCCTGCCATTCCCGTTGCCGCCGGCGGCATGGCCAGCACGGATGCAGCAGCGCTGGAAGCGGCGCTGGCTGAATCCAGCAAGCCCCTTTTCGTCACCGGCGGCAATGACTGGACCCAGGAGGCCGCGGACCAGCTCACCGGATGGCTGGAACGGCACCACATCCCGGCCGCGGCGGAATGGCGGACGCAGGGTACGGTGCCCTTCGATTCGCCCTCCTATGTGGGCCCCATCGGCTACGGCCGTCCCCGCCCCACCTATGACCTGCTGGAGGAGACCGACCTCCTGGTCTTCGTGGGAACGGTGCCGGGGGACGTCATCACGGACGGTTTCGTCTGCAGGCAGGACTGGAACAAGGAGAATTTCCTGGTCAGCGTGGACCCGTCGCTCCGCGGAAGGTCCGGCCCGGTGTCGCGGCAGATCCTGGCCAAGCCGGAAGCGTTCGTGCGCGGCCTGGCCGACATCAGCCTGCCCGTGAAGGAAGAGTGGAAGGCCTGGACGGGCCGGATGCGCGCTGAGCAGGAGCGATTTGCCGCGCTTCCTCCCGCTGCGCCGGCGGCAGGACAGGCGCGGATGGACACCCTGATGGCCAATCTCGTCCCACGGCTGCCGGAGGACGCAATGGTGACTTTTGGTGCAGGTGAACACACCAACTGGGCGCACCGGTATTTCCCCACCCGCCGCTACGCGTCCATGATCAGCGCGCGGAACGGTTCCATGGGGTACTCCGTCCCCTCGGCCATCGCTGCGTCCCTGGCCGAACCGCGACGGCGCGTGGTTACCATCGCCGGGGACGGCGAGTTCCTCATGAACGGGCAGGAGCTGGCAACGGCTGCCCAGTACGGCGCCACCCCGCTGGTGGTGGTCATGGACAACCAGGAGTACGGCACCATCCGCACCCATCAGGAGCGGCACTACCCGCAGCGCGTGTCGGGCACCCAGCTGAAAAACCCCGATTTTGCGCTGATGGCCAGGGCTTTCGGCGGGTTCGGAGTCACGGTAACCGAGGACCGGGACGTCCCGGCCGCACTGGATTCCGCCCTGGCAGCGATCGACCGGGACGGCGTGTTCGCCCTCATCCACCTCGTGGTGGAGCAGCGAGTCAAGGCGTACTAGGACTAACAGATGCCGGGCCGGGCGGTACCCCCGGTGACGTGGACGACGGCGGGACCTCCCGCCGTCGTCCACGTCCTTAAGGTTCGGGGCGGCTTAGAGCCGGTCCGTCCGGTCCTCGCCGCCCTTGTGGCCGGCTCCGCGGAGGTTCTCCTGGACCTTCCCAAACAGGTCCTTGATGGTGGATTCCGCGTTGGAAATGACGTCCACCGGCACGTAGACCTCATGGGTCAGGGGAAGGTCGTATTCATCCTTCAGGTGGGTGCCGCTTCCCACCCCTGTCAGGGACAGGTAGACCATGGCCTCAGTCCGCGCGATGCCGGCGAGCTTGCCGAAGACGACTGTGAACTCGTTCGGCTGGAAGCTGATTGTCTGCCCGATGTGGCTGCGGCCCAGTTCACCGGCGGGAACCGCCTTTTCCGACTGGCTTCCGGTGTAGTCCATGAACTTCTCCTTCGATCGCCAACACGTACGCAGGCAGTCTAACCCTGCCGTTCCACGCCGGCACAAGGACCCTGCTGGAGGGCTGCACAAAGCAGTTCCGGGACGGGTGGCCATTCCTCCATTGAGCCGGACCCTCGCCGGGCTGTTTGATGGCATCACCGGGCGGCAGTGGCTGCCTGGCCCATTCTCCCCAAAGGAAGAACCGTGACTTCAATGACGAGCCGCGTAAAAAGCCCCGTCCGCTGGGACAACGTCGACATCGGCGACGCAGTGGAGCTCCGAAGCAATGGATACACCGCGTTCAGCGGGCTGGTGGATGCCCGGACCGACGACGGCGACGTGGTGTGGGTGACTGCGCCGGCGGGCGGCCGGCGGCTGTTCCATATCGCCGACGGCTTCGACCTGGCAGGGGTGCCGGCATGACGGACTGCCCCGACGATTGCCCCTACTGCAGCGGGCCGGAGACTGACTGAGGGCCGGGGGGACAGCCCGGCCGGCGAAATGGCCGCGCAGGTCCCATTGCGGGCATGTCTGATGCCGGGATCATCACGATCCGGGCATCAAATTGCGTCTACTGCCGGTGGCATCGTTGACGCGGGCAACGGGTACCGCGAAGGTGGTGCCATGAGGTCTCAGAAAATTTCCCAGGGGTTTGCCATGACGACGGCGGCCGCAGCGGCAGCGCTGCTGCTCACCGCGTGCGGTCCAAGCCAGCCGCAGTCCCAGACAACGACGTCGCCCGCCACCGGGCAGGCCAGCCAGTCCCCGTCGCCAACCGCGTCAACGCCGCCTCCGGCCTCTTCGGCGCCGGCCACGTCGACGCCTGCTTCCCCCGCTCCGGGCACCACCCCTGCCGGCACCCCCACCCTCTGTAAAGCGGCCGGGCTCACGGCGGCAACCGACGCCTCCGGCGGCGGCGCTGCCGGCAGTGTCTACATGAAGCTCAACCTCACCAACAAAGGCTCCGAGCCCTGCATCCTCAGGGGTTACCCGGGCGTCTCCCTGGTGGCAGACGCCGCCGGCGCCCCCATTGGCGCCCCGGCAACACGGGATGATTCCGCCGGCGTCGTCGACGTCCTGCTGGCCCCGGGCCAGACCGGCACTGCTGTGCTGCGTTACACCCAGGCAGGCAACTACATGGACTGCTCCCCGGTCGATGCGGCCGGATACCGGATCTATCCGCCCGAGGAGACCGAGTCATTGTTCATCCCACAGCCAACGCGCGCCTGCAGCAACGCAAACATCACCCTGCTCAGCATTGGTGCGTTCCAGCCCGCCTGACCCAACGAAGACAACCTTGGACGGCCAAAGGCGGCCCGGCAATCAAGCCGGGCCGCCTTCATACTTCCGGACCGCCGTCGAACATTCCCGCCGGCTGCCCCTCGGCAGTGTTACCGCCTTTGGTTGTTACCTGGTGGCCGTGGTGGTGCGGCCGGCGCCTGCCGTGCCGCGGGACAGGGCCACGCCCAGGCCGATCATGGCAACACCGAGGACGAAGTGCAGCCAGTTGTCCGCCGTGTTGACCGGGACGAAGTTGGCAGCAGTGTCCTGGCCGATGAGCAGGCCGTAGAGCCACAGCACCAAGTAGATGGCGCCGCCCACCACCAGGTAGTTCTTTGAGCCGGGCACGCTGCGGGCCATGGCAATGCCTGCGGCGCCGAACAGCAGGTGGACGATGTTGTGCAGGATCGATACCTGGAAGAGGCCCAGCAGCATCGCCCCGGATCCGTGCCCCGCGAACCCCAGGGAGTCGTAGTTGGAAGTGATGCCGGGGATGAACCCCAGGACCCCTACCAGGAGGAAGACCACACCTACGGCAAGGGTGGCTTTTTGGATGTTGGTCCGGCCTACAGTGCGACCGCCGGAATTCATGGTTGTCATGATTTCTCCTGCTTGTGTCGTTGACGTTTCTAACTGCCGGGCGAAGCGTGACCGATAGTGCCTGACCATATACTTAATCCCCGACATCGTAAGTATACTTAGCAAATCCGCAGCGGATAGTAGAGGCTGATAACAGACCCATCACAAACTGGCCTGCGAGGGCCGTGGAGCGTAGGCAGGTTGGACTGGCATGACGTCGATTTGGCTGGACCGCAGGGAACCCTTCATTTCTGATCCGTTCGAACCGGACACCAGGTATGACACGGTGGTGGCGGGCGCCGGCCTCACGGGCCTGGTCACCGCACTGCTGCTGGCCCGGTCCGGACAAAGCGTCCTGGTGCTGGAAGCCCGCTTTCCAGGGGCCGTGACAACCGGCAACACCACCGCCAAGGTGACCTTGCTGCAAGGAACGTTCCTGTCCCAGCTCGCACGCCAGTATTCGCAGAAGCAGGTGCAGGCGTACGTGGACGGGAACCGGGAAGGCCAGGCGTGGCTGCTGCGCTACCTGGAGGAACACAACGTGCCCTTCCAGCGCCGCGACGCCTACACCTACGCCTCATCGGCGCAAGGCACGAAGAAGCTGCGTGAAGAAGTCAGCGCCGCCACCACTGCCGGGCTGGATGTGGATTACGTGCGCGACGCCGGTTTGCCGTTCCCCGTCCACGGCGCGGTGCGGCTGAGGGACCAGGCCCAGATCAACCCCCTGGAGGTCCTGGACGCACTGGTGGCTGATATCCGCAGCCGTGGCGGCCGTATCGTCAGCGGCGTGCGGCTCAGGGACGTGACCGGCGATGCGCCCTCCGCAGTCAAGACCGACCACGGCAGCGTCAGGGCGGACAAGGTGGTCCTTGCCACGGGCATCCCCGTCCTGGACCGCGGCCTGTATTTCGCCAAGCTGAAGCCGAGCCGATCCTACGCGGCGGCCCTTGAGCTGCAGGAGGACCAAGCGCCTCCGCGGGGCATGTACATCTCGGTTGAACAGCCCACCCACTCCCTTCGCGACTACGGGGTGGACGGCAGGAACGTGCTGCTCGTGGGCGGGCACGGGCATCAGGTGGGCCGGACGGATTCGGAAAAGGCGCACCTTTCCGGCCTGCTTGAGTGGGCGGGCGGGCATTACCCCGGTGCAGTCGCCACGCACACGTGGTCCGCGCAGGATTACCTGCCCACCAACCTCATGCCCTTCTTCGGCAAACTCCCGCGCGGAAAGGGCCAGATCTACTTCGGCACCGGCTACAACAAATGGGGAATGACCAACGCCGTCGCTGCCGCGCTGGGCATTTCAGCGGACATCCTGGGCGGGCAGGTGCCCTGGGCGGACACCATCCACCACCGCGTCACATCCCCGTCAGGTGCGTTGTCCGCCGTGGCTCTCAATGCCGGAGTGGCTGCACGGTTGGCTTCGGACTGGGGGAAGGTGACCACCGAGGGCCGGAAGTTTGATGGCCTGAAACGGGGCGCGGGTGGATCCGCTGTTCCGGCTTCCGAGGGTGCCGTACCGACACCACCTGTTCCTGTGGGCTCCGCAGCTGCCGGAGTCCCGGCCGAAGGCCAGGGCAAGGTCTACCGCGAGGGCAACCTGCCCGTGGCTGTATCCACTGTGGCCGGAACCACGTGCCGGCTCTCGGCAGTCTGCACCCACATGGGCGGCATCCTGCACTGGAATGACAACGAACAGTCGTGGGACTGCCCCCTGCATGGTTCGCGCTTCACCAACCAGGGCAAGCTGCTCGAGGGCCCCGCCACCAGGGACCTGCCGGAAGCTCCGCCTGCGTGAACAGGCCATCCGGGAGTTCACTGTCAGTGCCTTGGGGCATGATGGAGGCATGAACCAGGAACAGCGTCCTGCCGGCAGCAGTGTCTCCGGCGCGGCCGCCTCAATGGGCCAATTCAGCCGGCCCACCAGGGACTGGTTCCTGGGCGCGTTTTCGGCGCCCACACCTGCGCAGGCAGGCGCCTGGAACGCCATCTCCTCGGGGTCGCATGCGCTGGTGGTGGCCCCAACCGGTTCGGGAAAGACCCTCGCAGCCTTCCTCTGGGCCCTGGACAGGCTACTGGTCTCGGCATCCCACGCCCCTGACCCCGCCGCTGCTGAGGCACCGGTGAAAGGCAGGCGGGTCCGGGCGCCCAAACGCAAGACCCGTGTCCTCTACATTTCGCCCCTCAAGGCCCTCGGCGTCGACGTGGAACGGAACCTGCGCTCCCCACTGATCGGCATCACCCAGACGGCAAAGCGGCTGGAACTTCCCGCGCCGCTGATCACGGTGGGAGTCCGGTCCGGGGACACTCCCGCCAACGACCGCCGCGCGTTGCTGACCAACCCGCCGGACATCCTCATCACTACCCCCGAGTCCCTGTTCCTCATGCTCACCTCGAAGGCCCGCGAAACCCTGGCCGAGGTGGACACCATCATCATTGACGAGGTCCACGCGGTGGCCGGCACCAAGCGCGGGGCCCACCTTGCCGTGTCCCTGGAGCGGCTGGACGCGCTGCTGCCCAAACCCGCGCAGCGCATCGGGCTTTCCGCCACGGTGGAGCCCCGGGAACTCGTGGCCCAGTTCCTTGCCGGTTCGGCCCCCGTCGAGATCGTGGCGCCGCCAGCCAGGAAGAACTGGGACCTCACTGTGTCGGTGCCGGTGGAGGACATGTCGGACCTGCAGGGAGCGGCCGGGGCGTTTGATTCCGGCCCCGCGTCCGGGCTGCAGCCGCAGGCGTCCATCTGGCCGCATGTGGAGGAAAAGATCGTGGACCTGGTGCTGGCCAACCAGTCCACCATCGTCTTCGCCAACTCCCGGCGGCTCGCCGAACGCCTCACTGCACGCCTCAACGAGATCTACGCCGAACGCCAACTGATTGCCGTGGGCGGAGGCTGGGATGACCCGGGCCCGGAAGGGCAGATAGGCGCAGCCGGCACGCCAGGGGGACCGGCGTCGGGCATTCCCGCTTCCACCGCCACCCCTGCACACATGATGGCGCAGGCCGGGAGCTCCGCCGGCGCCGATCCGGTGCTGGCCCGGGCCCACCATGGCTCGGTGTCCAAGGACCAGCGTGCCCTGATCGAGGACGACCTTAAATCCGGGCGGCTGCGGTGCGTCGTTGCCACCTCGTCCCTGGAGCTGGGCATCGACATGGGCGCCGTGGACCTGGTGGTGCAGGTGGAATCGCCGCCATCCGTGGCCAGTGGGCTGCAGCGGGTGGGCCGCGCCGGGCACCAGGTGGGCGAGATTTCCCAGGGCGTCCTTTTCCCCAAGCACCGGGCGGACCTGGTCCACACGGCCATCACGGTCGAGCGGATGCTGGGCGGCAAGATCGAGCGGCTCAGCATCCCGGCCAACCCGCTGGACATCCTGGCCCAGCAGACCGTGGCCGCAACCGCCCTGGGCAGGATCGATGTGGAGGAATGGTTCAGCACCGTCCGGCGCTCCGCACCATTTGCCTCGCTTCCGCGGTCAGCGTTCGAAGCCACCCTCGACCTCCTGGCGGGGCGGTACCCGTCAGACGAATTCGCCGAACTCCGGCCCCGCATCATCTGGGACCGAAATGCCGGCACCATCGAGGGACGGCCCGGGGCCCAACGCCTTGCGGTCACATCCGGGGGCACCATCCCGGACCGCGGCCTGTTCGGCGTCTACATCATCGGCACCGAACAGGAGGGCTCCGCCTCCCCCTCGGAGGACGGCAAACCGGCACGCGCGCCGAAGGGCGGCCGGCGGGTGGGCGAGCTGGACGAAGAAATGGTCTACGAGTCCCGGGTGGGGGACGTCTTTGCCTTGGGTGCCACCAGCTGGAAGATCGAGGACATCACCCACGACCGCGTCCTGGTGTCCCCCGCGTTCGGGCAGCCCGGCAAGCTGCCGTTCTGGAAGGGCGATTCGCTGGGCCGGCCCGTGGACCTGGGCCGCGCGCTGGGCGCCTTCGTGCGTGAACTGTCCGCGTCCGACGCCGGGCCTGCCACCGAGCGCTGCAAGGCCAGCGGCCTGGATGAATTCGCCGCGAACAACCTTATCCAGTACCTCAGCGAGCAGAAGCAGGCCACGGAGGTGGTGCCCAGTGACACCACACTGGTTGTGGAGCGGTTCCATGACGAACTGGGCGACTGGCGGGTCATCCTGCACAGTCCGTTCGGTATGCCGGTGCACGCGCCGTGGGCCCTTGCCGTGGGGCAACGGCTGCACCAGCGCTACGGGCTGGACGGCTCCGCCATGGCAGCCGACGACGGCATCGTGCTGCGGGTGCCCATGATGGAGGACGAGCCGCCCGGCGCCGAGCTGTTCCTCTTCGATCCCGAGGAACTTGAGCAGATCGTCACGGCCGAGGTGGGCGGCAGTGCCCTGTTCGCCTCACGGTTCCGGGAGTGCGCAGCCCGCGCGCTCCTGCTGCCCCGACAGACCCCCGGCAAACGCCAGCCGCTGTGGCAGCAGCGCCAGCGGTCGGCACAGCTGCTGGACGTGGCCAGGAAGTACCCCACGTTTCCCATCGTGCTGGAAACGGTGCGCGAATGCCTGCAGGACGTCTACGACCTGCCTGCGTTGAAGGACATTGCCGCGTCCGTGGAACGGCGGGAACTGCGGATTGTCCAGACCACCACCCAGCAGCCCTCGCCGTTCGCCAAGTCCCTCCTCTTCGGCTATGTGGCGCAGTTCCTCTACGAGGGCGACTCCCCGCTCGCGGAGCGGCGGGCCGCCGCCCTGGCCCTGGACTCCACCCTCCTGAACGAGTTGCTGGGCCGGGTGGAGCTGCGCGAGCTCCTGGACGCCAAGGTTATCGAGGCCACCGAACGCGAACTGCAGCGCCTGGCGCCGGACCGGCGCGCACGGGGGATGGAAGGAGTCGCCGACCTCCTGCGGTTGCTGGGCCCGCTCGCGCCCGAGGAGACGGCGGCACGGCTCCAGGGTGCGGCGGTGGTTGGGCACGATGCCGGTGGAGTTGGGCAGGATCTCGCGCATGGGGCCGTGGAGGCCGGGCCCGATGAAACCGCGCCGGTCGAGCCTGCCGCCACCGTGGAAGAGGCGGTGGCGCACCTGGCCGCGCTTCAGCGCGCCAACCGCGCCATCAAAGTGAACATCGGCGGCGTGGAACGCTTCGCCGCGGTGGAGGACGCAGCCCGCCTCCGCGACGCCATTGGTGTTCCCCTGCCCATGGGAGTTCCGCTGGCTTTCATCGAGCCAGTGTCCGATCCCCTGGGCGATCTCGTTTCCCGGTATGCGCGGACACATGGGCCCTTTACCGCAGCCGAGGCTGCCGCCCGACTGGGCCTCGGTGTGGCCGTGGTGGGTACGGCCCTGAAACGCCTGGCAGCGGATGGACGTGTGGTGGAGGGTGAGTTCCGGCCGCATGCCGCACCGCCGGAGGCCGCAGAGCCGGATTCCAACGGTGACGGGGACGCGTCGCTTGATGCCGGACAACCGGGCGGACCACTTCCAGCGGATGGACCTGCAGCCGTCTCTCCTACCTCCGATGTTCCGCACATTGTTTCCAGCGAATGGTGCGACGCCGAGGTGCTGCGCAAGCTCCGCCGTCGTTCCCTGGCCGCGCTGCGGGCAGAAGTGGAACCGGTGGATGCCGCCGCCTATGGACGTTTCCTGCCGGCGTGGCAGCATGTCCGGACTCCCGGCGGCGGCCGCGGCCAGCCTTCGCTGCGCGGCCTGGACGGCATCATCACCGCCATCGACCAGCTCTCCGGGGTGCCCGTTCCTGCCTCGGCCTGGGAACCCCTGGTGCTGGCCACCAGGGTCTCCAACTACCAGCCCGCCATGCTGGATGAACTGATGGCCGCAGGTGAAGTGATCTGGTCCGGGGCTGGAGCGCTTCCCGGAAACGACGGCTGGATCAGCCTGCACCTGGCGGATTCGGTGGAACTGACGCTCAACCCCGCGCCCGGGTTCGAACCGGGGGACGCCGGCCAGCGGCTCCTGGACCACCTGCGCAACAACGGCGGCGGGTATTTCTTCCGCCAGCTGACCGAAGTGGCGGGCGGCATGGACGCCGTGCTGGGGGACCAGGAAGTGGTGGCTGCGCTGTGGGACCTCGCGTGGGCCGGCAGGATCACCGGGGACACTTTCGCCCCGGTGCGGTCCTTGATCGCCGGGGGCCACACGGCCCACCGGCAGGTGGCCCGGGCACCGCGTGCCCGGGCGCCGCGTCTGAGCCGGCTGGGACGTTCCCACGGCACCGGCCTGATGGGGTCCCCGGGACTGGCCGGGGGCAGGTACGGACCGCAGGGTGCCGCCGCCCCGCCCACTGCCGCAGGCCGCTGGTCCGCGCTCCCGGAACCTGAACTCGATCCCACCATCCATGCCAGGGCCACCGCGGAACTCCTGCTGGACCGCTACGGCGTGGTCACCAGGGGCTCTGTCATGGCCGAACAGATCCTGGGCGGCTTCGGCCTCATGTACAAGGTGCTGGCCCGGCTGGAGGAGGCCGGCCGCTGCCGCCGCGGTTACTTCATCGAACACCTGGGCGCCGCCCAGTTCGCCGTTCCCGCCACCGTGGACCGGCTGCGCTCCTACTCGGAAGACACGCAACTGGCCAAGGCGGAACCGGTGGCCCTGGCACTCGCCGCCACCGATCCCGCCAACCCCTATGGTGCGGCCCTCCCCTGGCCCGCACTGCAGGACGACGCCGGAACGGGTCACCGCCCGGGCAGGAAAGCCGGTGCGCTGGTTGTCCTGGTGGACGGTGCGTTGGTCCTCTATGTGGAGCGGGGCGGAAAGACACTGCTGTCGTTCAGTGATGACGAGGCCGTCCTCGCCGCTGCGGGGGCGGCGCTGGCGGGTGTTGTGACCCGGGGAGCCGTGGACAAGCTGATCATGGAGAAAGTGAACGGGCAGGGCATCCTGGACACCCCGGTCGCTGCGGCCCTCAGCGCCGCCGGCGCCTACTCCACTCCGAAGGGATTGAGGATCCGTGCCTGAGGGCGATTCCGTCTGGCGGGCCGCCCGCCAGCTGCATCAGGCCCTGGCCGGACAGACGTTGCTGGCATCCGATTTCCGGGTGCCCCGGTTCGCCACGCTGAACCTGGCCGGCTGGACCGTTGACGAGGTAATCCCCCGGGGCAAGCACCTGCTGATGCGGGTGGTCAGCCCGGAGGACAAGAGGCTGACCATCCACTCACATCTGAAGATGGAAGGCGCCTGGCAGGTCTATCCGCCCGGCGGACGGTGGCGGAAGCCCGGTTTCACCGCCCGGTGCGTGCTGCGCACCGCCGCGGCCGACGCCGTCGGCTTCTCCCTGGGCATTGTGGAAGTGGTGCCTACCGCCAACGAGGACTCCATCGTGGGATTCCTCGGGCCGGACCTCCTGGGCCCGGACTGGGACCTTGACGAGGCGGAACGCCGGGTCCGCTCCCAGCCCGAGGTGCCGGTGGGAGTTGCGCTCCTGGACCAGCGGAACCTCGCGGGCATCGGCAACATTTACCGTTGCGAGGCATGTTTCCTGTCCGCAGTCCATCCCGCTACTCCTGTTTCCGGGGTCACGGACGTGCGGACCCTGATGAGCGACGCCAAACAGCTTTTGGAGGTCAACCTTGGGCCCGGGCGCCGCGTGACCATCCTCAACGCCCGCGGCATGCCGGTGGGCAGGATGGCGGGCAGGCCCGGCTACTGGGTGTACGGCCGGGAGCGCCAGCCGTGCCTGAAATGCGGCACCCCCATCCAGTGCGGACTTTTGGGCAAACCGAACGGCGAGGAGGAACGCGACATCTATTTCTGCCCGAAGTGCCAGCCCGCGCCGGCTTGATCCGTTCAGGGCCAGATCCGTTCAGGGCCAGATCCGTTCAGGGCCAGATCCGTTCAGGGCTTGACCTGTTCAGTGTTTGACCTGTTCAGGCACAGGCTTGTTCAGGCACAGTGTTCCGGAGCCTTGACGGCAGTGGCCCCGGCGGCGGTCTTCAGCGGGGAAGCGGGAACCATGAAGCGCGGCAGCAGCACATGGACCAAAGGACCGATGGCCAGGGCGTAGGCCACGGTGCCCAGGCCCACCGAACCACCCAGCAGCCAGCCGATGGCCAGGACGCACACCTCAATGAGCGTGCGGGACAGCCGGACTGACCACCCGGTGCGCCGGGCCAGCCCGGTCATCAGCCCGTCCCGCGCCCCTGGTCCGAAACGCGCCCCGATGTAGCATGCGGAGGCGATGCCATTAAGCACAATGGCGCCGCCCAGGAGCGCAAACTGGCCTGCGATCTGGGACACGGCCGGGATAAGCGCCAGTCCAACATCCGCAAACACTCCCACGAGCACCGCGTTGCACAACGTTCCGAAACCTGGCCACTGCCGCAGCGGGATCCACAGCAGCAAGACCAGGAAACTCACAATGATGACCACCACGCCGATGCTTAGGCCGGTCCGGTTGGCCAGGCCCTGGTGGAACACATCCCAGGGATCCAGGCCAAGGCCCGCACGGATGAACATGGCGAGCGAGATGCCGTACATGGCAAGGCCGGTGAAGAGCTGGAGGAGTCTGCGGGTCATCATGCAGCCAACCTTTCCACGCAACTGGCATTGGAATACATAGCCAGTTTGAGATACTGGCCTGATGTCTTCCCTCACCGCATCGGCACTTGCGCGCCTCCTTGGCACCTGGAATCCCGGGACGTCGCCCGCCTACCGGGAGCTCGCCGACGTCGTCCGTCTCCTGGTGCTGGACGGCCGGGTAGCCCTGGACACGGCGCTGCCCAGCGAACGTGCCCTTTCCGCAGCCCTGGGCGTCAGCCGGACCACGGTGACGGCGGCCTATGGCCAACTCCGCGAACAGGGCTTCCTAAGCGGCGGACAGGGTAGCAGGAGCCGCACCAGGATTCCACGCACGACGGCGGCGGGCACCATGGTGCTTCGTGGCCCACTGAATGGCAACCCGGGGCGGTCCCGGCAGGGAAAGGCGGCAGAAGTAGCCGACGCGCCGGGCCCCGGCGCGGTGGGACTGGCAGCACCCGGGCTGGCAGCACCCGGATTGGCAGCGCCGGAGGGTTTGATCGACTTGGCTTATTCATCCCTGCCCGCCAGTGGTGAATTGGTCCACCGGGCCTTCGCGGCGGCCCTGACCGAACTTCCGGCGCTGCTGCCCGGGTTCGGTTACGACGCCATGGGCCTGCTCCCCCTGCGCGAAGCAGTCGCGGCACGCTACACGGCTGCGGGCGTGCCCACCACGGCAGACCAGGTACTGGTGACCTCCGGGGCGCAGCACGCCCTGAACATCATCCTTCGCGCCCTGACCAGCCGGCAGGACAAGGTGCTGGTGGAACATCCGAGCTACCCGAACGCGCTGGATGCCATCCGTGCTGCGGGGTGCCGTGCAGTACCCGTGGCATTCACACCCACCCACGTCCTCCAACCCGCAGGCTCCAGCAGGACAGGCAACCTGGCCACCGTGGCCTGGGACATGCAGGGGCTCAAGGCCGCACTAGTGCAGCAGCGGCCCAAAATGGCCTATGTGGTGCCGGACTTCCACAACCCCACCGGCCAGCTCATGCCGGACAGCCAGCGCCGCGAGCTGGTGAAGGCGGCTGCTGTGGCCGGTACCATCCTGGTGGTGGACGAGACCCTGCGGGAACTGAACCTCGACGGCGCTCCCACAACTCCGGTGGCGGCGTTCAGTCCTGCAGTGGTGACCATCGGTACGCTCAGCAAGTCCCATTGGGGCGGCCTGCGGACCGGCTGGATCCGTGCGTCAGGGGACATGATCCAGCGGTTTGCAGCCGCCCGTACATCCCTGGACCTGGGCGGCCCCGTCATGGAGCAGCTTGCGGCAGCCCACCTGGTCCGCGCCCTGGACGAACCGCTCCCGGCCCGCCTCGCTGGGCTCCGGGAGAACCGGGCAGTCCTGCTGGAACTCCTCGCATGCCACCTCCCGGCATGGGAAACCCTCTACCCGTCAGGGGGCCTGTCCGCGTGGTGCCGGTTGCCCGGCCCCACCAGCACCGCCCTGACGGTCATTGCTCCGGACTTCGGCATCCGGCTGGCGGCGGGGCCACGGTTTGGAATCGGCGGTGCGTTCGAACGGTATCTCCGCCTGCCGTTTACGCTGCCGCCGGAAAAGCTGGAAACCGCAGTGCTGGCCTTGCGTTCTGCACAGGACCGGCTCGACGCCGCCCCGCAACTGCGCCGGAGCCTCAGGAAGGCCCCGGACGTGGCTATTGCCTGACCGGTGCCGGGTGCCTGCCAAACCTGCCCATCCGTTGCTTGGCAGTATTGGTCCCGGCTCCCACCCGAACATGGGCCGTCGCTTTGGCCAGGCCAAAGAGCGGCATCCCGTTGTAAATAACTTCAATTCCGGCAACAGGCACCTGGTAGGTCTCGTGCCACACGCCGACATCTCCGCTTCCGGCAGTCTCTCTCATGAACCGCCGCCAGGGTTCAAGGTGGGGGGATTCCCGGTCGGCGGCGAATTTCCGCAGGTGTTCCGGGCTTTCCCAATAACTGAGCAGCATGGTGGTCCGGCCGAACCACTGCTGGTACCCCAGCATTCCCGACGCCGGGTCCCCGGCCAGGTGCTGGAGCATCCGGGGCATGGCACTTGCCACCTTGCCGACCGTCCACAGCTTCCACCACCTGTTGGCCCGCATGCCGATCAGGAAGACCGTCACTGAGTGGCGGCCAGGATCGGCCGTGTAGCGGCCGGGAAAGACACTTTGCGCCATGGGAAGCTCCTTGGGTTGTGGCAAAGAAGTTTTGTAACGACGTTACGAAACAAGGTTATGAAACAATGGAGGGCATGGCAAGACCTGTGATCCATAACGATTCCCTGCGGCAGGAACTGCTCGTGACGACCGCCGAGCTGGTAGACCGGGACGGGCCGGCCAAGGTGACTTTGCGGGATGTGGCGTCTGCCGCGGGAACGTCCACCACCGCCGTCTACTCCCTCTTCGGCGGCAAGTCCCAGCTCCTCACTGCCGTAGTGGAGGATGGTTTCCGCTCCTTCCGGGACTCGCAACTGGCGGCAGCCCCGGATGGGCTGCAGGGACTTGGGGCTGCCTACCGGACATGGGCACTGAAGCACAGGGCGCTCTACCGGCTGATGTTCGGCGGAGCCCTTGCCGCCTACGTGGATTGCGAGCCGAGCCCTGAAGTCACTGCGGGCGCGATGGATCCCCTGATGGAGGCCGTGGCCGCGGCCCAAGACGCGGGCACACTGAGGAGTGAACCTGTGGAAGTGGTCGCCATCGCCATATGGGGCCAGGTGCACGGGCTTGTGAGCCTCGAACTGGCGCAGGTAGGTCCGCCGGACGCCGACTGGTCCGGCGCCTACAACTCCGCCCTGGACGCGATAGCCCGCGGCTGGGCCGCCTGACGCCACCGCTTTTCGAGGCGCATATTCGAGCGCGGCATGCAAAATACCTGACGCGGGTGATATATCCACCACGCCAGGTATTTACCGAGTCGATAAGTATTTTGTGCGTCGCTGCACTCCAGGGCGCTTTACGCGTAAACCCGCTCCAGGAAGCCGCCCCAGGCCTTGGCCGTGGTTTCGGAATCACCGGCGCCGCTGAAGTCGTGGACGGTCATGCCCACAGGGGCTCCGAAAGCGTTGCGGCCGAAGAACCGGTAGAGGGCGTCCGCACTGCGCAGACCCATGAAGTGCTCGTTCGAGAAGTCCACCTTGCCTGCAAGCCGGCCTACGCCGTCGAGCTCCGCCTCCACCTGAGCCCCCTGCATGGCCGAACTGACGCCCAATGCTTCGCGGAGCCGCATGAAGCCGTCCGGGGCCTGGGAGGCCGACGGCGCCTGGATGTCCGTAAACACCACCGGCCTGCCGTCGAAGTACTGCAGATATTGGCCCAGCGTGTGCAGGTAGAACTCGGTGTGGCGGCTCGCGCCGTCGTACTGCTGGTCCCAGTTGTCCGCGAAAATGCCGCTGTGGACGTAGCGCAGCCGGGCCCTGCCGCCGTCGAGCGGTTCCAGCACGTGTTCCAGCTGGTTGAACCAGCCGTCTGGCCCGTCCATCCGGGAGACCAGGTGGTTCGGGTACTCCTCCACGGTCTTGACGTCCGGCCACTGGTCCGTGGGGAACATCCACGCGGGCGTCCCATTGGTTACCGCTTCCCAGACGCGCTCGGGAGTGCCGGGGAGCTCCGTGTCGTAGACGATTTCGAAGTTGCGGTTGTCGGTCATTTGTCCTGCTCCTTGCCTGGATGGGATTCGTTGCCTGGATGGGATTCATCGGTTGCCTCGAAGGCACTGGTCTCTTTGAGTGCAGGGTGCAGCGCCACGACGAGCCGGTGCCGCCGCCCCTTCGGTGACGCCCCGCCGTCGTGATACTTGTCCACCAGCCGGGTGACCTCAGTGCCGAGCTCCTCGGCAAAGGCTGCCCGGTCGGCGGCGGTGCGGAAGGTGATCTCGCCGTCGATGGCGAAGGTGGCCAGCTTCTGCCGGGCAGCGGTGGCGCCGGCAATCAGCTTCCCCACCTCCTGCACCATCCGGCCCGCGAGCGCCAGCAGCCAGAAGGCGGAGAAGCGGTCGGCGAACCGGCGCGGATCCGGGGAAACGTCGTTCAGCGCTGAGGGTGAGATGAGGTAGGAGGCTGCCGTGGCCTGCAGGACCCGCTCTGTGACGTTGCCCTTGCGGCGTTCCTCCACCAACTCCACCAGCCCATGCCGTTCCAGCGCCTTGAGGTGGTAGTTCACCTTCTGCCGGGGCAGTCCCAGCCGGACCGCCAACTGCGTGGCGGAGGCCGGCTGGACCAGCTCCCGCAGGATCCGGGTGCGGATGGGATCCAGCGATACCTCGGCTGCGGCCGGGTCCTCGATGACTGCGATGTCCTGCATGCCTCCAGTGTCGCAACCGACAACTTTTATTGTCAAGAACTTTTTTATTGTCGGAAGCGGAGCCGCCGGAAAGGGCCGGGGACCGCCGGAACATTCCGGCAAGCTGGACGCTTCCCACGATTCGGCGGCTGCAACACCTGTTGGGAGCCGCCCACACAGGCGCCGGTAGAATGGACCGGTGATGCAATCCCCCCTCCCCGTGCGCGACGGCGTCAACGCCACCCGCCTGCGCCTCCCGGAAGAGGGGCCGTGGGACACCGCAATGGACTACATGATGCACCGCTGGGGGCACATCGATCCGCAGGGCATCGAGGACAGGTTCGACGCCGGCGAGATCGTTGGCGAGGGCGGCGTACCCCTAAACCGGCACACCAAGCTCGAAGACCACACCTTCATCTGGTACTACCGCACCCTGCCGCCGGAGACGCGGCTGCCCGTGGACATCAGCATCCTCCACCAGGACGGACACCTGCTGGTGGTGGACAAGCCCCACTTCCTGCCCACCACGCCGGGCGGCACCTACATCCAGGAGTCGGCCCTGGTTCGGCTGCGGAACCAGCTGGGCCTGCCGGACCTGATCCCCATGCACCGGCTGGACCGGATGACCGCGGGCGTCCTGCTCTTCTCCACCAACCCGGCCACCCGCGGCAGGTACCAGGTGTTGTTCGAGAAACGGCAGGTGCAGAAGGAGTACGAGTGCGTGTCGGCCGCCGAGCCCGCGCCGGGGTACCCCGCCGTCGAATTTCCCGTGGTGGTCCGCAACCGGATGACCAAGTCCCGCAGCTATCTGCTGGCCGAGGTCATTGACGGCGAGCCCAACGCGGAAACCAGGATTGAGCGGCTCGAAACGTTCGACGGCGGGCCTGCGGCAGGTGCCGACAACGCCGGGCAGCGCCTGGCCAGGTACCGGCTGGAACCGCACACAGGAAAGACCCACCAGCTCCGGGTTCATATGGCCTCGCTGGGTCTGGGAATCGTGAACGACGCCTTCTACCCCGACCTGCTGGACAAGGCACCGGACAACTACGCCAAACCCCTGCAGCTCCTGGCCCGCGGCATCCGGTTCGTGGATCCGGTCTCCGGCAGACCGGTGGAGTACCGCAGCAGCCTGGAACTCAGCGAAGCGGCTCCAGCACGTCCCTGAACACTGCCTCCGCCTCCCCGGTGTGCAGTACGAACTCCACCAACTCCAGCCCGCTCGCCGGATGCGACGCCCGGAAGCCCACAACCGCGTCCAGCGCTGCTTGCGCCACCGCCGCAGCCTGCCAGCCGTAGGCACCGGCTCCCACCGCCGGAAAGGCAAGCGTTCCCGCCGCCAGACTGTCTGCCAGCCGCAGGCTTTCGCTGAAGCAGGACACCAGGAGCGCGCGGTTGGTTTGGCCCGCGTGGCGGTTGGGTCCCACCGTGTGGATCACCCAGCGGGCAGGCAGCCGGAAAGCCGGTGTTGCCACGGCGGCCCCGGTCTGGAGGCCATGGGGCAGCTGCGTTGCCCGCAGTTCCCGGCACGCGGCCAGCAGCTCCGGCCCGGCCGCCCGGTGCAAAGCGCCGTCCACTCCCCCGCCGCCCAACAGCGACGCATTTGCGGCGTTCACCAGCACGTCAACGCGCCGCTCCGTAATGTCACCCTGCAGAACCGCAACCCGCATGCGGCCAGTTTCCCAAGTGCGGTACGTTGAGGCAATGGACTTCGGCAGCGTTGACAGCTGGGGGACGGCCCTCTATTTCTGGGTCATCCCGGTGGTCCTCGGCGATGCCATTTTTCCGCCCATCCCGTCGGAAATGGTGGTGATCACCGGCGGCGCGCTGTCCGCGGACGGACGGGCCAACGTGTTCCTGGTCCTCATCCTCGCCGCCCTGGCGTCCTGGCTGGGCGACATGGTGGTGTTCCACCTCTTCCGGCGGCGGCTGAGCCACGTGCTGGACCGCTGGAAATGGGGCCGCCGCGTCCATTCCGGTATCCATGCGGCACTGGCCAAGGCAGGCCGTTCGTCCACCTACGGCACCATCATCGGGGCCCGGTTCATCCCGGGCGGCAGGCTGGCCACGTCGGCCGCCTCCGGCATCGCCAACGTCTCCGTCCGCGGTTTCAGCCTCTGTGCCGGATTGGGCGCGGTCCTGTGGGCGTGCTGGCTGGTGGGGCTTGGCTACTTCACGGGATCAGCCACCAAGCTGCCGTTCTGGGCCAGCTCGCTGATCGGCGTGGCCGTGGGCCTGGTGATCGGCGCCGTGGTGGGCATCATCGTCACCCGGCGGCGCGGGAACCGGTCACCGGTGGTGGATGAACCCGATTCCCTCCCCGGCGCAGGCTAGACGGGCAGCCACTTGCCGCGGCTGCGCCGCAGCACGCTGAGCGAGCCTGTCAGCGCAACGCGTTCGACGGCGTCGCGCATCATGGCTGCCGACTCCAATGCCTGGCGGTTCTCGCCGCTGTACTCGCTGGCTTCGACGAGGAAGCGCAGGTTCAGCTGCGGCACGCCGCCGGCGATCTGGAGCTGGTGTGCCTCCACGTGGTGGCGGGTGCCCAGCGCCTCGACGGCCGCGTCCATCACAGCCTCGGGCGGATTGCCCGGCCGCAGCCCGGTGATCTTGAGGCGGGTCTGGAAGGAAGGCATGCCTCCAACCCTATCCAAACCGCCGGATGCTCCATCACTTATGGTCCCTATTCCCGCCGGTTAGGGACCATAAGTGATGGGGCAACGAAGGGGGTTTTAGCCGGTGTTGCGGAGGCCGGCCGCCACGCCGTTGACGGTGATCAGCATGGCCCGCTGGAGGCGCTCGTCAATTTCGGCTCCGCTGATTTCGGCCTCGGTGCGGATGCGGCGCAGGAGTTCCACCTGGAGGTAGCTGATGGGGTCCAGGTACTGGTCGCGGATTTCCAGGGATCGCTTCAGCGTGGGCTGTGCGTCCAGGAGCAGGTTCTCGCCGGTCAGCTTCCGGACCTCGGCCACAGTGAGCTCATACTCTTCCCGGATGGCCCGGAACAGGTGGTGCAGCTCCTCCGGGACCAGGGTGGCCACGTAGTAGCCCGCGATGTCCATGTCTGTCTTGGCGAGCGTCATTTCCACGTTGGACAGCACGGAGCGGAAGAAATGCCAGTGGTCCATCATCTCCACCAGCTGGGCGGAATGTCCGGCCTCACGGGCGGCCTTGAGCCCGGAGCCCACACCGAACCAGCCGGGCACGATCTGCCGCGACTGGGTCCAGCCAAAGACCCACGGGATGGCGCGCAGGCCGCCCAGCCCGGCGCCGGAGTCCGGGCGCTTGGACGGACGGGAGCCGATGTTGAGGGAGCCCAGCTGCTCGACCGGGGTGGAGGCCATGAAGTAGGCGGGCAGGTCCGGGTGGTCGATCAGCTTGCGGTAGCGCTCAAAGGCGGCGTCCGAGATGGCCTCCATGACGTGCCCGTACCGTTCCCGCTGGTCCTCGGAGGTCCGCGGATCGCGGTGCAGGGCCGAACCCTGCAGCACCGCGGCCAGCGAAAGCTCCAGGTTTTCGCGGGCAAGCTCCGGCAGGGAGTACTTGTCCGAGATGACTTCGCCCTGCTCGGTGAACTTGATTTCGCCTTCCAGGACGCCGTTGGGCTGGGCCAGGATGGCGTCATAGGTGGGCCCGCCGCCACGGCCAACGGAGCCGCCGCGGCCGTGGAACAGGCGAACGCGCACTCCGTGCTTCGCCGCCACATCCCGCAGCTTGCGCTGGGTCTTGTGGATCTCCCACTGGCTGGTCATCACGCCGGATTCCTTGTTGGAGTCCGAGTAGCCCAGCATCACTTCCTGGATGTCGCCGCGCAGCCGCACCAGTTCACGGTAGGAGGGGTCGGACAGCAGCTGGTCGACGATCTCGGCCGAGGCCCGCAGCTCCTCCACCGTCTCCAGCAGCGGCGCGAAGCCGAGCTTGGCGTAGGGCTTGTCACCGAAGAGGTTCACCAGGCCGGCTTCACGGGCCAGGACGGCGGCGGCCAGGACGTCGTCGGCGCCGCGGGTCATGGAGATGATGTAGGTCTCGATGACGTCCGGGCCGTACATGCGCAGGGCCCGCCGGATTTCCCGGAACACGTCGTAGGTGCCGTCGGCGGCGCCGTCGAGCTTGATCGGGTGGCCGGACAGCGGGCGGCGGGAGGCCAGTTCGGAGCCCAGCACCTCGAAGCGCTCCTTACGGCTCAGCTCGGCGTAGCGCAGCCCGGGGCCGCCGATTCGGTCCATCAGCTGCCCCACGGCGTCGTGGTGGTGGTCCGCGTGTTCGCGGATGTCCAGGGTGGCCAGGTGCAGGCCGAAGGAGGCGATGGCGCGGCGGACGCGGGCCAGGGCGCCGTCCGCGGCCAGGGCAGCGGAGTGGTTGCGCAGCGACAGTTCCAGCAGTTGCAGGTCCGCCATGAGTTCATCGGTGCCGCTGTAATCGCGGCCGTGCTCGTGGTTGGAGTTCGCGGCAACGCGCTTGCCGGTGTTGATGAGCTTGGCCTTGATGCAGGTGAGCTTCAGCCGGTACGGCTCATGGGCGTTCAGTTCCAGGACCCGCTTGTCCAGGCCGGGCAGCTTCTTCAGGTCCTCATCGATGGACTCGAGCAATGCCTCATCCGCGCCTGCCAGCGCTGTGGAGTTGGACAGGATGGAGATGAGTTCGTCGATCATGCCGATGCTGATGCGGATGGCGCTCTGGTTCTGGATCTGCAGGATCTCGCGGGTCACGGCGGCTGTGACATTCGGGTTGCCGTCGCGGTCGCCGCCGATCCAGGAGCCGAACCGGATGGGGGCGTCCTTGGAGGCCAGGGTGACGCCGTGCTCGCCCAGGAGTTCGGAGAGCTCGGTGAGCATTTCGGGCATCGCGTCGGTGAGGATGCCGCCCAGGTAGTAGATGGCGTTCCTGGCTTCATCGACCGGCGTGGGCCGGACCTGGCGCAGTTCGTCGGTCTGCCACATCTGGTCGATGATCTCGGCCAGCTGCCGGTCCTGCCGGCGCCGGGCGGTTGACCCTTCGGCGGTGGGCTGGGACAGGACGTCGGAGAGCTTGCGGATCTTGTCCAGGACGGAGCGGCGGGAGGCCTCGGTGGGGTGTGCCGTGAAAATGGGGCGCACGTCCAGCCCGTTGACCACTTCCTGCAGGACTTCGGGGCCGGCCTGGGCGGCGATGTCCGCCACGGTCTTGGCCAGCCAGCCGTCCTTTTCGGCGCGGGTCCGCAGGCCGCGGACCCGGTGGACCTGTTCGGCGGCGTTGGCCAGGTGGAAGTAGAACGCGAAGGCGCGCACCAGGTCCGTTGCCTGCTCGATGGGCAGCGAGCCGAGGAGTTCACGGACTTGGGCAACGACGTCGTGCGCGCTCCATGGACCGGTGGCATGCGCACCGCCACGGGCCGCTTCCTTGGATTCCTTGGTCAGGAGCCGGACCTGCTCCACGAGGTCCAGGAGTTCCGGTCCGTGCTGGCGGACCAGTGATTCCCCCAGCAGGGTGGAGACGCGCCGGACGTCCGCGCGCAGTTCGGAGGCGAGATCTGTTTCGGGCGCTGTTGCAGTGTGTGCCATTGACGCAATCTTTCGAGGGTTTTGGACTTGGCTCGTACACTGCGCTGGATACTGTGAGCCACGTTACTAGCTAAAGATGCTACCCCCGGCGCGGTGCAGCAGTGGAATCCGTCTCAAAAGATGTCGCGGTACCCTACGTGGCGTTTGACGCCGTCAAGCTCGGCACGGAGTTGCGCCACCTCGGTGCGCCAGGCAGCCATCAGCGTTCCGGCGGCGGGCCCTTCCCGCCTGGACGGCGGCGGCTGCCAGCGCCACCGGCACCGAAACGGCCAGGGCCCAGCCGGCGGCTGCGAAGAAGTCCAGCGCCACAGGCAGCGCGGCGCGGAAGTCGATGAAGTCGTTGACTCCGCCCGCCATGCCTGCCATGGCTCCGTCGAGCGGCGCCAGGAACTGGCCCACCACCGGGGTTCCGGACAGCGACGGCGGGACGAGCCTCGCCTGCGCGTCCCCGCCCCAGCGCCCGTCCGCCAGGTGGTTCAGGACATAGATGCCGGCGCCCACGTTTGCTGCCATGAAGACGGCGACGGCGGTGAGCGCGGCGAGGTCCGCACGCCGGCGTCGCCAGAGCAGCACCCCCGCGCCGGCGAGCAGCGCCGCCAGCCAGGTCAGTGCGGCCAGCCATTCCCGGTTTACTCCTTCAAGGATGTCCACTCACCCATTCAACCCCGGCGGACCACTTTGAAGTTGAAGTCCGGGGTTCCCAGCGCGCCAAAGAGCCGCAACCAGAGCGGCAGCACCATCTCGGCGCCGCGGGCGGAGGTGATGTCACCGAGGTCGATGACGTCCCGGTGGCCCAGTTCCGCCAGCAGTCCGGTGACCACCTTCTTGGCCCCGGCGTCGTCCCCGGAGACGAACACGGAGTGCTCTCCGTCGGCGAGCCTGCGGGGTTCCACCATCAGCCCGGCGTTCATGGTGTTCAGCGTCTTCACCACGCGGGCTTCGGGAAACGCCCGCTGGATGCGCTCGGCCAGGCTCTCCGTGTTCACTGGATTCAGCACCGGCGGCCTGCCCTGCGAAAAGTCCAGCGGGTTCGACACGTCCACCAGGATCTTTCCTGCCAGCCGCGCCTCGCCGGCCGCTGCCAGCGCCGCCAGGGACGCCGCCCCGTTCGTTGCGTTGACCACCACCTCGCTGTCGCCTGCCGCTTCCGCGAACGTCGCCAGCCTGATGCCGCGGTGTCCTGCCAGCCACTCATTGAAGGGCGGGCCGCCCATGGCATCCGGGGTGGTGCGGGCGGCGGTTTCCCCGGGGTCGCGCGTACCCAGGACAACCTCGTGTCCCAGCCTGTTGAACGCTGCCGACAGCGCCCGCCCTACAGTGCCTGTGCCAAGAACTGCGATCTTCATGACAGAACGCTACTCTCCCAGCCGGCGGGAACAAGCAGCATGCGGCGGGGGTTGTAGCGGGGGCAGACGCAACCGGAAGGAACCATGGCCACCACCCCAGCCGCCGCCACGTCAACCGCCAGGATGGAACGCTGGCAGCGTTTCCGCACCAACCGCGACAAAGCCCTTGCAACGCCGCACGGTTGGCTCACCCTCACCTCCTTCCAGTGGCTCGAAGACTCCCCCGCCGCCGTCGACCTGGCCCCGGGCCTGTGGTCCACGGACGGCGCGGGCACGACGGCGTTCCTCACCGCCGCGGCATCGGACGGGCTCACGCTGGTGGAGACCGGGGAAAGGGTGGACGGCACCATTTCCGCGGTCCTGGCCGACGAGGAGTCGCTGATGTGGGTGCAGTTCGGCGGGCCCAACGGGAACCGGGTGGTGGTGGAACTGGCCATGCGCGGCGGGCGGTACGCCATCCGCACCCGGGACTCGTCGTCGCCGGTTTTCACGGACTTCGACGGCGTGCCCACCTATCCCTACAACCCCGACTGGGAGGTGACGGGCCGCTTTGAGCCCTACCCGGTGCCGGCGGACGTACCGATCGGCACCGCGAATCCGTTGGTGGACGGCGTGCACCGCAGCGTGGGCGAGGTCGTTTTCCGCCTCCCCGGCAGCCCCCATGAATTCCGGCTCCAGGCGGAGGAAGAGAAACTCGGCGCCCTGACCGTCACGTTCCATGACGAGACCAACGGCGACACCACCGACGACTGGCGGAAGCTCTCGCTCCCCAGGCCCCGCCCGGACGGCTCGGTGGTGCTGGACTTCAACCGGGCCATCAACTACCCCAGCGCCTTCACCCCCTACGGCACCTGCCCCATGCCGGTACGGAACAACAGCCTGGACATCAGGGTGGAGGCGGGCGAGAAGCAGCCGTACCCCGCTTAGGAGATGGCCGAGATACCGGTAATGGCGCGGCCCACAATCAGGGTGTTCACCTCGAACGATCCCTCGTAGGTGTAGATGGCCTCGGCGTCGGCGAAGATCTTGGCCATCCGGTAATCGGTGACGATGCCGTTTCCGCCCAGGATGGACCGGCCCAGCGCCACCGTCTCACGCATCCGCGCACTGAGGTAGGACTTGGCCAGAGCCACCTGCGCCATGTCGGCCGCGCCCTGGTCCTGGAGCCTGGCAATCCCGGCCATCATGGCCATGCTGGCCACGGCGTTGCCCAGCATGGTCACCAGCTGCTGCTGGATCAGCTGGAAGTGTGCCAGCGGCCGGCCGAACTGCTCGCGTTCCACGGCGTACCGCCTGGCCACGTCGAACGCCGCCAACTGCTGGCCCACCGTCTGCCAGGCCACCATGATCCGGGAGCTGCGCAGCAGTTCCTTGGTGTCCTCGAAGCTGCTGATCCCGCTGAACCGGTCCGCCTCCGCTACCCGGACGTCATGGAACACGATGTCCGCGTTCTGGACCGTGCGCAGGGCAATCTTGTTCTCGATCCTGCTCCGGCTGACCCCCGGCAGGGTGGCATCCACGATGAAGCCCCGCACGGCACCGTCCGCCTCGTCCCGTGCCCACACCAGCATGTAGTCGCAGAAAGTCCCGTTGCCGATCCACCGCTTGGCACCGTTGAGCACCCAGGTGTCGCCGTCGTCGTCCGCATCCCCGGTGCTGGAGGAGATCCGCCGGGCCCGCGTCTCCATCCCGCCCGCCACATCCGAGCCGTGCAGGGGCTCAGTGAGGGCAAAGGCGCCCGTGGTGCGCAGCTCCGAGGCGTCAGCCAGCAGCCGCTGCTTCTGGTCCCCGCTGCCGAAGGTATGCAGGGACTCGACGAAGAGATCGTGGTGGACCAGGAAGAACGTGGCGAGGGACGTGTCCACGCGCGTTATCTCCGCGATGACCAGCCCCGCGAACAGGTGGCTGTAGCCGCGGTGGGCGGGCGTGCTCAGTTCCAGCGCGGCCAGCTTGGGCAGGATGTGGGCGGGAAACTCCGCCTTGTTCCACCAGTCGGCGGCGTGCGGTGCCACCTCGGCTGCCAGGAAGTCCCGCAGTTCGGCCAGCTTGTTCCGCTCGGCCTGGCCCAGGAGTGACTCGACGGCGAAGAAGTCGGCCTGCGGCAGCTGTGACACGTCCGCCGCGCTCATTTCGGCCCCATCCGGATGGCGCCGTCAAGGCGGATGGTTTCGCCGTTCAACATGGCGTTGTCCACGATGTGCGCCACCAGGTTGGCGTACTCGGCCGGCTTGCCCAGCCGGGACGGATGCGGAACCTGGGCGCCCAGCGAGTCCTGCGCCTCCTGTGGCAAACCGGCCATCATGGGCGTCTCGAAGATTCCCGGCGCAATGGTGACCACGCGGACCAGCGAGCGTGCCAGCTCCCGGGCGATGGGCAGCGTCATGGCGGCCACTGCCCCCTTGGAAGCGGAGTACGCGGGCTGGCCGATCTGCCCCTCAAAGGCGGCAACGGAGGCGGTGTTGATGATGACGCCGCGCTCCGGGCCACCCAGGTCAGTGACCGCCGGCTCGGTGGCCACCATCGTTTCGGCGGCCAGCCGCAGGACGTTGAAGGTGCCGATCAGGTTCACCTGGATGACGCGGCTGAATGCTTCCAGGGGCAGCACGCCGTCGCGTCCCAGCACCTTGCCCGGGGTGGCAATCCCGGCGCAGTTCACCACGATCCGGAGCGGCCCCATCCCTGCAGCGGTCCCGACGGCGGCCCGCACGTCAGCCTCGCTGGTCACGTCGGCGGGGGCAAAGGCGGCGGCCTGGCCGGCTTGGGCACGGCCGTTGAGTTCGTCCGCCGCTGCCTGCCCGTTGGAGGAAGGGAGGTCAACGAGCACTACGGACGCGCCGTCGTCGAACAACCTCTGCGCTGTGGCTGCTCCCAGCCCGGAGGCACCGCCTGTCACCAGTGCGACGCTGCCTTTGATGTCCATCCATCCTCCTTGATGCGTGTCCCCGTGCCGCGGCGCGACCTCGAGCAACAGTTAATGCATGTTAACTGAAATTAGGCGCTGCCGCACGCCCCCGGGCTTCAGGCGGCACCCGGGCCGTGGTGCCACGGTTAGGGTGGACGGCATGACTTCCAGCAGCACCACCTTGACCACCTGGCAGGACAGGGCGGACGACGCGGCCCGGTCGGTGACCGCGCTGTTCGGCCGGAAACTGCTGTTCCTGCCCGGAACCCACCTGGGCGCCGTACTGTGGCAGGGCACGCACCCGGCGGGGCAGGCTCAGCCCGGCGCGGGGCTGGGCCAGGAACCAGGCGGGCGGCGGGGATGGTTGTTCGCAGCGCTCCGGCGGGTCCGGCCTGCCGCATCGCTGGTCCTCCCCTGGCACTACTGGTGGCAGGCCCATTATGTGGACTGCCTGGTGGACACCGGCCGGCGGGAGCTGGGCGGCGGGGCCACCCCCGCAGCCCGGTTCAACGGCCCGGACCGGCCCAGCGCCGGGCGCCTGGCCTCACGGCTGGTCACCGGAATGCGGCTCCGCAACGCCCTGACCTTCGTCAACAATTACTACGACGACATGGCCTGGCTGGCGCTGGCAACGCTGCGGCTGGACAGGCTGGCTGAGGAGACGCGGCGCCCGGGCCGCCGCCGTAACGCCACCGTCCGCGCGTCGCTGGCGCTGCAGTTCGATGCCGCATGCACCGATGACCTGGGCGGAGGTGCCTTCTGGAGCAAGAAGCGGGACTTCAAGAACACTCCGGCCACGGCCCCGGTGTCGCTGTTCTATGCCCGTACCGGGCAGCACGGCAAGGCACAGGCGCTGCTGGACTGGCTGGACGCCACCCTCTTCGACCAGGACCAGGGCCTGTACCTGGACGGCGCCCGCCTGAACCCCGCGGGCGAGGTGGTGCTGGAACGCGCGGTGTACACCTACAACCAGGGTCCGGTGTTGGGCGCCCTCCTGGAACTGGGCGGGGAGAAGAACCTGGCCCGGGCTGCCGTGCTGGTGGACGCGGTCAACACGAGACTCGCGGCTCCGGGCAGTACCGTTCTTCGCTGTGAAGGAACGGGCGACGGCGGCCTGTTCACCGGGATCCTCTGCCGCTACCTGGCACTCGCGGCAGCCGACACCCGGCTGCCGCAGGAAACCCGGGCCACGGCTGCCCGGCTGGTCACGGACACCGCGGAGGCGTTCTGGTCCGGCCGGCGCCCCGTGGAACCGAAGGAAGGCCGGTCAAGGCTGGTGGGCAGGAGCATCTTCTCGCTGCACGCCGCCCAGCCTGCCGCTGCGACGTACCCGCCGGGAGCCGTCGTCGAACTTTCCACGCAGCTGCAGGCGTGGATGACGCTGGAGGCCGCCGCGGCCCTCACCGCGTCACTTTCCGCCCGCAACGCCCCGGCCGGAACCTAGCGGATGCCGGCCAGCGGGGTGACGGTGCCGGTCCTGAGCGAGACCGGGCCGTCGGCTGCCAGCCGGGCCTCCCGGTGTCCCGCCGGCGGGAACACCAGGGCGGTCAGGGTCTGCCCGTCCACGAAGACCTCGACGGAGGAGCGGTCCACGTAGGCCGTGAGGCGCACGGTGTCCCTGGCGGCCCTTGCCTCGACGGAACGCGCCTTACGGTACTCGCCGGCCACTTCCGGACCTCCAGCCTTGCGTTGGCCGCCTGCCACCGCATCGCCGTCGCGGGCCACAAACGCCCGGCCGTCCCGGAAGTCGTAGCCCATGGTGGCGTAGGTGGTCCCGCCGCTTTGCAGGAGCAGCCGGGCTTCGCCGGTGCCGTTTCCGGGTTCTTCCAGCTCGACGTCCACCTTGAACGCGCCGCTGCCCGGAACCGGCAGTGGCTGTCCGTTCCTGAGGCTGCCGGCCGGCACCCGGGTCGGTTCCCCCTCCAAGGCCTTGAGCCCGCTGGTGGGCGATGACGCCAAAGCCGGGCGGCCGCCGTCGGATACCAGCCGGATGTCGCGCACCAGCGAGGCGGAACCGAACCAACTCTCGGTGGGAAGCTGCCGGGCGTAGGCCCAGTTGTTCATCCAGCCGATGGCGTGCCGGGAAGCTTTCCGCCGGCCGTCGCCAAGCCGTGGATCATCCCAGGTGACGGCCGCGTAGAAGTCCGGGCCGCCGTCGAGCCAATGATGGCCCCCATCCGCCGTGAAGGCCTTGCCGTCAAACCTGCCGGTCCAGTAGGCCAGCCCGGTGGTGCGGCCCTCTGCCGAGCCGTTGGCACTGGCCGCCAGCACCCAGGTGCGTTTGGCGGGATCGCCGTCGACGTCCATCTGGAAGAAGTCCGGGCACTCAAGGATGCCCAGCCCGTCCTGCTGGAAACCCGACACGTACGTCCACTGCTTAAGGTCCTTTGACGTGTAGAAGCCAATCTTGGATCCCTCGGCAAGCAGCATCAGCCACTGGTTGGTGGCGTCGTCCCGGATGATGCGCGGATCCCGCCAGTGTTCCGCGCCGGGATTCTCCATCACCGGGTTCTGCCCATAGGCCTGGAAGCTGTAGCCCTTGTCGGTGGAGTAGAACAGGGACTGGCGCTGGATGCCGTCATCCTGCTGGGTGAGGACCGCGACCACCGCCCCCTTGCCAAAGCCGGCCGTTCCCTCCGTGTCCACCACCGCGGAGCCGGTCTCGATGTCACCCAGGCCGTTACGGAACTTCTGGATGGCCACGCCCTCGTTCTTCCAGTGCACCAGGTCCGTGCTGGTGGCGTGGAACCACTCGGTCCCGTTCCCCTCCGGGTAGTCAGCGTTGTAGAGGTAGTAGTTATGCCAGACGCCGTCCAGCAGGAAGGGCCGCTGGGGATCGTTCATCCAGCGCTGGTCCGGGGTGAGGTGGTAGGCAGGGCGGTAGCCGGGGTCCTCAGCCGGGGCAGCCCCCGTGGGCGCGGCAGTAGATTCCCCGGCTCCCGGCCGGCCGTCGCCACGCCGGTCATTTCCTGCCAGCACCAGCGCGCCGGCCACCACCAGCACGGCCACGGCTGCCGCGACCCAGAGGAGGCCCCGGCGCCGAAGGGCGCCTGGAACGGTTCGGAAAAAGGTGGGAGGCATGGTTGTGTCGATCCGTCGCTGAACGCACAGGTGCCGTCCCCCGGGTTCGGGGAACGGCACCAGCGCAAGTAAGCCGTCAATCCTACCGGCCCGGCCGCCGGGAACCGAATCCCGCGGCGTCATGCAGCCGCTGTTAGTCCTGGCCGGCAGGACGCTTCTTCTGCGGAAACGGGGTTTCGCCCCGGGCCAGCATGTCCACAAACCCGGCGATCCGGCGCTCCCGGGTGGCTGCCTGCTTGGCGGAGTTGGTCCGGTAGACCAGGGCGAACAGGTTGGTTTTGGTCAGGACGTCGAACATCGCCTGGGCCGCGGGGTTCGCGGCGATGGCGGCGGCAAGGTCCGCCGGAACTTCCAGGTCTGCCTGCCCGCCGTAGGCCGCATCCCAGCGGCCGTCAGCCTTGGCCGCCTCGACGGCCGCCCTGCCGGCGTCGGTCATCTTTCCCGCCTCTTCCAGGCGGGCGATGTGCCCCACGTTCCGGGCGGACCAGACGCTGCGTGGACGCCGCGGCGTCATCCGCTGGAAGGAGCTTTCCGCGTCCCGGCGCCGCAGCTGCCCGTCAATCCAGCCAAAGCAGAGGGCCTCATCCAGCGCGGCCGGGTAGTCGAGGGCGGTGACGGTGCCGCCCTTCTTGTGCAGGACCAGCCACACGCCCGGGCTGGTTTTGTGATTTTCCTCCAGCCAGGCGCGCCAGGCAGCAGCGTCAGGTACCAGCAGTTCCTCAAGGTCATCGGCCATGGCCCAATTCTGCCCGTGCAATCCCCTGCCACAAGCCCCGTGTGCGCCGGCGCGTCCGGTGGCATCATGGCCATACAGCAGCACACACCATTTCTGACCAAGGACAATGCCATGCTTCGAGTCCGTCCCGTCCACTTCACCTCCCGCATTGAGTCCTGGAAGCAGTTCCTCACCGCCCTGGGAATGGTCCAGACAGAGGACGACGGCGGGTGGCAGGTCTTCGACTCCGCCTCCGGCCGCCTGGCTTTGCACGGCGCTGACGCCGGGTCGGGCCAGGACGGCCGCACCGTGTTTGCCGTGGAGGTGGGCGACGTGGCGGAGTTCGCCCGCCGCACCAACCTGTCGGCGCAGGAGGACGGGACACGGGAAGACGGGACACAGGCAGCGCAGCCGGCGGAACTTGTCACGGCGGACCACGGCCAGGCCTGCCGGATCACTGCGCCGGACGGGTTCAGCTTCCTGGCGGACAAAGCCCTCCACGGCGCCCAGTGCGCCGATGCCGATCCCGCGCTGGCGGTCGCCGCCGTCTGGTACACCGCCGAACCCGAGGCTGCCGTCCGCACCCTGCTGCACGTCGGCGCGCGCCCGCGCCCTGTGCCGGACAACGACGAAACCGCCGACTTCACGGCCAAGAACGGCGGGATTCTCTTGGTACGGCCAGCATCGGGGACCCCGCGCTCAGGCCTGGGCTTCGAGTACGACGGCGGCCTGGAACCGCTGCAGGAGCGGCTCACCGGAGCTGGTTTCGCCGCCAGCCTCACCGAGGAGGCCTTTGGCAGCACCCTCCACGTGGCCAATCCGGACGCGGGCAGCCCCAACGCGCCCGCCACGCTTTGGATCTCCCAGCGGCGCCCCATGGGGTAGAACTTAAGCATGAACGTGCGCACACCTGACCCGAATCCCGGCTGGCTCTCCGAAGAAGACCTCTTTGAGGCGCGGGGGCGGCTGCCCATGGTGTACGTGGAGGCAGTGCCGGTGAGGCTGGATCCGCTGGGATACGTCAACGAGGTGGGCACGCTGTTGCAGGCCGACGCCGACGGGACCATGGTGCGCTCGCTGGTCTCCGGCCGGGTCATCTACCGCGAAACCATCCGGGCCGCACTGCTGCGTCACATGGAGAAGGACCTGGGCCCCCTGGCGTTTCCGCAGCTGCCGCTCAGTCCCGTGCCGTTCACGGTGGCCGAATACTTCCCGGCGCCGTCCCAGACCGGATTCACGGACGAGCGGCAACACGCCGTGTCCCTGGCCTACGTCATCCCGGTTACGGGCGAATGCGAGCCCCGCCAGGACGCCCTGGAACTGACGTGGATGACTCCGGAGGAAGTCCTCAGCCCGGGCGTCCAGATGGAATTCGTGGGCGGCCGCGGCGGCCTCATCCGCCAGGCCCTGGCGTTCGCAGGTGTGGGCTTCTGACAACCCCGCCGGGACGTGGGGGTCCCCGGTTTTAGGCGCCCGCCTTTGTAGACTGTAGGGCGGACCGCAAGAGAACTTAAGGACTCCCATGACCGAATCACCAGCCGCCAGGCACCACCGTGAACAGCAGGCTGGATCTCTGACCACCGGCACCCACATCCTCCTTCCGGACGGCCACCGCACCGCCGAAATCGACCAGGTGGAGCTTGAGCGTGACGATTTCGGCTCCCCGGCACTGGTGCTGGCGAGCCTCTCCGGGGGCGGGACGCTGCGGGTGGCCATCGGCACCATGGTCACCGTGGTGGACGGAATGCCCGACGACGTCACCCAGCTTCCGCTGCCGGCCAACCTTCCGGAGGCCACGCCGCTGGAGGCCGCCGCACCCAACGATGGCCGGCAGGAGCAGTCCGGCGGCGGGACGGGACCCATAAATGTGGCGCCCGCCGTCGTCGTCCCTCCCCTGCCGCCGGTGCCGCCTGCGGTGACCGGGCCCGGCGAGGAGGAACTCGCGCTCATCCCGGCGCCCGCCGGCACCCCCGAATCCGTGGTGGAAGCCGCCGCCGAGGCGCATCCGGATGCGGAGGGCGTCCTGCTCCTGGCCGACCGTCTGTCCAAGGGCGTCAATTTCAAGTCCGGAAGCTGCCTGAAGGACCTCAGCGACCTGGCCCACGAACTGTTCATCACGCTCAAGGACGCCGACGGGGCCCTGGCCGTGGCCGACCTCCTCACCGTGCTGCCGTACGACGGGAACCCCGGCCGGTGGACCTCCGTGGAGGCCTCCCTTGCCCTGGCCAGCTACATCTGCCGGCAGGACGGCCAGAACGCGCGCGCCGAGGTCTACGAAAAGCTGATCCGCACCCCTGAGAACCAGGAAACGGACCCGTTCAAGGCGCGCATGGCGGCCAAGGTGCGCCAGCGCTCACTTAACGAGCCCAACCTGTACGACAAGGAAATCTTCCGCTCCATCGACAACTCCAACCACGACGCCGAGCGTGAATGGCGGCTGCTGAGGCTCGAATCCCTGTTGTTCCTGCGGGCGCACGGCGGTTCGGAAACCATCGGGATGTCCGAGCTGGAACGACGGATCAGCAACGAGCTGGAGGCCGTGCGCTCCTAGTCGCTGGAGCGGCGTCCGGGCGGGGGAAATTGCCCCTACCCGGGGCGTAGCCGGAGTTGTACATTCGGGGCTATGACCAACAATCTCAGCGTAGTGATCAACGCCGACGCGCCGCAGGTCTGGACCATGCTGCGTGAACCGTCCAAGGTGGCCCAGTGGCACGGCTGGCAGGCCGAGGACCTGGAGTCCGAGATCAAGGAGATCTACTTCTCCGGCGACGTGGAGGAATCCGCGGACCATGCCCGCCTCACCGTCCACGGCGGGGACACCTTTGAGCTCCACCCGGAAGCCGGCGGAACCCGGGTCAGCGTGACGCGCGGGGCCATGGACCACGACTCCGAGTGGGCTGCCTGGGACGAGGACATCACGCAGGGCTGGCTGACCTTCCTGCAGCAGCTCCGCTTCGCCCTGGAACGCCACCCGCACGGCAAGCGGCACACCCTGTTCCTGCACCTGACGGAGGGAGAGGGCTCCGCGATCGAAAAGCTCGGGCTGGCCGATCTCCCTGCCCCGGGCGAACCGTACCAGGTAACACTGGACACCGGCGAGGAGATCAGCGGCAAGGTCTGGTACCGGACCAGCCACCAGGTGGGCCTCACGGTGCACAGCTATGCAGAGCACGGCGAGGGACTGCTGGTGGTGGCCGACCACCCCGCCATCAAGGACATCCGGGCGGAGGGCGAAGGCTCGCTGGTCATCGCCTCCACCTACGACCTGGGCGCAGGCAAGCTCGAGGCCACCCGGTCCGCCTGGGACTCCTGGCGTTCCCGGAACTACCGGGACTCGGATCCGGTCAGCTGAGGCCGTCTGCTAATTTTTGCGGCAGGTGCATTGCCGGCCCCGGTTTCTTGAGGCGGCGCCAATTGCTGGCACACTGGTACGGTGCCAGCCAACCCCGCCTTCGCCCTGCCTGATACCCGGTCACAGTTTTCCTACACGGTAGGCACGCGCCTGGCGGAAACCTGCCCGCCCACCGGGGCGCAGGCGGGCGACAACGGCGGGGAATTCCTGGGGCGTACAGGCACCATCTCCACGCCGCATGGTGAGATCCAGACCCCGGCGTTCATCGCCGTCGGAACCAAGGCCACGGTGAAGGCGGTCCTGCCGGAATCCATGGCGGACCTGGGCGCCCAGGCGCTGCTGGCCAACGCCTACCACCTGTACCTCCAGCCCGGCGCGGACATCCTGGATGAAGCCGGCGGCCTGGGGGCCTTCATGAACTGGTCCGGGCCCACCTTCACGGACTCCGGCGGTTTCCAGGTGATGAGCCTGGGCTCGGGGTTCAAGAAGGTCATCGACATGAAGACTGTTGCCGCCGCCGGCGCGCCCGGGCCCGACGACGCCGTGGCGCCGGGCAAGGAACGCCTGGCGCACATCGACGACGACGGCGTGTGGTTCAAGAGCCACCTCAACGGGGACCGCCACCGGTTTTCCCCCGAGATCTCCATGCAGGTCCAGCACCGGATCGGCGCCGACATCATGTTCGCGTTCGACGAGCTCACCACGCTGCAGAACTCCCGCGGGTACCAGGAGGAATCGCTGGAGCGCACGCGGCTGTGGGCGGAGCGGTGCATCGCGGAGCACTTCCGCCTCACGGAGGAACGGGCGGGGAAGCCGTACCAGGCATTGTTCGGCGTGATCCAGGGCGCCCAGTACGAGGACCTGCGCCGGAAGGCCTGCCGGGACCTGGGCGCCATGCCGTTCGACGGCTTTGGCATCGGCGGCGCGCTGGAGAAGGAGAACCTGGGCACCATCGTCAGGTGGTGCAACGAGGAGCTGCCGGAGGACAAGCCCCGCCACCTGTTGGGCATTTCCGAGCCGGACGACATCTTCACGGCCATCGAAAACGGCGCCGACACCTTTGACTGCGTCTCCCCCACCCGGGTGGCCCGGAACTCCGCGTTCTACACCCCCTACGGCCGGTTCAACCTCTCCGGCGCCAAGTACAAACGCGACTTCGGGCCGCTGCAGGACGGCTGCGACTGCTACGCCTGCGCCAACTACTCCCGGGCGTACATCCACCACCTGTTCAAGGCCAAGGAGATGCTGTCCGCCACCCTGATCTCCATCCACAACGAGCGGTTCGTGGTGAAGATGGTGGACGACGCCCGGCTGGCCATCGAGTCCGGCACCTTCTTCGATTTCAAGGCAGAAACCCTGGGCCGGTACTACTCCTAGGCTGTGCGCCTGGAAGCTCCGGTAGGGTGGGCGGATGCCCATCGAAATCCCTGCCTCAGAAGGCACCGCAGAGGCCCTGGTGGCCCGCCCCTCCACCGGAACCGGTCCGTTTCCCGGCGTCATCCTCTACATGGATGCCTTCGGCCTGCGCCCCCGCATCCAGGAGATGGCCCAGCGCATCGCCGACTGGGGCTACGTGGTGCTGGCACCCAACGTCTTCTACCGTGAAGGAACGGCCGCGGAACTCGCTCCCACCGGGGACATGTCCAGCCAGGAAGGCCGCGAAGCCGCGGGTAAGGCCGCCTTCCCGCGTGTTGGCCGCCTGACCTCGGACAAGGCGCTGCCGGACATCGATGCCTGGGTTTCGGCGCTGGTGGCGCTCGACGGCGTGGCGCCCGGCCCCATCGGCACCGTGGGCTACTGCATGGGTGCCCGGCTCGCCGTCCGCACCGCCACGTCCCACCCCGGCGTGGTGGCAGCCTGCGGCGGCTTCCACGGTGGGGGCCTGGCCACTGACGAGCCGGACAGCCCGCACCTGGGCCTGACGAATGCGCGGGCCCGTTTCGTCTTTGGCCATGCGGACCATGACCGGAGCATGGCCCCCGACGCCGTCGCCCGGCTGGGCGAAGCGCTGCAGGCTGCCGGGCTTGAAGCCTCCAACGTCATCTACGAAGGCGCGCCGCACGGCTACACCATGGCCGACACCTCAGCCTTCCACCCTGATGCCACCGAGCGGCACTTCAAGGAACTGCGGGCCTTGCTGGACGGGGCCCTGAAGGCCTGAGCCGGCGGCCCGTCGTCGAACCCGCCGGAAAGCGCCCGGCTTTGTGGCCCTGAACACTTGCCCGCGCCTTCCGCTGTACTTCACCACATGGAAACCGTTCGACGACCGATGGCAGGATGGGTGCATGACTTCCGCTTCCCCTGACGCAACGCTGTCCGCCGACGGTCCCGCCGTCGTCCTCACCATCGCAGGCTCTGAAGCCACGGGTGGCGCCGGGGCCCAGGCGGACCTGAAGACCTTCCAGGAACTGGGTGTCTTCGGCATCGCCAACCTCACCTGCATTGTCTCCTTCGACCCGAAGGACAGCTGGAACCACCGCTTCGTGCCGGTGGACCAGCAGGTGATTGCGGACCAGCTGGAGGCCACGACGGCGGCGTACGGTCCGGGATCGGGCGCGCCGTCCGCTTTGGACACGGTGAAGATCGGCATGCTGGGCAGCCCGGCGACGATCAGCACGGTGGCCGGCGCCCTGCAGGAGAACAGCTTTGCCAACGTGGTCCTGGATCCGGTGCTGATCTGCAAGGGCCAGGAGCCCGGCCACGCGCTGGACACCGACCAGGCCCTGAAGGCACAGATCCTGCCGCTTGCCACGTTCGTCACGCCCAACCACTTCGAGGCGGAATCCCTGTCCGGGCTGGAGATCACCGACGTTGAGTCCCTCAAGGCCGCCGCCGTCCGCATCCATGAGCTCAGCGGCGCGGCTGTGCTGGCCAAGGGCGGGGTGCGGCTGGAAGGCCGGGACGCCGTCGACGTTTTCTACGACGGTGAGACCCTGGAAGTCCTGAGCGCCCCGAAGGTGGGCGAGGTTGCCGTGTCCGGCGCCGGCTGCTCCCTCGCGGCCGCCGTCACCGCCGAACTGGCCAAGGGCGCCAGCCCGCTGGAGGCGGCACGGACCGCCAAGGAATTCGTCACCGCCGGCATCCGCAACCGCGTTGCCTCCGGCGCCCCCTTCGACGCCCTCTGGCAGGGCGGCGCCCGCTAAGCCAGCCCAACGCCCCATCATTTTTCGCACTTAAATCCGGAACGCCTCTGCAGTTGCTGCAGAGGCGTTCCGGATTTAGGGGCAATATCTGATGGCGGGTTTGGAGGCGCCTACCGCCGGGGGATGTTGCGGAGGTTGGAGCGGGCCATGCTCACGGCCTCGCCCGCTCCACGGTTGAGGACCACCTTGGACATGGCCGTGGCGAACCCGATGACCTGCGAGCCGGAGATCTTGGGCGGAATGGACAGCGCCTTGGGATCGGTGATCAGTTCCACCAGCGACGGACCCGGGTGCGCGAAGGCTTCCCGGTAGGCGGCCTCGATCTGTGTGGGATCGGTGACCCGGACCGCGTGGAAGCCCAGGGCCTGCGCCACGGCAGCGTAATTGGCGTCCGGCACGTCCACGCCGAAGTCGGGCAGCCCGTCCACCAGCATCTCGAGTTTGACCATGCCCAGGGTGGAGTTGTTGAAGACCACCACGTTGACCGGCAGCTTGTAGGCTGCCGCTGTGATGAGCTCGCCCAGCAGCATGGATAGCCCGCCGTCCCCGGACACCGAGATGACCTGGCGCCCCGGGAACGCCAGTTGCGCGCCGATGGCGTGCGGCAGGGCATTCGCCATGGAGCCGTGCAGGAAGGACCCGATCAGCCGCCGGGTGCCCAGCGGGTTGATGTAGCGCGCCGTCCAGACATTGCACATGCCAGTGTCCGCTGTGAAGATGGCATCTTCAGCGGCCACCTGGTCCAGCAGCGAGGCCGCATACTCCGGGTGGATGGGTTGCTTCTTCTCCACTTTGCGGGTGTAGGCGCCCACGGCCTTGTTCATCAGCCGGTCGTGCTTCTTCAGCATCTGGTCCAGGAACCGGCGGCTCTTCTTGGCCTTCACCAGCGGCAGCAGCGCGCGCAGGGTGGGAAGGACGTCGCCGTGGACAGCGATGTCGACATCGGTCCGGCGGCCCAGCCGCTGCGCCGCGCGGTCCACCTGGGCGGTCCTGGTGTCCGGCAGGAACTGGTCGTACGGGAAGTCCGTGCCAAGCAGGATCAGCAGGTCGGCGTCCTCGATCCCCTCGGCGGCGGCGCCGTACCCCAGCAGGCCGGTCATGCCGATATCGAACGGGTTGTTGTACTGGACAAAGTCCTTGCCCCGCAGCGAGTGCCCCACGGGCGCCTTCGCCAGCTCGGCGAGCGCCATCAGTTCCGCGTGCGCGCCTTCCACGCCGGCGCCGGCAAAGATGGCCACCTTCCCTGCGTCGTTGATGGCGTCCGCCAGGGCCTGCACGCTTGCCGGGTCCGGGACCAGCGCGGCAGGGCGGAACGTGGCCGGAAGCGGCGTGGGTGCCGTTGCCTCCAGCCCGGCGATGTCACCGGGAAGGGTCACGACGGCGACTCCCCCCAGTCCCAGCGCGTGCTGGATGGCGCTGTGCATCACGCGCGGCGCCTGCTCGGCCGTGCTGACCAGTTCCGAATAGACCGAGCATTCATTGAACAGCCGGTCCGGGTGGGTCTCCTGGAAGAAGGTGCTGCCGATCTGCTTGCTGGGAATGTGCGAGGCGATGGCCAGCACCGGAGCGCCGCTGCGGTTGGCGTCGTACAGGCCGTTGATCAGGTGCAGGTTGCCGGGGCCGCAGGAACCGGCGCACACGGCGAGCTTGCCGGTGAGCTGGGCTTCGGCCGCGGCAGCAAAGGCGGCGGCTTCCTCATGGCGGACGTGGATCCAGTCGATGCCGCCCTTCGCCGAGCCTCCCGTCTGGCGGACCGCGTCCACGATCGGGTTGAGGCTGTCACCGACAATCCCGTAGATCCGCTGCACCCCGGCAGCCTTGAGTTGTTCGATGAGCTGGGTGGCAAGTTCCTTGGCCATGGGTGCAGACTCCCGCGATTGTGGTGGTGTTCTGACAGGGCCAATATAGTCCGCCCGGCAGAGGCGGCCATGTGGACCGGGCACAAAAGGAGGCGTACGACGGCGGCCGGGCAGCCGCCGTCGTACGCCTCCTTTGGTAACAAGCGCCCTGGTTCCTGCCGGGCGCTACACGCCGAGGGCATCCTTGTCTTTGCCGCCTGCAGCAGGTGCCTGGTCCCAGGCGTGGCCCTGTTCGTCGTCCAGGTGGGTTGCCTTCTTGTTCTTCAGCGCGAAGATGTAGACCAGCAGCGAGATGGCGATGGCCACCGTGACGTAGGTGAAGAACAGGTCCTCGCGTTCCGCCTTCTGGAAGGCGGCGCCGATCAGCGGCACGGTGCCGCCGAAGAGCGAGTTGGCGATCGCGTAGCCCAGGCCCACGCCCAGGGCACGGATGGAGGCCGGGAAGAGCTCAGCCTTCACCAGGGCGTTGATGGAGGTGTAGCCGCCCACGATCAGCAGGCCGCCCATCATGAGCAGGAACGCGGTGAACGGATCCTTGGTGCCGGCCAGCGTGGACAGCAGCGGCCAGGTGAACAGCACGCCTGTGATGCCGAACCAGAGCAGCAGGGGCTTGCGGCCCACCTTGTCCGAGATGATGCCGTAGACGGGCTGCAGCAGCATGAAGATGAACAGGGCCCAGAAGTTGATCACGGAGGTGTCGGTCTTGGCGATGCCGGAGGTATCGTTCATGAACTTCAGGATGAAGTTGGTGTAGGTGTAGAAGGCCACGGTGCCGCCCAGCGTAATGCCGATGCAGACCATCAGCGGCTTCCAGTAGCTGGTGAACAGCAGCTTCATGGTCCCGGGCTGGGCCTGGCCGGCCACTGCAGGGGTCTTGGCCGCCTCGATCTGTTCGGCCGAGACAGTCTCCTCCATGGAGCGGCGCAGCCACAGCACCACCAGGGCAGCCACGCCGCCGATGGCGAACGGGATCCGCCAGCCCCACTCGCCCAGGTCAGCCTTTGGCATGGCGTTCTGCAGGATCACCAGGACCAGCAGCGCCATCATCTGGCCGCCGATCAGGGTGACGTACTGGAAGCTGGAGAAGAAGCCGCGGCGCTTGCTGGTTGCTGCCTCGGACATGTAGGTGGCACTGGTGCCGTACTCGCCGCCGACGGAGAAGCCCTGGATCACGCGGACGATGACCAGCAGGATCATGGCCCACAGGCCGATTTGCTGCTGCGTGGGCAGGATGGCGATGGCGAAGGAGCCGGCGGACATCAGGGTGACGCTGAGCGTCAGCGCAGCCTTGCGGCCCTTGCGGTCCGCGTACCGGCCGAAGAACCAGGCTCCGATGGGGCGCATCAGGAACGACGTCGAGAAGACGGCCATCGCTTCCAGGCCGGCCTGCAGCTCGTCCTTGGAGTTGAAGAAGTGGGCCTGGAAGTAGGCGGCGAAAACCGTGTAGACGTAGAGGTCGTACCACTCCACGAGGTTGCCGGCCGAGCCTTTGAGGATGTTGCCCACCGCCCGACGGGTCTGGGCTGCCTCCGTGCGGGGCGCGGTATGTTGGGTGCTCATCGGTGAGTTTCTCCTTGTGGTGACTTCGGCCTCCAACGCCGGAGGGCCTCATCCAAGGTATGGGTGATCCACCGCACAACCAACGCGGCGGGGCATTTCCTAACACTTCCTTAGGATTCGGCGACGGGCCCCGCTGGTTCTGCCGGCTGCGGCCGGGCAAATTGGGCCGCCACGGGGTAATCTCACCAAGCGGGCGTGAAACGGACACCGCACAACAGCAAGGAAGATGGCCATGGACGTGCTGATCGTCGAAGACGACGACGCCATGGCCGGCGCCCTGGCCGCCGCCGTGGAAAGCGCCGGGCACCACCCGCAGCGGCTGTCCCGGGGCGTGGACGCGCTGCTCTCGCACCGGAACTTCCAGGTGATCCTCCTGGACCTTGGGCTGCCGGACATGGATGGGCTGGAGGTGCTGCGCAAGCTGCGGCAGGTCACCGATGTCCCCATCCTGATCCTGACCGCCCGCGACGACGAACGCAGCGTGGTGCTCGGGCTCCGCTCCGGCGCCGACGACTACCTGGTCAAACCCGTAAAGCTGGTGGAACTGCTGGCCCGGATTGAAGCGGTGACGCGGCGGGCGGGACGGGGCCGCGGGACACCGCAGGAGGACGTTATTGTCCTGGACGACCTGGTGATCGACCTCAACCGGCGCACCGCTTCCAGGGCAGCCCTCCCCCTCCCCCTGACCGCCACGGAGTTCGAACTCCTGGCCCTGCTGGCACGGCATGCGGGCTCCGTGGTGACGCGCGAGCAGATCCTGGACGCCCTGTGGGGTGACGCGTTCCTGGCCTCCTCCCGGTCCCTGGACGTGCACCTCACCGGGTTGCGGGCGAAACTGCAGAAGCCCGGTTTCATCATCAATGTGCGCGGCGTGGGATACCGGGTGGAGGCGGCTTCCCCATGAGGCTGAGGGTCCTGGGTATCCTCAGCGTGCTCTGCCTGGCGGTGGTCTTCCTCATTTCAGGGACCATCCTGGGTTCGGCCTCCCGGGAACTGACCCAGGAACTGCAGATCAACCGGGCAGCGTCCCTGAACCGGCTGGCACAGGTGGCCTTTGACGCCGCGGGCGACGGCGATACGGTGCGGCTGCAGCGGGAGATGGACACCTACTCGGGGCTCTACGGCGAGGGAATCGTGGTGCGGGTGCAGCAGCAGACCCTGGCTTCCGGCGGCCTTGATGCAGGGCAGCCAGGGGTGCAGGATGCCCTGTCCCTTGGCCGGCTGAACGTGAGCAACACATCCCTGGAACCACTGGAGCCTTTTGGCTCCAATTCCCGGGTCATCTTCCGGCCCTTCGGCAGCGCCAGCCAGGTTCTGGGCGCCGTGGTCCTGGACGTAGACGCCGCAACGGCGCAGCAGAAACTCCGGGAGCGGTGGCTTGCAGTGGCTATCGCTGCCCTTGCACTGGCCGCCGTCCTTTTGGTGGGGGCCGCCCGGGTCACCGGATGGGTTCTGCGCCCGGTCCTGCGGCTTGATTCGGCCGTGCACCAGCTGGAGCGGACCGGGCAGGCGGGACGCCTCCCGGAGGATGGCCCACCTGAACTGCGGGAACTGAGCCGGTCCTTCACGGCCATGGCACGGACCGTCAGCGCCAGCATGGCGGCGCAGCGGCAGCTGATCGCTGACGCGTCCCACCAGCTGCGGAACCCGGTGGCGGCGCTCCGGCTGCGGCTGGACCTGCTCCAGCTTGAGCTGAAGACAGCCCGGGAACACGATGCCGCCGAGAAGGCCCTGGCAGAGCTCGAGCGGGTGGAGGAGATCCTGGATGGGGTACTGAAGCTCGCGGCCGCGGAACACCGGGCGTCCGAAGGTTACCTGCGGGCTTCCGGCAGTCCCGCAGGCCGTGCGCCTGCCCCACCGGTGGACCCGTTCCCCATCCTCCAGGGTGAGCTGGAGCGGGCAGCGCCGCTGGCGGAACAGTCCGGATGCCGGCTGGTCCTTGCTCCGCCGCCTCAGCCGCCGGCGCTGGTTGCCTGCCACCCTGCAGAGCTGGCCCAGATGGCAGATGAACTCCTCAACAACGCCATCAAATACGCGCCGGATGCCACCGTTGCAGCTGCGGTGCGGACGGAACGGGACAAGGTGGTGGTGGAAATTTCCGACGACGGTCCGGGGCTTTCCGATTCCGAGCGCGCCTTGGCTGCCACCAGGTTTTGGCGGTCCCCTCAGCACTCCGCTGTTCCGGGGACCGGACTGGGCATGACCATCGTGGGTGAGCTTGCCGCCGCGAACGGGGGCCGCCTGGTTCTGGCCGAAGCGGCCCCGCACGGACTGGCGGCCCGGATCGAGTTTCCGGTGCCAGCGGCCGCCGAACTGGCAGCCGGCTCCGGCAGGGATGGTGCCCGTGCGTGAACCCGGCGCCCCAACGGGTTCAGGTGCCCCGGGCGGTCCAGCCGCCCTCCGGCCGCGACGGTCCGTGCTCAAGTCAGCCCTCGCCGTCGGGCTCTCCGCATGCCTGCCGTCTGCCCTCGCTGCCTGTACCAGCGGAGCCCGGCCGGAGACCCTGATCGTTGCCGGCGGCGAACCGGGCGGCTTCTACCTCGAGTTCTCAACGCTCCTGGCCTCAGCGCTGGAACGCCACGGACTGGCGAACCATGCCAGGGCCGTGGCCACGGGAGGAAGCCTGGACAACATCGCGGAACTGCGGGCCGGGCGGGCTGCCTTTGCCGTGGCACTTGCGGATGCCGCCACCGACCAGCCGGGAGGGGACGCAGCGGAGATCGCCGCGATCGGCAAGGTGTACGAAAACTACGTCCACTGCGTGGTCCGGAAGGACAGTGGCATCCGGGACATCTCCGGGCTGGCCGGACGCCGGGTCGCCGTGGGCCAGCCCGGATCCGGCACGTCGCTGACCACGCCACGGCTGTTCGAGGCGGCGGGACTGGCCACCTCCGAAGGTGCCGCTGCGCCTCCGGCCGGAACCGCCGCCGTCGAAAACCTTGGCCTGAACGATGGCATCGCCGCGCTCAAAGCGGAGACGGTGGACGCCCTGTTCTGGTCAGGCGGAGTTCCCACCGCGGCCATCGCCGCTGCCCAACAGGACGTGGCACTGGCCCTCCTGGACCTGTCTGGACTGCTGCCGGAACTGCGCCGGCGGTACGGCGGCATCTACGACCGCGTGCTCATTCCGGAGGGAAGCTATCCAGGGGTGCCCGCGGTATGGACGGTGGGTGCTCCCAACCTGCTCCTGTGCCGCAGGGACCTGGACAACGCCACGGTGGAGCGGACGGTGCAGTTGCTGGTGCACTCCGCCGCCGAGCTGATCCCGCAGTCCAGCCTGGGTGTGCAGTTCCTCAGCGCGGAAAGCCTCATCAATACCGCCGGCGTCCCCCTGCATCCGGCTGCGGCGGACGCGTACCGGGCGCTGCACGGCTGATCCGACGCCCGCTCACCTTTGGCACCAAATTCCCAAACGCCCGCTCACCTCTGGCGACTCCAACCCAAGGGCCCGCTCACTTTCGGAAAGAAAGTGAGCCGGCGCGTCTGGAATAAAGCCAAGATCTGAGCGGGGATCGAATGAGGCCCCGAGTGCGCTTCCGGCGCTTTCCACATACGGTTCTCGGGGCGTAGTAGTCCGGGATGCTTCCTCCTTACCGTTTGGTCTTATCCGCAACAGCAAACAAGGTGAGGATCAAGGTGGCCAGGGAGCAACGCAGAGCAATGGCAGGTACCAACCGGACAAGAAAAGAAAACGAGGACGAAAACCGGATCAATTTGCTGGCGCGTGGCGCTGTAACACAAGAGCTGGACGCGTTGCTGCCCGCTTTCCAGCAGTGGTATCGAGAGCATGAGGGCACATGCGATTTCAAGCTCGTTCTTGAACAGCTGACAGGGTTCTACAACGCCTATGGGGCTTCAAGGCTGCGACCGCCCACGGTAACCGCGATGGATCCTGAATGGTTGCTCGAGATGATGGCGGCGCTCTTTGCGGTCCACCAAAAGTGTGCCGTTCTGATTGCCACGAACGTCTATGACTTCTTTCGATTCCTCAGGGATACGAAGCGCTGGTCCGGCAGCTCGGCTTCGTATGCAGAGGCCCAGGCCATTCTCCGCGCTGCGATCTTCGAAGACATGATTACGGGCTTCCCCCAAGCATTAGGAGGACCCAGAGTGGCGACGCTGCCATGCCATGCCTAGCTCCCTGAGTGGGCCTGCAGGAAGCTGTACACCTCGGTTTCGTCCACGCCTGGGAACGCGCCGGGCGGCATGGCGGCCAGGAGATGCGAATGCGCCCGGGCCGAGGGCCAGGCGTTGCCGGCCCACTCGCTGGCCAGTGTGGCAGGCGGCCGCTTGCAGCAGGTGGGATCCGGGCAGTTGGACGTGGCCCGGGCGGTGGTCTCCCGCCCGCGGAACCACTTCACGTGCTGGTACGGCACCCCGATGCTCAGGGAGAACTCCCCGCTGGCAGACCGTTCCGTGCGGGCGGTGCACCAGTAGGTGCCCGACGGCGTATCCGTGTACTGGCTGTAGGCGCTGAACTTGTCCGGAACGTCGAACACGGCCCGGGAGGTCCATGCCTTACAGGACGGCTGCCCCTCGATGGCGCCGGTGTGGTCCTGGGGAAAATTCACGCCGTCGTTCTCATAGGCCTTGTAGATGATGCCGCTCTGGTGTGTCTTCTGGAAATGCGTGGTGATGCCCAGATGTTTGGTGGCCAGGTTGGTGAAGCGGTGTGCGGCGGTCTCGTAGGAAACGGCGAAGGCGTCCCGGATGTCCTCCACCGCGATTTCCTTGGCAGCTTTGGCTTTCTGCAGAAATTCCACGGTGGCCTGCTCTGGCAGGAGCAGGGCGGCGGCGAAATAGTTGGTGGCCACCCGCTGGGCCAGGAAGTCGCCGTAGTTCTTGGGCGTCTCGTGGCCCAGGACGTAGTGGCCCAGGGCCTGCAGCAGCACCGAGCGGGGGTCGTGGTCCTGCCGCTGGCTCTGCGTCAGGTAAATTCTGCGGTTCTTCAAATCAGTCACGGAACGGGTGGAATGCGGCAAATCACCCACGTGGTGGAGGGTGAACCCAAGGTGCGCAGCGATGTCCGCGATGACATGCTGGCTGAGTGGACCCGTGGTGTATCCCACCTCCTTGAGGACATTCTGGGCCTCGGCCTCGTACTCCGGAAAGTAGTTCCCCCGCTCCCGCATCATGGCCCGCAGTTCACCATTGGCGCGGCGGGCTTCCTCAGGGGTGGCCACCTGCTCGTTCATCTTCCGTTCGAGCTCATGCAGCAGCCCCACCTGGGCCTCCAGCACATCCAGCGGAAGCCGCGAACTGATGCGGATTTTGGGCAGGTCCAGGGATTCGTAGAGCGGGCCGCGCTGGTAACGCTCCAGCTCGATTTCCAGGGCCGCGCGCCGGCTTGGCGGCTCGGCGCCAAGCAACTGGTCAATGCTGACGTTGAGCGCCCCCGCAAGGTGCTGGAGCAGGGTCAGCTTGGGCTCACGTTTGCCGTTTTCGATCAGGCTGAGCTGGCTTGGAGCGGTCCCGACGGCGGCGCTGAGGCCATCGAGCGTCAGCCCAGCCTGTTTGCGCAGATGGCGGACGCGGCGGCCCAAGGCGATGACGTCCAGTTCGGCTGCGGCGGTGGAGGGCGGCTGGGAAACGTCCCTGTTCCAGCTTGAAGGTGGCATTTCTGAAGGATACGTGAAGAAGTGCATTTCTTTCCAGTGTTTTTATCTAGAAAGGGGGTTGAAAGTGCTGAAAAGTAGTGGCTACGGAAAGAAACACCGCACCGGAAAAGCCGGTGGGAACCTCAACGACGCGGTTCCCACCTACTCCCTCCGGAGCTCAATCAAGGAGATCAACGATGACTGCAGCATTTGAGCCCACCCAGCAGACGCCCGAACAGCAGGCCGCCGCCCTGGAGCTCGAGTGGGCCGCCAACCCCCGCTGGGAAGGTGTGACCCGGGACTACTCAGCTTCCGACGTCGTCCGCCTCCGCGGCCGCGTCTCCGAAGAACACACGCTCGCCCGCCGCGGCTCGGAGAAGCTGTGGAAGCAGCTCACCGAAGAGCACAAGGAAGGCAAGTACACCAACGCCCTGGGCGCCCTCACCGGCAACCAGGCCGTGCAGCAGGTCAAAGCCGGCCTGCGCGCCATCTACCTCTCCGGCTGGCAGGTCGCCGCAGACGCCAACAACTCCGGCCACACCTACCCGGACCAGTCCCTCTACCCGGCCAACTCGGTTCCCACCGTAGTCCGCCGCATCAACAACGCCCTGCTCCGGGCCGACCAGATTGAATTCTCCGAGGGCATCCAGAGCGTCGAAGACTGGCTGGTCCCGATCGTTGCCGACGCAGAGGCCGGGTTCGGCGGCCCGCTGAACGCCTACGAGCTCATGAAATCCATGATCCAGGCCGGCGCCTCCGGTGTTCACTGGGAAGACCAGCTCGCCTCGGAAAAGAAGTGCGGCCACCTCGGCGGCAAGGTCCTGATCCCCACCCAGCAGCACGTGAGGACCCTGAACGCCGCCCGCCTGGCAGCCGACGTCGCCGGTACCCCCACGGTCGTGATTGCCCGCACGGACGCCGAGGCAGCCACCCTGATCACCTCGGACGTGGACGAACGCGACCAGGAATTCATCACCGGTGAGCGCACCGCCGAAGGCTTCTACAAGGTCCGCAACGGCATCGAACCCTGCATCGCCCGCGCCAAGGCCTACGCTCCTTACTCGGACCTGATCTGGATGGAGACGGGCACCCCGGACCTGGAACTCGCCCGCAAGTTCGCCGAATCCGTCAAGGCCGAGTTCCCGGACCAGATGCTCTCCTACAACTGCTCCCCGTCGTTCAACTGGCGCAAGCACCTGGACGACGCCACCATCGCCAAGTTCCAGCGTGAACTCGGTGCCATGGGCTTCACCTTCCAGTTCATCACCCTGGCCGGCTTCCACGCCCTGAACTACTCGATGTTCGACCTCGCCCATGGCTACGCCCGTGAAGGCATGAGCGCCTACGTCGAGCTCCAGGAAAAGGAATTCGCCTCCGAATCCCGCGGCTACACCGCCACCAAGCACCAGCGCGAAGTCGGCACCGGCTACTTCGACACCATCTCCACGGCGCTCAACCCCAACGCCTCTACCCTCGCACTGGTCGGATCGACCGAAGAGGGCCAGTTCCACTAACTTCCACCGACGGCGGCGCTTGCGTCCGTCGGCAAACCGGACGATCCTCTGCGTGCTATTCCCCAAAGCCGCCTTTGCCTCGCTTGCGCTCGGCGAGGCGGCTTTGGGGCCCCTTTTACGCACGCTGCCGGATGTCCGGTTCACCGCCTCTTCAGGTACGTCACCACCCGCCGTCGAACTTCCCTTTTGTCTTTAAGGAGACTTCAGATGAACAGCTTTACTGACAGCTTCACGATCAATGGCATTACCCTGACCGCGCAGCCGATTTGTCGGCAGGACGAGGTGCTGACGCCGGATGCGCTGGCGTTCATCGCCAAGCTTCACCGGGCCACCGCTGAGCGTCGGCAGGAACTGCTGCAGGCACGGCGGACCAGGCGGGCTGACATCGCCGCGGGCCAGGATCCCCGTTTCCTGCGGGAGACCGAGGAGATCCGGAATGACCCGTCCTGGCGGGTCGCTCCCCCGGCCCCCGGCCTCGAGGACCGCCGCGTTGAAATCACTGGTCCGGTGGACAAGAAGATGACCATCAACGCGCTGAACTCCGGTGCCAAGGTGTGGCTGGCGGACATGGAGGATTCCTCCACCCCCACGTGGCGCAACGTCATCAAGGGCCAGCTGAACCTCACCGACGCCCTGGAGCGCCGGATCGACTTCACTTCCGAAGAGGGCAAGGAATACAAGCTCCGCCCCGCCGGGGAACTGCCCACCATCGTGGTGCGCCCCCGCGGCTGGCACCTGCCGGAGAAGCACATGCTCATCGACGGCACCCCCATCGCCGGCGGGATTGTGGACTTCGGCCTGTTCTTCTTCCACAACGCCCGCCGCCTCCTGGCACAGGGCAAGGGCCCGTACTTCTACCTGCCCAAGATCGAGAACCACCTCGAAGCCCGGCTCTGGAACGACATCTTCATCCTCGCCCAGGACCTGCTGGGCATCCCCCAGGGCACCATCCGCGCCACGGTGCTCATCGAGACCATCACCGCGGCCTTCGAAATGGAGGAGATCCTCTACGAACTGCGCGACCACGCCTCAGGCCTGAACGCGGGCCGCTGGGACTACATCTTCTCCCTGATCAAGAACTTCCGCACCCGCGGGCCCCGCTTCGTCCTGCCGGACCGCGGCCAGGTGACCATGACCCAGCCGTTCATGCGTGCCTACACCGAACAACTCGTCCGGGCCTGCCACAAGCGCGGCGCCATGGCCATCGGCGGCATGGCCGCAGCCGTTCCCAACCGCAAGGACCCCGAGGCCAACGCCAACGCCCTCGAGAAGGTCCGCGCGGACAAGACCCGCGAGGCCAACGACGGCTTCGACGGCTCATGGGTGGCCCACCCCGACCTGGTGCCCGTCTGCCGCGAGGTGTTCGACGGCGCCCTGGGCAGCAAGCCCAACCAGCTGGACCGCCTCCGCGAGGACGTCACTCCCGATGACCGCGCCCTGATCGACGTTGCCGCCACCACCGGCACCATTACCGAACAGGGCATCCGGAACAACATCGAAGTGGGCATCCGCTACATCGAGTCCTGGCTGCGCGGCAACGGCGCGGTAGCCATCCACAACCTGATGGAGGACGCCGCCACCGCCGAGATCTCCAGGTCCCAGCTGTGGCAGTGGATCTACGCCCGGGCCATCACGGACCACGGCGAGATCATCAGCCACGAGTGGGTCGAGGAACTCCTGGACGAGGAATTCGCACGGCTGGAGCGCTTCGACGGCGACCGGTTCGAGGACGCCCGGGACATCTTCGAGGAGGTCACCCTCGCCCGCGAGTTCCCGTCCTTCCTCACCCTCCCCGCCTACGCCCGCTACCTCACCGAGGCCCGCGAGAAGGCCACCGTGGAGGAACTGGCTGCGGCCTGACCCGCAGTAAATTTCCGTCCGCCGGGCCGGCACGCCCTCCGCAACAGGCCCCCCGAAATCCGGGGCGCCGGCCCGGCGACGGAGCACCATCAAACGCCCGCTCATTTGATGCGGCAAAGCTCGGAACGCCCGCTCACTTTCGTCAGGAAAGTGAGCGGGCGTCCTAACGGGCGGGTAAAGCTCGACGGCGGGAGGCCCCTTAGCGACCTTTGGGCACCTTCCGCACGGACAGGGTGGTGGCGGCGAAGAAGGTGAGCACCGAAACCAGGACCAGCAGCAGGGGCGCGGTCCAGGACCCTGAAACGTCATGGACGAAGCCGACCAGCGGCGGGGCCACGGCAGCGAAGCAGTAGCCTACCCCTTGGACGGTGGCGGACATGCGCCCCGCTGACGCCTGGTCGCGGGCAAGCTTGATGATCGCGATGAAGATCAGGGTGATGCCGCCCCCTTGGGCAATGCCACCAAAGGCCGACCACAGCCACCACCACCCGGGCGCCAGGAGCAGGCCCGCCGGGACAGTTGTCCACAGCACTCCCAAGGTGACCGCCACCGCCGTTGTACTCATGGAGCGGGCCACCAGCGGCACGCCCAGTCCGCCCACAATCGCGAGGATCTGGAAGAGCGAGGAACCGGCACCTGCCGCGGAAGCTGACATCCCCAGCTCGTCGTTGAGGTAGCTCGGCAGCCAGGCCGTCACCGCGTAGTAGGAAAATGCCTGCCCGGCGAATCCGGCGGTAAGCCCGGCGGTTATCCCCGCCGAACCCTGGACCGCGGCCTGCCGGATTTCATCGCCGTCTCCGTCGGGTTCCGGCAGGAACGCGGTCCGTGGCCCCACCGCCAGGATCCAGAAGATGATCGCAGCACCCGCCAGCACCCCCACCGATGCCAGGGCGGTCCGCCAACCAACGGCTTCGGCCAGCGGTGCGGTGACCACGGAGGTCACGAACGAGCCGATGTTCAGGGCGGCTGTGTAGATCCCCATGGCCGCGCCCTGGCGCCGGGGTGAGAAGTCGCGCCGGATGATGAGGGGAACAGCGATGTTCCCCACGGTGATGGCCAGCCCGATCACCACCGTGCCAATTACCACCAGCCCGGGACCGCCCGCGGATCGGACCAGCACCCCGGCCAGCACGCCCAGGATGGTCAGGGTCACCGCGAACTCTGCTCCGAACTTCCTGGCTGCCAGGGACGCCAGCGGAGCCGCGAGCGAAAAACAGAGCACGGGAATGCTGGTGAGCAGCCCCAGGACAACAGGCGAAAACCCCAGGTCGGCCTGCATCAGGCCAACCACGGGGGCCACTGCCACGAATGGCCCCCGCAGGTTCAGTGCCAACAGCCCTATGCAGGCCAGAAGGATCCAACTGCTGGGAAGGCGGGCCAATTGACGTCCGCTCACGAAGACCGGCCGGGAAAGAGAGGTGAGTTCATCACTCCCATTGCTATCACGACCGGCGCGGCGGGAGTTTCAGGCTCCCTGTCCGCCGCCCCTGCCATACGATGAACGTGACCCACGGACACAGGACACCGCGAAGGACAGCCATGACGCACCGCCTTGCCATCCTCGACGACTACCAGGACGTGTCCCACGGGTTCGCCGACTTCGCGGCCCTGGAGGCCGAAGGTGTCACGGTCACGTCCTACCGCGAGCCCTTTACGTCGCCAGCTGCGCTGGTGGCTGCTCTGGCGGACACCACCATGGTCATCGCCATGCGCGAGCGGACGGCGTTCCCGCGGGAGGTCTTCGAGAAGCTGCCGGCGCTTGAGCTGCTGGTCACAACCGGCATGGCCAACGCCTCGATCGACGTTGCCGCAGCAGCCGAGCACGGGGTGACGGTGTGCGGCACGCCTGGCTCACCCACGGCCGCGCCGGAACTGACCTGGGCCCTGCTCCTGGCCATTGCCCGGCACCTCCCGGCGGAGGAAAACTCCCTCCGGGCCGGCACGTGGCAGTCAACGGTGGGAGTGGAGCTGGCCGGAAAAACCCTGGGCATCGTGGGTCTTGGCAAGATCGGCCGGCGGGTGGCCGCGTACGCACAGGCGTTCGGAATGGACGTCGTGGCGTGGAGCCAAAACCTCACAGCCGGCGCTGCCGCGGAAGCCGGTGCCCGGCTGGTGTCCAAGGAGGAGCTCTTCACGGTCGCGGACGTCGCCACCCTCCACCTGCGGCTCTCCCCGCGGTCGGAGAACACCGTGGGCGAGGCCGAGCTGCGGCTGCTGGGCCCGGAAGGCATCCTGGTGAACACCGCCCGCGGGCCCTTGGTTGACCAGGAGGCCCTGGTCAAGGCGCTCAACCAGGGATGGATCCGCGGAGCCGCCCTGGACGTCTTCGACCAGGAGCCGCTGCAGGCAGGGCATCCGCTGCTGGCCGCACCGAACACCGTCCTTTCGCCCCACCTGGGCTACGTCACCCAGGAAAGCTACCGGCAGTTCTACGGCTGCGCCCTTGAAGACATCACCGCCTGGCTCGCCGGCTCCCCCATCCGAACCATCAGCGCCTGACCTGGAAGCACGCATGACCCACACCATCCGTACAGCGACAACGGACGACGCCGGCGCACTGGCCGCGCTGGCGGCCGTCACCTTTCCGCTGGCCTGCCCGCCGTCGTCGTCGCCTGCCGACATTGCCGCCCACCTGGCCGACACCCTCAGCGAGGACCACTTTGAGGAGTACCTCGCGGACCCGGACACCACCATCCTGGTCATCGACGCGGACGGGCAGCTTAACGGCTACAGCCTGCTGGTGGACCGGCCCGCGGCGGATCCGGACGTAACCTCAGTCCTGACCCTGCTGCCGTCCGTGGAGATCAGCAAATGCTATGTCCATCCCGACTATCACGGGCTGGGCGCCGCCGCTGAACTGATGCACGCAAGCCTGCAGGCAGCGGCAGCCCTGGGCGGCGCCGGAGCCTGGCTGGGGGTCAACAGCCAGAATGCCCGTGCCATCCGCTTCTACGACAAATCAGGCTTCCGGAAGGTGGGGACCAAGTCCTTCCGGCTGGGCAGCACGGTGGAACACGACTTCGTGCTGGAGCGCCCCCTGCCGTAGGCGGTCCACCGCTTTCCGGCCACAGGCAACAGCGGCGCCGCCATCAGTGCAGCCTGCGCACGTCCATGCCGGCCGCCACTCCTTCCACGGGGTAGGCAAGCGGCGGCCGCGGTTCGGCCAGGAGCTTCAGCCCCGGCGGAAGGCCGTCAATGGTGCCGGTGGATCCGGCGGCGCTAATGGTCACGCGGCTGGTATCCAGCAGGACGTTCTCCGCCCGGAAACTTCCCACGGTCTCCGGCAGGATCGGTGCCAGGTGCACTACCCCGCGGGTAAAGACGGGGTCGAAGCGCAGCAGGATCCGCGCCAGCTGCACCGGCGCCGCCGCCGCCCAGGCCTGCGGTGAGCACGCGGTGGGATAGGGAACAGGCCCGGGGAACTCGCCCCGGTCAAACCCACAGAACAGCTCCGGCAACCGGCCGTCGAAATGTTCGGCAGCATCGAGGACGCCCAGGGCCACCCGTTTGGCCTCGTCCACGAACCCGTACCGCATCAGGCCGGTGGCCACCAGCGCCGTATCGTGCGGCCATACCGAGCCATTGTGGTAGCTGACCGGGTTGTAGGCGCCCATGTCGGACGCCAGGGTCCGGATGCCCCAGCCGGTGAACATCTGCGGGGACATCAGGTTCTCCATGACGGACTCCGCTTTGTCTTCGTCCACGATGCCGGTCCACAGGCAATGCCCAATGTTGGAAGTCAGCGCATCAACGTGCCGCTTGTCCTTGTCCAGCGCCACCGCGAAATAGCCCTTGTCCGGCAGCCAGAACCTCTTGTTGAACTCCTCCTTGAAGGCCGCCGCCTTCCCGGCCCAATGCTGTTCCAGGCCAGAATCCCCGCTCCAGTGAGCCAGCAAGGACCTGCCAAGGTACGCGGAGTAGACATAGGCCTGGACCTCGCAGAGTGCGATTGGTGCTTCCGCAATGGTGCCGTCAGCGAAGTTGATCCCGTCCCAGGAGTCCTTCCAGCCCTGGTTAACCAGGCCATGGTCGTTGGGCCGCTGGTATTCCACAAAGCCGTCGCCGTCGCGGTCGCCGTACTTCTCGATCCATTCCAGCGCCCGGTCCGCGTGCGCCAGCAGCGGCTGGATCGCATCCCGGGACAACCCCCACCGGCTCAACTCGCCCAGGGTGGACACGAAAAGAGGCGTTGCGTCCGCTGTCCCGTAATAGGCCGTGCCGCCCAGCGACAGCCCGGCGGTGACACCAAGCCTGACCTCGTGCGGAATGCGGCCGGGTTCCTCCTCGGAATCGGGGTCCACTTTCTTTCCCTGGATTCCGGCCAGGGTCTGCAGCGTGCCCAGCGCCAGGTTGGGGTTGACCATCAGGCTCATATAGGACGTCAGCAGCGAATCCCGTCCGAACAACGCCATGAACCAGGGGGCACCGGCGGCAACCGCGGCCCGGTCGGGATGATGCGCATCGAAGATCCGCAGGGCACCAAGATCACTCTGGCTCCGGTTGAGCACGTTCTGGAAGCTGGAGTCCTCGATGCTGATCCGCGGAAGATTCTCCTCCCAGGCCAGGTGCCGCCGCACGCCCTCGCGGTGGTGCGGAAGCTGGCCTTCCTTGAAGGGCTTCTCCGGGGCTTCCCCGTTCACCAGCGGCACCACGATCACGCTGGTGGCCCATTTGCCCCTGGCCGGAACGGTGATTCGAAAACGCAGGCCATCCGTGCCCACTTCCGCACCCCGTGCACCGATGGCGGAACCCCGCTGCTGGCCATGCCGGGAAGCTTCAATAATGAGCTTTCCATCCACCACGGTGCGGGTGGTGTCGTCCGGGCCCGTAGTGCGCCCGCCCTTCACCTCGAACAGGTCAGCCTGGTCCGCATCGACCAGGAGTTCAATGTCGCACTCGACGTCCTCAGCCGCGTAATTCTGCAGCGTGATGTCGTCCTGCAGGCCCGGTCCAATGTGGCGGACCTGACGAACCACCAGGGGGCTGTCGAACCGGCCGCCCGGCCAGGTGGCACGGCCAACGAAGGTTGCCTCGAACGGTTGGGGCCGCTGGGCTGACAACGGCTCCCGCAGCGACCCGTTGATGCGCAGCACCCAGCGGGAGATGATCCGGGTGTCCTGGAAGAACACCCCGTTCGTCCCGGCGTCCGGACTGATGTCACCGGTTCCGGCGGAAATACAAAACGAAGAACCCTCCAGGACGGTAACGGCGCCCACGTCGGAACCGGAGGCTTCGTTGTCTTCATTCCAGGCGGTCATGGAAGGGCTCCCTCCTGAGGGGCTGCCCCCGGGGGGTCGGGAGAAGCAGCATGGTCCCTATCGATTCTGGTACACCCGGGAATCCTGCGGAACCCCTGGACGAATCCTGCCTTCGATAAGGTCGGCATAAAGTTCAAGATGCTCCGCAACCATCCGTTCCGCGCTGAACCTCTCCTCCACGTCCTTGCGGCAAACGGCCCTGTCCAGCGCGGCTGCTGCCGGAACCAGGCCCGCCAGTTCAGCGGTGCCTCCCAGGAATCCGGTGCGCCCATGGTCAACGATTTCCGGGGCGGAACCAATGGATGTCCCCACCACCGGTGTCCCTGTAGCCAGGGCTTCAATCATCACCAGTCCGAACGGTTCGGACCACTGGATGGGATTCAGGAAGGCCAGTGCTTCGCCCATCAGCCGGTATTTCCTGGCGTCGTCCACCTCCCCCACGAAGTCCTCGTTGGGGCCCAGCATGGGTTCAATGACTTCCCGGAAGTAGCGGACCTCGTCCGGCTCCCGCATTTTGACAGCGATTTTCAGGTGCATCCCGGCCTGCCGGGCGATGGTAATGGCTTCAAGCAGTCCCTTGTCGGGGCACGACCGGCCGACGAAGCACAGGTAGCCGCCCTTCCCGGTTCCCACCGGAACCTTCGAGAGGTCCATGCCGTGGTGGATTACCCGTGTGACGGGAACATCGGGAGCGTGCGACGCCTGGTCCCTTGAGATGGCGATGACAGCGCCCTTCCGTGCCACGGCCCGGTAGATGTCCGCGGCCTCGGCGTGGATAGGGCCATGGATGGTGGTGGCCAGGGGCACGCCGGCCGGCTGGTGCAGGTAGAGGGGTCCCGCCAACGTGTGGTCGTGGATGATGTCCACGTCCTGGAGCCCGTCATAGGCCCTGGCCACATGGCTGAGTTCCGCGAGCGTGGTGCCCAGTCCCTCGTAGTCGGTGGGCCTCATACCGGGAACGAGCTGTACCGGGCAGGTGCTGTCTGCCGGCGCCGCCAGCAGCACCTCGTGGCCGGCGGCGGCAAAGCCCCTGGCCAGGGTGTCCACTACTCTTTCGGTTCCCCCGTATGTTGCCGGTGGGACCGGAATCCACGGTCCCGTAACAAGTCCAATCCGCATTCCTGGCCTCCCAGGTTTTACAGGCCGGGCTCCCCAGCTGGCCGGGCAGGAACACACCACCCGGGCTCGTGTCCCGCGGCAGCGCAGTTCGATTCGAAGGGCCTACTGTTTGACCTCTGATCCGACTATTACCCGCGATGGGCCCCCGCAACAAGACCCGGATGTGATGGATGTCATGGCGCACCAAAGGAATCCGGACCCGGCCAGGCAGGTTGTGCAAGGCATGAAGATTGAGATCTGGTCAGACGTCGCCTGCCCGTGGTGTTTCATTGGCAAGCGCCGGTTCGAGGCGGCCCTCGCAGCATTCCCGCACCGTGATGCCGTTGAGGTGGTGTGGCGGAGCTACCAGCTGGATCCCACGCTTCCGGAACACTACGACGGGACCGAACTGGAGTACCTGAGCAGCCGCAAGGGCATGCCGGCCGGGCAGGTCTCACAGATGTTCGAGCACGTGGCGCAGCAGGCAAAGGACGAGGGCCTGGACTACCACTTCGACAAAGTAGTGGTGGCCAACAGTTTCACCGCCCACCGCCTGATCCACCTTGCCGCGGCGCACGGCAGGCAGGATGCAGCCAAGGAGCGCCTGCTCAGCGACCACTTCGAGCACGGCAAGGACATCGGCAGCCGGGACTACCTGTCCTCCCTTGGCGGGGAACTTGGGCTGCCTGCCAACGAGGTGGATGAACTCTTCACTACCGACAAGTACACGGACCAGGTCCGGTTCGACATCCAGGAGGCCCGGGGACTGGGCATCAGCGGCGTCCCGTTCTTCGTGATCGACCGCAAGTTCGGACTCTCCGGCGCCCAGCCCACCGGGACGTTCACGGCCGCCTTGAACCAGGCCTGGCAGGACGCCAACCCGCTGGTCCTGGTCAATTCCGCCGACGGGGAGGCGTGCGGCCCCGACGGCTGTGCGCTGTAGCATCTTTTACTGACACATCGCGGTAAAGTGTCTGTATGCCCAGGATTTCAGCGGCCAGCAACGCGGAACAACGAGCGGAGACCCAGCGCCGCATCCTCACCGCCTTCGGCGAACTTCTCTTCACCCATGGCCTTCCAGGGCTGACCATGACCGACGTGGCCCGGCACGCCGGAATTGGCCGCACCGCGGTCTACAACTACTACGCGGACATCGAGGAACTCCTCATCTCCTATGCGCTGGATGAGACCGAAAAGTTCCTTTCCGACCTGCGCGAGTCGCTGGCCCGCCTGGAGAACCCGGTGGAGCGGCTGGCCTTGTACGTCCGCGCCCAGGTGGTTGACCTCAGCCGCCGCCACCTCCCGCCCGGACCTGCCATGGGGGCGGTGCTGTCGCCGTCGTCCTTTGCCAAGCTCTCCGACCACGTCGGTGAGCTCAGCGTCCTGCTGCAGGGCATCCTGCGTGACGGCATGGAGCAGGGCTACCTGCCCGTGGCGGACGTGGGCCAGCAGTCCCAGTTGATCCTGGGCACCCTCTCCTCCAGCGCGGCGCGGGGCAGCGATGAGCCTGCCGAGCTGGAGGCCCGCGTCGCCAGGACGGTGCGCTTCATCCAGTTGGGCGCGGGTGCACGGTTCGACGACGACGGGCGGCCCATCCGCGTGGCACAGCTTCCCGCGGTGGCCGGCTGAGTAAGCGTCAGGGCGCGGAGGCAGCCGCAGGGGTCACGGGCAGTTTCTCGGTGTCCGCTGTGCGCCGGCTTTCCCGCGGGCAGCTGAGCTTTCCGGGCGTCTGGTCCACCAGGTCCGGCGGGACGAGAGCCTTGTAGTCCTGAGCCAGGATCAGGTCCACGCTGGCATCGGTCCTGCCGTCCTGGAAGTAGTCAGACCCCTGCACATTGCGCTGCACGGTAAATGCCGCGGCTTGTCCGGCTGACCCTGACACCACGGCCGCCACCCCGCGGTACCCCGCGTTAATGTTCGAGACGTTTCCCACCACGAACTTCCGTGCCAGGAGGTCGTCCGCAACGGTGCGGGCCAGCCCGGGCCTGCTGGTGGAGTTGTAGACGTTGAGGTTGATCTTCTCGTTGGGCGTGTAGTCGAACATCGAGGCCGGGCAGGATGACACCGGTGTTGGGGCCGGCTCGGCGGCGGGAATCCGCAGCCGGCCGTTGATGATGGCCAGCGCAACGATGATGCCTGCGGCGATCAGTCCCGTCAGGAGGACCAGCACCACCCCGTGCAGCACGCGGCGGCGGACCCGGGCGGTCTCATCGGCATCGGCAGCCGCTTCCATGGCGGCGCGCAGCTCGGGACCGGAAACTACATGGTGGCCGTGCAGGACACCGGGGTCCTTCGGCCGCTTCCTAGCCATCGAGCACCAGGACCCGGGCGTGGATCGCAGTGCGCTGGTGCAGGGCCGTCCGGACCGCGCGGTGCAGGCCGTCCTCCAGGTAAAGGGTCCCCTGGTACTGCACCACATGCGGGAACAGGTCACCGAAAAACGTGGAATCCTCCGCCAGCAGCGCTTCCAGGTCAAGGGTCCGCTTGGTGGTTACCAGTTCGTCCAGCCGGACCGGTCGCGGCGGCAGCGACGCCCACTGTTTGGGGGTGCTGTAACCATGGTCGGGGTAAGGGCGGCCCTCGCCCACAGCTTTGAATATCACCATGCCACAGTAGGCACCGCGCTGCCCCAGCGAAAGTGGCAGGGCGGACCGGCGCCAGGTTGTAGCCAAACAGTGACCATGGGTCATGCGCCAAGTGCGCAGGCCGGGCCGGGCCGCTCCTGCTGACAGAATGGAGCCATGACAGCATCCGAGTCCCCTGCCCTGCCCGTGCCCGGAATCCGCCTGCCGTCCGCACCGCCGCTGGCGCTCCTGCTTGACGTGGACGGGCCGGTGGCCAGCCCCGTGACGCGGGACGTCAAGCCGGACATCATCCTTGACCTGGTGGCCCTGGCAGCCGCGGGGATCCCCGTCATCTTCAACACCGGCCGCTCCGACGCCTTCATCCGCGAGCAGGTCATGGAACCAATGATCGCGGCCGGCATTCCGGCAGGAACCATCATCCACGCCGTCTGCGAAAAGGGCGCGGTCTGGTTCAGCTACACCGCTGCCGGCCCCGGCCCCATCCACGTGGACCGGGAGCTTGCCGTTCCGGCGGCCTACGGCGACGACGTCCGCCGGCTGGTGGCAGAGGACTACGCGGCCCACATGTTCTTCGATGAAACCAAGCGGGCCATGGTGTCCGTGGAGCAGCACATCGATGTGCCCAGTGCCGATTACCTGGCAGAGCAGAAGCTGTTCGACGCCGAGGCCATGGAGCTCATGGGCCGCCACGGGCTGGGAGTGGTCCGGCTGGACCATCACGCACCGAATTCCGACGACGAGGTGGACTACCGGGTGGACCCCACCATTATCTCCACTGACATCGAATCGGTGCGGCTGGGGAAGGACCTTGGCGCCAGCCGGGCGGTGGAGCTGCTGGCAGCCCAGGGGATCACGCCGCAGGCCTGGCGGACGGTGGGCGACTCCCGCACCGATTACGCCATGGCGGACTGGCTGCACCACAACGACCACCAGGTGAAGCATGTGGACGTGCGGCCGGCGGACGGCGTGCCGGCCAAGCCGTATCCGGTGCTGACCGCAGCGGACCTGGGGCTGGACGCGACAGTAATCCACGACGACGCCGGCGGCGCCTTCCTGCGCAGCTGGCGTGAGGCGCTGGACGCCTGAGCCCCTGCCGGGCCGCCGTCGGGCGTTCACCATGGCGCCCAACAGCGCCCCGAAACCTTCCGTTACTCCGGCAGGACTATCATGCAGGTAAGAATGCCCACTTCCACCAGCTCGGAGACAACCATTACAGAAGCACCGGTCCAGGACGAGGTCTACTACGGCGGCCAGGCGTCCATGGAGGAACAATTTCACGCCGAGATCACCTCGGCGGCGGCGGAGCAGCGGCTCAGGCACCGGCCTGACGTCATCCGGCACAAGGGCCGCTATGCCCTGATCAATGACACCAGGACCCCCTACCAGGCCATGGTGGAGGACCTGCTGTTCCTGCGCAATGTCCTGGCCAACGCCGGCCTTGCTTACCTCTTGGTCCGCGGCAACAATGATCGGCCCGTCCTGGCCCTCGACTGGCAGGACCGGAAAAAGCTCCGTGCCGCCCTGGTGGAGGCCTGCCGCGACGAACCCTTCTATTCCATGACCGTGGACGCCAAGAAGAAGACGTCCGTCCTGGTGGCCGACGGTGAGCTCTCACCCAACCGGCAGGGCCGCATCTTCCGCCTGTACCGGCCCCGGGTGGAGCCGGTGGGCGGCTTCGAATTCGGCGCCTCTGCCGGCGTGCAGATCGAACTGTGGTCCTTCGAGGGCGAGGAACTCACCCTTCCCATCGAAAACTCCCTGACCCGCAGGACCCTGCTCCGCCAGGACGCGGTCCGCGGCACCGTGGAACGCTACGGCCACACGTGGCCCACCATCGAGAACATGTTTGCCGACCACGCAAGCGACATCAGCTTCGACATCGACATCGTCTTCTCCTGGGTCGATGGGAGCTCGCCGGAATACATCGCGGCCCGCCGCGCCCAGCAGCAGGGTGTTGTACTGGGCGAAGGCGACGACCACGAAGCCCGCTTCCGGCAGATCAACGAACTGAAGTACGCGCTGCGGTCCGTGTACATGTTTGCGCCCTGGATCCGCCGCATCTTCATTGCCACGGACTCCCCCGCCCCTGCCTGGCTGGCAGAACACCCGGCGGTCACGATCGTGCGCAGCGAGGAGTTCTTCGCCGACCCCTCCGTGCTGCCCACCCACAATTCACAGGCCGTGGAATGCCAGCTCCACCACATTGAAGGGCTGTCCGAACACTTCCTCTACTCCAATGACGACATGTTCTTTGGCCGCTCCGTGGGACCCGACATGTTCTTCACCCCCGGTGGCATCACCAAGTTCATCGAGGCGGAAACCAGGATCGGCCTGGGCGAGAACGCCGCGGAGCGCAGCGGGTTCGAAAACGCCGCCCGCGTGAACCGGAAGCTCCTGTGGAACCGGTTCGGCCGGATCACGACGCGCCACCTGGAGCACACCGCGGCACCCCTGCGGCGCAGCGTGGTGGCCCAGATGGAGGAGGAGTTCCCGGCGGAGTTCCACAAGACGGCGGCCAGCCGGTTCCGTGCAGCGGACAACATCTCTGTGACCAACTCGTTCTACCACTACTACGCACTGCTCATGGGCCGGGCTGTCACGCAGACGGCTGCCAAGGTGCGCTACGTGGACACCACCATGCGGTCAGGGCTGAAGTACCTGCCCAAGCTGCTCGCCAAGCGGAACATGGACTTCTTCTGCCTCAACGACGGCAGCTTTCCGGAGGTCAGCGCCGACGAGCGGGCCGAAGTAGTGACGGACTTCCTGGAAAGGTATTTCCCCATCAAGGCGCCCTGGGAGAAGTAGCCCCAGTACAGGCTGCACTGGCAGCCTGTACTCACCGGCCGGCTGTCTCCACCGCCTGCCTGTGTTCACCGACTGCCCGTGTTCACCGCCCGGGGGACACTCCGAATTTGGCGTTGGCGCGCTGCTTGGTGGTCTCCGGGATCCGGACTCCCGCAGCCTCCAGGCGCCGGGCAGTCTCCTCGGGTGAGACGTACTCCCCCACTGTTGGTGAACTGCCCAGCGGGACCACGGAGTGCACGATCGTGTGCTCGTAGACGTGCACCAGGTTGAAGGATTGGCCGGCGTCCTGTCCGCGGGTTCCTCCCGCAGGCACGTTCAGGTCCTGGGTGTAGCACGTGGCGGAAGCGACCGAGACGGGAACGCCGGCGAAGCTGGCCGTGGTGGAGTAGTGAAGGTGGCCGGCCAGGATGGTGCGGACGTCCGAGTTGCGGACCACTGCCGCCAACGACGCCTGGTCGCGCAGTTCCACCAGCACGGAAAGGTCCAGCACGGACGGGACCGGAGGATGGTGGAGGGCCAGGATGGTGCCGTCCGGCGCAGGGGTTTCCAGCTGCCGGGCCAGCCAGTCCAGCTGGGCGGCACTCAGTTCGCCGTGGTGGAAACCAGGAACGGTGGTGTCCAGGGTGATCACGCGCAGCCCGTTGATGAAGTAGCTGTGGTCCACCGGCTCGTCGCTGCCGGGCTGGTCCAGCAGGCCCTTCCGGAAGTTGGCCCGGTTGTCGTGGTTGCCCATGGCCCAAATGACCTGGGCTCCGAGCTCCCTGCAGGCAGGCTCCACGATGGCCCGCAGTTTCACGTAGGCCCGGGGATCGCCTTTGTCGGCGAGGTCGCCGGTGAAGATGACTGCCTCAGGCCGGGCCCCTGACGCCTTGACTTCGTCGAAGAGCTGAATAAGCCTGGCTTCGCTGTCAACGGTTCCGTAGAGGGGGTCCGGACCCCCCAGCAGGTGGGGATCGCTCAGGTGGAGTAGGAAGTGGCGTGGCCGGGGATGTTCGGCCTCGATGTGCTCCATTGCTACCTCTATGGTCGGTGGGAAGCCGTTCTTCCCTTGTACCCTTCAGTAATATTTATCCAATCAGACATTTGGCAAACTTGGGGTGAATCGCCGTAGCTGATGTGGAAAAAGTTGAAAGACCTGCGCTTTTGCAGGTCCAATTCGGCCCAAAGCCCCGTTTAGCCGAGCGCCCGCTCCACCGCGTCGATGACCTCGGCGGAATCCGGTTCAACCGTGGGGGCGAACCGGGCCACCACCTCGCCGTCACGGTTGACCAGGAACTTCTCGAAATTCCACTTCACCAGCCCGGGCAGCAGCCCGGTTTTGAACTTGGTGAGCTCCGTGTACAGCGGATGCTGGTTCCTGCCGCGGACGTCGGACTTGACGGTGAGCGGAAAGGTCACGCCGAAGTTCCGCTCGCAGAATTCCACGATGTCGCTGTCACTGCCCGGCTCCTGCCCCGCGAATTGGTTGCAGGGAACGCCCAGGACCTCGAATCCGCGGTCCTGGAATTTACCGTAGAGGGCTTCCAGCCCGGCGTACTGGGGAGTGAAGCCGCAGTTGGAGGCGACGTTGACCACCAATACCGCCTTTCTCCTGAACCGGCCGAAATCTGTCCTGGCGCCGTCGTTAAGGACCAGGGGGATTTGGTACAGCGGCCCCGGCCTCCGGGTCTGCGGAAGGTTGTTCATGTGGACTGTTCGTCGCCAATGCCCCGGTGGACGGGTCCCGGGTGGAGATTTCCTAGGCCGGCGGCGTCGATGCCGCTGCGGTTGGCGTCGCGGTTGGCGTGGGCTCGGGTTCCGCGGGCGGCAGCGCGGCAGGGGGTGCAGGCTCAACCACCGGAGGCGGAGCCGGAGTCGTCGGGGCGGGCGCAGGCGCAGGCTCAACCACGGTCGGCGCGGGCACGGGCGCAGGCTCAACCACGGTCGGGGCGGGCGCAGGCGCAACGATCGCAGGTGGCGGGGCCGGCGTTGTGGCCACCGGGGCGCTCGGCAGTGGTTCAGTCGCTGGGGGCAACGGTTCGCTCGACGCCGGAGTAGGTTCAGGTTCAGGTTCAGTCGGAGTCGGTGCCGGAGCATTCGGCGACGGACCGGTGGGCGATGGCGTTGCAGTTCCAGAATCAGTAGGCGACGGGGCAGCAGTACCAGAATCAGTCGGCGACGGTGTCGGGGTCGGACTAGGGTCCGTGGGCGTCGGTGTCGCAGTACCAGAATCAGTTGGTGACGGCGCAGCAGTTCCAGAACCAGACGGCGCCGGAGTCACGGTATCCGCGGCGGTCGGCGACGGCGTCGCAGTACCAGAACCAGACGGAGCCGGAGTCGCCGTATCGGTGGGAGTCGGCGTCGCATCGCTGGGGGTCGGGCTCTGCGCAGGGTCCGTGGGCGGCGGCGACGCGGCACTTCCCGAAGATTCAGCGGATGTCGGGGCCGTCGTCATCAATTGCACATCAGGGGGCGGAAGCACCACACCCGTTGCCTCCGACGGGGCAGGTGCCGGAGCAAGCGGCAGGCGTGGCGGGAAGGGCGGGGCCAGCAGCCCGGCTGCAGGGAACCCATCGCCTGTGTCCACTTTGAGGGGGATGGTCCAGGTGATCCTGCCGCCGGCCGGCGTCTGGCCGGGTGCGTAGGAAACCATGCCGGCAGGAAGTGCCCAGTTCACGTCGCGGAGCTGGAGGAAGCTCCATCTGAGCGGGTTGATATAGCGACCGTCCAGGATGGCCTCGAAATGCAGGTGGCAGCCCGTGGACCAGCCGGTGGTACCAACACGCGCGATGACCTGGCCCGCCTGGACGGTGTCGCCCAAACTGACGCCGATGGACTCTAGGTGGTTGTAGGTGGTGATGAGTCCATCGCCGTGATCGACTTCCACGCGGTTGCCGCCACCCCAGGGATGCCACCCGGCAGCGCGCACAACACCGGCATCAGCTGCGTGCACGGGGGTGCCGCAAGCCGCTGCATAATCCTGGCCCAGGTGGAAATCACCGGCGGTCCCGCTGATGGGACTGACCCGGAAACCGAACGGCGAACTCGGATTGAGAAGTTGAAGCGGGGCCATGAGAAAGCCGGCTCCGGGCCTGCCCATGCCTGCGGGGCCTACAGTCAGCGCCCCGTCAGCACCTTGGACGGCACCCCCTATTGAAGTGTGCGGGAAGGCAAGGGTCACCAGCGGATTGGACAGGATGGCCGGCGGAACGACACCTGCGCCCACCTGGTCAGACGCGGGCTGGGCCGGTTCCCTGCGCGCTTCCCGGGGGTTGTCCCCCGCGGAGGTACCACCGGGAACAGCTGCACCCTGGGCGCCGGTCCCGGCAACTGCTCCCGCCAACTGCACCCGCTCAGCGGAGCCGGCAGAAAGGTTTACGGCACAAACGGAGGCCGCCAGCACCCCTGCAGCGGCCACGGCGCGGGCAACGGGGGGAAAGCTGCGCTGGTCCGGCTTCCTGTAGCCGGGCACTGAATTCTTGCCCAATTGACTGACTCCACGACGTGGCCTGCCGCACGTTGTCTCGACGGTATGTCCCATGGGACCACAGCGCCGCAGGGGTGGAAACCCCATAGGGGCAGTTTGCGGGTTTTTTGCGGGCATTAGGGGGTGGGAGTTTCCGCTGTTCAGGCGGTGGATACGGGCACCTTCGCTGAAATGGGCAACAATGTTTTATGCGCAATGTCCTTCGTATCTGGCAGGACGAAGTCAAAAAGACCTTCTCCGGGAAGGCTGATGCCCCACCCGAATGGTCGCTGCGGCTGGCGGACGGTGAGGACGCCGGCTACCACCTGCCCGGTTCCGCCGTGTGGGCAGTGCACGGCTCCATGACGCCGATCGTTGGCGGAATCCGCACGCTCCTCATGCAGTCGCTCCATCCGGGCGCCCTGGCGGGAGTGCACGAACACTCCAACTTCCGGGAGGATCCCCTGCGGCGGCTGGCCAACACCATCCGGTGGATCTTCACGGTGACATACGGGTCAACGGCAGCCGCGGAGGAGGCAACGCGCCGCGTCCGGCGCCTGCACGAGCCTGTCCAGGGCGATTACCAGGACAACGACGGCGGCATCCGTACCTACAGTGCCAACGATCCCGCACTGGCCGGCTGGATTCACATCGCCTTTACGGACGGCTTCCTCGCGGCCCACAAGATTTGGGGCAGACCCATTCCCGGTGGCCCGGATGCCTACGTCAGGGAGTGGGCACAGGCCGGGCGGCTGATGGGAGTGGACAACGCGCCGCTGTCCGAAGCGGAGATGCGCAGCCAGCTGGACCAGTGGTACACACAGGGCGCGCTGCGGTCGGACGCCAGGGTGAAGGAAACCGTTCAGTTCATCCGCAACGCTCCGCTGCATCCCCTGCTAAAGCCCGGTTACCGGATCCTGTTTGCAGCTGCCGTCTACAGCCTGGAACCCCGGTACCGCGCGATGCTCGGGCTTTCCGTTCCACGGCTGGGCCCCTTTCCCCTGCCCGTGAAACTGGCCACAAAGGTGGTGCTCGGCGTCGTCCATCTCGCCCTGGGCGGACCCCGCCGTCGGATGGGACCCAGCGAACTGGCAGCGAGGGAGCGCCTGAGGCGGATTGGAGAACCTGTGGCAGATATGGCCTAACCGCCCCCTGGGCCGCGGCCCGTCATGGCGAAAACGCAAGAACCCGGCCCCGGAGTACCGGGGCCGGGTTCTTAACCGGCGGAGAATGGGGGATTTGAACCCCCGAGGGCGTTAACCCAACACGCGTTCCAGGCGTGCGCCATAGGCCGCTAGGCGAATTCTCCAACTGCTTCTGAATCAAAAGCAGGTATTAGATTACCTGAACTTTTCCCCATCGCCCAATTGGGCTGCTCAGGGGCAGGACTTCCGCGCTCCATGCAGGCCGTTCGGCGGCACCCACATGGCGCTTTAACCTGAAAATGGACGCCCCCAATGCGCCCATTCCCTGTTGCACCGTTGAGCTGCCGGGTCCGTCCCGTCCACCAGGCCACGCAGCTCACAACCTTGAGATTGCCCCAATCGGTGTACATATCCATGATCGCGGCTGGCGCCGGGATAAGCAATGAAATCGGCGATCTGAATGGCCTTTCGGCACTGCGGCACCCCTGGACCGGGGGTCCGGGAAGGGAGCGGGGGCCGATTCGAGTCGAGCCCAATGTTCGGGTAAAGTATCTGACGGCCCCTCATGTGGCGTCATCCTGTTGAACTCCCCCAGGACCGGAAGGTAGCAAGGGTAGACGGGCTCTGGCGGGTGCATGGGGGGTCTTTACTATTCCCCCACAGGGCGGCGTGATGTCAGCCCGGATTGGTAGGGTTTTCTCTGTGACAGTTACTACCGCCCTGTACCGCAGATACCGTCCCGACTCGTTCGCTGACGTTATTGGCCAGGAGCATGTCACCGAGCCGCTGATGACGGCTTTGCGGAAGAACCGCGTCAACCACGCCTACCTTTTTTCCGGCCCCAGAGGCTGCGGCAAGACCACGTCCGCGCGCATCCTTGCCCGCTGCCTGAACTGCGCCCAGGGCCCCACGGACACCCCTTGTGGTACCTGCCCCAGCTGTGTCGAGCTGGCACGTGGCGGTTCGGGTTCCCTTGACGTCATCGAGATTGACGCCGCAAGCCACGGCGGTGTTGACGACGCACGCGACCTCCGCGAGCGCGCCACCTACGCCCCGGTGCGGGACCGCTACAAAATCTTCATCATCGACGAAGCCCACATGGTGACTTCCGCCGGGTTCAACGCCCTGCTGAAGATCGTGGAGGAACCGCCGGAACACATCAAGTTCATCTTCGCCACCACGGAGCCGGACAAGGTCATTGGAACCATCCGTTCCCGGACCCACCATTACCCGTTCCGGCTGGTGCCGCCGGAGCCGCTGATGGCTTACCTCGAGCTCCTGTGCCGCCAGGAAAACGTCCCTGTCGCCCCTGGCGTGCTGTCGCTGGTCATCAGGGCTGGCGGCGGTTCCGTCCGTGATTCGCTTTCCGTCCTGGATCAGCTCATGGCCGGTGCCGGTCCCAACGGACTGGACTATGAGCTCGCCGTCGCCCTGCTGGGCTACACCCACGCCTCACTGCTGGACGACGTCGTGGAGGCCGTAGCCGCCTCCGACGCCGCCACGGTCTTCCGTGCCGTGGACCGTGTCATCCAGACCGGCCACGATCCCCGCCGGTTCGTGGAAGACCTGCTGGAGCGCTTCCGGGACCTGATCATCGTCCAGGCCATGCCCGAAAGCGCGCACGCCATCCTGCGCGGAATGCCAGCGGACCAGATCGCCCGCCTGCAGAACCAGGCCCACAACCTTGGCGCCGCGGAACTTTCCCGCGCCGCGGATGTCACCAATACGGCCCTGACCGAAATGACCGGAGCCACGTCCCCCCGGCTGCACCTGGAGCTGCTGTGCGCGCGGATCCTGCTGCCCAGCTCGGAACAGAATGAGCGCGGCATCGCCGCCCGGATCGACCGTGTGGAGCGGCGCCTCAACTACACAGGGAATGACGTCACCGCTCCAGTTGCCCAGGCAGCGCCGGCAGCCGCGCGTGCCGACGTCCCCGAAGCCACATCAAGCGAACCCTCCTCGCCCGTGTCGCGTGTGACTGCGGCGGCCGGCCCTTCCGCGCAGGCGGCGCCGGAGCAGCCGTCCCAGCCCGCATCCGCCCGGCCTGCCGCTGCAGGGTCAGCGCCGGCAGAAGCCGCGCCCTCCCAGCCTCCCGCCGATGCTCCTCGAAGCCCGCTGACACCACCGCGGGTAAGCACCAACGACTGGCCTGTGGAGGACGCCGCGCGCGCCCGGGCATCAGAGGGCCCCGCAGTTGCCAGCCCCGGCCAGGCAGCGCGGCAAGGCAATGGGGCACAGCAAGCTGGTGCAGCACCGCAGTTCCAGGAAGACCGGCGGGCTTCCGGCCAGGCAGCCATGCAGCCGGCACAGGAAACACGCCAGGCGCCCGGCCCCCGCGTACCAACCCGGCAGATGCCCGGCGAGCAGGCCCCTGGCCACCAGGTACCCGGCAACCAGGCAGCCAGCCAAGACCAGGCCAGCCGCCCGTTCCCCGGCACGCAGGCAGTTGCTCAGGCAGGGGCGCCATCGGCACAGCAGGAAGCGCCCGCCACGTCCGCCCCTGCCGCTCCCCCGGCCATGGGCGACGTGGAGGTGCTCCGCCGGGCTTGGCCAGACGTCCTGCAGGCACTGTCCAAAATCAAGCGCAGTACCTGGGCACTCGTTGAACCCAATGCGCAGGTCAGCGCCTTCGATGGCAGCGTTGTGACTTTGTCCTTCACTACCCAGGGACTGGCCGGAGCCTTCGGCAGGGCGGACCACTCGGACAACCTGCGCCAGGCCATCCACAAGACCGTTGGCATCGACTGCCAGATAAACGCGGTTGCCGGCGGCGCCACCCAAGCGAGCTCTGAGCCAAACCCAAAAGTGCCCGTCAGCCCGGTGGTTCAGGCCACGTCAGCTGACGTTGCCTGGGGGCTTGCTCCTGCCCCCGCTCAACCAGCCCCGCCGGCACCGGCTCCCGCGGCCGGTGTTGGCTCCGCGGCGCCCGCGGATGGAAACCCTGAGCGGGCCGCTGCTGCCCGGAGCAACACCTCGGTCCACGGCTCAACTGCCGGCGGAAGTTCCGGCAGCACTGCTGTTGCTGCCAGCCCCGCGGCTGCACCGGAGGGAACCCGCGCGCGAGCCGCCTCTCCAGCGTTACGTCCGGCACATGGCGCCAACCCGGACGGCCGCCAGGACACAAATTCTGTCCCGCCCGGAGCCCAGGGCACGGAAACCCCGGGCTCCGGCTCCGGCTCCGGCGCCAACGCCAGCCTGTCCGCGTACCCGTCAGCCGGCGGCGACTACTCGTACTCCGATGACGACTGGGGTCCCCCGCGGGACGAGGACGCTCCCCCGCTGGAGGAGGAGCCTCCCATGGACTGGGAGCCCGCCACGCGTCCCGGCAACAGGACAGCGCCATCATCCCCGGTGATGGGCACCCGCACGGAAGCCTCCGGCTCCCGCAGTGAGGCAGCCGCGCACCCCCAGGAGACACCAACCGGCGGTTCCGGCACGGGCAGCGCGCCCCAGCCGGTGAGCCAGAATGCGGTCGCCCACGATCCCTGGACACGGGCTGTGGAACAGGCCCCCGGGGTGTGGGTGGTTGGAGACAAGAGCAACGTCGGCGCCACATCCACCCCCGGGTCCGTGCCTGACCACATTGGGACGCAGGCCGATGTCCCGCATTACCCCCCGGCGACAGCCCAGGTGCCACCCTCAATTCCCGTTGCACCGGCAGCAACGGCTGCTGCGGCAGCAGTGTCGGGTTGGGGGCCGGCCGCGGCGTCCATCGCGGCTTCGAGTCCGGATCACGGAGCACCGGCGGGAACGTACCAGGTGCCATCCCCTGACCGCACGCCTGTGCCCGAGTTCGCCATGGCCTCCGCCGCACCCGCCACGGTTGCCCCCTCGATGACGGTGCCGGCCCAGATTGCACCCACCCCGGTTTCCCAGCCCACCGTTGCGCCCTCACGGCCCGCGATGCCGTCACAGGCATCGGCACCTGCACCGGCAGCCGGACGAACGGAATCGCGGCAAAGCCTTTACCAGCGGCTCTCCAACAGTCCCGAAGCTGAGGCCGGACGGGCCAAGGCACCGGCCAGGGCCGCCGCCGCGCCGGGCACCTTCGTCCAGGACGTGCCAAGCGCTGACGATGAGACCATCGAAGAATCGGGCGTGTTCGGCCGGGCCGCCGTGGAACGCATCCTGGGCGGAAAATTGATCGAGGAGCGGTCCCTGGACGGAAGCCCGGTCACGCCACGCTATTGATGGCCGCAAGGCAGCACCGGCAGCATGACCAACTTTTTGTTCCACCCGCCATCCACTCCAAGCTAAAGAGGGAAACGTGTACGAAGGTGCTGTCCAGGAGCTGATCGATGAGCTCGGACGCCTTCCGGGGGTGGGCCCCAAGTCCGCGCAGCGGCTGGCGTTCCACATCCTTGAGGCCGACCCCCAGGACATGAAACGGCTGGTGGAAGCCATCACCACGGTCAAGGAACGGGTGAAGTTCTGCACTGTCTGCGGCAACGTCACCGAGCAGGAGCTGTGCAACATCTGCCGTGACCCGCGCCGCGATCCTGCGGTCATCTGCGTGGTGGAGGAATCCAAGGATGTCCTGGCCGTGGAACGCACGCGTTCCTTCCGCGGGCGGTACCACGTGCTGGGCGGCGCCATCAATCCCATTGCCGGTGTGGGACCGGAACAGCTGCGGATCCGTGAGCTGCTCACGCGGTTGAACGACGGCGAAATCCAGGAAGTGATCATCGCCACCGACCCCAACCTGGAGGGTGAGGCAACGGCCACCTACCTGGCCCGCATGCTCAAGACGATCGGCATCGCCGTGACCCGCCTTGCCTCCGGACTCCCCGTGGGCGGTGACCTGGAGTACGCGGACGAAGTCACCCTGGGCCGTGCCTTCGAGGGCCGGCGCAACGCCCTGGGCTGACGCGTCCCGGACCTAAGCTCTCGGGCTTATTCGGGCCGGATCGTCCCGCGCCATGTCAAGGTTCCGTTTTCTGCGGTATCCCCCTGCCACGATGGCGCCGGCTACCGCGGCCTGGCCAAGGAACCCTACCAAGGCCATGGGCATGCGGGGCTCGTCCCGGCTCCGCGGCTGCCCCTGCACGCACGGCACCTGCCTGGCGTCCGCGGCTTCCTGAAGTGCTGCAGGCACCCACCCCAGGACGTGGCCGGCCTTGTCTACCTCCGCGCCCAGCATCAGGAACAGTACGGGCGGGCTCAGCGCCGGGAGCCACATCAGACGCTCGGTGTGGTATATCTCACTGACCCCGCCGTCGATTTCGGAGCATCGAAACGCCAGGCGGGTTCCGTCGGGCGCCCATTCGACATTGAGCGCCACCGTGACCGGTTCCTCCGCCCGGACCAGGGGCAGCAATGCGATGGCCGCAGCCGGGGCTCCCGCCACAAAGGCAATGCACAGCATCCATCCGGTGGCAGGCGCCAGCCGCCGTCCTCCAGCCCACGCCGAAAGCCCCGCCCCGATGGCGCCAAACACCAGGCACTCCACCAGGACGATGCCGGCCGACACAGCCGCCACGGTGCCTGGGGCCCCCGCAATCCAGGCCTGCACCAGCAGTACACCCAAGACAAGAGCTCCCAAGGCCATCCCCCTCAAGGCGGTGGCCAGCACCGGATTAAGGAGAGAACCTCCTGGACGCCCTGGCCTGGCCCGGAATCGGCCCTCCGCATGCACGCCCCAGATAACAGCCAGGAATGCGGCGGTGGCCGGCATCAGGGCTGAGGCAAGGGAGTAGACCAGCAGGGGTTGGACCAGTGGACTTCCCTCGCCACCCGAGGGCGCCAGCAGGACCACCGCGCCGGTAGCAGCCCAGGTACCCAAGACCGCGGCTGCGACACTGAACCAGAACCGGATTGTCCTAATGCCGGCCAGCCAGTCGGCCAGCACCCGATCCAGGTTTGCCCTGGCAAAGCGAGCACGCGGAAACCCGTGCAGACCGGTATCCGCATCCTCATGGGGGCCAGCCGCGCGGGCGTCATTATCCGTTCCCGGGCCGATCGGTTCGAAAACCGGCTCCTGGTGCAACCCTGCAGCAGGCTTCGGGTCGTCGGCCACCACGGAATCCTCCATGTCTCCAAAGCACTGGACCTGGCCCTGGGCCTGCACCGGTCCGTGCTGCTGCCGGGGGCCGGGCAACTGGTCCAATCGTGGTCCGCCCCGGCCGGTCTGTCCATAGGTCCATGGCCGGTATGTGGTCACAATTCAACGCCGCTCCGGGCACGGCGATAAACTGTCGGAGGAAAGTCGCGCCGTCCCGGCGTCAGGCTGCCTGGCCTCCAGAACTCCAATTGATCCAATGAAGGTACGCGCATGAGTACGCCCACTACCGAAGTGCACAACGCAACGCAGCCGCAGGCCGCCCCCGCCGCCGGCGCGGTGACCAAACAGCTCATCGTGCAGAAATTCGGGGGCTCCTCGGTGGCAGACGCTGACGGGATCAAGCGCGTGGCAAAGCGGGTGGTTGATGCCCAGGAAGCCGGCAACGAGGTTGTAGTGGTGGTCTCGGCCATGGGCGACACCACCGATGAGCTCCTGGACCTTGCTGCGCAGGTGACCGACTCCGCCCCCGCCCGCGAAATGGACATGCTCCTTTCGGCCGGTGAGCGTATTTCCATGGCTCTGCTGGCCATGGCCATCAACAAGCTCGGCGCCTCCGCCCAGTCCTTTACCGGATCGCAGGCAGGCATGATCACCGACGGTATCCACGGCAAGGCCCGGATTATCGACGTCGACCCGCACCGCATCCGCACCGCCCTGGACAAGGGCAACATCGCTATCGTGGCGGGCTTCCAAGGCATGAGCCGGACCACCAACGAAATCACCACGTTGGGCCGCGGCGGTTCTGACACCACGGCAGTGGCGCTGGCGGCAGCCCTCGAGGCCGACGTCTGCGAGATCTACACCGACGTGGACGGCATCTTCACCGCCGATCCGCGCGTGGTGCCGTCAGCCCAGAAGATCGACACCATCTCCAGCGAAGAGATGCTGGAACTCGCCGCATCAGGGGCCAAGATCCTCCACCTGCGCTGCGTGGAATACGCCCGCCGGTTCGGCGTCCCCCTGCACGTCCGTTCCTCATTCAGCCAGCATGAAGGCACCTGGGTCATCCCCAGCGCCGACGACAAGATCACCACTCAAGAGGGAGTTGCCTTGGAGCAGCCAATCATCTCCGGCGTTGCGCATGACCGTTCCGAAGCGAAGGTCACCGTGGTCGGCGTCCCGGACATCCCCGGCAAGGCCGCCGCGATCTTCCAGGTCATCGCCGACGCACACTCCAACATCGACATGATCGTCCAGAACGTTTCCACCCACGGCACGGGCAAGACCGACATCTCCTTCACCCTGCCCATCGTCGAAGGCGCAGACGCCTTGGCCGCCCTTCATGCAGCCCAGGACCAAATTGGCTTCGAGACCATCGAATACAACGAGCAGATTGGCAAGCTCTCCCTGATCGGCGCCGGAATGCGTTCCCACCCGGGAGTCTCCGCCACCTTCTTCAAGGCGCTGTCCGACGCCGGCATCAACATCAACATGATCTCCACCTCCGAGATCCGCATCTCCGTGGTGACGCACGCCGACCTGCTGGATGAGGCCGTGCGCGTGATCCACAAGGCGTTCGACCTGGACACCGAAAGCGAAGCGACCGTCTACGGCGGCACCGGCCGCTAGGCGCATCAAAAAGCCGGGCTGCCTTTCCCTCCGGGGAAGGGCAGCCCGGCTTTCCTGGTTTAGGGTGCGCCTGGGAAGGATCAGCCTTCACGTTCCAGGTCTTCGCGGCGCACCGCGTAGTGATGGCCGGTTGAGTCGGTCTCGACCACGAAATGCGAGAGGTCCTCTTCGGAGGCCTGTTCGAATTCATCGTGTTTGTGCACCACGGGCGTATCAGCGTCCAATCGGGTGGCAGGACCGAAGAAGAAGCGGAGCCGCTCAGTCAGGCCCATGAAACTATCAATCACATGTGCCACTGTTTTCCACCCCCTTCCCGATTGCTCGGGCGAAAGCGCACGTGGCTCCGGCAGGAGCCAGTGCCCTTATCTTAAGCCCGCAGAAGGAAAAAGGCGCCGGTGTGCGGCGGAAGGAAACTCCTAGCGCAGCGAGCGGTCTTCGGGGTTGCGTGGCACCACATAGGTGCTGCCGTCCGGCCTGGTGATGGTTTCCCACTGCTGGGTTTCGGCCTGGCGCTGTGCCAGCAGCCTGCGGTTCTCTTCGGTCATATCGTGCCCCAGGGCGGTGCGGCTTGCGGGGCCGAAAACAGCGCGCAGCTTTCCTGTGGCGCGCATGAAGCGCTGGGAGGCGTTGCCCTTGTCCGCGGACTTGTCCCTGCCCATGAAGAAGTTCCTTCCACTCACCGTCAACCTGCAACAAATGTACACTAATAATTAGTGCACTAACAATGGGAGGACGCATGCGCACCACGACAGCAGAAACGGACAAGGCGGGGCCTGCCGCAGCAGAGCCGGGTGAAGTCCAGGACGAAGACCTGCTGCTGGAACACCAGCTCTGCTTTGCCCTTACAGTCGCTGCCCGAAGCGTGGTGGGGGCCTATAAGCCGGTGCTTGAGAAACTCAACCTCACCCATCCGCAGTACCTGGTGATGCTCTGCCTGTGGGAAGACAGCCCGCGGACGGTGCGGAACATCAGCGAGTCCCTCGCCCAGGAGCCGGCCACCATATCCCCGCTGCTCCGCAGACTGGAGGCAGCGGAGTTGATCACGCGGCGCCGCGCGGACGGAAACGAGCGTGCACTCGCCGTCGAACTGACGCCCAAAGGTGCGGCATTACGGCAGCAGGCCCTGCAGGTGCCGGGGACCATGATGGATCGGCTGGGGCTGACCCGGGACCAGGTCACGGAGCTGCACGCAACCATGATGGGCCTGATCGCCGCCACGTCCCAGTGAGCGGCGGCCAGGACCAGAACCAGCCCCGGCCTGTTGCCAGCGGCACAAGCGACTAGAATAACTGGACCAAGGAGAGGAAGCCCGATGCGTAATTTCCGCATGCTCGCAGCGGTCCTGGCGGTTGGCGCCGGGCTGATTTCCGGTTGCAGCGGCACTCCTGACAATGGCGCATCGGCCTCAACTGCGCCTCCTTCCTCATCCACAGGAAGTTCACCTGCCGCCTCTGCCACTCCCTCCCCCGACACCGAAACCTCGGTAGCGGCACCCGCTCCCGCCACGTCGCAGCCAAGTGCCGGCCCCGGGCAGGGAAACGCGGAACTCGCCATCACGGTGGTGCCGTCCCAGGGCGCGGCCGAACTCGATTACACGCTGGTCTGCGCCTCCGGCACCCCGGCCGCGGAAAGCAGCCACCCCAACGCGGCCGCGGCCTGCGCAGCCCTGAAGGCCAACCCGGGCATCCTGTCACCAACGGAGCCCGGAACGTCCCGGCCGTGCACCCAGCAGTACGGGGGCCCACAAAAAGCCGCGGTCACGGGCATGGTGGACGGTGTAGCGGTGGAATCCTCCTTTGCGCGGAGCAACGGATGCGAAATCAGCGCCTGGGATGCTGCCAAGGATGTGCTGGGTGCTGCCGGTGGAGCCTCTTAAGCCCCTGGCGGCGGAGGACGCGTTGGCGCGGGAAGAAGCCCACATCCGGCGCGTCAGCCGCTACGCCGACCCCTACCTGGCCCGGCGCTCGGCGGGGCAGAAACACCCGGTGGAGGACTTCCTCTTCACCTATTACACCCAGAAGCCAGGCCAGCTGAAGCGCTGGCACCCCGGTGCCGGAGCGGTCCTCACAGGCGGACAGGCAGCCGCCCGACTGGGGTGGAAGCACTACCGGATGCTCGACGACGGCGAACTTGCCTCCCTGGGGCTGGCTGCGGGAAGCACCGCGGTCACCTTCGACCGGCCCGCCTTCCTTGCCGACCGCAAGGAGGCCATGGACTTCGCCGGTATCATCCTCCGCGGGACGGCGGCCAGGCCGGCGCAGTTCGGCTGCTTTGGCCTCCACGAGTGGGCCATGGTGTACCGCCAGGACAAGTTCGACCTACGCCACGAGTATCTGCAGCTGCGCCTGGGAGCGGCCGGCACGGACCGGGTGGTGGAGGACAACAGGATCCGCTGTACCCATTTCGACGCGTTCCGCTTCTACACCCCGGACGCCATCCCACTCAACGAGCACTCCCCCAGCAGGGACACGCAGCGCCACCTGGAGCAGCCGGGCTGCCTGCACGCCAACATGGACCTTTACAAGTGGGCGTACAAGCTGCTGCCGGCGCTGTCCAGCGAACTGGTCATGGACTGCTTTGAACTCTCCTGGCGGATCAGGGCAATGGATATGCAGGCCTCCCCTTACGACCTCGCCGATTGGGGCTACCCCGCCATCCCCATCGAGACGCCCCAGGGCAAGGCAGCTTATGTCGAGCACCAGCGGGCATTCGCCTCGGAAGCGGGGATCCTCCGGGAGCGCCTTGCCGCGGAACTCGGGGCCCTGGCAGACCGGGTGCCACAGTGATCGACCTGACCATCACGATCCGGGAGGACCCCGACGGGCCTGAGCATGTGTTCCGGCTTGTGGCCGCGGACGGCACTCCCGCCGCCGGAACCACACTTCCCGGGCCCGGGGCCGCCCTGGCCGCCTTGGAGCGGTTCGGTGAGGACATCTTTTTCCCGAAACCGGGCCCGCCCAAACTGTGCACCCAGCAGTACGGCGGCCCGCAGGTTGCGGTGGTTACCGGCACCTTCCATGGCCGCCCCGTCAACTCGACCTTCACCCGCACCGACGGATGCGAGATCGCACGGTGGAAGGCCATGGGCCCTCTGCTGGGCGGTACGGCCACCTAGCTTTTGCATTGCCTGGCCTTCCGGGGCAGGAACGGAAAAAGGTCCCGGGCGGCCTGATGACCGCCCGGGACCTCCCCCCATGCTTTCCCGGTCAGGTTCCGGGTACCGCCTGGGCCAGGTCAAGCTGCGGAGCGTCGGCCGGAGCGGGGGCCGGTCCCTGACCCACCTGAACGTTCACCCAGGTTTTGATGCCGTTGCTGCCAAGGCTCAACCGGGAGAGATAGGACCCCTCCTGGAGTCCCGCCCAGCTCAGCGTCGCCGAGGTGGCGGTTCCATTCGGCGCCACGATGGGGTTGGGGTCCACGGTAAGGTTGCCCGCGTCGCCGGCGAAGGTCACAGCCTGGACCGAAGCGGTGGCCGGGCCGTTGTCCGGCGTGGCGTACAGATTGGCCACCACATAGTAGGTGCCGGCCCGCGGCGATTCCAGGTCCAGGAATTCACTGGCCGATGCCGTCGCCACCTGGGTGGGGGTCAGCCCGCCCGACGCGTTCGGTGCGTAAACCACCATGTCCCAGTCGACGTCGTTCGACTGCGCCTGGATACCCAGCCGCGCAAACGAGGCACCGGCCGGCACCTTGACCTGGAGCACGGCGTTGTGCGCGTCGTTCGTGGGTGAGTACTCGCCCGGGGTCTTGGTGATGGCGGTCTGGCTCAGCGGCGCCAGGCCCTCCACGCCGACAGCGATAGGGCTGTCGGAGCCGGAAACGAGCTCCATGGAGCCGCTGCCGGTGCCTGTGGCCGAGCTGAAGGAGAACGACGGGGCAATCTGGGCATCAACCGGCCGGACGGCGATGGGTGACGTCACCGTCCGGGGCCCCTTCCAAGTGAGGCTTCCCGTGCTGAACTTGCCCACCGGTGCGCTGGCGTTCCGGATGGTGACGGTCACTTCACGCGTCTGGCCGGCCTTGGCGAAATTCAGCGCCTTGGGTTCGACGTTGACGTTGAAGCCCGGCATGTTCACCTCGGGGTGGTACATCCCCGGCACCAGTGCAGTGACCTTGCGCTTCACCTGTACTTCTCCCACCAGGCTGCCCAGCGCGATGGAAGGCAGGTTGAGGTCGCGGGCGGCAATGCTGCCCGCCTGCGGGGCACCCGTTTCAACACCCTGGCCGTTCAGGAAGCCCAGCCAATCCTGGATTCCCGAGTCGTAAACCAGTCCGGGATCAAGGACGCGGGTGGAATCAATGTGGCCGGCTCCGCCCTGGAACGGGTCGGTGTTGGGCGAACCATCGGCATTGACCAGCGGGTAGGCGGTAGTCATCATGGCGGACTTCACCATCGCAGGGGTCCACTTGGGCTGCTTGCTGAGGACCAGGGCAGCGAAACCGGCGATGTGCGGTGCGGCCATGGAGGTGCCGGACATGAATCCGAACTGGTCACCGTCGTTGCCGATCGTGGAGACACCCGCCAGGACATTGACGCCCGGAGCGGAAATATCAGGCTTGAGCAGGTCACCGCCGGATGCCAGGGTGGGGCCGCGGGAAGAGAACCCTGCGATCTGCGGTGCCGCGGCCGGAGGCAGGCCGGTCAGGTCGCCCTTGACCAGGCTGACAGTGAGCGCCGGGTTGGCTTCCAGCTTGGACTTCAGTTCCAGGCTATTGGGGGCGTTGACGTGGACGGTGGGGACAACGTGGTTGTCGGCGTCCTCCGAGCTGCTGGTGAGGTTCACCAGGATCATGCCCACACCGCCCTTGTCCAGGACTTCCTGGCTCTTGGCGGTCCGGTCGATGACGCCGCGGTCGCAGACCACAACCTTGCCGGCCACCTTCGCGGCATCGAGGGTACCCGGGCCGCAAAGGTTGGGGTTGGCAGCGCCCGGGGCTGCGGCGGCCGCAGCGAGGACGGCGGGCTTGTCCGCCACTTCGGACTTCATGATGGAAGCACCCCGGTACAGCGATCCGTCGGAGACCTTGACGGTTCCCACCAGGTCGCTGGGGAAGGTGGAAGCAGCCACCGTGGTCAGCCAGGGTGAGGCATGGTTCACGGTGGAGGCTGCAGGACCGGAGTTGCCGGCCGAGGCCGAAACGAAGACACCGGCGGCGGCAGCGTTGAGGAATGCCAGCGCCACGGGGTCGGTGGTGCTGTTGTTGTTGCCGGAGATGGAGTAGTTCAGGACATCGACGCCGTCCTTGATGGCTGCGTCCACGGCTTCAACTGAGGCTGAGGAGTAGCAGCCGCCGGTGTCCGGGTTGGTGTCCTCCCAGCAGATTTTGTACACAGAGACTTTGGCGGCAGGGGCAACGCCGGAGCTCTTTCCGAAGCTGGCTCCGTCGATCACCTGCTCGACGTTGGCGTTGCCGGCTGCCGTGGTGGCGGTGTGGGTGCCGTGGCTGCCAACATCCACCGGGGAAATCTGCTCTTGCGGTGCCCGGTTGCCGGGTGCGACGTACTGCAGGAAGGAATCGGCGAAGTAGCGGGCACCGATGACCTTCGAATTGCAGAGCGAGCCGTCAAATGAGGCTCCGGTGCCCTGGCCTTTTTGGCATTCGCCTTCGAAGGTGCTGCCGTCCGCCTTGAGCATGGCAATCCTGCCGTCGCCGGTGCGGTAGGGAACGCCCACCTGGGGATCACCCTTCAGCGGCTTCACCGGTTCGCCCTGCAGGAATGGGTTGTCCGGGGCGTAACCGGAGTCGATGACGCCTACAACAACGCCCTTGCCGGCATTGGCCTGCCCACCGAACTGCTTGGCCCACGCGCCGTCCGGACCGGTGAGTTTGAGGAAGTCCGTGGTGGTGTAGTCAGGCTTGTTTTCGACGTCGGGCGCCACCACCAGGACGCGGCTGTCCTTGGACAGGGCTGCCGCCTGCGTCGCGGTCAACTGGGCAGTGAACCCGTTCAGGGCCGCGGTGTACTGCTTGGCGGGGCTGATGCCCTGGGCCGCTGCGACGTCACGCTGCTGCTTGCGCAGGTGGGCATCGTAGGCCTGGTAGTTGGGACTGCCGGCGTCGAGCTTCCTGCCCTGCTGTGGCTTCGTGGCTCCCAGTCCGGCAACTCCCCCTTCGTACGCCGCAGCAGCGGGACCAGCGAGTACCACGATGTACCGGCCGTCCTTGAATTGAGTGTCCTTTGCGGTGGAGGAGGCGTTCTCCGCACCCTGGCCGCCGGGTGCCGCGGACGCGGGACCCACTGCCAGGGAGCTAAGGAGAAGGGGCAACCCGACAGCCAGCGCGGCCGCCTTCCGGAGTCCCCCAGCCCGCGAGGGGCTCTTTCCAGTTGATTTCACGTGCAACCCTTTCACGATGTACCGCCCAGCCTTGGTGGGCAGCCCTGACGACTGGAACTGCAGAGGGAATTACAGGTTTTGTAATTTGCTGAGACCAGACTGTTCACAGAGTACAGACTGAGAGCGCGATATGACATAGGGCACATCCGGGAAATTTTCGCTTGTCAAACCGGTGGGCTGCGGGCACGCAAGGCATCGAAACGGGCACGGAATAGGGCGCCCTGAAGGACGCCCTGGCAAGGAGTCAGGATGGCGGGAGCTGCTACTGGCGGGGAGTACGCACCACGTCGCTGATCCACTGCCTGGTCTTTTCGTCCACGGGGCCGGTCACCCGTGTCTCGCGGGCCATGCGGTCCGCCTTTATTTTCTGAAACACCATTCTGCCCAGGCCGGCGAACACCGCCGCAGCAACCACGGGCAACAGCACGGACTTCGAATTCTCAGCCATCCAGCAATCCTAGTGAAGGCCCTCCGGCAACTCCAGAACCCCGCCAACAGCGTCCCCGGGTCCCGGTCCTTACCGGCCTTCCCGCTGCCCAAAACCGCCGAATGCAAAGGGGTGCGCCCGGCCCGGTAGAATGATAGGGCAAGCTCGCGGAGCGCCCGACCTCATGGTGAACCAATGCAGGTGACCACCTGTCCCCAACACCCCGGTACGGCGTGAGACGGCACCACTCCGCTGCGCCCTTACCCAAGCTCACGCACAGGAGTTGCCGGATGCCCCGGATCGTTGTTGACGTCATGCCCAAGCCCGAGATTCTGGACCCGCAGGGGAAGGCTATTGTCGGTGCTCTCCCCCGCCTGGGCTTCACCAGTTTCAGCTCTGTCCGCCAGGGCAAGCGTTTTGAACTGACGGTCGACGGCGAGGTGACCGAGGATATCCTGGCCCAGGCCCGTGATGCCGCAGCGACCCTCCTGTCCAACCCGGTGATCGAGGACGTCGTCAACGTCGAGGTCGTCGAGGCCTGACATGACTGAACTTCCCCTGATCGGCGAAGCCGTCGCCGTCGCCGCGGAGCCGCGCCTCGCCGGCGCCCGGATCGGCGTCGTCACCTTCCCCGGCACTCTTGACGACCGCGACGCTGCCCGCGCCGTCCGCCTCGCCGGCGGCACCGCCGTCGAGCTCTGGCATGGTGACAGCGAACTCGGTGACGTGGACGCCGTCGTCATCCCCGGCGGTTTCTCCTACGGCGACTACCTGCGCGCCGGTGCCATTGCCCGCTTTGCGCCGCTGATGTCCAAGATCATCGACGCCGCCAACTCCGACGCCAAGCTGCCCGTCCTGGGCATCTGCAACGGCTTCCAGATCCTCACCGAATCGCACCTGCTGCCCGGTTCGATGATCAAGAACGACCACCTGAAGTTCCTTTGCCGCGACCAGGTGCTGCGCGTCGAGAACAGCAACACGGCGTGGACGCTGGACTACCAGGCGGGACAGGAGATCACCATCCCGCTGAAGAACCAGGACGGCCAGTACATCGCGGACGAGAAGACCCTTGACGCCCTGGAGGCAGAGGGCCGCGTGGTGTTCCGCTACGTCGGCTTCAACCCCAACGGTTCCCGCCGCGACATCGCCGGCATCTCCAACGCCGCCGGCAACGTGGTGGGCCTCATGCCGCACCCGGAGCACGCCGTGGAACCCGGCTTCGGCCCCGAATCGCTGGACGGCATCGGCGGTTCCGACACCGACGGACTGGGTTTCTTCACCTCCGTACTGAACAACATTGTGGGAGGCGACAAGTGACCACGGAAACCACCAAGAAGTTCAACATCGACACCGTCGAGCACGCGGCGAAGACCCCGGACACCGAACTGCCCTGGGCCGAGCTCGGCCTGAAGCAGAACGAGTTCGACGAGATCGTCAAGGTCCTGGGCCGCCGCCCCACCGGCGCCGAGCTGGCCATGTACTCCGTCATGTGGAGCGAGCACTGCTCCTACAAGTCCTCCAAGAACCACCTGCGCCAGTTCGGCCAGAAGGTCACCGAGGAAATGAAGAAGGACATGCTGGTGGGCATCGGCGAAAACGCCGGCGTGACCAACCTGGGGGACGGCTGGGCCGTGACCTTCAAGATCGAATCGCACAACTCGCCGTCGTTCGTTGAGCCCTACCAGGGTGCGGCAACCGGCATTGGCGGCATTGTCCGGGACATCATCTCGATGGGCGCCCGCCCCGTGGCCGTGATGGACCCGCTGCGCTTCGGCGCCATCGACCACCCGGACACCGCCCGCGTCATGCACGGCGCCGTTGCAGGCATCGGTGGCTACGGCAACTCGCTGGGCCTGCCGAACATCGGCGGCGAGATGGTGTTCGACTCCGTCTACCAGGGCAACCCGCTGGTCAACGCCCTGGCTGTCGGCGTCATGCGCCACGAGGACATCCGCCTGGCCAACGCCTCCGGCAAGGGCAACAAAGTGGTCCTGTTCGGTGCGCGTACCGGCGGCGACGGCATCGGCGGCGCCTCGGTGCTGGCCTCCGAGTCCTTCGACGACACCAAGCCCTCCAAGCGCCCCGCCGTCCAGGTGGGCGACCCGTTCGCCGAGAAGGTCCTCATCGAATGCTGCCTCGAGCTCTTCAAGGGGTCGCTGGTGGAAGGCATCCAGGACCTCGGCGCGGCAGGCATCTCCTGTGCCACGTCCGAGCTCGCCTCCAACGGCGACGGCGGCATGCAGGTTGAGCTCACCTCCGTCCTGCTGCGCGACCCCACCCTGACACCGGGCGAAATCCTGATGTCCGAGTCGCAGGAACGCATGATGGCCGTTGTCACGCCGGAGAACGTGGAAGCGTTCGAGGCCGTGATGGACAAGTGGGCCGTGGAGTACTCCTGGCTCGGCGAGGTCACTGACACCGGCCGCCTGATCATCACCTGGGAAGGCGACGTGATTGTCGACGTCGATCCCCGCACCGTGGCGCACGACGGTCCGGTCTACGACCGCCCGTTTGCCCGTCCCGAGTGGCAGGATTCCGTCCAGGCTGACACCTTCACCGGGTCCGTCCAGGATGCCGGGCGTCCGGCCGCTCCGGCTGAGCTCGCTGCCGCTGTGACTGAACTCGTGGCATCGCCGAACATGTGCTCCAAGTCCTGGATCACCAACCAGTACGACCGGTACGTGGGCGGCAATACCTCCATGGCATTCCCGGACGACGCCGGCGTGGTCCGCGTGGACGAGGAAACCGGGCTGGGCGTTGCCCTGGCCACGGACGCCAATGGCCGCTACACCTACCTCGATCCGTACCACGGCGCACAGCTGGCACTGGCCGAGGCCTACCGCAACGTCGCCACCGCAGGCGCCATCCCCATGGCTGTCAGCGACTGCCTGAACTTCGGCTCCCCCGAGGATCCGGACGTCATGTGGCAGCTCGCGGAGGCCATCCGCGGCCTGTCCGACGCCTGCATGGTGCTGGGCATCCCGGTCACCGGCGGCAACGTCTCGCTCTACAACCAGACGGGCACCACGCCGATCCACCCCTCCCCCGTGGTGGCGGTCCTGGGCAAGCTCGACGACGTCGCGCGCCGCACGCCGTCGGGCTGGCGTGAGGACGGCCAGGCCATCTACCTCCTGGGCACCACGGATGCCGAGCTGGACGGTTCCGAATGGGCCAACATGCGCGGACACTTGGGCGGCCAGCCGCCCCAGGTGGACCTCGAAGCCGAACGCGCGCTGGGTGAGATCCTGATCAACGCATCCCGCGACGGCATGATCGACTCCGCGCACGACCTCTCCGAAGGCGGCCTCGCGGCCGCGCTGGTGGAGTCCTCGCTGCGCTACGGCGTGGGTGCCCGCATCGCGCTGCAGGATGTCATGGACCGGGACGGCGTGGACCTGTTCACGGCGCTCTTCTCCGAGTCGCAGGGCCGCGCCGTTGTGGGCGTCCCGCGCTCCGAGGAGGTCCGCTTCACGGACATGTGCACTGCCCGCGGCTTCGCCCACACCCGCATCGGCGTGGTGGATGCAGCCAGCGGCAAACTGGAAATCAACGGCGTGGAGGCCCTGTCCCTGGACGCCCTCCGCGAAGCCCACGAAGGGACGCTGCCGAAATACTTCGGCTGATCCCCACCACCACCCTCGCGGCGTGGGCCCACCCATCGATTGCTCCGTACCTGTCGTTTTGACCTCTCAGAACGACAAGTGCGGAGCATTCGATGGTTAACGGCCTTTTCGCCACCCCGCCTGAATCAAAGCCGTCCGGATTTTGACGACGGCGGGCTTGGCGTCGTTGAGCATGTGGCGCTTGGAGATCCGGACTTCGGTCCAGCCGAGGGCGGCATAGCGCTCTGACCGGTCGATGTCCCGCACAATCTGCCCCTCTTCGCCGTGGTGTTCTCCTTCGTACTCGATGCCGATGCGGTACTTCCGGTAGCTCAGGTCCGGCTCATGATGGCGTACCCCATCCCCAGAAACGATGGGCACATTCAGTTCCGGTTCGGGCAGGCCCGCCCGAACCAAGGCGAGCCGCAGCAACGTCTCCTGCGGCGAATCGGCCCCCACCCGGACGAGCTCTAGGGCCTCTTTGGCCTTGCGGAGTCCCCGCTTGCCTTTGTGCCGCTCGATCACCCGCTCAAGATCCGCGATGGAGCAGAGCGGCATGTCCCGGCCCTCGAGCTCCGGCCTGGGCACTCGTACACAGGAGTCCCCCATGGCCACGATTTCATCCACGGACAGTATTTCCGCCATGTCCAGCCAGGTGCGCTCAGGGGTGGTGACGGGAAGTCCGTCCACCAACATCACCTCGTCGTCGAAGAGCTTCATCCGGTGGACGATGACGTACGGGCGCGCAAGATGTGCTGCGCCTTCGGGTCGGATGAGGTGGTAGACCTCGGGGCTTTCGGTCTGCCGGCGCTGCGGCAGGCCAATGAGCTCCGCGGCGGTTAAATGCGATGCGGCGCATCGCTCGTTGACTTCGATAAAAGGCCGGACCCGCACGCTTAAGGGAAGTGCCGCCGTCGCGCCTTCCATCCTGATGCCTCGGCCGAAGCGCTCCAAGGAACCGTGCCGCCAGCGACGCGGCGATATTCCGGCGAGCGAGGCGTCAACGAGGGTGAAGGGACGGCCGCGGAGTTCATCCGGTAATGAGCGTGGGGTCTTCATCGGTCAATAAGACCAAAACCGGGCAAAGACCGCAGAAGTTATCCACACCCCTCATCGATTGCTGAGCAGATGTCTTTTTGCGGCATGAAAACGACAGCTGCTCAGCAGTCGATAAGGGTTAGTCCTCGCTGTGAAGCTCGCGCTGGCGGACGCTGAGCAGTTCGATCTCCGGCCTGCCCGCCACGAAGCGTTCGACAGCGGCCAGCACCTCCACGAGGTGCCGGCGGTCGGCTGCCACCAGCCCAACACCGAGCTGGGTACGCCGGTACTGGCTGTGGTCCCCCACCTCGGCCACGGAGACCTCAAAGCGGCGTTTGAGCTCAGCCAGGAGGGGCCGCACTACCGAGCGTTTCTCCTTCAGGCTGTGCACGTCGCCCAGGAGGATGTCGAACTCACTCCACCCAATCCACATGTCTCATGCTATCGAGTGCTCCGTACCTGCCGTTTAGGACGGCCAGAACGACAGGTACGGAGCAATCGATGGGGTTAGATGGTGAGCTCGCCCATCAGGTCCCAGCCTTCGCCGTCGAGCTGGCGGCTGATGATCCGGGGCGTTTCGGCGAGCGCCTGCGGCATGTCGGCCATGGCCTTCTTGAAGTGCCCGCTGTTGACGTGGTCCCCTGCGGCGTCGTCCTTGAACGCCTCCACCAGGACGAACTCGTTGGGATCATCCACGCTGCGGGACCAGTCGAACCACAGGTTGCCCGGCTCCCCGCGCGTGGCCCGGGTGAAGTCCCCCACCAGATCGAGCCAGCGCTCCGACCATTCAGGCTTGACCTTGAACTTGACGACGATAAAAATCACTGGGACGTTCCTTCCGCGGCGAGACTGCGTGCCCCTTCAATGTACCGGGAAGTAACGTAGCGCTGCGCCGCGCGGGTGACTATGCCGCCGGCGGCATAGAACCAGTTGGCAGGCTTGCTGAAGGCGCGGATCCTCAGCCACACCTCCCCGTGGCTGTTGATCTCCACTTCGAAGGATTCCTCCCCCAGGGCAGGATGCCCCGGCAGGGTCCCGTAACCAAAACCGGCGGACTGGGGAACACCCTCCGGCGCCGGCTCCCGTGCCCACACCACCTGGCAGGGCGCGGGCAGGCGGAAGGGTCCGACGCCGAATCCGCTCACCACGTGCGCCCCCGGCACTGCCCTCGGCGAATCGGCGCGGACACGCAGCCCTGCCCGCCGCTGCAGTTCCCAGCCGAGGATGCCGTCCGCCACCCGCCGGTAGACGTCCAGTCCGGCGCCAAGGCGCGCTTCCTCCAGGACGTGGCCATACCCCTGCGGGGCGCTGCCGTGCTCCGTGCCGCCGATTCCCGGATAGTTGAGCTTTCCCGCGTCAGTCATTGCCGCCTGCCCTTTCGAGGCGTGCCCACCCCAGTTGCTCCTGCTGCTTCCGGCTCAAGCCTGACACCACCAGGTCGTACGAGTCCTCCACCATGTCACGGACCATCCCGTCCGGCAGCGAGCCGTCGAGGCGCACGCCATTCCAGTGGGTCTTGTTCATGTGCCATGCTCCGGTGATCGCAGGGTGCACCGCGCGCAGTTGCACGGCCAGGGCCGGTTCGCACTTCAGGTTCACGTAAAAGTCGCGTTCGTCCATGGAGGACAAGGCAAACAACTTGGCCTCGTGGCGGGCTCCGCCGGCAACGTGCGCCCGTACCTTGAACACCGAGGTCTCCGGCCCGAACGGAAAATCCTCATAAGCTCCCGGAAACGAAAGGCAGATCTCCCGCAGCGCACTTGGGTCCATAAGGGAAGCCTATAAAGCGGACCTGCGCGGTGCTAGTCTGCGAGGATGTCACACGACCAGGGAGCCATACCTGTTCTGGATCTAAGTTCCGCACGGCAGCCATACGGCACCTTCAGCCAGGAATTCATCGAACAGCTGCGGCACGCCACCCATGACGTCGGGTTCTTCCAGGTGACAGGCTACGGTGGCCGGCCGGGCCAGGCCGAACAGCTTTTGGATACCATCCGCCGCTTCTTTGACCTTCCGCTTGAGGAGCGGATGAAGCTGGACAACCGCCTGTCCCCCCACTTCCGTGGGTACACGCGCATGGGCACGGAGGTCACCCAGGGCCGTGCGGACGCCCGTGAGCAGATCGACTATTCACCGGAGCTCCAGCCGGTGAAGGACTATCCGGACGAACAGCCCTACTGGCTCCTGCAGGGCCCCAACCTTTGGCCTGATGAAGCCTTCCCCGAACTGAGGCCTGCTGCCATGGAATGGGCGGAGCTGATGTCCGGGGTGGGCATGGAACTGTTGAGGGCCATCGCCGTTTCGCTGCAGCTGCCCGAAGACTACTTCGACGAACCCTTCCGGGATTCACCGGCCTGGATGGGCAAGCTGGTGCACTACGTGGGCGGCGTAGTGGAGGCGGCCGGAGACCAGGGTGTGGGCTCGCACGCGGACTACGGCTTCGTGACCCTCCTGCTGCAGGACGACGTGGGCGGCCTGGAAGTGCTGCCGCCCGGCACCAGCGAGTGGCTGCCTGTGGAGCCCCTTCCGGGAGCGCTGGTGGTGAACCTTGGCGAGATGCTTGAAGTTGCCACGGAGGGATACCTCGCAGCCACCATCCACCGCGTCCAGGCGCCGCCGCCCGGCGTCGACCGTTACTCGGTGCCGTTCTTCTGGTCGCCCCGGCTTGACGCGGTCATCGAACCGGTCCCGCTGGCTCCGGAACTGAAGGCGGCAGCCCGGGGCATCACGGACGATCCGGATAACCCGCTCCTGGCATCCTTCGGCCTCAACATGCTCAAGGGCCGGATGCGGGCCCACCCGGACGTGACCGAACGGCACTATCCGGACCTGATGAAGCGTTAAAGGTTGTATTTCCAGGCGAGCTGCGCGGGGCAGGCGTTCATCACCACATCCAAACCGGCAGCCTTGGCGCGTTCCGCGGCCGCCTCGTCGAGGACCCCCAACTGCAGCCACACCGCTTTCGCCCCCACGGCGATGGCCTGGTCCACCACGCTGCCCACCTTCTGCGAGTTCACAAAGCAATCCACGACGTCGATGGGCTGCTTTTCCGGCGGGATGTCCCCGAGGGTGCGGTAGCCGGTTTCGCCGTGGACGGGGTCGCCGGGCAGGTTGACGGGGATGATTTCCATGCCGAGCCGGTCACGGATCATCAGCGACACATCATAGGCGGAGCGCCACTCATTGGTGGTGAGTCCGACGATTGCCCAGCGGCCCTTGGTTCGCAGAAGGCGTTCGATGACTGCAGGATCGTTCGTGTGGCCCATCGCAACAGACTACGCTTCCGCCCAAGCAGCAGGCATTCATCGAATAAAAGAACGATGACTAGAAGCAGAAGGAGGTGTGAACGAATATTACGCAGCTCCAGCGAGAGTTTGCTCTCGCAGATTCATTGCTGTGTAGTGGTCTTTGACCATCCCGAGCGGCCGAGAGACCTGGATCGATGACGCCGCAGCAACCCTGGTCGCCGGACGCTCCCCAACAGCCCCGGTGATAGCAAGGATTCCAGCCACAGGCGTCCGGAGCTGACCACTCCGGCGAAGGCTGCCTCCGTAGGGTGCTACTGCCAGGACCGATGGAGTGATCCTATGACTGCAGTTTTGTCGCCCCCGCCTGCCGGGGCCGGCGCCGCCACCTCCGCCCATGCCCCTGCCCTTCCGGTGTCCTTCCGGGGCCTGCGCCGCACGTTCGGCACCGGCTCCGCAGCCCGGACCGTCCTGCGGGACGTGACCTTTGATGTTGCAGCCGGCGAAGTACTCGCCATCCTGGGACCCTCCGGCTGCGGAAAATCCACGCTCCTGCGCGCCACGGCCGGCCTGGACCACCCCAGCGCCGGCTCCGTCGTCATCGAGGACACCCCCGTGCACGGCATCGACCCGCGGTGCGCCTTCGCATTCCAGGAACCCCGGCTCCTGCCCTGGCACACGCTGCAGGCCAACGTGGCCATCGGGCTGCCGGCCGGATGCAGTGCAAAGGAGGGCAAAGCCAAGGTGGCCCGGCTGCTGGAACTAGTGGGGCTGGAAAACTTCGCCAAGCACCGCCCCCGCGAGGTGTCGGGCGGGATGGCGCAGCGTGCGTCACTGGCGCGGGCGCTGGCCCGGAACCCGGGCGTCCTGTTGCTCGATGAGCCCTTCGGTGCCCTCGACGCCCTTACCCGGATCAAGATGCAGGACCTGCTCCTGGATATCCACCGGGCAGAGCCCACCACCGTCCTGCTGGTCACTCACGACGTGGATGAAGCCCTTCAGCTGGCAGACCGCATCATCGTGCTTGGGGCTGATGCCGCCGGAGAGGGCGCATCGATCGCCAGGACTGTTGAGGTGCCCGGCAGCCGTCCCCGGGGGCGCGCCTCAGCCGAACTCGCCCTCATGCGGGCTTCCCTGCTGGAAACGCTCGGCGTGGACGGGCACTAATCCCGCTGACGGCCAAGCCACTGACAGGCACGCCGCCGGCTCCCCTCCCATTGCCGTAACCCGCCCTGTTGGCCCGGGCCGCCGTCGGACCCATCTTCAGGCCGGCAACACCAGCCTGGCCTCCCCCTGTTTCATACCGTTCCATCCCCGCTTTCAAAGGAAACCCATGCCGCACGCATTGCCCATCACCCGCCGTTCCGTCCTTGGCGCAGCAGCCCTTGCCGCTTCCGCGGTCCTGGCACTCACGGGCTGCGTTGCAGGGGAAGGTTCCTCCGGCAGCGCAGCCGCGGCCGGCAGCAGCAAGGGCGGCACACTCAACATCGACTTCGCCACCTACAACCCGCTGAGCCTGGTGATCAAGAAGCAGGGGTGGCTGGAGGCCAGCCTCAAAGACCAGGGCGTGACGGTGAACTGGGTGCAGTCCGCCGGGTCCAACAAGGCCAATGAGGCCCTGCGCTCCGGCGCCATCGACGTGGGTTCCACCGCCGGGTCCGCAGCCCTGTTGGCCCGCGCCAACGGCTCGGAAATCAAGACCATCGACATCTATTCCCAGCCCGAGTGGTCGGCCCTGGTGGCGCCCGCCGGCTCGGACATCACCTCCGTGGCCGACCTCAAGGGCAAGTCCGTAGCCGCCACCAAGGGCACCGACCCCTATTTCTTCCTGCTGCAGGCACTGGAGCAGGCGGGGTTGAAGCCCGGTGACGTGACGGTCCAGAACCTGCAGCACGCGGACGGCCGCACCGCCCTGGAAAACGGCTCAGTCCAGGCCTGGTCCGGGCTGGATCCGATCATGGCCGGGGCTGAGCAGAAGGGCGCCAAACTCTTTTATCGCAACCTGGACTTCAACACCTACGGCTTCCTCAACGCCACGGAACCGTTCCTGAAGAACAAGCCTGAACTGGCCCAGGCAGTGGTGAACGCCTATGAAAAGGCCCGCGCCTGGGCAGCACAGAACCCGGACCAGACCGCGCAGATCCTGGCCGACGCCGCCGGCCTGGACCCCGCCGTCGCTAAGACCGTGGTGCTGGAACGCAGCAACCTGGACGTCGATCCGGCACCGGGGGACGCGCAGCGCAAAGTACTGGAGAAGATCGGGCCCACCTTCGTGGAAACCGGTGACGTGAAGACGCAGAAGCAGATTGACGACGCCGTGGCCTCCCTTCTCGACGACTCGCTGGTGAAGAAGGCTGATCCGTCAGCCATTAAGGCCTCCTGATGACCCACCCAGGAGAGCCAAAGATCACCGGCAACAGTGTTGCGGACGGGCGTGCTGCAGCCGCCCCCGCAACAACGGCAGACGCAGCCCAGGCGGGTGCCGTACCGGCACCCGCTCCGGCAACGGGATGGTCTCCCGCCGGAGTCCGCACCAGGAACTGGGCGCGTCTGCCCCTTGGCTTGATCATCCCGGCTGCCCTCCTGGTCGCCTGGCAGGCAGCTTCCTCCAGCGGCCTGTTCACGGTAGTCCAGCTGCCTCCGCCCGCCATGGTGCTGGCCGCGGCCGGCGAACTCGTGGAACGCGGCGAACTGGGCATCCACATCGCCATCTCCACCCAGCGGGTCCTGATCGGATTCCTGGTGGGCGCCGCCCTTGGCCTGGTCCTGGGTGCCGGCGTGGGACTGTCCAAACTCGCCGACGCACTGCTGGCGCCCACCATCGGTGCGCTGCGCGCCGTGCCGTCCCTGGCCTGGGTGCCGCTGCTGATCCTGTGGATGAAGATCGGCGAGGACTCCAAGGCAACGCTCATCATCATCGGCGCGTTCTTCCCGGTATTCACCACGGTGTCCCTGGCGCTGCGCCATGTGGACCGCAACCTGGTGGAAGCCGCACGCGCCTTCGGGTTGAAAGGCGTCCGCCTCCTGACCACCGTGCAGCTGCCCGCCGTCGTTCCCGCAGTGTTCTCAGGGCTGCGCCTGGCGCTGGCCCAGGCCTGGCTGTTCCTGGTGGCGGCGGAACTGATCGCTTCCTCAATGGGGCTGGGCTTCCTGCTGATCGACTCGCAGAACAACGGCCGCACGGACCGGTTGCTCCTGGCCATCGTGATGCTGGCCGTGATTGGAAAAATTACCGACGCCCTGCTGGGGCTGGCCGAAAAATGGGCGGTGAAACGATGGGCCTGAGCACCACCGAAACCTTTGACCTGAACGCGGGCGTGCGCCGGGACAACGTCGTCTTTTGGGAGCAGCAGGCGCTGCGCCTGGACTGGGACACGCCCTGGCACACCGCGCACGGCTGGGTCCCGGCGGACCCGGAGGCCGGCCGCGGCCCGGAGATCACCTGGTTTGAGGGCGGGAAACTCAACGTGGCCGCCAACTGCGTTGACCGCCATGTCGCCGCCGGCCGCGGACAGAAGGTGGCCCTCCACTTCGAGGGCGAGCCGGGCGACCGGAAATCCATTACCTACGCCGAACTCCAGCGCGAAGTGTCCAAGGCAGCCAACGCCCTCCTGGCCCTGGGCATCAGCAAGGGCGACCGCGTGGTCATCTACCTCCCGGTCATCCCCGAAACGGTCATCATCACCCTCGCAGTGGCCCGCATCGGCGCCATCCACTCGCTGGTGTTCGGCGGCTTCTCCGCGGAGGCGCTGAAGTTCCGGGTGGAGGACACCGGCGCCAAGCTCCTGGTCACCACGGACGGCCAGTTCCGCCGCGGCGTGGCCGTCCCCGTGAAGGACAACGCGGACGCGGCAGTGGCCGGTGACAACGCCATCGAGCATGTCCTGGTGGTCAACCGCACCACGCCAGCTGATGAATTGGCGGCCGTCCACATGACGGAAGGCCGCGATGTGTGGTGGCACGACGTCGTCGACAATGCCGCGGACGTGCACCAGCCCGAAGCGTTCGACGCCGAAACGCCGCTGTTTATCATGTACACCTCCGGCACCACCGGCAAGCCCAAAGGCCTGGTGCACACCTCCGGCGGCTACCTGACGCAGGCGTCCTGGAGCTTCGAGCACCTGTTCAGCAACCCGGATCCGGCCTTCCGGGACCAGGACGTGCACTGGTGCACCGCTGACCTCGCCTGGGTCACGGCGCACACCTACGAGATCTACGGCCCGCTCTCCAACGGCGTGACCCAGGTGATCTTCGAGGGCACCCCGAACACCCCGCACCCGGGGCGGCACTTCGAAATCATCGAACGCTACGGCGTGACGCAGTACTACACCGCGCCTACCCTGGTCCGTTCCCTCATGGGCTGGTTCCCGGACGGCGTGCCGGATACCTACAACCTCTCCTCCATCCGCCTGCTGGGCACAGTGGGCGAGGCCGTCAATCCGGAAGCCTGGCGCTGGCTGCGGGAGAACGTGGGCGCCGGCAGCGCCCCCGTCGTGGACACGTGGTGGCAGTCCGAGACCGGCGCCACCATCCTCTCCCCCGCCCCCACGGACACCAGCTTCAAGCCCGGCTGTGCCGCGCGTTCGCTGCCGGGGGTCAGCACCAGGATCGTGGACGACGGCGGCAATAAAGTTGCGCCCGGCGTTCAGGGAAACATCGTGGTTGACTCCCCCGGGCCCGCCATCGCGCGCACCGTCTGGGGCAACCCGCGCCGCTACTTCGATTCCTACTGGAGCAAGTACGCGGACCGCGGCTGGTTCCTGGCCGGCGACGGCGCCAAGTACGACGCCGACGGCGACATCTGGATCCTGGGCAGGGTGGACGACACCCTCAACGTCTCCGGCCACCTGCTCTCCACCATCGAGATCGAGTCAGCGCTGGTGTCCCACCCGGAGGTGGTGGAAGCCGGGGTCTGTCCGGTCCCGGACCCGAAAACCGGCCACGCGGTGGTGTCCTTCGTCGTCCTGAAAACCGGCGCTGAAGCCCGCCTTGCCGCGGACGTGGCCCAAGAGCTCCGGAACCACGTGGCCAGGGAGATCGGGCCCATCGCCAAGCCACGCGACGTCGTCGTGGTCCCCGATGTTCCCAAGACGCGCAGCGGCAAGATCATGCGCCGCCTGCTCACCCAACTGTTCGAAGGTACCGCGCTGGGCGATACCACCTCACTCCAGAACGAACCGGCGATCGCAGGCATCCAGCACGTCCTGCACCAGCGGACCCTAGCAAAGGAAAATTCATGACCGAGATCAGCAACGTCGCCCGACTCTCCGAACCCCTCAAGTTCGCGTACTGGGTTCCGAACGTCTCCGGCGGCCTGGTGGTGTCCACCATCGAACAGCGCACCGGCTGGGACTTCGACTACAACAAGAAGCTCGCCCGGATCGCCGAGGACTCAGGCTTCGAGTACGCCCTGACCCAAACCCGCTACGCTGCCTCCTACGGAGCGGACAAGCAGCACGAGGCCACCTCGTTCAGCCTGGCCCTGCTGGCCGCCACCGAACGGTTGAAGGTGATCGCTGCCGTCCACCCCGGCATGTGGCACCCCGGCGTGCTGGCCAAGTACATCATCACCGCTGACCACATTTCCAACGGCCGCGCCGCCGTCAACATCGTCTCCGGCTGGCTGAAGAGCGAGTTCACCAACTTCGGCCTGGAATGGCTGGAACACGATGAGCGCTATGTCCGCACCGAGGAGTTCATCAACGTCCTGCGCGGTCTGTGGACCGAAAAGGAGTACAGCCAGTCCGGCAAGTACTACAACATCACCGACTTCACGCTGAACCCGGCGCCGGTTGACGTTCCCGGCCGCGCCCACCCCGAAATCTTCTTCGGCGGAAATTCGACGGCGGCCCAGGCCACGGCCGGCCGCGTAGCCGACTGGTACTTTTCCAACGGCAAGGACCTGGAAGGCTTCAAGGAAAACATCGCGGGCGTGGTGGCCGCCGCCGGCGAAACCCGGCGTGGCACCGAAGGCGCCTTGGCCGCACCCCGGTTCGGCCTCAACGGCTTCGTCATCGCCAGGGATTCAGAGAAGGAAGCCCGTGACACGCTGCGCGAGATCGTGGAGAAGGCACACAAGCCAGCTGTCCAGGGTTTCCGGGACGCTGTCCAGGAAGCCGGCGCCGCCACCAAGGACGGCAAGGGCATGTGGGCAGACTCCACCTTCGAGGACCTGATCCAATACAACGACGGCTTCAAGACGCAGCTGATCGGCACGCCGGAGCAGATCGCCGAACGCATCGTGGAGTACAAGAAGCTCGGCGTGAACCTGTTCCTGACCTGCTACCTGCACTTCCAGGAGGAGGTGGCGGCCTTCGGCCAGGACATCCTGCCGATCGTGCGCGAACTGGAGGCGGACCTGGCCCGGAAGAACGGGACCGAACTGGACCTGTCCAGCACTCCCGTCGCACAGGCGGTGGCTGTCTGATGGCTGACCGCACCTTCGGGTTCCGTACCCGCGCGCTGCACGCCGGCGGCACCCCCGACGCCGAACACGGCGCCCGCGCCGTCCCCATCTACCAGACCACGTCCTTCGTCTTCAAGGACACTGACGACGCCGCCAACCTGTTCGCCCTGCAGAAGTACGGCAACATCTACTCCCGCATCGGCAACCCCACGGTCGCGGCCTTCGAGGAGCGCATCGCATCCCTCGAAGGCGGCATCGGCGCTGTTGCAACCTCGTCGGGCATGGCTGCCGAGTTCATCACTTTCGCCGCGCTGACCCAGGCCGGGGACCACATCGTGGCAGCCTCCCAGCTGTACGGCGGCACGGTGACGCAGTTGGACGTGACCCTGCGCCGCTTTGGCGTGGATACCACGTTCGTGCCCGGTACCGACCCCGCTGACTATGCCGCGGCGGTCCGGGAGAACACCAAGGCGATCTTCGTGGAGGTGGTGGCCAACCCGTCCTCGGAGGTCCAGGACCTGGCGGGGCTGGCGAAGGTGGCGCACGACGCCGGGATCCCCCTGGTGGTGGACGCCACCTTGAGCACGCCGTACCTCGTGCGCCCCATCGAGCACGGCGCCGACATCGTGATCCACTCCGCCACGAAATTCCTGGGCGGCCACGGCACCACCCTGGGCGGCGTGGTGGTGGAAAGCGGCCGGTTCAACTGGGGCAACGGCAAGTTCCCCACCATGACCGAGCCCGTGGCTTCCTACGGCAACGTCTCCTGGTGGGGCAACTTCGGCGAGTACGGCTTCCTGACCAAGCTCCGCAGTGAACAGCTGCGCGACATCGGACCGGCCCTGTCCCCGCAGTCGGCGTTCCAGCTCCTCCAGGGTGTGGAAACGCTGCCCCAGCGGCTTGATGAGCACCTGAAGAACGCGCAGGCCGTGGCCGAATGGCTGGAGAACGATGACCGGGTGGCGTACGTGAACTACTCCGGTCTGCCCTCGCACCCGCACTTCGAACGGGCACGGAAGTACCTGCCGCTGGGCCCGGGATCGGTCTTCTCCTTCGGGGTGAAGGGCGGACGGGCCGCGGGCCGGAAGTTCATTGAGTCGCTGCAGCTGGCCTCGCACCTGGCCAACGTGGGTGACTCGCGGACCCTGGTGATCCACCCGGGCTCCACCACGCACCAGCAGCTGAGCCCCGCCCAGCTCGAATCGGCGGGCGTGCCGGAGGACCTGGTCCGCATTTCGGTGGGCCTCGAGGACATCGAAGATATCCTGTGGGACCTGGACCAGGCGCTGACCGAGGCGTCGGCGGTGGCGGCCGCGCCGGAACCCTTCAATGAAGAACCTGCAGACGCCTGCACGATCGGAGCAAACGCATGAGCACCGCTGAACGTACGTGGTCCGGCCCGTCAGCACCGGAGCGGCTGGCCCTGCTCCGGCAGGCGAAGTCGATTGCGATTGTTGGCGCGTCAGACAAACCGTCGCGGGCCAGCTACTTCGTGGCCACCTACCTGCTGTCCTCCACCCGCTACAAGGTGTACTTCGTCAACCCGGTGGTCAAGGAAATCCTGGGCCAGCCCACCTACGCCTCGCTTGCGGACCTGCCGGAGAGCCCGGACATCGTGGACGTGTTCCGCAAGCACGACGACCTGCCCGGCGTGCTTGCGGAGGCAGTGGCTGCGGGAGCCAAGACGCTGTGGCTGCAGCTGGGGTCCTGGCATGAAGGCGTGGCCGCGGACGCGGAAGCCGCCGGGCTCAAGGTGGTGATGGACCGCTGCGTGAAGATCGAGCACGCCCGCTTCCACGGCGGCCTCCACCTGGCCGGGTTCGATACCGGGGTCATTTCCTCGAAGCGGCAGGTCCTGTCCTGACTGTTTCCGCCTGACAACACCAAAGCGGGCCCGTTGGACGGGCCCGCTTTGGTGTCTGTCAGCTATTTTGCCGGGGGCGCCGGCTTCTGGTTGTTTCCCTGGCTTGCGCCCTGGCCTTTGCCCGGCACGGTGTCTCCAGCCCCCGCGGAGCCTGCCGCATTCCGGGCCGCCCCGGCCGGCGCCTCCCCGGCTGGCTCCGCACCGCCGGCCGCAGCATCCGGCGCCGGCACCCCATCCTTGCCGGAGGCGTCCGCAGCCGGGCCCGACGGTGTTCCTGCGGTCGCAGCCGCTCCACCGCCATCCTTGCTGCCGCCGGTTCCGGCCAATTCAGCAGCCCAAGCGGGCCCGGCCAAGCACTTCCCGGATCCCATGCCGGCGTCGTGCACCACCGGGCCCAGGCAGGCCGGCGGGCCCGTGTAACCGGCCAGGCCGGCATGACCGTGCAGGAGGCGGAACGCGCTTCTTCCCGGCAGCGCAGCCCCGCCCGGGGCCGGGGTTGAGGCGGTGGCGATAACGTCCGCATGCGCGTCCACCTCTGCCGCGGGATTGCCTGGGGCGGCGGCTGGCGGGCCGGCGTCGGGGTTGACCCACGGCGTCCAATCCTCCAGCAGGTGCCCAATGGCGCTGTTTCCGGGTGCAGTAGTGCTGGCGGCTACTCCCCCAACACCCAGCCCCATCCCGGCCACCAGGACCAGGCCCAGCGCTGTGGGGCGGTGCCGGCGACGGCGACGCGCGAGTTCATCGTCCGGCCGGTCATCGGACGGCTGGTCATCGGCCGAATCGTCATGGTCCGGCTGGTCCTCGGACGGTGCATCACCCGGCTCTTCAGCGGAGCGCCCATCGGAAGCAGCCTCCTTTGGCGCACTGCCGGCGGCAATCAGCACCGCGAGCTCCCCGGTAGGTGCCGGAGCGGGCAGCGAAGCCAGGGTACCCAGCGTGACCAGGGCGTCCCGAAGTTCCGCGTCCCGGCCCAGGCCGGCGTCCTGGAGCATATCGTCAACGAGCGTGACGAGGTTGTCCGAAGCGGATGTCATGGCGTGAAATACTCCCTCACTGCCGCAAGTTCCCGGAGTTTCAGCAATGCGCGCCGCTGGAGCTGCTTCACGGCGCCGGCGCTCTTATTGATGGTCTCCGCTGTCTGTTCCACCGTCAGGCCGCCCACCAGGCGCAGCGACAGCACTTCCCGCTGGTCCTGGGGCAGGGCGTCCAGCAGCCCGAGGATTTCCTGGGGTGAGATGCGCTGCAGGGCTTGTCTTTCCGCTGAGCTGTCCTGGCGCTGGTCAAGCTCGGGCTCGAACGGAAGCTTGACGGGGCTTCGGCTTTGGCGGCGGTGGTCGTCCACCATCCGTGCATGGGCAACCGAAAAGATGAAAGTGCGCAGCCCGGCATCTCCTCCGTGCACAGCGTCGAGCCGGGGCAGGACTGAAAGAAACACTTCCTGCATGGCCGCCTCCGGATCCTCTACTCCCCGGGCGGTGAGGTAGCCCAGTACCTGCGACGCGTATGTCTTGTAGACGACGTTGAAGGCAGGGGTCCCGGGAGCTGGCTGGTCCGGAGCCTCATCTGTCTGTGCATCAGTCACTGACGTAGTGCTTTCCGTCAAGGAGGGGGTTGGCAAGGCAGGCGCTCAGCACATCCGGAACGCTGCCCCTACTTTACCCTTCAGTAACTACCGCTGCCGGAACCGCCACGACGCCGGGCAAACGCGCCGTTACCGGGTCCGGCCTCTGCTGCCGGTTGAGCGGAAAGACAAAAGAGCCGGTCTGGAACGTGATGGGGGACAGGTTCCAGACCGGCACTTCATAGGGGTAATCGCTGCGCACCCCGAAAGGGTTACGCGATATCAAAAAAAATTCTTATGGTTTGTTCCGCGGCTGTCAGCGGGCAGCGGCCCTGGTCCACCGGGGCAGCGTCGCCTGCCGGCGCGGTGCCTTTGCCAGCGCGAACGGGTTCAATCTCGCGGGCATGCGCTCCTCGCTGCATACGGGTACGACGGCGGCGGGCCGCTCCGCGGAAGCGGCGGCAGCAGTGGCAACGGGCACGGTTGCGGGACGCGCCGCGGCCCCTGCGGGACAGAGGTCCGTGACCAAACCGGTGCCGGCACACTCGCGGACAGCAGCGATGCCGGCCGCGAGGGCCTGCTTGTCCTGGTACGGCCCGGAGACAGCCACCACTGCGCCATCCGGGGCCAGGAGCCGGAACCGGAAGAAGGAATCAGCGTCGATAAATGCTTCAAATTTTCCGGCCATGACGGTCTTTCCTTGGGCACCAGGGGTACTAACGAGTCTCACCGGTGCGCGTGCAGCCTCACAAGACCGTGCGCGTTAAGCCTGTGTAAATTGCTTACCACCCGCCAGGAACAACCCATGACGCGCAAACGGCAGGCCACCTGCAAAGGTGGCCTGCCGCCGTCGTCATCCTGCCCTGGAGGGGCGTGTCAGTCGTTGATGAGGTCGTTCACCACGATGGTCTGGTCCCGGTCCGGGCCCACGCCGATGGCGGAGAAGCGGGTTCCGGAGAGCTTCTCCAGCGCCAGCACGTAGTTCCGGGCGTTCTCCGGCAGGTCTGCCAGGGTGCGGGCGCCGGTGATGTCCTCGGTCCAGCCCTCGAAGTACTCGAAGATGGGCTTGGCGTGGTGGAACTCGGTCTGCGTCATGGGCATTTCGTCGTGCCGTACGCCGTCCACGTCGTAGGCCACGCACACGGGAATCTGTTCGATGCCGGTGAGCACGTCCAGTTTGGTGACGAAGTAGTCCGTGAAACCGTTCACACGTGAAGCATGGCGGGCCAGCACGGCGTCGTACCAGCCGCAGCGGCGCGGTCGGCCAGTGTTGACGCCGAATTCGCCGCCGGTCTTCTGCAGGTAGACGCCCATCTCGTCGAACAGTTCCGTGGGGAACGGTCCGGCGCCAACGCGGGTGGTGTAGGCCTTGATGATGCCGATCGAGCGCGAAATGCGGGTGGGGCCGATGCCGGAGCCCACTGACGCACCGCCGGCGGTGGGGTTGGAGGAGGTGACGAACGGGTAGGTGCCGTGGTCCACGTCCAGGAACGTCGCTTGGCCGCCTTCCATGAGCACTACCTTGCCCTCGTCCAAGGCGGTGTTCAGGACCAGGGTGCTGTCGATGACCAGCGGGCGGAGCCGGTCCGCGAAGGACAGGAAGTACTCCACGATCTCGTCCACCACCACGCCGCGGCGGTTGTAGACCTTGACCAGCAGTTCGTTCTTCTGGCGCAGCGAGCCTTCCACCTTCTGGCGGAGGATGGACTCGTCAAAGACGTCCTGGACGCGGATGCCCAGGCGGGCCACCTTGTCCATGTAGGCGGGGCCAATGCCGCGGCCGGTGGTTCCGATGGCGCGGCTGCCCAGGAAGCGCTCCGTCACTTTGTCCAGGACCTGGTGGTACGGGGCCACCAGGTGGGCGTTGGCGGAAACGCGAAGCTTTGAGGTGTCGGCGCCGCGGGCCTGGAGCCCGTCGATTTCCTGGAAGAGGGCCTCGAGGTTCACCACGCAGCCGTTGCCGATAATGGGAACAGCGTTGGGGCTGAGGATGCCTGCCGGCAGCAGCTTGAGTTCGTACTTTTCACCGCCTACGACGACGGTGTGCCCGGCGTTGTTGCCGCCGTTGGGCTTGACGACGTAGTCAACGCGGCCGCCCAGAAGGTCGGTGGCCTTGCCTTTTCCTTCGTCGCCCCACTGGGCTCCTACGATCACAATTGCTGGCATGGGATCCTCCCCCATTCGTTCGGGCTGCCCGGGTCCTGCCACCTGGTGGCGGGGCCCATGCTGCACCGTTCATGAGAATGCCCCGAATCGACCGGTCTTCGCTGGTCCGCGGGGCGGCACGGCGAAGCAAGAGTTCCGGGGCTCTTACCACCCAAGTTTAGCCGATGGGACACTTTGTCCACGGTTGGGGCCCGCCGCGGCCCTTGCTGAAGAAAGGGCCGCGGCGGCGCCGGGCTGTTACTCGTCTTCGGCTTCCCCTGCAGGCCGGGACGTCTGCTCGGCAAGCGTGTCCCAGAAGGAGGTGTCGGCGTCGGCAATTGATCCATCCGCGATGGCCGCGGCAGTGGAGGTCAGCGTGGTGACCGTCTGCTGGATCAGGTAGCCGTTGCTCCGCTGCCCCAGCGCATAGCCGTCCACGTAGTGGTCCGACATGCCGCGCATCTCGAAGAGCAGGGTGGCAATTCCGTATTCCACCGAAAGGCCGTTGCGGCTGATGGTCTCGGCACTGCCGCCCTGGTACTTGCCCAGGTGGCCCCAGCCGGTGGAGTCGACATTGTTGAAGACCACGGCGCCGAGCTGCTTGGATTTCTCCACGACGGCGGGGTCGGCGTTCGGGGTGGTGGGATACAGGATGGAGCCGGAGACCAGCTTTCCGTCGCGCTCGGCCCGGGTGCCCTGGTGGTGCAGGTCGATCATGTAGTCGATGCGGTACTTGCGCATCACGTTGTTGTGCAGCGCCTGGGTTTCCGGCTGGATCTTGGCCACGTGGTCCCGGTTCAGGTCCACACCCTCTGCGTTGTAGCGGGTGAGGTGCCGGTCCCCCTTGGCCAGATAGTCCTCCAGGGAGAAGTTGACGTCCCCCATGGCGCCGTCCGCATTGAGCATGGGCACGATCAGGATGTTCACGCCGTCCAGGATGCCTGCAGACTTTCCCGTCCCCAGGTGCTTGATGAACTCCATGGCACCTTCGGTGGTGAGCTGTTCATTGCCGTGCTGTTGGGTGAGGTACAGGATGGTGGGCTTGGCCGGATCCGAGATGTACTTCACCAGGTGGATGTCGCGGCCCTTGACGGTCTGGCCGATGACCTCCAGCTCCATGGCCGGCTGGCGTGCGTCCTGGTCCTTCAGGAACGAGACCAGCTGGTCATAGGTGGCCAGCTTCGACGTGGTGATCTGGCCATTGCCGTCGTAGGTGGGCCCTTCGCCCACGGCATTGGCCAGCGGCGCCGGGCCTGCCACGACGGCGAGCGCCAAGGCTCCGGTTACGGCAAGGATCCTGAAGGATTTCGTCACAGTGCGTTACCTCTTTCGAGTGCTTCGGGTACCGCCCAGCCGCTTCATCACGGCGGCGGCATGTGACACCCAGCCAAGCAAGCCTAACGAAAACTGTCAATACGCTGGACAAAACCTGAAAGCACACCTGTGAGCAGCGAAAATACCGGGCAGCGCCTTCCATTGGTGGAAGGCGCCCGGCGTTTCGTTTCCCCAGGCTTGGTAAACTGGCAAAGGCCGACCAGGAATCGGCCCACCCCAACTAACCACCGTTGATGATCCGCGCCGCCGTGCGCCCATTTTCGCCGGTGGAAGCAATATCAATCCCCGCAGGAGAACCAGCACTTCATGACAGCCCTGGCACCCGAAACATTCCACGAACAGCTCATGAGCCGCCGCTACGAACCCAGCGTTGCCGCCGTCAACGAGCTGTGCGATTCCCTGCAGGAGGCCAAGCCCGGAACCGTGGTGCCCTATGTGGACCCGATGCACGATGTGGAGGAAACCCGCATCATCAGCCTGTTCTCCAACATCGGTGAGACGGATCCGTCAGGGTTCATCACGGCCGGAGACCAGGATGCCGCTACCCGGATGCTGGGGATCCAGTGGAAGCTGGGCCTGCGCCCCGAGTTCGTCATGCCGTGGAACGTCCACCCTTGGCACCTTCCGGGCGAAGCCAACGGAAAGTTCACTCCGGACCAGATCCAGGCAGGCCTGAAGCCCCTGCTGAAGTTCCTGGCCCTGGTCCCCCGCGCCTCGGTGATCGTGGCGCACGGCACGGAGGCCAACCGCCTGGCCAACCTCCTGCTGAAGACCGAAGTGCCCCTGCTCTGGCGCCGCGGCCTGAAGACCTACAAGGTCCGCTCCCTGAGCGGCCGCGCCTTCGCCGGTTCCCCGGCACGCCAGGAGGAGTACCTGGAAGACATGCGCGCGGCTTACGCAGACGCCATGGCCCGCACGGGTATCGCCAAAGCTTAAGCAAACAGCTTCAAACAGACGACGGCGGGTGGCCACCTTTCAAGAAAGGTGGCCACCCGCCGTCGTCGTCTAAGCGCCCAGGGCTACTTGCCCTCGATGGCTGCCTTCGCCGTGGGGTCGGAGTCGTTCAGGAACTTCTCGATCCGCTCCGGCTCGTCAGCCTCGCCGATGGCCGCCGAGGCCCTGCCCAGGGAGTAGAGGGCCCGCAGGAAACCGCGGTTCGGCTCATGCTCCCAGGGGATGGGGCCCACACCCCGCCAGCCGTTGCGGCGCAGCGCGTCCAGTCCACGGTGGTAACCCACCCGGGCGTAGGCGTAGGAATCGATGGTGCGGCCCTCTGTCCATGCCTCCTCGGCCAGGACGGCCCACAAAAGCGAGGACGTGGGGTGCTTTTCCACCAGGTCCAGGGCCTCGTGACCGGCCGCGAGCTGTCCGTACACCTCGGTTTCGGCGGGCAGGAGCGTGGGCTCCGGCCCCATCAGGTTCCGGCGGAACTCGTCCGACATTTAGAAGGTCTTTCCGGCCGAACCGAGCTGCTTGGTGGCTTCCACCACGCGGGCTGCCAGGCCGGCTTCGGCGGAAGCGCCCCACACGCGGGGGTCGTAGGTCTTCTTGTTGCCCACTTCGCCGTCCACCTTCAGGACGCCGTCGTAGTTCTTGAACATGTGGTCGGCCACGGGACGCGTGTAGGCGTACTGGGTGTCCGTGTCGATGTTCATCTTGATCACGCCGAAGGAGACGGCGTCGGCGATTTCCTGGTCGGAGGAGCCGGAGCCGCCGTGGAACACCAGGTCGAACGGGTTGTCCTTGCCGATCTTCGAGCCCACCTGGGCCTGGATGTCCTTGAGGATCTCCGGGCGGAGCTTGACGCCGCCGGGCTTGTAGACGCCGTGGACGTTGCCGAAGGTCAGGGCCGTGATGTAGCGGCCGTTCTCGCCGGAGCCGAGGGCGTCGATGGTGGCCAGGGCGTCTTCCACCGTGGTGTACAGCTTGTCATTGATGGCGTTCTCAACGCCGTCCTCTTCGCCGCCGACGGTGCCGATCTCCACCTCGAGGATCATCTTGGCGGCGGCGGTGCGGGCCAGCAGGTCGCGAGCGATCTTCAGGTTCTCCTGCAGGGTCTCTGCCGAGCCGTCCCACATGTGGGAGTTGAACAGCGGGTTGCGGCCGGCCTTGACCTCAGCCTCGGAAGCCTCGAGCAGGGGCAGGACGAAACCGTCCAGCTTGTCCTTGGGGCAGTGGTCCGTGTGCAGGGCGACGTTGACGCCGTAGTTCTTGGCCACTTCACGGGCGAACGCTGCGAAGCCCAGGGAACCGGCAACCATGTCCTTGGTGGATGCGCCGGACCAGTAGGCGGCGCCACCGGTGGAAACCTGGACGATGCCGTCAGACTCCGCCTCGGCGAACCCGCGGAGCGCTGCGTTCAGCGTCTGCGAGGACGTGACGTTCACGGCCGGGTATGCGAAGCCGCCCGCCTTCGCGCGGTCGATCATTTCGGAGTAGATCTCTGGGGTTGCAATGGGCATGCTGGCTCCTCTGCTGAGTTTCGTCTGTGGGTGGAAGACCCTCAAGTAGACCGCTTACGGCTAGGCACCATCCTAGCCATTCCCGGGGCGGGAGGGTGTTTCGGGTCACCGCGCAGTAACACTCAGACGTGCTGGTTGAACACGTGCCGGCGGATCCAGGCGTGCATGGCGATGGCGGCCGCGGAGGCCGCGTTGATGGAGCGGGTGGAGCCGAACTGCTCGATGGACAGGGTGGCGGCGGCGGCCTGGTGGACTTCCGGAGTCAGGCCGGGGCCTTCCTGCCCGAACACCAGCACGCAGTCGCGCGGCAGCTCGTACGTCTCCAGCGGGACCGAATCCGGGAAGATGTCGATGCCGATGATCGCCAGCCCCTCCCCCTGCGCCCACTGGACGAAGTCCTCAACGGTGGGGTGGTGGCGGACGTGCTGGTAGCGGTCGGTGACCATGGCGCCGCGCCGGTTCCACCGCCGTCGGCCGATGATGTGCACCTCTTTGGCGAGGAAGGCATTGGCGGTGCGCACCACCGTGCCGATATTCAGGTCGTGCTGCCAGTTCTCGATGGCCACGTGGAAGTTGTGCCGCCGGGAGTCCAGCTCCGCCACGATCGCCTCGTGCTTCCAGTAGCGGTACTTGTCCAGGACATTGCGCCGGTCGCCGTCGGCCAGGAGGTCGGGGTCCCAGTGGTCGCCTTGGGGCATTTCCCCCTCCCAGGGCCCGACCCCGACCTCCGCCTTTGCGGGTTCGGCCTCCCCGGGCTCGTGGCGGGGTTCGTCTGGCAGGCCGGGCGTCTGGTTCACCCCTCAACACTAGACTGGACCACTGGAGCATTCATCACCGGTGGAGGTAGTCGTGGCAGAAGAAGACCAGGTAGCAGGAAACCCCGCGGTTTACCGCAGCGGCCAGGAGATTGAGTGCTGGCTGACGGACATGGACGGCGTCCTGGTCCACGAGAACCAGCCGATCCCCGGCGCCGCAGAGCTGATCCAGCGGTGGGTGGATACGTCCAAGCGCTTTCTGGTACTGACCAACAACTCCATCTTCACCCCCCGCGACCTTGCCGCCCGGCTGCGGTCCTCCGGCCTGGAGATTCCTGAGGAGAACATCTGGACCTCCGCGCTGGCCACGGCCCAGTTCCTCAAGGACCAGGTGCGCTCGGAGTCCGGGAACCGCGCCTACACCATCGGCGAGGCAGGGCTGACGACGGCGCTGCACGAGGCCGGCTTCATCCTCACCGACCAGAACCCGGACTTCGTGGTGCTTGGCGAGACGCGTACGTACTCCTTTGAGGCCATCACCACGGCCATCCGCCTGATCCTTGCCGGTGCCCGGTTCATCGCCACCAACCCGGATGCCACCGGCCCCTCGAAGGATGGCCCCATGCCGGCCACCGGAGCCATCGCGGCGCTGATCACAAAGGCCACCGGACGCGAGCCGTACATCGTGGGCAAGCCGAATCCCATGATGTTCCGTTCCGCCATGAACCAGATCGATGCGCATTCCGAGACCACCGCCATGATCGGCGACCGCATGGACACGGACATCATCGCCGGCATGGAGGCGGGACTGCACACCGTCCTGGTCCTCAGCGGCATCACGCACAAGGACGACATTGCCGCGTATCCGTTCCGGCCAAACCAGGTGCTGAACTCCGTGGCGGACCTGAAAAACCAGATCTAGAAGATGCTCACCCGGGAACCGCCCCGGGGCAGCGGGAAGAAACCGTCCAGCAGTTCCGCCACCAGGGGCCGGTAGATCTGCGGATTCCAGCCGGGGCTGGCGTGGGCAGGCGCCGCACCGGTTGTCTGCAGGTTGCTGGAGACCATGTTGTCCTTGAACACCACCGCCCAGGTTTCCGCCGCGGTTTCGTAATCGACTGTTTTGTCCTTGGGGTTGCCGATGTAGGCCATCTTTGCCGTCCCCAGCTTCCCGGCAAATTGGCGTCCCTCGAAGTGGTAGATGTACGCGGACTCCGTCTGAACCAGCACATTTGAAGGGGCGATCGGGGACAGCTGCTCCAGCGTCTGGTCCAGGATCTGGCGCCAGCTCCGTTCGTCCTTGTGGATGATGCGCTCCCCCAGCTCGTACCCGCCGCGCAGCGTGGACGGGAACCTGACGCCGCGTTCGTAAAGAAACACCACGCCGTCGAACCAGCTCTGGTCCAGGACGTCGTGGGCACTGTAGGGACTGGAGTCCAGGAGGATGAACTGCACCTGGACTCCCGTCAGGGCAAGCAGACGGGCGGCCACCTGGGTGGCGAGCATCCCGCCAAAGCTGTGCCCGTAGAAGAACAGCTTGGTGATCTTCTCAGCGGTGATGTAGTCGGTGATCGCGTTGACCACCTCGGCGATGTTCAGCCCCAGGTTGGAATATCCGACGGCGGCGAGCCGGGCGCGCTTGTTCAGCGCCCCGCGCATGGTGTTGAGGATCCATTGGGCCTCTTCCCAGCTTGTCTTGTACCCCGGGAACAGGAACCAGCTGGCATCCGGGTAGTAGGCGTCGGCAAAGTCGTCGGCAATGCTGAGGATCCTGGTGCTGCGGCGCTGGGACTGGACCTCGCGGGTCACCAGCATGTCGGCAGCGAGCAGCCCCGATGCCCCCGCGCCAGCCAGGAACGTGCGGCGTGAGAAGCGTTTAAGGGCAGCCGCCTCCGACAGCAGCCGGGCACCGGATACCCCACGCCGGCTCTGCGGACTGACCTCCCCCTCATACGGCACACTCCTACCGTAAGCCCACCCAAACGTGCCTCCGCAACGGGCGGGTTCAACCCTTGGGTGACGCAGGGGTCAGCTGGCTGCCTGGCCTTCCGTGGCGGGGAGGGGGGCTGACGGTTCCTGCTGGCGGCGGTGGATTTCGAGTCCGATGTCGTTATAGCGGCCCAGCAGGTCCGCGCTGTCCTGGGTCTGCGGGCTGTCGAGCAGCGCGAAGAGCGCGTCACTGGCCGCAAGGAGCTCGTCATTCGAATATTCCGTGAGTGGCCGGCCGTACAGCTCCTCGATCCACATGACGGGCAGGTGCGGATACTCACCGGCGAAGCGGCCGCCAGGGAACAGTTCCCGGATGTCATCGTCCATGGGCAGCGGCTGGTCACTGGAGGGACCGCCCAAGGAAGCGGTGCGGGCAAGGGGTGTCAGCTGGAGGGAAACCCCGGCGCTGCCACCGGCCAGGGTGTTGGCGTCCAGAACGTTCAGGTCACTGCGCAGTCCGGCCAGGGCGGAGGACTCCACAAGTTCGGCCTGCGACAGGTCGACGCAAATGTGGCAGCGGATGCCCATTCGCCGGACACGGCGGATGATGTGGATCAGGTGGGGGCGGGAACCGCACGTCAGGCTGCCCCGGACTTCAATCCGGACAACGTCTGCGGGGACATCATAGTTAACAACTGCTTCTAATGCTCGGTCCATAGGTACTCCAAAAGAGGTCTATGGCCGACGGCTCAACCTCCGCAAGCGTAACCTTCACGGGAGCCCCCGCACAACCCGTCCCTTAGGAGCGTGTGCCCTGGCTTACCTTGCCCGGTTCCTCGTAGTGCGTCCGGGCACCGGTGCCGCCCACCGAATCCACCAGGGTTTTGGCGATGTCCCGCAGCTTGGTGTTGCTGTTGCTGGACGCCTCGGTGAGGATTTGGACGGCAGCCTGCTGGCTGCAGCGGTTTTGTGCCATGACAATGCCAACGGCGATGTCAATGATGGTGCGGGACTCCAGGGTGGCCCGGAGGTTTGACGCGCTGTCGGCATGCAGTGAGAACCGGACGGCAAGGCGCAGGGCCTGTGAAATCTCGCGGGTGAAGTCCCTTGCCCTGGCCGCGGCGTTCCCCTCGAATTTACGGGGAACATCGGAATAGAGGTTCAGGGCCGCCTTGGCCTCGCCCTGCAGGGTGAACGGGAGGGAGAGCACCGAGCGCAGCCCGTGGGACGCGACGGCTGTGGCGTAATCGGGCCCCCACCGGTTCTCCTCCAGGAGGTCGGGAACGTGGACTTCACGTTCCTCCTCAGCGGCCGTAAGGCAGGGGCCCTGGGACAGCGAATACTGGATTTCGTCCACTTCCCGGGCGGAGTCGCTGCTCCAGCCGATGGTGGCCGCCTTGCGGTCGCGCAGCAGGGTGATGCCGCACAGGGCGTCGTCGCCGTCGCCGGCCATCTGGTGGGCGGAGAAACGGGCCAGTTCGTTGAGGAAGTCCTCGAAGTCGGCGCTTTCCAGGATGAGGTTCTGGACCTGGTCGGTTGCGCTCAAAGGCTGTTGTGGGGGGAGCAAGGTGCGGGGTCTCCAAGCAACTAAAAAGTGTTACCGCATATCATAAAACAGCGCCAACAGCCCGGCCAACTGCCATCCTCTTGCCGCCCCCGGACTCCTGCCCGGGGGCCCTGCAGGACTAAGCCAGTCCCAGCTCGTCCTTGCCGAACGCGAACAGGTACGGAACGCCTGTTTCGGCTTCGATTTTTTCCTTGGCGCCGGTATCACGGTCCACGATGACGGCCACCGCCACCACGTTGCCGCCGGCTTTCCGGACGCCTTCCACTGCGGTCAGCGCAGAACCGCCGGTCGTGGAGGTATCCTCCAGGACCAGGACCTTGCGCCCCTCGACCGACGGGCCCTCCACCTGCCGGCCCATGCCGTACGACTTCTGGGCCTTGCGGACCACGAAGGCGTCAACGGCCCGGCCGGCATCAGCGGCAGCATGCATCACGGCGGTGCCAACGGGGTCGGCGCCCATGGTCAGTCCGCCCGCGCACTCAAAGTCGATCCCGGCGTCGTCCGCCAGTGCGAGCATTACCTGGCCCACCAGCTTGGACGCCTCGTGGTGCAGGGTGATGCGGCGGAGGTCGATGTAGTAGTCAGCCTCGGCTCCGCTCGAGAGGATCACCTTGCCGCGGACCACGGCGAGTTCCTTGATGAGTTCGAGCAGGCGGGCGCGGGCAGCTGCGGTGTCGACCGCAGTGTCAGTGGGCGAAGTCATGGGCTCAAGTTTAGTGGGTGGGTTGACGGTCAGCGGGCGGGCAAAGCCCGGTGCATGTTCGGGGCGCGGCCCGAAGGCGATGACGCGCGGCAGGACGCGCTTGACCACCGGGTTGTGGCGCAGGACGAAGAAGGCCAGCCGCTGGATCGAGAGCGCGGTGCGGGCATGATCGCGGCCCAGGACCCCACCGGACAACCTCCCCGCGAAGAGCGGAACGAACACCACCCGGTGCATGACCCGCTGCACGGTCTGGACCATCACCGTGGGCATGCTGCGGCGGCGCTGGATCGCGGCAAGGGTCCGGGTCCGCACCCGGCCCCGGCGCAGGTCCGGTGCAAGCCGTTCCGCGGCGGCCACTGCGTCCTGGATGGCCAGGTTGATGCCCACGCCCCCGGCCGGTGACATCGCATGGGCGGCGTCCCCGATGCACAGGAAACCGTCGATATACCAGCGCCGCAGGCGGTTCAGTTTGACGTCCAGCCAATGCAGGTCATCCAGGCTGCGGATCGAGTCAACGCGGTCGGCGAGGTCCGGACGAAGTGCCGCCACGCGCTGCCGGAACCGTTCCACGCCGCCGGCCCGGATCGTGGCATCCGAGCCCTTGGGAGCGAGGTACCCCAGCTGGTAGTAGTCAGTGCGGTTGAGGGCAATCATGGCATCCCGGTCACCCAGTGAGGGAACCACACCCGCCACTTCGCCCTGCTCTGAACCGCGGCGCGGGAGCCTGAACCACCAGGTGTCGAACGGCACCGGGAACTCCCTCGTGCGCATTCCCGCGGCCTGGCGCAGCACTGAATGCCGGCCGTCCGCGGCCACCACGGTGTCTGCATGGAGGACGTGTTCGGCCCCGTCGGCGGCGCGGTACCGCACGCCGGTGACCCGGCCGCCGTCGAACTCCAGGCCGGTGGCCCCGCTCTCCATGAGGAGCGTAAACGTCGGTTCCGCAGCGGCAGCGGACGCGAGGAAATCCAGGAAGTCCCATTGGGGCATCATGGCCACGTAGTTGTATGGGGGTTTCAAAGAGTCGAAGGCCGCCAGGGTGACCAGCCCGGCCCCCGGGACCGGGACCGCCACGTTGGTCAGCCGGCTCTGCGGCAGGCTGCGGAACCCGGCTCCCAGGCCAAGTTCGTCGATCAGGCGGATGGTGGAGGCATGTACCGTGTCGCCGCGGAAATCGCGCAGGAAGTCGCGGTGCTTCTCCAGGACCGTCACGTGCACCCCGGCGCGCGCCAGCAAAAGCCCCAGCATCATTCCCGCCGGGCCCCCGCCCACCACGGCACACCCTGTCCGCTCCATGCGTTCACGCTACGCCCCGGACGGGCCGCCCGGAACAGTTGAGGGTTGTTGACTGCGCTGGCTAGGCTGGACCACATGCGCGAACTCCAGGCCAAGATCATTGAAGAAATGGGCGTTCAGCCCCGGATCGATCCCGCAGGGGAGGTGCGCAAACGCGTCACGTTCCTCAAGGAATACCTGAAGGCAACCCACACCAAGGGCTTTGTCCTGGGCATCTCCGGCGGCCTGGATTCCTCCTTGGCCGGAAAGCTGGCACAGCTGGCGGTGGATGAGCTTGAGGCCGAGGGCGTGGAGGCCAATTTCGTGGCCGTCCGCCTGCCGTACGGCGTGCAGCATGACGAGGAAGACGCCCAGGCAGCGCTGGACTTCATCAAGGCCAAGACGGAATGGACGTTCGACATTTCCGCTGCGGTTGACGGTTTTGAAGACGAGTTTGAAAAGACCGTGGGCTCGGAGATCTCCGACTTCCACAAAGGCAACACCAAGGCACGCACCCGCATGATCGCCCAGTATGCATTGGCTGGCGAATTCAACTACCTGGTGCTCGGCACGGACCATGGCGCCGAGTCCGTCACCGGCTTCTTCACCAAGTATGGCGACGGCGGCGCGGACATCCTGCCCCTGTTCGGCCTGAACAAGCGGCAGAACCGGGCCTTGCTGGCTGAACTGGGAGCGCCCGCCCGCGTCTGGGAAAAAGTGCCCACCGCCGACCTGCTCGATGACCGGCCCGGCCGCACGGACGAGGACGAGCTGGGCCTCAGCTACGACCAGATCGACGACTACCTCGAAGGCCGGGAGGTTCCGGAGGCGGTTGCCGAATCGATCGAGCAGAAATACCTCCGGACCCGCCATAAGCGCACCGTGCCGGTGACCATCTTTGACACCTGGTGGAAGCACGAGGGCCCGGAGGAGCCCCGCGCCGGACTCTAGGCAGCCTCGCTGAATCCCCACCCTTGGGGAGCACGACGGCAGGCGGCACCGAAAAGGCGCCGCCCGCCGTCGTCGTTCCCCGCCGTTGCCTTGGAGACTCAGCGGGCCCGCCGACCGCCGCCAAGCTGCTGCGTGATCCGGTGCGCCTCCGCCATGAGGAGGCCGCCCAGTTCCTCCTGCCGTTCCGGCTTGAAGCGCGGCTCAATGCCCGTCAACGACAGCGCCCAGGCAGGTTTCCCGGAGCGGTCGAACACCGCGGCACCCATCCCCCAGCTTCCCTCCAGGACCAGCCCGGGGTTCACCGAATAGCCGGCCAGCCGGGTGCGGGCCAGGTTCTCCCGCACCAGTCCGGGCCTGTGGTTCCCGGCAAACTCTCCTGCGTGTCCGCTCCAGCGGCCCAGCAACTCCTCCTGCTCGCTTTCGGGAAGGAAGGCCATGATGGCGGTCCCGGCCGATGCGACCCCCAGCGGGAACCGGACACCCTCGTGCAGGACGAAGGAGCGGACAGGAAAGCTTCCCTCCTCACGCAGCAGGCAGACCGTCCCGGCGCCGCGGCGGATGGAGAAGAAGGCGCTCTCGCCGGTGGCCTGGGCCAGCCGCCGGAGGCTGGGCCGGGCGATGTCCTCCATGGGGAACCGCGCCGAAGCCACCGAACCCATGAGCAGGATTTCCGGGCCCAGCACCCAGTTGCCCGTGACAGGCTCATGGTCCAGCAGGCCTTCCGCGGCAAGGGATGTCAGGAGCCGGTGGACCGTGGGACGGGTAAGGCCCGACTCCCGCACGAGCCCCACCAGCGGCATCCCCTCCGCGCTCCGGCCCACCAGCCTCATCAGCCCGGCGATCCGCGTAACCACCTGCGCGCCCTGCACCGGCATAGCCGCCATAAACCCTCCCTAACGTCCACAATATGGATACCTGCAATCGTACTGTCCACACTGTAAATGAGCTATTGCGGATCCTTGACAGACGAAAGCAAGCGCCCGTAGTCTCCAAATTCAGATCCCCGGTATCCACTTAGTGGACACCGCCGCGCTCAACGAGGAGACGACATGAAGAAACTCCAGGCTTCTGCCGCCGCCGCCCTGGAAGGGGCCCTGCAGGACGGCATGACCCTCGCCGTAGGAGGGTTTGGCCTGAGCGGCATTCCGGCCGACCTGATTGAAGCCGTTCGTGGTTCCGGCGTCCGGGACCTCACCGTGGTGTCCAACAACATGGGTGTGGACGGCAAAGGGCTGGGCATCCTGATCGAGGCCGGCCAGGTGCGCAAAGTGATCGCATCCTACGTCGGTGAGAACAAGCTGTTCGCGGAGCAGTACCTTGCCGGCAGGCTTGAGGTGGAATTCACCCCGCAGGGCACGCTGGCTGAGCGGCTTCGCGCTGGCGGCGCCGGAATCCCGGCTTTCTACACGAAGACCGGCGTGGGCACCCTGGTTGCCGATGGCAAGCCGCATGAGGTGTTCGACGGCGAAACCTACGTCCAGGAGCGCGCCATCCGGGCCGACGTCGCACTGGTCCACGCGCACACCGCGGACACGGACGGCAACCTCATTTACCGCTACACCGCCCGGAACTTCAACCCTGTGGTGGCCACCACCGGGAAGCTGACCATCGCCGAGGCGGAAGTGATCGTGGAGCCCGGCCACCTGGACCCGAACCACATTGTGACCCCCGGCGTCTTTGTCCAGCGGCTGGTGCAGGCCACGGACCGGGTCAAGGACATCGAGCAGCGGACCGTCAGGCAGCGCGCCGGCTTGGTCTCTGCCTGACTGCAACCGGGCGCCGTCCGCCCAACTAAGTACAGCCAAGACCACTAAAGGAGAACCCCATGGGATGGACCAGGGATGAAATGGCTGCGATCGCGGCCGAAGAATTGAACGACGGCGACTACGTGAACCTGGGGATCGGCATCCCCACGCTGGTGGCCAACAACCTGCCCGACGGCGTGCGGGTGGTCCTGCAGAGCGAGAACGGGCTGCTGGGCATGGGCCCTTTCCCGTATGAGGGCGAAGAGGATGCCGACCTCATCAATGCCGGCAAGCAGACCGTGACGGTACTGCCCGGCGGCAGCATCTTCGACTCCGCCACCTCCTTTGGGATGATCCGCGGCGGCCACGTCAAGGTGGCCATCCTGGGAGCCATGCAGGTTTCCGGCAGCGGGGACCTGGCCAACTGGACCATCCCCGGGAAGATGGTCAAGGGCATGGGCGGCGCAATGGACCTCGTCGCCGGGACCCCGCGGGTGGTGGTCCTCACCGAACACAACGCCAAGGACGGCACCGCCAAGATCGTCCGCGAATGCACCCTCCCGCTGACCGGGCTCAGCTGCGTGGACCGGATCATCAGCGACCTTGCGGTCTTTGACCTTGAAAAGACGGACGACGGCGGGCGGCAGCTCACGCTGACCCGGCTGGCACCGGGGGTCACCGTGGCGGAGATCCGGGAGAAGACCGAAGCCGACTTCCAGGTCCGGCTCGAGAATGGAGAAGTGGCGGCATGAGCCTGAAGGAACAGTTCGGCAAGGATGTCCTGATTACCGGCTGGGGGCACAGCAAATTCGGGAAACTCAGCGACGATACCCTGGAATCCCTCATTGTCCAGGTGGCCACGGACGCAATCACCACCGCCGGCATCGAGCCCGGCCAGGTCGACGAAATCTACGTGGGCCAGTTCAACTCCGGCATGATGCCGCTGGCGTTTCCCTCTTCCCTGGCACTGCAGGTCTCCCCCGACCTGGCCAATGTGCCCTCCACCCGCGTTGAGAACGCCTGTGCCTCCGGTTCCGCGGCCTTCCAGCAGGGCACCAAGTCATTGCTGGCCGGCACCGCCAGGACTGTCCTGGTGATCGGTGCCGAGAAGATGACCCATGCCGGAGCGGATGTGGTGGGCGCCGGACTGCTGGGCGCGGACTATGACATGGCCGGGAAGCCTTCCACCACCGGCTTCACCGGGCTCTTCGCCGAGGTGGCGAAGCACTACGCCAAACGCTACGACGCCGGCGGGAAGCTGGGCGACGTGCTGGGCACCATCGCAGCGAAGAACCACCGCAATGGCGTGGACAACCCGTACGCCCAGCTCCGCAAGGACCTCGGCGAGGAGTTCTGCCAAACCGTCTCGGACAAGAACCCGCTGGTGGCTGATCCCCTGCGCCGCACGGACTGTTCCCCTGTCTCCGACGGGGCAGCCGCCGTCGTGCTGTCCGTTTCACCTACCGGTGGCGCCACGGATCCGGTGCGCCTGGCCGGCTTCGGCCAGGCCAACGACTTCTTCCCCACCGACCGCCGCGACCCTACCGCCTTCGAGGCAACCCGGGTCTCGTGGCAGCGCGCCCTGGCCATGGCCGGCGTCGGGATCGAGGACCTGGACCTGGCCGAAGTCCATGACTGCTTCACCATCGCCGAGCTGCTCATGTACGAGGCCATGGGCCTGACCCAACCCGGCCAGGGCTCCCGCGCCCTCAGCGAAGGCTGGGTCCACAAGGACGGAAAGCTGCCGGTCAACGTCTCCGGCGGACTCAAGTCCAAGGGCCACCCGGTAGGCGCCACCGGTGTTTCCCAGCACGTCCTGGCAGCCATGCAGCTGACCGGGACGGCCGGGGACATGCAGCTGGCCGCCCCGCGCCGGGCAGCCATACAGAACATGGGCGGCGTGGGCATCGCCAACTACGTCAGCATCCTCGAAGCCGTCTAGCATCCTGCGGTGGGATCCGCGGTCGTCGGGCACTTTGGCGCCGCCAGCGGCCCTTCTGGGCAATAACGACGGCGTGTCCGTGCCAAAGTGCCCCACGACGGCCGATGGGGTCCGGACACGTTAGGCGGCGCCCCGGATCACCGCCGCGAGCTCCTTGAAACCGAGCCGCTCCGCGTTCTGCAGGGCCGTCCGCCCTTCCGGATCGCGGATGGCCGGGTCCGCCCCGGCTTCCAGGAGGAGCCGCACCACCTCCTGCTGGCGGGGGCCGCCGTTGTTGAGCAGCACGGCCTCCTGCATGGCCGTCCAGCCCAGGTTGTTCACGTGGTTGACGGGGACGCCGGCGGCAATGAGCATCCTGGCCGTCTCCACGTGCCCGTGCTCGCTGGCGGGGATCAGGGCGGTGCCGCCGTAGCGGTTAGTGGCGGCCACGTCCGCCCCGGCGGCCAGCGTGAGCTGCAGCACCTCATTGAAGCCTTCGGCACCGGCGTACAGGAACGCCGAATCCTGGATGGAGTCCTTGGCGTTGACGTTCCCTCCGCGGCTGATGAGTTGGGCCACCAAGGGTGCGTTGTTGGCCTTCGCTGCCTTGATCAAGTCCTGGTCGAGCTGCGCCTGTTCAGCGGCTGAAAGGGCAGCAGTGGCTGTGGCGGGAGCCGGCTCGGAGGAAGCGCGGCCACCTGATGGCGAGGCGGTGTCCGGGCCACCGGGACTGACAGAGACGACGGGCGGCGGAGAGTCCACTTCTTGAGGTTTACCTGGATTGGCCTGGCACCCGGCCAGGAACATGGCCATGCCCATGCCGGTCATGATGAATGCCCCAGTGCGGTTCCGCCCCATAAGCGCAGCCTACTTTGCAGTTCCGGCAGCGGCGATGGCCTCGGCGCCGGCGGTGGCGCAGGCTTCGTCCAGGGCACCGTCGGGCGCGCCGCCCACACCGATGCCAGCCACGGAAACGCCGTTGACCTTCAGCGGGACACCGCCCGCCAGGAACAGGGTGCCTGGCAGGTCCGCGATCGAGGGGCCGTTGCCGTTGACGCGCTTGGCCAGCTCGCTGGTGGGGGTGCCGAAAGCTGCGGCGGTGTAGGCCTTTTGCTTGGCGGCCTCGATGGTGTGGGCGGCGGCGTTGTCTCCCCGCAGCAGTGCCTGGACGGTGCCAAAGCGGTCAACGAGTGCAACGGTGACGAACGGCAGTTTGTCCGCCTGGCACTTGGCGAGCGCCGCTGAGACAGCCTGGGCGGAAGCTGTGGCAGAGATGCGGTTCTGCTGCACCACCGTCTCCGGCGCCGGCTGGACATCTACGGCTGGTACGACGGCGGGTGCTTCAGAGCCGCTGACACGGCCAGTACCGGCGTTGGCGGCTGCGGTGCCTCCCGCCGTCACCAGGATTGCTCCGGCTGCTGCCGCGGCGAGTACTTTGTGGGACTTCTTCATGATGCATTCCTTGGGTTGGGTGGTCTTCGTTGCCGGTTTCCATCCTTCCGGGCCACGGTTGGCGCGGCATCGGGCGTTCGTCTGTCCCTGGCTGGCCCGAAAGGCCAGCCGTATCAGCCAAAAGGTTGAGGGATCGGACGGCCCCGGAGCCCTAGCATGGAAGGCAGTGAATCCCACCATGAGATCCGGACCCCGCATGCCTGGCAGAGATACCACCCCAACCACCGGCGCCGCAGCCGCCGTTGCTGCTGACGGCAACACCACCGGGTCCCGTCCGGCGGCACCCACCCCGAAGGAACGCCTGGGCAGCATCGAGGCCGCAGTCCATCTCGGCTTCGCAGTGCTCCTGGTGGCATCGGTGGTGCGGTACGTCCTGAGGCACTCGCCGGCGGACAACCTCATGGTCCTGGGACTCGCCGCCGCCGCCTGCCTGCTGTACGCCGTCGTGGCCCTGCTCCCGCTGCGGGACCGGCATCCTGCCCCCTGGATGGTTGCGCTGGTGGCGGTCTGGGCGGTCCTGGTGGTGGCAGCACCGAGCTTCGCGTGGTGTTCCTTTGCCCTGTTCTTCCTGTGCAGGAGTGCGCTGCGCGGTGCCGCGTCCTACATCCTGGCGGGTACCATCACCCTGGCGACCGCCGCCGGACTGTTCCGGCTGGGCAACGGCACAGACGTGGCCATGCTGCTGGGACCTGTGGCGGTGGGCATCATGCTGACGCTCATCTACGACCGCATAGAGCACGACGCCGAGGAGCAGCGCCGCCTGCACGCGGAGGTTTCGCTTGCCCAGGGCCAGCTGGCAGCCAGTGAACGCCGTGCGGGCACCACCGCCGAGCGGGAGCGGGTGTCCCGTGAAATCCACGACACCGTGACCCAGGGACTCGCCAGCAGCCTGCTCCTGCTCGAAGCCGCGGGCCGCGCGTGGCCGGGCGCCGCAGCCCGGGAGGATCTTCATCAGGCCACTGACCTGCTCCGCATCAACCTGGCGGAAACCCGGAGCCTGGTCCACGAGCTTGCCTCCCCCGGGCTGGAATCGACGCCGTTGCCGGAGGCGCTGCTGCTTGCCGCCAGGCAGTATGTGCCGGGAGCCACCCTCACGGTGACGGGCGGGCCGGTGGCGGTCCCGCCGGAGGTCCGGCACGCCCTGCTGCGGGTGGTGCAAAGCGCGGCCTCCAACATCGCGCAGCATGCTTCAGCTTCGGTCGCTGCCCTGACGGTGGGCTTCCTTCCGGACGCCGTCACCTTGGACATTTACGACGACGGTACCGGCTTTGACCCTGCGGCGGCAGTTCCGCCGTCGGCCGCCGGAGGGTACGGCCTGCGGGCCATGCGGCAGCGGGTGGAGCAGCTGAGTGGCGTTTTCTCGGTGCAAAGCGCTCCCGGTGAGGGGACCATCGTGGCGGCGCAACTGCCGTTGGAGGGCGGTAAATGAGCGGCATTACAGTCCTGCTGGTGGACGACCACCTGGTGGTTCGGAGCGGACTACGCGCGTTGTTGGGAACGCAGCCTGACATGGAGGTCGTAGCCGAGGCAGCATCGGGCGGTGAGGCGTTGGAGCTGGTGCGCGCCCACTCCCCGGCGGTGGTGGTGATGGACCTTGCCATGGGCCCGGGCATGGATGGAATCGAAGCCATCAGGCGGATCCGGGACCTCAACAGCCGGCAGGCGATCCTGGTTTTCACCACCTACGACTCAGATGCCGATATTGTCCGGGCAGTGGACTCCGGGGCCATGGGTTACCTCTTGAAGGATGCCGCCCCGGAAGAGATTTTTGCCGCCATCCGGGGCGCCGTACAGGGCAGGAGTGTCATGAGCCCGCCGGTGGCCTCGCGGCTGTTCCAGCAGCTGCGCAACCCGGACGAGGTCCTCACACCCCGGGAGGCCGAACTGCTCAGTCTGCTCACGGAGGGGCTAAGCAACCGCGAACTCGGGCGGCGGCTCTTCATCTCCGAGGCCACCGTCAAAACCCACCTGGCGCACATCTACGCCAAGCTCGGAGTGGACACCCGGGCGGCCGCGATTGCCACTGCAATCCGGCGCGAGGGGATGCGGTAACGGCGCTTTATGGCCATTACCCTTGCACCACGGCGCCGGGACCCGTACGTTGGGGACTGCGGGGGACGTTCTCCGCAACTCTGGGCGGATAACCCGGGGAGAGAATCAGAGTCACATGAAGGAATGCAGCCATGGCAACAGGCACAGTTAAATGGTTCAACGCCGAAAAGGGTTTTGGCTTCATTGCCCCCGATGACGGGTCCGCTGACGTTTTCGCCCACTACTCGGCAATCGCCTCCAGCGGATACCGCTCCCTGGACGAGAACCAGAAGGTCGAATTCGATGTGACCCAGGGCCCCAAGGGTCCGCAGGCAGAGAACATCCGCCCGCTCTAAGTCTTCGGCGGCCTCCGGCAACTGCCGGGACCCCATCCAGCGGCCCCTCCACCCAGGTGGAGGGGCCGCTGTTTTGTGGGCTGCTGATTTGGGTGCCGCTGATTTTGTGGTTCAGCGCACCTCGGTTTTCTCTTTGGGATAATTGATCCATGACCGGACAGGACCAGGACAGGGATCCTTGGGACGAGTTTGACGCCCTTGGACCCGCGGCGCCGGACCGTGTGCCGGGCCAACCCGGTGGGGAGCCGCACGGTTTTGGCTTCCGCACTGGGGTACGCAGCGCCAAGGTGGCCGTCGGTTTTGCGGTTTACGCGCTGGCGCTGGGAACCATATTGGCCCTGACCGGATGCATCGTCTTCATCAGCCGGCAGCAGTGGCTGCTGACCGGGCTCATGCTGGTGTTCGAGGCTGTCTTCGTCTTCGCTTTCACGAGGCTGGTGGCCCAGGCCCGGCGGCGCTCTCCGCGCAGGCCTCAGGCGCGCTGACAGCCCGGCTCCCTTAACCACGACTTTGGCCTTGACCTTGACGCAACGTCAAACCCTAGGCTCGGAGCATGGAAGAAATCCCCGCAACGGGCGGAAGGGACTGGTCCATCCAGGACGTCGCCAGGATTGCCGGCACCACCAGCCGCACGCTGCGCCACTATGACGACATCGGGTTGCTGAAGCCCAGCCGGGTGGGCAACAACGGTTACCGCTATTACGACGGCGCCGCCCTCCTTCAGCTCCAGCGCATTCTCTTGCTGCGGGAGCTGGGGCTGGGCCTGCCGGCCATCGCGGACGTCTTCCACCGCCAGGCCGATCCGGTCACCGCGCTCACCCGCCATCTCGAGTGGCTTGGCCAGGAGCAGCAGCGGCTGGCACGGCAAATCCGGTCGGTGCGGCAAACAATCGAAACAGTAAGGGCAGGAGGCCAACTGATGGCAGAGGACATGTTCGAGGGCTTCGACCACACCCAGTACAAGGAGGAGGTGGAGCAACGGTGGGGCAAGGACGCCTACGCAACATCCGACGCGTGGTGGCGCGGCATGCCGGCGGACGAAAAGCGGGAATGGAAGTCCAGGGTGGAGGCTCTTGGCCGGGACTGGCAGGCTGCAGCCCGCTCCGGAGTTGCTGCGGACGGTCCGGAAGCCCGCGAGCTGGCAGCCCGGCACGTCGAGTGGCTGAAGTCCATTCCCGGTACTCCCGCAGCCGACCACTCCGGCAGCACCAAGGCATATGTGCTGGGGCTGGCCGACATGTACGTGGACGACCCCCGCTTCGCCGCCAATTACGGCGGAGTGGAAGGGGCTGGCTTCGTCCGGGCTGCGCTTCGCAGTTTCGTGGAGAAGTCCCTCTAGGGCGGAGGCTGCGGCGGCGTCAGTGTCAGCGGCTGCGCTTCCACAGCACGGCGGCAGCCCCGGCCGCCGCCGTGGCAGCAACCATCCTGCGCCGCCCCGTCCGCCGTCCGCCGTTCCAGCCACCGCTGACCGCGGCTTTGCGCGTATGGCCCGATGGCTCATAGAGGGTTCCCGTCGAGGCCGCGGCAGGCTTCTTCCGCGACAAGTGGGTTTTCTCCACCTGCACCGCCATGGCCGCCTCCACTTTTGCCGGCGTGACCTTGTGCTGAAGGACCAGCAGCCGGCCGGCAGGACCCACCACGGCTTCGCGGCGTGGTTTGGCTGCAAGGCTGACGATGGTTCGGGCCACCCGTTCCGGGGTGTAGACCGGCGGCATGGCCACCACTTTTCGTCCCGTGTAATTGGCGGCGTGCTGAAAGAAAGGAGTGTCAATGGCCGCCGGCAAAACGGTGCAGACCTTCACCTTCCGGATGCCGTCCAGCTGCAGCTCGGAACGGATGCTCACGCTGAGGGCACGGACCGCAGCCTTGGACATGGAGTAGGCCGCGGTGTAGGGCTGGGAGACCTCACCCACAATGGATCCGACGTTGATCAGGACTCCGGAACCCTGGGCCCGGAACCGCGGCAGGGCGGCCCGTGCTCCGTTGACGTATCCACCGATGTTTACGTCCAGGACGCGCCGAAGGTCCGCCAGGGGAACGTCAGTGATCCGGCCGAAGAGGCCGATGGCGGCGTTGTTCACCCATACGTCGAGGTGCCCGAACTCCTCCACTGCACGGGCCGCCAGGGCGTCCATGTTTTCGGCGTCCGTCACATCCGTGGGGACCGCGACGGCCTTTCCTCCCCGCTTCCGCACCTCGTGCACCAGGCTTTCCAGCGCACCGGCGCTGCGGGCGGCAAGGACCAGGCGGGCACTTTTGTTCGCGAATTCGAGCGCCGCGGCACGGCCGATGCCACTTGACGCTCCGGTGATGACCACGACTGCTTTCTTGACCCGCATGCCGCCTCCGTCCCGCGCTCCTTGGGGGCGCCAACAAAAACACTAAGTATGCTTACCAGTGCGATGGTATCGGGAGGCACGCTCCGGGACAAGGTTCCGGCGGCCCGGTTTCCAGCGCGGGAAGCTTGCTGTGGCAGGGACTGGGTGGCTGGTAGTCAGCGGCTGGCGCCGGCCCGGTCAGCCTTGGCCTGCTTAGCCCGCCTGGTCCGGCGGATGACGAGCAACACCACGGCAACGGCCAGTGCGGCGTAGACGGCGTAGTTCAGGAAGCGGGAGTACTCCTCGATGAGCCGGTACTGGGTGCCCAGGAGGTAGCCGAGGCCGATGAGGGCGCCATTCCACAGCCCGCTCCCGGCAAGCGTGAAGAGGCTGAAGGTGGCCAGCGGCATGGCCGCCGCCCCGGCGGGCAGCGAAATGAGGCTGCGGACGCCGGGCAACAGGCGGCCAAAGAAGATGGATGACCTGCCGTGGCGGCGGAACCAGCCTGCCGCGTGCTCGAAGTCTTCGCGGTCAACCAAGGGCAGTTTGGACAACCACCGGATGGACCGTTCGAGCCCCAGTTTGGCGCCGAGCCAATAGAGCAGCAGCGCGCCCAGGTATGCGCCGAGGGTGCTGGTGGCGAAGACGAGGATGAGGTTCAGGGAGCCCTGTTTGGCGAGGTAGCCCGCCAAGGGGAGGATCACCTCGCTGGGGATGGGAGGCACCACCGTTTCGGCAAGTGTAAACCCGCCAACGCCCCACTCACCGAGGGTGTCGATGGCCCTCGCCGCGAAGCCGACGATTCCAGTGAGTCCCTCTGTGGGGCTGGCTGCACCGGTCATGATTGTCCACATACGCCCATCCCATCCGCCTGCATGCCTTGGCCGCGCAGCGGCCCGTCTTCTCTACCTTACGGGCCGTCGGCGGCGTGCCGTGCGGGTGCATTCGGCCGACCGGGCAGCCGGCCGGACAGCGCACCGGCAACGGCACCGGGGTTACCGGTGCTTGAATTCCGGTTGGCGCTTTCCCGTGAACGCCGCCATGCCTTCCTTCTGGTCCTCGGAGGCGAACAGGGAGTGGAACAGCCGCCGTTCGAACACCACCCCCTGGGCCAGCCCGGTTTCGAAGGCGGCGTTGACCGCCTCTTTCGCCGCCATGGTGACCGGTTTGGACTTGGACGCGATCACTTCTGCGGCCTTGATGGCCTCACTCATCACGTCCTCGGCCGGCACAACCCGGGACACCAGGCCGCACCGGTCCGCTTCCTCCGCGCCGATGAACCTGCCGGTCAGGATCAGATCCATCGCCTTTGCCTTGCCTATTGCACGGGTGAGCCGCTGCGAGCCGCCCATGCCGGGAAGCACGCCAAGGTTAATCTCCGGCTGCCCGAATTTGGCGTTGTCTCCAGCGATGATGAGGTCGCACATCATGGCCAGTTCGCAGCCGCCGCCCAGGGCAAACCCGGACACCGCCGCGATGGTGGGAATGCGCAGCCGCGTGAAGTCCTCCCAGCCCCGGAACCAGTCCGCCGTGTACATGTCCATGTAGCCCTGGTCCGCCATCTCCTTGATGTCGGCTCCCGCTGCGAAGGCCTTGCCGGAGCCGGTGATCACCACGGCCCCGATTCCAGGATCGGAATCCATGGCGGTCACGGCCGCGACAAACTCCTCCATGGTGGCCTTGTTCAGCGCATTTAATGCAGAGGGCCTGTTGAGGGTCACCAGCCCCACCCTCCCCTGCTGCTCCACCAGAATATTGGCGTACTCCGTCATTCGGGGCTCCCGTCGTCGTGTGCTGTTGTAGTGCGGCGCCGGTCCGGCAACTGGGTGCCGGCGCGCTCCCCCACCGGGTCCCCGCCGTCGTGCTGCCCCGGGCCATGCTGTCCAGGGGCATGGCGCCTGGATGAATCGCGGATGTCCGTGATGATGGCCGAGAAGTCGCGGCCGGCCCCGCCTTCCGCGGCAAACCTACCGTAGATGCGGGCGGCCAGCGCTCCCATCTCTCCCGCCACCCCCGTGCTGTCCAGGGCGTTGACGGCGAGATTAAGGTCCTTGGCCATGAGCGCTGCGGCGAAGCCTGGCTGGTAGTCCCTGTTGGCAGGGCTGGTGGGAACCGGTCCGGGGACCGGGCAGTTGGTGGTCAGCGCCCAGCACTGGCCGGAGGCGGCGGATGCGACGTCGAACAGGGCCTGGTGGGTCAGGCCCAGCTCTTCACCGAGCACGAAAGCCTCGCTGACCGCGATCATGGAGACGCCCAGGATGAGGTTGTTGCAGATCTTGGCAGCCTGGCCGGCTCCATGTCCGCCGCAATGCACCACCCGCTTGCCCATGACCTCCAGGAGCGGCAACACAGCCTCAAAATCAGCCCCTTCGCCGCCGGCCATGAACGTCAACGTGCCCGCCTCAGCCCCCACCACGCCGCCGGAAACGGGGGCATCAATCGAACGGTGGCCGGCCTCAATGGCCAGCCGGGCGGCCTCCCGGGCCTCGTCCACATTGATGGTGGAGCAGTCAAGGAACATCGTTCCAAGGGACGCCGCACCCAGCAGCCCGGGTCCGTCAGGGCCGCCCAGGTAGGCATCCAGGACGTGGCGGCCGCTGGGAAACATGGTGAGGACCACGTCGGCACCGTCAACCGCATCCAGGGCGTTCCCTGCCACCGGAATACCCAGGGCGCGGGCCGCTTGGAGGGCTTCGGGCACCACATCAAAGCCAGCCACCCGGTAACCGGCGCGGACCAGGTTCAGGGCCATGGGACCGCCCATGTGTCCAAGGCCCAGGAAGGCTACACTGCTCTTTTCAGGCATGGCCGGCCTCCTTTACCTGCACGTCAGGCCGCGAGTCCAGTTCAGGCAGGGAGTGCGGTCCAGTCTGTGGATGCAAATCCAGTTCCCCGCCGTCCAGGGGCTCAAAGAACCTGTCCACGTGGCGGGGAAGCACCTCTGCCAGCGTGCCGGGTCTCCATTGCGGGTTCCTGTCCTTGTCCACCACTTGGGCGCGGATTCCTTCACGGAAATCAGGGCCGGCAAGGAAGCGGATGCCCGCCCGGTACTCCTGGGCCAGGGTTTCGTCCAGGGTCATGGCCGCGGCGCGGCGCAGGGACGCCAGGGTGACCTTGACCGAGGTAGGCGACTTCGCTTCGATCGCGGCAGCGGCTTCAAGGGCTTCCTGCTGCCCCGGCCCGGTCCAGGACCGGAGCCGGGCGACGATTTCCCCTGCGTCGTCGGAGGCGTAGCAGGCATCGATCCAGTCCCGCTGCCCGGCCAGTACCGAGGCCGGGGGCTGTTCGGCAAAGCGGCCGACGGCGGCGTCCGGACTTTCATGCTCCAGCGCAGCCACGAGGCGGGGCAGCGCGTCCGATGGGACATAATGGTCCGCAAGGCCCAGGAACAAGGCATCCCCCGCTCCCAAGTGTGCTCCTGTCAGGCCGGCATGGGTTCCGGATTCGCCTGGTGCACGTGCAAGGAGGAAGGTCCCGCCGACGTCGGGCGCAAAGCCAATGGTGGTTTCCGGCATCCCCATCCTGGTCCGCTCGGTGACCACTCGGACGTTCCCGTGCGCCGAAATCCCCACCCCGCCGCCCAGGACCAGCCCGTCCATGAGGGCCACGTACGGCTTGGGGTAGCGGGCAATCAACGAGTTCACGCGGTATTCGGTCTGCCAGAAATGAGCCGTTCCGTTTCCGCCGTGCAGCATGTCCTGGTAGATGGCCACGATGTCTCCGCCCGCGCACAGGCCCCGCTCCCCGGCGCCCTGCACCAGGACGGCAGCCACGTCGTCCTCCCCTGCCCACGCGGTGAGCTGCCGCAGGAGCAGGTCCACCATGCCGGCGGTGAGTGCGTTGACGGCGCGTGGCCGATTGAGGGTGATCACGCCCAGCCGGCCGCGGCATTCAAAAAGTACGTCGGCGCCGCCGTTCCCTGCCGCGCTGTCCGTTGTGCTGTCCTTGGCTTCGGTCATCGGCGGGGTGCTCCTTCGCATGGTGGCCGGATGCGTGATCCAGGTCATTCTGTTGCGAATATACCCGTCCCTTCCTGCCGGGAACCAACCGCGGCGGATCGCGGGTGCCGGCGCGCCCAGGCTTTACCCGGCGTGCGGCCGCCAAGGTAAGTTAGGAACCGTGAAGATAGCTACCTGGAATGTGAATTCGCTCCGTGCCCGCGCCGACCGCGTTGAAGCCTGGCTCCAGCGCAACGACTGCGACGTCCTGGCGATCCAGGAGACCAAGTGCAAGGACGACAACTTCCCGTGGGAGCTCTTTGAACGGATGGGCTACGAGGTGGCCCACTTCGGGGTGAACCAGTGGAACGGCGTCGCCATCGCCTCCCGCGTGGGCCTTGAGGACGTGGAGCGGACGTTCCTGGACCAGCCTTCCTTCGGCAAGGCGGGCAAGGATCCCGTGCAGGAAGCCCGGGCCATGGCTGCCACCTGCGGCGGTATCCGCATTTGGAGCCTTTACGTCCCCAACGGCCGGTCCCTTGACGACGAGCACATGCCGTACAAGCTCAAGTGGCTGGAAAGCCTCAAGACGCACGCCCAGTCGCTGGTCACGGACAACCCGCAGGCGCAGGTGGCGTTGATGGGCGACTGGAACATCGCCCCCTTCGACGATGACGTCTGGGACATCGACCTGTTCATCAGGAACCGGGCCACGCACGTCAGCCCGTCAGAGCGCGAGGCGTTCCACGCCTTCGAAGCAGCCGGCTACACCGATGTTGTGCGCCCCTACACCCCCGGCCCCGGCGTCTACACGTACTGGGACTACACACAGCTGCGGTTCCCCAAGAAGGAAGGCATGCGGATCGACTTCATCCTGGCCTCCCCCGCCCTTGCCGCACGCGTCACCGGCGCCTCGATCGACCGCGAGGAACGCAAGGGCAAGGGCGCCTCAGACCACGCTCCCGTGCTGGTGGAACTGGCGGACTGATGACTGCAACCTGGACCCATTCAAGGAGACCGTCATGACGGGAAACCTCTACCGGGGCCAGGCCGGCCTGCCTTTTTCCTCAACCCTGCGCGTCTACGAACCCCTGGAAGCCTTCCCGGAGGAACAACGCCCGGCCATCCAGGCAGCCGGGGCTCATGCCATGTCGCGTGCCGCCGTCGAAAACGCTGAGCTGCTGGCCTCGCTGGGGCGCATCACCCGCTCCGGTGGCGACCCCTTCCCCACGGGGCGCACGGACCTGGTGCGCGTCACCACCGTGCCGGCCCCGGATGGCGGAACGTTCGACGACGGTGCTGCCGCGGACACCGAGCCTGTCCTCCTCTACTGCCCCAGCCAGTTGGTCCTCCGCGCCGGGCTGGCGGCCAACGCCCTGATGGAGGGAATCCACGGCCCGCTGGCCGAGCTGCTGATCCCGGAGGAGCAGCGTGACCGGCACCAGGAGCGGATTGACCAAGTGAAGGCCCGGGACGGATCAATCCGGGTGCACACCAGGGCATCCACCTGGGGAATCCCATTCAGCTGGTTCTCACTGTTCATGGAATCGGACCGCAAGGATGTGGTTGAAGCCGCGGGACGGATTCTCACCGTGCGGGTCTGGGCACCCATCACCGATGCCCTGGAGCGGGCCCGCTACGCGGTGGCCAACCTGGCACTCGCCGCCCCGGACCTGGACATGCTTGATGACCTGGCGCAGCTGACGGAATGGCTTGAGCAGTTCCACGTGAACTCCATGGTGGAACTGGACTACGGGGCCGTGGCGGACAAGGTCTACCCTGACGAATCGCCCATGGACATCCGGCTGGGCATCGAGTGCCTCGCGGAGGGTGACATGACCGGGGCCGCGGCGGCCTACCGCAGGCTCGCCTCCCGCTGGATCCCCATCCGGCAGCTGGCCCGCGCGTCCTGACCCGTCGTCAGTTCCTGGCGCTTCAGTTCTTTGGGGGTGCGGTGGTGCGCCGGATGATCAGCTCATGGGGCGCGACGGTGGAATGGACAGCTCCGGTCTCACCGTCCAGTTCGTCAAGCAGCATCTTGGTGGCCAGCTCAGCCTGCTCGTCGGGGCGTTGCCCAACTGTGGTCAGGCCCATGGCGTCGGCGAAGTCGTGGTTGTCGATGCCCACCACTGACAGTTCGCCGGGCACGTTGACGCCGACGCGGTTGGCCTCGAAGATGACGCCCATGGCCATCTCGTCCGAGGCGCAGAAGATTGCTGTGGGCTTTTGGCCGGGACGGGACCACAGGCGGCGGAAGGCCTCCTGGCCGCTGCGCACGGTGAAGTCCCCCCACTCGTCCCATTCCGGCCGGGTGGGCAGCCCGGCTGCGGCCATTACGTCCTGGAACGCCAGGATGCGCACCCGGGGGACGTCGAAGTTCAGGTCGGTCTCGTCGTCGCCATGCAGCAGGGCAATGTCCCGGTGGCCCAGGTCGATCAGGTGCCTGACGGCGGTGGAGGCGGCGGCGTAATCGTCGATCCCGATGTAGGGGCATTCCTCAACATGGCCGCCAACAACAACCAGCGGGATGTCAATCTTCTGCAGGTGCTCGATCTCTTCGTGGCTGAGCGCCATACACAACACCAGCAGGGCATCGATTTGCTTGTAGACCATGGTCTTGCTGAAGAGCCGTTCACGGTTGCTGCCGTGACCGCCGAGGTTGAAGAGGGAGAGGTTGTAGTGCCGGGCATGCAGCTCCCGGTCAGCGCCCTCGATGGCTTTGGAGAAGAACCAGCGGCTGACGAACGGAGCCAGTACGCCGATGGTCTTGGTCCGGCCCGTGGCCAATCCGGAGGCGGAGGAGGAGGCGACGTAGCCCAGGTTCCCGGCCACCTCCAGGATCTTTTCCCGGGTGGCCGGCGAGACCCGTGGCAGTCCGCGGACGGCACGGGAGACAGTGGCTGTTGAGACTCCGGCGGCTGCCGCCACGTCCTCGATGCTGACACCGTTATGGCCGCCCCGCTGGGACCTTTCCGTTGTCCGTGCCACCGTGTCCCCCTCTTTAACTCCTTTTCGGCGTAGGGCCGGATAGCCCTGCGTTTACCCCCGGCCATGAATCTTCCCACTCTGCGGCCAGGCGGTGATAACCCGGGCAAAGATGACAGCAGCGTGGAGCCGCCGCCGTCCGCCCTATCTGCGGGCGGGAAGCTTTCGGCGCAGCCGAATCATTCCGTACAGCGCCAGCAGTGTTGCCAATAGGCCCAGGGCCCAGCCGAGGGCGGGTTGGGCCGTGACTTCCATCCACACGGTGGCCACCAGGAGGACCAGTGCCCAGAACGCAAGGAAGCCGATGATGATGTCGAAGTCCTCGCCCGAGCGGACCAGCTTGCTGCGGTTTCCCGCCCCCGTTGTGCGGGGGCGGGAACCGTTGTGTGTCACTTGACTGCACCAGCGGTCAGGCCGGCGACAATCTTGCGCTGGAACACCAGCACCAGGATCACCAGCGGGATGGTGACGATGGTGCCCGCGGCCATGATGGCCGTGTACGGGATCTGGTTGGGCTGGGCACCGGCGAAGTTGGCGATGGCCACCGTCACCGGCTGGGTTGCGTCGCTGGACAGCTGGCTGGCGATCAGGAACTCATTCCATGAGGAAATGAAGGCCAGGATGGCCGTGGTGAAGATCGCCGGTGCTGCCAGGGGCATGATGACCTTGCGGAAGGCCTGGCCCTGGGTGCAGCCGTCAACGCGCGCCGATTCCTCCAGTTCCCACGGCATTTCCCGGAAGAACGAGGTCATGGTGTAGACCGTCAGCGGGAGGACGAAGGAGATGTTGGGGATGATCAGAGCCTGGTAGCTGCCCATCCAGCCGATGTTGGTGAAAAGCTGGAAGAGCGGGGTGATCAGGGCGACGCCGGGGAACATGGACGCTCCCAGGATGAAGCCGAGTACCAGGAACTTGCCCCGGAAGTTCAGCCGGGCCAAGGCGTAGGCCGCGAATACGCCGATCAGCAGCGAGATGGCCGTAACCACCCCGCCGATGAAAACACTGTTCAGCAGTGCCTGGCCGAACCTGTTGCCGAAGGACGTATCAAAGGCTGTATTGAAGTTGTCCAGGGTTACGTGGGTGGGCAGGATCGAGGTGTCGTAGGTGAAGCCCACCTCACGGAACGCCGTGACTACCATCCAGTACGCCGGCGCCAGGCACCAGATCAGGATGACGGCGGCGCTGATGTAGGTGCGCCCCTGCGCCCACTTCTCGCGGTTCTGCGCAGTTTTGCGGCCCTTGTCCTGCCGTGCCCGCAGGGCAGAGGCGTCTGCTGTTGCCGTGGTCATTTCTTCCCCTTTCCGGTGGCGCCGCTCTGCTCAACCACGTTGGCGCCGAGGAAGCGGACGAAGATGAAGGCGACGAGGAAGATGATGATGAAGGTGATGGTGGACAGCGCGGCGGCCGAATTGAACCCTTGCCTGATCTGGTTAATCACCAGGATGGACAAGGTGGTGGTGTTGTTCGCACCGCCGGTGAGGATGTAGGGCAGGTCGAACATGCGCAGTGCGTCCAGGGTACGGAACAGGATTGCCACCATCAGCGCCGGCTTGACCAGCGGCAGGGTGATCAGGCGGAACCGCTGCCAGGCAGTGGTGCCGTCCACTTTCGCTGCTTCGTAGACTTCCGCCGGAATCATCTGCAGGCCGGCCAGGATCAGCAGTGCCATGAACGGCGTGGTCTTCCAGACGTCCGCGATGATGACAGCCCATTTGGCAGGCCACTCACTGCCTGTCCACAGGATGGTGGTGTTGAACAGCTTGTTGGCAATGCCTTCGAAGGCGAAGATAAAGAACCACAGCTTGGCCGTCACGGCCGTGGGGATGGCCCAGGGCACCAGTACGGCGGCACGGACCAGGCTGCGTCCGCGGAACGTGCGGGCCATGATCATGGCCATCCAGAAGCCCAGGACGGTCTCCAGCGTTACCGTCACGATCGTGAAGAAGAACGTGGTGGCGGTGGCGGACCAGAACTGGCCGCCCAGTGTGCCCGGCGGGCAGGCTACGGTTCCGCCGCCCGGCGCCGAGCACTGCTGCGCCAGCCAGTTCACGTAGTTCTGGATGCCCGCCGAGCCGCCGGCGGTGAAGAGGCCGGTGGCGGGATCCAGGCCGGCGTCCTTCTGGAAGGACATGACGATGGCGCTGATGATGGGGTAAATGATCACTACGCCCAGCGCGACGATGGTGGGGGCCAGGAGCCAGGATGCCCACCGGCCCTGGCTTGCAATCCTATTGTCCTCCCCTACGCCCTTGGGCGCCTGATGGACGGGGGTACCGCCCGACGCCGGCTTCTTAACCGGCGTCGGGCCTAGTTCGGTTGCCATGGCAGAACTACTGTCCCGCACCAGCGGATTCGATGGACTTCTGCATATCAGTAAGCGCGCTTTCCACTGACTTTTCTCCCTTGATGGCCGGGTATGCGTTCTCTTGGATTGCCTTGGTGACTGCCGGGTAGAACGGCGTCACGGGACGCGGTACTGCGTTCTGGATCGAGGTCTGGAGAACAGACAGATAAGGCAGCTTGGCCACGAGTGCCTGGTCTTCGTACAGTGACGTCAGGATCGGAGCAAGCGAGGCCTGGTTCGCAAAGAACTTCTGGTTTTCCTCGGTCTCGATGAACTTGATGAAATCCAAGGCCGTGGCCTTGTTCTTGGAATACACACTGATGGCTGCGTTATGCCCGCCAAGGGCGGAAGCACCGGGGCCATTCTTGCCTGGCAGGGGCGCCATGCCGAACTTGTCCTTTACGGCAGACGAGCCTTCAGTGCTCATCAGGCTGTAGACGTAGGGCCAGTTGCGCAGGAACAGCAGCTTGCCGCTCTGGAAAGCCTGGCGGCTGTCCTCTTCCTTGAAGGTGATGGCTTCCTTGGGGATGTTGCCGTCCGCGTATGCCTTGGCCAGGTTCTCCAGGCCGGCCTTGGCTTCCGGCGTGTTCAGGTTCGGCTTGCCGTCCTTGCCCAGGACGGAACCGCCGGCAGAGTTGATGGCCTCGGAAGCATTCACCGTGAGGCCCTCATACTTGCTGTACTGCCCCGCATAGCAGCCCATGTTGTTCTGCTTGGCGATGGAGCACATTCCCATCATCTCGTCCCAGGTCTTGGGCGGGTTGGGGACCAGGTCCTTGCGGTAGAAGAGGATGCCGCCGTCGGAATCCTTGGGTGCAGCGTAGAGCGTGCCCTTATAGGATGCTGCTTCCACCGGCGCCTTGAGCATCTTGGAAGTGTCGATGGCCATCTTGTCCTTCAGCGGCTGCAGCCACCCCTTGGCTGCAAACTCGGCCGTCCACACAACGTCGACGCTGACCACGTCATAGTCGGACTGCTTGGCCTGGAAATGCTGGACGAGGTCGTCGTGCTGCTGGTCGGCCTGGTCGGTCTGCTCTTTGAACGTGACCTTTTCATCAGGGTGCGCCGCGTTCCACTTCTCAATGAAGGGGCGCACAACATTGTTGTTGTCCTTGCCCTGGACGTAGGTGATGGGGCCGCGGCCGTCGAGGTTGGCGTCAGCATCGCTGCCACCACCGCCCGTGGTGCCACCTCCACCTCCACCGCCGCAGGCGGACAACGTAAGGGCCAGAATGCCGGCAGTGGCAGCCGGAAGCAGGAATCTCGGGGTTTTCATTAGCTTGAAGCTCCTCGCTGAGTGACAAGTAAGTCGACAGTGCGCTTGCTAGGTGAGGTTGATGTGGTGACCATCACACTAGTAAGGTTGCTGCCGGGAATGCAAGCGTTTACATCAAAAAGTTACCAGAGGGGAACCAAATGCCCGATACATCCGTTCCGGCGCCCCGCCCAACACCATCACCCTGGTGGGCCGACGCCGTTGTCTACCAGATCTACCCCCGCTCCTTTGCCGACGGCAACGGTGATGGAATGGGCGACCTGCGCGGCGTCCGGGACCGGCTACCCTATCTCGAAGGGCTGGGCGTGGACGCCATCTGGCTGTCGCCGTTCTATAAGTCGCCGCAGGCCGACGGCGGCTACGACGTTGCGGACTACCGGCAGGTGGACCCGCTATTCGGTTCGCTGGCGGACTTCGACGCCATGTTGCAGGAAGCTCACCGCCGCGGACTGAAGGTCATCGTTGACTTGGTGCCCAACCACACTTCGGACGAGCATGCCTGGTTCCGGGAAGCGCTGGCGGCAGCGCCGGGAAGTCCTGCACGTGACCGCTACATCTTCCGCGAAGGCAAGGATGAGGTGCCGGGATCCGGTGACGGAAGGCGGGCACCCAACAACTGGACATCCATTTTTGGCGGGCCCGCCTGGAGCCGCGTGACCGGGGCGGACGGATCTCCCGGCCAGTGGTACCTGCACCTCTTCGACACCAAGCAGCCGGACCTGAACTGGGAGAACCCGGAAGTACACGAGGAGATGCGTTCGGTACTGCGCTTCTGGCTGGACCGCGGCGCGGACGGCTTCCGTGTGGACGTTGCCCACGGCCTGGTCAAGGAGGCAGGACTTCCGGATTGGGAGGGAGCAGCTGCGATGGTGGAAGGAACTTCCGCTCTGCGCCGGGAGAGCCACTTGCCCGGCGATGCTCCACACGCCCACACCGACGCCGAGGAACCGCACCGGGCTGTCTCCCCGATGTATCCGCCGTCACCGTTCTTCGACCAGGACGGCGTCCATGCCATCTACCGCGACTGGAACCGGGTCCTGGCAGAATACGGCGGGGACCGGATGATGGTGGCCGAGGCCTGGGTGGAACCGGCCGAGCGGCTGGCCAGGTATGTCCGGCCCGATGAGATGCAGCAGGCCTTCAACTTCGATTTCCTGCTGGCCGGTTGGGACGCCGAACGCATGGCTGAGGCCATCGAGGCATCCCTGGCAGCGGCAGCATCCGTGGGGGCGCCATGCACCTGGGTCCTCAGCAACCACGACACAGTCCGGCACAGCACGCGCTTTGGGCTTAAGGATCCCACCACGTTCCCCAAGGGCATCGGCGCTGGAGACGAACAACCCGATCCGGCCCTGGGCCTTGCCCGGGCACGGGCGGCCACGCTGGTTGCGCTGGCTCTTCCGGGGTCGGCCTACCTTTACCAGGGCGAGGAACTGGGCCTTCCGGAGCACACGACCCTTCCCGACTCCGCCAGGCAGGACCCAACCTTTTTCCGCACCCAGGGTGCCGAGATCGGCCGGGACGGCTGCCGCGTCCCGCTGCCGTGGGCTGCGGACCAACCCGGTTTCGGTTTCTCTGAAGATCTGTCCGGGGACGTTCCCGCACCGTGGCTCCCCCAGCCGGAAAGTTTCGGTCCCCTGGCCGCCGACCAGCAGGACGGCGAGGAGGGCTCAACGCTGGAGCTATACCGGGCCGCGCTGGCCTTCAGGTCAGCCCGGCAGCTGGGCCGCGGCAGCGTGGAGTGGACTGACGGGCACGCGCCGGACAGCGGGCTGCTGGCCTTCCGGAACGGCCAGGTGGTGGTGCTGTCCAACATGGGCTTCGCCTCAGCCCCCGTGCCCGAAGGTTACGCCGTGGTGCTGTCCAGCGGCCCTGGACCTGCCGAAGACTGGGCCGGAATGCGGGAGGTCCCCGTGGACTGCACCGTGTACCTGCAGAGGGTGTAGCGGCAAAAAGGCTTCAGCGGACCCGCTCGGCGCGGCCGAAGCGGGTCCGCGCCCCTGCCCCGATGTGGATGAGGACGGGGGTCTCCTTGCCCACGACAGTTTCCAGGGCGGCCAGCAGCCCAGCGACCTCGGCTGCGAGCAGGTGTGGGGCCACCCCTTGGCGCGGCAGCAGGCGTACCTTCAACGCCAGCGAACCTTTCACGTCGTAGGTGGTCACGGTTGCACCGGCAAGGTCCGGCCGTCCCTCGAGGGCCTGCCGCAACGCCTGCTCCGCTACCCCGCCGCCAATCCGGACATCGCCCGGGGTGTCGCCGGGATCGTATTCGGCGGCCAGCAGGTTTGACCGCCCTTTTCCTTGCTGCGCAATCCAGGCAACCATCAGCCCCATCAGTGCCAGGAGCGCCAGTGCGGCCACGATCCACAGCCAGCTTTCCGGCCGGCCGGGGAACCGGGTCGAGTCGAAGAGCCGGTTAATGCCGCTCCACGCCCCGGCGGACCAGGAGTGCCACCAGGAAGCCACCGGAGGAAGGGTGGCCAGCAGCACCAGAAGGACGCCCACCCCCAGCAGGATCAGGCCCAGCACGGTGAGCAGGATGCGGTTGAGCAGCGCGGGCGTGCTGTTCATGCTCCGATCACCCCGGAAGCAGTGACATTGACGCGGGGAACCGGTGCAGGTTCCAGCAGCATCTGGTCCAGTTCGTCGCGGACGGCTTCAAGCACCCTGTCCTGGTCCACGGGAACACCGGAGGTGGGCCGGACGTTGACCAGCACCTGCCGCTGGGAAACCACCACCATGACCTGTTCGGGAGTGACGTTGGCGGCGAGCCTGGCGCGGCGGGCGAGGGAGGACGCTATTACCTCGTCGTCCACCACCACGGCCGGGAGCCTCTCCCCACGTGCGCCGGTGAGGAGATGGCGGGCCCGCTTTCCCGGGAGGATGCCGTTAAGAAGGAAGATCAGGCCCACCATTGCCAGCACTGCACCGAGCGCGGCAAGCAACAGCGGTGAGGTTCCGGCAGGAAGATCCACGATGCGCTGGGCCGCCACCTGGGGCTCAATCAGCCAGGCCGGCTGACCCACGGCGTGGACTCCCGATTCGAGGACACCGTATGCGGCCAGCACCAGGACTAGGACAGCGGCAACAACGGACACCGCGGCCCGCGCGGAATGGGTCTCGCGGTGGACGATCCTGCGCATGTCCGGCCCATTGCTTCTGCCCTGTGCGCTGTCCGCCCGGCGGTCTTCCACTGTGCTGCTCACTGCACCCGTCCTCCTGTGCTGATCCTTGCCCCGCTGATGCGGATGTCCACACGGCTCAGCCGGGAACCGCTTAATGCCGAGACCGTGGCCAGGATGCTTGCCTTGGCCCTGACAGTGCGGTCCCAGATGGACCCGCCGAACGCCTCCACCCTTGCCGGATCCAGTACCACGGACTGCAACGGCGGGACGCTGATGGGGCTGACGAGGGACAAAGCCAGCAGGCCGTCGTCGTCCGTCCAGTCCGCCCGCACGTCCTCGGCGTCCACGCCGAGGGCCTGGGCCGCGGCAGCTCTGGCAAGGCTTGTCAGGGCCTGGGTGCTGATCCGGTTATGGCCGCTGAGCGCCTGCCCACGCACAACGGGCGCGGGCGAGCTCATGAGGACGAGCGCCGGCCGGTGACGGCATCGAACACGCCGCGCAGGTCAAGCTTCCCTTCGGCGGCACGGCCCAGGAGCGCTCCGATGGCCATGAAAAGCAGGGAGACAAGGAAGCCCCACAGGCCGAACTGCAGGGACATGAAGGCCACGAAGGCGCCCATAGCGGTGCCCGCAACGGTGAGGTTCACAGCAGCGCCTCCCGTTCAGGTGCAGCGGGCGCCGTGGTCTTGACCGGCGGCGGCACGTAGACGTCTGTGATCTCCACATTTACTTCGATGACCTGCAGCCCCACCAGTTCCTCGACGGCGCGGTAAACAGCGGCCCGGACATCATTGGCAAGTGCATGAAGCGGTGTGCCGTAACTTGCCACCAGGGTGATATCAACAGCTACCTGCGTTTCGCCCACTTCCGCGTGGACGCCGGCAGCGTGGTCGGAACTTCCCACAGCGTCGCGGATGGCGCCCAGGGCACGGGACGGGCCCGAACCCAGGGAGTAGACGCCGGGAACCGAACGCGCGGCGATTCCCGCCACCTTTGCCACGGCAGTCTCTGAAATTACCGTCCGGCCCGGACCCTGCGCCGGGCTTGCGACGGGACGGTTTGGCACCACGGGTTGTGGGTTCTGGTATTCCATCAGGCACTCCCCCTTCTGTTGTTTCCACCCTATCCCCAGCCCGCGGCAGATGGGCTGGAAAGTCCGCGGGCCGCCGCCAGGGAATTGGGACGTCCCGGCGGGGAACAACCCGGTTAGAAGGAACAGGCGGGGAGCCCTAAAGGACTCCCCGCCTGAATCAGTGCCGCGTGGAGCGGCGGGTGCGGTGCGGGCCTACTTGTAGAGGCCCTCACCGCCAACCCTGACGTTGGTGGGCAGGTAGCCGAACGGGCCGAGGCCATTCCGGCCAAAGCTCCTGTCCACCTGGGATACGACGTCCCGGAAGTTGATCTTCACCGTCGGTGACAAGGAACCGCCGCGGACGCCGTTGACGTTGTCGATGAAGGACTGCACCAGGCCGCCGGGCTGGACGTAGTGAGAATATGCCTGGAACTGCCGGCCGTTCTGCTTGGCGGACGGGCTCTCCGGGGCATTGGCGGGAAGGTTGAGGTCCGTTGGGGACCCCAGCGCCAGGCCGCTGTTGTTCATGGGCTGGTAGTCGGAGCGGACACCATCGCCCACGAAGCCGTAGATGCCGTCGGGACCGCGCATGCCGGCTGCATAGGTGAACTGGTGGCTGATGGTGAACAGGTAGTACTTGTTCTTGCCGCCCTCATTTTGGATGAAGATCTGCGGGCGCTCCGTCTGGTCGTTCACGCAGTTGGCGGAGAGGATGGGCGGCAGGAAGGACCACTTGGTGAGGTCCTTGTTGTCCGCCACGGCCAGGCCCACGTTTGCGGTCTGGTAGTACGCGCCGCTGTTCTGGACGTCGTTGACGTTTTCGGCGTGGGGGTCGCCCGGCTGGTAGCCGAGGTCCTCGCCCTTGCACTGGTAGTCGCCGCGGTTGCCGCCGGTGTTGCCTTCGAACACCATGAAGGTCTTGCCCGGATGGGCCGGGTCGGCGAAGGTGTAGGGGTCGCGGAAAGCGAAGCCGGGGTTCTGCGCCTTGGTCTGGTACATCTTTCCGTCCGGCTCCAGCAGTTTGGTGTGCTGGAAGCCGTCGAACGTGACGCCGTTCTGGTCCGCGTGGATGTTGCCCAGGGCCTTGGCGATGGCTGCGTCGGGAGCAATCCCGCCGCCGCCCGCGTTCCGCTCAGCCACGTCGTAGAAGGTGGTGGCCGTGTAGAAGACGTTTACGTGGTTGCCCTGCATGAGGCGGGTCGACCCGGACCACTCGGTGTTGCCGATCGAGGTGTTGTCCAGGAACAGGTGGCCGCCGTAGTTCCACTTGTCCTTAGCCGGGTCCGCATTGGTCTTCCGGAAGAAGTAGCCGATCCTGGCGTTCCAGTGGCGCTGGTCGAAGCCGTAGCCGGCATGGCGGTCAGCGACCAGGGAGAAGATGACGTCCCAGCCCTTGTAGCTGATCTGGTTGGCGTTCTCGTCCGTCAGGGACCAGGTGTCCCAGACCCAGACGTCGTCGTTCATGGTGGGGAAATCCTCCGGGATTTCCGGCATGGTGACGTCCTGGCTCATGGAGTTCGTGCCCGGGGAGACCGACTCGTCGCTCTGCGCCATGATCTGCTTGGCGTCCGCGCGGGTCCACTTGGAGGTGAAGTTCGACGCCGGGTCGAGGGCCTGCTGGGTGTGCTGCGTCGGCAGGGGGAAGCCTGGGGTGGGGGCCGGCATCTGCTGGACGGCGGGCGGGTCGGAGGGCTCGTTGGCCTGGGCCGAGGGGACGGCCAGGAAGGCCGAGGCCGCAACGGCTGCCGCCAGCGCCGCGGCGGCGGGGCGCCACCGCAGCAGCCGGTGTTGGGGGTGCTTGTGCATTTCTTGCTCTTCTCGCGGAGTTGTAACTGTTCGTGGAAGACGGGCGTATGCCCATACCCCGAAACAACCGCGGACCCGGCAACACCGCAGGCGTCATCAGGGACGCCGTTGTGTTGGGGTATCAGGGCCTGGGTGCGGCCCTGGTGGCAGATGGAAAGCATGCTTCCCCTCCGCCGCGTTCCACGCTAGACGGGGCGCCGCAGGCAGTTCAAACCCTGTTTCACCGGCCGAATCCGGCTACTGCCGAGTAGAGTGCAAGCGCTTACGCAACCCAACGCGCGCACGTGCCACATCGGTTTGGCAAATATCAAATGTTTCATGGGCCCCCCAGAGAAATCTTGAGTGGGAGCGCCGTTGTCGCCGCGGTCACAGCTACCGCGCCGCGCAGCACGAACGGGGCCCGTTGTAAGCCCTCGCGCTTCAGGTCCTCATTCCCTGGGCAGTGCCGGCGCATGCCTCGACGGCGGCGAATGGCCGGCTGACCCGGAAGACGCCCATCGGTTGCTCCGTAGGTGTCGTTTAGGACCCCGAAAACGACACCTACGGAGCAGTCGATGAAGAGGGGTTAAATGAAGAAAAGCACCAGTTCCGAAGAGCTGATGCTTCCCAGTGGTGGCTCCGACCGGCGTCGATCCGGTGACCTTTCGATTTTCAGTCGAACGCTCTACCAACTGAGCTACAGAGCCTAGGTGACTAGTCACCATGACAGCCGGAATTTCTTCCAACAATCAGAGCGACCCTGACGGGACTTGAACCCGCGACCTCCGCCGTGACAGGGCGGCGCGCTAACCAACTGCGCTACAGGGCCTTGCGTTTCTTGCTTTTGCAGTATCTCTACCGCTTTTTTCAAGGCTTCCAGCCTACCAGACTTTTTCAGCCTGCTTGACCAGTTCCTTGCGTACCCCCAACGGGATTCGAACCCGTGCCGCCGCCGTGAAAGGGCGGTGTCCTAGGCCGCTAGACGATGGGGGCCAGAACCCGTTCGGAACAAAATAAAAGGCGTCAAGCAAGGCTTTCCGTCTTTGTCCTTTGCGTTTCTCCGAACTGGACTCTAAAACTATAGGGCCTCATTAGGAATTATCCAAAATCGGCGAAAAACCGCCGTTTGGCCGCCGTACAGGCCAAGATGGACGGATGGATGCCGTCGCAGCGCTCAACGAGATTGCTTTCTGGCTGGAGCGCGGACGCGCCGCCACCTTCAAGGTCCAGGCCTTCCGCAAAGCAGCGGCCGCCATCAGCCCGCTTGGCCCTGATGAAGTGGCCAACAGGGCCCGGACCGGGCGGCTGAAGTCCATGAAGGGCATCGGCGACCGCACCTACGCGGTGATCAGGCAGGCGGTGGACGGCCAGGTCCCCGATTACCTGGCGGACCTCCGGGAGAAGGGTGCCACGCCGCTGGCCTCCGGGGGCACGGAGATCCGCGAGGCGCTGAGGGGGGACCTGCACAGCCACAGCGAATGGTCCGACGGCGGCTCCCCCATTGAGCTGATGGTGGCTGCGGCGGAGGTGCTGGGCCGGGAGTACCTGGCCCTGACGGACCACTCCCCCAACCTCACCATCGCCAACGGGCTGTCGGCCGAGCGCCTGAAGGACCAGCTGGACGTGGTGGCAGCGGTCAACGGCAACGGCGGGGGCACCAGGCTCCTGACGGGAATCGAAGTGGACATCCTGGAGTCCGGCCAACTGGACCAGGAACCGGAACTGCTGGACCGCCTGGACATCGTGGTGGCCAGCGTCCATTCAAAACTGCGCGCCGACAGGAAGACCATGACCGCCCGGATGCTCGGCGGCATCCAGGACCCGCACACCAACGTCCTGGGCCACTGCACCGGCCGGCTGGTGGAGGGCTCACGCGGAACCCGGCCGCCGTCCGAATTCGATGCGAAGGAGGTGTTCGCAGCCTGCGCCGAGCATCACGTGGCGGTGGAAATCAACTCGCGGCCCGAACGCCAGGACCCACCCGATGCCCTGATCCAGCTGGCACTGGAGGCCGGCTGCCTGTTCTCGATCGACAGCGACGCCCACGCACCCGGGCAGCTGGATTTCCTGCAGTACGGCGCCGAACGGGCGGCCCGCAACGGCGTGCCGGCCGAACGGATCATCACCACCTGGCCGGTGGAAGAACTGCTTGCCTGGGCGGGCAAGGGCTAGGGCCGGCGGCGTGGGCGGTCCCCGGGATCCTCCGGGGAGCGCAGGCTACTTGACGGCGTCGGCCAGCTTCTGCCGGAAGTCCGCCTTGGTGCTCAGTGCCAGTTTCTCGCCGTTGAGGAAGAAGGTGGGCGTGCCACTGACGCCCAGGGCATTGCCGTCGGCGATATCGGCCAGGATGCGTTCTTCGGTTTTCCGATCGGCGACGGCGGCATCGAACTTTTCGAGGTTGAGGCCCAGTTGCCCGGCATAGGTCCGGAACAGGGGCGCCTGGGATTGCTGGTTTCCGGCCCACTGGGCCTGGTTGTCGAACAGTTTCCCTGCCATCTGCTGGTACTGGCCTTGTTGAGCGGCAGCTTCCGCTGCCAGCGCCGCCTGGCCTGAATTGGGGTGGGCAGACAACGGAAAGTACCTGTTGACGAAAGTAATCCTGTCACCGAACTCGGCTTTGAGCTCCTCCACGAAGGGATGGATGGCGCCGCAGGACGGGCACTCAAAATCCAGGAACTCCACCAACTGCGCCTTTTCCTCACGTGGCGTGGTGAGCATGTGGCTGTCCGCCCGGACCAACTGTTCCATCCCGGCGGCCGGGGCTGCGGCCTGCCGGGGTTTGGTGGCGGTGAAGAGTGCGTACCAGGCGACGCCGCACACCACGATGACGGCCAGCAGGATCCAGATGGTTTTCCTGACAAGGCGCGGGGTATTACGGGCAGGAGCCTGGGGGGAGGACATAGTGGGCATCCTAGCCGAGGACACCGGCGTGGCCGATTTCCGCCAGCCCGCGACTCATTGCCGCCGTACATTTGTCTCATGCCGCCGACCAGCCCCCATGAACCGCTGACCACCGCCCCTGCACCGCTGAAGCCCGTGACGGCCCTTGGCGCGGCCGCCATGGTGGTCACGGTGGTTCTGTGGGCGTCGGCGTTCGTTGGAATCCGGGCCATTGGCCCCCATTTCTCCCCCGGCTCCCTGACACTGGGCAGGCTGGCGATTGCCGCCGTCGTGCTGGCCTTCCTGGTGGTGCCGCAACTGCTCAAGAGCCGGGTATTGCCGCGGGGACGGGAATGGCTGCCCATCCTCGCCTATGGCGTGATGTGGTTCGGAGGCTACAACGTGGCCCTGAACGCCGCCGAGCACATCCTCGATGCCGGTACCAGTGCCCTGCTGATCAATGTCAACCCCATCCTGGTGGCAATCATGGCCGGCATCTTCCTCAAGGAAGGCTTCCCACGCTGGCTGCTCATCGGCAGCACCGTGGCATTCGCGGGTGTCGCGCTGATCGCCCTCGGCTCCGGGCAGCCACGTTCCGGGGAAAGTTCGACGGCGGACCTGGCCGGCGTGGCGCTTTGCCTCCTTGCCGCGGTGCTCGCCGCAGTCAGCGTCATCATCCAGAAGCCGGTGGTCCGGAAGTTCCCGGCCGCGCAGGCAACCTGGTTTGGCATCGTGGTGGGAGCCTTGTGCTGCCTGCCCTTCGCCGGCCAACTGGCGTCCGAAGTGCAGGCAGCCCCCGCACAGGCCACGCTGGGGCTGGTGTACCTGGGTGTTTTCCCCACCGCCATCGCCTTCACCACCTGGGCATATGCGTTGTCCCTGGTGGACGCAGGGAAGCTGGCCGCCACCACGTACCTGGTCCCCGGCACCACGGTTTTCATCTCATGGCTCCTGCTTGGCGAGATCCCCACCGTCTGGGGACTGGTTGGCGGCCTGGTGTGCCTGGCGGGAGTGGGGCTCACCCGGCGCCGGACCCGGGTCCGCGGACGGCAACGGCCGCTTCGGCGCTAGAGTCGGGTGTATGCCAGCCAGCCTTCCGCCGGGGCTTCCGATTCTGCCCTCCGGTCCGGGTGAGCCATCCGGGTTCACCATGTCGCCTGACGAGTTCGAGGCCGCCGTCCAGGATGCCCTCAACAGCATTCCGGACCGACTGGCACGGGCCATGGACAATGTGGCCGTGTTCATCGACGACGACTACGTGCCGGGCCCGGGCGAAGACCCGGACACGGTGCTGCTGGGACTGTACGAAGGAGTCCCGCTGACGGAACGTGATTCCTGGTGGGAGGCCGGTTCCCTGCCGGACCGGATAACAATCTTCCGCGAACCGATCCTTGGGGTCTGCGAATCCAGGGACGACGTGGTCCATGAGGTGGCCGTCACCGTGGTGCACGAGATCGCCCACCACTTCGGCATCTCGGATGACCGGCTGCACGAGCTGGGCTGGGGCTAGCCTTGTAGGCATGGGACATGACCACAGCCACAGCCACGGAACCGCCACCGGGCGGCACCGGAAACGCCTCGTGGCCGTCTTGGGGATCACGCTTGGCGTGGTGGTCATCCAGATCATCGGGGCTGTACTGTCCGGATCACTCTCGCTGCTCGCAGACGCAGGACATATGCTGTCGGACGCGGCAGGTGTCACCATCGCCCTCCTCGCCTCCTGGATTGCGGGCCGCCCGGCAAGCGCCCAGCGGACGTACGGCTACCAGCGCGCGGAGGTCCTCGCGGCCCTGGCCAATGCACTGATCCTGATCGTGATCTCCGTGGTCATCTTCACCGAAGCGGTCCGCCGGTTCGGTGCACCGCCGGAAGTGCAGACGGACATCATGCTTTTTGCCGCCATCCTGGGCGCCGTGGCCAACTTGGTGTCGCTCGTCATCCTGCGCACGGCACAGGATGAGAGCCTGAATGTGCGCGGTGCCTACCTGGAGGTACTGGGCGACCTCCTCGGTTCGGTGGCCGTCATCATCGCGGCGGCAGTGATCATGCTGACTGGGTTCCAGGCAGCGGACACCATTGCCTCCGTCCTGATCGCCCTGATGATCCTGCCGCGGGCCTGGAGCCTGCTGCGCGATGTAGTTGATGTGCTGCTGGAAGCCAGCCCCAAAGGCGTGGAGGTTCAGATGATCCGCGAACACATCCTGTCAGTTCCCGGCGTCACGGACGTGCATGACATCCATATCTGGACCATCACCTCCGGCGTCCCCGTGTTCTCGGCCCACGTTGTGGTGGAGGACGGAGTGCTTAACGCACGGGGTGCCGACCAGCTGCTGGACAAGCTCATCACCTGCCTGGGCTCCCATTTCGATACCGACCACTGCACCTTCCAGCTTGAACCTGCCAGCCACTCCGAGCATGAGGCACACCAGCACGCCTGACCATGACACACCCTCGGGCCTCCTCCTAATGACACTGTTGTGGTTTATGTTATTGATGTGACTGCTGTTGCTAATGTGCAGATGGTCACGTAACCTCGGACTGCTGGGGAGCAGCTGAGGGGCATCGTCATGCCGCATCCAGAAACTCACTCCCGGCCTTACCGTTGCGAGGTCTCTGCAGATGGCATTATCCGGATCCGGCCGCAGGACGGCCGTGCTGTGCGCCGCCGTCGTCCTTTTTGCATCCGTGGCAACGCCGGCAGCCGCTGTACCGGCGCCATCTGCCCCGCTGGCCGTCTCCGCCTCGCCGGACATCCCTTCGCCGGAGGACATCGCTGCAGCAAAGGCCAGCGAGGCCGCGACGGCGGACCAGGTCACTGCGATTGAGCGCATCCTTGCCGACGCATCCACCGCCCAGCAGGCAGCGTTCGCCGTGGCCATGCAGGCCAATAATTCGTACAGCGAGGCGCTGGTTGAGCTGCAGCAAAGGACGGAAGCGGCATCCGTTGCCTCTGCCAGGGCCTCGTCCGCCCGTGAACAGCAGGACAAGGCGCGGAAGCAGGTGGGGCAGCTTGCCGGGGACCTGTACCGCAACGGCGGCCTGAACCCCACCCTCGGGACCCTTGCCAGCGGCGGGGAAAGCCTCCAGCAGGCAGCCACGCTCGAGGCCCTTTCAGCCAGCCGCAGCCGCGCCTTTGAAGCCGCCGACACCGCGGCCACCGCTTACCGTTCCCTGACCGCAGCTGCCGACGACGCCACCAAAGCGGCCGACGACGCCGCAAAGACGGCGGAACAACGCAAGTCCCAGGCGGAACAGGCCAACGCCGCGCAGGCCAAGGCCGTGGCAGACGCGAAAGCGCAGCGGACCATCCTGGTGGACCAACTGGCACAGCTCCGCAACACCACCGTGGCGCTGGAATCGGCGCGCGTTGATGCACTGGAGAGGCAGCGCGAGGAGGCACGCCTGGCCGCCCTGTCCGCCGCCGCCGACAAGGCCGCACAGGACAAGGCGGCGCAAGACCAGGCAAGCCGGAACCAGTCTGCACAGAACCAGACCGTGCAGAACCAGGCAGCGGGCCAGAACAGCCGTGGACAGGACACGGCACCGGCCGCTCCTGCACCCGTTGTTCCCGCGCCCGTTGCCCCCGCGCCGGCACCAGCTGCCCCTGCACCCGCACCGGCTGCTCCGGCGCCCGTTGCTCCTGCACCCGCAGCACCGGCTCCTCCAGCGCCGGTTGCACCTGCCCCCGCGCCTGCACCCGCGCCGGCCCCGGCACCCGCACCCGCGCCCGCACCCGCGCCATCCACCGGATCAGGCACCTACGAGGCAGCCATCTCCGTCGCGTTGGGAAAGGTGGGGGCCCCGTACTTCTACCAATGGGGCGGTACCGGCCCTTACGGCTTTGACTGCTCCGGGCTGGTGCAGAACGCGTTCGCGGCAGCCGGCAAGTACCTCCCCCGCACGGCTTCACAGCAATATGCCGCCGCCCCGGTCCACGTCCCCCTTTCGCAGGCGCGCCGCGGCGACCTGCTCGTGTGGGGTTCGGCGCCGAATTTCTACCACGTGGCCATCTACCTGGGGAACGGCCAGGTAGTGCAGGCACTCAACCCGCAGGAGGGCATTACCGTTTCCACCATCAGCTCCATGGTGGGAATGGACCTCTACCCCTATGCGGCCCGCTACTGAGCGGCACGGCTGACCTTACCCATTGCAGGTCCTGCCTGAAAGGCCTAACGGTTCGCGCCGCCGTCGTCAGCTCAAGATGTCCTTGGTGACGAACCGGCCGTAGGCGAGCGCCCCGAACACCGCCACATAGCCGGTTTGCAGGAGGGCGTTGCTGGCGAAGGAATCCCACACCAGGGGCTGGCGCAGCATGTCGCCAAAACCAAGCCAGTAGTGGCTGAAGAGCCACGGATGCAGCCACTCCAGCTGCGGCAGCTGGTCCGCGACCTGGGACACCACCGAAACCACCACCGTAGCGGCCATCGCTCCCACCGGCACCACCGTGAGGGTGGACAGGAACAGCCCGATGGCCGAAAGCCCGGCGAGTGACACCGCCAGGTAGGCAGCGATCAGCACTGTGCGCAGGGCGGCTTCGGACGGCTGGACCACCCCGCCGGAGAGCAGCGTCACGGGACCCACCGGGAAAAGGGCCGCGCCAATGGCGGCGCCCGCGAGGCCAACGGTCAACGGAGCGGCGATGCAGAAGGCCAGCGCGCCCGCGTACTTGACCAGGAGGAGCCGGACCCGTCCGGCCGGCGCCACCAGCAGGTACCGCAGGGTGCCCAGGCTTGCCTCCCCGGCGATCGTGTCCCCCGCAACCACACCTATGGTGAGCGGCATGAACAGCGGCACGGAGACCAGCATGGCGGTAAAGGCCACGAACAGGCCGTTCTGGGTGATCCGGTCAAGGAAGGCTGGGCCCCTTCCGGGCGGGACCGCGGACGATACCTTCACTGCAACGGCAATCAGGACCGGGATGGCGGCGAGCGCCAGGAGCAGCGCCCACGTCCGCCGCCGGCCGAACAGGACCTTGAGTTCGGACGCCAGGAGGGACAATCCCGAGCTGCGTGGCGTCGCGGCCGGAAGGGCAGTTCCGGCAGCCTTCGGAATATTCGCGGGCACACTACTGGGCAACGTCGAATCCTTCCCCCGTCAGGGCAACAAAGCGGTCCTCAAGGCTTTCACGCTCGACGGCGAATCCCCGGACGCGGACGCCGGCCTTGACCAGGTGCGCCACGACGTCCTCGGGAAGCACTGCCGGGGACTGGGCGCCAATTGGCAGCGCCGCCAGGACTGTCCCGCCCCCCGGCTGCGCCGGTTCACCCTGCCCGGGTTCAGCCTGGGCAGGTTCCGGTACGATCCCCAGCCGCGCCAGAACCTGGCGGGCTGCGCCGGCGTCTGGCGTCACCAGCCGGAGCCGGGTGCTCCCGGCCTGCCGCAGCTCGGCAAGGGGCCCCTGCGCCACGAGCTTTCCGGCGCTCATGACGGCAGCGTGGGTGCACATCTGGTCCACTTCGGCCAGCAGGTGGCTGGACACAAAGACAGTGGTGCCTTCATGCGCCAGCGATCGCACCAGGTTGCGGACTTCCCGGGTGCCTTGCGGATCCAGCCCGTTGGTGGGCTCATCCAGGACCAGCAGGTCCCGTGGCGAGAGCAACGCATTGGCAATGCCCAGCCGCTGCTTCATTCCAAGGGAGTATGCGTGCACCCGCTTCCCGGCCGCGTGCTCCAGGCCCACCCGCTCCAGCGCCTGCTGCACCCGCCTCCTGCGTGTGCCGGGGATGGTGTGCGGGCTTGCGGCGTCGAGCCGGTGCAGGTTGGCGGCGCCGGACAGAAAGGGGTAGAACGCGGGGCCTTCCACCAGCGCGCCCACGCGCGGAAGCACGTCATGGAGCTTGCCGGGCATCTCCTGTCCGAGCAGGTTCACCGTTCCCTCGGACGCGGCAGCCAGGCCGAGCAGCATGCGGATGGTGGTGGTCTTGCCGGAGCCATTGGGCCCCAGGAAGCCGAAGACAGTACCATGCGGGACGGCAAGGTCCACACGGTCGACGGCGGCCTGCCTGCCAAAGTGCTTGCTGAGCCCGCGGGTCTCGATAGCCAGGCCGGCGTTCACCGGGCCGGCCCCCGTCCCGGCAACGCTCCCCCGTCCGTCCAACACTTATTGGGCCGCTGCTGCTGCGGCCTGCAGCCTCTCCGGCGGCACCATTCCGGCGAAGATCCGTCCGTCGTTCGTGACCAGGACGTTGAGCAGGGCGGTGGAGAGCAGCCGGCCGCCGGGGACGGCGACGGCGGCCTGGGACAGCAGCGGGTCCTGCAGCAACGATTCCGCTGCCGCAGCGGACCCACGGGCTGTGCCCAGCACGGTCTCCCAGCCGGTACCGGTCACGGAAACGTCCTTCCTGGCGTCTGGATGCATGCCGCCCGGACTGTGCATATCCGGGGCGTCACGGGACTTGTCCAGAACGGGAAGTTCCTTGACCGTGCTGCCCGGGGGCGGGGCAAAGTTGAACACGGACTGATCCGGGGCGTCCAGCGAGAGGCTGGTGAAACCTGAGCGGAACGCGGGAGTGTCCGCCCCGCGTGCGGTCACCTGGACGGATAGCGGCATCCCGTTTTGACCATCGACGGCGATGGCCACCTTGCCTACCAGGGTGGCGTCAGTACGCGGTTCAATCAGCAGGTTGTAGGCGGCGCGTCCGGCAACGGAAACGTCCGGTCCCACCGAAACGGCCGTGGTGGGGTCAACCTTGGCAAGGAATTTTTGCGCCAGTTCTGCCGGCGTGGGCATTCCGCCCGCCATCTGGTGCGCGTCGGAACGCGACGGGTCCTTGGCATGCTCCGGCAGGGTCAAATGGGCGGCCGTGTTGTCTTTGGACGAATACAACCAGACGTCGCTGCCGTGGCGGACTACGTCCCGTTCAGCCAATTGGTCCATCACCTGCACGCGGGCATTGTCCTTGCCGTCAAGGTAGACGCGCGCAGTGTGCTTGCCTGACAGCAGCTCAATGACGGAGGCGGCGCTCCCGGCAGCGGCAGGAGCGGATGGCTTGCCGGTTGCCGGCAGCTCTGGAAGTCCCAGCTCAGCGGACTGTTCCACCGTCCCGGAGAACGAGTGCACCTGGTGGCTTGCCGCCAGTTCCAGGACCTGCGCGGGCGTCTTGGCCGGGAGCGGGTTGCTGGCACCGGCCGGAAGGGAGCCAGCCAGGGCGCCGGCAGCGATCACCAGCGGGGCCGCGACGGCGGGCAACCACCGCAGCCACACCCGGCGGCCGTCCGTGCCGTTCCGCCATGACCGTTCTTCCTGCGATCGTCCGCTGGAATCCAGCGTGTTGGAGCCCATAGGTAAAGACTACGCCGGTGCAGGTGGATAGGGGCCATCCGCAGCGTCCCCGTCCTGCACCGCGGGCCCTGGTTGCTCCGGCACCACGGTGCCCGCACCGCCGTCGACCGTTATTTTTTGGCCGGTGCTGATCAAGCCGGTGGCGTCTGCAACCCCGACTACCGCAGGGATGCCGTATTCCCTGGCAACCACGGCGCCGTGTGAATTGGCTCCGCCCATCTCCATCACCAGGCCTCCCGCAGTCAGGAACAGCGGAGTCCAGCCGGGGTCTGTTGACGGGGCAACCAGGATTTCGCCCGGCTCAAGGCGGGCTCCGACGGGATCCAGGATGACGCGTGCCGCAGCAGTCACGGTTCCCGCCGAGGCAGGGCTGCCGGTGAGCGTGCCTTCAGCTGACATCCCGACGCCGGACCGCACCGCTTCGGGTTCGGTCCCATCCGAGAGCAGCACCCGGGGAATGTGCCGGCGCCTGAGCTCCTGGGCATAATCCTGGCGGCGGCCGGCCACGAGCGCCCGGAGGTCCCGGCTGGGCGCTCCGCTGGCCGTGGAGGGCCCGGACATTGCGGTCCCGGATAATGCCTGCCTGGCTTCAATGAAGTCCAGGAAGAACACGTCGTCCTGCCGTTCGATGGCGCCCGCCTGCGCCAGCTCACTGCCCACTACCAGCAGCTGCCGGCGGACTTCCGCAAGGCCCGCAACCAGCTCGTATTTTGGCAGCTCGCGCAGGCCGGCGAACAGCCGTGCCCGTTGCAGTGCGGCACGCACCAGCCTTCCCCTGATCCAGCCACGGGCGGCGGCGCGGGCAACGAGCCTGTCCACCTGCGCTTCCGCATCTTCGATGGCCTTGCTGAACTGGGCATCGGGTGCCAGGACCGGGTCCTCCAGCCGAAGGTAGTTGGCAAGGATCCCCAGGATGTGCGCCGGTTCCTCCGACCACCGCGGCAGGCCGACGTCTATTTCGCCCACTGCCCGGTGGCCGTACCTGTCCAGGAACCGGGCCAGGCCCGCTTCGAGGCGTGCCGGCAGTTGCCCGCCCTGGAACGCGGCGGCCAGGACACTGGGGTCACCCATTATCAGCGCGGTGCGTGATTCACGGTCTTCCCGGATTTCCTTGGCAAGATGCCACAGTTCCAGGTCCATTTCAGTGGTGACGTTGTTGGGCAGGCCACGGATCACGGGCTGCAGTTCTTCCCAGGCATTTCCGCCCAGGAGCTTTCCCGCAATGCCCAGCATCGCAAAACCCACGGCAGGGAGGGGAAGAATGGCCGGAACGATCGGAAACAGGCGCTGCCCCAGGAGGAACTCGGCGTGGTCAAGGCGTGCCACCGCTCCCTGAACGTCACCGGAACGCAGCGAGGCCTCGAAGTCCTGCGTGAAGCGGTCCAGCCGCCGGAGGGCTGCCGCTGGCCGGAAGAGCGCCCGAAGGAATGCGGCGGGAACCTTGGCGCGGGCGGCTGCCGGGGCAACGTGCCGCAGCAGCCCGAAGGGCGTCTTCCTGGTCACCGAAAAGGCGGGGTCTTCGAACAGTTGCCGCATGACCGTTGCGGTCCGGGCCTCCATGATGTCGAAAACCCGGGGAACGAGGCGGCGGCCCACGGTGCTGCGGATGGGAGTGGTGAAGTCGATGTAGATCCGCTGCCCGGCTTCCGCGTAGGGGGATGGCCCGCCCCGGGGATCAGGAACGGGGAAGCCGGCAGCTGTGGCGGTGGAGGAGGCGATGAGGCGAAGCGCTGCAAGGCCCATGGGCGTAAGCGGCCGGGTAAGCCCCTGGGCCAGGCTGAAGCAGAGATAGGCCCTGGTCCCCCGGGTGGCGGACCGGCCCTCCGGGGTCCTGCCGGCGGCGCCGTTGCTCTTCGGGACTGGGTACAACGTGGTGATCGGCCTGGACTGCGTGAGCCACAGGCACCCGGAACGGTCGATGGCCCACTCCGTGTCCTGCGGGGCCCCGAAATGGTCCTCGGCCTGCAGGCCGAGGCGTGCCAGCCCTGCGATTTGCCGGTCCGTCAGGCAGGCAGTGCTGCCGGCCGCGGAAACATTTCGGGTCTGCGTCCCACCGCTGGGCAGGGGCCGCACCTGCACGCCCTTATCGCCCAGCTTCCGCTCCAGGACCTTGCCGCTCAGTGCGTCCACCACGAAGTGGTCCGGATTGACGGCACCTGAGACAACGGCCTCACCCAGCCCGGGACTGGCGTCGATGACAACCTGCCGCCTGCGGCCGGTCAGGGGGTTCGCCGTGAACATGACGCCGGCGGCGTCAGCGTCCACCATCCGCTGGACCACCACCGCGAGCGCCACGCCTGCCGGATCGATGCCAAGGCTTGCCCGGTAGGCGGTTGCCCGGTCCGTCCACAGCGACGCCCAGCAATCACGGACGGCTTCAAGCAGGGCGGGCACTCCGATGACGTTGAGGTAGGTGTCCTGCTGCCCGGCGAAGCTGGCGAATGGCAGGTCTTCTGCCGTGGCCGATGACCTGACCGCCACCGGTACATCCGGGCCGAGGGCTGCGTAGGCCTCTTCCACTGCCCGCGAAACTGCCGGTGGAAGAGGAATTGCCCGGATAGCGGCACGTGCCGCTCCAGCCAGCCCGGCTATGTCGGGCGGTTCGGCAGCGCCCGTCTGCGCTGCGTCCCGTCGAGCGGCCGGCGCCGGGTCCGACAAGGCCGCGTAAACCGCGGCCAGCGCGGGTGGCAGGGAACCGGCGACCCCGACTGCCTGCCGGTATGCGTCAGTGGTGAGGCAGAAACCCTCCGGGACCGGCAATCCGGCGGACAACAGCTCTCCGAGGTTGGCCGCCTTGGCGCCCGCGAGAGCCAGCATTCCGGCATTGAGCCGGCGCAGATCCAGGACCAGCCCGGCATCCGTGCCGGTGGCGGCTGTCCGCAACCCTGGCTGCTCCATGTCCCAGATGCCTTATCCGAGGGGCCGGTATCCCGGTGATGCCTTGCTGCCTGGCCGGTGCCGGCTAGGCGGCGTCGCCCAGGATGGGACCAAACCGCGCACGGTCCGCCAGGCGGGGGTCCTCACGGTCCGGGACCACCATGACCGGACCCTTGGCGTGGTGGAGCACGCCGTCGGATGTTGAGCCCAGGAGCATTCCGGTGAAGCCGCCACGGCCGCGGGTACCCACCACTACCAGCTCCACGTGCCGGCTCTCCTCCACGAGCACGTCCACCGGCGAACCGTCCCTGAGTTCGTAGCCGGCCTGCAGGTGGGAGTAGTGGCTGCGGAGCCACGCCATGCCCGCTTCCAGGGTGACCCGGATGTCGTCAAACAACGCTTTCCGGTCCATGGGTGCGGGAACCCATGCCAGGGAGCCGCTGTACTGGGGGACGGCGCAGATCACGCGGAGCGAGGCACCGAGCCGTTCGGCCTGGTCGGCTGCCTCAAGGACCGCAACGCGTGCCTGCTCGGAGCCGTCGACGCCCACCACCACCACGTTCTCCACCGGCCTGTGGCCGGACTTGGCCTGCTCTGCCTTTACGCGGCGGTCCTCCGTGCTTTCGCCGAGCCGGTCCGAACAAAACAGCGGCACCGTTACCGTAGGGCATTTTGCATGGGCAGGCAGAGCGCTGCTGACCGATCCCAGCAGGCGGCCCACGAAGCCGCCGCGGCCGCGGGTGCCCACCACCAGGAGTTCGGCGGTTTCGGAGATTTCGAGCAGTACTCCTGCGGCGTCGCCGTTCTCCACGGCGGAACTGACGTCGATGTCGTAGGCGGAGACTTTCTCCACAGCCTGCTTGGCGATGGCTTCGGCACCCTCACGGATGACGGAATCGTCCACCGTGGCATAGCCACCGTCCAGTCCAGAGGCGGCGAAGATCGGCACGGAATAGGCGGTGACGATGTGGAGCGGACGACGCCGGCGCTGGGCTTCCCGTGCGGCCCATACCAAGGCGCACTGGCCATGGTCCGAACCGTCGACGCCCACCACGATGCCGTGCGGAGCGGCAGAAGCACCACCACCGTCCCGGGCCGGGTCCGGGTGCAACTCTCGTGAGCCCATGGGGGCCGCCTCCTCGCGATACGCCTGATGTTGCGGCTATTCTGCCAGACAACGGACCGCTCCCCGCGCACCCCGACGCCCAACGGCACGGGCAGGAAAAGGGCCGTTCCTGTTTCCCACTATTCTCCGTCCTCCAAGGCTTAGCAAGCCTGTTCAGGAGCGGTAAGGAGGGGTTATCCACAGCCCCTCCCGCCCGGCTCGGAAAGCGCCTTCACGTCATCGGGAATGTTTTCTTCAGTGGGCTATCCACGGCCGCATTTGTTCTGTAGTCTTCAGGACATTGTTGGTCCGGGACGCCAACTGCAACTTTCTGTGCAAACTGTCCCGGCCACGCGCTGCGGCCGTACTTGGGGGTAACGGGACGCGGGCCGGCGAGGATGCCGGCACCTGCCGAAAGCTTCAAAGGAGGGAAACTGTGGTGTCAAGCATGCCCGCGGATGCCGGGACCGAACAGACCACCACTGTGATCATTGGCACCGGCCTGTCCGGGCTGGCCGTGGCCGCAGAGCTGCGCCGCCACGGCGTGGACTCCATCGTGGTGGACGGACTGGACATCCTGGGCGCCGGCCAACCCGCAAACACCTCGTCACTGCAGCGCTGCGATGCGGCGGACAGCGACACTCTCCGGGAGCGCAACGAGATCCTGCGCCACCTCCGAAATTACGCGGCAAGCCACAGCGTGGACGTCCGGAACACAACCCGGGCGGTCCAGCTGACCATGCTGGAAGACCCCGCGCACGGCACCGCTCCGCAGTGGCAGGTGCACACTCCCACGGGCATCCTGGTGGCCGACCACATTGTCCTGACCAGGTGCGCGCACAGCCAGCTGCGGCGCATGCTCAGTGACTTCGGGATTGCCGTTGGCCGCAACGTGGCAGCGGCCATGCGCGCCATCGGCATCTACCTGGTGGGTGTGGGCGAGCTGATCACGCCGTCACCCAAAGAGGTCCTGCGCCAGGCCAAGACGGTGGGCCAGGCCATCTCCGCCAAGGTCAATCCGGACAGCGCCCATTCATCCGGCGGCGCCTTCCCGGCAACGGGAAGCTTTGCGGTGCTGACCTGCTGACCGCCTTCCCGGTGCCCGCCCGGCCGGACCCGCCCGGACCGGCCGGTCCGGGCTACCCCCGCCCGTCCTCAGCGGTATCCCCGTCATCCCCCGCGTCCCCGTCAACGCCGAGCCGGCGCCGGGCCAGGACACCCAGGGCCACCAACAGCCCCACGACGACGACTGCAAAAAGCACAATGCTCCACTGGAAGGGCTCGCCCGCATTGGCGGGCCCGGATGGTTCCTCCGTTATCCCGGGCTGTGCCGTCCCCATACCTGGAACCGCACCCGCCGCCGTCGGGCTTCCCACCGGGGACGTTCCGGACGTTGCCGGCGCGGCGGCGCCGGACGCCGCAGTGAAGGTGAACGTGCCCTCGATGGGGTGTGAGTCCGAGCCGACCACACGCCATGCCACGGTGTACTTCCCTGCGGGCCCGCCCGGCCGCAGCTTTTGCGTGGCCACGTTGTCCACAATCCGCACCGCCCCGTCCGCCCATTCGGTGCCGCCGGCATCCTTGACCGAGAAGGACGAGCCGATACCCAGCGGCTTGCTGCTGAAGGTCACGGAGACCTCGGCGGGCGGTGCCGCCAGCGCGGCGCCCTGGGCGGGACTGGTGGACTCGGCAGCATCATGGGCCGAGGCCGGCCCAGCCAAACCCAACAGTGCGGCGGCGAGGACAAGGGCGAGGACAAGGAAACCGGGCACAAGGCCCGGCAACCGGCGGCGGACGTGGCGCATATTGGGGCTCCTGGTGTTGGCTTCCTTACAGACTAGGCGCATTTGCAGGCCCACTCCCTGCCGCACCCTTAGGATGCAGGTATTCCCACACACTTCCCCGGAGGACTAATGCTTAAGCAAGGCTCTGCCCTGGACCGGTATTTCAGGGTGACCGAGCGCGGTTCCAACCTTTCCCGCGAGATCCGGGGCGGGTTCGCCACATTCTTCGCCATGAGCTACATCGTGGTGCTGAACCCACTGATCCTGTCCGGTCCGGACTCGAACGGCACCACGCTGGGCTTCACCGCGGTGGCCGCCGTCACCGCGTTCGTGGCGGGCATCCTGACCATTCTCATGGGCGCCTGGGGCCGGCACCCGTTCGCCCTGGCCACCGGCCTGGGCGTGAATGCCTTCGTGGCCGTCACCGTGGCCACAAATCCGGGACTCACCTGGCCGGACATGATGGGCCTTGTGGTCCTCTCCGGCCTCACCATGCTGATCCTGGTCCTCACCGGTTTCCGCACCGCCGTCTTCAAGGCCGTGCCGGACGGCCTCAAGACCGCAATCGTGGTGGGCATCGGCCTGTTCATCGCCCTGATCGGGCTGGTCAACGCCGGATTCGTGCGACGCATCCCTGACGTTGCAGGCACCACGGTGCCCGTCGGACTGGGTTTTGAAGGCAAGCTGCTGGGCTGGCCGACGGCCGTTTTCGTTTTCGGCCTGATCCTGACCATCGCCCTGGTGGTGCGCAAGGTCAAGGGCGCCATCCTGATCGGCATCATCACCGCCACCGTGCTGTCCGTGATCCTTGAGATGACCCTGCACATCGGGCCCAGCTTCGACGGCAAGACCTTCAACCCCCAGGGCTGGTCCCTCGTGGCGCCGGCGTTCTCCGGCTGGGCTGCTCCTGACCTCTCGCTGATCGGCAAGGCCAACCCGTTCGGCGCCTTCGAGCACCTCGGCTTCGTGGCCGCGACGCTGCTGGCCTTCGTCATCCTGCTCAGCATCTTCTTCGACGCCATGGGCACCATGGTGGGCCTGGCCAACGAGGCCGGCACGGTGGACGAGCACGGCAACATTCCCGACGTCGACCGCGTGCTCCAGGTGGACGCACTGGGCGCCATCATCGGCGGCGGCGCGTCCGTTTCCTCCAACCAGATCTACGTGGAAGCCGGCGCCGGCATTGGCGAAGGCGCCCGCACCGGCGTCGCCTCGATCGTTACCGGGCTGCTGTTCCTGGTAGCCATGTTCTTCACCCCGCTGATCAACCTGGTGCCCTTCGAGGCCGTGGCCCCGGCCCTGGTGGTGGTGGGCTTCATGATGGTGTCCCAGGTGGGCAAGATCGACTGGCAGGACTGGGGCATCGCCATCCCGGCGTTCCTGACGTTCACCCTGATGCCGTTCACCTACTCCATCGCCAACGGCCTGGGCGCAGGGTTCATCGCCTACGTACTGATCCGCACTGTCCAGGGCAGGGTCAAGGACATCCACCCGCTGATGTGGGCCGTGGCAGCGGCGTTCGCGTTGTTCTTCGCCATCGGCCCCATCGAGGCCGCACTGGGCATGTAACTCCCCCGGTATGGACACAGGGCTGGTGCGGCAGATGCCGCGCCGGCCCTGTTGTTTATACCGGGGTGTTCGGTGCGAGACCCTCGTCGCCGGACACCGCCAGGGCCTTCCGTTGGCGCAGCCGGTCCAGCCGGTTCATGAGCGGCGAGGTGGTGGCGCCGTGGATCACGATGGACAGGGCCACCACCAGTCCAATGAAGGACCAGAGCCAGTGTGCCTGGTCCGCGAAACGGCCTTCCCCCAACGCGTAGGCCAGGTAGTACAACGACCCGATTCCGCGGATGCCGAAAAATGAGAGTGCCACGCGTTCCCGCGGACCGGTCTTGCCGCCCAGCAGGCCCAGCCACCCGGCCAGCGGCCTGACCAGCAGCAGGAACGCCAGCGCCACCAGCACCTCCACCAGCCCGATCCCGGCGAGCAGCCCACGGGCGATGGCGCCGCCGAGCAGGACCAGGATCACCACGGTCAGGAGCCGCTCCAGCTGCTCCACGTAGGAGTGCAGCACCCGGTGGTAGCCGTGGGTGCGTTCAGCGGTCCGGATGGTCACGGCACAGACGAACACCGCAATGAACCCGTAGCCCTCCACCATCTCCGTCAGGCCGTAGGCCAGGAACGTCGCCGCCAGGGCCACGAAACCTTCCGAATGGTTGGACAACCTCAGGCTTTCCGCCCGCGCGGAGAAGAACACCCTGGCGAGCAGCTTGCCGGTGAGGAAGCCCGCCAGCAGCCCGACGGCCAGCCGCCACAGCACATCCATCCCGAACCATTCGCCGAACCACTCAGCGGGGTTTGCGCCGGCGATGCTGATGGCAATGGCGAGGTATACGAACGGGAACGCCAGGCCGTCATTGAGCCCGGCCTCGGAGGTGAGGCCGAACCGGACTTCATCTTCCTTGTCAGTGTGCTCGTCCTGGTCCGCCGGTTCTCCCACCTGGACTTCGGATGCCAGGACGGGGTCCGTGGGGGCAAGACTCGCGCCTACCAGCAGTGCCGCGCCGAGGCCCAGGCCCAGGAACCACATGCCCAGCAGGGTCAGGGCCAGGATGCACAGCGGCATGGCGATCCCCAGGAGCCGCCATGTGGTGGACCACCGCTTGCGTCCCACCGGGCGGTCGAGGGCCAACCCTGCTCCCATCAGCGAGATGATCACGCAGATTTCCGCGAGGTGCATGACAAAGTCGCCGTGTTCCACCGGGTCAAGGTCCGGCAGCGAGGGAATCAGCGCGAACGCTCCCATGCCGGCGCCCAGGAAGACCATCGGCATGGACAAGGGCATATCGCGCAGCAGCTTGGGCAGGACCGCGGCGATGAAGACGGCCAGGCCGGCTGCGGCAAAAAGGATGTCTGGGGCTTCAAACATGGGGAAAGGCTCTCCAGCCTGGAATGGTTGCGCGGATCCTGAAGCGGACACGCCACGCTTCGATGGGCGGACTGCTCTCACCATATCCCCTGCACCAGACATCTCCCCGGCGCACGGGTTCTTGGATCCCGGACAGGACGACGGCGGCGTTGCTGGTTTTCGTGTCCCGTATGCGGTGAGCTTGAGGCATGTCCCTCCAGCTCCCCGCCGTCGATGTCCCGCCCCAGCCCTGGACAGGGAGGTTCGACGGCGACGGCCCCGGCCACCGCCGATGGTGGCAGGCCGTGAACCAGTCGGGTAACACCACGCCGGGAACCGCGGGCGCTGACGTTGAGGGGGCGGCAGGCGGCAGGCCCGTGGCCCTGCTGGGCTTCGCCAGCGACGAGGGGGTACGCCGGAACAAGGGCCGCACCGGCGCGTCGGCCGCCCCCGCAGCCCTGCGGAAGGCGCTGGGCCCGCTGGCTTTCCACCTGGACCGTCCGGTGGCTGACGTCGGCGATGTCACGGTATCCGGTGAGGACCTGGAATCCGGGCAGGAACGGCTTGGCCGGGCGGTGGCAGGCCTGCTCGACGCCGGCCACCAGACCGTTGTCCTGGGCGGCGGCCATGAAACCGCCTACGCGAGTTACCTTGGCGTCAGCGGATCAGCGGCCATCCGGGACGGGCAGCGCCTTGGCGTCCTGAACCTGGACGCCCACTTCGATCTCCGCGACGAGCCTGTGCCCAGTTCGGGGACCCCGTTCCTGCAGATGGCCCGTGCTGAAGCGGACGCCGGGCGCGGATTCCGGTACGCCGTCGTCGGAATCTCGGAGCCGAACAACACCCGGGTCCTGTTCGACACCGCGGACAAGCTGGGGGTCCGGTACCTGCTGGACGAGGACTGCGGCGCGGACCGGGTCCGGGACTTCGTGGCCGCGTTCCTGGCGGACATCGACGTGCTGTACCTGACCATCGACCTGGACGTGCTGCCCGCCGCGGTGGCGCCAGGAGTGAGCGCGCCCGCAGCCTACGGCGTGCCGCTGCCCGTCATCTCGGCGGCCTGCCGGCAGGTGGCGCTGAGCGGGAAGCTCCTGCACCTGGACGTGGCGGAGCTGAACCCTGCGTACGACGTGGATGGCCGGACCGCCAAAACCGCTGCACGGCTGATCAACACCCTCCTGCGCTGAAATAGCCGCAGCTGGCCTCAGGCCCCCTTCAGGACGTACCGCCGTTCGGGCCGTCCCACGCCGTACTTGAGCCGCACGTCCAGCGTGCCCTCGTCATGCAGGTACTCCAGATAGCGGCGGGCGCTGACGCGGGAGGTCCCCAGCTCCTGGGCTACTTCGGCGGCCGAGACGTCACCGTCGGCGGCGTTGACCGCCGCCTCCACCAGCCGCAGCGTCTCAATGCTGCAGCCCTTGGGCAGTGGCCGTTCGCTGCGGTCAAGGCCGAACACGCGGTTGACGTCCGATTGTTCGGCCACGTCCTTTGAGGCATCCAGGCTCTGGTAAGCGTTGCGGTAGTGCTCCAGCCGCTCCTGCAGGTCTGTCTGCGAAAAAGGCTTGATCAGGTAATGGACAATGCCGCCCCGCAGCGCCTTCCGCACGGTTTCCACCTCCCGTGCGGCACTGATGACCAGCACGTCCAGCTCCGGGGCCACAGCGCGCAGGCGACCCATCAGGTCCAGGCCATTGATGTCCGGCAGATGGATGTCCAGCAGCACCAGGTCCGGCTGGAGCCGTTCGGTCTCCGCAACGGCCTGGGCCCCGGTGTGCGCGGCACCCACCACCGTGAATCCGGGCGTGCGCTGGATAAAGCCGGCATGCACCTTGGCCACCATGAAATCGTCATCGACGATCAGGACCTTGATCATGGCTGGGTACTCCCTTGTTTCAGCACGGCGGTAAAGACAGCCCCATTATCGTTGGCCACCGTCAGGTTCCCGCCACTCCGGCGGCACACCACCCGGGACAGCGCCAGCCCAAAGCCGCGGCTGCCAGCCGGTCCGGGTTCCTTGGTGGTGAAGCCCTGGCGGAAGATGTGGTCCGTGGAGCCGCCGGGAACGCCGGGGCCGTTGTCCCGCACTGTCACCACAACGTCTTTTCCGGCCTTGCCCTCCACCAGCACCCTGACGGCTGCCTGCGGAAGCCCGGTGACGGCGTCGAACGCGTTGTCCACCAGGTTCCCCACCACCGTGGTGAGGTCCCGGGACAGCTCGTCGTCCACCTTGTCCAGCGCGGAGTCGGGGTCCAGCTGCAGGGCAACGCCGTGCTCGGTGGCGAGGCTCGACTTGGCAATCAGCAGGGCAGCGAGCGCGGGATCCTTGATCCGGCCGGTCACTTCATCGTTGAGCCGGGTCCGGTCCACGGTGGCTCCGTTGACGAACTGGACCACGGAATCGTACTCTCCGATCTGGATCAGGCCGGAGATGACGTGCAACTGGTTGGCGAACTCATGTGCCTGGGCCCGCAGGGTGTCCGTGGCGGTGCGGGTGGTGCCAAGTTCCTGCTCCAGTTCGGAGAGCTCCGTGCGGTCGCGAAGCGTTGTTACCGAGCCAATCACCTTGCCCCTGGACTGGATGGGCACCCGGTTCATCACCACCAGCCGGTCCCCCACGAGCACCAACTGGTCCGGCCCGGGCTGGTCACGGGTGAGGACTTCCTTGAGGGCGGGTTCGACGGCGAGGCCCGCCACCCGCTTGCCCACACAGTCAGGCGGGAGGCCCAGCAGGGCGCGCGCACTGTGGTTGGCCACGGTGATCCGCTCGTGCAGGTCCAGCGCCACCACGCCCTCCTTGAGCCCGTGCAGCATGGCTTCGCGGTTTTCGACCAGGCTGGTGATCTCGCTCGGTTCCATCCCCAGGGTCTGCCGCTTGACCCGCCGTGACAGCAGCAGGGACCCGGCGATGCCCAGGACGCTCGCAACGCCGAGGTAGGTGAGGAGATTGGGGACGGCATCGCCCAGCCGCTCGAGCACGGTGGGATAGTTGCGGCTGATGGAGGCGATGCCGATCATCCGGCCGGTGTCGTCCAGGACAGGAACGTGGGCGGACAGCAGCGGGGCGGGCGTCCCGCCCACCACTCCGGTCCAGGCCCTGCCTTCCATCACCCTGCTGGCGCCGAGTTCCAGCGGCTCGCCCAGCAGGCTGGGGTCCGAGGAAGCTACCACGGTCCGGTCCAGTTTTGCCAGGGCCACCCGGGATGAGCCGGACACGATCCGCACCGATTCCGCCACTGCCGGGAGCACCGCGCCGCCCCGGGGTTCCGTGTTCGGCAGGAGCTCGCGGACGATCGGATTGCCGCCCAGCGCCTCCGCGGCGGACAGGGCACGCCTGCCTTCGATCCGTTCAAAGGCCGCAGCGGACTGGGCCAGGGAAATGGCCACGACGCCCACCAGGACGGCCAGGACAATGAGCAACTGCAGCAGAAGGTACTGCCCCGCGAGGGACATTCCTCGTCGTCGAGTCACAATGGGCTTCCTGGTGTTTGCTGGCGGGCCGGGTTTGTTCCGGCGGTGTGGCTGGCCCTCAGGCGCGCGAAAGTACGCGGCGCGGGGCCGGGGGTGGTACCGGGAACTATATCCCAAAGCCCGGGGCAGGGCCGTTGTGGGGTTTTGGAAACGTGAACGCAATGAACACAACTTTCTCTGCGTACACAAGAGTGATCCCGGTCACGGACGCCCCTAGCATCGAAACCACAAGTCAGCCGCTGCTGATCAGATTTGTGTTGAGAGAAGAGGAACCCATGCGCCAGATCCGCGCATTGCGAATTGCCGCCGTTGCCGCCGGCATCGCCCTGATGGCCACCGGTTGCGGTGCCACCAGCAAGAGCTCCACCGGTGCCGAAAGCTCCGGCGCCGCCGCCGGGCCCATCACCGGCCTGCAGATCATGGTCCCCAATACCCCCGGCGGCGGATATGACACCACCGCCCGCGCCGCCGCAAAGGTCCTCGACGACGAGAAGATCTCCACCAACACGGAGGTCTTCAACCTCGCAGGCGCCGGCGGCACCGTTGGCCTGGCCCGCGTCGTCAACGAAAAGGGCAACGGCGACCTGGCCATGCTCATGGGCCTGGGCGTGGTGGGCGCCAGCTACACCAACAAGTCCGAGTCCAAGCTGACCGACACCACTCCCCTTGCCCGGCTTATCGAAGAGCCCGGCGCCATCATGGTGGGCAAGGACTCCCCGTACAAGACCATCGATGACCTGGTGAAGGCCTGGAAGGCCGATCCGGGTTCCATCGCCGTCGGCGGCGGCTCCTCCCCCGGCGGCCCCGACCACCTGCTGCCGATGCAGTTGGCCGGTGCCGTGGGCATCGACGCCACCAAGGTCAACTTTGTCTCCTACGACGGCGGCGGCGACCTCCTGCCCGCCATCCTGGGCAACAAGCTTGGCTTCGCCGCGTCCGGCGCCGGCGAGTACCTGAAGCAGATCGAATCCGGTGAGGTCCGCGTCCTGGCCACCTCCGGCGAGAAGCGCCTGGAAGGCGTGGACGCACCCACGCTGAAGGAATCCAACATCGACCTGGTGTTCACCAACTGGCGCGGCGTCGTGGCCCCTCCCGGAATCAGCGACAAGGACAAGGCTTCCCTGATCGCGGCCCTGGAGAAGATGCACGGCACGGCCGGCTGGAAGGAAGCGCTGAAGACCCACGGCTGGACCGATGCCTTCATCACCGGTGACCAGTTCAAGACCTTCCTCACCGAGCAGGACAAGCGGGTGGCGGACGTCCTCACCAAGCTTGGGTTGGCGTGACCTCCCTGACCACAGGCCTCAAAGGCCGCTCCGAGCTGGGAGTTGCACTCCTGCTCGGGGCGGCCGGCGTCCTGGTCTTCCTGGACGCCAACGGCCTGGTAACCCCGTATTCGAAGTCCGATCCGGTCGGCCCCAAGACCGTGCCGTTCATCGTGGCCGGGCTGCTGGTGGTTTGCGCCGTGCTGCTGGCCGTCAACGTCCTCCGTGGCGGCCAGGGCGAGGCTGAGGGCGGCGAAGACGTCGACCTCACGCACCCCGCCGACTGGAAGACCATCCTGCCGCTGGCCGGCGCCTTTATCCTGAACATCCTGCTGATCGACTGGGCCGGCTGGGTGATCTCCGGAACCATCCTGTTCTGGGGCAGCGTCCTGGCCCTCGGCAGCCGCCGCTACGTCCGGGACGGGCTGATCTCCGTGGCCTTGTCCCTGCTGACCTTCTACGGCTTCTACCTCGGCCTGGGCATCGCGCTGCCGGCCGGCCTCCTGGAAGGAATCCTCTAAATGGACGTCTGGTCCTCCCTGATGGACGGCTTCGCCACCGCCCTGACCCCCATGAATTTCCTGTACGCCGTCATCGGCGTCATTCTGGGCACCGCCGTCGGCGTCCTCCCCGGCCTGGGCCCGGCAATGACCGTAGCCCTGCTGCTTCCCGTTACCTACGCCCTGGAACCCACCAGCGCCTTCATCATGTTCGCCGGCATCTACTACGGCGGCATGTACGGCGGTTCCACCACCTCGATCCTCCTCAACACCCCCGGCGAATCGTCCTCCGTGGTCACCGCCATCGAGGGCAACAAGATGGCCAAGGCGGGCCGGGCCGCGCAGGCGCTTGCGACGGCGGCAATCGGCTCGTTCGTCGCCGGCACCATCGGCACGGCGCTGCTGGCCGTCTGCGCACCGATCGTGGTGAAGTTCGCCGTGAGCCTCGGCGCGCCCAGCTACTTCGCCATCATGGTTTTGGCCCTCCTGGCCGTCACGGCCGTGCTCGGCTCGTCGCGGCTGCGCGGTTTTGCCTCCCTGGGCCTCGGCCTGGCCATCGGCCTGGTGGGCATGGACTCCGTGACCGGCCAGCGCCGCCTGACCTTCGGCCAGCCGCTCCTCGCGGACGGCCTGGACATTGTTGTGGTGGCCGTGGCCATCTTCGCCGTGGGCGAGGCCCTCTGGGTCGCCGCCCACCTGCGCCGCACCCCCCTGCATGCCATTCCCGTGGGCCAGCCCTGGATGGGCAAATCCGACTGGAAGCGCTCCTGGAAGCCGTGGCTGCGCGGTACCGCCTTCGGCTTCCCGTTCGGCGCACTGCCGGCAGGCGGCGCCGAGATCCCCACCTTCCTCTCCTACGTCACCGAAAAGCGGCTGAGCAAGCACCCGGAAGAGTTCGGCAAGGGTGCCATCGAAGGTGTAGCCGGCCCGGAAGCAGCCAACAACGCTGCGGCCGCCGGCACCCTGACCCCCATGCTGGCCCTGGGCCTGCCCACCAACGCCACAGCCGCCGTCATGCTGGCTGCCTTCACCTCGTACGGAATCCAGCCGGGTCCGCAGCTCTTCGAAAGCCAGGGCCCCCTGGTGTGGGCGCTGATCGCCAGCCTCTTCATCGGCAACCTGCTGCTGCTCCTGATCAACCTGCCGCTGGCACCGATGTGGGCGAAACTCCTGCAGCTGCCCCGGCCGTACCTGTACGCGGGCATCCTGTTCTTCGCCACGCTGGGCGCCTACTCGGTAAACCTGCAGGCGTTCGACCTGGTGATCCTGCTGGTCCTGGGCGCACTCGGGTTCATGATGCGGCGCTTCGGGCTTCCCGTCCTGCCGCTGATCCTCGGCGTCATCCTGGGGCCGCGGATCGAAGGGCAGCTCCGCAAGACGCTGCAGCTGAGCGCGGGTGACCCGGCAGGGCTCTTCAGCGAGCCGATCGCCGTCGGCATCTATGTCATCATTGGCCTCATCCTGCTTTGGCCCTTCGCCTACAAGCTGTTCCGGCGCAGCAGTCCGGAGCGCAAGCCGCTGGTTCCCGCCAATTCGGGCGCGGCGGACTACAGCGACTGAGCAGGCGAGCCTCCCGGCAAGCCAACCTACCCACATCGAGCAGAAACTAAGGAGACACCATGACCGTCGTTGTGGGATACGTCCCGACCCCCGAGGGCGAAGCTGCCCTGACCCAGGCCATCACCGAAGCCCGGAAGAGCAACAGCACACTGGTGCTGATCAACTCCTCCAAGGGTGAGTCCACGGTGGACAGCCGCTTTGCCCCGGACGGCGAAATCCAGGACATCGAGCAGCGGCTGGCCGGCCAGGGCATCGAGTACGTGATCAAGCGGCCGGTCCGCGGCCACGATGCCGCGGCTGAGGTGCTGGACGCCGCCGAGGAACACAACGCCGACCTGATCGTGATCGGCCTGCGCCGCCGCACGCCCGTGGGCAAGCTGATCATGGGCAGCACGTCCCAGCGCATCCTGCTGGAGGCGGACTGCCCGGTCCTGGCCGTCAAAGCGGGTTAGGCCGAAACGGCCGCCGGTGCCCGGAACAACTCCTGGCGCTGGCGGCCCAGTCCCTCCACCTCCACCTCCACTACGTCGCCCGGCTGAAGGTAGGGGAAGCGGCCGCTGAGGGCCACCCCCTGGGGCGTTCCGGTGAGGATCACGTCGCCCGGTTCCAGCCGCATGTACTGGCTGCAGTGGTGGACCAGCGTGGGCGCATCAAAGATAAGCTCCGAGGACGAGGAATCCTGGCGCGGCTCACCATTCACCCAACTGCGCAGCCGCAGGTTGCCGCCGTCGATCCCGTCAGCCGGAACCAGCCAGGGCCCCAGGGGCGTTGACCCGGGAAGGGACTTGCCCTTGGTCCATTGCCCGGCCGCTCCGGGCAACTGGTATTCCCGCTCAGACAAGTCGTTGGCCGTGACATACCCGGCAATGCATCCCGCGGCTTCTTCCACCGAGCCGAGGTAGCTGGCTTCCCTGCCGATCACGATGCCCAGTTCCACTTCCCAGTCGTAGTGTGTGGAGCGGGGCGGCAACGGGGCGGGATCACAGGGGCCCGTGACGGTATTGCTGGGCTTGAGGAAGACGACGGGAATGGCGGGCGGCTCGGCCCCTGACTCCGCGGCATGGGCGGCATAGTTCATCCCGATGCCCACCACCGAGCCGGGCCGGGCTACGGGGGAACCAACCCGGAGCGCAGCCGCGCCTTCCAGGGCCGGCAGTTCCCCGGCCTCCAGTGCTTTGCGCACCCTGCCCAGTCCGCCCGCGCCAAGGAACGCTCCATCCACATCCGCGGTCAGGGGCAGCAGGCTGAAGTACCGGTTGGTTCCGTCCGCCGAAGACACCAGCACGGCAGGCTGTTCTCTGCCGCTTTCGCCAAGGCGCATGATCTTCATACCGAATTCTCCTCCAGCTGTATCGGTCGGGGTGCTTCCGGGGCCTTGCGGGCCCGCTTTTCCATGGTCGTTGATAGTCGGCAGGTGCCGCTAACGGACGCTTTATGACTGCTCTCCTCCGCCCTCAAAAGGACAGTCATCTGACATCTGGCAGGAGCAGTCGGTAGAATGGTGGAGCCACCCCGGCACGAAACACAGAAAGTTCAGTAATGACTACAGCCACTTTGGAGCGGATCCCCGCCGCTGCCGAGCCCACCGAAGGACCTGCCGTCCGGTCCATCAGCCTGGAGTTCTCCAGCGCCAGCGAGGTCCATGCAGGACTGGAAGAAGCGGTGGCCGAGATGATTGAGGTGGCGGCAAAGGATGCCGAGTGCGGCATCCGCGTCACCCGGCTGCACCCGGGACGCTACACGGTAGCCCTGGATGCATCAGTGCCTTTCGGCGAAACGTACGAATCCTTCGCCGCCTGACCCGCCCGCCACGGCCTCACCCACGGCTGCAGCCGTCAGGGTGTCCGGCAACGAAAAATCCCCGCTCTGCCGTACGGCGGAGCGGGGATTTTTTGCTGCTGGCGGGACCGCTAGCCGCGGCGGACCTGCACCCCGTCAGACTTCAAAAAGAGCTGCTTTTCGGTGGGACCGGCCGGCACAAGCCACAGAACGTTGCCGCTCTGGGACACTTCCTCCACCTCCCCGGCGGCTACAACATGTGCCTGCTTGATGATCTCGACGTGATCGCCGGGCTGGAGGGACCTCCAGTCCGAAACCACGGCGGAATGGGCATTTCGCTTCGACAGGACTGCCCCACGTGCTTTCATTTGAACTTCTACCCCTTTGTATCGTTCTGCTGCCACAGCCTCTTTGATGTGACTTTCACTACATCTTCAGTTCTACTACACTCCCGGCGCCACGGTGGGCCGTGGCGCCGGAAATTCCACCTTTTGGACCAACAGTCCAAAAGCGCTGAAGATTCTTCGCTGTCAGGCGAGCGGCCCGACGGCGGATTCAGCCGCCCGAAGGACGTTACCGGAGGCCACCAGGCGGTCCGCCGCTTCCAGTTCCGGCGACAGGAACCTGTCCGTCCCCGGTCCCTCCACCACCTCGCGGAGCGCGGCCACCACAGCGGCACCCGCAGGCCCGGGCGTCAGGACCCCACCGGAGAGCTGCGTGCGGATGTCCAGCGCGCGGGCCGAGGTGACCAGTTCGATGGCCAGGACCCGGCGGAGGTTCTCCACAGCCTTGCGGAGCTTCCGTGCCGCGTGCCAGCCCATGGATACGTGGTCCTCCTGCATGGCCGAACTCGGGATCGAGTCCACGGACGCCGGAACGGCAAGCCGCTTGTTGTCCGAGACCAGGCCGGCCTGCGTGTATTGGGCGATCATCAGCCCGGAGTCCACGCCGGGGTCAGCCGCGAGGAAAGCCGGCAGGCCATGCGAACGGGCAGGATCCAGCATGCGGTCGGTGCGGCGTTCGGCGATGGAGCTGAGGTCCGCCACCGCGATGGCCAGGTAGTCCAGGACGTAAGCCACGGGCGCGCCGTGGAAGTTGCCGTTGGAGCTGACGCGGCCGTCGGGAAGGACCACGGGGTTGTCGATCGCTGCAGCCAGTTCCCGCGTGGCCACCAGTTCGGCGTGGTCAACAGTGTCGCGGACGGCACCGGCAACCTGCGGGGCGCAGCGCAGTGAGTATGCATCCTGAACCCGGGAATCCCCCACCCGGTGGGAAGCGACGATGGGTGAATCGGACAGCACCCGCAGCATGTTGTCCGCACTGGCGGCCTGGCCGGGGTGCGGCCGAAGCGCGGCGTGCAGCTCGGGCAGGAATACCTGGTCGGTGCCCAGCAGCGCCTCGACGCTGAGCGCGGCGGTGATGTCCGCCGTCGTCAGCAGTTGGCGAAGGTCTGCGATGGCCATCAGGAGCATGCCCAGCATGCCCTCGGTGCCGTTGACCAGTGCCAGGCCTTCCTTTTCGGCCAGCGTAACCGGCTCGATGCCGTGTTCTGCCAGCAGCTCAGCGACAGTCCGCTCTCCCCGCCCGCCGTATGTCACGCCGTCGGGCCCTTCCGCCTCCCCTTCGCCCATCAGGACCAGGGCGCAGTGGGACAGCGGTGCCAGGTCACCGGAGCAGCCGAGCGAGCCGAACTCGCGGACCACCGGGGTGATGCCGGCGTTGAGGACGTCCACCATGGTCTGCAGGACCACGGGGCGGACACCGGTGCGGCCGGAGGCCAGGGTCTTGGCGCGCAGGAACATGATGCAGCGGACCACTTCACGTTCAACCGCCGGTCCCATGCCCGCGGCGTGGCTGCGGATCAGGCTTTTCTGGAGCTGCGTGCGCAGTTCGTTGGGGATGTGGCGGTTGGCCAGGGCGCCGAAACCGGTGGAGATGCCGTAGGCAGGGACGTCGCTGGAAGCGAGGCCGTCGATGTGGGCGCGGACCCTGGCGACGGTGTCCAGGGCGTCCGGGGAGATGCCCACCTTGGCGTTGTGGCGCGCGACGGCGAGCACATCCTCAGGCGTGACGCCGACGGAGCCAAGGGCGACGGTCAGCGGTTCGTGAGTTGGGCCCACGCGGACAGGGTTCCCTGGCCGAGCTTGCGAGGTTAGGGAGTTCGTGGGGACGGTCATGGAAAGTTCCTTGTGGTGGGGTTCCCATCGACTGCTCGGTACTTGTCGTTTTGGAGGCTCTAAACGACAAGTACGGAGCAATCGATGAGGGGGTGGGCCGGGGTTAGCGGGGTGGCGGTTAGCGGTTCTCGTTCATGGGGATGCGGACGCCGCGCTCTTTGGCGACGTCGAGGGCGCGCTCGTAGCCGGCGTCGGCGTGGCGGATAACACCCATGCCGGGGTCGTTGGTGAGGAGGCGTTCGAGTTTCCGGGCGGCGAGGTCGGTGCCGTCAGCCACGGATACCTGGCCGGCGTGGATGGACCGGCCGATGCCCACGCCGCCGCCGTGGTGCAGGGACACCCAGGTGGCACCGGAGGCGGTGTTCAGCAGGGCGTTGAGCATGGGCCAGTCGGCGATGGCGTCCGAGCCGTCCTGCATGGCTTCGGTTTCGCGGTACGGCGAGGCGACCGAGCCCGAGTCCAGGTGGTCGCGGCCGATGACGATGGGGGCCTTGACCTTGCCGTCCTTCACGAGCTGGTTGAACAGCAGGCCGGCCTTGGCGCGCTCACCGTAGCCGAGCCAGCAGATGCGTGCCGGCAGGCCTTCGAACTCGACGCGTTCCTGGGCGGCATCGATCCAGCGGTGCAGGTGCTTGTTTTCCGGGAAGAGCTCCTTGATGGCCTCGTCCGTGACGCGGATGTCTTCCGGGTCGCCGGACAGGGCAACCCAGCGGAACGGGCCAAGCCCTTCGCAGAACAGGGGCCGGATGTAGGCCGGAACGAAGCCCGGGAATTCGAAGGCCCTGCTGTAGCCGCCCTTGCGGGCTTCGTCGCGGATCGAGTTGCCGTAGTCGAACACCTCGGCGCCGGCATCCTGGAATTCCACCATTGCCTGCACGTGCCGGGCCATGGACGCCTGGGCCTTCTTGGTGAAACCTTCAGGATCGGCCTCGGCTTCGCGGTGCCACTCCTGCACCGAAATGCCCTCAGGCAGGTAGGACAGGGGGTCGTGGGCGGAGGTCTGGTCCGTGACGATGTCCACGGTCAGTTCGCCGGCCTTGTGGCGGCGCAGGATCTCGGGGAAGACTTCGGCGGCGTTGCCCACGTAGCCCACTGACCAGCCGCGGCGCTCCTCCTTGGCCTTGAGCACCTTGGCGATGGCGGCGTCGAGGTCGGTTTCCACCTCATCCAGGTAGCGTTTGCCGGCGCGGCGGCGCAGCCGGGTTTCGTCGACGTCGACAATCAGGCAGGCGCCGTCGTTCAGGGTGACGGCGAGCGGCTGGGCGCCGCCCATGCCGCCGCAGCCGCCGGTCAAGGTGAGGGTGCCGGCGAGGGTGCCGTTGTCGTCCCCGGTGAGCTTGCGGGCGATCGCGGCGAAGGTTTCGAAGGTCCCCTGCAGGATGCCCTGCGTGCCGATGTAGATCCAGGAACCGGCGGTCATCTGGCCGTACATCATCAGGCCCTCGGCCTCGAGACGGCGGAATTCGGGCCAGTTCGCCCAGTCGCCCACCAGGTTCGAGTTGGCCAGCAGGACGCGGGGAGCCCACTCGTTGGTGCGGAACACCCCCACCGGCTTGCCGGACTGGACCAGGAGGGTTTCGTCCTTTTCCATGGTTTCCAGGGTGCGGGTTATGGCATCAAAGGCGGCCCAGGAGCGGACGGCCCGGCCGGTGCCGCCGTAGACCACCAGGTCGTCGGGGCGCTCGGCCACCTCCGGGTCCAGGTTGTTCATCAGCATGCGCAGCGGCGCTTCGGTCTGCCAGGACTTGGCGGTGAGCTCGGTGCCGCGGGCTGCTTTGACCGGGCGGGCACCGGTGGTGAAATCGGCGGGTGCCATGATGGGCTCCTTATCTTGGTGTCTGAGGTTTCGAAGAAGTTCTGAAACAACTAAAGCGCCTGGAGAAGGGGCTTGACAGGGCTTTCAAGAGGGTGCTGTCCGGAACTCCAGACAAGCTCTGCTGGCCAGGTTGCTCTATCACTTATGGCTCCCATTCCGGGGTTTTAGCAGCCGTAAGTGATGGAGCAACGAGGGTTATTTTCCCGGGCGGCCGTGGATTCGGACGGAGAGTTCGTCGGCCACTTTCTGAACGCGGGCGGCCAGCACCGGCCACTGGTCATTCGGCAGTTTGTCCTCCAGGAAGGTGACTGCAACGGCGGCGGTGGGCCAGCCCAAATGGTCGGTGACCGCGGCGGCAATGGAGCCGAAGCCGGGGGTCACCTCGCCGTGTTCGGTGGCATATCCGCGCTGCCTCACCTGGTCGAGGTGGGAGGACAGCGCGGAATACTTCATGATGGCGCCCTCCACCTCGTGCCGGGCGGTGAAGGCGGCCGCATTCGGGTACAGGGCGCGCACCTGCGATTTGGGCAACGCTGCCAGGATGGCACGGCCGCTGGCAGTGAGGTGGCTGGGAAGCCGGACGCCAACGTCCGTCACGAGGGAAGGACGGTTCTTGGCCCGCTCCTCCACGATGTACAGGACGTCGCGGCCATGCAGGACGGCAAGGTGTGCACTCTCGCCGATGGTGTCCACCAAACCGGCCAGCAGGGGACGTCCCAGCCGGGACAGCGGTTCCTGCCTGGAGTACGCCGAACTGAGTTCGAACGCGCTGATGCCCAGCCCGTACCGCTGCTCCTCATGGAGATGGAGGACGAAGCCATTGGCCTCCATAACCCCCAGCAGGTGGTAGACGCTGGACCTGGGCAGGTCGAGGCTGGACGCGATCTGGGATGCCGCCATGGGGCCACGCCGCGAAGCCAGCAGTTTAAGGATGCGCAGCGTGTTCTCGGCGGCAGGAACTTTTGAGGACGCCTTGGCCGCGGCGCGTGGCACCTGGCTGTCCGTGCTTAGTGCAGTGCTCATGGCCTGGAAGGTTCTTTCTGGGTAGCAATGTCCGGTATCCCGTACTTAAGCTTGCACCCTCCCCCGGCTTTCAAAGTCCGCCCAAAGGCTCCCACTGTCTGAAATACCAGACCCCTCATCGTCCTGCCTTCGGGGCTATGCGAATCACCAGGCCCGCTCAGACCCTAAGCACAACTTTGCCGCGTGCCCGCCCCTCATGGAGGTACCGAATGGCCGCCGGCGCTTCGGCAAGGGGGAAGACTTTGTCCACCGCGGGCTTGACGCCGCCGGCTTCCATCAGCGATGCAAGAGACTCCAGATCCAGGTGCGTTTCCTTTGCCACAAGCCCCTTGAACGTCCGGCCGGAAAACAGGGAGACCAGTGGGGCAACAAGGGACCGCTCAAATCCTCCGGTCAGCTTGCCGCCGCCTTCGCCGCCAATGATCACCAGGGTGCCCCTGGGTGCGAGCAACCGGCGCAGGAAAGACAGCGGCCGGTTGCCGGCCGCGTCCAGGATAAGGTCGTATACCTTTCCGGCGTCCGCGATATACGTCTTGGTGTAGTCCACGACGGCGTCCGCCCCGAGGGAACGCACCAGCTCAACCTTGCCGGTGCTGCACACGCCTGTCACCTCTGCTCCAAAGGCCTTGGCCAGCTGGACTGCAAAGGAGCCCACTCCCCCGCCCGCGCCAAGGATCAGTACCTTCTGGCCTACGGTGACCTGGCCGGCGTCGCGGACGGCCTGCAGGGCGGTGACGCCGGAGATTGGCGAAGCCGCCGCTTCTTCAAAGGAGAGAGCGGAAGGCTTGCGGGCCACCTTGTCCTCTTTGGCGCAGACGTACTCGGCAAAGGATCCGTCGCAGGTCCCGAACACCTCGTCCCCGGGAGAAAAGCGGGCCACCCCGGGCCCCGCGGCTTCCACAACACCGGCCACTTCCCGGCCGCGGACGGGAACTTTCGGCTTCTTCAGGCCGTAGCCGAGAAGCCGGACCAGGTACGGCAGCCCGGTCATCAGGTGCCACACGCCCTGGTCCACACCCGCTGCCCGCACCCGGATCAGCACCTCACCGTCGCCGGGCTCGGGCCGGGCGATGTCCCGCAGCTCCAGCACGTCTGCCGATCCATAGACGTCCTGCACCATTGCTTTCATCATCGGTCTCCTTCGGGCTGCTGGTACGGGGCACAACGCCAAGCAGTGCATCCGCCCGGTTTCCGGCGGCCCCTCACGGTATGGAATAGCCGGAGTCGAGTCAAGGGGTGTGCGGGGCGGTCGGGAAAAGAAGCTGTCCGTCTGGAATGAAAGACACCAACCCGCCGTGAGCCTCATCACGGTGCATCCGAAAATGGTCTGCTGGTTAGCGGCTCCCCTCCCAATGACGAGAAGGTATTTGCATGCAACCAGCTCCAACCCCAACCCGGAACGAAACCGCGGCGGAACAGCACAACCCAACGGCCGTCGTCGGACACGTCCTCAACAGGGGCCTGAACGTGCGGCACATCCGCTTCATGGCCCTGGGATCGGCCATCGGCACCGGTCTCTTCTATGGCTCCGCCTCCGCCATCCAGAAAGCCGGCCCGGCCGTCCTGCTGGCCTACATCATCGGCGGCGCCGCGGTCTTCATGGTGATGCGGGCCTTGGGCGAAATGGCCGTCCGGCACCCGGTCTCCGGCTCCTTCGGCCAGTACGCCAGCCGCTACCTCGGCCCGCTGGCAGGCTTCATCACCGGCTGGACCTACGTGTTCGAAATGGCCATCGTAGCCATCGCGGATGTCACCGCCTTCAGCATCTACATGGGCTTCTGGTTCCCGCAGGTGGACCGGTGGATCTGGATCCTGGCGATCATCTTCTTCCTGGCCGGGCTTAACCTGCTGAGCGTCAAGGTCTTCGGCGAACTCGAGTTCTGGTTTTCGTTCATCAAGGTCGCGGCCATCATTGCCATGATCGCCGGCGGCGCTGCCATCATCGTCTTCGGCTTCCAGGCCGGCGGTTCAACCGTCGCCCCCGGCCTGGGCAACCTCGTGGAACATGGCGGGTTCCTCCCGTTCGGCTTTGAAGGGCTGCTCGCTTCCTTCGCCGTGGTCATGTTCGCCTTCGGCGGGATCGAGACCCTCGGCATCACCGCCGGTGAGGCCGCCGATCCCAAGAAGGTCATCCCCAAGGCAGTCAACACCGTCCCCGTGCGCGTCCTGCTGTTCTACGTCCTCACCCTGGGAGTCCTGATGAGCCTCTTCCCGTGGGACCAGATCGGCAGCAACGGCAGTCCCTTCGTCCAGATTTTCAGCGGGCTGGGCATTCCCGCGGCCCCGCACATCCTGAACGCCGTGGTGATTACCGCCGCGCTCTCCGCCATCAACAGCGACATCTTCGGCGCCGGCCGGATCCTCTTCGGACTCTCCAACCAGGGCCACGCGCCGGCCGCCTTCGGCAAGGTCTCCCGGCACGGCGTCCCCTGGATGACCGTGGTCATGATGGCGGGAATCCTCCTGGTGGGCGTGGTCCTCAACGCCGTCATTCCGGAGGATGTCTTCCTGGTGATCGCCTCGATTGCCACCTTCGCCACGGTGTGGGTTTGGGTGATGATCCTCGCCTCCCATGTCGCGATGAAGCGGGAAATCGCCCGCGGCGGCCTGCCGGCGTCGGAATTCCCTTCCCCGTGGTGGCCTGCCGCGTCGGTCCTCACCATCGCGTTCATGGTGCTCGTGATCGCCGTCCTGGGCGCCTTCGAGGACACCCGGATTGCCCTGTACGTGGGTGCCGCCTGGCTGGGACTGCTGGTGGTGGCATATCGCCTGTGGATCAAAGGTGACGGCCGACGACGGGCCCACCTTGAGGACCAGACGTCACCGCTGCCGGTGGTCAGGACTGCCCGCGACGGCGGGTAGGCACGTCCCGCGGCGCAAAAGGTGCCCGGCCCCGCAAGGGGCCGGGCACCTTTGTCTTCCGGCCTTATACCGAAGCGGCGGCAGACCGGACCGCCTGGCGGAGGGACGTCGTCGGACGCCCAATGAGCTTCCGGAGATCGCCGGTGCTGACCAGGAGGTCACCGCGCGCAATGCCGAGATCGGAATCAGCAAGGATCTCTGCGAACGCCTCCGGCACGCCAACGCCGGTGAGCAGGCCAACGTAGTCGTCCGCGGGCAGGTCGTTGTAGCTGATGGTCTTTCCGGTGGCCGCGCTGATCTCGGAGGCGAGGTCCGCCATGCTGAACGCCTCATCGCCGCCGAGCTCGTAGACCCTGCCCGCCTGGTCATCGGCCACCAGGACCGCGGCGGCGGCATGGGCGTAGTCGGCCCGTGCGGCGCCGCTGATCTTGCCCTCCCCGGCACTGCCCGCGAGCGCGCCCTGCGCGAGCGTCCCCGGCAGCTGCTCCGTGTAGTTTTCCAGGTACCAGCCGTTGCGCAGCAGGACGAAGGGGACACCGGATTCACGCAGCAGTGCCTGCGTGGCCTTGTGTTCGCCGGCCAGTTTCATGGACGTGGTGTCCGCATTGGCGATGCTGGTGTAGGCCAGCAGCTCCACGCCTTCGGCCTTGGCGGCATCAATCACGGTGCGGTGCTGTTCCACCCGCTGTCCCACTTCGCTGCCGGAGATCAGCAGCACCCGCTTGGCGCCGCTCAGGGCGGCGGCCACGGAACCGGCATCGGCGTAGTCCATCTGCTGCACGCGTACCCCGCGTGCTGCGAAGTCCGCCAGCTTTTCCACCGACCGGCCGGCAGCCACGATATCCTCAGCCGGTACCCCCTGTTCCAGGAGGGCTTCAAGAACGTGGCGGCCCAGCTGTCCGGTGGCGCCTGTCACAACAATGCTCACGATGGTTCCTTTCGGGGGTTTTACTCTGTCGAAGGGCACAACCATGGCCGGACGGCAGAACTTCCCGAAGGAGAGTACGCACTTTGAGGTAAGGTACTGACCTAAGGGTAAGTAACAGTACTTTTGGTAAGCTTGTGCACATGGAAACAGCGGCACACGCGGCCCCCCTCCCCCAGGCCTTTGCCGACGGCGTGTTCCCGGCCGGGTGCCCCAGCCGGACCCTGCTGGACCACATCACCAGCAAATGGGGCGTCCTGATCCTGATCGCGCTGTCCGAGGGTGACCAGCGGTGGAGCGACCTGCGGCGGCGGGCCGAGGGCATCAGCGAAAAAATGCTGGCCCAGACGTTGAAGACGCTGGAGCGTGACGGCCTGGTGAGCCGGAAGGCCCAACCGGTCATCCCGCCCCGGGTGGATTACAGCCTCACGGAGCGGGGCTACGAATTGAGCGCCCTCCTGGTGCCGCTCGTGGCATGGGCATTCGACAACGCCGAGGAGATCATCAACGGAGTTCCAGGGAGCAAGTAATGCCCCTCCGAAAACTCGAGTACCTGTTACTGATGTTGCTGGTGTGATTAGCGCCTAGCGTGGGCATACGGTGGCGGCCGGAATGGGAGGACCATCCTCCGCTGGGAGCGTTCCGGCCAACCACCACCGTTAGCGGGCGGCAGGCTGCCGCCTGGAGGAGTTGGTCACATGGCCAGGGACGACTACGCACCGGATCTTTCGCATTTGGGCCAGCCGCTCAGCGTCGGCGATGCCCTGGCCCGGGCCCTGCGCCGGACGCTGGACACCTTCAGCCCGCGGTGCCCTTACCGCGTGGGTGACACTGTCATCGGCGACGACCCCTTCAGCGGCAGGCGCGAAGGGGTCGTCGTATGGCGGGACCGGCGTTCGGTGGGGGTGAAGACCACCTACGGCGTTTTCTTCTTCGACCACAGGCTGGTCAAACCCCTGGATTGAGGCTGCCGGGGGCCGGTCCAGGTGGGCCTACCGCGCGGACCAGCCCCCATCCATGGTGTAGCTGGCGCCGGTGACCATGCCCGCGTCCGCGGAAGCGAGCCAGGACACCAGGGAGGCAACCTCTTCCGGCTCCACCAGGCGCTTGATGGCGGACTCAGTGAGCATCACCTTGGCCAGGACCTCGGATTCGGGAATGCCGTGCACCTGGGCCTGGTCCGCGAGCTGCTTTTCCACCAGCGGCGTGCGCACGTACCCGGGGTTCACGCAGTTCGAAGTGACACCGTGCTCCCCGCCCTCCAGCGCCGTCACCTTGCTCAGCCCTTCCAGGCCATGCTTGGCGGAGACATACGCGCTCTTGAACGGGGAGGCACGGATACCGTGCACTGAGGAGACATTGATGATGCGCCCGAACTTGTTGGCATACATGTGCGGCAGTGCCGCCCGGATCAACAGGAACGGGGCCTCCAGCATCAGGGTGATGATCCTGCGGAACTCCGCGGGATCGAACTCCTCAATGGGGCTAATGCGCTGGATCCCGGCATTGTTCACCAGGATGTCGCAGTCCAGGCTGAGGGTGGACAGGGCGTCAACGTCCAGCAGGTCTACACTCCATGCGGTGCCGCCCACCTCATCGGCGAGCGTCGCCGCAGCGGCGGAGTCGACGTCGGCCACCACCACTTTCGCTCCCCGCGCGGCAAGCGCGCGCACGCACGCAGCGCCGATTCCGCTGGCACCCCCGGTGACCAGCGCCTTGCGTCCATTCAACGTGTTGTCCATGGCAGTTCTCCTTTGTGCGCCCGAACGGTCCATCAGCTCAATAATTTAGGAGGCGGCACGGCCATGCCCGGCCGTGCCAGTCCAGCAGCGGCTCAGCGGTGCGTGGCGCTGAGCAGTCCCTCGCGGGCGGCGTCTTCCTTGTCCACGTCCTCCAGGGCGATGCCCTTGGTTTCCTTCAGGCTCAGGACGGCCACGCAGGTGATGGCGCAGGCCACCACCAGGTAGATGGCGGTTGGCACCCAGGAGCCGGTGTCCTTGAGCCACTGGGTGGCCAGCAGCGGCGCCAGCGAGCCGGCGAAGATGGAGGTGACCTGGGAACCGAGGGAGGCGCCGGAGTACCGCATGCGGGTGGGGAACATCTCGGCCATGATGGCCGGCTGCCCTGCATACATCAGGCCGTGCAGGCACAGGCCGATGGTGACGGCAAGGACGATGACCACTGCGTTCCGAGTGTCGAACATGGGGAAGGCGAAGAACGGCCAGGTGGCACCCAGGATGGCGCCGGCCAGGTAGACGGGCTTGCGGCCGATCCGGTCCGCCAGGCGGCCGTACTGGGGGATGACGGCGAAATGGATGACGTGCGCGATCAGCAGTGCAAGCAGCAGCGATGAGGTGTCGTATTTGTGCACGCTCTTGAGGTAGACAATGGCGAAGCTGACCACCAGGTAGTACATGATGTTCTCCGCGAACCGCAGGCCCATGGCCTGGAAGATGCCCTTGGGGTACTTGCGGAGCACCTCGAACACGCCGTAGCTGACGGCCTGTTCCTTGTCCACCAGTTCCTTGGCTTCGAGGAAGATGGGTGCTTCGCTGACGTTGGTGCGGATGTAGTAGCCCACGAAGACGATCACGGCGGAGAGCCAGAAGGCCACGCGCCAGCCCCAGCCAAGGAAGGCTTCGCTGGTGAGGGTGGTGGACATGATGTACAGCACCAGGGTGGCCAGCAGGTTGCCCACCGGAACGGCGGCCTGGGGCCAGCTGGACCAGAACGCGCGGGTCTTGTTCGGGCTGTGCTCGGCCACGAGGAGGACCGCACCGCCCCATTCGCCGCCCAGCGCGAAGCCCTGGATGAACCGCAGGAACACCAGCAGCGCGGGAGCCAGGTAGCCGATGTCCGCGAAGCCGGGGAGGCAGCCCATCAGGAACGTGGACACGCCGATGATCACGATGGTGAGCTGCAGGGTGGGCTTGCGGCCAAGCTTGTCGCCGATCTGGCCAAAGACAATGCCACCGAGCGGCCGCGCGATGAAGCCCACGGCGTAGGTGAGGAAGGCCTGGATGATCCCGTCCAGCTCATTGCCGGTGGCGGGGAAGAAGTACTTGCCGAAGACCAGGGTGGCGGCGGTGGCGTAAAGGAAGAACTCGTACCACTCCACCACCGTCCCCACCATGGAGGCGGCAACGATTTTCTTCAGTCCTGATCCTTTGGGTGCATGCCCGGCCTCGTTGGCCGGACGCTGCTCTACGCTCATGGTTTCTCCTAGTGTCCACATTGACACGCGCTGTGATCTCCAGCACAAGTGACTCAGATGAGTATTGCTGCACAATCGGGGCACTTCAATGCCCAATGCGGCACCAAACCTGTGCACAATTGCAGATATGAATGCCAATCCTGATGACCTCCTGGTCCTCCTTGCGGTTTCACGCTCCGCAAAGTTCACGACGGCGGCGCAGGCGCTGGGCTTGAACCACACCACGGTTTCCCGCAGGATCGCCGCCCTGGAGAAAGCGCTCGGCGGCCGGGTACTGTCCCGGGCCGCCGGCGGCTGGGAACTGACGGAGCTGGGCGAACGGGCCGTGCGGGCGGCGGAGCAGGTGGAGGAGGTGCTGGGCACGCTGGGACCGGCGGGCCAGGCACCCGACCCGATTACCGGCGTCGTGCGAATGACGGCGACGGACGGCTTCAGCGCCTATATTGCCGCCCCGGCCGTGGCGCGCCTGCGCCGGGACCATCCGGGCCTGAGCGTGGAGGTAGTGACCATGACCCGCCGCGCCCTGCAGCAGCGGTCCGGGCTGGACATCGAGGTGGTGGTGGGCGAGCCGCAGGTGCACCGTGCGGAGGCCATCCGGCTGGGCGAATACCGCCTGGGGATGTATGCCTCCCGCGCCTACCTTGCGGAGCACGGGACGCCGACCACCGTGGCCGAACTCAATACGCACCCGCTGGTCTATTTCGTGGATTCAATGCTGCAGGTGGACGACCTTGATGCGCCGCGGCGGCTGGTTCCGGCCATGCGGGACGGCCTCACCTCCACCAACGTGTTCGTCCACGTGGAGGCCACCAGGGCCGGGGCGGGCGTTGGGTTCCTGCCCTGCTTCATGGCGGACCTGCACGATGACCTGGTCCGGCTGCTGCCCGACAAGATCGGCGAGCTCCTCCCCTACTGGCTGGTCCTGCGCCCGGATTCGCTGCGCCGCCCTGCCGTGGCCGCCGTCGTGCAGGCCCTCCGGGAACGCATGGCGGAGCACCGTGAAGCGCTCCTGGGAAAAAGGCAAAGCTTCATCGATTGCTGAGTAAACGGCGTTTTCAGCGCTGGAAAGTCAAGTGGTCGTTGCAACGGTTAGGCTGCGGCGGCGAGGAGGAGTTCGTTGAATTTCTGCTTGGGTGTTGCGAGGCCGAGGGTGGGGCGTGGCCGGTTGTTCAGGCTGTCCTGAACCCTTTTGAGGTCCTTGGCTGTGTGGACGGACAGGTCGGTGCTTTTAGCGAACCAGTGCCGCAGGAGCCGGTTGGTGTTCTCGTTGGTTCCTCGTTGCCAAGGTGAGTGCGGGTCGCAGAAGTAGATGTCCGTATCGATCGCGATCTGGATTTGGGCGTAGCGGGCCATCTCGACGCCGCGGTCGTAGGTCAGGGTTTTGCGCAGGTCCGCGGGCAGTTCGCCGAACGCGTTGATCATGGCCTTCGCGACCTCGTCTGCACTGTGGCCATCGGGCAGGTGAAGCAGCATGGTGTAGCGGGTGGAGCGTTCAACGCAGGTTCCGATCGCTGAGTTGCTGGCGACCGAGCCGAGGATCAGATCGCATTCCCAGTGACCGGGTACGGCCCGGTCGGCGGCTTCAGCCGGGCGTTCGGAGATTTTCAGCGCGTCCTTGAATGGGCTGTTGTTCCGGCCCCGGCCGCGTCCGTCGGCGACCCGTTTGGCCCGACCGGTGCTCAACTGCCGGTACAGGTCTTGGCGGACATGGCCGCGGCCCTGGACGTAAATGGCCTGATAGATCGTCTCGTGGCTGATCTGCATCCTCTTATCGTCCGGGAAAGCACTGGCCAGGACCAGCGAGCACAGCTGCGGGGACCAGCCCTCGTCCATGGCGGACTCCACGAACCGGGCCAGCGGTTTGTGGGCGAGTTTGTGTTCCCTGGGCCGGCGGGCGATCTGCCCGGCCTTTAGCTGCGCCACGTCTGACTGGTAAGTGCCGTCCTCGCAGCAGTTCCGCTTGGCCTCGCGCCAGATCACCGACCGGTCCCGGCCTAGTTCCCTGCCAATCGCCGAGTAGGACCAGCCATCTCGCAGGCGCACCATGATCACCGCCCGCTCGGACAGACTCAATCTGCCTGAACCAGGGACGCCGTCTGGAAACGGTGCGCCTGCTGGTCCTCCACGATTACCTCTGGACATCTCCACAGGGCCCATCTTCCGGACCCAATGCAGCACCGTTGACGACCACAGGCCCGACACGCGGCACGCCTCACTGATCGACATACCCTGCCGCAGCAAGGCAAAAAACCCGTCCCTGACCTCATCCCCAAATACGTGCCCCGCCGGCATCGCAACACCCCTTCACGGATTCGTTGCAATGACCGTATGAATCCGCCCGCCCAATACGACTGTGAGGATTGGGGTGGCTGGTCCGGGACTGGCTGGCAGAGTAGGTGTTGGCCGTTCCGCCCTGTGGTCGTGACTCACAAAACGATTGGCCCCCTTGTGGGTGCCTTTCAATTGACTTGTCCGTCCGCTGGGGTGGACGGCCGGCACCTGCCCGGCCCACCTCGGTGACTTGATCAGAAGGTTGCCCGGCCCCTCTAAGGGGGCGTGGCTCGTCACAGTGCTGTTCCGAAGTGACCTCTACCCGGACTGGTACCGGCCGAACGCGGCCTGACCCTATCCGGTCTAGAGGAAGATGCCAGAACCGCTATGTCTATCGTTACGCATTCGCACCCGTTTGTCGTCGGCGTCGATACCCACGCCAAAAACCATGTCTACGCGATCATCACCACCACAACCGGGGAACTGCTTCAAACCCGGGACTTCCCGACCACCAGCGCTGGGATCAACCGCGCCCTGGCCTGGGTGGCACGTCACATCGGAGCTGACCTGGCCACCTTGTGGGTGATCGAGGGAGCCGCGTCCTATGGTGCCCTCCTCGCCGGAGCTGCAGGCGCCGCCGGCTACGACGTCGCCGAAGCACCGAGGATGGATGCCCGGTCCCATCACGGGGTTGGCAAATCCGACCTGTTGGATGCCCACCGGATCGCCGCGGCCGTCCTGCCGTTGGAAACGGATCAGTTGCGCAGGCCACGACTGAACGAAGGTATCCGGGCCGCCTTGCGGGTCCTGGTCACCGCGCGGGAGTCGATGACGACCGAGCGCACCCGGGCCGTGAACGCCCTAACAGCGCTGGCCCGGGTCAACGACCTTGGCCTTGACGCCCGCAAACCCCTCACGGGAACCCAGATCCGTGAAGTCTGCCGCTGGCGCGCCCGTGAAGAACCACTGGCACTGTCGATCGCCCGCTCAGAAGCAGTCCGGCTCGCCAAGCGGATCGGCGAGCTCGACGCGGAGATCAAAACCAACAACGACCGGATCACCGAACTGGTGGAAGTGAGCGAAGCCGCACCCTTGCTCCAGGAAACCGGCTTCGGCCCCGTCACCGCCGCCATCTGCCTCACCGCCTGGTCACACCACGGCCGGGTCCGGTCCGAAGCCGCCTTCGCCTCGCTAGCCGGGGCCAGCCCGATCCCAGCCTCCTCCGGGAACACCGTCCGGCACAGACTCAACCGCGGCGGTGACCGAACCCTGAACAGGGCACTGCACATGGTCGCCCTCAGCAGAATGACGTTCGACACCGAGACCAGCAACTACGTCACCAAACGACAAACCGAAGGACGCACCAAAAGGGAAATCCGCCGCTGCGTGAAACGCTACCTCGCCCGACGTATCTACCGCACCCTCAACGCCGCCACACCCAGCGCCTCCCAGGCTTGACGAACCATAGAAGGGTCAATTACTCAGCAGTCGACGGGGGTGACGGCGGGTCGTGGCGGACTGGTGCCCCGGCGGCGAAGGCCCGGACCTGGGCATCGTCCCAGAGGTGCGCCGGCACCGCACCGCCTAGCAGCCGGCGCCTGAGCTGGGGGTCGTCACCGATCGGCTCGTCGCTGCCCGCCATCACCATATTTCCGTACCGCCGGCCCTTCAGCATGGCCGGGTCGGCGATGATCACCGTGTGCCTGAACTCGGCCGCGATGGTGGCAGCGTCCTCCCGGGCGTTCCGGAGGTCTGGGGCGTCACCGGAATTGGCCACGTACAGGCCGCCCGGGGCAAGGACCCGTTTGACGTGCCGGTTGAATTCGGCGGTGGTCAGCGGTCGCGGGGTGTGGGCGCCGGCAAAAACGTCCCGGACGATGAAATCGCGGGTGTGCGCCGTCAGGGTCTCCGTCACGGCCCGGGCCTCGCCCACCCGGATCCGGAGCAGGGGCGCCTTGGGAAGGTCGAACCAGTTGCGGACGTACTCGGCGAGCTTCCCGTCCAGTTCCACCACCACCTGGCGTGCGTCCGGGTATGCTGCGGCGAAGTAGCGTGCCATGGAGCAGGCGCCGCCACCCAGGTGCAGCCCGCGCAGCTTTGCCGACGACGCGTCCGACGGCGGCCAGCGGGACTCGACGAGCGCCGCCATCCACCGCATGTACTCGAAGTCCAGGAACAACGGATCGGCGAGGTCGATGTGCGAGCTCATGACCCCGTTGATCTTCAGGAGCCAGCCGGTGGAGTTGTCCTGGTCCGCCACCAGCTCGCAGTCACCGGTGTCTATGTAGTAGACGCCCTCCACCGGTCCACTTTGGCGGGAGCCGGCGGGCACGTCCACCACACCTGCCACCGAACGGATGCTGTTCCGGCCGCCTGACCTTCCGCGTTTTGCCATTACCCGTGCCGCGCTTCAGTCATGCTTCAACCTTAGTTGGTGGGCACTGCTCCTTCGCCGTCGCGGATCCGTTTCACCACCGCGGTGGTGGACCGTTCAGCGACGTAGTCGAGGATGGCTACCCGGCCGCCGTACTCCTCCACCGCCGGGGTCTCCGCCAGCATCTCGGGCGTGTAGTCCCCGCCCTTGGCGTAGACCTCGGGCCGGAGACGCCTGATGAGCGGGGTGGCCGTGGGGGTGTCGAACACCGTCACGTAATCCACGCAACTCAGCGCGGCCACCACTGCTGCCCGGTCCGCCATGTTGTTAATGGGCCTGCCCGGGCCCTTGAGCCTGCGCACCGAATCATCGCTGTTCAGCGCCACCACCAGGATGTCGCCCAGCTGCTTGGCCTGGTTGAGGTACCTGGTGTGGCCGCTGTGCAGCACGTCGAAGCAGCCGTTGGTCAGCACGATCCGCTGCCCCTGCGCGCGGTGCACCTCGATCTGCCGCTCCAGCTCGTCCCCGGTCAACGCGGTATCAGCGAAGGCCTCCAGGTACCGGCTGAGCTGGGCGGTGCTGCACACGGAGGTGCCTGGCTGGTGGACCACCACGTCCGCGGCCGACTGGGCCAGGTCCAGGCTGGCGGTCAGCGGCAGCCCGGCGGCACGGGCCAGGGTGAGGGCAGCCACGAAGGTGTCCCCTGCCCCGGACGCCTGCTTCTCAGCGGCCGGCCGCGCCCACGTCCGGTGCCGCACGCCGTCGGGCATCAACAGCACGGTTCCGTCCCGGTCCAGGGTGACCACCACGGCCCGCGCACCGGTTTCCTGCAACAGTGCCGCAGACTCCGCGGCCACGGCCTCCACCCGTTCCTGCCCTTCCGGCAGTTTCCGGTCCAGGAGCCGGGCAGTTTCCTGCGCATTCGGGGTCACCAGATCGGGCCGCACTGCTGCCCAGGGCCGCGGATCGTGGGCGTCAACCACCACCAAAGGACGGTTCCCGCCGGCAGCGTCAGGTCCGAGGACGCCGGCAAGTGCCGTGCGGACAGGGTCCGCCACCACGCCGGTTCCGTAGTCGCACACCAGCACTGCGTCCTGGCGTTCGACGGCGGCACGCACCGATGCGGCCAGCGCGGCCAGCGCGCCGGCCGGGACGGTCCTGGCCGCGTCATCGAGGCGCAGCATCACCTGCCCGCCGCTGCTGATCCGGATCTTGGTGGTGGTCACCATGTCCGGGTGGGTGTGCAGGTGCTGGACATCGATGCCGGCGGCGGCAAGCTGTCCGCGGAGGTCCTCGCCGGCGTCGTCGGAGCCGACGATTCCTGCCACCGACACCTTCGCTCCCAGGGCGGCGAGGTTCATGGCGGTGTTGGCTGCGCCGCCGGGAACGGATTCGCGGGACTGGATGTCCACCACGGGGGCCGGGGCTTCCCGGCAGAGCCGCTCGATGCTGCCGCTCCACCAGCCATCGAGCATCACGTCGCCGATGACCAGGATGGAGGGCTGTTCCGCGGCGAGCCGGCCGGGGAGCCAGTCTGACAGCGCCCGCTGGGTGGAAAGGTCGATTGACTCGGGGGACTCACTCATGGCAGGTCCTGTCCTTCACTGCTGATGGAATCCGCGCCATCCCCGGAGCCGGCCGCGGGCGGCGCCGCAATGTGCACCACCTTGACCTGGCTGAACTCGTCCAGGAGTTCGGGCCCGTAGCCGAACCCGGCGCCGCTCTCGCCGCGGGGCTGGGCTGCGCCGCCGGGGGCACCGCCGAACACCGCGTTCACCTTGACGGTCCCCACCGGGAGCGCGGCCACTGCCTGCTGGATGTGCGCGATATTGCCGCTCAGGACGGTGGCAGCCAGTCCGTACCTGCCGCTGCACGCCAGGCGCAGGCCGTCGTCGAACGTGTCCACCACCTGCACCGGAGCCACGGGTCCGAACGTTTCCTCGGTCATGACCTGCATGGTTTCGGTGCAGTCCAGCAGGACAGTAGCCGGGTAGAACGAGCCCGGTCCGTCCGGAAGCACACCGCCCTCAACCGTCCGCGCCCCCTGGGCCAGTGCCTCGGTGACGTGGGCATGGACGGCGTCGCGCATCCGCAGGTCAACCAGCGGCGCCACGCTGCCGCTGTTGTTCCGGAGTGCGGCCTCCGCCTCCAGTGCCTTGCAGAACTCGGCGGCGATGTCCTTGTGCACGTAGATCCGTTCCACGGACGTGCAAATCTGGCCGCTGTTGCTGAAAGCTCCGATGGCAGCCTGCTGCGCGGCCCACCCGGGGTCCACGTCGCGGTCCACCAGCAGGGGATCGTTGCCGCCGTTTTCCCTGAGCACGTGCGCACCCGTGAGCGCAGCGGCCCGCGCGATCCGGGCACCGGAGGCACTGGATCCCACATGGGCGATCACGTCCACCTCAGCCTGCGACAGCGACGCACCCACATCGGCACCGCCGGAGATGGTCTGGAACACGCCGGCTGGAAACGCCGGTGCCAGGACCTCGCCCAGCGCCTCCCCCAGCCGGGGGCAGCGCTCGCTGGGCTTGTGGATGACGGTGTTGCCCGTGACCAGTGCGGCGCCGATCAGCCCGCAGGCCACGGCCACCGGATCGTTCCACGGCGTCAGCAGGACGGCCACGCCCCTGGGTTCGGCCCGGGTGTAGTCGGAGGCCAGCCGGTTGCCGCGGAGGCTGTGGCCGCGGTGGACCGGACCCAGTTCCGCGTACTGCTCCAGGGTGGAAACACCGGCGGCGATACCTGCCAGGGCCTCGTCCTTCGGGCGGCCGGTTTCGCTGGCGTTCAGCCCCGCGAGCTCCTGGGCCGCTGCCTCCAGGGCTTTGGCGGCCGCCTTGAGGGCTGCGCCCCGCCCGGCAGGTGCGGTTGCCGCCCAGCCCGCTGCCTCACCGCGCGCCACGCTGACGGCATGGCTGACTGCCTCCGGCCCCGCTTCGGGCACCGTCCAAAGCACTTCCCCGGTGCGCGGATCCTGGATGGTGATGCCGGAGCCCTCGGCTGTCTGGTTGCCTGCGGTTGTTTCAGTGGCTGTGGTGGGCATGGTGTTCCTCCCGCCTTTCAAGTGCTGGATATGTCGTAACGTTGCTGGTTCGGCTACAGCCGTCAAGGGTGTTGCGGCCGGTGACGGCTTAGGGCCAGGAGCCCTCTTCCTCGTGGCAGATCAACATTTCGCGGACCTCGCAGCCGGTGGGCTGGTTAAGGGCGAACAGGATGGCCTGCGCAGTGTTGGCGGGGTCGTTGAGCCGGGAATCGTCCTGCGGCTTGTACTGTTCGGTGCGGTCGTCGAAGAACCTGGTCTTCATGCCGCCGGGGATCATGGTGGTGACGCCGATTTCGCCGCCGGTTTCCGCGGCCAGTGCGTGGCTGAACCCCACCACACCGAATTTGGAGGCGCAGTAGGCCGTGGCATCAGCCACGGCGCGCTTGCCCAGGGTGGACGCCACCGTCACCACGCGGCCGTGGGTTTCCTTGAGGTAGGGCAGGGCGGCGCGCACCACGGAAACGGTGCCCATCAGGTTCACCCCGATGACCTTTTCCCATTCGGTCGCCTCGACGTCGGCGAGCTTGCCGCAGCGGTCGATGCCAGCGGCCGTAACCACCGCGTCCAGGCCGCCCAAGGTCTCCGCGGCTTCACGGACTGCCTCCTCCACGGCCGCGCGGTCCGCTACGTCCACCTCGAACGCCTTCACGCCGGAGACGCTGCTGATGTCGCGGTCCAGGACCACCGGGGTACCGCCTGCGCGGAGGACGGCGTCGACGACGGCGGCTCCGAGTCCGGAGGCACCTCCGGTAACCAGGACGCGGCCGGGGGTGGTGGTTGCGGTTGCAGTTGCTTCTGCAGTCATGGTGTTCCTTTCAAGAGGGAAAACAAGTCAAATGGGGCAAACAAATCAACGGGCAGGGGCGGTTCAGCTGACCTTGGCGAGGGCGTCCGCCAGGCCCGTGGTGGAGCGGGCGGGGTGGAAGGGGACGGTGAGGCAACGGCCGCCCCAGCTTTCCACCAGGTCCGCTTCCGGCAGCCGGGATCCCTTGTAGTCGCCGCCCTTGACCCAGATGTCGGGACGAAGCCGGTCCAGCGCGGCCTCGGGGGTATCCTCGTCGAAGACCATCACCGCGTCCACGCATTCCATTGCCAGGAGCAGCTCCGCCCGGTCGTGCTGGCCGATGATGGGACGCTCCGGCCCCTTGAGCCGCCGCACCGAGTCGTCGGAGTTGAGGCACACGATCAGGCAGTCCCCCAGCTCGCGGGCTGCCGTGAGGGACCGGATGTGACCGGCATGGATCAGGTCGAAGCAGCCGCCGGTGGCGACAACCTTTCCGCCGCTTTCGCGCACCGAGCGGGCCAGCAGCAGCGGTTCGGTGGTCCGCCTGCCCGCGGCCGGCGCCGAATGCCCGGCGGCAGCATCTGCAGTGTCCGGCAGGGCCGAGACTCCGCCGGCTGCCAGGAAATCCGCGGCGTCATGCACTGCCAAGGCCGCCGCGTCGGGCAGGTCCCGGCCGGCGAGAAGGTGCACGGCCAGGCTGGCTGCCAGGCGGTCGCCTGCCCCGCACGGATCACCCGCCTCCACGCGGGGCGCAGGAACGGCACGGGCAGCGGTGTCCCCCTGCCGCAACAGGACCGCCCCTTCCTCGCCCTTGGTCACCAGCACAGCCTGGCTGCGCCACCGCTGGAGCAGGATTTCCGCCACGGCGTCCGCCGAGCCAGCCGCGCTTCCGGGACCAGCCTGCACGGCCTTGGTGGCTTCGGAGATGTTCGGAGTCACGACGGCCACACCGGGCACGGGCTCCGGCCCCGAGGGGTGCGGGTCCCAGATAATCGGCACCTCACCGGCGAGCCGGGCCAGCACGTCCCGCAGCTGCGGGTTGGCAGCCAGTCCCCTGCCGTAGTCTGCAACGATGACCACACCGGCATGTTCCACGGCGCGGAGCATGGCGGGGCTGACATCCGGAACCGGCGTCTTTTCACAGCCCTGGTCAAAGCGGACCACCGGATGCGAACCCGCCCGGACCCTGGTCTTGACCGGCGATGGATAGCCGCTGGTCCCTGCGACGAGCCGCACCCCGGCGAGGTGCGCACGCAACTGGCTTCCGGCGTCGTCATTGCCCAGGACTGTCACCAGGGTGACGGGCCAGCCGTCCTGGGCCAGCATGCGCGCCACCAGGCCTGCGCCGCCGGCACGGCGGCGCACGCCGGAAACGTCCACCACGGGTACGGGGGCGTCCGGGCTCAGCCGGGTGGCCTCACCGGAAAGGTCGACGTCGAGCATCACGTCGCCCACAACCACGATCCTCATGGCCGGCCCCCTCTCGGGAAGCCGGGGACAACGGCCGGGGTGTGGCGCGCAACTTCAAGGTCGAAGGCTCGGCAGATGGCATGCAGGGCGATCAGGTGCCCTTCCTGGGCGTTGGCGTTGAGGGCGTCAATCATGACAGCCTCATCGCAGGCCTCCGCCAGCGGGTTCGGTCCGCAACCGGTGAGCGCCCAGGTGGTCACGTTGAGCCGGGACGCCGTTTCCGCGGCGCGCAGCAGGTTGGGGCTCTTGCCGCTGGTGGACAGCAGCATCAGCACGTCGCCGGAACGGGCATGGGCCCGGACCTGCCGGGCGAAGACCTCGTCGTAGCCGTAGTCGTTGGCGATCGCGGTGACCGCCGACGATTCGGCATGCAGGGAGATGGCGGAGAACGGAACCCGCTCGCTGTCGAACCGGCCCACCAGCTCGGCGGTGAGGTGCTGGGCCTCCGCGGCTGAGCCGCCGTTGCCGGCTGCCAGCAACCGCTGCCCCCGGAGCAGGCGCGCCGCCAGCTCCACGCCCCAGGCGGCCAGCCGGCCGGACTGGCTGCGAAGCGAATCCAAGGCAGGAACCACGTTGTCCAAGTGGGTGCGCACGGCGTCGGCGCTGGCCGCATCCACGAAGGTGGCGCCGGGGAGCACTGCGGGTAGCGACGGGGCTGCAGTCAGGGTGCGGAGGTCTGCCTGTCGCAGGGACGCTTCGCGCAGGGACGATTCACGCAAGGATGATTCGGCAGTCACAGTGCGGCTCCTTCCATAGGTACAGTGCCGGCCGAAGCGCCGGCCGGGGCGCCGGCAATGGCCAGCTGGTATGCCTTTTCGGTTTCCGCTGCCACCCGGTCCCAGGAGTACCGGGTGCGGGCGCGGCGCTCTCCGGCCTGGCCGAGTTTTGTTCGAAGGGCAGGGTTTTCCAGCAGCAGTGACAGGGCCGATGCGATGGCCTCCGGGTCCCGCGGCGGGACGTGCAGGCCCGTGGTGTGGTCCACCACCGTGTCCCGGAGCCCGCCAACCGCTGCTGCCACCACGGGGATGCCGCATGCCATGGCCTCCAACGGAACGATGCCGAACGGCTCGTACCAGGGTGCGCACACCACGGCATCGGCGCTGCGGAAGATGCCCGGCATCTCCGCCCGGGATACCTGCCCCTGCAGGGTCACCTGTTCAGACACGCCAAGCTGGGCGGCGAGGTCCAGCAGCCGGCGGATTTCGGGGTCCGCGTGCATCACGTTGGCGTCTCCGCCGCCGCCCACGATCAGGAGTTCGACGTCGTCGAATCCTGCCGCCTTGAGGTACGGGAGCGCGCGGATCACCAGGTCCACGCCTTTGCGTGGCACCAGCCGCCCCACCGACAGGATGCGGTAGCGGCGCTTCCTCGGTGCCGCCGGGCCCTCCGCCGAGAAGAAGCCCAGGTCCACGCCGCAGGGCGCAATGGAGATCTTGCCGGTGGCGATGCCCATCGCTTTCAGCTCGAAGACCTCGTCGGAACAGGTGGCGATGATCCGGTCGGCAGAGCGGCCCACTCCGGGTTCCAGCCAGCGGCGCGCCTCGGGGCTGGTGTCCTCGGCGCCCTGGTGCCGCCGCTTGACGGTGCCCAGCGCGTGGAACGTCTGCAGCATGGGCACGCGGTACCCCGTGTCGGGGCGCCTGGCCGCGTCCAGGGCAGCGAGGCCGGACATCCAGAAGTGGCCGTGCACCACGTCCGGCGGCCGGTGCCCCCAGTCCCTGGCCACGCCGTCAGCGAGTTCGCCCATATAGGGCAGCAGCTCGTCCTTGGGCACGTGCCGGGCGGGCCCGGCGTCCACATGGACCACTTCGAGGCGCCTCCCCACCCGGACCCGTGCGGGGAGCTCCGTTGCGTCCCTGCGGGTGTAGACGGTGACATGGTGGCCGCGCTTGGCAAGGGCCTCGGACAGCGCGGCAACGTGAACGTTCTGCCCGCCGGCATCTACCCCGCCCAATGCCGCCAGCGGACTGGCGTGTTCGGAAATCATGGCGATCTTCATGGTGTCTTCCTCTCCCGCGCCGGAACGAGGATCTTCTCGTCCGGCCGCTCGTTGACGGGGTGCCGCGGCCGGATCCGCAGGTCCGCCAGCAGCCCGTCCCACCGGTCCTGGAACTTGCCCAGGCCGTATCGCTCCAGCGCCGCCTCCCTGGCGGCAACTCCCCGCCGTCGTGCTTCCTCCGGATCGGCCACCAGCCGCGCGGCGCAGCGGAGCAGTTCGTCGACGTCGGCGGAGACAGCGCCCGCTTCCTGCGGCACCGCCCGTGGGGCCTCAGTGGTGGCAAGCACCACCACCGGCATGCCCAGGTGCATGGCTTCGAGCAGGGACAGTCCCAGCGAGGTCCAGCGCATGGGGTGGACGTAGACCCGGCAGCGCGCAAGTTCCCGGTGCAGTTCCCGGGTTTTCAGGTCGCCCCGGGACGTCACGCGGGAAGCCTCGATTCCGGTGGCTGCGGCCAGACCCTCCGTCTTCATGCCGAACACCTGCAGGGGTGCCACGGATGCGAAGGCCGGCAGCAGGTCTGTTCCTGTTACCCGGCCGCGGCGCACCGGTTCGTTGACCACTACCCCCAGTTCGGGCAGCTCGCCGGTGTAGAGCTGTCCGGGGTCCGGGATTCCGTGCTCGATCACGGTGGTGGGAGCGGAGCCGTTGTCCCACGCCAGCCTGTTGAAGTGGGTTACGTGGACCACGGGGATGCTGCTTTGGTCCGCGAGCGGGTGGCTGGTGTTGGGGAAATTGCCTTTGGGCGTGTTGTGCTCCACGAACACCGCCGGAAGGTCGGCGCCGGGCATCCGTCCCAGGGTTCGGAGCACTTCGTCGATCTCTTCCGGGCGCTGGAGGACCACGGCGTCCACCGCCTCGGGGTCGAGCGTCGCCAGGTCCACCTCCCGCACTGATTCAGGCCAGTCCCTGCCGGCGCGGCCCAGCCCCCAGGCGCCACCTCCAGGCAGGACGGGAAGCAGGTACTCATGACGGCCTCGGACAAAGGCGTCCGTCCAGGAACCGTGGACATGCCAGAGCAGGATTCTCATCTGTTGCGGGCCTTTCTACGGGTACTGACGTGGGTGCTGAAGGAGCTCACTCCGCTGATCAGGCGTTCCACCGCTGCCACCACTTCCTCCGGCGATACCGAGTCGAGGCAGGGGTGGCCCGGCACGGGGCAAACCCTGGCGCGGGACATGCGGCAGGGCGCGTTCTGGTCCCCGAGGAGTTCCAGGGGTACGCCATAAGGGGCCCAGCGGATGGCCGGGACCACGGGCGAGAACAGGCACGCCACCGGTGTTCCCACCGCGGCAGCCAAGTGGGCCGGTCCGGTGTTGCCGCTGACCACGGCATCGGCGCCGGCCATGACGCCCGCCATGGTGGAGAGGTCGGTACGCCCGCCCAGGTCCAGGGCCGAGGGGCCGGCCACCGTGGCGGTCAGCGACTTTTCGCCGGGACCGCCGGTCACCACCACCCGGTAGCCTGCGCCCTGGAGGAGTTCGACGGCGGCGGCATGGTGCAGCGGGGGCCAGGCCCTGGCAGGGACGGCGGCTCCGGGGTGGACCACAACATAGGGTTCCTCACCTACCAGGCCTGTTACGTCCGGAACGGACTTCACGTGCAGCTTCCCGTCGTCGCCGGCGGGAAGCCGGAAGCCCGCCGCCCCGGCAATGCCCAGTGCCCGCTCCGCCTCAGGCTGGTCTTCAGGGAAGTCCTCACCCGGTTTGAGGCGCACATCCAGCAGGGAGCCGGCGTAGTCGGTGGAGGCGCCGGTGATGCGCTCCACGCCCGCCAGCCGCAGCAGCAGGGCCAGCGGCAGCGGCGACTGGTGGAAGGACGTGAGGATGACAGCTTCGGTGATCCGGGAATTACGGACGTATTCGATCAGCCGGTCGGCGTGCGGCCCAGTCATTTTGGGCGCCGGGTTCATGATCCAGGGGCTGTCCCAGCTGTAAACCTCGGCCACGCCCGGGAGCAGCGCCGCGGCCGCTTCACCTTGGCGGCCGCACAGCATCACCACATGGTTGGTGCTGCCGCCATATTGGGCCCGGCCGTTGGCTACCGCCCGCACGGCAGGGCCTGACAGCAGGACGTCGCCCATGCTGTCCAGCCGGGCCACCAGGACGCTCCCCATCAGGGCGTCCCCTGCAGCAGGCCGACGGCGGACGCCAGGTCCGGGGCCACCAGCCGCGCCGCAGCCACTTCCTCGGCACGGGTCACGGGTGTGGGAACCAGGACGCCGGTGGCACCGGCCGCCTCGGCAGCACCCACGTCGGCGCCGATGTCCCCGATCAGGGCGGCTTCGGACGCATGGATGCCCAGTTTGCGGCAGGCGCTGTGGACCATTCCCGGGGCGGGTTTGCGGCAGGCACAGCCGTCCTGCTCGGCATGCGGGCACACTTCCCACACGTCGAAAGGACCGAGCAGTTCTTCCACCCGGGCGTTGACTTTTGCCACGTCCGCTGCCGTGATCAGCCCGCGCGCAATGCCCGACTGGTTACTGACCACGCCGGTGGCGATGCCGGCCGCCCGCAGGTCGTCCAGTACTGCCTTGGCGCCGGCCATCGGCCGCACTTTGCCGGGGTCCCCGTTGTAGGGCACATCGACCACCAGGGTCCCGTCCCGGTCGAACAGGACAGCCCGGAGCTTGGAGGTTTCAGAGCTTCCCATAAACGAACCGTTCCCTCCTGCTGCTGCTCCTAAACAGGGCCGCAGGCTTTTTCAGCAGCAGGACCGGGTTCTTTTGGCCGGTTGAACAGGCAAGATAGGAATTCGGCTGGTGCAGATACTCCTCCCGGGGCCCTCAGCAGCCCCTCTGCGCTCCCGGCGATCACGTGCCTCCGGAAGCTGCCGCCCGCCGTCGTCCATTGCCCGGGCGGGGCTGGCCTTACCTGGTCCTGGTACCGCCCAGGCGGCGGCCGGCACCCACACCGGCGTGCCCGTTCCTGGCCTCGCGGAAGGACGCAACCTGGTTGGCTGACCGGTCTGCGTGCACAACCCGGGACGACACCCCACCGCCCGCGGTGTCTTCCTCCGCACCGAACTGGGCGCTGGCTTCAAGGCGCCGCTGAAGCTCCACCAGCACCTTGGCCAGGCGGCGGGACACCTGCATCTGGGACATTCCCAGCCGCTTGCCCAGCTGCACCTGCGTCTCCTCACAGAAATAGCGCCGGTACAAAAGCTCCCTGTCCGAATCGTCCAGGTCCTGCATGGCGTCACGCAGGCAGGCCAGTTCCTCGAGCCGTTCCAGGGGTGTGTCAGGGCAGGCAAGGATCTCGCCGATGGACGGAGCATCGGAATTAGGGTTCACTGCGTCAAGGGAATCCGGGTGCATGCTGCTGGATGCCGAGATGGCCTCCTGCACCTCCCCCGGATCAGTTCCCAGCTCCCCTGCCAGTTCGGCAACACTCGGGTTCCGTCCCAGCGCCTGGGTCAACTCCGGCTCTGCCCGGAAAAGCCGGGTCCTCAGGTCCTGGATATGGCGCGGCGGGCGTACAACCCAGGTCCGGTCGCGCAGGTACCTCTTGAGTTCGCCGGTGATGGTGGGCGCGGCGTAGGCGGGGAAGCTCTCGCCCTTGGCTTGGTCGAAGCCGCGGGCGGCCTTCACCAGGCCCAGATAGGCCACCTGGTTCAGGTCCGCCCGCTCCCGGCCGCGGGCCTCAAAGCGGGCAGCGAGGGCTTCGGCGAGGTCCAGGTACCGTAGGACCAAGTCGTTTTCGAACGTTTCCCGCAGCCTTCCTGAGGTGGCGGGAGGAGTTGGTTGTTGTGCCGGCTGGGACTGTTGGCCGTGGACGGGTGAAGCGTCCACGGCAAATGCGGCAAAGGATTCGGGCATGAGTGTTGGTTTCCCTCGGTCTGGTTCCGAAAGCCTGCGGCAAGACTTAGAAGTAGGAAATCATAAGGTTGCTTATAAAACAATGCTTCTCCGCTATACGCTCGTCATGTAGGGCCGCAACCAGCCCAAACCTGCTAAGGAGTCGTTGCCATGCGCATTGCCATCACCGGGGCCAGCGGAAATGCGGGAACAGCACTGCTGCGCAACCTGCAGGGCCACCTCACCCAAAAGCCAGGCAGCCTGCAATTGGTGGGGATCAGCCGCAGGTTGCCCTACACGTCCCGGGAGCCTTATGCCGGCGTGGAATGGCACACCCTCGATGTGGGCCTGGACCAGGACAGGCCGGCGCTGGAGAAAGCACTGGAAGGGGTGGACTCGGTGGTCCACCTGGCGTGGCAAATCCAACCGAACCACAACCTCCCGCTCCTGCACCGGACCAATGTCACCGGCACGAAAAATGTCCTGGAAGCTGCAGCAAAAACCGGCGTGAAGCAGGTGGTGTGCGCGTCTTCCGTTGGCGCCTACAGCAAGGCGGACAAGGACCAGCGCAGGGATGAGTCCTGGCCGGCAACAGGAATGGCCGGCTCGCACTACAGCCGCCACAAGGCCGAGCAGGAAAAGCTCCTTGACCAGTTCGCGGCCGCGGAACCGGAAATTTCCGTTGCCAGGCTCCGGCCGGCGCTCATTTTCCAGGGCAAGGCGGGAAGTGAAGTCGGAAGGTATTTCCTGGGAAACATATTTCCGCGGCTGGTACCGCGGAAACCCTGGGTTCCGCTGTTGCCGGCTCCGAATAACCTGATCTTCCAGGCGGTCCACGCGGACGACGTGGCAGAGGCCTACTGGCGGGTGGTGGACCAGCGGGCCAGCGGTGCCTTCAATATCGCCGCCGAGCCGGTATTGAACCCCCAGGAACTGGCCCGCATCCTGGGCGCCAAGAGAATCCTCCCCATTCCCATGCGGCTGCTTCACGCCGTGGTGGACCTCACCTGGCGTGCACGCATCCAGCCCACGGACTCCGGATGGGTGGAGATGGCGGCAGGCGCGCCCATCATGGATACCAGCCGCGCACAACGGATCCTCGGATGGGAACCACGGGTGTCATCGGTGGACGCGGTCAAGGAACTTCTCGCGGGCATGGGAACGGGGGAAGGCATAAAGCCATCCCCCGTCCTCAAACCGCGGCGGCCCTAGCTCCCGCAGCTCCTGCAGCCGGCACAAACCCGGCCGCTGTATCGCCCGGGAAGTGCCGGCATGTGGGCCGTCTTCGCACCGGCCTCAGATGCGCGGATTTTCCTCCCCGCGGACATCATGCTCCGCGGAGGTGCCTGTATTTCCCGTCGCGGTGTCTTTCGCGTCGCGGTTGCGCCGCCGCCCGGATTCGGCTTCCGTCATGTCAGCAGGCATATCCGTCCTGGTGCCGCCGGTAACAGTGTCATGGCTTCCATGGTTACCCTGTCCCGCGTCGGCAGGTCCACGGCCGTCATGGCCGGCGTCACGATGCTGCACCGGCCGTCCATCATTGCCCTCAACACGGTCCCGCCGGCTGCCATCCCTTCCTACGTCAGGATCCAGTTCATCCGCTTTCCGGGCGCGGCTGGCAACATCACCCCGCAGGGACTGGGCCTCATTGGCCCGCTGCTCGGCCTCCTGCCGAAGGCGGGCAGCGTCAACCTGCGCCTGCTCCGCATCAGCACGCGCACGGATGGCCTTGGCCTCGCGCTCGCGGGCATCGATTTCCATGTTCTCGGCTTCACGCCGGATCTCGGCGGCCTTTTCCCGGTGCTCCTGGTCGCGTTTCTGCTGCATGGCCTTGCGGCGCTTTCCGCCGGCCAGAAGAAGCACCACAATCAGCGCCACCACAACAATGGCAACTATCACCCATACCCATGGAGCTGTATCCATGTTTCCCACCACTTTCCACTTCGTTGTGACCGGGCAGGCCCTCGCCATTCCGGCTGACATTTTTGGAACGGTTATAACTCGCTTAGCAAGGGTACTTACTTTTTATTAGTAACCATGCTTATCATTTTACGGCCAGTATTGCTGGTTCTTGATCAACAACCGGCCTTCTTGGAAAGAGAGAGCGAAGATGACAGAGAACCAATGGCCCGAGGACCCCGCTTACACGACTCCTCCGGGCAGTACAGGAATCCCGGGTGAGCGGGAGGCCGCTACCTTCCCGTCAACCGCCGGCCCCTACACGGGCGAGGCCGGAACCGGCTACGCCACGACCGACGAAACCTCTGGATCCTCGCGCAAAGAGGCTGCCAAGGAAGAAGCAGCCGACGTTGCCCGCACTGCCGCCGGGTCCGCGCAGAATGTGGCCCAGACGGCCAAGGGCGAGGCCGCGAACGTGGCCCACGAAGCCAAGGCCAATGCCCAGGACCTGCTCCACCAGGCGAAGTCTGGCCTGACCAGCCAGGCCGGCACGCAGCAGCAGAAGGCCGCCGAGGGCATTCGGAACATTTCCAGCCAGCTGCACAGCATGGCCAGCTCACCTGACCAGCAGGGCATGGCCAGCGACCTCGTCCGGCAGGCGGCCGAGCGCACGTCCTCCATGGCTTCCTGGCTGGAGAACCGGGAGCCGGGTGACCTCCTGAACGAGGTCCAGCGGTTCGCCCGCAACCGGCCCGGAACGTTCCTGCTCCTCGCCGCCGGCGCCGGCGTCCTGGCCGGACGCCTCACCCGCGGCCTCACCGCAGGCGCCCCCGGCTCATCCTCCAGTACCTCTACCGGCTCCAGGGCGGGTCTCTCCGGCCAGTACTCCGGAACCCCCTACGGTGACCAGTACAGCCAGACAACCCCCGTTGCCGGTGGAACTGTGCCCCCGCCGCCGGTCCAGCTCCCCGGCCCGGCCACCACGACCGCAGGGTACGACGGTGGTGCGCCGGGCAGCAGCTATCCCGAAGCAGCGGGTCCGGCCAGCGGCCTCGACAGCCCGCAGCTGGTGGAGGAGCCCTGGTCCGGGAACCAGCTGTCCGACGACCCGCTGCGTGACCGCGCACTCGCCGACGATCCCATGGCCAACGACCCCCTCACCCAGGACCGCACCCGGGGTGGCCAGACGGGTGGTCTGTGATGAGTAGCCAGATTCCGGAGATGCCGCCGAGTGAGGCGCATATGAAAGCCGACAACGCATCCCTGGGTGAGTTGCTGGGGGATGTGACCCGGGACCTGTCCACCCTGATGCGTCAGGAAGTGGAACTGGCCAAGGCCGAACTCAAGCAATCCACCTCCCGGGCAGGGAAAGGCGCCGGCATGCTCGCCGGCGCCGGCGTGGGCGGCCACTTCGTCCTGCTCTTCCTGTCCCTGGCCCTGATGTGGGCCCTCGGCGCCATCATGCCCCTGGGCTGGTCCGCGCTGATCGTCGCCGTGGTCTGGGCCATCATCGCCGCGGTCCTGGCCTCCATCGGCCGCAAGGAACTCAAGCAGATCAAGGGCATGCCCCAAACCGGGGAAACCCTCTCAGAAATTCCCCCAACCCTAAAACCAGGTGAGGTAAACCGATGAGCGAAAACCCTGACGTCATCCGCGCAGACATAGAAGCCACCCGGGCACGGCTGGGCACCAACGTGGACGCCGTAGCGGACAAAGTCACCCCGTCCAACATCGTCCACCGCCAAACCGACAAAGTAAAAGACGCCGTGACCGGGGTGAAGGAGAAAATCATGGGAGCAGCAGACACCGCCACCACCAAGGTCCACGACACCACCTCCACCGGCGCCGGACACACCACCAACGCCATGCACTCCGCCGGCGACAGCCTGCACCAGGCACAGGACACCGTCTCGGCCAAACTCAGCGACGCCGGCCAGGCCGTCTCCGCAGCCCCGGACCAAGTCAAAGCCAAAACCGCCGGCAACCCCCTGGCCGCCGGGCTGATCGCGTTCGGCGCCGGCATGCTGGTCTCCTCGCTGATCCCGGCAAGCCAGAAGGAACGCGAAGCCGCGGACCAACTCAAAACCGCAGCCCAGCCCCTGGCCACCCAGGTCACCGACGCCGCCAAGAACATGGCCCAGGACCTGAAGGAACCAGCCCAGGAAGCCATGGAAAACGTCAAGGCAACCGCCACCGACGCCGCCCAAAACGTCAAAGCCGAAGGCCAAACGGCCGCAGCCGACGTCAAGGACCGCGCCACCGACGCCAAAGACAACGTCCAAAACACCTAACCTGCCCATCGCGGCTCCGCAAGGCAACAGTTCTGTTCGACAGGCCGGCACCGCCACCCGCGGGCCGGCCTGTTCGCTTCGCACCTTTATTGAGAGGACGCCCCATGGCCACTCACGACAGCTCCGAGACCAGCACGGCCAAGGCGGGCCAGGCTCCGGATCCAAATGACGCAAGGAAACCCGGCAGCCCCAAGGACCTGAACAAGCCGTCCTGGAAATACATCCTCAAGAGGACCTTGCGGGAGTTTAATAAGGACCAGTGCCCGGACCTCGCGGCGGCACTGACGTATTACGCGGTCCTGTCGCTGTTCCCGGCCATCCTGGCACTTGTGTCCTTGATAGGACTCTTTGGTGACCCGCAGAAGACCACCGACGCGCTCCTGAAAATCGTCAGTGGCTTCGCTCCTGCCGAAACCGTCAATACGATCAGCGGCCCGATCTCTGAACTGACCAGTGCCCCCGCGGCCGGGTTCACCCTGGTAATCGGCCTTGTCACCGCCCTGTGGTCCGCATCCGGCTACGTGGGTGCCTTCGGCCGGGCCATGAACCGGGTTTACGAGGTGGATGAGGGGCGCGCCTTCGTGAAGCTCCGCGGCACCATGCTGGCCGTCACGCTCCTCGCCGTGGTCATCGTGGCGCTGTTGGCCGGCATGCTGGTCCTCAGTGGCCCGGTATCCGAGGCGGTGGGCGGCCTGATCGGCCTCAGCGGTCCCTTCCTCATGGTCTGGAACATCGCCAAGTGGCCGGTCATGATCGTCCTGATCATCGCCATCATTGCCGTCCTGTACTACGCCACGCCCAACGTCAAGCAGCCTAAATTCCGCTGGATGAGCATGGGTTCCGGGATCGCGCTGTTCGTGTTCCTGATCGCATCGCTGGGCTTCGGCTTCTACGTCGGCAACTTCGGCAACTACAACAAGACGTACGGCGCGCTGGGCAGCGTGATCATCATGCTGCTGTGGCTCTGGATCCTGAACATGTCCCTGCTCTTTGGCGCTGAGTTCGACGCCGAAGTGGAGCGCGGCCGTCAACTCCAGGCGGGCATCGAGGCGGAGGAAACCCTCCAGCTGCCGCCACGGGATACCAAGAAGAGCGAAAAGCTGCAGCAGCAGATCGAGGAAGACATCAAGCACGGCCGTGAACTCCGGGAGAAGTACGCCTCGGAGAACGGCCAGGGCGACGGCGAAAGCCAGGACGGGCAGTTTGCCGGCCAAGGGCAGAACGGCGACGGGCAGAACGGCGGCGGTCAACGTGAGCCCCACCGCGACCGTGTCCGCGAGAAGGTCCAGCACCGTGCGGGCAACGGAGAAACCGACGACGGCGGCCGGCCAAGTGGGAGGGCTTAGCCGGCGGGTGCAGGCTTTGCCGTAAGTGGGACTAGGCAGGACCTTCAGGATGGAGGAAAATTCATCTTGAAGGTCCTGTTGAGGTTTCCCGGGTTTTATATCTCCCGGGGCAATGCGGGGTCGGCGGTGAGATGGCCTCTTCTGAGACCGAGGCCAGTCCCCCCAGTCGCCGTCGGCCCCCCTCAATCTCCCCCGTTTCCGCCCGTAACTGGACAAAATACGGAGAACTGCAATACTTTCTTGAATACCTCGCCGGAATCCTTTGGAGACCGGCAGGTCCGCTGAAGCAGACGGCGGCATTACGGTCGACCCTTATGAGCGGACATGCCTGCTACCCATTTTGAACAGTTTCTTGCCGAAGCAGTTGTCCCGGACAGGGAGCCCGGACTGGGCCTCGGACGCGACGAGCTATACGGCCTCTACACCAGCTGGTGTCTTCTGCAGAAGGCAGAACTCCAGCAACCGGCCGCCCTTTGGGAGGCCATGCAGGACGCCGGAATCAACCCGGACAGCAATAACCTTTCCATGACCGGACCTGCTGCGGCGGACTACATCGTGGCCAGCGCTCCGGACTTGGTCTAACCGCCTGCATCCGAGGCCAGGACCGGCCAAGCCGGCTGGCCGGAGTGCAGAACGCTTTAGCCTGGACTAAGACGAAAAAAGGTGGAGCTGTTGCCGAAAGGCAACAGCTCCACCTTTCTTGTATAAAGTTCCTGGCGCCTCACGTGATGCGCGCCAGGGCGAACCCGTCCCAGCCCTTGGAGCCGACGGTCTGGATAACGGTGGCGTCCAGCCGCGGGTGGTCGCCGAGCAGCTTGAGAGCGTCGATAATGCCCGGCGCGTTGACCGGGTCCATGTCCGGATCCAGGACGGCGCCTTCCCAGACCGTGTTGTCCAGGACCACCACGGCACCCGGCCTGCCCAGCCTGACCGCCCAGTCAAGGTAGCGGCTGTTGTTTTGCTTGTCGGCGTCGATGAAGATGAAGTCGAACGGTTCCCTGTCCTCCTCCTCGAGGGCAGCCAGGGTTTCCAGCGCAGGGCCCAGGCGGATCTCCACCCTTTCACCCAAGCCGGCAGCGTCGATGTTGGCCCACGCCACCTCTGCGTGCTGGGGAAGGTATTCGCACGTGACAAGCTTGCCGTTGTGCGGAAGCCCGCGGCCCATCCAGATGGTGCTGTAGCCTGCCAGGGTCCCGATCTCCAGGATGCGGCGGGCGCCGGACAGCTGGACCAGCAGCTTCAGGAGCTTGCCGGCGTTCGGCGCCACCTCGATAGCGGGCATCCCGGCGTCAGCCGCAGTGTGGATGGCCTGCTGGACGGCATCATCCGGGTGCACCACCGTGCGGGACAAGAACTCCTCAGTGGCAATCCACTCCGGCCGGGGTTTGTGCTCGAACATGGGCACAGTTTGGCACGCGGCGTTCCGGCGGTCCAGACACTTCAGCCGGTCCGCTTCAACCCCGCCACGCAGACTCAGGACTCCTGTACCAACGCGTTTTCGAGGCGGTCCACTTTTGCCGTCAGCTCACCGCTGTATCCCGGCCTGATGTCGGCCTTGATCACCAGTGAGACGCGGCTGCCGTAGCGGCCCACTGCCTCGGTGGCGCGCTTTACGACGTCGAACACTTCATCCCACTCACCCTCGATGGTGGTGAACATGGAATCCGTCTGGTTGGGCAGCCCGGACTCACGGACGATCTTCACGGCGGCTGCAACGGCGTCGTGGACGGACGCATCGTTGGGTCGGGAACCTTCGCTGGGAACGCCTGAGGGAGCAACAGAAAATGCAAGCAACATGCCTCCCAGTTTCGCATGCGGCTCGGGAGGTGCGCAGGGGCCGGTCCGGCTGCCCGTCGTCACATAAGCGCCTACCCCGCGGTAACGGTGTTGGCCCGGGGCTCCGTTGCTACCCTTTTGGGCATGAGCCTCGCAGTCGCCCGAAAGCCCCTCCGCGCAGACGCAGCGCGGAACGTGGACAAGATCATCACGGCGGCGCGCCAGTGTTTCCGTGAATTCGGTCCGGAAGTACCGCTCCAGACCATTGCCACCACGGCGGGCGTGGGCCCGGCAACGCTGTTCCGCAACTTTGCAGACAAGGAAGAACTGGTCCTGGCAGCACTGAACCGGCAGCTCCGGCTTACCGTGGACCCCGTCATGGACGACGCCCTGGCCGACATCGATGCCGCTGCCGGCCTGCTGCGCGTTCTCGAGGCCCTGATGGCTGCCGCAAGCGACGACGCCAACCTGCTCTGCGCGGTGGCCGGGCGCCGCGAACTCCTCACGGGAATCACCGGATCCCTGATGGATTCAATCAGTGTCCTTTTGGTCCGCGGGCAAGGCCAGGGAAGCCTGCGCCCGGACATCTCCATGACGGACATGTTCCGGCTGCTCGCCATGCTCATTGGCGTAGTGGACACGATGGAACCGGGCTCTGACGCATGGCGCCGCCCGCTGGCGCTGGTCGAGGACGCCATCCGCACGGTCCGTCCTTTACGCCCGCTTCCCGTACTGGTGCCCGTCCCGGCTGCAGCAGCCGGGACTCCGGCCGGCCCCATTGTCGGCACACAGCAGGTGCAATAAACTCAGAGCGGGGTTAGGCAGCCAGCCTCGAATATTCCGAGATGGAGCCGAACCATGCATAATTTCGTGCGTATCCGCCCTGCAATGGCCACGCTGCGATGAACAGCTCAAAACTACTCCAGTACCTCAATGATCCCCGGGGGCCGGAGGAAGTCCTGCCTACGCTGACAACCGGGGAACTCGTCCAATTGCTTGACGCCCTTTACCAGAACCTTGATACCCCTGAGCCCGAGTTCGGAGCTCAGGTGTGGTACGAGATGGGCGTAGAAGAAAGCTGCCGCAGGTCCGTCTCTCCTGGCGGCGCCGCCCACGGCGTAGCTTAGCTAACGCTTTATGACCCCCTGACAGCCGGCCGGCGCTGCCCGGCTGTCAGGAGTTTTCCCCGGTCTCTCCGCCCCGGGTACTATCCTGAGTGTCAGGCTGGGCCTGTTCAGTGGCCTGTTGCCCGTGCCCCTCATGTTCGTGGCCATGCTCTTCGTGGCCATGTTCTTCGTGGCCGTGGTGCTCATGGAACTCGTTGGGGACGTGGTGCTTGGCCTCCATCAAGTGCTGCTGGAGTTTCTCCTCGGCATCCCGGCGCCGACGTGCGGTGTCCCGCAGTTCACGCGTTGATTCGGAGCCCCGGGGGTCCAGGTAGGCGACCCGATGCTTCCCGGTCTGCTCTGCGCCAGGTACTCCGGTGCCGTGCGCTTCGGTAGCGCGCTCTCCGGTCTCCTCGGTGCCTTGGCCGTCCTGCGGCTCGACAGGCCGCGACTGTTCGTCCATCTCGATTCCTCCTTTGGGGGCCGCCTGGTGTGGGCTGCATCTCCTCCAGTCCACCACACATGGCACCTGGAATGCTGGGCCGCTAGGTGTTCCCTGCGTCCGCCCGCTTGCGGATTTCCTGGCGCACCAAGGCCTGCAAGGCCGGAACGGACGACGACGGGTCCAGGTCGAATGCCTCCCGGAGCCTTCGGCAGAGAATTTCCAGGTCCTCTTCCGGTACGTCCGAAAGCCCGGAAAAGCGTTTGAAGAAGCGTTTAGCTGGGAGGCCTGCCCGACGTCGGGCGTCCTTGTGGCGGGGCCTGCCCGCCAAGCCTCCTGCAGGATGCAGCTGATTTTCCATGGTGGCCGTTCATAGGAATGCCATGGCCAATTGCATAAGCCATTTTCATACTACAACCGCCATGTGGACCGGCACGTGATCCACGTCACCAATACCTGCAGTTGCAGGCTGTATCAGTTCCAGCCGAGGGCCCTCAGCAGCGCCGCGGCGCCGGCGCCGGCGATGACCACCACCAGGAAGGGCGCACGGAATATCAGTGCGATTCCGGCCGCGGCAAGCGCGCCGAGCCTGGCGTCTGCGGCGAGCCCCTGGCCCGACACCACAGCGTTCACCACGGTCAGGGAGGCAAGCAGGCCGATGGTCATGGTCCCTGCGATCCGTGATGTTCGGGGGTCCTCAAGGAACCTGGCGGGCACGAAGTACCCCACAATTTTCCATGCATAGGCAAGCGCGCAGGCAAGAAACAGCCAGAACCACAGGCTCATGCGCCTGCCCCCGGATCCTTGCCTTCTGCCCGCTCCGCACCGGGACGCGCCCCGGTTTCGTCCTGGTGATGATGGCCCGAATGACCGCCGGAGTGATGCCCGCCGTAGGGCTCGATGTCCGGCTCAAGGCCTTCATCGCGGCGCCCGTGGCTGAACCAGCCAACCAACGCTGCCACCAGGGCGGCCACCAGGATGGGCACCCCCGCCGGCACGAAGGGAACGGCCACAACGGTGGCCGCGGCACACACCACCGCGATGGCGATGGGCTCCCGGCCCTTGAGGCGCGGCCAGAGCAATGCCAGGAAAGCGGCAACAGCGGCGCCATCGAGTCCCCACTGCTTGGGATCGCCCAACCCGCTCCCGGCGAGCGCACCCACCGCCGTAAAGAGGTTCCACAGCACGTAGACACCAACGCCGGCGGTCCAGAATCCGCGCTGCTGCTCGGCCGGGTCCGTTTGGCCCGTGCTGGTGGCCGTCGATTCGTCGATGGTCAGCTGCGCGCCCACGTACTTGCGCCAGCCGGTGGGGCGCAGCAGGGCGTTCAGCTGCATGCCGTAGATGCCGTTGCGCATGCCCAAAAGGGTTGCGGCGCTCATGGCGGCGATGCCGGAACCTCCGCCCGCCACCACGCCGATGAACGCGAACTGCGAACCGCCGCTGAAGAGGAGCAGGCTCAGGGCCATGGTCTGCCAGATGTCGAGCCCTGAAGTCACTGCGAGCGCCCCGAAGGACACCCCGTAGAGGCCGGTGGCGATGCTGATGGAGATGCCCACCCTGACCGCGGGCGAAGCCAGCAGTTTCACACCACGCCGCCCAGTTGGGGTGCGGGCTGTACAGGCTTCCGCAGGCTCCAGGCCCAGAGGATCAGCGGCGCCTGGAGGGGCAGCCTGGCACTGTGGATCTTCCGCCGGAGGGGTGTCCCCTGCGGGCCGTAGGCCTTCCTCAGGGCATCGATGTGCCCGGCCAGGAATGCGGTGAACATCGCGGTGAGGGCGGTGGCAGTCAGTTTTCGGGTAGGCGGGAGGAGGATGCCGACGGCGGCTGCCAGCTCCAGCATGCCGCTCACGGCGATCCATTCGTCCCGGGACAGGATGGCCAGTGGATGATTGGCCCCGGCGCTTTGATCCCCGCCGGGTTCCGGATCCGGGCGGCAGAGGTATTCCGGAACCACGTCGCGGTAAAAGCCGGGGTCCCTGAAATGCTTGCCGGCACTGGCCAGCAGCAGGGCTCCCATGGCGGCTGCGGACAGGCCCTGAATGGCTGGGCCGTGCAGAGACAAGTTCGGGGCGGGCAGGCCGTTTCCAGCAGGGCCGGACCAGGGAAAAGACATGGAACCACTCAATCACAGCCACAGCGGTGGCTGGAAACCCGCCATTTGAGGCAAAACGGGCGACGGCGGGAGGCGGCTTTGCAGCCCTTACACCCAAGTGGGCGTTGAACTTCCGTACGGGGGCGGCGGGGACAGGTAATCCATCGTCCGGCCCCCTGCCAGCAACGGCGGACCTACATAACGGAGCTCCCCATACGTGCTGTCCATGGACATGTAGCGGGGCGCGGGCACTTCCCCTGGGCTTTCTTTGTTGGCAGGCAGGGCAAACAGTTCCTCGGCGGTACGGGCCAGCGACAGGCGCGCGGAGCCGCCCACCCCCGTCTCCCGGCGTCCGTCCAGAAGCCGGACGGCAGTGGCAGCCACCCCGTACCCTGTGGCGTGGTCCAGCGCCTGGACAGGCAGGGCACCCGGGTGCCACCCGCCGTCGTCATTCTCCTTTCCGTAGATATGTGCGATTCCGCAGGCTGCCTGGACGATGCTGTCAAAACCCCTCATACCGCTCCATGGCCCTGCGCTCCCCCAGCTGTCGAGGGTGACCACCGCCAGCCCGGGATGCGATGCCAGCAGGTCACGCGGGTTGAGGCCAAACCGGTCCAGGGCGCCGTGCCGGTAGCCGGTGACCAGGACGTCGGCGCCGGCCAGGAGCTGCTGGAGGCTGCGCTGGTTCTTCGGGAGCCCCAGATCGGCCTCCGCGCTGCGCTTGCCAAAGGCCGTGTCCACGAACTGGTCTTCGATTTCAGGGAAGGCCGGCGGATCGATCCGCAGGACGTCGGCTCCGAGTGCCGCCAGCAGGCGGGTGGCCACCGGCCCTGCGATCACCCGGGTCAGGTCCAGGACCCGCAGCCCCTCGAGTGGCAGGCCGTTGCCGCCGTCGTCACCCTTGCGTTCTTCGCCCTTGCCTCTGTCCTTGCCGTCGCCTGTCCCGCCGGTGGCCGCTGCGAACTCCTGCAGCCCCCAACCGGCTGTGCTGCCGTCGGACAGTTCCACCGCAACCCACGGCCCCTCGCCCGCCGCCTGGCCCATCTCCGAGCCCAGCCATTCTCCGCGCGTCCTGACGGCCGCAGCGATACCGCCCTGGCCCTGGATGGCGGTCTCGGCCTCCAGCGCCGTCATGGAACGAAGGGCGTGTCCAGCTCCTTCCGCAGAACTGGTATCCAGCGCCTGCAGCAGCCTCTGCTCGTGGTGCGGGTAGTTCGCGTGGAGCCTGATCCAGCCATCGCTTGTCTGCCGGAAGCCCGACAGGGGCGCGAAGCCCTGCGGTTTCCGCCCGGCAATCCGCAGGTGGCCGAAGGAATCAAAGGCAGCCGCGGCCAGCCCGGATGTGGTGCTGAACCGGCCAGGGGTGCGCGCGTACTGATTCAGCGCCTCCGCCGCGGCTGCCACGGAGTGCAGGGCAAGGCCTTCGACGTCGAGCGGCCCGGCCCACCAGCGGCGCGGGGAATATCCGCCCGGTAAATGCGGGCTGGACGAATACGGCCTTGGCCAGTCCCGGCCGGCGGCCACCATCTCCGCGCTACTTTCCCTGGGTCGAGGCCGCGTGGAGCTGGTCCAGGACACGGCCCGGCACGTTGGTGGTGATCTCGTGGATGCCCAGTTCCTGGCAGAGCGCCACGTCCTCCGGGCTGTCCACGGTCCACACACGGAAACGCCGGCCGGAGTCCAGCCAGCGGCGCACGGTGGCGGGCCGCTCCCTGACGTAGTCGATCCCGGGGCCGGCCATGCCCACCTCCCGGTCATCCAGGATCCGCTCGCCCTCCATCTGCGTGGCCTTCATGAAGTTGGCGATGGCGCCGCCGGCAATTGGCCCCACGCCCAGTCCGCCGCGGATCTCGTGGATGGTGAGATCGTCCACCAGCTGGCAAATGTACTGGGGTGGCACGGAGCGGAGCAGATGGCGGACCGAATCCGGGCTGAAACTCATGAAGGTCACGGCCACGTTGTCCACGGTGGAGCTTTGCGGGTTCCAGCCCTCGCTGCGGAGCACCTCCAGCACGCGGTCCTCAAGTTTGAGCTGGTAGGCGCTGGGATGCTTGAGCTCGATGGCGAGTTGTACCGGACGGCCCGCACCCCTGAGGATGTCCAGCAGTTCCGGGAGGGTGAGGAGCTGCTCTGAACGCGCCCCGTACGCTTCGGGGATGCGGACACCCTTCCAGGAGGAGAAATCCAGCTGGTGCAGCTCGCGCAGGGTCCGTTCGGCCACCGGGCCCGTCCCGTCCGAGGTGCGGTCCAGGTTGGCGTCGTGGAGCAGGACCACGTGCTGGTCCCGGGTGAGGTGCACATCGCATTCAACCCCGTCGGCGCCGTCAGCCAAAGCCTGCAAGTAAGCGGCTCTGGTGTGTTCGGCGTAGGCGCCGCTCGAACCACGGTGGGCAAAGACCAGCGGCCGGTGCGGCACTGACTCGTCAGTTGTCATGGACACACGGTAGCCGACCGGCCCCCGCCTTCGGGGCTAGGCTTGGCACATGCAGGTGAACTCTGAGGCAACTACTGGGCCAACCACGCAGGAATCCCCCACCGAAACCCCGCAGCAGGTGCGGCCGGGCACCCAGGCGGCAGGCGCCGTCGTACGCCGCCAACCCGGTGCCGGCGACGCCGAAAAGGCGGCAGCGCTGCGGAAGATGAAGCTGCTGGCGCTGAGCCTGCTGATTGCCATGGCCGTGGTCTTTGTCTTTGCGTTCGCGCTGCAGAAGGAATATCCGTGGCTGCAGTACGTGCGTGCGGCGGCCGAGGGCGGCATGGTGGGTGCACTGGCAGACTGGTTCGCCGTGACGGCCCTGTTCAAGTACCCGATGGGCATCAAGATCCCCCACACCGCCATCATCCCCCGCCGGAAGGACCAGATCGGCGCCTCGCTGGGCGAGTTCGTGGAGACCAATTTCCTCTCTGAGCAGGTAGTCCAGGACAAGCTGGCGAGCGTCAACATTGCACGCCGGGCAGGTGAATGGCTGGCCGCCCCCGGCGGTGCGGACCGGGTGGCCAAGGAGGGCGCTGCCGTCATCCGCGGTGCTTTCAAGGTGTTGAATGACGACGACGTCCAGGCCGTTATCGAGGGCATGGTGCGCAAGCACCTGCTCACACCGCCGTGGGGACCTCCGGTGGGAAGGCTTGCGGAGCGCATCTTCCATGACGGGCATCACCACACTCTGGTGGACCTGCTGGTGGACCGGGCAGCGGACTGGGTGGACGACAACCACGACACGGTCACCCACCTGGTGTCTGACCGCTCCCCCACCTGGGTTCCGCAGTTCGTGGACGGGCTGGTGGGCGACAAGGTCTATATCGAGATCCTGAAGTTTGTGCGGGCCGTCCAGGCTGACCCCCGGCACCAGGTGCGGCAGTCGATCGACAAGTACCTCAACGACCTGGCCCAGGACCTCCAGCATGATCCCGCGATGATTGCGCGCGCCGAAGACATCAAGGCACAGGTCCTGGGTGACCCGGAGGTCCGTGAACTCGCCTCCCGCACGTGGGGCACGGTCAAGAACGCCCTGCTGGGCGCCGTAGACGATCCGGACAGCGAACTCACCATCAAATTCAAGGCAGCGGTGCGCGATTTCGGGTCGCGGCTGGTTGAGGACCCGGAACTGGCCGGGAAGGTCAACGCCTGGATCGGCGACGCTGCTGGGTACCTGGTCCGGACCTACCGTTCGGACATCGCCGGGGTCATCACGGACACCGTGGCACGCTGGGATGCCGAAGAAACGTCCCAGAAAATCGAGCTCCAGGTAGGCAAGGACCTGCAGTTCATCCGCATCAACGGCACCGTGGTGGGGTCGCTGGCCGGCCTGGCGATCTTCACGGTGGCGCACCTGGTCTTTGGGTAAATCCCTTCGCGATGAGCGGTCTCGGTCCAGCGGTGTGACTCAGGAACGTTAGCCGCCGCTTCGAATGTCAGTGCCTCGATGGATGATGTTCGTATGGAAATCAGCAGCGGTGGCGGGGTGGTTTTGGAGGGGGTTCACTCCTCTGTTGCTGCCCTCGATGCGCTGGACTGTGAGGATAATTTCCTGGCTGCCGGGGTTGGTATTGGGGCTGATGTGGATGTGTTGCAGCGGCGGTACGAGCTCCGGCTGACCCGGCTGGAGGTGGTGAAGCGGCTGGAGGCGCAGCTCGCCGCGGTCAAGGCCGTTGATGTTGCCGAGGCCGTTGAGATCCAGCACGCAATGCTTGCCCCCGACGCGCCGATGCACGAATGCACCTATGCGGAGATGTCAGCGGTGGAGGAGATCGCCGGGGTTCTGACCATCAGCTCAGGCGCGGCCGGGGCGTTCGTGGAGCAGTCCCGGCGGGCCTGTTCCCTGCCGCCGGTGATGGACGCTTTGGCCGCCGGGGCCCTGTCCTGGCAGCACGCCAGGATTGTTGCCGACGAAACCGAAGGCCTCACCCCCGACGGCGCCGCCGCCCTGGTGGCGCACTTCTTCGACCCCGACGCCTCCAAGCCGGCCCGCGGGGCCGCCCCCGGTGAACTCGTGCCATCGCGATTCCGGGTCAAAGTCCGCACGTGGCGCGAACGCCACCACCCCGAAAGCCTGCAGAAGCGCCACGCCAAAGGCGTCGCGGACCGGCGGATGGAATACACCCCGGACCGCGACGGCATGGCCTGGATCGCGCTCCGCCTCCCCGGCGACACCGCCTCGGCGATCTGGAACCGCACCACCGCCACCGCCCGCGGCCTCCAAGGCCCCAACGAACCCCGCACCCTCACCCAGCTCCGCCCAGACATCGCAGCATCCCTGCTCCTCGGGACCGGAACGCCTGCGCGTGAGGCTGCTGCGGGTGAGGCGGCCGGGAGGACGGGTGATGCTGCGGGAACAGGCGCAGGCAGCGTTTCCGGTACCGGGAGCGCTGCGGGGAGCAATAGTGATGTTGGACGAGTCCCCACCCCGCGGGCCGACGTCCTGGTCATGGTGCCAGTGTTCTCCCTGCTCAGTGTCACGGACGAACCCGCAGAGCTGGACGGCCACGGCCCCATCCCGGCATCGATGGCACGCAAACTCGTCACGGACGGGGCGGAATCGTTCTACCGGGTCCTGGTCGACCCCCGCGACGGGGCCCCGCTGGAGATCGGCCGCACCCGCTACCGGCTCACGGAAACCATCAAACAGTGGATCCGGATGCGCGACGGAAAATGCACCTTCCCCGGCTGCAGCAACCGCACCCCGGACAATGACACCGACCACCTCACCGCCTGGAAACACGGCGGCAGAACAGACGTCCGGAACCTGGGACAACTCTGCCCAAAACACCACCGGCTCAAGCACGCCCGGCCATGGGTCCCGGACGCCGCAACGGAAAACTCACCGCCCGGCTGGACCTCACCAACAGGCCGCCACTACAAACCCGAACACCCCGACCCCAACCCGACCCAGTGGCCGCAATGGCTCATGCCGGGTGAACGCCTGTGCTTGGATGCCAGCCCTGAAGACCTTCCGCAGTGGGAACCAGACGACGACCAACTCATAGACCTCAACGACCTCTCGCCGGAGGATCCGGTTTGGGCGGAGTTCTTCACCAAACCATTCGTACTGTCCGGCTGAGGCTGGCCTGTGCTCGTGCGCTAGCCCTTACGCGAAGGAGTCCAGGCCTCTATGCGAAAGACTCCAGTCCTACGCCGCAAGCTTCGAGTCCTGCCCTGATCCTGGCCGCCATCTCTACCGCCGCGGGGCTCCCGCCCTGAAGACGCAGTGAGCCGGGCCGGAGCGCTACCACCGTGCCGTCCGCAGCCACCACTTCGCCTTGCGTGGCCAGGCGGATAGCCCGCTCAACCACTGCATCGACGTCGTGAAGGACTGCATTTTCCTCGGAGAGCGGCACCACGGTGCCATCGGCGAGGTAGGCGCGGTCCGCGAAGGCCTCGACGAATACCGGGTGCCCTGCTTCCTTGGCCTGCTTCAGGAGCTCCGAGCCCGGGAGGCCCAGGAACGGGAGGCCTGGATCGTAAGCGTTTACCGCCGCGACTACGGCGGAGGCCTGCTCGGCGTCATGAATTGTGGTGCCGTACAGCGCTCCGTGCAGCTTCACGTAGTCCACGGAGGCACCCACGGCGTGCGCGACGCCGTCGAGCGCCCCCAGCTGGTACAGCACGTCGCCGAAAAGTTCATCGAAGCTCATCCCCAGCGAGCGCTGCCCATAGCCGGCCAGGTCCCGGTAGCCCAGGTGCGCACCGACGGTGACATCAAGTTCGTATGCCGCCCTGCAGCTGTCCAGCATGGTGACGGGGTCGCCAGCGTGGAGGCCACAGGCTACGTTGACGCTGGTGGCCAGCTGGAACATCGCCGGATCACCGCCGGTGGTCCAGGGGCCGAATGATTGGCCTACGTCAGCGTTGAGATCCAAATGTGTTGCCTTCCAGCGTCAGGTTGTCCGGCCCGGCGGCGGCAGTCAGCTCCCCGGGAATGGTGTCCGGCATTGGCCCGAACGCTTCCCGGGCATTCTTGGCCACCGCACGGCCCATCACGAGGTTACCGGCTCCACCCACCACGGCACCTATTCCGAACGGGAGGGCCCTGCCGAACAGCGCAGTTCCCTGGCGCTTAAGCAGGTTTTTGAGGAAGGCATGCTGGATCCGCTTCCGGACGCTGCCGAACCCGGGCACCACCATGGACTTCGAGAGTGCATTGCCCCACGTGTTGTTGGGGCCGCCGGATGCCTGGCCGCTGAGCGTGCCCAGCAGGGCGGTCCCCTCCTCGCCAAGCATGATGGCCATGACCATGGTGCCGGCCTTCTCCGGATTGGTGAGGCGAATGCCGTGGAGTTCAGCCAGCGAGGTGGCGTAGAGGGCCGTTGCTTCCAGGAAACCGACGGTGGCGGCGGCGGAAAGTCCCAGCGACGCCACGGTTCCAACACCGGGGACGACGGCGGTTGCACCCACCAAGGCACCCCCGCCGGCGACCGCACGCAGGTAGTCGCGCTCTGCGATGTCCGCCAGCTGGGCAGCGGTGGCCCGTGGATGCTTCTTCTGGAGCCGGCGGATGTAGCCAACCACCAGGGGCCGCTGAATCTGTACCGCCTTCAGGAGCATGTTGTGGACCCCGGGCTTTGGCTTGCCCTCGGAATCGAACATTGCACTGTGGGCGGTTTCCTGTGCGATACGTACTGCGGGGTTGCTGCGCCGGGCCATGGTCACCTTCATTCAAATCGACCTGCAGCGGGTAGGCTGCCGTGCTCTTTCCATCCTATGTGGACAAACACTAAGCATGCTGAACTTTTCGGTCTGCAGCTCACGACTGGCGGGCTGCGGCGGCAGGATTCGGCAACTGAAGCCAAGCGCCTGCGCCGCAACCCGCCGACGGCCGTTACTTCCTGGCCTCCTGGACATCATGCCCTGCCGCGCCGGAATCCACGCCGCCGTTGTGCCCGGCGGCAGCCTGGTCGGCCCGAAGTTCAGCCTGGAAGACCTCGAAGCGGGCCAGGTGGGCGGGACGGCGCCGCAGGATGGCCCACGCCACGCCAAGGACGACAAACCAGATGGGGGTCACCAGCAGTGCAACGAGGGTGTCGGGCTGGGTGGTCAGGGCCCACAGGACGAAGGCGAAGAACACGTAAACCACCCACACGGCGGGGATGCCACCGGGCATCTTGAACTTGGACGCCGCGTGCAGATGCGGCCGGCGGCGGCGGAAGGAGATGTAGCTGGCCAGGATGATCGACCAGACGAAGACGAAGCAGACGGCGGACACGGTGGTCACCATTTCGAAGGCCTTGCCAACGTCCTGGCCGGCATACATGAGTACGACGCCGGACAGCAGCAGGACGCAGGACAGGAACAGCGCGTTGCTGGGCACCTTCCTCGTGGACAGGCGGCCGAACATGCCGGGGGCGTCGCCTTCCTGGGCCAGTCCGAAGACCATGCGGGAGGTGGAGTAGATGCCGGAGTTCGCGGAGGACATGGCCGAGGTGAGGACCACCAGGTTGACCACTGTGGCCGCGGCGCCGAGGCCGGCCAGGGAGAACATGCCGATGAAGGGGCTGTGGCCCGCGGCGAACTGGGTCCACGGGGTGACCGCCATCAGGATGACCAGCGCGCCGACGTAGAACAGCAGCACGCGGACAGGGATGGCGTTGATGGCCTTGGGCAGCGTGCGCTCGGGGTTCTTGGCCTCGGCTGCCGTGGTGCCCACCAGCTCAATGCCCACGAAGGCGAACACGGCGATCTGGAATCCGGCCACGAAGCCCATGAACTCGTTGGGGAAGAACCCGCCATGGCTCCACAGGTTGGTGAAGCTTGCCGTGCCCGCGTCGCTCTGGAACCCGGTGAAAATCATGAAGAGGCCCACGATGATGAGGGCAGCGATGGCGATGATCTTGATGAGGGCGAACCAGAACTCGGTCTCGCCGAAAGCCTTGACAGTGGCGAGGTTCAGCAGGAGCAGGATGCCCACCGTGGCCAGGCCCGGGATCCACAGCGGAAGCCCCGGCCAGAGCTCCTTGGAGTAGCCGGCAATCGCGATCACGTCCGCGATTCCGGTGATCACCCAGCAGAACCAGTAGGTCCAGCCGGTGAAGAAGCCGGCCCACGGCCCCAGGAGGTCGGCGGCAAAGTCACTGAAGGACTTGTAGTTCAGGTTGCTCAACAGCAGTTCGCCCATGGCCCGCATGACGAAGAAGAGCATGAAGCCGATGATCATGTACACGAAGATCACGGAGGGGCCGGCGGCGGAGATGGTCTTGCCGGAGCCCATGAAGAGGCCGGTGCCGATCGCTCCGCCGATGGCGATGAGCTGGATGTGGCGGTTGCTGAGCTGCCGTTCAAGGTGGGGTGGCTCGCTGCGGGCGGGCGTGTTTACGGCTTCGTTGCGCGCAGGTTCGCCGTTGGACGTGGGGGGATGAATCGCCATGAGGAACTCCATCGATAAAGCGGCACTTGGGTACCGCAAAAGATTTGATTCCTCCCCGCTCTGTAGTGAACCTGAGAGTTTCCGCAGCCCATGCCGCTTGCACCGTCGGTGAGCCAGGACTTGCCTGGCTGCTTTCCAGAGTTGCCTGTCCGCGGCGGTACGTGGGCCTGAGAGTTTCCTGGGGAGGGTTTGCTCCTACGGCGCCTGCTGAATGTACCGGGCAGGGCTCTCCCGCCGCAGGTCGAAGGCGTGTTCAGTTGGAAGCCGCAGCCCTGGGGGCCGCGGCGGGTCATGCATTGGGATGGACGCCGGCTGGTGGGCCGCTCCGGATACGTTGAGCCGGCCACCGGCGGTGCCAATCCCGGGGTTCAGTGTGGTGTCCGTCACCATCGAAAGTCAAACCTGCTCCGACACAAGCGGGACAGAAGGGCGTCACGGGCCGGATGCATCCGCCTGTGGCAGCCGTCCGATTTGCCACCGGCAGCTAATCCCGATACCTTGTGAGCCGAATCACCCACATTTTAATAAGCCTTTCGAGCTGTGACGGGAGAGTCCTCCCGCGAAACACCGGGCAGGCGCCGTAGGAGCAAATCCTCCCCAGGAATCTCTCAGGCCCACGTACCGTCATGGCGAGGCGACTCTGGAAAGCAACCGGGCTTCTGCCTGGTTCACCGACGGTGCAAGCGGCCCCCTGCCAAGAGCAGGCAACGCGGAATCTCTCAGGTCCAATACAGAGCGGGGAGGAACCCATCCCACGCCGTGCCACCTTCGGCCGGCCAGAACTGGAGTTCCTCATGACGATTCATCCGCATCCAACATCGTTTGTTGACCGCCATATCGGCGCGCGCCGCCAAGCCGACGTCGACACCATGCTCAAGGCCGTGGGCTATGACAGCGTGGATGGCCTCGTTGACATGGCTGTCCCCGCATCCATCCGTCAGGACACTGCCCTCAGGCTGACCGACGCCCTCAGCGAGGTGGAGGTCCTGGCCGAACTCCGCCGGATCGCCGGCCGGAACAAGACCGCGGTCCAGCTGATCGGCCAGGGCTACTACGACACCGTCACGCCTCCGGTGATCCGCCGCAACATCCTTGAATCCCCGGCCTGGTACACCGCTTACACCCCGTACCAGCCGGAGATTTCCCAGGGCCGGCTGGAGGCGCTGCTGAACTTCCAGACCATGGTGCAGGACCTGACAGCCCTCCCCGTGGCAAACGCCTCCCTCCTCGACGAGGCGACGGCGGTGGCTGAGGCCGTGCTGCTGATGCGCAGGGCCAACAAGAACAAGGATGCCAAGGACGGCAGGACGGTGCTCGACGCCGATTGCCTCCCCCAGACCATCGCCATCGTGCTGGGCCGTGCGGAGGCGCTCGGCTTCGAGGTGGAAATCGCCGAATTGTCCAAGGGACTGCCTGACGGTGCCATCAACGGGGTGGTGCTGCAGCAGCCCGGTGTCTCCGGCCGGGTCTGGGACCAGTCCGCCGTCATCGCCGAGGCCAAGGACCGCGGTGCGCTGGTGACCGTGGCCGCGGACCTTTTGGCCCTCACCCTCATCACCCCTCCGGGCGAGCAGGGCGCCGACATCGCCGTCGGTTCCACCCAGCGTTTTGGCGTGCCGTTGTTCTTTGGGGGGCCGCACGCCGCTTACATGGCTGTCCGCAAGGGCATGGAACGGACCCTGCCCGGCAGGATTGTGGGCGTGTCCAGGGACAACGCCGGCGCCCCCGCCTACCGTCTGGCCCTGCAGACCCGCGAGCAGCACATCCGCCGCGAGAAGGCCACCTCCAACATCTGCACCGCCCAGGCGCTGCTGGCCATCGTGTCCTCCTTCTACGCGGTGTACCACGGCCCGGACGGGCTGAAGGCAATCGCCGAAGCGGTCCACGGCAAGGCCCGCGTCCTGGCCACCGCGCTCACCTCCATGGGCCGCGAACTGGTCAGTGCCTCCTTTTTCGATACCCTTACGGTCCGCGTTCCCGGCAAGGCCGCCAAGGTGATCACCGCAGCCGAAGCCCGCGGCATCAACCTGCGCTTCATCGACGCGGACACGGTAGGCGTCTCCGTTGATGAAACGACGACGGCGGCAACCCTGTCCGCCGTCGCCGTCGCCTTTGGTGCCGGTCCCGTGGGTGACGCCCAGGGTTTCGAGTTGCCCGGGTCTCTGCTGCGCACCTCCGATTACCTGCAGCACCCTGTGTTCAACACCCACCGCTCGGAAACCCAGCTCCTGCGCTACATCCGCAAGCTCTCTGACCGGGACCTGGCGCTGGACCGCACCATGATCCCGCTGGGATCCTGCACCATGAAGCTGAACGCCACGGCCGAGATGGAAGCCATCTCCTGGCCGGAGTTCGCCTCGATCCACCCGTTCGCCCCGGACTCCCAGACTGAAGGCTGGCGTGAACTGATTTCCGGACTGGAAGCCGACCTCGCCGAGATCACCGGCTACGACCAGGTGTCCATCCAGCCCAACGCCGGCTCCCAGGGCGAGCTCGCAGGCCTGTTGGCGATCCGCGGCTATCACCACTCCCGCGGCGAGCAGCAGCGCAACGTCTGCCTCATCCCTGCCTCGGCGCACGGCACCAACGCGGCCTCCGCAGTCCTCGCCGGGATGAAGGTCGTCGTTGTCGCCACCGCCGCTGACGGGACGATAGACCACGCGGACCTGCAGGCGAAGATCGAAGCCAACAAGGACGTCCTCTCGGCCATCATGATTACCTACCCCTCCACCCACGGTGTGTACGATTCCGACGTCCGCGAGGTCTGCGACGCCGTGCATGCTGCCGGCGGCCAGGTGTACGTTGACGGCGCCAACCTGAACGCCCTGGTCGGCCTGGCGCAGCCGGGCCAGTTCGGGGGCGACGTGTCGCACCTGAACCTGCACAAGACCTTCTGCATCCCGCACGGCGGTGGCGGACCGGGCGTCGGGCCTGTGGCTGCCAAGGCCCACCTGGCACCGTTCATGCCGGGCGATGCCAACAAGGCCGCCCACGAGGCCGGCCATGGCGTCGCGATCTCCGCTTCGCGCTTTGGTTCCGCCGGTGTCCTGCCCATTTCCTGGGCCTACGTGAAGCTGATGGGCGGCGATGGCCTGACCGAGGCCACCAAGTCCGCACTGCTGGCAGCGAACTACGTCGCGTCCCGCCTGAACGAATACTTCCCGGTCCTGTACACGGGCGAGGGCGGTTTGGTGGCCCACGAGTGCATCCTGGACCTGCGCGAACTCACCGCGAAGACCGGCGTTACCGCGGAGGATGTGGCCAAGCGCCTCATCGACTTCGGCTTCCACGCCCCCACCCTGGCCTTCCCGGTTGCGGGCACCCTGATGGTGGAGCCCACCGAGTCCGAGGACCTGGCGGAGATCGACCGCTTCATCGAGGCCATGATTACCATCCACGGCGAGATCCAGCAGGTAGCCAGCGGCGACTTCACCCTGGAGGCATCACCGGTGCGCAACGCACCCCACACGGCAGCCGCCGTCGTCAGCTCCGACTGGGACCGCGCCTACCCGCGCGAGCAGGCCGTCTTCCCCGTTGCCTCGCTGCGCCAAGACAAGTACTTCCCGCCAGTGGGCAGGATCGACGGCGCCGCCGGCGACCGGAACCTGATCTGCTCCTGCCCGCCCCTCGAAGCGTTTGAGGACAGCACAGCCGAATTTGAGAACTAAGGACTTCCAATGACTGAGAATTACACCGCTCTCTTTGAGCAGCACAAGAAGGCCGGAGCCTCCTTCACCGACTTCGGCGGGTGGCAGATGCCGCTCAAGTACAGCTCGGAGCTGGCCGAACACCATGCCGTGCGCAGCGCGGCCGGCCTGTTCGACCTTTCCCACATGGGTGAGGTCTGGGTGACCGGGCCCGATGCCGCCGCGTTCCTGGACTATGCCTTGGCCGGCAAACTGTCAGCGGTGGCGATCGGAAAAGCGAAATACTCGCTGATCTGCGACGCCGACGGCGGCATCATCGATGACCTCATCACCTACCGCCGCCCCGCCGCACAGGATGGCACCGACGTCTTCCTGGTGGTTCCCAACGCTGGCAACGCGGCTGTTGTGGCGAAGGAACTCCTGGAGCGCTCCGCCAACTTCGACGTCACTGTGCAGGACGCCTCCGCTGAGACCTCGCTTATTGCCGTGCAGGGACCGAATTCCGAGGCGATCCTCCTGAAGCTGGTCGCGGCCGAACAGCACGCACTGGTCCGGGAGTTGAAGTACTACGCCGCCGTCGAGGTGGAACTTAACGGGCAGGACCTGCTCGTGGCGCGGACCGGCTACACGGGCGAGGACGGCTTCGAAATCTACGTTCCCAACGTGGACGCACCCGCCCTGTGGGAAGCACTGCTTGAAGCCGGCGACGGCTCCGGCCTGGTCCCCGCCGGACTGGCTTGCCGCGACTCCCTCCGCCTCGAGGCAGGCATGCCGCTCTACGGCAACGAGCTCTCCCGCCACGTCAACGCCTAC